>NZ_CAMLMJ010000017.1 GCF_946481145.1 uncultured Sediminibacterium sp.
CCGTAAATGCATTATCTGCTATTAATAGAACACAGATTTTCATGATTTTCAAGATCTATCATGATAAATCCTGAAAATCATGAAAATCTGTGTTCTATTATACGCTTGACTTACAACTCGCAGTTAAATTTCACCAGACAGCAATCATTCATAATCTGTGAATCTGTGGCTTATTAATTTCACTTCATCATTTCAAATTCTTCAACCAATCTATCAACCCCAAATGAATTTTGGTAGCCACATCGTTATGAAATTTAGTACTGATGATTTTCTTCTCATCTGCTGCATTACTGAGGAAGGCAATTTCAACTAACACATTTGGAAAATCCGTTGGTGAATTAAGTGCAAAATTGAAGCTGCCTACATTTCCAAATTCGTTCAGGTTCAATTCCAGCATACGTTTTAATATAGCAGTGGTAAGGGGTCTGAATCCAATATGTTTATAATAGGTACTGGTGCCATTTATTGCTTCCTTACTGCTTGAATTCAGGTGCAGACTAATCACCAAATCGGGCTTTTGTTCCTGCAGCCAAAGGATACGGTCTTTATTATCGAAAGTGGTATCGTTGGTACGGGTCATGATGATGTCTTTTACCCCTTTTAATTTGAGTTGCTTTTGTAAGGCTTTTGCAAAACGAAGCGTGTATATTTTTTCAGAAGCTTTTGCTTTAATACCTGTTGCGCCGGAGTTAGTTCCGCCATGTCCTGCATCAATAGCAATACGCAATTTTTTGAGGTCTGCTATTTTAGGTTGCCTGCGTACTTTTACCACCAATGATTTTCCAACATAAGAAATACTGTAACCCCAGTGTTGTTGGTGTTTTAATTCTATGATCAACCGGAAAACATCATCTTCTACCTGCTGGTAGTAAACATTTTTTACCTCTTCCAGGGTTTGTAATTGTGTGATCCAGTTGGTGTTGCTTTGTACGCCGTAAATGTCTACTACAATTTTAGAAGGATTAATTTCCATCCAGCTCTTATAAGGAAGTTTTTCTTCCATGATAACAGCAATATTATCCGTAAAAGTAGTCGTATCACCTTTTGCACTGATTGACCCTGTAAGGTACCAGGGTTTTAGAGAGTTTGCGCTATCAGCTTTTACATATTGCGGTTCAATAAATGCCTGGTGAAATTTCGATAATTGTATGAGATACATGCCCTGGATAGTATCCATTACCCTTAATGCAATATTCGAATCGATATAACCCATTTTAGCACCACCTAACCTGTCTTCCCCCAATCCATAAGCGAGGGCTGGCAGTTTACCGGTTGACCTGCCGATCCAGGGTGTGTAAAAACCAGACTGGGCGCTGGAACTAATTGCTAAGGCTAAAAAGAAACTGAACAGTACCGTTTTCATGCGGTCAATTTACAGTAAATACAAACAAAAAGGCCTCACTGCTTTCAACAGTGAGACCTTTGTTTGAGCAAGCAACCGTAAAACAAAGACCAAATATGTGAAATCTTTGTGAATTCTGGTAATTTTTTTCTGCTTTTTTTCTTACAAGTGATAGCCGTTGTCTGCCACCAGTCTTTCACAGATCCTGCGACGGGCATCTTTTGAATTAAAGGGCTCTACCTTGGTGAAGCGTTTAAGTCCAATATGCATCATACGAAGCTCATCCCCATCAGCAAAGCTATTCAGGGCATCTTTACCCGCTTTATTGATACGATCGGCCGCATCATAGATATAAGTACGCATAATATCAGCCTGTAACTGGGTAGCAGAAGCACCATTTTTTTCGGTTAGTTTCATCACACGCAAGAGTGCGCTTTCTGCATTATAGGTTTCGATGGCCATATCTGCAATATTCATCAACACTTCCTGTTCTTTCTCGAGTTGCATCATCAATTTCTGTACGGCAGCACCGGCTACCATCAGAATTGCTTTCTTGAAATTGGCGATATATTTTAACTCCTTACTGAAAGCAGTTTCTTCTTCTGTACCAAAATCAGGAATACTCATCAGTTCTTTCTGAACGGCCATTGCAGGACCCATCAGGTCAAGCTTACCTTTCATGGCACGTTTTAATACCATGTCAACAGTTAACAGCCTGTTTATTTCATTGGTGCCTTCATAGATACGGTTGATTCGACTATCACGATAGGCTTTTGAAATCATGTATTCATCGCTAAAGCCATTACCTCCATGAATCTGTACGCCTTCGTCTACCACATAATCAAGCACTTCGCTACCAAATACTTTCAGCATGGCACATTCAATGGCAAATTCTTCGGCAGCGCCAAGTAAGGCTTCTGCAAAGCTTTTACCGCTATCCATCAATTCATGTTCTTTGTTATCGATCCATTTAGATGCACGGTAAAGCGCCGATTCACAAACCCACATACGAATCGCCATCTCAGCCATCTTATGTTTGATGGCGCCAAACTTGGAGATGGAGATTTTAAACTGTTCTCTGGTAATTGCGTATTGTATAGAAGTTGTAGCTGCACGTTTTGATCCACCCAATGCAGCAGCACATAATTTCAGTCGACCGATGTTGAGGATATTAAATGCGATCACATGACCACGACCAATTTCTCCCAACACATTTTCTACCGGCACTTTACAATCCTGGAAATACAGTTGAACGGTAGAAGAACCTTTGATACCCATTTTATGTTCTTCCGGCCCCTGTGTAAATCCTTCAAAACCGCGCTCAACAATGAAGCCCGTAAATTTATCACCGTCAATTTTTGCAAATACCGTATACACGTCAGCAAAACCACCATTGGTAATCCAGCATTTTTGTCCATTCAGTATATAATATTTTCCATCATCACTCAGCTTGGCCGTAGTTTTTGCGCCTAATGCATCACTACCACTATTCGGTTCTGTTAAACCATAAGCACCTTTCCATTCACCGCTGGCGAGTTTGGGTATGTATTTTTCTTTTTGTGCCTCGGTACCAAAATATAAGATAGGCAGTGAACCAATACCTGTATGCGCAGCTACTGCAACAGAAAAAGAATGTCCGCCACCCAATCCTTCGTTCACGATGGTAGAGGTAATAAAATCTTTCCCTAAACCGCCATATTGTTCCGGAAAGGAGGTAGACAATAACCCCTGTTCACCCGCTTTCTCAAGCAGAGAAGGCATCAGACCTGTTTCAAGTTTGTCGATACGTTCTACAATCGGTAATACCTCAGCATCCAGGAACTGGGTACACATGTCCATTACCATTTTCTGTTCTTCATCAAAGTCCTCTGGTATAAACGTGTCGAAGGGATTGCTCTCTTTAATGAGCCATTCACCACCTTGTAAGGCTTTCGCTTGTTTTGTTGTTTCCATGGAAGTAGGTATTTAAGATTTTTATATTTTTTTCAGCGTTTACTATGGACTATGGTCCATGGTCCATGGTCGATAGTCCATAGTAAATACTGCGATCAATCAGCTCATCGTACCGTAGTGCACTACGTCAAATTATCATACACCCTTTGAAAAACTGATTTCACCGTTTCAATCTCCTCTTTATTCACTCCTATCAAAGCCTCATTCATGGTTTGGTTAGCAAGGTCAATGGTGAGGTCTTGCAATGATTTTGCGGCTTCTGTAAGACATACCAGGTTTATTCTCCTGTCTTCTTTGGATGCCGTTCTTTTAACCAGTTTCTGTTTCTCGAGGTTATCAATTAAACGCGTAATGCTGGGCTTGTCGCGGAAAGTACGGTTGCAAAGTTCTTGTTGACTCAGACAATCTTCCTTCCACAAATGATACAAAACACTCCATTGCTCAATGGTGATCTCTAATCCTGCATTCCGAAAATTCTTCTGCAATCTTCTGGCAACGGCTGTTGAAGCCATCCCATTGATAACACTATATAATTCTCCGCGCTTAAATTGGTTGTTTGACATATAGTTAGTTATGCAACTATTTTCAAAGTAAATTTGTTTCTTTGATATTGCCAAGAATAAATCCTTAAAATTCTATGCCAGCACCGCTTTTTATTGAAATACATGGTTCAAGGCTTCATTACCAGCAATTTGGGCATGGGAGCCAATGGCTATGCTGTTTTCATGGGTATGGGGAAGAAGGAGGGAAATTTGAGTTTCTGGCAGAAGAACTTTCAGCAACACATACCATAATAGCTTTTGACATGCCATTTCATGGTAAGACTGAATGGAACGGACCTCTTTTACTGGAACCTGCCGATCTGATGGAAATAGTACTTCAAATGGTCCCATCCGGCAAACCAATTCAGTTGATGGGGTATAGTATGGGAGGAAGAATCTGTTTACGTTTACTGGAGCTCTACCCTCAGCATATCAGCAGCATAATTTTAGCTGCACCTGATGGATTACACAATAACCCCTGGCAAAAATTATCTACCCGAACCTGGATCGGGAACCAACTCTTTCGCTTCTCCATGCAATACCCGGGCTTGATGTTTGCTTTGATGGAACTAACGACACAAGTTGGACTATTCAATAAAAGTATCAGCAAATTTGCGCATCATTACCTGGATGATGCTGTCGAAAGAGACAGGTTGTACAAACGATGGACCAGCATGCGAAGGTTTTCTCCTGCATTAAAAAGATTGAAAAAAGTAATCGCTACCCATCAAGTACCCGTACACCTGTTGTTTGGTAAATATGATCGTGTTATCGTGGCGAAACATGGCTATAAACTACAGGCAGGAATTGAATCCCTGGTGCATATACAGGAGTTGGAAGCGGGACATCATTTGCTTCAACATAAATTCAAACCGCATTTCTTAAAAATAATTCAACATTGAGGCTCATCTTCTACTCCGGTATATAAACATAAATAAGTTTCTTTGCTGCATGTATATTGCCGGACTTATCGTAACAACCATTTTAGTATTGGCATATTGTTGGCTCATCCTTCAATACCGAAAATGGTTTAAACAATTAAAACCTTTCCGCGCAAATAATAGCCTGACACCTAAACATTTTTTTACCGTCATAATACCTGCACGCGATGAGGCTGCGGGAATAGAAGCATGTATCAGAACAATACTGAATGGAAACTATCCTGCCACACTCACCGAACTTATTGTGGTTAATGATTTTTCTACTGATCAAACAGTGGCAATTGTTGAAGCACTTCAAAAAGAATATCCAAATCTCAAACTGATTCACCTCGAAAAATACCTTGATGGGAATCCATTAAACGCCTATAAAAAGAAAGCCATTGAAATAGCCATCAGCGAAAGCAAAGGTGATTGGATTGTAACTACTGATGCTGATTGTGCCGTGTCGCCCGAATGGCTTACCCTATTTGATGCCTATATACAACAATACCAATCCGTGTTTGTTGCGGCTCCGGTTATGTTTACACATGAGAAAGGGGTGTTATCGTTGTTTCAACTACTCGACTTCATGAGTTTGCAGGGTATTACTGCCGCTGCTGTTTCAGCAGGTTATCACACCATGTGTAATGGCGCCAACCTGGCTTATCAAAAAGCTGCGTTTTATGCAGTGGGACAATTCAAGGGCATCGATTCAATTGCAAGTGGTGATGATATGTTGTTGATGTATAAAATACAACAACAGTATCCCAAACAACTGGGCTATCTTTTTCATCCGCAAGCCATTGTTAGAACCGAGCCCATGCATAGCTGGAAGGGCTTTATCAACCAGCGAATCCGTTGGGCGAGTAAAGCAGACCGCTACGACGATAAAAACGTATTTCGCATACTTGCATTGGTATATGCAGTAAACCTTGCATTGCTGGTTTTACTTCCGGTGAACTTATTTGTGAGTGGAGAAATTGCCCATTGGCTAACACTGATGTTGCTGAAAACCGTGGTGGAACTGATGTTCATGCGGCCGGTAGCAAAATTCTATAATCAAAAAGAGGTGTTGCTGTATTTTCCACTTATGCAGCTATTGCACTTATTATATACGGTGATTGCCGGCTGGCTCGGTAAATTTGGATCTTATCAGTGGAAGGGTAGAAGGGTAAAATAATTACTATGGCTTGGCTTCATTTTTTTCCGGCCACCATGAGTAAACGATTGCTAATACTAAACAAATCAGCAAACCAAGATATTTAATGAAATTCCACATATTAAAATACTTACATAAATGATACCAAATCCGTCAAAACGTTTATCCGATTATTGCAGTTATCGGTCAATGCTCCCTTCTAATCGGCCATCTTTATAATTGCTTAATTTTCCACTGTGACTTCTACCCATCATACGTCATCACTTATTAAGCGGTTGCTTCGTAACAAAGGAGCTGCTTTTGGATTGATACTCATCACACTGAGTTTGCTGCTTGTAATATTTGGCTATTTTATCGCCCCTGATGGCTCACCCAATGCCAACCGGATGATTCCGGAAATAGGCAGCAAGAAACCAGGGTTTGATGTAAACCTTCTCCTGATCAAAAGGGAGCAATCTGTTCAATCAACCAGCTTTTTTGCAAAACTGATTAAAGGGACACCAGACCAGTGGCAATATATTCCAGTTGGTGCCAATTATAGTATCAATAGAGATAGCCTGGTCTACGATCGTATCGTAGACGATAACATCACAGAACGTCAGGCAATACTGCGCAGTAGAGCCGCAACAGTTCCCGTTATTACAACCCGTTTTTACCTGGGCACTGATAAGTTTGGGAGAGATATACTCAGCAGGCTCATCATTGGTACAAGGGTAAGTTTTGCGGTAGGAATTATTGCGGTATTGATTTCTTTGAGCATCGGTATTATGCTGGGTGCATTAGCGGGTTATTTCAGGGGCAGAACAGATGATATCATCATGTGGTTCCTGAATGTAATCTGGAGTATCCCCACGCTCCTACTTGTTTTTGCCATCACACTTGTGTTGGGTAAAGGATTCTGGCAGGTGTTTGTAGCTGTCGGATTAACCATGTGGGTGAATGTAGCCCGTTTGGTTCGCGGTCAGGTTTTGGCCATTCGTGAACTGGAATATATTGAAGCCACCAGGGTGTTAGGATACTCCCATCTGCGCACAATCGTTAAACATATCTTACCAAATATACTCGGACCAGTTATGGTGATAGCTGCGAGCAATTTCGCATCGGCCATTGTAATTGAAGCAGGACTTAGCTTTCTCGGCGTTGGCGTTCAACCCCCGCAACCAAGTTGGGGCTTGATGATTAAAGAGAACTATAATTTCATCATAACCAATAACCCCATGCTCGCCCTCGCCCCGGGCATCGCCATCATGCTGCTGGTACTTTCTTTCAACCTACTAGGCAATGGGCTGCGGGATGCGTTGGAAGTGAGGGGGGAGGGGTGAATTGTGCTATGTGAATTGTCAATTGTGAATGGTGAAAAAGAGTTGACAGTATGAAAATGAGTCACTATCCAAAAATGCCCGCTACCTATTGACCATTCACAATTGACAATTGACAATTCACCCCCTCAAGCAAAGCTTTCCCTCTCTTCCTTAAGCCTCTGTTCCAAAACAAATACCATTCCCATGCAGAGCCAGAAGAGACTGCCGATTTTGTCGGTTTCAATCATATCGCTGATGAAGTTTATTACACCGATCATTACCAGTATTACTGCTACCGTCATAGTTACCGCCCTATAGAAATAGCTGTGTAATTGGTGATAGATTTTTTGCAGACGCAACAGCATAAAAAAATATAACAGGCAAAAAATGAGTAGTCCAATGATACCCTGTTCTAAAGCGGTTAGCAGGAAATAATTATGTACCGTAGAGTGTTCGGAATTATTGCTCACCCATGTTTCAAAACGTTTTACGGTATATGGTCGGTAGTGAAGGTAAAACGAAGATGGACCAAAACCGGTGAGTGGTTTATCGGCAAGCATTCTTGCACCGGCTACCCAACGATAAAAGCGTTCTGCATTCGATACATCTTTTAGGGCAACGGTTGCAGAAAGGTGTTGGGAGAAATCGGTATGAAAAATGGTTCTGTCATGATCGGGTGCAAACCTGAAATAACGCTTATCTGTTATCAACCAACTCGTAGAAATTAATACCGCCGTGATGGTGAATACCAATAAAGCGGCCATTTGTTTTTTGCGAATGATCCAGATACTGAAAACACCTGCTGCTGCCGCAAGTAAGGCACCCCTTGAATAAGCGAGTAGAAGTGCCAACATACCAAGCAGTAAAACATACAATATCCGCTTTTTATAACGGGAAGTTTTTGCAGTGAGGTAGTATGCACAAAACATAACGGCCAGCAGACACACCAGCATAGATGCATAGTTCACATGGTTACGAAAGAATGGAAAAAGGTGACGATTGATACTTTCAAAACGCCAGCCGGTACTGGCATGTCTCATTAAAGTAACCACCACTACAAATCCCATGGTCCATAACAGGCATGCAGCAAGTTGTTCGATGCGTTTGATACTGTTAACCAATATAACGGGTAAAATAACAAAGGGCACGATATACCATATTTTAGCAAGCAGGAATTTAATGGCAGGTAAAGGTTCAACTGCATAAATGGTGGAGATGATGATCCATCCTAAATGAAGCATGAGTATAAAAAAAAGTGGGTGTTTCCAAATAGTAATCGGGAATTGTTTGGGTTTATGCCACCAGTATAAAAGGGTAAGTGCTGTAAGTAGCACCATCAAAACCTCATCGGGAAAATCGAGTCCTAAAGAAGGGGTAATATTTAGTTCTGTGGAAAGGGGCAACAGGGCGATCAGTAACCAGAAAAGTTTATCTGTGTGTAAAACAATTTGTTGCCAGCATAATGGTGCGATTATCCATGCGAAGGGCACCAGCATCCAAGGCCATTGTTGGGTGAGTATGGCCACTATGGTTGCAGTTAAAAAGACCAATCGTTCCATTGTTTGGTATGCCCAAATAGCGGAAGGCATGCTTATGCTTGTTTGCGATTAGATAATAATGCAAGAAGGAGTGAAAATAGAAATCCCGCAATGGCTGTCGCTAAAATGATGGCGGGTTTATCCGGACGTTCTGCCTTAGCTGCGGGTACAGCAGGCTCAAGCACATACAGTGCTACCGGTGCGGTGGCTCCGATTAATTGAACAGTTGCTGCTGTTTTGCGGTACTGGGTTAATTGATCCAGCAGTGTTTCCATATGTTTTTGAATAAGGGAAGTTTGTGGAGCAGGGGCTTTCGACAAACTATCAAAGAGTTGCTTATAGGATGCTTCGGTTTGTGTAATGGAAAGATTGAGTTGTTCTTTGGTAGCGCGGTAATTCGATTGCCAGATATCTTCCAGTTTGTTTTCAATGATTTTCACCAATGCATTTACGATACCGGCAGACAAAACAGGATCTTTTGTCCAGCAACTGATGTTGAGTTGACCTTCTTCTGTTCTTTGCACCAGCAGATCGTCGCGCAGTTTTAAAACTGCCTTACGCTGTAATAACGCTTCGGTATCCTTGCTAAGTTTGTAATAGTTGGTGAGGTTAAAATTTTTCACCAGTTGTTTCAGTGAGGTATCAAGTAATGCAATTCCCATAATACGGTCGAGGTCGTCGCCGGAACCGAAATAAGAATAGAGTGATTGTATATTTTCATTGAACAGGCGCGATTTATCTGCCAGTTGAGGATTAGCGGAGATAAGTTTTGCAGCGGAGCGGTATTGTTTGGGCATAAGGAAAACGGTAGCTGTTGCTACTGCTGCGGTTAATATTGTAAACAGGAGAATGCTTCTCCATTTGTTTTGCAATATGCTGGCTGTTTCTGCCATATTGAAGGAATTGTTGCTCATGCAGGATGAATGTACAATTTATTGACAGATGTTTTAGCTGTTTTCAGAAAGTACCACTACGTTTCTATCAAGACTTTCTTCCAGGGAGATAAAGGTCTCGGTTCTTTCGATGCCTTTTATTTTTTGGAGTTCGTCGTGCAGCACGTAGCGAAGTTCCTGGATGTCTTTACAAACTATTTCAGCGAACATGCTATAGTTGCCGGTGGTATAGTTAAGGCGAACGATCTGTGGAATTTTTTTCAGTTCTTTGGCTACGGTATCATAGAGGGAGCTTTTTTCAAGGTAAACGCCGATAAAAGCGATTACATCGTATCCGAGGGCTTTGAGATCAACGGATAGTTTTTTACCTTTCACTACATTTAGTTCTTCAAGTTTTTTGATACGTACGTGTATGGTACCACCGGATACAAATAGTTTTTTGCCAAGGTCGGCATAGGATATCTCGGCATCTTCCATCATTTCCTGGATGATCTGGTAATCCAGTTTGTCAAGATTTAATTTGGCAGACATTTTCAGGTATATTTTTTGATACAATCAAACAATTAAGCAATATTATTGAATATTTTCTATATTTTCAAAATATTTATTGAATTATTTGTAACGAATAGGCCATTTAGCTTAATATTGTGTCATCAAACAAAGAGAAAGTTCTTATATACTGTGGGGTGATGAAATTTTCGGCAGACATGCCCTCTTGTCTCGGGGGTGAGGATAACAGGACAAACGTAGTGTAGAGCCGGATCGGTAGCAATATCGGTTCGACCAGGGTCGACCACTGAACTTTGCGCTATAGCTAACTGCCTCGTGGAGGTTCGATCCCTCCCCCTACAGCTTTTTTACCTAAACCGCCTTGTAAGGATATTACAAGGCGGTTTTTGTTTTAATCCCACGCATCAGCTTGGGTTGGGTTTTATGCTTATTCGTAGCCCGCGAATTCAACTTTTGGAAAATTTCGGAACTTCCCAAAAGTTGAGATGCAGGGGATGCAGCGACATTGAAAAAATCAGACAATTCTTTCGATGAGAATGATATTTTTGGAATGCATCTGTTCAATTTAGAAAAAAGATTTTCACTCAGATAAAAAATGAACAGGAAGAATCAATCGAATAATTAACAGATATGCCAAACAGTTTTTACGAAGATATTATTTCAAATCCGGCTAATGTAATTGCTGTATTGTCTTCAATAGGCACTTTTATTACTGCATTTATTGCATACCGTTCGATCAGGGAAATGCAACGGCAGCGCCAGAGCAGTTACAGGCCTGAATTATACATTACAGGTACACATGCGCAGGTGTTTAGCCCGGCCTTCGGCGAACACCTTTGCCACATCCGCTTCATGCAATACAAAAAGTATAAACCGGTGGATCAGTTCGATGTAGACCCTCCACCAGGCTATCAATATGACACATCCATATTCCAGGCACCTTCATACTGGATAGCAACCCGCCTGCATAATATCGGCCTGGGCACAGCAAAACGAATTGAATACAAATGGGAGTTTGATTATAAGGAGGCAGTTCGCATATTACGCAGTCAGGAATCTAAAGGAAAATTCATCATTGAAGATGGACTGGGTTTAAAGAAGAATAAAAAAGCCTATAATTTATCCAAAAATGATTTGACATGGTTCTGGAGAATAGACGAATCTAATAATGGATTTGTCGGAAATATAGACTTTCTGGAATATAAAAACTTAAATACAGTCCAATCTTCCATAAACATACCTGAAGATTACCTGGATATACTGATTTTGTACATTTTCTATAAACATGATTTACTGTATGCAGACAGAACCGGTAAGATTATTTATGACGAAATTAAAGACCTGCCTTCATTGTATTTCTACATCTCGTATAACGACATCCAGAATAAAACTTATAAAAAGAAATTCGAGTTCAGTTTTGTTTTTAGCTGCATGTTGAATGATGAATCTCCAATACCTGGCCTTGCTGTTGGGAAAAGGGAAAACTTTGGCAATCTTTATGTAGAAGTAAAGGAAATTTTTTCTTAAGGCTGTTTATATCCGTAATTTTATGTTACCCCCCATTTTAATAGTATCCCACATTATTACACGCTTAACCTGATATATGACCGGGCGATTACAGCATATCGAAGACCGTCTGGCCCAACTGGGCCCCGGTGAGTTCCAGAACATTTGCGATGCTTACCTAGTAAGACGTGAAGGCAGTCTGGCAAGTTTTAACAGGTTTGGAAGCCAACTGGGTAAAGCAAAGACCAAAGCCGGCACACCGGATTCACTTTTCCATATGGAAAATGGTGAACTGCGCTATATAGAATTTACCTCCCAGGCCGATGGTCTTGCCACAAAGATTATTGAAGACATAGATAAATGTCTGAACACCTCCTTGACGGGAATTGATAAAACAGAAATAGACAAGGTCATCATCTGCTTTAATTCCAGGCTTAAACCCGCAGATGAGCACATGATTTTTGAACACGCACGAAGTAATGGTGTCAGGATTGAGTTATTAGGGCTTGAATGGCTATCAATAGAAATACTTACTAAATACTTTTTACTGGCCAATGAATTTTTAGGCATCTCCCTCGATACGGGCCAGATATTACCCCTTGAAAATTTTATCGCTGAATACAATAATATGGGTGGAATGGTAGCTACTCCATTGGATAATAAATTCTTCAACCGAACAAAGGAACTTGATCAATTGATCAATTCACTCCGCAATACAGATATCGTAATTCTGGAAGGCGCACCTGGTGTGGGAAAAACAAAGTTAGCCCTGGAAGCAATCAATCACTTTCTTAACGACCATAAGGATTATGACGCATTTGTAATTGCAAAAAAAGATGTTGACATATACAACGATTTGCGTATCCAGCTTGAAGCTGACAAAAACTACCTCTTACTCGTAGATGATGCAAATCGTCAACAGGCTAACTTCCAGCAATTACTTGGAATTTTCCGTGAAAAAAGAAAAGGCAGCATCAAGATCATCCTGACAGTAAGAAATTATGCATTGGAAGAAGTCTTGCGTGAATGCAATCAGTATAATCCAGTTGAAATCAATATACCACGCTTTACAGATGAAGAAATCCGGCAGATTATTTCAGATGAGTTTTTTGGAAAAATCAACAAACAATTTCAGGACCGAATCATAGAAATTGCGGAAGGTAATCCCAGGTTAGCAATCATGGCTGCCCGTGTAGCAAAGGAAAAACAAAGTGCGTTTTTAAATGGTTCAGTGAGTGATTTATATGATGCATACTTTGACACCTTTATAAGGGATTCTGATATTTTCACCAACACCTTGCTTTTAAAAACACTGGGACTAATCGCCTTCTTTTTTACGATTGACAGATCGGATAAAGTTTTTGTAAGGAAGATGACTGAAATATTTGACATAGATTATTATCAATTCCATGAAGCATTGGATACGCTTCATAAACGAGAATTGGTAGAAATACAGTTCAATACTGCAAGGATTTCAGAGCAGGTGATGGCTACCTACTTCTTTTTCCTGGTGTTCATCAAAAAAGAACTGTTGTCATTCCGGCAATTACTCTTTACTTATTTTCCTGAATGGAAAAAACGCTTTTCCGACAACATCATTCCATCGCATAACATGTTTGGGCAAGATATAATTCTTCAAAAAATATCTCACACCCTTGATGAATACCAGGCCAGTGTTGAAAATGACCCGGCAAAAATGCATGAATACTTTTCTTTTTTCTGGTTTTTTAAGAGAACAGAGCTATTGGGTTATTACTACAAACGTATTCAGGACTTGCCGCAACCTGAGGAGCAAAATTATACAACGAGCTATGAAATGAATGCTTTTAGCTGGGACAGAGATGATACATTGGAGCAGCTTGCCCGATTCTATCCATACCCAGTTGAAGAATATGGGATGGCACTTGACTTATCGTTCTTCTACTGTAAAAAAGTGCCTGGAGCACTCCCGGAATTAATTTTCAAAATACGTGAGAATATCAAATGTGATATTTCAGATGAAGTCAATGGATTTCAAAGACAATCCCTGCTTATGCAAAAAGTTTGCGACAGTGCACTTCAAGGTGAGAAGCATTATATCGCATCTTTTTTCGCGTTGGCACCGACCTTTCTATCACACAATTACCAGATTACAAAAAGCAAGCGGAATAATGCTATACAATTTTACTTTTATAAAATTCCGCTTAATGAACCGATAAAATCAATCAGAAAAAAAATATGGGAAACTTTTGCTTACCTGTTGGCCAGTGAAAAGGCACAGGTAAAAGAGGCAATAGTTAATTTTAAGCCTGCATCACGGGAACCTGATATAAACATTTGGATATACGACCTGGATTTTTACCTGCCATTGCTGGACAACGTATTGGAATCAGACAAGATTACGGATGTTGAATCAGCAAACCAGTTTTTCGAGCTCATGGAATGGATTGGGATAAATGATGAAAGAGTAACACAGTTGAAAGAGAAATTCAACAATTCAGAGTTTGAGTACATGAAAAAGCTGGAATGGGATTTTTCAAAGGGAAAACAGAATCCTGAAGTAAAAAATTTTGAGGATTTCAGAAAACATAAAACAGCCCAGCTTCGTGAAGGTTTCGTAATTGATAACATAGATTCTGCTGCCCCTCTGTTGAAAGCCATTCATAACCTGCAAGAAATTACTGGTGGTTCCGGGAACAGTGTTCAACAATCCCTCGATATAATTTTAGACGAAAATTTTATCCGCAACCCGCAAACAGGTTTTGCTTTACTGGAAGAAATAATGGCAGATTATCCGCAAGGGGCACATGTTCCAGCAACTGCCATTAGATCAATTGTGAACAGCACAAAAGAAAATACATGGCGCTTATTGGAATTGGTTAAGCGATGGGAGAACTCCAAAAAAGAACTATGGTTACTTACGATATTCGCCCTGGCCAGCCAGGATTTTATTGACCCCGAATTGACAACAGAATTTCATCGGATGTTTACTTCCTTAACTACATCTATTTACTTGGCGCTCGATGAATATTTAAAATATGAGCCGTATTGGCCAACCCTGATTTTCGATATTGTCACAATAGTAATCGAAAAAAACAAAAAAAACAACCTTAGGATCAACCTCCCTTTTGATTTTTTTACAGATTACGCAGATAAACTCAGAGACCACCTCCCTCTGCTTCATGAAGCCTACATTCAGCAGGAAGAAATCTCTGATCATTTTGACTATGGAAAAAAAGATCTTCGAAAACTGGTTTCAATCGATCCACCCTTTTTATATACTTACATACAGTGGTTATATCCGGAAGGCAAGTATGAACATCGTGATTCAAACGACCAAATGTCGTTTATCTGGCAATTAAATCTTCCAGTTGCTATTCTGGAACAAACCATAAACCATGTAATAGATAATAGTTACGGGTTCATGGATCACGATATCAATATGTTTTTTAAGAATCTTTCAGAGGAAGACAGAAAACGTGCCATTGGTTTCCTGTTTGCTTATGCCGAAAAATATTTTGATGATGAATCAAAACTCAATGCCATAGTAAATGTTTTCAAACATTCACTACCTGATGAATTTCCTGAATTTGTCAAATGGCATCTGGCACGAGATAAAACATTGGAGGCTTTTCAGAAAATATGGTGGATCAGCCAGGGTGGTGTCTACAGCGGAGATGTCATTATAGGCCAGATACATGCTGACGAATGGCAAAAGGTCTTAAGCATAGTAAGCCAGATTGAACCGCAAATGGACATGCTTCCAATCATCTCCTATATCAAGACACAGATTTCGGCCGAATTAAAGAGTGCGGAGCTGGAGAGGCAGAGAAAATTTAGTAATCCCAACTGGTGAACACATGGCAATCACAATAGAGGAAATCATTGGTTTTAAGACAGACGGAGCCACTTCCACTGGCAATGTTGACCGGCTAGCTTATACTGGCAGCTTTGAAGTGAGTCCGCAGCAATATCATTCCTATGCCCAGAAAGATATGGAAAGCGCTATGGATCACAAGCTGATCAATGCGCTCGGCAATGCGAAACGCGCCATTCATTGTCAGGTAGATCTGATTTTAGAATCCTTTGGATTTTATCAGAATGAAAGAAACCGTTTTTGGCCGTTCCCTACGAAATTATCTAAAATAACAGCCATAGGCGTGAGTGCTCCTGCAATTCTGTTACGGTTGAATAATGCAAGAAACATTATGGAGCATGACTATAGCAATCCTTCTGAAGAGCAGGTCATGGATTGTATTGATACAGCACAAATTTTTATTGGTTCAACGATCCCATACCTGCGGGGGCATTGCCGTTTCATTGAATTGCAGAATTCGACCAGATCGCAGAAAATGTGTATCTCATTCGATGCTTTAACCGGCGCTATCGAAGTTCGCCTTTATGATTACTCTGTAGACACATACGCACTTTACCGGGCAGGGTATCAGACGCAGCAATCGGTTGTGCTCAACGCCCTCGTATGCCCGCACGGGAATCCATCCTGGGAACAACTGATCCGTGAATATATCGGCTGTGTAAAAACGGCTAACTTTTTACAATAATGAAGCTTTGCTTTAGATCAATTGTCGGGATGTTTCTGAGAAAACTGCATGTCACCACATATACTTCCTTCCTTTAGCTGAGAAAATCCAGAAATACAGACGCATCGCATGTTCTAATTCCATATAATCGTTTGTCATCAGTTGCTTCTCACCCCGCAGAATCCAGACAAGATCAAGATCATTTTTGTCCATTCATTCGCTTAAGGCATTTTTTTACCAATAACCCGGTTTGGTTATTATACCCCACCGATGGGTCCGTACATATGAGCAAGCCGCTATCTACATTCTCTCCAATACATATTCTCTGCTAGCATCCTGTTTTCCAATTCTCTGGAACTGCATTTGTCCCTGTATTTTTCATTTTCTGCTATTTGGCATAGCAGTTCTTCAAAGACATCTTTACGGTTGTTGTAATTTGGCCTGATATTATTCCAGTTAATTGGCATAGGTAAAACTACATTTTAGCCATTATTAAGCTATAATTATGACTGAAGTAAATCATTTCAAAGTAAATTTGAAAAAATGTAATTTGTAAAGCCCCATAAGGTGATTATTAGTGTTAGTTTCTGATAATCCACTGTTTATTACATTGAAATTTAATCGAATGGAACTACTTTACTTGTGGCTTGATAACTTCCGGAATATTCAGGAACAAGGCTTTGATTTCAGCAGCGAAATAACATTTTCCATAAAAAAGTTGGAAACAAAAAATGGTATCAAATACATTGATCTAAGCCTGTCTTTAAATCCCAACTATATTCCTCTTTTCCCGGAAAATATTGTCAATATTACGGGGATTGTGGGAGCAAATGCATCCGGCAAGACCAACCTTATGGATGGGATAAAACTCTTAGCTGGAAGAATGATGGACATTGCCAGTGGACTTTTCTTCTGTGTTTTAAACCATAAAACCAACACAATCGAAACCTACTATTATGAAAGTGGTGGCGTTAAAAGAGCACAGCCCCTGCATGTTACTATCCAATCAGATGATGACCTGAATAATAAATTCAATGTTAACCAAGCTGTAGGTTACCCCATTGATCGTTACAATATGATTTCAAATAGCATCACACTCTTTGAAGACAACCAGTTCCCTGTAAGTCCATTGTGCTATTTGTCAAACTCTTTTGATAATAGAAACGAAACATTGTATACCGGCATACATAATCTATCAACAAATGCTAGGCTTGAATCATTTTTCAAATCCACACTTGAATCCAAATCAGAAAATAAGGAAAGTATTCCTTCAGCCCCCTATTCAGAGAGCTATCACAGAAAAGAATTAAGAACCCTGCTGAGTTTTATTGCATTAGCTCGGAACAACGGGACTACAGAATTACCAGATATCCCTCAATCCTTGATTATTGAATTCAATTTTAACGAACTTGAATACCTGCGCGACAACTTTTCCTTAACATCCTCCCTATTTCAGTTTAATGACTTAGAACTTGTTCACAACAATGCAATAGAGGCCATTCAAAGTGAAATTGAACCAAAGGAAAAAATTTATAATTTAATTGTTCTTTGCTCCTTTTATTATGCACTTAGATGGGACATTTTTAAGCCCCACCGCATTGGTGCTACTCAAATTCAAGAAAAGATCAAGCAGTTTTCGCAAATTAGAATTGGGAAGTTTCTTTTCGAGGAAATATATAACTTCTTACATCCAATTTCTCTAAATCCACTTAATAATAAGAGCAATACCCTGGAATATCTTTTGGGTGAAAAAATGAAGCTAGCGATTAACCAAATTAGTCTTATCGCTGAGCAGAATATAAGCAATCCTTTGCGCTTTCGCGTAAAGATTGAAGAAGAGTTATGGTCATTTCTAAACCTGATTTTTTCCTTCCGCTACCTCGAACCAAGTAGTTTTATGGATTACAAATGGGAAAATCTAAGTTCAGGACAGGAAGCATTTTTTCTGCAGTTTGGAAGGTTGAATGAAATTAAAAACGATATAACCAAAAAAATGTTCTGGTTATTGATCGATGAAGGAGATTTATATTTTCATCCCCAGTGGCAGAAAAGCTATATCGAACACCTGTTCAAATTCATTACTTTAATATTTCCGGACAAAAAAGTTCAGATATTTATTACCAGTCACTCCCCTTTTATCGCTTCAGATTTACCTCGTTCAAATTTGATTTTTTTAAAGCGAGGTTCTCAAAACAAATGCGAAGTCACAGATATCGCTACTCAAAAGCTCACATTTGGGGCCAATATTCATATGCTTTACACTGACTCCTTTTTTCTGGATTCAGTTGTTGGCAGTTTTGCGCAAAAAAAAATACAGGAATTTATCAACTGGGCCACAGATAAAAATTCACCACCCGATGATGACGGTAATAAACAGAAATTTATTAATCTTATTGGGGAACCAATTATTTCGGCCAAATTATTAGAACTGTATGCAATTAAAATGGGGAAAAACTTCGAACTCACTCAATTATTAGTTCTAAGAAATAAAATAGAGGCCCGGATTACTGAAATAAAAAGAGATAAATGATTCAGATTAAAGATACTACAACCAGAAGACTAAATGATATATGTGAGGCACATTATTTAGGTGTAGAGAATATTGTGACAGGCAAACTAGATCAGCTCACTTCTTTTCCAAAAGTGTTAAAGGAATACCTTAAACAGGATGGTAAACTAAAACAAATCATTACTGCATTACCCGGAGATATGGCAAAGCTTGAAACAGAAATCAAGTTATGTGCAAAATCAAAGAATATTAAGAATCTGAATGGACATTTAAAACGCGTCTTTGATTATAAAAGATTCAGAAGTAAAGAAACACTGAATTATAACGCGTATCATTTAAGTGTCGCTTTAGATGTAAAAGTTTGCCCATATTGTAACCGACAATACACATTCACTACTATCGACACCGCCGGTGATTATACCAGACCTGAATTCGATCATTTTTTGTCCCAAAGCAATCATGCATTATTCTGCCTGTCCTTTTACAACCTAATCCCAAGCTGTTCAATTTGCAATTCAAGGCTAAAACATAATAAAAAATTCAGCCTCAAGAACCATTTTCACCCTTACCTGAACAGTTTCGGTAAAGATGCAGTTTTTAATTATGCTCCTGTAGATTACAATTCTACAATAGGACTTGCATCAAATCTGACTGTTTTTTTAGAATTAAAAGAAGATGCAGTTCATAAGGAGAAAATCAAAAAAAATATTGAGGTATTCCGATTAAATCAAATTTATTGTGGCCACGCAGATTATGTGAGTGAAATTATTAGGAAGTTCTATATAACAAATGCTGATTATTTGAAAACATTGTACAACACTTTTCCAAATATCGGATCAAAAGAAGAATTGTATAGAATTGCATTTGGCAACTATTTTCATGAAGATGACCATGAAAAACGAGTGCTTGCAAAATTAACGTATGATATTGCCAAACGGTTGAAACTACTTGAGTATCTCGAAAGCCTTTAAAGGCTTATTCTTTTAATTATAAACAAAGAAATAAAAAATCCCTTTCGAGACATTCATCGTCATAATATAAAATCTGCCAGAAACTTCAAAACACGCAATTAGTAGTGCAGATAGTCATGCGGATATTGATTTTACAAAAAAGCAAGAGGACGAAATTCAAAAAGTAATTGCTAAGGTTAATTTGGAGCATAAAGATTTAAATTGAAACTAAGCACAATTGTTAAGGGGATTTTTAGAGCCTACTACTCATTTAAGTACATTTCGATTATCCTTTCTACATAATGAACAAAATATCCCTGGAAATTGGGGTAAAGAAACCCTTTACTTGGATTTACTATCGTGCACTACTAGGACTGCAATCAGGACTCCAAATCTATGAAGCTCAACACAATCGAGTCAGCAATAGTATGCAGAAGTACAAAATTAGGCTTACTCCCCCTACAGCTTTGAAGCCACTTTTTAACAAGGTGGCTTTTTTTATGTTTTATAATGAACTATAGCTAACTGTCCACCTCAGGCGGATTCGATCCCTCCCCCTACTACTTTTTACGTAACCTGCCTTGTATTATCCTTATCAGGCGATTTTGTTTTATAAATCAAAGCCGGCCAGGCAACAAATAGAGATCATCAGCTTGAACTAGGCCTTTATATTTAAGTGTAGCCCTCGAACTTAACTTTTGGAATGTTCTAGAACATTCCAAAAGTTAAGATGCACTAAATCAACATGTTATAATAAATCTTTATACTAACCAATATTATTTAAACATTTTTGCTTAGTTTTGAATATGGAAAAAATCGACCTTCTAAAAGGGGTTCATCCTGGTGCATTTCTAGATAGGGAACTGGATAAACGCGCTATTAAACCGGGCCCGTTTGCACTTTCGTTGGGGGAATACCCACAAACGCTAAATGCAATCATGAAAACAAGGCGCGGAATGAATACACCACTTTCTTTAAAAATCGAAAAAGCTTTGGGACTTCCGGAAGGTTTCTTAATGACCTTACAGATATTTTATGAAATAAGGATGGAAAAGAAGAAAACCAATAGCCGCTTCAAACCCGACCTTGCTAAGTTTCGTAAAGGACTATTTTGGGATACCGATATAAATTCCATTGATTGGATTACCCAAAAAGAAGCCATTCTCAATAGAATTAAAGAACGTGGTAATCAGGACGAAATTAAAGCGATCGAGGAATTTTATTCCAGCCTGAACCTCAAAGAAGCATCACTTCCAAAAATAAATTTGGCCGGTTAAAATCTCTGTTGTTAACTTTGCTTAACAGCGTTAGATTTTTTACGTTGATTAACAAGTGGGAAGCAAAGACCGTATACAGAAAATTAAAGAAGATACCAGGCACAATATTTTAAGTGCCAGTCTCGACATCGTGAAAGAAGAAGGTTGGGCTGCTCTTAGTATGCGGAAAATTGCGGAAAAAATTGATTATACCGCCCCTATTATTTATGAGTATTTCAGTAATAAAGATGCCATTTTAAAGGAGTTAACACGTATAGGTTTTGTAAAACTTGCCGCTAAAATGGAGGAAGCCCGGCAACTAAGCACTTCCCCCGAAGGACAGTTAGAAGCAATGTGGCTCTCCTATTGGAATTTCGCCTTTGAATATAAGGAGCTATACCAGGTAATGTATGGAGTGGAAATGAACTGTTGTGCGGCTGAAAACGGTTGTTCCGATTATGCCAAACCAATGAACATGCTTTGGGATAAAATCGAAGAAATAACCCCTCCGGAAAGAAGATCTGAAGAATACATCGACCGTAAGTATTATACATTCTGGAGTGTGGTGCATGGTCTGATTTCCATCAACCTAACCAACCAAATTACCAGACAGGAACTGAATAAAGAAGTATTGCGGGATGCAATCACAGGTATTATTACTTCTATTAAAAACTAAATAAAACACAAGCAACTTAAACAAGTAAACAAAAACAAATCCAGTATTCAAAGAGGATAGTACAGAAGTACTATTTTTTTAAACCGATTACTTAACAACGTTAGATTATTTATCGTTGTTTTTTTAAACAAAATCAAACAGCCTGAAAACTGTTTTTTTAACCACAATTACTTAACACTGTTAGAAAAGTTAACCAATTATGAAGAAACTCACTATTTATTTGCTCTATGCTGCAGTATTATATTTTGCCAGTTGTGCAGGTAATGCAGGAAATCAACAAGCGCCACCACCGCCACCTGCACTTCCAGTTGTACAGCTCGAAACCGGCTCCAGCACTAGCTGGCAATCTTATCCTGCTACTATAGAAGGAACTGCGAATGTTGATATTCGCCCACAGGTAAGCGGCTTTCTAGAAAAAATTTATGTTGAAGAAGGCGCCTGGGTTAACCAGGGACAACCACTATTTCGCATTAATGCCAAAGAATACAGTCAATATAGTCAAACAGCCGATGCTAATATTCAAATTACAAAAGCTACTGTTGAAAAAGCCCAGGTAGAAGTAGACAGATTGATTCCACTTGTGGCAGGCAAGGTAATTTCAGAAGTACAGTTAAAAACCGCTAAAGCAATTTTAAATGAAGCACGCGCGGCACACACACAAGCTATCAGCGGAAAGAACAGTGCAGAAATTACACTCGGCTATACATTAATAACCGCTCCGGTAAGTGGTTATATCGGACATATCAACTTTAAACAAGGCAGCCTGATCGGACGAGGAGAATCACTACCCCTTACCAGTCTTTCAGCCGTGGAAAACATACACGCATACTTTAGCATGAGTGAAAAAGATTTCCTGCATTTTTTTGCTGATGTGGAAGGCCGCAATATTGAAGATAAAATAGAAAAACTGCCGCCTGTTGAACTTCAACTGGCAGATAATACAATTTATAAAGACAAAGGAAAAGTACAACTGGTGCAAGGTGAATTCGACCGCTCAACGGGCAGTATTTTATTTCGCGCAAAATTTGTCAACAAAGAAAAAATATTGCGTGCAGGTATCAGCGGAAGAATACGCATCCCTTTCCTGCTGAAAGATAAACTACTTGTACCACAAGAAAGCACATTTGAACTTCAAGACAAAGTTTTTGTATTTGCCCTTGGAGACAGCAATAAAGTTGCCGGAAAACTAATAACAGTAGTTGGAAAAAGCGGAAATAACTATATCGTTGAAAAAGGTGTATCAAAAGGCGAAACCATTGTTTACAGCGGCATACAGCGACTAAGAGATGGTGCGGTAATAACCCCGCAAAAAATTTCGCTGGATAGTATACTTGCTGCGCGTTAGGAATAGCCAGTTCAAAGATTTATCACAGGTTTTAAGACAATTTTTTACAGCCAAAAACGCTGCAGGATGGCTATTGCCTACCTCAACCACATAACAATATTTTATGTTACAAAAATTCATTAAACGCCCTGTACTTTCCACAGTAATATCCATATTGCTGGTTCTATTGGGCATTGTTTCCCTTTCCAAATTACCAATTACACAGTTTCCTGATATTGCCCCACCGGCAGTACTGGTAACTGCAGCATATCCGGGTGCAAGCGCAGAAGTAGTGGCACGATCAGTAGCCACACCACTGGAAGAAGCCATCAACGGTGTGGAGAACATGACTTACATGACTTCCAATAGCAACAACGACGGTACCATGACACTCAGTGTGTTTTTTACTGCCGGAACAGATCCGGATATCGCTTCCGTTAACGTACAAAACCGTGTTGCTAAAGCCAGTAGCCTGATACCCACTGAAGTTTTACAGGCAGGTATTTCCACCCAAAAACAACAGAATAGTATCATCATGGCTATTGCCATCTATTCAGACGGAACTTATGATGAAACATTTCTACAGAACTATGCTAAAATCAATATTGTTCCGGAAATACAACGTGTACATGGGGTTGGACAGGCTACCATCTTTGGTACAAAAGATTATGCAATGCGTATCTGGCTTAAACCAGACAGGTTAAGCAGCTACGGCCTTTCTGCACAGGATGTACTCAACGCCATCAGGGAACAGAATCTTGAAGCTGCGCCAGGTAAATTCGGCGAAGGCAGTAAAGAATCTTTCGAATATGTGATTAAATACAAAGGAAAACTCAGCAACAGCGAAGAATATGAGAACATTATCCTGAAATCAAATATCGACGGATCAATGATACGCCTGAAAGATGTTGCGAAGATAGGGCTTGGTTCTTTTAATTATACTACTGAAGCTAAAGTAGACAAAGGCCCCTCAACCGGTGTATTGATTTATCAGACAGCGGGATCTAATGCAAATGAAATCCTGACCGAAGTAAACCGTATAATGGAGCGCATTAAAAAAGATTTACCCAAAGGCGTAAAAACTTTTGTTCCTTATTCTTCCAAAGAATTTTTAGACGCATCTATTGATAAAGTAAAACAAACACTTCTTGAAGCCTTTATACTTGTCTTCATTGTAGTGTTCCTCTTCCTGCAGGATTTACGTTCTACACTCATTCCGGCAATTGCAGTACCCGTAGCCATTTTAGGTACTTTCTTTTTTATGCAGCTTTTTGGCTTTACCATCAATCTATTAACACTCTTTGCACTTATACTTGCCATCGGTATCGTAGTAGATGATGCGATAGTGGTAGTGGAAGCGGTACATACTAAAATGGCAACGGAACACCTTCCTGCCAGGGCAGCTACACTTAAAAGTATGGGCGAAATTTCCGGTGCTATCATTTCCATTACACTGGTAATGGCCGCTGTGTTTGTGCCGGTAGGATTTATGCAGGGACCAGCAGGTATATTTTATAAGCAGTTTGCATTTACACTGGCAATCGCCATCCTTATATCTGCCGTAAATGCACTTACACTTAGCCCGGCTTTATCAGCTCTCCTCCTTAAAAGCAACCATACCACTCCCGGTAAACAAAAAGGAATCAAAGCCAGGTTTTTTGGCGCTTTCAATGCAGGATTTGAAAACCTGACTAACCGATACAGTAATTCCTTACGCTTCCTTGTAAAAACAAAATGGGTAGCACTTACCGGTCTGGTATTAATTACTGCTGTTACGGTCATATTGGTAAAAAGAACACCTACCGGTTTTATTCCAACTGAAGACCAGAGTATTTTTCTCTATTCACTTAACATGCCCCCGGGTTCTTCACTGGAACGTACCAAAAAAGAAATGATAAAAGTTGACAGCATTATTGCTACCGTTGAAGGTGTTGAAAAATCGTACAGTGTAGCGGGAATGAATATTATTACCAACGCTTCAAGTCCGATTAACGGTCTGGCATTTATTAAACTGAAAAAACCTGGTACAAGAGGGGCTAATGAAGATATTAATGCCATACTTGGTGAAGTAAACCAGAAACTATCTGTTATTTCTGCGGCTGATCTTTTCACTTTCACACTACCAACCGTACAAGGTTTCGGTAATACCAATGGATTTGAGTTGATTCTTCAGGACAGAGCAGGTGGTAAACTTGAAGATTTAAGCGCTACTGCCAATGGCTTCATCGGTGAACTGATGAAAAGGCCCGAGATCATGTATGCCTTTACCACTTTCAATACAGGCAACCCGCAGTACAAACTGACTATTGATGAAGAAAAAACAAAACAGTTTGGCGTATCCATCAGTGACTTGCTCCAAACATTTCAAACATTTTATGGAAGTCTTCAGGCAGGCGATTTCAACAAATTCGGGAAACAGTATAAAGTTATCTTACAATCAGATATCAGTTATCGGCTCGATCCTGCAACATTGGAAAACGTACAGGTAAAAAACAACCTGGGAGAAATGGTTCCTGTAACCACACTCGTTACGCTTGAAAAAGTATACGGTCCTGAAACGGTTACAAGAAATAATCTGTTTAATGCTGTAACAATCAATGGTGTACCAAAACCTGGTTTTAGCTCAGGTCAGGCGCTAAAAGCTATTGAGGAAACAGCAGCAATGTATCTTCCAAGAGGCTATGCGTTTGAATGGGGTGGATTAACGCGTGAAGAACAACAATCGGGCTCTCAGACTACTTTGATCTTTTTGATGTCTGTAATTTTTGTGTACTTCCTGCTGGCTGCCCAATATGAAAGTTACCTGCTTCCATTTGCAGTGATATTATCCGTACCAACTGGATTATTGGGTGTATTTGCTTTCATCGGTCTCGCAGGAATTGAAAACAATATTTATGTACAGGTTGGACTAATTATGCTTATTGGATTATTAGCAAAGAATGCTATCCTAATTGTAGAATATGCAGTACAAAGAAGAAAAGCAGGACTGTCAATTGCACATGCAGCTATTGAAGCCTCCCGACTGCGTTTGCGTCCGATTCTGATGACATCATTTGCATTTATTGTTGGACTTATCCCGCTATTAACGGCAAAAGGAGCTTCAGCTATGGGTAACAGATCCATCGGTACAGGTGCAGTAGGTGGAATGCTTACCGGTGTTATACTTGGCATATTTATTATCCCTGTTCTCTTCTCAGTATTCCAATACTTACAGGAAAAAGTAAGCAGTCAGAAAATCGTTGAACACGATGACTGGATACATGATAAAATAGCATTACAAAAACAATAATCTTTCAACGATGAAAATTACTTCTTTATACAAGCTACTATTAATTATAACTCTCTTTAATGCCTGTAAAGTATCAAAAAATACCACTGTACCAACGAATACAGTTCCCGATAAGTATCGGGACTATTCGGGAAATGATTCGCTGAACATTGCTAATATACCCTGGAAACAGTTATTTGTGAACGAACAACTGCGGGCATTAATCGATAGTACACTTAATAATAATTTTGATGTTCAGGTTACACTAAAAAACAAAGAAGCGGCCCAATTGCTGATCAAACAAAGTAAGCTGGGTTACCTTCCGGAAGTTAGGTTGCAGGGTGCAGGAGGCATTAACAGACCGTCTGACAACAGTTTATCTGGTTTGAGTTTAAGTCAGTTCCTTGGTAAATCTTATGTAGAAGACTATTCTGTTAACGCTTCATTGAGTTGGGAAGCCGATATCTGGGGAAAAATAAAAAACCAGCAAGCTAAATCACTGGCCACATACTTACAGTCGGAAGAAGCAAGAAAAACAATACAAACCGATTTGATTGCATCTGTAGCAAACGGCTACTATCGTTTGCTTATGCTTGACGAGCAGGAGGAAATTGCAAAAAAGAATCTTGCATTGGCTGATAGCTCTCTTTCCATCATGAAGTTGCAATACCAGTCTGGTCAGTTAAATTCACTTGCCATACAACAAGCAACGGCCCAACGCCTTCAGGCAGCCGAGTTAATTCCCCGTTTAACCCAGCAAATTAGACTTGTAGAAAGCTACCTCAGTATTCTTTCAGGGGTTGCTCCAAAACAAATCATCCGTAAGGGAAACATTTATGAAACAATTGTTTCAGCGGCTCTTTCCCCTGGAATACCTTCCGATCTATTATCCAACAGACCAGATGTTAAATCAATAGAATTGGAACTAATGAAAGCCAATGCCAACACTGGTATAGCAAAAGCTTCATTATATCCAACCTTGAGTATTACTGCAACCGGAGGACTGAATGCGTTTCTGGCAAGTAACTGGTTCAGTATCCCCGCTTCACTCTTTATCTCAGGAATAGCTGGCATTTCACAGCCAGTTTTTCAACAGGGGAAATTAAAAACGCAGTATCGTCTTTCAGAAATTGAAAGAGAAAAAACGGTACTCAGATTCAGACAATCTGTATTACTGGCTGTTGGCGAGGTTTCAGATGAGCTTACAAAAATTGAACAACTAAAAGAACAGGCAATCATTACAAAAGAACGTGTCGTTGTGTTACAAAATGGAATCAGCAATGCCCAAATGTTGTTCAGAAATGGCATGGCCAATTACCTGGAAGTAATTACCGCACAACGCAATGTGCTTGAAAGTGAACTTGCGCTTGCTTTAACTCAGAAAGAACTTTCTGAGGCTGTAATCGGATTATATAAATCATTAGGCGGAGGATGGCAAAGCAACAAATAATCTATTTAAATGCACTAGCTCAAAATGTTACTAATCAGTCTGCTGATTAGTAACATTTTCTTTTCGCTTCATGATTGCTTAAAATCAGATAGCCAGGATTTCAACGATCAATTAAAAAATTATGTCTATAAAATATAATGAGGTTACCATAAAAAAATGGGCAATACTCAGTTTGTTTTTTTTGCTACTTTGTTACAATACTACAAATGCGCAAACCAATGAAAAGAAGCCTTGGTTTTATGGTATGTATTTTCAATGGGGGTACAATCGAGAATCCTATTCGAAAAGTAATATTCACTTTTCCTTGAGTAATGGCGACAGATTTACCCTGCACAGAGCCAAAGCAAATGATTCCCCAGACTTTGGTGCAATTCTGAAAAGTCCGGGAGATATTTCCATTCCTCAATACAGTTATAGAATTGGTTTTTACCTCAACCCAGACAAAACAAGAGCGGTTGAAATAAATTTCGATCATATGAAATATGTAGTTACCGATTATCAGAAAGTACTGGTAACAGGAACGATTGATCACCAGCCTGTACATGGTGACAGCATATTAAATCCAGGCAGTTTTTTACACCTGGAACATACAGATGGTGCTAATCTATTACATATAAACTATGTACAACAGAATACGCTGTTTGGAACAAAAAAAACAGACCGAAAACTTCTTACCTGGCTTTGGAAGGTAGGTGCCGGAATCAATATACCCCGAACAGATTTTACATGGCGGGGTGAAAGGCTAAATAATAAATTTCATATCGCTGGTTATAATACCAGTGCAGAGACGGCCATTCGTCTATACCCTTTTAAAAAAATATTTATTGAAGCATCTGGTAAAGCCGGGTATGTAAATTACCTGAATGCCCTGGCTAATACACCCACTCAAAAAGGGAACAGGGTAAACCATGATTTCTTTTATGTGGAAGCCATTGCCACGATTGGGTTTGATATCAACTTCCATACATCCGACAATGCTGGATTTTAAAGGCCTCAGAACTGAATAAAGTGCCTTGTTTTATAAACTACTGCCCTACTATACCTTATTCACGCCGGAAACGCCGGCAATCGCAATCAGGGAAATAAAGGAAGAAGTATAAAAAAGATATTGATAAGGCACATCAATTAAAGCAAATACAATTACAACCGTAAGCTTTAGTGTTGCCAAAGGAATATTGTTCCGGTGCTTCCATTTTATGCTGCCAAATACAAAAATAAGCGGCAATAAAAAAGAGCAGAGAATAAGCAATTGGTGTTGAAGTTCAATATTTTCTGGTCCGAAGAATTTGGCCAACCCCGTGCTTTGCGTAAAGTATACTGGTGATTCTTTCCAGATTCTTGCAGCATGTTCTATATATTGTTGCGGTTGCTGAAAGGCTATTTGCAATGGTTTGATGCCAAAAGGAAGCACCACTAGCAGAAGCACTACGGAAACAAAAGACAATATAAAGCGAATCGTATCAGGTTTTTGTTTATGAACCAGTACGAGGTACACCAACATTGCGGGTAACCAGCCGGCAATAGCATAACGGCTAAGGGCACATAATGCGGCAGCAATACCAATAAGCAGAAAATTTTCAGACAATATGGCCAGTACGAGTAAACTATAATAAAACACCACAATCCCTTCTTCAGAAAGCCGGATAAAATTATGTGAGGGCTCAGTATATAGCCATAAACATAAAATACCAGCAACCAATAATAAAACTGCCCCGGATATTTTCTGCCAGTGAGCGCGCCACAATAGTATAAAAATGCCAAAGGAAAAAAATACAGCAAGGGAAGTAATCCATCTTGGATCAAACCCGAATTTTACTGCAGCCAAAAATGGCATCCACATAGCAGGTAGATAAATTGGTTTTATACCGCTCCAGATTTCCAACACTGGATCATACACTGCAGACCAGTTACCTTCTAGCCAACGTTTACACATTACCTCCATAATAGGAATCATATCGGCATCAGTATAACTAAGTGGCGATTGATGAATCCATTGCCTGGTAAACAGAAAAATTACAAAGCCTCCAAACAATAACATAGCCAGTTGATAAGCAGATACAACGGATGGCTCTTTTAAACTGAAAGCAAGTTTGCTTTTTTGAGCCGGCATTTTCAAAAGTAAAAACGCTATAGCTATTCCACTTAATACATATACTATTGAAACAAGATGACTGATCGAAGAAAACTTTAGTGAATAGGTTACAGATATTGTTTCCAGTAACAGTAAAATAAGCAGCCATTGTTTAGTAGTACGCATCAACTTATTATAGTTTTTTAAAGTTAATGCTTTATTTGAATCCTACTTGTTCGATCTCTGTGTATTCAGTAGCAATTAAATTAGTTTATTGCTACTGAGAGAAAGACACAGTCTACAGTTACTTTTTGAGAACACTCAATAGTTTTAAAACTTCCAGCTATACCCGACCCTTAACACTTGTGATTCGAGGTAATCGGTGCTGGTATATGTAAAACCATTTCCTCGTATTTGTCGTTTAATACGCAGCGTCCCAAATACATCTGTTGCATTGATGAACCACTCCCTTTTACCCTGGTGAAAGGTTTTCTTGAAACCAAAATCCATCGAATAACGGGCTTCTATCCTTCCCTGTGGCAAAAGATCTGGTGCCAGGTAAACCAGTGAAACCTGTAGATCGGCTGATGCTGGCAATTTGATTGTATTGTTCAGTTTCAGGTTACCAGAAGTAATGCTTTCTTTAGGTGCACTATATACAGTTGGTACCGGGTATTTATTCTCAACGGTATAAGCATGAATGGTATTGCGATAAATATTTACACCAATACTGCTGGTCCACTTTTTACTGAATTCCTGCTGCCAAATAGCTTCTGCTCCGGTTGCTGTACTTTTACCTGCATTCTGAAAAATATTATAAATAAGCGTGTTTCCAGGCACAATAGTAGCAATTCTTGTAATGGTTGCATCTGTTATTTTATGGTAAAGTGCAGCAAACAAGTTGCCCAACTTCCAACTATTCCTGTATCCTATTTCAAAACTATTGGTAAACTGAGGACGCAATGTAGGGTTCCCTACTTTCAACAACTCTGGCTCATCGTATTTTGGGAAAATGCGAATATCAACTTCATTGGGTCTGTCAACCCGTCTGTTAAAAAATACAGACAATTTATTGTTGGCATCAAATTTATAGGCCAGTCTGATATTCGGGAAAGGCTGCGCATAGTCATATCCATCACTTGTATATGTATTGTGATTGGGATTTACTTCATAATTTACTTTTACATACTCCAGTCGCAAACCTGCTTCCAGTTCAAGCTTACCAGACTCATACACATAATTACAGTATAAAGCTGGTATTACTTCCCGATACGTAGCCCAGCCACCTGCGTTTGGATCGATCGGAGAATTTAAGCCGGGAAAGAAAAGCATATTGGTGGGGATAGACCTATAACGAAAACGTCCACCCATTTCTATTCTGCCGCTGCGCAAAGGTTTCACATAGTCAACACTCAAATCAGATACATGTTCATCCGATAAAAGTTTAAAAGCATCTTCTCCCGTATAAGAAGGCATAATATTGGTGAAAAAATATTTCTCATCTTCACGGTGAAAGGTATAATTGAAAGCTATGTTTAAAACATGCCCGGGCTGGTTGTATTTATGCTGGTATGCTGCTGAAGCAATTGCCGTATATTTTACTTCATCCTCCAAAAATTGCCATAAACGAAGTTGTTGTGACAGGTCTTTATTATAATAAGGTATATCACCCCTGTCAATAATTTTTTCCCGGTTAAAGAATCCAGAAATGGTAAAGCTGTTGCTTTCATCGGGATTCCAGTCAATTCCGGTTTTAATGGTACTGAAAGATGTATTCCTGTTTCTTTTTACCTGCTGCTGTATTTCTGTTCCGTCATTGTATTTCCTTACAGCAAACTCATTTCTGTTAAGCGTATGGGTATATAACCAATCGGCCTGTAAAAATGTATTCAGTTTGTTTTTTCTGTAGTTAAGCGAAACAGATGGATTGAGTTTTGGCGTTGCCTGGTATTGTCTTCTGATACCGGGCAGGTTGTCTCTTCTAATCCAAAGTGAACCAAGACCACCCGAAAACCCAACCTTACCATTCCATCCTTCAGTCCTGCTTTTTTTATAAATAATATTAATGATGCCGGCATTGCCATTGGCCTCATACATGGCAGAAGGGCTATTGATAATTTCTATTCTTTCGATTGCAGATGCGGGCAGGTTGTCAAGGGCAGATTGATTACCAAATCCAGTAATGGCATTTTGTTTTCCATCGATCAGTACGGTTACTTTGTCGTTGCCCCGCAATAATATTTTTCCATCCTGCACAGTAACGCCTGGCAGGTTTTGCATTACCTGTAATACAGAACCTCCTGCCTGTGCGGGATTATTGGCAACCGTAAATACTTTTTTATCCATTTTATCCGAAACCCCTTCTTTGGTTCTTGTAGCACTTACTACTACATCTCCCAACAACTTAGGTTCTTCGGTTAATTCAATGATACCCAAATCGAGGTACTGGCTCAGGCTACCTACCATCATTTCCTGGCGATAAGTATTGTACCCGGCATAACTGGCAGCGAGCAGGTAATTGCCTTTTTTTATACCTGTAAGTATAAAACGGCCATCTTCACTACTAATTGTACCTCCAACGAACACACTATCTGCACTGTTATGGATGGTTACATTTACATAAGCCAGTGGTTCTTTTGTTTTGGCATCTTTCAACTGACCCGAAACGGTGACGGTACCCTGTGCCTGTAGCAATACAGGTAATAAAAAGCATAAAAACACCCAATTTTTCATAGCACAAAATAAACAATCAATCCTGAAGCAATTCTGAATTCAGCGCAACGGGGCTATGTTCAGGATTCCTACAGATTTTTCGCCGTATTTTACAATAGCAAAACGCACAACTGTGAAGATTCTTATCATTGAAGATGAACCGGATTTAAATAAGTCATTAGTCGATTTTCTGAATACAGAGGGGTATTTATGCGAATCTGCAATCACTTATAAGGAAGCTTTGGATAAAATAGATCATTTTATTTATGACTGTATTGTGCTCGACATAATGTTACCAGGTGGTTCTGGGTTACAATTGTTGCATTACTTAAAAGAAGACAACAGGATTGACGGCATTATTATTATTTCTGCAAAAGGGGCGCTGGAAGATAAAATTGAAGGCTTACGACTTGGCGCAGATGATTACCTGATGAAACCTTTTCACTTTTCTGAATTAAGTGTTCGTATTTCTGCAATCATTAGAAGAAAGCATTTTTCAGGAAACACCATATTTACCGTTGGCCCTTTTCGCATTGACACTACAGGCAAAAGCATTTTCGTTAATGACCAACACTTAGAGCTAACTCAAAAAGAATTTCAGCTCTTACTATTTCTTATTATTAACCGTAATCGGGTTTTATCTAAAACTGCAATTGCGGAGCATTTGTGGGGAGATGATATGAGCTTCTCAGATAGTTTCGACTTCATATATGCACATATCAAAAATCTGCGAAAAAAAATACAAGCTGCCGGAGTAAATGATCCATTAAAATCTATTTATGGTGAAGGTTATAAAATGGAACTCTCATGAAGTTATTTACAAAATACAATCGTACAAATATCGCCACCACACTTATCAGTTTTTTTGCTGGGAGTATTGCCTTTTATTTTGTACTAAATTTAGTACTTACTAACCAGCTAGACCGTTCTCTACGCGTTGAACAGCAGGAAATAACTGATTATAGCACCGTTCACAACAACCTACCTTTTATTCCTAATACCCGTCACCAATGGCTTACGATCGATACCGCTGTGACTATAACTCCTGAAACAGGTCCGTTAAACAAAACATTATTCAACCCCATTCAACAAGAAAGTGAACCGGTTCGGCAGCTCACTTTTAGCATATCAACGAATAATCGTTTTTATCGCATATCGGTTAATCAGTCACGTACAGAAACCGAAGACATGTTGCAGTTGATTATCTTTATAACCATAGGTATGATTTTCCTGTTGTTGCTCCTCAACTATTTCATCAATAGAAAAATAGTCAATCAGCTTCTTCAACCATTTTATGATACCATAAGCCGTATACGTAATTATGAAACAGCCAAAAGTTCTCCTTTGGAAGCCATACACACAGGTATTGAAGAAATTGATTTGCTTAATGAAAGTGTCAACAGAATGACATTAAGAATTTCTAATGATTATGCTACGTTACGTTCATTCACAGAAAACGCTTCACATGAAATGCAGACACCTCTATCGGTAATTAAATTAAAAACTGAAGCTTTATTACAAAAATTAGAAAACAACCTCCCTGCGTTACAACAGGTATTGGTTATTGAGGATGCCACAAACAAACTATCGCGTCTCCATCAATCTCTTTTACTACTCACCCGTTTGGAAAACAGACAATACACCCTAACTGAAGAAGTGAATATTGAGGAATTGCTACATAAAAAAATAGCCGAATATGAAGAACTAATCAACAGTTTACAGCTAAAATTAAACATAGCTTCAACAAAAAATATTTTACAGTTTCATCATCATCTGGCTGATATTATGCTGGGAAATTTAATTAGCAACATCATTCGGTACACCCCTATAGGAGGAGTGGTAGATATTCATCTTAGCAAAACACAATTAAGTTTTTCAAATACCGCCCAGCATGGTCAGCTTGATGATAAAAAAGTATTTAATCGTTTTTATAAAAATGAGCAATCTACCGAAAGCACCGGACTAGGCTTAGCTATTATAAAAGAAATTTGTATCGTTGCGGGTTACTCAATACACTATAATTATAGATCTTCTATTCATTCATTTACGATCAATTTTACACCACCCTCTTCAGAATTGCTACAAAATGGGTAAGTAAGTTTGTTGTTCAACAAACTATTTAACATGAAATACTTATTGATTGCGACATTTTTGATTGCCGGCTTGGCAAATGGACAGAGTACTCCTGAAAAAGTAAAACAGATTTTTTCAAAAAATCATCCGTCCGCCACAGCAATTAAATGGGAGAAAGAAGATGGGAATTTCGAAGTTAGTTTCAAAGAAAACAGCATTCAGTTTTCCATTATCTATAATGCACAGGCAATTTTATTGGAAACAGAACAGGAAATCTCTCTCTCTGACTTGCCAGCTTCTATAAAAACATATATGGCAAAGCATTACCCATCAAATGCACTGAAGGGTGCCGCAAGAATAACCAACGCCGAAGGAATTGTAACATATGAAGCCGCTATTAAAAGAAAGGATGTGATTTTTGATGCAGCGGGGAAGTTTGTTAGAGAAATCAAGGGTTAATAATTTGTTCAGGTCAGATGGCTTAAAGCCACCTGACCTGAACTTTCAGGAAATTATTTTACTTTTCTTCCTCCTGCCCCACCAAATAATAAAGCCGGTAATAGGCAAACTTGCAGCTATAAGGCTTCCAAAAAAAGCCAATAGTTTGGTAGGCATACCCCCAATTGCCCCCACATGTACATCATAGTTCATTCGGGAAATTTTATCGGCTGTTGAAGTATTTTCAAAGCGACCGAAGGGATGATCTACTGCCATTTCTTCGAGCGTATACTGGTTATAGTAAGTGTAATCAATTTTCCAGTATGTGCCTGGGTCTGGATTAACAGCCAGCGCCACAGCCGAACTATCTGTTTCGGGATAATGTACTTCTATAGTTTGTCCGTTTAAATAAGTAACGGCTGCTTGTTTATACAGCTCATCAACTGCCAGAAAAGACGCATGAGGTAATGGCTTTTTTACGGAGATGGGTTCGTAATACGCTTTCATGGTTTTACCACCAGATGTAACCGCGTAAAATGATTTGGCAAACCATTGAAATCCCATCACCAGTCCGGTAATAGCTATAAAAACAGCGACCCAGCTCATATAAAAACCAAGCACATTATGGAGGTCATAGTTCTTTCTTCTCCAACGTACATTCCATTTTATTTTGAAGCGTTGTTTTCTTGCCGCTTTATTTTTAGGCCACCAGAGTATTAATCCGGTAATCATTAGCACCAGGAAAATAAGTGTTGCCGTAGCTACAATCGGCTGACCAATTGCTACGGGTAACCATAACTGGTAATGACCAATGACCACAATACGAAAAAAATCTTCGTTCATGTTTTTTGTCTTCAGCACGTTACCATTGAAGGGATCAATATATACCAGGTCATAATAATTATCCCCATAAAAAATTACTTTAGCCGCTTTTCCTGTTTCATATAAAACGCTGTGTGGATGTTTACCAGGGACCTGCTTTTCTGCAATAGGTTTTATAACGGAAGGCAGTAACACAGCTTCGTTTCGTTCTTTTACATATTGATAAGGTTGGGTAATTGATTCTATCTCCTGTTGAAATGCCAGTATACAACCGGTAATACCCAGGAAAAAAACCACAAGCCCGGACAATAGTCCGAGCCATAGGTGTATTTTACCAATCCACTTTTTAAGTCGCATGAAGTATAAACTGTTTTAGAAACGATAAGCAATACTGAAACGCAGGTTACGTGGTGCTTCTGTTTGCCAGTTATAGGCAGTAAGCCACTGGTAATAAGAACCGTTGTACAGGTATTTGTTCAGCACATTAAATACGTTCAGGTTAAAACGCAGCATATCTTTTTCATAAGAAATACCTGCATCGAATTTGGTATAGGTTGGTAAGACTTTTGTTGGATCGGGAGAGATATCCCAATAGGTATTTCGCCCTTCAAGTAAGGTAAATCCGCCGGAAAAGCCAAGACCTTTGAGTGCCCCATCCTGCAGGCGATAAGTTAGCCAGATATTAGCTGTATGTTTTGCATATCCCGGCACTACATCTCCTACTTTCATACTTGTTACACCATTTGCTACTTTGGTAATTTTCGAATCCGTTAAAGCATAATTGGCTACAAGGTCTAATCCTGTTGCAATACGTCCTTTTAAATCAAACTCAATTCCTTGTGCACGTTTTTGTCCCATTACAATGCTTAAACCAGAAGCTGGTGGACTAAAAGGATCTGCTGTTAATTCGTTTTCTTTCAGGATACGGTAGAATGTTAATCCCGTATTCCATCTTCCACCTGCCCAATCGCGTTTAAATCCAAATTCGATATTGTTACCTGTAATTGGTTTTACAGAACCACCATTAGCCAGTTTACCGGCCTGTGGAATAAATGACTGATCAAATAATCCGTATACAGTGGTTTGTTTATCAAGAGAAACGCTTAATCCTATTCTTGGGGTAAATCGTTTTGCTGTTTTGGCGGCAGCACCCCATTCAGATTGTGAGATAGTAGTGTAACGACCTGCTATTGTTAGTCGGATGGTATTGTTGAGAAACCCGATCTCATCCTGCAGGTATACGCCTGTATTACGCATATCCATAGTGCCACCGGCTGCTACTGCTCTTTGTTCGAGCGGTGTGCTGAAGTCGAATTGCGGATAGCCATTAGAAGGTTTTCCCAGGTTTGGATTGTTAGCATCGAATAATGCAGCTCCTGTATCAAGTAAATGGTATTGCGACCAGTCGGCAAAATATTGCCTGTTCGATACGTCAAGTCCACCAAGTATCCTGTGTTGCAGGTTGCCTGTTTTGATATTGCCATTCAGGTAAACCTGCGCAGCAGTGATACTGCTTTTAGCATCCCAACTACTCACTGCACGTTGAATTGTGCCGTTAGGATTTACTGCAGCAGGCCACATTGAACTACCACGTTGCTGATAATTATTGTAATTGGTTTGTGCCGTTAGTTTCCAGTTGGGATGAAACTGGTGCTGCAGGTTTAATAAAACAGTATGATCGTTAATGGTAGTACCCGGTAAACCAGCGGGTAAAAATGTAGCTCCTACAGGTAAAGTTGCAAAACCATCGGTAGAGAATACATAATAAGACCCCACATCGCTCATTCGTGCATTTTGCCAGGTGTATTCTGCCGTTAGTTTTGTTTTATCGTTAAACTGATAGGAGATTACCGGCGCAAATGCATAGCGATCATTGTATTCATTGGCCCTATGCGATTTTTTTTGTTGTCCGGCAAGATTAAGTCGGTACAAAAATTTACCATCTTTATTCAGCTTACCGTCGAGGTCTAATGTAGCACGATAGAGGTCGAAGCTACCTATGGTTAATGAGGCTTCACCCTTATTATATCCGCTCGGTTTTTTTGTTACCACATTATATAAACCACTTGGGTCACCACTACCAAGCATAAATCCTGCGGGACCTTTTACAAATTCAATATGATCTACAAAGCTCATGTCTTCCGTTAGTGGCCCCCAGAATGAGTTCACCATATTAAATCCATTACGAAATGCCTGTACCTGTGAACCACGTGCGGTTATATTGGTATACATATCGGCCCAATGTTCCATTCTTATTGCACCACTTACATTACGAATAGCCCCATCGCTCATACTGATTACCTGCTGGTCTGCAAGTGCTTTATTAGTGATGATCTGGATATTCTGAGGGGTCTCTAATAAAGGACTTTGGATACGTAATGAAGAAGAAACAGTACCGGCGCGGTAGGAACGAACACCAGATTTTATGATAACCTCCGTTAATTGTTGCTCACTTAGTTCAAGTGCAATATTTACCGTACTAACCTGGTTATTATTAAGGTTAATTTTTCGGGTTACTTCTTTGTACCCTAGCAGCGATATCTGCAATTCATAAGATGCTGCTGCCAGTCCACGAATGATAAAAAAGCCTTTTTCATCTGTAATGGCTCCCTTTGTTAAGCCTTTTAGTTGAATACTTACTTCTACTGCGGGTTTACCATCATTGGTGGTGATAGTACCCTTGATGGTGCCGTTTCCTTCGGGATGTTCATTTGCTATTGCAAAAGAGAAAGTGAATAAAGCGATGAATATGGATATTATTTTCTGCATACAAAAAGTTTTGAGGCCGCAAAACTATCTGTGCAGTAACCCAATGACTATCAAAATCAGGAATTCTATTTACGCAAAAGGAAACAAAAAGCAAATGCGAATTGCTGATGTAGGATTTTTGATCTTTGATTTTTTGAATTTTGAATTTTGAATTTTGACTAGGAGTATTCAAGGCAGACGAAAATTCTGTTAAATATTTTACAATGAATCCCAAATCAAAGATCAAAAAATCAAAAATTTGAGATCTGCTGCTTGCTATCTGCTTGATTTATAGGGTGTAATTGATCTTACGTTTTTAAGATCTTCTCTGGTTGTTATGATGAATTAGAGTATTTACCACATCAATTAAAGTAATCACCACCTTTTAATTGGTTCGGCGTGGAAATAGCTTGCACAAAAATTAAATTACTATGATACAACATCAAATTTCTTTAGCGCAAGCTATTGATTACACCACTTGTTACCGACAAAATCCTGTTGCTGATTTGTTTTATGCGGAAACTTATCTGGGCAGTTCTGTAAAAGCACTTTTAGCACAAGATGAATGTCATTCATTTCGTATATATTTGGGACGGAAAACAGATAACCGCATCTGTACTGTGCTTGTAGCGGTGGATGAAAATAACCAGGATATTCTTCCAAACCTAAATCCTGTCTTGTTAACAGATGATGAAGGCATCATACTTGAAGATGCTTTTCAGTGCCCCCCTATTTGCCCGCCACCCTCCCCGTTAAATGGATAGGTAATTTATGAGCTATTTTTTATTCACCATGATATCAGCCCTGTCAATTGCAGTCCCATGCATTGCTGGGCTGTTTCGTTTAAAACAAATGTTGTTTAAGAGAAACCTGCCTTTGTTTATCTTATTATTCACAGGACTGGCAAATGAAACAGTAAGTTTTGTTATGATTAAATGTCATAAGCCTAATCTGTTAAACTCCAATTTATTTACTTTTATCGAGTACCTTATCTATGTTTGGCTTTTTATGAACATAAGAGCCAAGCATTTTAAATCAATATGGATTGGTTTGATTATTGGTATAACAACCTGGGTACTTGATAATTTTATATTACATAGTCTCCGTTCAAGTAATTCACTTTTCAGGATAGTTTCCTCCTTAATGATTTGCTGGTTCTGTATCGACAAGCTTTCTGAGTTAACCCTTACAGCAGTATCAGACCGTTTCAAGAAAATAGACCTTCTTTTGTGTTTGTCGCTCCTCGCCTATTTCACCTTTCGTGGTTTCATCCTCATTTTTAAACAGTTTGCACCAATATATACTGCCAGTTTTTGTATGGATCTGCTGATCATCATTTCTGCATTAAATATCCTGGTCAATATATCATTTAGCATCATTATTCTATGTTTACCGAAAACCCAACAAACTACCCGATCCTACTAGCAAGTTTACTGTTTATGTCTATCCTGTTGGCAATGTTCATTTTCTCACTCCTTCGTCAATACAGGTTTCGCCTGAATGAATATGAATGGCAGTTAGCACGAGAAATAGAGCTTATTGACGCGGAAAGAAAAAGAATACATATCGACCTGCACGATGAAATTGGTGCTGGACTCTCTTCCATCGGAATCATTTTGCAACAATATCCGGTGCAAAATGGAGATATGCATAGAAAGATAGTAGATCAGGTTCAATCTATGCGTAGCGTTATCCGGGAAATCGCCTACGATTTTGTGCCGCCATCGTTAGATACCATAGGCTTGAAAAAATCAATCATTCACTTACTTGATGAAATCGAATTAACCCATCAGATAAAAATGGCCACCAGCTTAATTTTCGTAGATAGCGAATTCAGGCCACAAAAAGCAATTCACCTGTATAGAATTGTAAAAGAAATTACCACTAATACAATCAAGCATGCCTGTTGTACCAATATCCACTGTTCAATTACTGTAAAACAAAAGACACTTCAAGTGGTGATCAGCGACGATGGCATTGGGTTTAGTACTGCCCATAAGAATAGTCTGCAAAAAGGAGCAGGATTGTCACATATTTATTCAAGGTCGAAATTATTAAATGCCCGTATTGATCTTGTTACAAGCATCGGCAATGGAGTAAAATATGAGATCAGGATTCCATTAAAATCACTGCAAACGAATAATGATTATGAATAACCAGATAAGAATCCTGATTGCCGACGATCACGATCTTTACCGCGAAGGCATTAAGGGATTTTTCAAAGATAATGACCTCTATCGCATCATTGGAGAAGCATCCAATGGTGAAGAACTGGTAAGGAAGGCGAAAACATTGGATCCGCACATTATTCTCACCGATCTGCGTATGCCATTACTGGAAGGGTCGCTTGCGATTGAAAGAATCACCAAATGGAACCCCGCTATCAAATGTATTGTGCTTACAAATTATGAAAATGATGTTTCCATTATCGAAGCATTAGAAGCTGGGGCGATGGGATATATCACCAAAAATATGCCCAAGGCAGAACTATTCACGGCACTCGATCAAATTTGTCAAGGATACCCTTATTACTGCCGAACCACCAATACCAGGATGATTCGATTATTAAATCGCAGTTCCTTTAATCCTTATAAAAAAGAACTCTCGGTTGGCTTTTCTGATCTTGAATTGAAGATCATCCAATTTATATGCACAGAAAAAACGAATTTAGAAATTGCAACTACGCTATTCTTGAGCAGACGAACAGTTGAAAATTACCGGGCACAGATCTATAAAAAGATGGAGGTTAAAACATCTGCCGGCGTAGCCATTTATGCACTCAAGCACGATTTGTTCTCCATCGATAAACAATAGGAAATGTAAGAAACTGACATGTAAAATCCTGTCATATAGCCGTTTTCATCCATTGCACCCGTCATTTTAAAGTCTTGTACTTATTAGCATTTTGCTTTCAGCGGTTCAGTAAATCTTTATGCCGCAAAAAACTAAACAGATGAGAGCAAAGTTTACACTATTACTTTTTTTACTTGCCTTGGGCAGCATTTCCTTCGCCCAATCTGGCAATATCATTTCCGGCATCATCCAGGATGATCAGGGCAAAAAAATAGCTTCGGCGACTGTTTCTTTGCTCCAGCAAAAGGATTCAGTATTGGTTAAACTAGCCGTTAGTAATGAAAACGGTCTTTACGAATTCATCAATATAAAACCAGGTAATTACCTGGTATCGGTTCAACTGGTAGGATATGGCAAAAAAATGTCTGCCCCTTTTTCGGTTACCAATAATCCGTTTACCCTTCCAATCATTTCGCTTGAACCTTCTGCAAAAGCAATGAGCGAAGTTACAGTTACCGCCAAAAAGCCCTTTGTAGAAACAAAAATCGATAGAACAGTCATCAATGTTGAAGCATCCCCTACAAGTGCAGGTTCAAGTGCATTGGAGATATTGGAAAAATCACCAGGGGTTAGCGTAAGCAACGAAGGCAATATTAGTTTAAGAGGAAAAGCAGGCGTTATCGTTATGCTGGATGGTAAACCGACTTATATGTCTGCCACCGACCTCGCTAATTTATTACGCAATATGCCCGCTGCTGAACTTGATGTAGTGGAAATTATGACCAACCCTTCTGCCCGATACGATGCAGCAGGCAACTCAGGCATTATAAATATCAAAACCAAAAAAGGACGCAGTAACGGTTTTAATGGTACGCTTACCTTGGGTGCAACGGCTTCTCTATTTAAACCAGCATCTGCCTTATATGTTATTCCAAAATCACAAAACAGTTTTACGTTTAACTATAAGCATAATAAAATCAATTTCTTTGGCAGCTACCTGCCTAACTTCTTCAGAGGACGTCAAACACTTAGTATTGAGCGCAACTTCTACAATGCTATGGGTAATAAAGATGGCTCTTCAGATCTGGTTACCCGTTTTAAATTTGGCAATTTCAATCAAACCCTTCGTCTTGGTCTTGATTACCAGCCAAACAAAAAAAATATATTCGGCGTAGTTATGAGTGGGTTTGCTTTTGAAGGAAGACCGACACCTACCAGTTCTTCCGTTATAAAAGACAATAATGGGACCGTTCTTTCCACACTTTTATCCAACACGAAAAATATTTCCAGTTTTAAAAACTTTACCGGCAACCTTAACTGGAAACATAGTTTCGATTCTACTGGGAAAGAATTAACCACAGATATTGATTATGTAGTGTACAATAACACTTCCGATTTATTACTTACCACAGATGTTTATAATGGAAGTGGCAACCCAGTAGGTTCAAGTATTTTATTAAATGGTCACCTCCCTTCTTTAATCAATATCTGGTCATTCAAATCAGATTATGTGCAACCCTACAAAGGAGGTCGATTTGAAGCAGGGGTAAAAAGTAGTATCGTTGAAAACGATAATGAAGTAAATTATAACCGCCAACTACCTGATAAAAGCTGGATTCCGGATAATCGATCCAATCATTTTATTTACAAGGAGAATATTAATGCGGTATATGTAAATGCAAATAAACAATGGGGTAAATGGAGTATACAAACAGGTTTACGATTGGAAAATACCATAGCGAAAGGTCGTCAGGTTTCCAATGATTCAAGCTTTAAAAGAAATTTTACCAATCTTTTTCCAAGCGTATTCATCAGTTATGCATTTAATAAACAAAACCAACTAACCGCATCTTACAGCAGGCGAATAACCAGACCTAATTACCAGGACCTGAATCCTTTTACCTTCTTCCTCGATTCACTTACTTATCGTGTCGGTAACCCATACCTATTACCGCAGTTTACCCATAATGTTGAATTAAGCTACGCATTCAAATCGAAGTTTATTTTTACACTTGCGGCTAACACCACCAATAATGTCATCTCACAAATATTACGGCAGAATTCATCAGAGAAAATCACTTACAATACCTCAGAGAACATCGCAAAATTCGATAACCTGAGTTTATCGGTTACTGCCCCCGCAAGGTTCAGTTCCTGGTGGAATGCCAATTTCTTTGCTACCGTTTTCAATAACCATTATAAAGGCATCTACAATAACGACCCCATCGATATTTCCTTTACTTCTTTTAATGTAAATATTACCAACAGTTTTGTATTGAGTAAAGCAAAAGGTTTGAATGCAGAACTAAGTGGTTTTTACCGGCATAAAACAGTAGATCAATTGGCCGTATTCAACCCGGTATATATGATGAGTATTGGTTTACAAAAGCAGGTTATGCAAGGCAAGGGAACGCTGAGAATGAATATCCGCGACCCATTTGCCTGGCAGAAATTCAAAGCAACCGTTAAGTATAGCGATGTGGATGTTAGCACAATAGCCATCCCTGATGCCAGACAGATTACGGTAACATTTGCTTATCGTTTTGGAAAGAATACCCCCGGCTCACAACCCCGTCGCAGAACCAGCGGCTCTCAGGAAGAGCAGAGCCGCGTGGGCGGCGGGAACTAGAAGGAGGAATTTTGATTTTTTGATCTTTGATTTTAGGTGATGTAGAATTGGGGAAGGCGGATAGTATTATTTTATAGTATAATTAGCTAAAAGCAGGTACTTTTCGGCCGACTTTGTTATAAAATTTAATTGGCATGCTCCCTCATTTATTCCAATAATAGCAGAAAACCTAAAACAGGCACAATCAAGGCTTGCGGCTTGCAGCTTGAAGCTAGCAGCAACCAAAACCCCGGCAGATTGCCGGGGTTTTGGTTTTTAGGATTTTAGCCTTTTTTTCACAGGTTGGAGGCTACGTGGCCTTATTCTTGCGTGTCTAACAAACAAGCAAATAAACCCAACATGCATCATTACACATTACAAACCCGTTTTGTTACCCAGCAATCAAAGGGTAATAACCTGTTAAACATCCTTACTAGTCTATACAATAAAATGGCCTATGTACATGGGTGCCATCTATACATCATTAACCAGGATGCCGAAAACGGTGACCAGATTTTTGTAACCGAATTATGGGACTCCCCTGAAAGCCACCAAAAATCTCAATCACTCAAAGACTTTCAGGAAGCCCTCTCCCAAGCCAGCCCTCTCCTGGCCGTTGAACCAGAAAGAAAAGTGCTTAAAGCGGTTGCAGGGAAAGGGCTTTTGTAAATAAGGAACAGAGAAATAAGGAATAAGAAATAAGAAAGGTTTATCCTATTTCCTTATTTCTTATTCCTTATTTCTCTGTTCCACTGTTTCTTATCTTTGCTTTCTCATGGGACAGAAAAAATTGATTCGATTTGAAGCTATTAAGGGCTTCGACAATGTGCTGGAATATCCTGAAAACATGCAGGGCAAATGGAAGGATTTCTTTAAGAATGAAAATCCGATTACCCTTGAGTTGGCCTGCGGTAAGGGGGAATATGCTGTTGGATTAGGGCGCATGTATGCCGAACGCAATTTTATTGGTATTGACATAAAAGGCAACCGTATTTGGAGAGGTGCTAAAACAGCTATAGATGAGGGGCTGTCCAATGTGGCTTTCATACGGTCACATATGGATAAAATCACCAACTATTTTGCCCCGGGTGAGGTATCAGAAATATGGATCACCTTCCCCGACCCTCAACTGAGGATTTCAAGGGCAAAGAAAAGATTGACACACCCCAAGTTTCTCAGGCTCTATCAACAAATATTAACCAGCGATGGATTGGTACATCTTAAGACAGATAGTCCAGACCTCTACCAATTTACCTTACTGGTTATTGAACTGTACGGATTAGAACTGGTTGAGCAATCGGACAATATACATACTCAATCAAACATCAAACCCGAATTACTGATTAAAACACACTACGAAGGGTTAGACATTGCCCAAAGCAATCGCATTCATTACCTCTGTTTCAAACTAAACAAGGATTTACCTGTTAGTATTGATGAAACCCTAAAACAAAGTCTGCGTGAACCATCCCTTGATTGAAGGACAAGATTTTTATTATGATGAAAATGGTTATGTAGTATTTACAGAAGCCTATCATATTGCCAAAGGCTATTGCTGCGGACATGGATGCAGGCATTGCCCTTTTGATTATGAATCTGTTCCTGAGCCACGCAGGACAGAATTAATGGAGCAGAAAAAAATGAAGGCCTCCAGTTAAACCCAACATTTACTTTGTTATGATATTCAATGAAGCCCCACATGTTTGCAGAGCTTCATTGATTAAGGTTCATATACTTTACTTACTCCATGCCTTAAATATCTTTTCCATTTTATCTTTTGATGTTACTTCTCCAAAAAATAGTTCTGACTCATAAAAGATATTTCTCAAATTACCCAAGTAATAAGTGACTGTTTTTATATGAGGACACCCCATTTCATCACTCAAATTTTTACTAAACTCGAAATCAGATCTGGGATTGTTACAATTAAAAAAAGCATCAAACACAAGGTCATTTACTCCTAGACGCATTACACATCTTTCTCGTTTATACAATATATTGTTAACCATTGTATCTGCAAGTCTAATTTTCGAATCATATTTGATGTTAAAATTCTTTGTAAAATCTCGCCATGGCCTCCTAACAGTAGTATCACTAAACGAAAATTCCTTTTTTATCGTAGCAGTGTCAGATAATGAGCCGTATTCACGCACTATCTTTTTATCGAAATTAAAAAAGACAAATTTATCTACAACAATCTTTGTTTGTGTAGAAGTATCATCCTCATGAACTACAATTTTAGCTACTGTTTCAATTATATTATTTCCTGATTTCCAGTATTCATCCTTTGTAGTAAATACAGGTATTTTATTCATCGAGTCTCCTGTATACTGGTTATGAATCATAAAAGCATATTCGATGGTTTTATCGTCCGCTTTTCGATTACTACAAGCAAATAAAAGCAGCAATACTTCGAATAGAACAATTTGAATTTTCATGCCATTAAAATCAGTTAGGGAATATTGATGAATATGTAAAATTTTGTGTTTTATCTATAACTTTTGGAGTAGGTTTATTTGTAAATACAAACTGTCCTTTTAAATGTGAAGAAGCATTACTATTAGTTGAACCAGCACCCATAAAAAGTACAATACAACATGTAATCTTTTTCATAAATGTGAGTTAAGGTTTATTAAAAAAGGGATTCATCTAACAATAAATAGCTCGCTACATCAAGAAAATGTGACAATACATAAGTATTGTACAATATCAATATTGCTGTGTCGTGGGGGAATAAATATTGGGGGGACAGAATGAATATATGAATTTAATTCCCTAAATAAATATATAGTACCCAAATTTTATAAAGATTTTTAATATTCTTGGCTAAAAGGAAATTCCTTTTTATAATACCTTGAAAATGAATAAGTACTTTCGGTAGATGCTACTCTAGCATTTATCAAAAACTTAAATTGACTTATAATTTTTAACAGTGCCTTCTAAAAAACCAACCGAAAAACCCAGATCAGTTTTACCTTCTGGCAATAAAGATTATTCCTTTTTTGAACAGGTTTATGATGTGGTTCGTCTGATACCCAAAGGACGTGTTACTTCTTATGGAGCCATCGCCGCATATCTTGGCACCAGAATGAGCGCCCGCATGGTAGGCTGGGCAATGAATGGTGCCCATAATGTGAAGCCCAAAGTACCAGCACATCGTGTAGTAAACAGAAATGGTATGCTAAGCGGAAAAGCACATTTCGCCACTCCAACAAAAATGGAAGAACTGCTGGCAAAAGAAAAAGTCTATGTAAAAGAAGATGTGATTGTAGACTTTAAAACAAAGTTTTGGGATCCGGGGGAGAATTTGAAAATTTGAAAATGAGTTAATTTGAAAATGAGTTATTCTTTCATTTTCAAATTTTCAAATTAACTCATTCTCAAATTAAAGGTAATACGGTTTGATCATAAAGTAAACCACCGGCCCAGTTACAGCTACGTAGAACCAAAGCGGCCAGGTTATTTTTGCAATTTTTTTGTGTTGTGCATATTCTCCGGTGAGTCCGCGGTAGGCTGTAAATAGAATAAACGGTAAAATGATGGCTGCAAGGAAAATATGTGTGATCAGGATAATAAAGTAAACCATCCTCATTCCGCCTACTGCAAGCTTCTCTGCTTCACTGACTAAACCATCATGATCAGCATCGCCGAATTTAGCTTCACCGGCTAATAAATGATGTAGTATATAAGATACCAGAAAAGCAATAGATAAAAGCAAAGCGACCATCATAATTCTTTTATGTGCCGCATATTTTTTTTGTTTTACCATTACCAGTGCTGCTACCAGTAATACTGCAATAATTGCATTGATGAATGCATTGATAGTGGCGAATATATGTACATCGAAATTCAGGTTTACATCAAGTTTTACCTTGCCGAGTACAACAACTGCAGTAAATACTACAACAGAAAAGATGGCGATCAGCCAGCGGGCTTGTTTGTCGTTTTTGGGGAGTGAGGGTTGGAGCATGTTTTTCAATTTATTGCCACTGAGAACACTGAATGACACTGAAATGTTTATAGTTACCCGTTTATTTTTCTGCGCTTACGCATATATAATACAAAGAAAATTACCAGCATTACAATGATCAGCCATAACCAGCTCAGGTCTATGATCTGCATGAATACCGTGCTTTTCTTTTTGTCATCTTTTTCAAGCATCAACAATCCGATATCCCTTGCCAGTTTCGATAGAGAAGAAGAATCAAGTCCATTGTAATAACCTCTCACATAACGATCCTTATCAAGCAATACAAAACGGGTGGTATGCACGAAATCGGGGCTGATGGGTTCTTCACTGAACTTGTCTACTTTCAGTTCCTGAAAAGCAAACTGGTAGATTGAATCTTTGTTGCCGGTTAACATCCACCAGTTATCGTGGTTTACGCCAAAACGATCTGCATAATTTTTCAGTACCGGAACAGAGTCATGTTCCGGATCTACTGTAAACGATACGAATTGTACAATGGATGTATCGATTTTCTTTCTCACATCACCACCCCTCAGGAATGACTGTTGTAGTTTCACCATGTTCCTGGTTAATCCTGGACAGATACTCCTGCAACTGGTGAAGAAGAAATCGACCACCATTATCTTTCCCTGCTTATCGTAAAGACTCACTGAATCTCCCAACTGATTATGCAGACTGATATTGGCTGTCTTATGCCATATACTGTCTGTAATCATTTTACCATTCTCTACACGAGTTACCACGGTATCGAGCAGGTATTTGCGTGGCATATCTACTGCATGCTCACTGGAGTATTTGAGAATGATGTAACAGAATACCGGAATAAAAACCGCCACCATCAAACCCAGTATCGCTTTCTTGTTCATATTCGGAGGGTATAAAAAAACCATCGCCACATAAGCGATGGTTTCCAATTAAATTTTATATCTGAGGAATGATCTTAGTGTTTGTTTTCCACCGCTTCTTTGGTCTCATGTGTTGTATCGGTACCATGTGTACCTGTTGCAGCATCATGAGAACTGCCATGTTCTTTCTTTTCTACTTTAATGGTACTCTGTTCCTTAAAATAAGGATCATAAGTATTACGCAGGTTTCTGAATGAGTTACCATCTGAAAGGAAGGCGATGATAAACCATACAAATAATGCCAATGGCACTACGATGGTCATGATAAGATTTTTGATCTCATGTTTCAGGTGCATGAAATAACCTACAATGTAAAATGCTTTAGCCAGCATCAGAATAATGATGGCGCCTTTAATGGCCATACGTAATCCTTCATTTTCCATACCAATCATCCAGAAACCGAGTACCAGTTCAATGATGGTTAATACAGAGAGGATGATGGTAACTTTTTTTATTTCTGAAGTACCGCCGCCATGTGTTTCTTCGTGACCTACTGTATGTGACATATCAATATCTTAATTAAATGAATGAATGTGTTTAAACCAGGTAAAAACAGGTGAATACAAATACCCATACCAGGTCTACAAAGTGCCAGTACAGACCAGCTTTTTCGATCATCAGGTAATGGCCACGCTGCTCAAATTTATCCATAAGGGTCATTACCAGCATTACGATATTGATGATTACCCCTGAGAATACGTGGAAACCATGGAAACCGGTGATGGTAAAGAAATAGTTGGTAAAGTTGGTTGAAGAAGCTGTTCCATCAGCATTCAGGAAAGGATTGCTACCCCACCATGCCCCTTCGTGGTGTAAGTGTGTCCACTCCCATGCCTGGCAACCTAAGAAAGCAAGACCACCGATGATGGTCCATACCAGATTTTTAACCACCCCTTTCTTATCCATGTTATGACCCGCATGCACTGCAAGCACCATGGTAACAGAGCTGATGATCAGGATGAATGTCATGATACTAACGAACACCAACGGAGCATGTACTCCTTCCGGAGCAAAAGGGAAGCTCCTGAACACTTCATTGGGGTCAGGCCATCCATTGGTTGAGAAACGGATGGTACCGTATGAGATCAGGAATGCACCAAATGTGAAGGCATCACTCATAAGGAAGTACCACATCATCAATTTGCCATACTCTACATTGAAGGGACTCTTTCCGCCACCCCACAATTTGGTTGTTGTTGCAGTTGTTGTCGTTGCCATGATCGTTCTAAAAATTTCGTTACAAAAATATTGGCTGTTGTTCAAAAAAGGTGCATAAACCTTAACTTTTTCTTCAACTATCCGATCCAGTTATAAAAGATAAAAAGATATATCCAAAGCACATCTACAAAGTGCCAGTAGGTGCCTGCTACTTCAACAGGTACGCTGCTGTAAGACTTTGTTTTGCTGCTGTATGCCCTTGCAAACATCACCAGTAAAGCAATTACCCCTCCCAGCACGTGTACCATGTGCAACCCTGTAATAACCAACAGGAAGGACGCGGCAGAATTGCTTTTAGGTCCAACAAGGGCTATATTATTTGCCTCCAGGCTTAAAAAGCCCATGTATTGCAAAACAATGAACAAAACACCCAATGCGGCCGTAACAGTGATTAGGCTTCGATAACGGCTCATTATCCTTGCCTTAAAAGCTTTTGTTGCCAGGTGCATGGTTAAACTGCTCAGTAAGATTACTACTGTAGAATACCAAAATACCGTTGGCAGGTCAAATTCCAGCCAGCTACTCTGGTTCTTTTTTACAATATAGGCACTAGTTAAACCAGCAAATGCCATCACTATACTACCAATCGCCACCCACATGGTAAATTTATGTGGATGGATACGTTTGGGTTCATTCGTCTGCACGGTTGTCATCATCTCAATTTATTTTGTGAGTTGTGAATCGTCAATTGTGAATAGTGAATGTATAGTGCGTAAACCACTTCACACACCAATCTACATTTTCAAATTTTCAAATTCACAAATTACCTAATCTTATCTGCCAGTAAAGCCAGTAACACTATCGGTAAATAGATATAGCTACTGAACATTACTCTTCTTGCTGCTTTTACACTCATTTCTTTGTATAAACGAACACTTTGCACTACCATAAATAAGTTGGCGGCAATCAGTATCCACATACTTGTTTCTCCGGTTAGCCCAAAATAGTAAGGCAGTATACCTACCGGTATCATCAGCACTGAGTACATCACTGCTTGTAAGGCGGTGAATTTTGTTGGTCCCAGGTCAGAAGGAAGTAGTTTAAACCCTGCTTTACTATAATCATTATGCGCTACCCAGGCAATGGCCCAGAAATGTGGGAACTGCCAGAGAAACTGTATACCAAAAAGTATCCATCCACCCGCACTGAAATCATCGTTACCAGCTACCCATCCTATTAAACAGGGTAATGCTCCGGGAAACGCACCTACCAATACAGCGATTGAATTTATTTTTTTCAATGGTGTATAGATATATGCATAGAGAAATAAACTGAAAGCCGATAACAATGCCGATGACAGGTTGAAGAAATACCACATCATGCCCACTCCTAATAACCCGGCGATAAAAGCAAAGAGATAAGCTTCCTCCTGTTTCATCCTGCCATTAGCTACCGGTCTTTTACCGGTACGTTTCATCATGGCATCTGTATCTTTCTCTACAGCCTGGTTAATGGCATTGGCACTACCTGTTACCAACATACCCGCGATAAAAAGAACTACAATCATTGCCAGGTCGTATTCAACTACTTTCGGTGCCAACAGATAACATACGACACAGGAAAAAACTACGGTAAAACTCAGTGTGAATTTTATTAACTGAAAGTAGTCTTTTACTTTAGCCGCCACTGAAAATGACACGGTTTCTTTTGCATCTGCTGTCATGTAATACGATTGGTCTTCACAATGGTGACCAGCATTTTACTGACACCTTTTCCTTTACTACTTCCTGCCTAACAATTTTATCCGAACTAAAAACAATGCTCCCGTTTATTCGGGAGCATTGACATTATTGATTACCTGCTACTGCTTCCAGTTATGCAGGTGAATGTATTAATGGTTTTCACTTTCATCTGCTCCCACTGGTGTGGTTTGTGGAATAAATTCCTTACCGTCTTTACCATAATCATAAGCCCAACGGTGAACTTCAGGAATTTCTCCCACCCAGTTACCATGACCAGGACGAATAGGGGTTGTCCACTCAAGTGTTGTTGCGCCCCATGGATTAAGGGTAGTTACTTTTCTACCTTTGAAAATTGAGTAGAAGAAGTTAAACAGGAACAATAGCTGAATAGCAAATACAATCATCGCAACGGTACTGATAAAGCGGTTCAGTTCTACGAACTGTTTGAAGCTTTCCCAGATGCTGTAATCGTAATAACGACGTGGCATACCAGCTAAACCTTCATAGTGCATTGGCCAGAAAATCAGGTAAGCACCAGCCAGAGTTACCCAGAAGTGGATATATCCCATCGTATTATTCAGGTAGCGTCCGTACATTTTAGGGAACCAATGGTAGATACCAGCGAACATACCGAACATAGATGCCACACCCATTACAATATGGAAGTGAGCGATTACGAAATAAGTATCGTGCAGGTGAATATCCAGTGCTGAGTTACCCAGCCAGATACCTGTTAATCCACCAGAAATAAATAAGCTTACAAAACCAATTGCGAACAGCATACCCGGTGTAAAGCGAATATTACCTCTCCATAAAGTGGTTAACCAGTTAAATACTTTGATGGCAGATGGTACAGCGATCAACAAAGTAAGTAGTACGAAGATCGATCCCAGGAATGGATTCAAACCAGTTACAAACATGTGGTGCGCCCATACAAGGAATGCAAGGATAGCGATAGCGAATAACGACCCAATCATCGCCATGTAACCGAAGATCGGTTTACGTGAGTTTACGGATAATATCTCTGATACCATACCCATGGCAGGTAACAGGATGATATATACTTCAGGGTGACCTAAGAACCAGAATAAGTGTTGGTATAGAATAGCGCTACCACCTTCATTTGGTAATGCACCTACGCCATTGATAAAGATATCAGACAGGTAGAAGCTGGTACCGAAGTTTCTGTCGAATATTAACAGGATGAAACCTGAGAATAATACAGGGAAAGAAAGTACACCAAGTACCGCAGTAAAGAACAGCGCCCAAATGGTTAATGGCAAACGTGTCATGCTCATACCTTTGGTACGCATATTTAATACGGTTGCGATATAGTTCAAGCCACCTAATAAAGAAGATACTACGAAGAGTGCCATTGAAACAAGCCATAAATCCATTCCCGTTTTAGAACCTGGAGACGCATCACCCAGTGCACTTAAAGGAGGATATGCGGTCCAACCACCACTGAAAGGACCCGTTTCAACAAACATAGAAGACAGCATCACGATACTGGCTGCAAAGAAGAACCAGTAACTAAGCATATTCATAAACGGAGATGCCATATCACGTGCACCTACCTGTAAAGGAATCAGGAAGTTGGCGAAAGTACCACTCAAACCAGCAGTCAATACAAAGAATACAAGTACTGTACCGTGTGTAGTTACCAATGCATAATAAGCCTCAGGTGTAATACGACCACCTTTTGCCCATTTACCCAGGATATCTTCTAACCATGGGAATGTTGCATCCGGATAACCCAGTTGCAAACGGAAGAGTACGCTCATCAAACCACCCAAAACAGCCCATACCATACCAGTGATAAGGAACTGTTTGGCAATCATTTTATGATCCTGGCTAAACACATACTTTGTGATAAAAGTCTCATGATGGTGATGCTCATGATGATGATCGCCATGACCCTCGTGTGTGGCCACTGCTCCATGTGCATGCACTACTGCTTCGTTACTCATAATCTTCTTTTATAAATTTCTATCAATGATAACAACCACTTCGTATTTGGTTGAACAATGTTTTACATTTTAGCCACTGCTTTCTTTGCTGCTTCAACAGGTTTTACCGAAGCTGTTTTAGCAGCAGTATCTGCAACTGCTTTTGGTGCAGCAGCATCCTTGTCTGGAAACTGCTGAGCATAATAAGGTTTCTGTTTTACCATCCATGCATCAAACTCTTCCTGCTCTACTACTTCAATTACACCTTTCATAGAGTAGTGACCATTACCGCACATCTGATCGCAACTGATTTCATATTGGAAATCCGGATTCTTGGTCATTTCTTTCATTTCCTTTGTAGTGTACTTAGGCGTAAACCACATCGTAGTAGGAATACCCGGAACGGCATCCATTTTCATACGGAAATGAGAAAGGCCCACATCATGAATTACATCTCTTGAACCAATGATCAGCTTAACTGGTCTGCCCTTAACGAGGTACATAGTTTGCTCCATAACAAGATCATCATGACCCAATTTATCTTCCCAAATCAAACCAAGACTGTTACTTGCATTATCAATGTTCTTAAAGTATTTCTTACCGAATGAACCATCTTTACCTGGATAACGATATATCCAGCCAAACTGCTTTCCTGTTACTTCTACCACCATAGCATTTTTTGGAGGTTCGCCGGTAAACAGGAACCAGTTACGCAAACCAATTACAACCAGCACAGTTAACGCGATGGCAGGAATAACGGTCCAGATAACTTCAAGCTTGGTACTATGTGGGAAATAAAAAACTTTATTGTTTTCTTTTTCCTGGTATTTGTAGGCAAACCAGAACAGTACAATTTGTGTGAGTATAAATACAATACCAGTTACGGCAAGTGTAACCCATAGCATTGAATCTACACGTGCACCTTCTACACTGGCTGCATCCTGAACCAGCAGTGTTTTACCATAATAAAGCTTATTACAGTACCATACACCGATTAAACCTAAAACAAGGAATCCTATCATCAGGAATCCGTTGATTTTATTGTTTTGCTTACGGCTAACTTCTTCTCCTTTCAGTACCGATACATATTCACTTGCTTTAGCGATCTGGAAGATCACTATAAAGATCAGTACGATTACAGCTATGGTTAAAAACATTGTCATAATGCTATCAGTATTTAATCAATCTGAAAATTTGAGAATTTGAAAATTTGAAAATGATAAAACACCGTGAATCATTTTCTAATTTCAAAGACTACCCATTTTCAAATTTCCAAATTTTCAAATTTTCAAATTAACAACTACACCTGGTGTATCACGCTCTCTTTCAGGAAAGGATGATATTTAGGAACCAGTGATTTTTTAGTTAATGCCCTTCCTACACCCAAAATCATCATACCTACAAACAAGCTCAGGATACCAAAGTCTAACCAACCCAGGGTTACATGCTCTTTAGAGAGGCTTCCCATTACCATCTGGTAGAAATCGATCCAGTGACCAAAAATGATCAATACAGCCATGAACGTTATAAGCGTATAATTTCTCTTTGACGAACGCTTCATTAATATTAACAACGGACAAAGGAAATTGATGATCAAATTCAAAAAGAAAATTCCTTTGTAAGGTCCCTGAACCCTGTGTTTGAAGTATACGGTTTCTTCCGGAATGTTTGCATACCAGATCAGCATATACTGTGAGAACCAGAGGTAGGTCCAGAAGATTGAGAAGGCAAACATAAACTTACCGATATCATGCAGGTGTTCCTGTGAAGTAAGTTCCAGGTAGCCTTTATTTTTCAGGTAGATTACCCATAATGCAACGAGTGACATACCAGATACAAATGAACTTGCGAATGTATACCAGCTATACATGGTAGAATACCAGTGCGCATCGATGCTCATCATCCATAACCAAGGAATAGTTGATCCTACAGTCAATGCAAACCAAACTACAAATAAGGCTGCACGGATGGTATTTCTCCAAATAAAACTTGCACCTTTTTCTGCATCCATTGGAGCTTCATCAGCCTCACTGCTCAGTTGACGCATTCTCCAGCCCAATAAACTCCACAAGCCAATGGTAAGGGTAGTCCAGATAATAAAGAAAACAGGATTCAGGAAGCCGGCTTTACCTTTCAATATCGGGTCGTTTGCTACAGCTTCTGTATCTAACCAATGATAAATATGATGTTTGTGACCTACTACCACATAAATTAAAACGGCAAAAGTAATGGCACCAAAAATGGGTACCATGGTAGAGATCGCTTCCGGAATACGACGGAACGACTGCTGCCAGCCACCCATAGCCAAAGTTGTTACGCAAATAAAGAACATACTGGCATTACAAATCAGGGTCCAGAAAATGGTATTATACATCAGTGTACCCCAGAACTGAGTCTGCTCATGTTCATCGGCGCTAAAACCCTTGATCACAAGACCTGCAACAAGGGCAACCAGACCTACACCAATCAGGGCATAGGACCATGTCTTCATTTTACCGGGTATCTCAAATTGCGTTTTGATAGATGCCATCTTTATTCTTTTAATCTCTCCGGATTAAAATCCGGAGCTGGGATTTAATACTAAATTATTTTGCCGCGGGAGCTGATGTAGCAGCTGCTTTAGCTTCTTTTTGTTTGTTCTTGATATACTTAATCACCATCCAACGTTGCTTACGCGATAACTGAGAAGCATAAGAGCCCATCATGTTTTTACCATAAGTAAGAGAGTAAAACATTTGCCCATCTGGCATGTTTGACACTACCGCATCCCCAATCAAATTTTTAGGGGCTGCTTTATAAGGACCATCTCCCTCTTTCCAAAGTGGACCGTTTCCATCAAGCTTGCTGCCATGACAAATACCACAGTTAATAAGGTATAAACGTTCAGCTTCTACAGCATCAGCAGCACTTAATGAATCAACCGGATTAGCTACCATACGTGATGCATAGTAATTGGTGGTATCACCAGGTGCATCTTTGGCAATATGAAAAGGTAATTCTGAACCCCTGGCAATTGTTCCTTCTACGGGCATTGCAGTATAATGAATACCTTTTTCTGACAGATTGCTATGATCTGCATAGGTTTCATAGGCGCGACTGTATGCCATATCAGGCATATAAACTGTACCAGGAGTGCGCTTTACATCGCTACAGGCTACTATTGTGGTAGCAGTGGCGGCAACAGCTATGATCAGTAATTTCTTCATCTTCTTTGTATTCAAAATATTAAGCGGCAACGATTTCTTTGTTTTCAAACATCATTTCTTCCTTGTCGTAACGACCTAACCACCAGCCTTCTTCTGCTACCTGAACATCGGTTTCAACAGCACCATTGCTGCTGAGGAATGCTTTAAGGTCATCAACATTGGTTTTATCGGTGCACTCAATAACCATTACAAACAGATCGTCTGTAGCGCGTGCATGGAAGTGGTGTTTTTTCACAAACGGAGCCAACTGGCAGAGGTAGCAAAACGTTAGTACCATACCTACCGCAGCAAACAATACTGTTAACTCAAACATGATTGGTACCCATGCCGGTAAAGCAAAATGGGGTTTACCACCAATGTTTAAAGGCCAGTCGCGGGTAAATATCCAGCTGATACAGCTGAGTGCTGTTGTGGTACCTGTGATACCATAGATAAAACCGGCAGTATGCAAACTGGTTTCTCTTAAACCAAGTGCATGATCAAGCCCATGTACCGCAAATGGCGTATACACATCATGAATCTTGTAGCCTGACGTGCGAACTTTCTTCACCGCAGGAAACAATACTGCTTCATCATCAAAACAGCCTACTACGAATTTCTTTTTTGCCATGTTTATGATAATTAGATAATTTGAAAATTTGAAAATTTGAAAATGAAAGCAGTTGCTTTCTTGTTTTCAAACTTCAACCTAATCAAATCATCATTTTCAAATTTTCAAATTGCCCCATTAAAAAAATTAATGGTGTGCTTGGTCGTGAACGAAGTCTTCCAACTTCTGCTCTTCGATATGACCCATTTTATTTTTATATCCTTCACCGGTTGTTTTCAATACATACTTGATCTCTGCAATCGCAATTACCGGGAAGTATTTTGCGAAGAGGAAGAAGCAGGTAAAGAATAAACCGAATGTTCCTGCATAGAAACCAATCTCCCAAATAGTAGGGCTGTAGTATACAGACCAGCTAGATGGAAGGTAATCGCGGTACAATGATGTAACGATGATTACAAAACGCTCGAACCACATACCGATGTTCACGATAATACTCATGAAGAAGGTTACGAACAGGTTTCTTCTCATTTTGCGGAACCAGAAAATCTGCGGGCTCAATACGTTACAAGCCATCATACCCCAATAACTCCAGCCATAAGGACTGAACAGGTAAGCACGGCTGTACCAGAATGTGTAACCCTCGTATTTGTTCTGGCTATACCATCCCATGAATAACTCTGTGAGATAAGCCACACCAACGATAGAACCGGTTAATACAATTACTTTATTCATCGCCTCAATGTGACCCATCGTGATATAGTCTTCCATTCCGAAAACTTTACGAACGATCACCATCAGGGTTTGTACCATCGCAAATCCAGAGAAGATCGCACCCGCAACGAAATATGGCGGGAAGATCGTCGTATGCCAACCAGGAATTACTGATGTAGCGAAGTCGAAGGATACGATAGTGTGTACAGAAAGTACCAGTGGTGCACTCAAACCGGCCAATACCAGAGAAAGACTCTCATGACGCTGCCAGTGTTTGGTAGAACCTGTCCAACCAAAAGATGCAATACCATATAAACGCTTACGCAGTTTGGTGAATGCACGGTCACGAACCGTTGCAAAGTCAGGAATCAAACCAGAGTACCAGAATAAAAGAGATACGGTAAAATAAGTTGAGATCGCAAATACGTCCCACAACAATGGTGAGTTAAAGTTTACCCATAATGGACCACGTGTGTTAGGATAAGGAAGTACGAAGAAAGCCATCCATACACGACCCATGTGGAAGATCGGGAACTGACCCGCACACATTACGGCGAAGATGGTCATCGCTTCAGCCGCACGGTTTACACCTGTTCTCCATCCCTGACGGAACAGCAAAAGGATTGCTGAGATCAGTGTACCTGCGTGACCGATACCTACCCACCATACGAAGTTGGTGATATCCCAACCCCATCCGATGGTTTTGTTCAGGTTCCACTGGCCGATACCGTAAGTTACCTCACGATAAACGCTATACACACCAAACAACAATAGGGCAACAGAAATATAGAAGCCGACATACCACAATTTAGTTGGCTTGGCTTCGATAGGTCTTACGATGTCTTCGGTTACCTGATGGTAATTCTTATCACCGTACACCAACGGTTCCCTGAGCTGTGATTCGTACTTTAAATGCATCTGGTCTTATTTTGGTCCATGGGCCATGATTAGTGGCTCATGCGTTTATTGTAACTTTTGTCAAGGTGAATGGTCAATGGTGAATAGTGAATCTATGACCATTCACCGTTCACTATTCACTACTCACTTTAAGCGTGTTCTGCTTCTTTTTTCGCCTCATGCTTTCCTTCCTCGCCATGTGCCGATTCTGTGTTACGCACTTTTGCTAAGTAAGTAACACCAGGTAATACGTGCAGTTGTTCCAGTACATAGAACTGACGGTTTGGATTCTCTGTTCTCACCATGGTAATAGCACTATGTTTATCATTTGCATTACCGAAAGTGATTGCGTTTGTAGGACAAGCCTGCTGACATGCTACTTTAATGTCGCTGTCAACAATTGGTCTGCTTTCTTTTTTCGCTTTCAACTTACTTTCCTGTAAACGCTGTACGCAGAATGAACATTTTTCAATCACACCACGTGAACGAACTGTTACATCCGGATTCAGTACCATACGTGTGAGGTCGTCATTCATATCCAATACCACATCATTTACATGACCTTCCTGGTTATTTCCGAAGCTGTCTGCACCGGTATAATCAGCCCAGTTGAAACGACGTACTTTATAAGGACAGTTGTTCGCACAATACCTTGTACCGATACAACGGTTATAAGTCATCTGGTTAATACCTTCAGAACTGTGGTTGGTAGCTGCAACCGGACAAACGTTTTCACAAGGTGCATTATCACAGTGCTGACACATCAGGGGTTGGAACACCACATTCGGGTTATCCATATCACCACTGAAATATTTATCAATACGCAACCAGTGCATTTCATGACCACGTAATACTTCCGGCTTACCTACAACAGAAACGTTGTTTTCTGCGTTACAAGCAACTACGCAGGCACCGCAACCGGTACAGGTATTCAGGTCTACGCTCATTCCCCATTTAATACCTGGTCTGTCGTATACTGGATAAATGGTACCCTGACTTTCAAACTTCTCCAGACCACCCCATGGTTTTAATTCATGTTCACGCTCATCACGTATTTCAGTCGGATGTTTTTTATAGTCAGCCAGAGTAAGTTCTTTCATTACTTCGGTACGGTTACCTTGTGTGGTATCGTAACGATTATGTGTTTGCGTTAAGGCAACCGGGTATTTTTCACCTGTTACGGCAATCTCAACACTGCTATTGCTAAAGCTTACAGCACCATTGCTGAGTGTAGCCATTGGGAAGGCGTTTTTACCTACACCATCAGCAGCTTTACCAATTTTATTGCTACGGCCATATCCTACAGCGATACCGATGGTATCAGGATGTGTACCTGGAATAATCAATACAGGCAGTGAAATTTCTTTACCGTTGGCGGTAACTTTCACAACTTTCTTCGGAGGATTTACTTCATAAGCATCCGCCTGACCACCGTTGTTCAGGTCGATATCTAAAATGGTTCTTGCAAGTGCAGGAGATACGATAACATAGTTATCCCATGTTGCACGTGTAACCGGATCTGGTAATTCCTGTAACCATGGGTTAGCAGCACCCTGACCAGCACCGATACCTACTTTTTCATACAGTACCAGTTCGTATTTGCCGCCTTTTTTACCTGAAGTCGCAGCAGCAACTGCAGCACCTACCGCAGCACCGTTAAAGGTTCCTGGCTTAGTTGCAGATTCTCCAATGCTTATCACACCATCCTGAAGTGCTTTATCCCAACCAGACTGTCCGCCCAGTTTTGCACTCCAGAAATTTTTCAGGTAAGCGAGGTAATCATTTGTATTACCACTCCATTTCAGCAGGCTATCTTGCCACTGACGGGTTTTAAATAATGGATAAATAGTAGGCTGGATGAAAGAGAAATGTCCAGTTTTTGCTTCAGCATCACCCCAGCTTTCAAGGTAATGATGATCAGGAATAACTACTTTACAGAGTTCAGCAGTTTCATCTACTACTGTAGCAAAAGAAACAGTTGTTTTAACTTTTTTAAGTCCTGCTTTGAATTTCTCTGCATCATACCATGAGTAAGCAGGGTTGGCACCATAAATCAACAATGTGCTCACTGCGCCTGCATTCATATCTTCAACCAGTTTCGCAAAATCTGCATCTACACCTGCACGCTGATGATCAAATACACCCCAGTTAATAGTAGATCCACCTGCTCCGATAGCATTATTGATGGCATTAACAATGATTTGAACATTTACATCGTTGCTACCGGCTACTACTAATGCTGCACCTTTATGCTCATTCAATGCTTTGGCAGCTTTTTCAATACCAGTTTTCAGTTTTGCATCGCTGATACCAGTAACACCTTGTCCGTTTACAGCGCTTAATAAAGCAGCAGCTATAGCAGACGTTTCAGAAGGACGGTATAAATATTTTTCATCGGCATTAGAACCAGTAAGAGAAGCTACAGATTCGAAATGAATATGCTTGCTCATTGATGGGTTCTTCTCGTCGATTCTCTTTCCTGTAGCATATTGTTTTGCAAATTCAACCGGGCTCAACCATGTTCCAAGGAAATCGGCACCAAGGCTAACGATTGCTTTTGCATTATCAAAACGGTAAGATGGAATAGCGCGTACACCATAAGTAGCTTCATTGGCCAGTAACATTGCACTGTAAGAAACGGCATCATACGTTACGTGACGGCTACCAGGATATTTGGCAAGAAACTCAGCAATTACCGCTTTGGTTGATGGAGAAGTAACTGTGCTTGTTAATAACACAACATTTCCGCCAAGACCATCTGCTACTACTTTATCAATGGTTGCAAATGGAACTTCTTTACCATCTAAGGTTGGAAAACGTAAACGGGCTGTATTGTATAAATCAAGAACCGAAGCCTGAACACGTGCAGATGTACCACCTGCAGTGATTGGACTAAGGTCATTACCTTCTATTTTAATTGGACGACCATCACGAACTTTCGCCAGTACACTAACTACATCACCATCCTGTACATAGGTAGTTGCATAGTAATTAGATACACCCGGAACTATGTCTTCAGGTTTATTAGCAAAAGGGATGGCTTTTTTAACCGGCATTTCGCAACTTGCTGCAACTGCAGCGGCTGCGGTGCTGAAGCCCAGGTATTTCAGGAAATCTCTCCTTGGAGCAGCCGTTTCCATGAAGCTTTTACTTTCATCAGCTACAAAAGGCAGTTCTTCCTTAAACTCGTCTTTAACCTCTTTATTGTAAGCCTCAGACTGATTCAGCTCTCCAAAACTTTGCCAGTACTTTTTTTCCATCTTAAAAATTTGAAAATTTGAAAATTTGAAAATTTGGAAATGAATATCCGCTTAGTCAAATTTCTTTTCGTTTGTATGTCAATTTGAAGCCTTGAGAATATGAAAATGCTCAATTCACAATCTTCATTTTTCTAATTAATCTTTTGCCATCTGTTATTCTAAAAGAGAGAATTTGAAAATTTGACAATGACTTCATTTTCAAATTTTCAAATTGAACCACTTTCAAATTAATAATGACATTTCTGACACTCTGTTCCTCCAATCGCTTCTACGGTAACACCCTTGGTGCTGTCCATTTTTCCGCTCTTCAGGTCCTGGTGGTATTTCTCGTAAATGCTGTAGAAACCATTGTCTTTAAACTGTACCTGTGTTTCGCGGTGACAGTTGATACACCAGCCCATGCTCAGGTCGGTAAATTGTTTTACCTCTCCCATTTTCTGGATCTCACCATGACAGGTCTGACATTCTACTTTACCTGCTTTCACGTGTTGTGAGTGGTTAAAGTAAACGTGGTCGGGCAGGTTGTGAATACGAACCCACTCAATTGGTTTGGCTTTTGAAGGATCCCAGGGTTTACCGGGTTCAAAGCCTGCGTATTTGTATAATTTCTGGATCTCAGCAGTACCATTTACTTCTTCGCCGCTTTCATTGTAAATCTTTTCGCCAGCATATTCATTGATCGACATATGACAGTTCATACAAACATTCACAGATGGAATGGTTGCCTGTTTGCCCTGGTAAACGCCGGTATGACAGTACTGACAGTTAATCTGGTTGATGCCTGCGTGTACTTTGTGAGAATAGTAGATAGGTTGTTCTGGCTGGTAATCTTTACTGCGACCCAATGCCATCGCACCTTTTGAAGTAAGGTAACCACCAACCACGAATAGCACTACGGTGATCATGGCGATATAGCTCTTGTTTCTCCAGAAAGGAACAGGCTCAATTGCTGCATGACCTTCGCGCTCGTCTGCCAGTTTTTTAAGGTTGGCATTTACTTGCAACAAAATCAGGGCTACTACAGCCAGGATCAGGGTGAGGATACCAAACAATAAGGTATTATCACTTTCAGCAGCAGCATCTGCACCAGGATTTGGATTCCCTGGAGTTGTAGTACCTGGAGCTGGAACTGAAGCAATATATTTCAGGATGGCTCCAATTTCATCGTCTGTAAGACTAGGAAACTGGTTCATCGCTACTTTGCCGTACTTAATGAATAGATCATTCGCATACTTATCTCCTGTTTTAAGGAAAGCAGCACTATTCCTGATCCAGGAATAGAGATTAGCCTTATTGGGCCAACGTTCCTCAACACCCTTGAGTGCCGGGCCTGTTGATTCCTTATGTACTTGGTGACAAGTTCCACAATTGGTATTAAAGAGGGTCTTACCATCTTGCGCGGAAACTGTATTCACTGTTGAAAAACCCAAGAAAAGGAGTGCACTGAGCAGACAGGTCTTGGTTATGCGTCTAAAAGATATCATATTCACAAACGTGGTTCTTGGTGTGGAAAAATATCCGTGAACGGCTGCAAAAATATGACACGATGCTGACAAAAACCAAACCTTGTAGAATTTTTTTTATCCTTATCTGGCTTGGGTTTCAGCGGATTGGTGAAAATAAGACATGACGAATGTCATGCTTTTTAAACGAATTGGAGAAATATGAAGAAGTAAATTGGAAATGCCACTGAATGCACGGAAATACACAGAAGGAGATGCGCATTTCTGTAATCTTCTGTGCATTCAGTGGCAAAAAAACGACAAGATGAAATTTTCCTGCTCTTTTTATCGCATTTTTGGGGCATGTTTCGTCGCCTGAAAGAAAAATGGGGTTTAAGCTGGCCCCGATTCGCACTCGTTTTCTCCACTTTTGCCCTCGGAGGCAGTCTTTGTGGCTATGCAGGCAAACGATTGATGGTATTTACCCAAATAGATAAGGGTTTATTATACTATATCATTTATATACTGATGGTTACCTTAATTTGGCCCATCTCAGTACTAATTGTAAGTATTCCTATGGGACAATTCCCTTTTTTCCGGAATTACCTGGCAAAAATATGGCGTAGAATTGCAGGAAGAAGGAAGGTGAATGGCGAATTGTTAATGGTGAATAGTCAGGGTAATAAGGAATATGAAATAGGAAATAGGGAACAGGAAATGGGAAATCTGGGGGGAGTTGGGACTAAAGTATCAGAAATAAACCCAAATCCGACATCCGACATCCGACATCCTCAAATCAAAATTGCGCTGTTTGCTTCCGGGGCGGGAACAAATGCCGCCAAAATCATCGCCCATTTAAAGAATCATCCTAAAATAGCCGTTGCACTCGTGGTTTGTAATAAACCAGGGGCTGGAGTGATTCAGATTGCTGCCCATAACCAGGTTCCGGTATTAATGATTGAAAAAGAGCGCTTCTTCCGTGGAAACGCTTATGTAGATGAAATAAAACACCGGGGTGGTATCGACTTTATAGTACTGGCCGGCTTTCTATGGAAAGTACCTCATGCGCTGATAGAAGCATTTCCCGACCGGATTATTAATATACATCCCGCCCTGCTTCCTAAATATGGGGGTAAAGGCATGTACGGCATGCATGTGCATGAAGCTGTTATTGCTGCAGGTGAAAAAGAAAGCGGCATCACCATACATTATGTAAATGAGCACTTCGATGAAGGCGAACACATTTTCCAGGCTCGCTGCGAAATAACCGCCGATGATACCCCCGAAACCCTCGCCCAAAAAATTCATGCCCTCGAACACCAGTATTTTCCGGAGGTGGTGGTGGAGGTGGTGTTGAGGGGGGAGTCCGGAAGTCCGGAAGTCGGAAAGTCTGGAGTGAGTTAGATAATTATATTTATACGTCAATAATAAATCAGATCAGCTTATTAGGACTAAGCAGTCTTTCGGTCTCTCCGACTTCCGGTCCCCGGATTCTACCCCTATTGCATACCTCAAAAAAATTGCTTAAATTTATAGACACTCAGGTCTTATTATCGTCAGGCTTTTTCCCGATCGCATCAGGTATCGTGTTATTCATTAACCTTAAAACCTTATCGAGATGGAAACTGGAACTTCCCCCTATCACTACAGTTTAGCTACCCGCGGTATTTTAGGTGGCTTATTTGTAGGCATTGGCACCACCGTTATCAACCTGGCATTCGATCTTATTTACCGAAAGGTTACGGGATATGAATTTGCAGAATGGGTAAACATTAATTCCATCATCTACTTTACCATTCCAACGCTGGTGGCAGCAGGTATTGTATATGCGGCTATGGTAGAATACCTGAAGAAAGGAGCTGTGCTTTATACCCTGCTTTGTATTTGCCTCGTTGCCATCGTTGCGTTTATTCCCCTCGGTCCTAATATGATGCCCACCGGCGATCCATTGCCCGCAAGCGCAAGAGGACTAACCCTCGGCATCGAAATCATCACCGGCATTTCCGGCTGCTTTCTGCTACCCTACTTTGCAAAGCACCCGGATGTTTGGGGGTGATTATAAATAAGGAATAAGAAATATGAAATATGAAATAAGGAAGTGGAATACTCCTTTACTTTCTCATTTCATATTTCATATTTCTTATTCCTTATTCCTTATTTCCTACAGTTCCACCCTGCGCATTTCTTCTGTGGCTGTTTTTTGGCGGGCGGCTTTGCCTGTTTTACCAAAACGATAGGAGAATGAAAGGGTGAATACACGGCTGTCGCGGCGTACGATGAAGTATTCTTCCGCATCTTTAAAATCGGTCAGCCCTTCCATCCAGTTTGTTTTAAAAATATCACGGGCAGAAAAACGCAGCGTTCCACTGTTTTTCATCACCGGCATCGAAAAGCCCAGGTGTAATTGCCCGAATGGATACAAGAGTTCCTGTAAATCATTCCTTGATCTTCCGGTATATGATCCCGATATTTCTCCATTGATTTTTTTACTGATGCGGAACTGGCTGTTCATATTCAGCGTAAGCTGTGAAATATCGGAACGATAGTTGTTCCACACATAACCAATCAGTTTTTTATAAGTATAAATAGCTTCTGTATTCAACGACCACCATTTGGCTGGCTTAGTAGTTAACATGGTAGAAAAAGTATAATTGTGCATACGGCCAACATTACCCTGAGTATATACCAGAATACCATCGGGATCAGTCAGGAATAACTGAGAGAAATAATCTTTGATGAGTGAATAAGAGAATGTCGTATGCAGCAATTGCTTATACTGGTGCGACAGTTCAAAGTTCCAGGTAAACTGCGGTCTGAAAAAAGGATTGCCTCTTTCGAGTGTGTATTTATTGATGATGTTTACAAATGGATTTAGCCTTTGAAAATTAGGACGATCGATACGGCGACCTATCGATAAAGAAAAAGTGTGTATTGAATCTGCCTCCCAGGTAACAAAACCCGATGGAAAGAACCCATCGTAATTACGACTGAATGAAGAATCTTTCACCACCACATTTCCTAACTGATGTGCGTCGTAATGCGTGTATTCATAACGCAAACCAGCCTGCACTGTCAGCTTTTTAAACTTCTGCTCATACATACCATAAGCCGCGTGTATTTTTTCACCATACACAAAATGGTTGCTCTTGGCATAGTCCGGGTGCCATAAGCCGTTGTTGATGCTAATGGCATAACCCGCATCGTTATCGGTATCGATCTTCGAAGTTTTAACACCCGCTTCCAGTTTTCCATCTCTGCCAATTTCCTGTGTATAGTTGCTGTTTGCAGAAAATATTTTGATGTAGGAAGGAATATTACCAAGTGTACCAATGGTATAACCCTGCGCTCCCGGCCTTTCGCTCTGAAAATATTGTTCGTTGTTTAAATCGTATCGAGCTGCATCGGCATCAATGGTCAACTGTTGTGTTTTGGAAAGTTTATGTCGCGACCCGATACTGATGGCACCTGTTGTAAACCTGTTCTCTGAATTAGATGCTGTGTAGATAGATGAATCGATTGTTCTGGAAGGTGATAACCAGTCGGCCGTAGCAGTATTCCTTGACTTCCGATTGATGAGTGAACCAGAGAAAGAGAAAATAAAAGTGAGTTTATCTGTTGCAGCAAATTCGGTACCGTATTTAATGGTATTGTTGAGGTTGGTATTGTTGAAAAAAGTGGGTTGTTCAAGAATGGCGATGGGCATTCTTGCTGCATCAAAATAGGTACGTAGTGCATAGATCGGCATTCTTGTTTTGGCATAGTTGATACCGTAAGAGAAATAATGACTCCACTTATTCTTTCTGTAGTTAAGTAAAAGTGAGTTATTGGTACGCGGACGCATACCCATTGCCGCAGCCATAGTAAGGGTTCCGTTAAACCCAATCTGTTTAATCTTTTTGGTTTTGATATTGATGATACCCGAATTACCTGCTGCATCGTATTTGGCAGAGGGACTAGTAATGAGTTCTATTTTTTCTACCTGAGATGTGTTCATGGAAGACAGCAGGCTGATTAAATCGGCACCTTGTAAATAGGTAGGTTTATCATCAATCAACACCAGCACTCCCGATTTGTTACGCAGGCTAATACCGTTGTTACGGTCGATCATAACACCTGGTGATTTCTCCAACAGTTCAACAACAGTTGTACCATTATTGGTAGGCGATGCTTCTGGATTAACTACCAGCTTACCTTGCTCACGCTGAATAAATGGCTTGGAAGATTGTACCGTTACCTGTGCCAGTTCAGATACACTGGATTTTAGTGTGAGGTCAATGTATACATCTGATCCGCTTAGTTTAACCTGCCTGGACAATTGTGATTCAAAACCAGTGAATGATGCTGAAATTTCATAAGTACCTGCGGCAGTTTGATCGAATAAAGCTTCTCCGTTTTTTTTACTGATAACGGCGCGTATTTTTTTACCCTGTTCCAATAGCTCAACCACCGCCCCTTCAATGGGTAGTTGTTTTTCGTCTGACACTTTTACAATAATACTGGCTTTCTGTGCAGCAACACCAGCCGTGCTTAGCAGCACAACTAAACATAAAACTAATTTGCCTGGGTTCATGAATTACGATTGCTTATTCGATCCTTGATATAGAAAAATAAAGCAAATATCGCTTCAGCCCAAGCCAGGATAGCAAAAACCTACACCATTGTGGTATATTAAATGATATAAGGAAAGCAGAGTAGAAACCACTTGTCGTATTATTACATGAACGATAGAAACAGGAAATCTGTGGTTAAAGCAAAAGCCCACTTTCGCATTCCTTATTTCTTATTTCTTATTTCATATTCCTTATTTCCTATTTCTTATTCCCACAAGTATTTAACCCAAAAATGGCGTACAGCGGACAAAAGCCGATTGCTGATACAGCCAGAAACACGCCGCCTAATACCAGCAATACCATACCCCAGGTACCAGTTACGGTTCCGGTGAAATACAAAACAGCGGCTACAATAGCAAGTAGTACGCGAATGATCCGGTCGACATTTCCCATGTTTGTTTTCATATAGTTGGTTTGAGTTAACGGTTTTTTATCCAGTTTACGACCAGCCATATAAGGGTTATACATACCGCACAAGCTAATATAAGTCGTAGCCACTGGGTTTTCATATTACAAGGTATAAAGCTTTGGGGATGATTTTTATGACTTTTGTCACACCTTCTTTATTTTATTTTCTGCGTCTTTATTTCCCATTCACTCATTTTTCAACACCCTCCAATCTGTATGTTACCGATTGCATTGCTTATTCATCCTTTTATTCACCCAAACACCGATTTTTATCTGCAGGTATCAGTGGTTACTTTTATATTCGGCTTTATTCATTACCCAATCTTCTGCTATTATGAAAAAACTAACGCTTGCGATTGTTGCCTTATGTATTACTGCCGGACTAACCGCACAAAGACCAACTGGTGGTAATCAGGGTGGTGCACCAGGTGCTGCACCTTCGTCGGGATCTACTGACCCCAAATTAGCGCAATTCAACATTCCATTCAATCCTGATGCCACGGTAACATCAGAACATGAGGCCACCATTAAAGGTACACGTGTGCCTTATAAAACAACTGTTGGTACCATGCCTGTTTGGGATAAGGACGGAAAAATTGAAGCTGGTGTGTTCTTCACCTATTATGAACGTACCGATGTAAAAGATAAAGCTACACGTCCACTGGTGATATCATTCAATGGTGGTCCGGGTACAGCAGCTTTATGGATGCAGATTGGTTATACCGGTCCACGTATCCTGAATGTAGATGATGAAGGATATCCAGTTCAGCCTTATGGCATGAAAGACAATCCACATTCTATATTAGACGTTGCGGATATTGTTTATGTAGACCCTGTAAATACCGGCTTCTCACGCCCCATCAGCAAAGAAATTCCTACTACCCGTTTCTTCGGTGTACGTGCCGATGTACAATACCTTGCTGAATGGATCAACACTTTTGTTACCCGCATGAACCGCTGGGCTTCGCCTAAGTTTTTAATTGGTGAAAGCTATGGTACTACACGTGTATCTGGTCTTGCACTGGAACTGCAGAATGCACACTGGATGTTTTTGAATGGTGTAATCCTCGTATCACCTACCACATTAGGAATTGAGCGTAGTCCGAGAGAAGCAGCAGCTTTACGCCTGCCTTATTATGCAGCCACCGCATGGTACCACAAAAAATTACCTGCCGATTTACAGAAGAAAGACCTCACCGCCATGCTACCAGAAGTTGAGCAGTTTACCATGAATGAACTGATACCTGCCATCAACAAAGGTTTTTTACTAGGCGATCAGGAACGCAAAGCCATTGCCGCTAAGATGGCCCGCTTTTCTGGCATCAATGAAAAAGTGATCCTGCAAAACAACCTCGATGTATCTACTAATTTATTCTGGAAAGAATTATTACGTGAAGAAGGTTTTACCGTTGGACGACTCGATTCTCGTTATAAAGGCATCGATAAAAAAGATGCAGGTGAATCGCCCGACTACAATTCAGAATTATTGTCTTGGGAACATTCTTTTGCGCCAGCCATCAATATGTATTTAAGAGAAGAACTGAAATACAAAACCGATCTGCGTTACTATGTATTCGGACCTGTTAACCCATGGGATCGTACCAACGACCGTACAGGTGACAACCTACGTACCGCTATGGCTGAAAATCCATTCCTTCATGTATTGGTACAGTCTGGCTATTATGATGGTGCCTGTGATTATTTCAATGCGCAGTACAATTTATGGCAGATGGACCCCAGCGGCCGTTTAAAAGACCGTATGAGCTGGGAAGGTTACCGGAGCGGACACATGATGTACCTCCGCAAAGAAGACCTTGCCACGAGTAATGAGAACCTGAGGAAGTTTATTAAAAATAGTATTGCTAAGCCAGGAACACCGGCGAAGTATTAGGAGATTTTTTGATGTCAGATGGCAGATCGCAGATTTGTGAATTGTGAATTGTGAATTTAGGAAGGAGTGAGTAGTGGGAAATAAAATTCTTATTTTTTTATGCCTACTACTCACTATTTGCCAACGACCACAACCCTATTCACAATTGACAATTGACAATTCACACTCCATGTAAACCACCCCAGGCAGTGGATTTTCATAGTACGCATTGATTACTTTAAACCCGTATTGTTCGTAGAGTTTTATGGCGGGTAGAAGGCGGTCGAGGGTGTCGAGACGCATTTTTGTGTAGCCGATTGTTTTAGCAGCATCGAGCAGTTGCTCAACGAGGGCGCGACCAATACCATATTTTCTGAATGCCGGTTTTACATACAACCTTTTCATCTCACAAACACCTTCGACATCCAATGGTTGTAGTGCAATACAACCTACTGCTTCTTCATTCCAGTAAGCAAGAAAAATAGCGCCTTTCGGCGGACCATATTTTTTCAACGGATCTTTTACTTCTGCGTCAAAGCTCTGAAAGCACAGGTTTTCCTGCAGTTCCTCTGCATACTCCAAAAAAAGCTGCCGCACGGTTTCCAATGCGGCATCTCCTGACTGTATTTTTATGATACGAAGCATTTAATCTTTGATTTTTTGATCTTTGATTTTTTGATCTTTGATTTTTGAATTTTGGTTTTTGAATTTTGAATTATTCCTATGAATAAATCAAAAATTCAAATCCGACATCAGAGATCAGACATCAGCCATTTCTACCCCGGTACCCTCGAAATATACTTCTCCACTTCCTTAATCTGATCTACCACTTGTTTGGTGGTTGGTTTGCAGGCTTTGGCTTTGCGGAAGAAATCTTTGGCGGCGCGGAATTCTCTTTTGTTCATGAATATCTGGCACATGGTGAGATAGGCAACGGCTTCACTTTCTTTATCGGGAATACCGGCACGGATAGCGGCACGGATATAGCTTTCACCTTGTTTCAGATCGCCTTTTTGCATGGCCATCATACCTAGTTGCAATTTATTGGCACCTTCTGCCTCGGGCATAGGCGAGCCCAGGTCGGTACTTTTCTTCAGGTGTTTTTCGGCTGAGTCGAAATCCTGTTTCATCATGGCCAGGTTACCCTTGATAGTATAGTAGGTAGAGCGTACAGGTTTATACAATAGACCCGGAAACCAGATACCATTTAATATTTTTTCTACCTCTTCTACATTACCCGATTCCATCGGTTCCTGAATCAGGCGCAATGGACCAATAAAAAAATGACTTAGTAAACCAATCAGTGCAACGAAATAGATAGGAAATGTAGGCCAAAACCCGGTTCCTGTCATATTCAAAGCAACCCCACCCGCAATCAGCACCAAACTGAGCCAGAAACGGTATTTAATAATAATATTATAAAATTTCATAGACTGTTTTGAGAGGGGCAAAGATAGAAAGAAATGGCAGAAATTGTAGATGTCAGATGGCAGATCTCAGATTTGAGTAATATGCTAAATCTGAGATCTGCCATCTGACATCAAAAAATTACTCCTTCGCGTCATTAACCTCAATCCAATACCCATCCGGATCGCGGAACCAGATCTGGTGAACGCCGTCTACACGGTTGGTGATGGCGCCGGGAGTAATGGCGGATGTCTGATCGCTGATGTCGGATTTGAATGGAAACCTAAATCAGACATCCGACATCCGACATCAGCCATTACTCCTTCGCGTCATTAACCTCAATCCAATACCCATCCGGATCGCGGAACCAGATCTGGTGAACGCCGTCTACACGGTTGGTGATGGCGCCGGGAGTGCCGGCGGAGTCTTCATGTATAATACCGTGCTGTTTGAGCCGGATAATAAACTGGTTGATATTGCCTACACTGAAACAGATATGGTTGCTTTTATAGTATTCTTTCTTTTCCGGTGCGCCGGCAATAATATGCAGCGACATGGCTGGACCTATTTTAAACCAGGCATGTTTACCAATTTTAAAGGGTTCGGGAATGCTATCGAGACCTATTACATCACGGTAAAAGCTAGCTGCTTTTTGCAGGTCGGTCACATAAAGGGCAATATGGTTTAGTTGAATAGCGGGTTGGTTGTTCTGTGCCATAGTTCTACAGGTTGCGCACAAAATTAGCAGGCATAACAGTGCTTTTTGCATAAGGCTGGGCTTGTTTTACTAAAATACCCTTTTTCCTGCTTTCCAAAATGCCGAATCCCCTATTTTTGCCCTCCGAGAAATCAGACATTGGATTTTGGACATTTCTTATTCCTTATTCCTCTGTTCCTCATTTCACCGGTCCCGTAGTTCAATGGATAGAATATCCCCACAGTACTGTGGGGACTAAACTTTGATAACAAGTTCTTATAAATAAACAGGTATATTAAATACCATAAAGAAACCTGGACATTGGATATTCATTATTCCTCTGTTCATCATTTCTTTTGGTCCCGTAGTTCAATGGATAGAATAGAAGTTTCCTAAACTTTAGATACAGGTTCGATTCCTGTCGGGACTACTCGCCCGCCGAAGCTAAAAAGCGAAGGCGGGCTTTTTTATACCCCCCTATTGGTCTCCTGTACCAGCAACGCACGATTTAAATCCAAATATCCCCAGATATATCAATCTCTACTCAGGATTTAAATGATTTAGTTGAAAACTTTGTACGATCAATTTTGGGAGGATTGTTTATGTCGTAATTGTAGGCTACACTATTGAGATATGCTGCAACCTTAAGCCTCTCCTGCCAGCTAAATTTTTTGTAAAATTCAGCATGTTTTGCCGCTTCATTCAGGGTTTGTCCATTAAACGACGATCGGTCAAGTTTGAAACTATCCATGATCAAATTTGCCGATTTATTTCATGAGTAGATTTTTCCCTATTTAAACAGAGTAAATATAAAACAAGGTGAAACCTGCTTTCATCTACTTAGAGCCAGTGCCAGCCATGTTATAAAGCACTCATTTTGAAAGACGAGCTTTTTTTAAGCTGATCTGTTGGGTGAAGTCCATAATTATACTTGCTCACCAATTTTATTGGTTGCCAAAACCTGGTTGAAAAACCCCGTTTTGGCGACTAATAATAACGCTATGATTTTATTCGTCTTAGGTTTTAATAAAGAAAACAGCATTCTTGAAAAACTGCTGAAATCAAATGCACCAGAATTACTGGCATTACGCGACAGAAGACGTGTAGGCAAACCCTTTTTCAATAACCACAGTTTACCAAATCTATTCTATGTATTAACTTTTCACATCTCATCTCAACATCTTCTCCTCTACCTTACTTTTCTCCAGAAATCCTTTGTAATCGCTGAGATGAAGCATGTCGTAGATCGCCTGCTTTTTGTCGCTGGCTTCCTCGAAATAGGCTTTACAAATCTGATAACCTACCCAGTAACCCAGATCAGCGGGCCAGTCTGGCCTGTTCTGACTACTATTAGCGATCCAGTTATTATATCTGTCGAGGTACATTTCTTTTTTAAAGGCCTCCCAGATACGTTTCTCATTCCCTTTTGCCCAGTTAATCTGAAATTCATTGGCGGTTTTACCGGAGATCAGTTCACCTATAAAATCTGCCATGCCTTCTACTATCACATATTTAAGCAATGTTGTATCTGAACGCATGCTGTTTTGCTGTGCATGAATTAATTCATGTGCCACTACATATTTCAGGTTACTGAATAGCACGGAATTATTTTTTTGCCAGTCGTCCAGCTCCGATTTGTCGGTATCTGGATTGTTGGCATACATATCTGCACCAACGTGTAATCCGTAATCTGATACGGTACCGCCCGAACTCCATCCACCAATATGAAAACTGAGTGTTGGGAAAATTGCATCCGGGTACCATACTTTCAGTTGCTGATAAATGGCTCTGATACTATCGGTAAGTGAAGCGACTTTTTTTGTGTTTTCTCTTATGCCCGCATAGAATCTGGGCATTTTTTTCATGTTATTCGCAAATCCTTTGACACCTCCGATATTTTTTGTTTTAACCCTGTAATATTCTTGTAATGCAACGGTACCTTTTTCGAAATATTCAGTTAAAAAAAGATTTGCTGCCTGCGATGTATCTTTTATAAAACGGTCATACACTTTCCAGAATAAACTGATATCACTGGTATTGATTGTAGCTGTTAGCGGGTTCTTTTTTGTTGCTTCATTTTTTTTCAACCTGCTGATTATTTTTTTATACAATCGTTTATCAGCAAGTGATAACATTAGACTATCGCTGGTTAAAAATTCTACACCGGCAAAACCATATTTCCTGGTAGCGAGATCAAGTGCATACAATGCACTGTCGGGCATTTGCACCATGCTATAATAATAAGCCGCATTAATAAGCGCCGACTTTTTGAAAGGCTTCATGGTTCTTGCCTGAAATTCTTTCATATATAAACCTGCGGCGGCCCTGTAAGCATTCTTGTCTGCCAGACTATCAGCAGAAACCTTCAATGCAATAGCCCTAGCATTACTACTTTGTGCAGTGGCATTGTTCGTATAACAAAGATGAAATAAGGTTAGTAACACTAATAAAAAGTACTTACAGGATTTCTGAAACATACGAATGGATTTCAATGACAATATAATCTGAAAATTCAAACTGAACAGCTCGAATTTAAAATTAATTGGCAGACCCTGATTATGCAAAGCGTAGATTCTGCGATTAACTTATTTATGTTAAGTGCACTACACTGAAAAAAATATTGAATTTCGAAGGATGAAAATTTTAAAGCCACAGATTCACAGATTAATCCGCTTTAATCTGTGAATCTGTGGCTTTAAGATTTTATTATTTTTATATTTCAAAGGTAACAGTAATAACAGATTTATTTTGTTACCATCAACACAGTATAAGTTTTAACCACACCCTTATAATCTAACTTCACCACTGCCTTTCCAGATAGGGAAGTTGATTGGGTTACGGATACTTTTACCGAAGGATTATTGGTTTTTGCTGTAACAACCGGAATACTGGTAGTACCTGCAGGAAGCGGATAACTCACTTCATATTCCCCATAGTTTACCAAACCATTTGTATTATTTGAACGTACGGGTGTTTCAGGTAAGCTGAGGTCAGTTCCATTTACTGTAATGGTTACCACTGGTGGAACAGGACGGGTAATTTTCTTTTTTACAGTACTAAAACCTAAACCCTGTAAATCAAACAACAGTTCCGATTCTGCTCCTTCAGCAACCAAGTAAATAGCATGTTTTTTATCAAGATGATCTACAAACGCAGCAACATCTATCGTAAACTGTGTACTCTCTTGCTTTGCATTTTCAGGAACTACAATCTCACCTATTTTTTTGCCTTTCCAGGCTGCATTTTCCCAGGGACCATCCAACCAAACATTTACTTTAAATGATTTATTTGTTTTAGGTGTAAGGAAAAGATTGAACGCTGTTTTATTTCCTTTTTTTGTTCCCTCAAAAGCCGGCAATCCTTTGTTGTTTTTGGTTAATCCGCCAAAACCAAAATATTTATAGCCGATGATATGTCCATTTTTCACTTTGGTAATGGGCATGTGGTTATCCCAAATATCCCATGAGTCTTGTTGAATACTATTATCGGAAAGATAGCAAGCATAACCCGCAGAATAATAACGATATGGGTCCAGTCCATAAAAATGAAAACCTTCTGAAGTTACTTCTGCTCCTTTGTATTCTTTTCCTGCACTGTCTTTTACCTCATGTATTTTGTTGGGTGCATAAGGATCAAAAGCACGCATATATACCATACCACCTTCTGAAACAGGTTTCTCATCCCATGTTATTGAAATTGGCGCAACCATTGCCTGACGTGCAAAACCAAAGCCACGTGGGGGACGGTGATAAAACACATACCATTGTCCATTGATCTCCTGAATACTGCCATGTGTATTGTGTCCGGCATTAGTGGTTTGGATAGCAGACCCTGTTTTATTTAATACAGGTGCACGTGAATCAACCAATACACCACCACTTTTCCATGGACCTAATGGCGAATCACCTACAACATAACGCAAAGTGGAGTTAGAACTTCCTACCCCATATTCCGGTCCTGAATAACCGCTATAGATCGACACGAATTTATTACCCACTTTACGGATAGAGGAAGCTTCAAAGAAGTTGAAAGTACCCAGGTCTTCGCCTGGATAAATTTGTGGATATACAGTACCCTGCGGATCACGAAGCATACCATACCTCGAACTGGCAGGTAAAAACCGATCGATGATTTTAGTACCTGGTCTGAGTGAATACATTGTATTCTGATCCAATTGCGCTGCTAATGATCTTTGAAAACCCCAGTATGCATAGGCGCGAAAGCCTATTTCATAGTCCGGGTCTTTCGGATCAGTCACATATTCAATATAAATGGCGGGATCGAAACCTAAAATACTACCGGGTACGGTACGTTTACCATCTTCTGTAAGATTGATGGGTTTAAAAGGTCCGTCGGGTCTATTTGATTTTGCCACCAGTGGCTCTCTGTTTGGGCCACGGCTATGCGGATAGAGATAATATTCTTTCTGCCCGTTTTTTCTTTTCACTTCTACCAGATCGGGCGCATACATTACATCCCACTTGTCTTCCGACTGATAAGTGAATACTGCACCTTCATCGCGCCAGCTCGATAAATCTTCCACCGGTGCCGACCATATTCTGATATCGGGACCACAATAACTGGTAAAACGCAAATCGTGCGATCCAATAATATATGCGCGGTACTTGCCGGGTTTATCAGGATCTTCAAAAACCCTGGGTTCACCATCCGGTAAATGTTCCCACAAAGGCAGGTAAGGATTACCCATGGCTTTGTGTACAAAACGCTGATTTACTTTACTGCCTGTTGTTTCATTTTTCTGCGCCTGTATTCCGCTTTGGGCAAACAGGAGCATGGCCATACATGATAAAATCAGTTTTGTGATTTTCATGACTGGTTGTTTCTCTTTCATGATGGTTCATTGTTTGTAGCGTTTTAGTGAATGGAATATTTGTGGTTGACGATAAAAATAAGGTTTATCGAATAATAAATGTCATTGAAACGTTTATTATTCGACGATAAAACAGAATAAGCGGATATAAGGATCAGGAATCAAGATACAGGGCACAAGGGAGCGATAGAAAGTAGCTGTCCCTTAACCTCAGAGCCCCCACAAATCAGACATCAGATATCATAGATCTGCCATCTCACGCATTTGCCATCAACTGCTCCGCCATGGGAAACAAATGATTGTTTTCAAGATGTACATGTTTATGCAAATTGGCCTCAAAATCTTTTAACATGGTAAGTGTTAACTGAAAAGTAGTACAGGTATTTTCAGGAGGTGTATAATCGAGCGTGAGTATTCTGATCTGATCCATCAGATCCCCTGCTTCGTTGTGTTCGGCCAGCATTTGTTCAATGACGGGTTTAAACGGAATTGCTGCTTCTTTTTTTGTTTCGAGAAGCGCCATTGCCGGAAACAATATTTTTTCTTCCTTTTCCATATGCGATAAAAGTTCAAACGACAGATCACGGAACATAGTAAGCACACGGCTCATTTGTGGAAACCTGTCACCATGTTTGGCATTAATCTTTTCCAGGTACCCCACTATTTGCGGCACTGTTTGTTTGATGAAAAAATGGTGGTGTATGAGAATGTATTGAATAAGCTGTTCCGCTGTCATGTCGGCAAAAACAATATTCTTCTTATACACTCCGCTAATAAGTTCCTCCAATTCCTGTTCTACAGAATGAACATCTAACCCCTTTTGTTCGCAAGCAGTTGCGAGTGTTTGTTTTCCTTTGCAACAAAAATCGAGGTGAAATTTTTCAAATAAGGGAGCCGCCTGGTAATGGTTACTCACAATAGATGCGAGTGTTTCAGATGCATATTTCATATCAACTATTTTGATACAAAATTCCTTTCTCCTTTATGAATAAATTATGCGTCTACGCATAAACGGGTTTTCGATAGCCGAAAAAAATCATCGCTGCGCCTGTAAGTAACCCCAGCGCCACCAACAACAATAATTCCTGAATACCCGGTACCGATATATAAGCCATTGCACAAATACCCTGAAGCATCAGCAATACTTCATTCAATAAAATACTGCTTACAAAGACAGTTACTCCTTTTCGCATCAATGGCAATGATTGCTGTTTTGTGAATACCAATAATACCGTGAGTAAAAACAAACTGATGATACCCAGTAATACCAGGTGCAGGTATCCAATTACAATAGGCCTGAACCCAAAAGCCAGATCGCTGAGTGATGGTATGGTTGAAAAAACCTGTAACAATAATTTTATAGTGAGTGCCAGCAATGCCAACAAACCTGTTCGCTGTGCCATTATGGGCCATTGTATTGTAAAATGATTCTTATGCGCTATGATTATTTTCCATAAATAAAAACAGCCGATCACCTGCGCCGTGGCTGCTATTGCTACAGCTATATACACCCATAAGGGCAATGAGAGCCAGAGTACAGATAAACAATAGGCGGGCAAACAGGCACATACAAAAAGCATGAATATTCGTTGCTCATATTTCAGCAATGGTACATACCGGCGTAGCATGGTAAACAATAAGCCCATGCAAGCAAAAAAGAACCAGCCATTGTATTGAAAATGAAGAAAAAAATACACTGCCGCCAGGTACCACTGTTGGTTGATCCAGTGATTGGCCATCATTACCGATAAACCGAATGCGCCAAATGATGAAATAACAAGGAAAAACAGCGCCGCCTTAAACCAGTTGGCTGCAGGTAGTAATTGCCTGTTTGCATCTTTCCAGAACTTCCACGCAAACCAATATGATACCAGTATGGAAAGTGTTGAGAAACTGATGGAGATCAATCCATATCCCTGAAAGGGAAAACTCAATAACATCCCATAAGCGGTAAATAGGTTGGCTTTCAGTATCGGCTCATACCTACGTAATGCCTGCTCTTTTTCCTGCAAACAGGATACGAGAAATACCATGAGCAATTGAGTGATCCATCCCGAAAAAGCAAAATGAGAATGTGCATGTAATACATGTTTCTGGTGTACCCAGGGTAATGGATACACAATTTTGTAGCGCATGATAAAACCGAGCAGCGCCACGAGAAAAAGATTAAAAATGGCGATCCGCACCCATTTGTGGTAAGCATTTTCCATTCGCCTGATTTTGGGTGCAAATTAATCGGGCAGCAAAATGATTCTTATGATTCAAATCATATTAGCAATACACTTTACCCTTATCAATCATCAACTGTCCCTTTTTGTGAAGGCTGCGAATGGTTCTGATGACTGTTTCAACCCGCATGCCGGTCATGTCGGCAATTTGCTGACGGGTTAGTTTGATACGGTTACAATCAGGACAAATATTTTTCTTCCGCTGTTTCATATAGGCAAACAGTTTCGATATACAATTTTCAGGATCATGCTGCGCCAGCTCTTTAATCACATAAAATTTAAAACGAACACGTTCTATCATCAGTTTGGTGAAAGTGAAATGTGCTTCAGGGTTTTCCTTTAACAGGGAAAGAAACACTTCTTTCTGTAACCGTATAACAACACTGTCTTCATTTGCTATGGCACTGGCTGCATAAGGCTGCCCATCGAACAAAGGCAATTCACCAAACGATTCTCCGGGTTCTATCATCACCTGTAAAAACTCTCTTCCTTCTTCATTGATGTTCACCCATCGAACACTACCACTCACCAACTGGTGATAAAAAACGGCGGAACCGCCTTCATGAAAAATGAAATCACCTGCATTTACTTTTTTATAAACTGCTCCCCAGGCCAGCAGTGTATTAATATCTATAATCATAGCTATTCATTTCAGTAAAAATATACAGCTTAAAGAGCCGGGGGTATGATTTTGCACAGGATGGAATATGATATATATCATGTTTGCATTTTAAACAAGCTGTAAATGAGTGAGTTAGAAATTGGTCTTCTTATGCTTCTCCGGCAATATGATTGAACGCATAAAAATTGAAAAGATTCACAGGTAACCTTGTACCTGATAATTGACTTACTACTTAAAACATCAACCATGAAAAAACTCATTGCAATTTTCTCCATCGTTTCAATTGTTGCTGCCTGTGGAGGTGGCAATTCACACGCTCCTGCTGCAACAACTGCCAGTACCGAAACCAATGCCACCGCCAGTGGTAATCCTTCCTATGACCCAAACAGGGGTGAAGGAAAATTTAAAGATGTTCAGGTAAAACCTACACTCGATATGACCCTTGCCAACGCAGGTGAGAAAGTGTACAACGTTAAATGCAGCAGTTGCCATAAACTCTCTGAAGAAAAACTGGTTGGACCCGGATGGAAAGGTGTTACCACTCGTAACCAGGCTGCCTGGATCCTCAACTTTATTACCAATACTGACGCCATGCTGAATATTGACCCGAAAGCACAGGCCCAACTTGAAATATGCCTGGTAAGAATGCCCAATCAAAGTCTTACAGATGATGAAGCGCATTCACTCTATGAATTCATGCGTAAAAATGATGGCGTTAAATAATTGATCTCTCACAAACTAAACTGATATATAATGACACAGTTTTCATGTAAACAATGGGCATTACTGATAGGTTGTTTAAGCCTCAGCATGTTCGCCTGTAAACCCAAGAATACAGGTAGTGCCGTGGGTGCAGATGCCGCAGCGAAAGCATATGTTGCACCCGGACAATATGACCAGTTTTACAATTTTGTATCTGGTGGTTTCAGTGGCCAGATGAGCGTTTATGGCTTACCTTCCGGCCGTTTACTACGTGTAATTCCTGTTTTCTCTGTTGATCCTGAGAAAGGATGGGGCTACAGTGAAGAAACCAAAGCCATGTTAAATACATCACATGGTATGGTGCCATGGGATGATCTTCACCACACCGAACTTTCTCAAACCAATGGAGAAATTGATGGTCGCTGGGTATTTGGCAACGCCAATAATACACCAAGGGTGGCACGTATTGATCTTACCACATTCCGTACTGCCGAAATCATTGAACTGCCGAATAGTGCAGGTAACCACAGCTCTCCTTTTATCACTGAGAATACCGAATATGTAGTAGCCGGTACCCGTTTTAGCGTACCGCCCGATGACGCCAATGGAGATGTGGCCATTGATACTTATAAAGACAATTTTAAAGGCACCATCAGTTTTATCAGCGTAGATAAAAACGATGGTAAAATGGATATTGCTTTCCAGTTACAATGCCCCGGTGTAAACTTCGATCTTAGCCATGCAGGTAAAGGAAAATCGAATGGATGGTTTTTCTTCTCCTGCTACAACACAGAAAAAGCCAGCACCCTGCTCGAAGTAAATGCTTCGCAGCGCGATAAAGATTTTATCATGGCCGTAAACTGGAAGAAAGCAGAGGAATACATTAAAGCAGGCAAAGGCAGAAAACAGTCTGTGAAATATGCCAGCAACCGCTACGATGAAAAAACACATTCTGCCACTTCTCAAATAAAAACAGAAGTGCTGGTATTGGATGTGAAAGACTTTAAAGACATCTGCTATTTTATTCCCTGTCCAAAATCGCCACATGGATGCGATGTAGACCCAACCGGCGAATACATTGTAGGTAGTGGTAAACTGGCTGCACTGGTTCCTGTTTTCAGTTTCGATAAAATACAGAAAGCCATTGCTGCGAAAGATTTTATTGGTGAGTTTGATGGCTTACCTGTTATCAAATACGAATCTGCCTTACATGGCGAATTACAGAAACCAGGCTTAGGACCTTTACACACTGAGTTCGATGGTAAAGGCAATGCTTATACTTCTTTCTTTGTTTCTTCTGAAGTAGTGAAATGGAACATCAAAGACCTGAAAGTATTGGATCGTGCGGCTACTTATTATTCTATTGGTCACCTCACCATACCCGGTGGCGACAGCAAAAAACCTGATCCTAAATACCTGATTGCCTACAATAAAATTACCAAAGACAGGTACCTGCCTACCGGTCCTGAATTATCGCAGAGTGCACAGTTATTTGATATCAGTGGTGATAAAATGCAACTGATTCTCGATTTCCCCACCATTGGCGAGCCTCACTATGCGCAGGCAGTAAGAGCAGATCTGATTAAAGATAAATCACTGAAGATTTTTAAAATTGATGATAACCAGCACCCCTATGTAGCCAAAGGAGAAGGTGCTACTAAAGTGGTTAGAGAAGGGGGTAAAGTTCATGTGTACATGACCACCATTCGTTCTCACCTGGCACCCGATAATATAGAAGGTATTCAGCAGGGCGATGAAGTGTACTTCCACATTACCAACCTTGAGCAGGACTGGGATGTACCACATGGCTTTGCTATTAAAGGTGCCAATAATGCTGAGCTACTGATTATGCCCGGTGAAACACAAACATTGAAGTGGGTAGCAGACAGGGTGGGTATTTATCCTTTTTATTGTACCGATTTCTGTAGTGCATTGCATCAGGAAATGTCTGGTTATCTAAGGGTTTCACCCAAAGGTTCAAAAGTTCCGCTGCAATTCAGTACCGGAAAAACTGCTCCTGTAAGCAAGTAAGTTGTATGATTTGGTTTTATAGTATAGGGAGCAGGATTGCTGCCTGCTCCCTTTTTGTTCCGTCTAAAGTATTACCATGAAAAAAATACACCTACAAAAGATGAGCAGAATTGCGCTGGGCATTTGTGGTTTATTGTTAATTGCTGTTCTTTTTTTTCCGCTCTGGCGCATTGATCTTGTGGCACCACAATACCCCGAAGGGTTACGGTTGCTGATCTATACCCATGAACTGGCAGGCGATGTAGACATCATCAACGGCCTGAACCATTATATTGGAATGAAAACACTGCACACAAAAGACTTTGTGGAATTTAGTGTACTGCCCTATATCGTTGGCTTTTTTGCACTTGCTTATATTACCACTGCGCTACTGAACCGGAAAAAATACCTCTACCTGTTGTTGCTGCTGTTTATTTGTTTTGGCGTTGTATCGATGTACGATTTCTGGAGATGGGAATACAATTACGGACATAATCTTGAACCTAATGCGGCTATTGTTGTACCCGGCATGTCGTACCAGCCACCATTAATTGGCTTCAAACAACTGCTCAACTTTGGCGCCTATTCTTTTCCGGATATAGGTGGATGGATTTTTATAGTTGTTGGATTGATTACATTTTTACTGGTTGTGATTGAATGGAGACAGAAAATAAATCCTGCATTGAAAACTTTCGTTCTGGTATTTTTTCTATCGGGGTTAGCATCCTGTAACAGTGGCCCTGAGGAAATAATAATCGGAACAGATCATTGCAGTGCCTGTAAAATGCGTGTTACCGATGCGCATTTTGGAGCGGAGCTGGTTACAGCTAAAGGGAAAGTGTACAAATTTGATGATGTGATCTGTTTGAAAAATTACCTGCTACAGGAGAGAGACATCGTTGCACAAAACTTGTACTTAACACTGTATTCACGCCCCAATCAACTCATTGAAGTAAATAAAGCAGTAATTGTTCAGGATGAATCTATCAGGGGGCCGATGGGTGGCAATATTGCAGCATTCGCTCATGCCGATAGTATAATACTCGGGTTAAAAGCTACCGGAAAAATAATCGACTGGAAACAATTCATGAAACCATGAAAAACACATTGCTCCTTGTTGTTGTATTACTGTTGACAAATACTTTGTTTGCCAAAACCATTACTGTTGGCAAACAATCAGGCATTAAGACCATACAAAAAGCACTTGAGCTTGCAAACAACGGAGATACCATCAGGGTAACAGAAGGTGTTTACAGGGAAAAGGGATTGGTGATCAAAAAACAGGTTGTATTAACCGGCGTTAATTATCCTGTGATTGATGGTGAACACCGGTATGAAGTAATTGCCATCAGGGCAGATGGAGTGGTGGTGGAAGGTGTAAAAGTGGTTAACTCAGGCATATCAAGCATGGATGATTTTGCAGGTATTAAAATTTACAACAGCAAAAAAGTAATCGTCCGGAATAATATGCTATCCAATACCTTCTTTGGTATTTATGCGCAGTTAGGCAAGCTGTGTATCATTGAAAACAATCAACTGATTGGTTCTTCCAAAAATGAACAACAGAGCGGTAATGGCATTCATTGCTGGAAAAGTGACAGTATGCAGATCAGGAATAACCAGATCAACGGACACCGAGATGGTATTTATTTTGAGTTTGTAACCAATTCCGTCATCAGTAAAAACAGGTCAGAAAAAAATCTGCGTTATGGCCTGCACTTTATGTTTTCGAATAACGACAGCTACCTCGATAACCAGTTCCGTAACAATGGTGCCGGTGTTGCCGTTATGTTCTCTCATCATGTAACCATGCTGAATAACCTGTTTACACAAAACTGGGGTGATGCTGCTTATGGTATATTATTAAAAGAGATCAGCGACAGTAAAATTGAAAAAAATCAGTTCATTGAAAATACGGTGGCCTTATTTCTTGAAGGAGCCAACAGGATTGATATCCAAAAAAACAGTTTTAAAAGTAATGGCTGGGCCATGAAAATACAGGCTAGCTGTATGGATATAAATGTGAGTGCCAATAATTTCCTGTCGAACACTTTCGATGTAGGCACCAATGGCAGTCTCGTACTCAACAAATTCAGACAGAATTATTGGGATAAATACGAAGGATATGATCTTGATAAAAACAACAAAGGAGATATTCCCTACCGGCCCGTAAGTATGTATGCCGTTATTGTAGAGCGAAACCCAACTGCTATGATCCTGTTCCGCAGTTTTATGACGGCATTATTTGATAAAACAGAGAAATTGATACCCTCTTTAACGCCGGAAAACTTAAAAGATGATTTCCCTTTAATGAAACCTTTGAAATTATGATCATCGCTACCAATGTATCGAAGCAGTTTGGCAAACTAAAAGTGCTCGATAATCTTTCAGTTACCTGTAACAAAGGGGAATGTATTGCCCTGATTGGCCCGAATGGAAGCGGTAAAACCACTTTTATCAAGGCGATCCTCGGAATGGTAATCTGCGATAGTGGCTTCATCACCTTCAACGGGCATAATATTAAAAACAACTGGCAGTACCGGAAACAGATCGGTTATATGCCGCAGATTGGCAGGTATCCAGATAATATGAGCATTGGTCAGTTGGTAACGATGATGAAAGATATACGTTCCAATAATGATAATGGCTTTGATGAAGAGCTGCTCTATGCGTTTGGTTTAGATAAAATTCTTGACAAACGAATGCGGACACTTTCAGGTGGTACCCGGCAAAAAGTAAGTGCCGTACTCGCTTTTCTTTTCAATCCCCAGGTAATTATACTTGATGAACCCACTGCAGGCCTCGACCCGGTTGCGGCAGAAATATTGAAAGAAAAAATTATCAGAGAAAAAGAAAAAGGCAAGCTCGTTTTAATCACTTCGCATATTCTGAGTGAATTAGATGATATGGTTACACAAATCATCTATATACAGGACGGAAAACTTTGTTTTCAACAATCAGTGGGTGAATTACAGAAAACAACCGGGCAGACAAGACTAAGTAAAGTAATTGCTACCATCATGACCCAAAAGCGCTTAGTACCATGAAAAAGATTATTAAATATGTGATCATAGATATTCTGCGGAATAAAATCATACTGGCCTATACACTCTTCCTGCTCCTGTTATCTTTTATGTTATTTGGTCTTGAAGACAATACAACAAAAGGCTTACTGGGTTTACTCAATGTATTACTCATCATTGTTCCGATGGTCTGTATTGTTTTTTCTACCATTTACATGTACAATAGTAGTGAGTTCATAGAGTTACTGGTGAGTCAGCCACTCAAACGTATCAGCATCTGGTTAAGTTTGTTTACGGGTATTGCGGTTTCCTTATCAATCGCTTTCCTGGTTGGCGTTGGTATTCCTGTATTGCTGTTTGTACCCTATGGCACCGGTTTAATGATGGTGGTAATTGGGTTTTTGCTTTCCATTATTTTTATTGCCATTGCCATGCTGGCTGCCGTTAAAACACGCGATAAAGCAAGGGGTATAGGTGTTGCCATATTGCTATGGCTATATTTTTCCTTGTTATTTGATGGCGTTGTACTCTTTCTCCTCTTCCAGTTTGCAGATTATCCAATGGAGAAACCGATGATTTTTATCAGCGCGCTCAATCCCATTGACCTTGGCAGGATCATGATTCTTTTAAAAATGGATATCTCTGCATTAATGGGTTATACCGGTGCTATCTTCCAGCAGTTTTTTGGCACTACATGGGGGCAACTGTTATCGCTGCTCGTTATGCTGCTCTGGGTATTTATACCGGTCTGGTTTTCTGTAAGGAGATTTAACCATAAAGATCTTTAATTATGAAAAGACATATTGCATTACAACCACTCTCACGCGAACATCATGGCGCTTTATTATTAGCGCAGTTACTTCGTAACGATGCACCTGATTACGCCGGTTTACCAACAGATATTCAAGGCAAGGCAGCCTATGCAGGAAATTTTTATCGGGAAACATTACAGCAGCATTTTGAAAAAGAAGAAACCATTTTTAATCAGAGTAAGGGGCTGGCAACTGATCTGGATACAATGATTGATGAAACCATTGCTGAGCATCTGTTATTGAAAAAATTATTCACTGAATTGAATACTCCGTATATCAGTAACGATCAGTTACATACACTCGGGCTGTTATTGAATAGTCATATACGGAATGAAGAACGGGTTTTGTTTCCCTTATTAGAACAATATTGTTCTGCTGAATTACTGGAACAATTCAGGTTATTGCTTTAAAATTTTCGGCATGAAAAAAGATATTACCTGCCGGGACGATATTGCATTAATGGTCAGCGTCTTTTATAAAAAGATTGCTGATGATACTGTTTTAGGAGCTGTATTCAATGGTGAGAAAAAAATAGACTGGGACAAACATATTCCAGCAATGTGCGATTTCTGGGAGAATGCATTGTTCCAGAGTGGTAACTATAAGGGCAACCCGATGAACCTGCACCAGCACCTGCATAAAGTGATGCCCCTGAACGAAGTTCACTTTCGCCAATGGAATATTTTATTTATAGAAACAATTGATGAACTTTTCAGTGGGCATTATGCTTTATTGGCTAAGCAACGGGCACTGAATATTTCACAGATCATTCAGCAGCAACTTTTTGCAGGTAAACAAACCCGTTAACTGTTTTACCTTTTATTGTACGCTTAAAATGTATCGATTTTCAATCGTACATACCGGATAACTGCCCGTTTCGCTGTGTATACAATATGAATAATATCATTTTCATCCACAACAATAGCCGGATAACTGTATTCTCCTTCCTTATGGTCTTCCAGCGTGTACACATCTTTCCAGTTAATGCCATCCGTAGATGATGCAATCTTTAATACACTTCTTCCCTCCCACCAGTTGGCACCTGCTTTCAGTGGATTGTACACCAGTAGCTTTGTGCCGTTATGCATACTCACTGCATCAATACCAGAATTAGGATTGGGCAAATTGGTGGCTGTTGGCACACTCCAATGTTCACCTTCATCTGTTGACCAGCTTTGTACAATAATATTCTCACGGCTGCGAAAAAGCGCCTGTATGCCTTTGTCTTTGTATTGCAGTAAAGTGGGTTGAATAATTCCGAATGTTGTTGGTGGTAATGTAAACGTTCTCCAGTTCAACAAATCAGCCGATGATTTTTCCATATGTGCTGTCCAGTTGTCATCTTCTTCACTTTCACGGCTGGATGGATATAGTATATCGCCATTTGTTAATTGCAATGGCTTATTTCTGATGGGACCTAATAAACTATCGGGTAATTGTGTAGCATCAGACCAATTACGCCCTTTATCTGTTGAGCTTTTATAAAAGCCCAGCCAATTCCGCGGATCGGGTCCTACTTTGTAATGCAGATAGAGGGTTCCTTTTTTATCTAAAAATAATACAGGGTTCCAGCAGGCATATTTCTTCCCATTGAGGGTACCTGTTGCTATTTTTTTGGGCGATGTCCATCCATCCTTATTACGGATAGCAGACCAGATGGCCACCGATGTATCGCCTTCATAGTTACCACCGAACCAGGCGGCCATAAGTTCTCCGTTATTTAAAGAACAGATAGTGGCTGCATGACAGGATTTGAAAGGGACGTTTGTAAAAATATCTTCCTCATTCACCAAACGCAAACTTACCTGTGCGTATAGTGAATTAAACCCCAGAAAGACAAGCAGAATGGTAATTAGTTTTTTATTACAGGAGTACATTGGTGTATATTAAGTCGTTTAATGAATGTAAGGATCACTCACTTATCTCAACTATTTTCTTATTCCTCAACTGCTGCATGGCTTTAGGCACCATTTGCAGTATTTCTTCTTTCAATGTTTGAATGAGTTTGGTTTTAATGTGATCGCGATGCGTAACCAGACTCACTTCTCTTGCCGGACTGGGATCTTTCAACCGCTTCACCAGTTTCATCTGTGTTTTATTAAATTCCATGACTGCGAGTTCAGGGAGGATGGTGAGCCCATCACTTTTATCCACCATCCGTTTCAGTGTTTCAATATTGCCGGTGGCATATTTAAAATGCAGGTCACCGCTTTTACGCAGCTCACATAAATTCAACACCTGCGAGCGAAAGCAATGCCCCTCTTCCAGTAACCATAACTGATTAGGATCTATATCGTCTGCCAACACATATTTTTTATCATACAGCGCATTCTTTCTCGATACATACACAAACAACTCTTCATAAAACAATACATCTTCCTTAATAGATGCATCTTTTAAAGGTGTTACTACCAGTCCGCAATCGAGCCGGTTATTTTTTAGCTCATGTATCACTTCTTCTGTAATCGTTTCTTTGATCACCAGTTCCAGTTGCGGGTATTTTGCACGCACCTGTTTAAACAAAGTTGGTAAAAGGTATGGTGCCAGTGTAGGAATGATACCAATGCGAAGTTCACCCGTCATCACATCTTTTTCATCATGAATCAATTGTTTAATCATTCCCGATTCGCGTAATACTACCCTTGCCTGTGCAATAATTCTTGCACCTATTTCGGTGGGTATCACGGGTTGTTTGGTGCGGTCAAAAATTTTCACACCCAGTTCTTCTTCCAGTTTTTGCAACTGCATACTCAGGGTAGGCTGGGTTACAAAACATTTTTCTGCTGCCAGTACAAAGTGCCGGTAGGTATCTACCGCTATCATGTATTCTAGTTGGGTTAATGTCATAGATTAAATCTATATTATCATAAAGATAATCAATTTGAACTATCAACTAATTAAGTGTAATCTTGCTGCTCTAACAAAACCCGTTTTCATCATCCAGTAACCTTTTTAAAATAGATCAATATGGAAAATAATGCTAATGGCGACATCAGTAAATGTCCCTTTCACAATGGCAGCCTGAAACAGGCGGCAGGCGGTGGTACACGAAACCGCGATTGGTGGCCCAACCAGTTAAACCTGAATGTACTCAGACAACATTCAAGTTTATCTGATCCGATGGACTCCGATTTTGATTATGCTGCAGCATTTCAGTCGCTCGATCTGGATGCACTGAAAAAAGACCTTACCGCACTCATGACAGATTCGCAAGACTGGTGGCCTGCCGATTATGGTCATTACGGACCATTTTTTATCCGTATGTCGTGGCACAGTGCAGGTACTTATCGTACGCATGATGGCCGTGGCGGTGCCGGTGCAGGTATGCAACGTTTTGCACCCTTGAACAGCTGGCCCGATAATACCAATCTTGATAAGGCCCGCTTATTGTTATGGCCCATCAAACAGAAATATGGTAATAAAATTTCCTGGGCCGATTTAATGATCCTCGCAGGTAATGTGGCACTGGAATCGATGGGCTTTAAAACATTCGGTTTTGCCGGTGGTCGTGCCGATGTTTGGGAACCCGATGAAGATGTGTACTGGGGTAGTGAAAAAGAATGGGTAGCACAACACAGAAATCCTGAGAGCCTGGAAGCGCCACTCGGTGCCACAGAAATGGGATTGATTTATGTTAACCCCGAAGGACCAGATCGCAACCCCGATCCAATTCTCGCTGCAAAAGCCATCCGCGAAACTTTTGGTCGCATGGCCATGAACGATGAAGAAACTGTAGCATTGATTGCAGGTGGACATAGTTTCGGTAAAACACATGGTGCTGCCGATCCGGGTAAATATGTTGGTAAAGAACCAGCCGCTGCAGGTATTGAAGAACAAGGTATGGGTTGGACAAATACTTATGGATCTGGTAAAGGTGCCGATACCATTACCAGTGGACTGGAAGGTGCCTGGACCACTACTCCTACTCAATGGAGTAATAACTTTTTTGAAAACCTTTTTGGCTATGAGTGGGAACTCACCAAGAGCCCCGCGGGCGCTCACCAGTGGCAACCCAAAAACGGTGCAGGTGCAGGACTGGTTCCTGATGCACATGACAGCAGCAAACGTCATGCACCATTTATGCTGACCACTGACCTGTCTTTACGTTTTGATCCTGCTTATGAAAAAATCTCAAGGCGTTTTCTTGAAAATCCTGATCAGTTTGCAGATGCATTTGCACGTGCCTGGTTTAAACTTACGCACAGAGATATGGGACCACGTGCTCGTTACCTCGGTAAAGAAGTTCCTGCTGAAGAACTATTATGGCAGGATCCTATTCCTGCAGTTACACATGAACTGATTAATGAATCGGATATTGCAACACTTAAAAACAATATACTGGCTTCCGGAGTATCTGTATCTGAACTGGTATCAACTGCATGGGCTTCTGCTTCTACTTTCCGTGGGTCTGATAAACGTGGTGGTGCCAATGGTGCACGTATCCGTTTAGCGCCGCAGAAATTCTGGGAAGTAAATAATCCGCAGCAATTGTCTAAAGTATTGGATACATTGGAAAGCATTCAAAAAGCATTCAATGCCAATGCCGGTAAAAAACAGGTATCGCTTGCCGATCTGATTGTACTGGGTGGATGTGCCGCAATTGAAAAAGCTGCAAAAGATGCAGGACACAATATCACCGTTCCTTTTACAGCCGGTCGTACAGATGCTTCACAGGAACAAACTGATGTTGAATCATTTGCAGTACTCGAGCCAAAAGCTGATGGTTTCCGCAATTATATGAAAGGAAAACAAATGGCTACTGCCGAAGCATTGTTAATTGATAAAGCACAACTACTCACATTAACAGCTCCGGAATTAACCGTATTGGTAGGTGGTATGCGTGTACTGAACACCAATTATAACCAGTCTAAACATGGGGTATTAACAGATAAACCAGGTGTACTCACCAACGATTTCTTTGTAAACCTGCTCGATTTTAGCACCATCTGGTCTGCTACTGCCGACAGTCACCAACAGGAATTTGAAGGTCGCGACCGCAAAACAGGAACCGTTAAATGGACAGCTACCCGTGTTGACCTGATCTTTGGTTCTAATTCTGAACTGCGTGCATTGGCTGAAGTTTATGCTTGTGCAGACAGTAAAGAGAAGTTCGTGAAAGATTTTGTGTCGGCCTGGAATAAAGTGATGAATCTGGATCGTTTTGATATAGCATAATTGCATATTGTCAATAAAAAAAGGTGATCTTAAAAGATCACCTTTTTTATTGACAGTAACGATGGCATTTAGTTATTGTAATTTTGTAAAAAAGAAACAAATGGAATTAGGAATCAGCATGTTTGGCGATTTACACGTGGATGAACAAGGAATTACTATTCCAACCGGACAACGCCTGCAGGAAATGATGGAAGAAATTAAGCTGATGGATGAACTTGGGCTTGATTTTTTTGGTATTGGTGAGCACCATCGTAGCGAATACGCTGTATCGGCTCCCGAGATTATTCTTGCTGCAGCTTCAACGGTTACAAAGAATATCAGGCTGGGAAGTGCGGTATCGGTGTTAAGTTCTGCCGATCCGATTCGCCTATACCAACAATATTCAAGTATCGACTTGCTGTCGAATGGCCGGGCCGAACTGGTGGTTGGACGTGGCAGTTTTACAGAATCATTTCCTTTGTTCGGTTACGAACTTGCCGACTATGATATATTATTTGAAGAAAAGCTCGACCTGCTACTCCAGGTTAACCAGCAACAACCTGTAAGCTGGAAAGGGAAATTCAGAACGCCACTGGTAAAACAGGAAGTGTTTCCACGTGCTTATAACAAGTTACTTGATATGTGGATAGCTGTTGGTGGCACTCCCGAATCGGTATTGCGGGCCGGTAAATATGGTATCCCGGTTATTTTTGCCATTATTGGTGGAAGTCCGGCTCAATTCAAACCATTGTTCGATTACTATAAGAAAGTGTATGAACATTTTAAATACCCTATAGAGCAACTAAAAACAGGTGTACATATGCATGCCCTTTTTGGTGATAACAGTAAAACTATTGCCGATCAGTATTTTCCACATTATGCTGCACAAATGAATCGTATTGGCAGAGAACGTGGTTGGTCGGCCTACACACGCGAACAATTTGAATTTGGAAGAGGAAAAGAGGGCGCTTTGATTATTGGTGAAGCCAATGAAGCCATTGATAAAATTTTACAACTACATGAAACATTAGGCTTTACCCGTTTTGCAGCACATATGGATGTTGGCGGACCTTCTCATACACAACTGATGAAGTCGATTGAAATATTTGGAAATAAGATTGCACCTGCTATAAAAAAAGTGTTGGGCTGATTATCTTTAGTCAAATAATAAATACTATGCCATTAACATTAGATACTGTCTTGTTATTTGTTTCAGATATCAATAACATGAAACAATTCTATCATGAAGTATTTAGTTTAAACATACTTGAAGAAATATCCGGTGAATGGGTATTGCTATCGGCCGGTTCTGTAAAAATTGGTTTGCATAAAATGGGTGAAACATATACTACTTCAACAGCTCAAGCGCCAGTTGAAACCAATACCAAACTAATTTTCGAAACTTCTGAAAATATTTATTCCTTACATTCAATACTAAGATCGAAAAATGTGACTGTTCAGGATATTACCAGTTTCGATAAGTATCCATATCTTTTATTCATGGGTAATGATCCCGAGGGAAATGTATTTCAGGTAATTCAAAAGAAATAATCTTCTTTAAATACCTGGCTGTACTTTGAGATATACTAGAGGTAAAGATATATTCTCAGCTACTTAATGCGGCTCTCCGGTGAACTTACTTAAATAATCACCGCAGAGCCGCAGAGGAAAAAGAGTTTACGCAGAGATTTCAATAATCAAACATCTGCTTCATTGAATGACAAGCGTAACTCATCAATGCCGGTTTTCACTTTTCGATAGCTTACCCCAGCCCTGTCTAACATTAACTTAGACGCTTTTGACGGATCGCTCCCATCATATTTATCGGATAAATACACCACTTCGTTGATACCAGCCTGTATAATAGCTTTGGTACATTCATTACAAGGAAACAATGCAGTATATATTTTACAGCCTTTTAAATCCATTCCTATATTATTGAGAATGGCATTCAGTTCTGCATGACATACATAAGGATATTTTGTTTCCAGGAAATCGCCCTGTTTACTCCAGGGAAATTCATCATCATCGCAACCAATCGGTAAACCATTATAACCCGCTCCTACTATTTTATTCTTTTCATTTACAATACAGGCACCTACCTGTGTATTGGGGTCTTTACTGCGTTTGGCAGACAATAATGCAACCCCCATAAAATATTCATCCCAGGAAATATAGTTTTGTCTTTTGGTCATGCTGAAAAAGATTAACGCTTGCCTTCAAAAAAGCCCTGTTCTTTTAATATAGCTTTCAGGATATTCATACGGGCATCCATCATTTTTGCATCTTTTGGACCCTCAGCATTCAGTACAAAGAAATACGGGTGTTTATTCTCTTCGATCCAACCAACAATCCAGCCAATCAGGTTGCCATTCTCTTTAAATCCAAGACCGGTTTTATATGCCAGTTGATAATTCGCATTATTTTCCCTGATCATCATCTTCTTCACAATTTCCTGTGTTCTTTTCTGGAAAGGTAATTGCGCAAAATACAAACGCTTTACAAGTCCCATCTGCTCATCAGCAGTAACTTTTAAACTATTGTTGATCCAGAATGAATCTATGGCAGTTCCAATTTGTTTGTTGCCATACTGCAGGCTGTCGATCCACCTTTGCATAGTATCCTTACCTATTCTTCGTGCCACTTCCTGGTAATACGGCAATGCTGAAGCAGCAAAAGCCTCTTCCATGGTCAGGTCACGGTTCCAGCCATGTGCGGTATCACCGCCTGGTAAAACATTCACCTTACCATTCCATTTAATGATCATTTTTTCGTTGGTCACTTTTCCTGTTTCTATACCAATCAAAGAGTTTACAATTTTGAATGTAGATGCCGGCAGGTAAGATGAATCTTTAAAACGAGTCAAGTTATAGATGGTAAACTGTCCTGTTCCATTGTCGAAGAGACCAAACGTGCCTGTTACTTTGTACTCATCGAAATATTTTTTAAACCCATCCTCCACTTTTACATTATTGGGCGAGCAGGCAATCAATAATACACTGAGTATACACCCAATTGAAAAAATATTTTTTACTGACGACATCTTGTTTGTTTTAGTGACCTGATAAGATTTGTTCCATTTATGCTTTTAACACCCCCAGTTCCTTACCTACTTTTGTAAATGCAGCAATGGCCTTATCTAAATGCTGCTGCTCATGTGCTGCACTTAGTTGAACACGAATACGTGCCAACCCCTTAGCTACCACCGGGTAGAAGAATCCAATTACATACACCCCTTCTTCGAGGAGTTTTGCGGCAAAATTTTGTGCCACTACTGCATCATATAACATGATTGGAACAATCGGGTGATCACCGGGTTTGATATCAAATCCAGCTTCCGTCATTTTTGACCGGAAATATTTAGTATTGTATTCCAGTTGATCGCGAAGCTGCGTAGTTTCGGTAAGCATATCTAATACAGCAATTGATGCTCCTACGATTGATGGCGCTACTGTATTGGAAAATAAATAAGGGCGACTGCGTTGGCGCAGCATTTCAATGATCTCCTTTCTACCTGAGGTAAATCCACCACTTGCACCGCCTAATGCCTTACCGAGTGTACCAGTAATAATATCAATTCTACCCATTACACCACGGTATTCATGTGTACCGCGACCGGTTTTACCAAGGAAGCCAGAGGAATGACATTCATCAATCATTACAATAGCATCGTATTGATCAGCCAGGTCGCAGATTTTATCGAGTTGTGCAATGGTTCCATCCATACTGAAAGAGCCATCGGTTACAATAATTCTATTTCTGCAGCCGGAACTTTCTTTCAGTTTTGTTTCCAGGTCCTCCATATTGTTGTGCTCATACCTGAATCGCTGTGCCTTACATAAGCGAACACCATCAATAATAGATGCGTGGTTTAACGCATCACTGATAATGGCATCCTGTTCATTAAATAAAGGTTCAAATACGCCGCCATTGGCATCGAAAGCTGCTGCGTACAAAATAGTGTCTTCTGTACCCAGAAAGTCGGCTATTTTCTTTTCCAGTTCTTTATGAATATCCTGTGTTCCACAGATAAAGCGAACACTGCTCATACCATAACCATGGGTATCGATGGCTTTATGGGCAGCTTCAATCACTTTTGGGTGAGAAGAAAGCCCCAGGTAGTTATTGGCACAAAAATTCAATACAGATTTACCATTCACAACGATTTCTGGTCCCTGCTCACTGGTAATTACCCGTTCTTTTTTAAAAAGCCCTGCTGTTTCGATTTCACGAAGCTCTTCCCCTATCCGGGCAACAAATTTTTCATTCATGGCGTACGTTTATGGAAGGCAAAGATAGGAGAATGTTGAACAGAAGAACAGAGAAACAGAGAAACATCCAACATCCAACTTCGAAGTTGGACATTGGACATTCCTCTGTTCGTCTGTTAAACAA
>NZ_CAMLMJ010000018.1 GCF_946481145.1 uncultured Sediminibacterium sp.
CCGCGACCTCCGCCGTGACAGGGCGGCATTCTAACCAACTGAACTACCGATCCAAACCCTCGAAAACATCGTTTTCAGTCCGTTTTCGGGACGGCAAAGATAAGGGTAAACAGTTTTCATAAACAAATCTTTTCCAGAAAAAATATGAACCCCTAATTTTACCGCTCTAAACGATCATTATGCCCCAATACCCAAACAGACAATTCCTTGATTTCGAGAATCCTATCAAGGAACTGTACGAACAAATTGAGGATACCAAAAAACTGGCCGAAAAGAACCCGAAAATAGATTATACCGCCACTCTCCAGCAGTTGGAGAACTCTATCCTTGAAAAAAGGAAAGAGATCACCCAACACCTCACCCCCTGGCAGCGTGTTCAGTTGAGTCGCCACCCTGACAGGCCCTACACGCTGAAATACATTGATAAAATGTGTACGGACTTTGTTGAATTGCATGGCGATCGCAATTTCAAAGACGATAAAGCAATGGTTGGAGGATTCGCCAAATTGGATGGCGAAACGGTCATGTTCATCGGGCAACAAAAAGGTACGAATACCAAACTACGTCAACTACGAAATTTCGGTATGGCAAATCCGGAAGGCTACAGGAAAGCCCTGCGCTTAATGCGCCTGGCAGAGAAATTCAATAAGCCTATTGTTTGTCTGGTTGATACTCCCGGCGCATACCCTGGGCTTGAAGCAGAAGAACGTGGACAAGGTGAAGCCATTGCTCGTAATATTTATGAAATGATTCGTCTGAAAGTTCCCGTTATCGTAGTAATCATTGGTGAAGGTGCGTCTGGGGGGGCATTAGGTATAGGTGTTGGTGATAGAGTATTGATGATGGAAAACACCTGGTATACTGTAATATCACCCGAAAGTTGTAGTTCTATCTTGTGGCGCAGCTGGGATAAAAAAGCAGTAGCTGCAGAGCAACTGCGTTTAACTGCTACAGATATGAAAGGCTTCGGACTGGTAGACGAAATTGTGCATGAACCTTTGGGTGGCGCTCACTGGGATTATACTGAAGCTGCTGAAATCCTGAAATCATACCTTGTAAAAACATTAGCAGAAATCAGAAACACCAACCCAACAGAGCGTATCAACAATCGTATAGAGAAATATGGCAAGATGGGATTCTGGGAGGAAGCGGTATAGCATTTAGTCCATGGACTATGGTCTAAAAGGAATAAAAATAAAAACAACCAAAACAATGTCTTTAAGAACACAATTGAGCGGAACTGGAGTAGCATTGGTAACACCTTTTAAAAATGACCTTAGTGTAGATTTTGATGCACTGGGTAAGGTGATCGATGCTATGATTGATGGAGGTGTTGAATACCTCATCACTTTAGGTACAACAGGTGAAACACCAACCCTTGAGAAACAGGAGAAGAAGGACATTGTTAACTATACTTTCGAAAAAGTAGCTGGTCGTGTACCCGTGGTAGTAGGTGTGGGTGGTAACAATACCCAAGAAGTAGTAAAGGACCTTGGATATTTTCCCTTAGACAAAGCCGCCGCCGTTTTAAGTGCTGCACCTTATTATAATAAACCATCTCAGGAAGGTATTTTTCAGCATTATAAGGCAGTAGCGGAAGCCTCACCTAAACCTGTTATACTATACAATGTTCCAGGAAGAACAGGTCGTAATATGAGTGCAGCCACTACCCTGCGTTTGGCGCATGAAGTAGCCAATGTAGCAGGCATGAAGGAAGCCAGTGGAGATATGCTTCAGTGTATGGAAATACTACGCGACAAACCTGCAGATTTTCTGGTGGTTAGCGGCGATGATGCACTGGCGATGGCGCAAATAGCCTGTGGAATGGACGGCGTGATCAGCGTGGCTGCTAATGCCTTTCCTAAGCAATTTTCAGATATGGTTCGCGCGGCATTAAAGCAGGACATGACTACCGCAAAAGAATTAAACGACCCGCTGCTTAAAGCCTATGACCTGATGTTTGCAGAAAACAATCCGGCAGGGGTAAAAGCATTTATGTTTGAACAAGGACTCATTCAGAATGAAGTGCGCTTACCAGTAGTCCCGCTTAGCAGTGGTTACCACGCTGCGATTAAGCAATATTTAGGTAAATAATTCTTACATAATTTCAATCATACGCTCTCATCAAGGCCCTTTTTGGGGCCTTGTTTTTTTGGGAATATATTAAGACACGAAAAATATATCTAACTCTATTATTCATTGAGGTAGGACTATCTCTTTCCCCCTAACCCATCAATAACCGCAAACACCGGGTTAATTCTCAGCACCTGTGCATGGGCATCTATTTTTATTTTCGGTTCAACAGACAATCCTTGTTATGCGAGTTTACTTATTATTTAGCCTTGCTTTTTTAATATGCCTGAATGGTAATTCACAGGCAGAAAGAAAGAAATTGATTGAAAGCTTTCCAATGGCAGTAATTGCTTCTCCTCCTGCTGAACTTAAACTCGATTCTTTCTATAAAAAATATACCGACGCATTCGGCATACCCGTTGTTTCTTCCCAAAAAGTACCAGATGATGCCTTACTGGTAGCCCGTGATATCATCAATTATATGTTATTGAAAAGACCTGATATCAGAGCTGCTTTGGTGAAACAGGGAGCTCGTTTACTTATCATGGCTGAAACAGAAATGGAAACAGATTTACCGGAAAGAAGTAACTGGAAAAAACCTACCCGTGAAGACAGACGCCTCACTCCAGGAGAAAGAGACAACTATGATAAACCCGGAGGAATAGCCAGTATGAGCGATAAAGAATACTGGAATAAAAGAGCGCGCGGTATGGGCGGCACCATCACTTCCTGTGCTGAAGAAAATATATTAGGTTATGCAGGCACCCGCTATTATGGTGAGAATATTCTCGTTCATGAATTCAGTCATAATATCATGAGTGCCATGCGCGTGGCAGATACAGCCTTATTAAGCCGTATCAATAAGGCTTATTCAGCAGCGAAGGGAAAAGGCATGTACAAAGGCCAGTATGCTATTAACACAGTAGCAGAGTATTGGGCAGAAGGTACGCAATGGTGGTTCTGGTCGAACTATGAATTTTATGATGGAGACACCAGGATACAATCTCCCGATGATCTTAAAGCTTATGATCCTGAATTATATGCCATACTGGAAGAAGTATATTGGGGACATCATATTCCAACTGATGTGTATTATGGGAAGAATGTTCGTCCAGCAAAAAGAAACTAAATGAAGATTTTAAATATTATCAAATGGAACACGGATTATCAATTGCTTGTAGCTTCTAGCCACTAGTTGCTAGCCATTGCTGTCCGGGGAAAAATAGCATTTTTCTCTTAAATACTTTTACAGCAACCATCTTGTCGCAGTTTGAAAATGGAACCCTTGCTTTTAAATAGTCTGTAACGATAACTTAAGCAATAAGTAAAATCGATCAGTCTGTTGTTCCAAATTGCATGTTACTCCCGGGCCGAATGGCCCCGTACCTGTTCCCAGACTCCATTGGCCTCTGCCTAAATCTGCTGCGCATGATTTAGGCTGTCTTTGCTACGCTCGACACCGACCCCAATGAGGTCTGTCCACAGGTACTGATTGTAGTCAATCTTTTTTATCTCCCCTAAATACCAGGCTTCTGTTTATTATATCGCTCAACAATTGCTTGCAGCTTGTGGCTCGTAGCTCATAGCTCACGGCTCATAGCCAAATTTTCCCCGGACAGCAATGGTTGCTAGCTACTAGCTTTTTTTACTATTCGCTTAGTCATCCACGAGCATAAATAGGGTAATTATATATTTATTCTAAGCAGGATTTTCACAAAACAAATTTGCAAACCCAGATATTATCTGATAATAGCAGAAAACCTAAAACAAGCACCAATCAAGGCTAGCAGCTAGAGGCTAGAAGCTCGCAGCCTATTTTTCCAGGACAGCAATGGCTCTCAACCCGACACACTCTTCTTTGCTTCTTTCAATTGCTTATTCATATAAGCATAGGCTTTGCTAATGAGTTTGCTATAAGAAGCATCTTCGAATGTCATCGCATTACCCGATTCTTTATGATATAGGTTTAATACCATTACCCCCAGATCATTCATGGAAAGATCGAAGTGATAATATTGGAGTATCGCTTTCAGTTTTGTGGTATTCCGCATAATGACCTTTCCTTATGCTAAGCTTGCATTGATTTATGAATAGCATATTCCACACCCCGCAATTCCGCCAGCGATTTTAATCTGCCAATAGCTGAATACCCCGGATAGGTGGTTTTCTGCAGATCGTCGAGCATCTGATGTCCATGATCAGGGCGCATAGGTATAGCAATATTTCTACGTTGTTGAATTTTTAAAACTTCACTGATTACTTCATACATATCCGTATCTCCTTCCAAATGGGCAGCTTCGTAAAAATTACCCGCCACATCTCTCTTGGTATTACGAAGGTGAAGGAAATGAATGCGATCACTAAAACGTTTCAACATGGCAACGATATTATTGTCTGCACGTGCACCATACGAACCGGTACAAAAACAAAGTCCATTAGCAGGCAAATCAACAGCAGAAAGAATAAATGCCGCATCTGACTCAGTGCTAACAATCCTGGGCAATCCCAATACCGGATATGGAGGATCATCAGGATGAATAGCCATTTTAACACCTGCAGCTTCTGCTACAGGTACCACTTCTTTCAAAAAGTATACAAGGTGTCCCCTGAGTTTATCTGTATTGATTCCCTGGTACTTTTTCAGTTCCGTCAATACCTGTTCAGCAGTAAATGCATCATCACTACCGGGTAATCCAAGCAAAAGGTTCCTGAATAATTTATCCTTTTCCGCCTCACTCATAGATTGAAGCAATGCTAATGCGGCGTCTTGGTCTTCCTGGGCATGTTCTTCAGCAGCACCGGGTCTTTTCAGCAGATAAAGATCAAAAGCAATAAAAGCGAGTCGGTTAAAGTACAAGGCCTTGCTTCCATCTTTCATTGTATAAGCAATATCTGTTCTTAACCAGTCCAGCACCGGCATAAAATTATAGGTTACCACCTGTATACCGCATGCAGCAAGGTTTTGAAGGCTTACTTTATAATTTTCTATGTGTAACAGGTAGTCACCGGTTTGTCTTTTAATATCATCACTCACCGGTAAGCTTTCAACAACTGTCCAGCTCATACCTGCCGATTCAACAAGCTCAATTCTTTTTTTGATTTCTTCAACTGTCCATATATCACCTACTGGAATATGGTGCAAAGCGGTTACTACTCCTGCACAACCGGCTTGTCTGATATCAGATAGTTTTACCACATCGTGTGGTCCGTACCATCGCATTGTCTGGTGCATCAACATATACTAGCATTAGGTTCAATAAAATAAAAGATGCGGCTGAAGTAAATCTCCAACCGCATCAGGGTTTAGGTTTATGATTACTTCAGCAGTTAAATATAACGATTGATCAGGTTTTCCAGGTATTCCTGTTTACCGCTTGCAGTTGCAGGTTCTCCTTTGGAAACAGCATAGTTCCTGAGATCTTCCAGTGAAAGTTTACCTTCTTCAAAGGCTTTACCTTCTCCTCCATCAAAAGAAGCATACCGGGCTGTTCTGATTTTTTTGTAATCTGACAGGTTCAATACTTTATCTGCCACGATTAATGCACGGGCAAAAGTATCAATACCACCAATATGTGCATGGAAGAGGTCTTCTGCATCTGTGCTGTTTCTGCGGATCTTGGCATCAAAGTTAATACCACCACCACCGAAACCGCCGGCTTCTACAATCACCAGCATTGCTTCAGCCAGTTCATTAATATTGTTAGGGAACTGATCTGTATCCCATCCATTCTGGTAATCGCCTCTGTTAGCATCGATTGAACCAAGCATGCCTGCATCAGCAGCTGTTTGTAACTCATGCTGGAAAGTATGCCCCGCTAATGTAGCGTGGTTTACTTCAATATTCAATTTGAAATCGTTTAGGAGATCAAACTGGCGAAGGAAACCAATAACAGTTTCACTATCATAATCATACTGGTGTTTACTTGGTTCACAAGGCTTAGGCTCAATAAAGAAAGTACCCTTAAAGCCATTCCTGCGTGCATAATCTTTTGCAGTGTGAAGGAACCTGGCCAGGTGTTCTTTTTCGCGTTTCATATCGGTATTGAGCAGACTCATATACCCTTCACGCCCCCCCCAGAACACATAGTTCTGTCCACCAAGTGCCATAGTAGCATCCAATGCTGCTTTCACCTGTGCACCACCATGTGCCAGTACATGGAAGTCTGGATTGGTTGCTGCACCATTCATATAACGTCTGTTAGAAAAAAGGTTAGCTGTTCCCCATAAAAGTTGGATACCGCTGGCCGCTTGTTTTTCTCCGAGGTAAGCAGTTATTGCCTGTAAACGACGTTCATTTTCTGCTACATCATTACCATAATCAACCACATCAACATCATGAAAACAATAAAATGGAAGTCCCATTTTAGTCATGAATTCAAATGCAGCATCGGCTTTATCTTTTGCACGTGCAACAGGATCTGATTGACGATCCCATGGAAAAATATGGGTAGGCTCGCCGAAAGGATCAGCTCCGCTTCCACAGAAGCTATGCCAGTAGGCGCACGCGAAACGCAACCATTCTTTCATGGTTTTACCCGCAACTACTTTATTCTCATCGTACCACCGATATGCTAATGGGTTATCAGAATCTACACCCTCATACCTGATCTGGCCGATCCCCTTAAAATATTCCTGTTGACCTAATACGATTGACATAATCTTAAAATATAAATATTTGAAACAATAAAATAATTAACTAACTAAAACGGTTTCCGTATGCTTCAATAACTGAAGCCTGTTTTCCAATGATGCTTTCCATGCTGCATATCTCTCTTCATAAAGAGAAGTATGTGCAGGATGAATTGTACCAACTGGTTTGCGGCCTGCTGCTGCTTCAGCAGTATTGGCAAAGATACCTGCGCCTAAACCGGCGCCGATAGCAGCACCAAAACTTCCATCGCCCTCATAATATTCAACAGATACCTGGTTAACACCAGCAAAGGCTTTTGCAAATACATCACTCAGGAATAAATTGGCTTTTGATGCCCTTACCACCTGTGGATTCATGCCATTCTCACGCATGATATCAAGACCATAACGGAAAGAATAAGCAATACCTTCCTGTACCGCACGCACCAGGTGGGCACTTCCATGAATATTCAAATCTATCTGCTCAAAGTGAGCACCAACAATCTGGTTGTTCAGCATGCGTTCTGCACCGTTTCCAAAAGGAATAGCCAGTAACCCATCAGCTCCGATAGGAACTGCTGCTGCTGCTTCATTCAGTGTTGCATAAGATTGTCCGCTACCGGTAATTGTTTTGATCCATCTGTTGAATATACCTGTGCCATTGATACAAAGCAGAATACCAATTCTCCTATGTATCTCTGTATGATTTACGTGAGCAAAGCTGTTGATCCTGGAATAAGGATCATAACCCAGTTCATCACTAACGCCATAAATAACACCTGAAGTACCAGCAGTTGCTGCAACTTCACCAGGTTCCATAACATTCAGTGAAAGCGCATTATTTGGCTGATCTCCTGCTTTATAAGCCACAGGAATTCCTGCTTTCAGGGAAAGTCTGTTCGCAACGGATTCTTTCAGAAAACCATGCGGAGCAAATAAAGGCTGAATGGTTGGAATGAGGGAGCTATCAAATCCATAATAAGAAAGTATATCAGCAGAAATTGCTTCTTTCCTGAAATCCCAGAATATACCTTCTGATAATGCGGAGTTGGTAGTAGTAATGTCGCCCGTCATCTTAAAGGAGATAAAATCTCCGGGCAACATCATTTTATCAATCTTTTCAAAAATTGCGGGTTCATGCTCTTTAACCCAGGCTAATTTACTTGCAGTAAAATTTCCGGGCGAATTAAGCAGGGTACTAAGACAGAAGTCGTGCCCCATATGCTCAAAAGCCTTATTACCAATTTCAACTGCCCTGCTATCGCACCAGATGATTGCATTACGTAATACATGTCCATCTTTATCCAGCAGAACCAGTCCGTGCATCTGATAAGCAATCCCTATTGAAGCAATATCCAGAGGGTTATAGTTTCCGGTTGCATTACACTTAAGTATAGCCTGTTTTACATACTCCCACCATTGATCAGGACTTTGTTCAGCCCAGCCGGGATGGGGTGCGATGATTTCTGCTTCTGTTTCAGGAAACTGCGCAGATGCCACACATTGATGCGTAGCGGCATCGACGACTGAAACCTTTACAGAAGAAGTTCCTACATCTATACCAAGTAATAACATTCCGTCAATAATTATTAATGATCAAGATACTCTAAACCAGGGAGGGTGTGGCAGGTCATTCTTCCTTATTTACCAAACAAGCCAATTTTTGCCGGAATACCTGACAGTGACATGGCTGATTCTTCGAAATCTGGTCGAAATCTGCTTCTACCCGCATCTTTACAGCCTGTATTACCTGGAAGGAACTAAAAAAAGCAAGGAGAGTAAAACGCCAAACTCCCCTTGCTACGTCGGTCAATAACAAGCAAACCACTCTTGAAACCAACCATAATGACGTTTAATAACCAACCCGGTTCCTTTGAACCGATACCATCCAATTCCACTTTCAGTGCTTCGCTGAATAGAATAGAACGGGATGAGATCTATAATACATACTGTATCAGACATTATTATTGGGTAATGAGAATTGCCCAAGCTGAAAACCAACTTGAAAGGCTTTATAGGCCCTTGGTAACAAAACAGCAGAAATTGACGGTACGGAGATACGGAGAAGGTGACTGTTCATTTTAGTTGAACAGAAATGATTAGAACGTAGTTTCCACATTCTCATATAACAGCAAGCAATTTCAAACATAATTTGACCGGTTATTCCATCATCCGAAAACGAATATAAGAGAAAATCTCAAAAAATGTAACCGATTGCAATTTTTTTACTAAAAATTATCTCCCCGAGCACCCGTTGAAGGGCTTCCCTTTGGTAACCTGCCTGACTTTAACGGATAAATAGCCAAAAATTCCCGCTGAACACTTTGCAGATAAAAAACCAAATCGCCTTTTGATATATTAAAATATGTCAAGTGATATATCCCGCTCAAAACTACCTCAAACCGCTATTAGTATGGCCTGTTATACAGAATATAAAGCCTGTTTACGCCAAAAGAAGCACTTTCTATTTTAACTTAACACCTACTAATTTTCCTTTATTTAAAGTTAATTCAGGAAAAATGACAAAACTGCTCTTGTGCCCATTTTAACGTTTAACGGCCGCTGGAATAACCACAAAAACTAAAATTTGATTTTAATTATTTTTTGCGATTTTTATACAACCGATTGCAATATGAAAACGAAAAAAGAAGTCACGATATATGATATCGCTCAAAAACTTGAGCTATCATCTGCAACTGTGAGTCGTGGCTTACAGGACCACCCAGCTATCAATAAAAACACCAGGAAAAGAATACAGGAAACCGCACGTGAGCTTGGATACAGGCATAATAATTTCGCCAGTAACCTCAGGAAACAAAAAACCAATACCATTGGCGTATTAGTACATGAACTGAACAGTAACTTTATTACTTCCGTTTTGGCCGGTATTGAAAAAGTAACTACCGAAGCGGGCTACGACCTGATTATCGCACACTCATCAGAAAGTTCTGTAAAAGAAGCCGCTAACGCCGTGAACTTGTTTCATAAAAGAGTAGATGGCCTCATCGCTTCACTCTCCTTCGACACCGCCGATCTTTCCCACTATGCGCAATTTGAAGAAAAAGGAATCCCGGTGATCTTCTTCGACCGCGTTGAAGAAAAAGGAGAAAGCACAAAAGTAATCATCGATAATTACAAATGCGGCTACCAGGCTACACAACACCTTATAGAACAGGGTTGCAAAAGAATTGTACTGGTTACTGCCAGTTTGAAACGTAACGTATATGCCCAGCGACATAAAGGTTATGCTGATGCGCTCTACGATAACAATATTCCTTTCCACAAAAAATATGTACTGATCAAAGACCTCAGTGAACAGTGTGGTGTTGAAGCAGCCATGGAAATTCTCAAAATGAACCCACTACCGGACGGTGCTTTTATCACCAACGATTTCTCAGCGGCTGTATGTATGCAAACATTGAAAGAACATGGCGTTCGCATTCCGGAAGATATTGCCATTGTTGGATTTAATAATGATGCCATCGGTAAAATAACCGAACCACAACTCAGTACAATAGATTATCCGGGCATAGATATGGGAGAAATAGCCGCGCGTAACCTGATAAATCACCTGAAAGGAATTTCTGATATAAAATATACTAATACAATTGTCATACGATCGAACCTCATTATCAGAGGTTCCTCATTAAGAAAAAAATAAGCTTACCTAGTTGCTGCCATACCATGAAAAAAATACCACTATTAATACTATTTCTTTGCGCCAGCTTTTGCCTTAAAGCAGAAAACGGATATGAGCTTTGGCTAAGGTATCAACCATTACAGGATAAAGGAATACAGCTTAATTACCGGAAACAAATCACTGGCTATTTTATAGACGGATCTTCTGAAACACTCTCCATTGCTAAAGAAGAACTCAGCAATGGTTTATCAGGATTGCTTGGTCTAAAATATACACAATCAAACAGCGCTTCCTCCCCTTCCGTATCATTGATAGCCGGACAAGGAACTTCTCCTGCACTCTCTCATACAGGAATTGGTCAGCTGCTGCTTGATATTGGAGAAGAAGGATTTATTATCGTTTCAAAAACCATTAACGGCAAGAAAAAAATCATTGTATCCGGCAACACGGATAAAAGTGTTTTATATGGCATTTTTCATCTGCTAAGACTCATTCAAACCCAACAACCACTCGATCAACTTAAAATTGTTTCAGTTCCGAAATTGAAACTAAGGATGCTTAATCACTGGGACAATCTCGACCGAACTGTTGAAAGAGGATATGCAGGTTTTTCTCTATGGAACTGGCATACCCTACCAGGACTTATAGATCAGCGTTACAAAGATTATGCAAGGGCCAACGCATCTATCGGCATCAATGGAACCGTGCTTACCAATGTAAATGCCAATGCTACCATACTTACTAAACCTTATCTCGACAAAGTAAAAGCACTTGCAGATGTTTTCAGACCCTACGGTATAAAAGTGTACCTCACTGCACGCTTTAGTGCACCCATTGAAATTGGTGGTTTAAAAACCGCCGACCCACTTGATGAAAAAGTGAGACAATGGTGGAAAGATAAAGTGAAGGAAATATACCAGTATGTTCCCGACTTCGGAGGTTTTGTCGTGAAAGCAAATAGTGAAGGACAGCCTGGTCCACAAGACTATAAACGCACGCATGTCGATGGTGCAAATATGCTGGCAGATGCCGTGGCTCCTTTTGATGGAATTATTATGTGGCGCGCATTTGTGTATAGTGCAGAAAAAAATGAAGACCGTCACAAACAGGCTTATAGTGAATTTGTTCCACTCGATGGCGCATTCCGTTCAAATGTAATGGTACAGGTAAAAAATGGAGCCATTGATTTTATGCCCAGAGAACCATTCCACCCACTTTTTGGTGCCATGCCGAAAACTCCTTTAATGATGGAGTTTCAGGTAACTCAGGAATACCTTGGTCAGGCTACCAATTTGGTTTATCTCGGAACATTATTCAAAGAATGTCTTGATAGCGATACCTATACAAGCGGCAAAGGCTCAACCGTAGCCAAGGTTCTTGATGGAAGCTTTAATAAAGACCAACAACTTACCGGAATGGCTGGTGTTGCAAATATTGGTAATGATATTAACTGGTGCGGACATCCATTTGCACAAGCAAACTGGTATGCATTAGGAAGATTAGCATGGGACCATGAATTAAGTGCAGAAAAGATTGCAGAAGAATGGCTTAAAATGACTTACTCCAATAACCCTGCATTTGTTCAAACAGCTTCAAAACTCATGATGGAAAGCAGGGATCTTTTTGTACAATATGCAAATCCGATAGGGCTTCACCATATCATGGGAACCGGACATCATTATGGTCCTGCTCCATGGGTTAGTAACTTAAACCGCCCAGACTGGAACCCGGTATACTACCACAAAGCTGATAGTATTGGTATTGGATTTAACCGCACGGCAACTGGTAGTAATGCCCTTGCACAATACCATCCAGATGCAAGAAAACGCTGGGAAAACATGCTGGATTGTGAAGAAAAAAACCTGCTATGGTTCCACCATGTTCCCTGGAACTTCAAAATGAAAAGTGGCCGCACATTATGGAACGAACTCTGTTACAACTATTACAAAGGAGCAGAGAGAGTTGCCGCAATGCAAAAGACCTGGGATGGTTTACAATCTTATGTAGACAAACAAAGATTCAGTGAAGTAAAAATGCTGCTAAAAGTTCAGGAAGAAGAAGCCATCTGGTGGAGAAATGCCTGCCTGTTATATTTCCAAACCTTTAGTAAGCAACCTATTCCAAAAGAATACCCACAACCAGATAAATCTCTTGACTATTATAAAAATTTACGTTTCCCCTATGCGCCGGGCAACTAAACAATTAAAAGATTAAACATGTCTTCAGAAAAGAAAGTAGCCATCATTACAGGAGGAGGATCCGGCCTCGGTTTTGCAATAGCAGAAAAATTTATTGCAAATGGTATTACCACCATCATAGTAGGCCGTGATCAGGAAAAACTGTCTCAGGCTAAAGCAAAACTCGGAGAAGGTTGTCATACCATTAGTTGCGACCTCAGCAACCTTGCCTCCATTCCCGCTATGGTACAGGACATCGTGAACCAGTTCGGGCAAATTGATATTCTCGTTAATAATGCGGGTATCAATATGAAAAAAGTATTTACGGAAGTAACCGATGAAGAATTCCAACGCATATTAACCACCAACGTCTCTGCCGTTTTTGCAATAAGCCGTGAAGTAGTAAAACAGATGCTACCAAGAGAATCTGGTTCAATCATTAATATAAGTTCGATGGCAGCGCAATATGGACTGCCAAAAGTTATTGCCTACAGTGCGAGCAAAACTGCTATCGATGGTATGACCAGGGCTATGGCTGTTGAACTCTCACCAAAAGGCATTCGTGTAAACGCTATTGCGCCAGGCTTTATTTATTCAGACATGACTGCTAAAGCCCTGGATAGCGATCCGGAACGCAAGGCTAAAGTATTCAGCAGAACACCAATGGGTATTATGGGGCAACCAACAGATATTGGGGAAGCCGCTTATTTTCTAGCCAGTGATGCCGCTAAATATATTACAGGAGTTGTTTTACCCGTAGACGGAGGAAACAGCATAGGATTCTAAAATAAACAAAATGAAAAATATTGCTTTATCGATGATTGCCTGTTTTGTATCGACGATGGTTTTTGCACAAACCATCGTTGGCACAAAGCCATCACCCGATTATTTCATCCTGAGTAATCCTGTAATTGTTGTAGACAAGTCAGAAGAACAATTATTACACTTTACTGCTGAATTGCTACAGCAGGATATCAAAGCTGTTACAGGTCTTACTGCAACCATCTCACCAACCATTCCTCAAAAAGCAGGAACACTGATTGTACTTGGAACAGTGGGAAAATCTGCCATTATAAATGCGCTGCTATCAAAAAAAATTATCAAGCAATCTACTATCAACAACCAATGGGAAGCATTTCACCTGCAAACAGTGAATGCCCCAATGCCAGGCATTTCAAATGCGATGATTATAACTGGTGCTGACAGAAGGGGTACTGCTTTTGGTGCTTTTGAATTTTCAAAACAACTGGGGGTATCGCCCTGGTACTGGTGGGCTGATGTTCCTGTTGCGAAAAAAAGTACAGTGTATATAAAGAAAAATCTTTCCATCACCGATGCGCCAAAAGTAAAGTACAGAGGCATCTTCATCAATGATGAAGCTCCTGCACTTTCTGGTTGGACAAAAGAAAAGTTCGGAGGATTTAACCATAAACTATATGAAAAAGTATTTGAACTCATCCTGCGTTTAAAAGGTAATTATATCTGGCCGGCCATGTGGGGTAATGCTTTTTATGACGATGACGCAAAGAATATTGAAGTAGCAGAAAAATATGGGATTGTAATAGGCACATCTCACCATGAGCCACTGATGCGCGCGCATGATGAATGGAGAAGGTATGGTAAAGGAAAATGGAACTACGACAGCAACGAAGCACAACTCAAAGAGTTCTGGAGAGCAGGCATGAAGAGAGGAACCAATGAAAAAATTGTAACGGTAGGTATGCGTGGGGATGGCGATGAGCCTATGTCTAGACAAACCGCAACTGCATTACTGGAAAGAATAGTGAAAGATCAGCGGGAGATAATTGCAGATGTTACCCAAAAACCAGCAAGTGAAACACCACAACTCTGGGCACTTTATAAAGAAGTGCAGGACTACTACGACAAAGGAATGCGTGTACCTGATGATGTAACATTATTGCTTTGCGACGACAACTGGGGCAATATTCGCAGGCTCCCCAATCCAAAAGATGCTCCAAGAAAAGGAGGCTATGGTATTTATTATCATTTCGATTATGTAGGTGGACCAAGAAACTATAAATGGCTCAATACAAATCCGCTTCCAAGAATCTGGGAACAAATGAACCTCGCATGGGAATACAATGCACGTCAAATATGGATCGTAAATGTGGGCGACATTAAACCAATGGAATACCCTATTTCATTCTTCCTTGATTTTGCCTGGAACCCAGAACGCATACAGGCTAAAGACCTGGAAGCATACAGTATTCAATGGGCCAAATCACAATTTGGTGAACCCTATGCAAAAGAGATTGCAGAACTAATGACCAAATATGGCAAGTACAATGGCAGAAGAAAGCCGGAATTACTGGATGCCAATACCTATAGCTTCAATTATGAAGAATGGCCAACCGTTGTTGCTGAGTATAAACAATTATTAAGTCTGGCAGAAACTATAAACAGCAAGTTACCTGCTGAGAAAAAAGATGCTTTCTACCAACTGGTTTTACACCCGATCAAAGCTTGCAGTAATTTATACGACATGTACTATCATGTTGCACTTAACCAAAAAGCATACGCAAATAAATATGCCGTTGCCAATACCTATGCCGACAAAGTAAAAGAATTATACCGCCAAGACTCATTAATAACCCTTGAATACCACCAATTAAACAATGGTAAATGGAATCAGATGATGAGTCAAACCCATATTGGTTATACTTACTGGCAACAACCAAACCGTCAGCGTATGCCGATGGTTCGTTATGTACCTGCTGATTCTATAAAACCAGTGCCTGCTTCGAATAAGGATATAACTATGCATTCAACTATCCCTTCAGGTATAAAGGGGAATGTATTTTATGAAGATTCGAAAAGAGGTGTGTCGATTGCAGCAGATCATTATACTGCCATCAACAATAGCAGAGATATCAAATGGACCGTCATTCCCGATTTAGGTAGAACAGGAGGGGCAATAACTGTTTCACCTCTTACCGCTGCGAGTCAGCAACCCGGTCCTGGCACTCCTTATGTGAGTTATGATATTTATACAAGCAGCAAAGGAAACTTTACCATTAATGCCTATTTCTCTCCTACCCTGAACCTTCAGAATACTGAAAATGGTTTATCGTATGCTATTTCGGTGGATGACGAAGCGCCACAGATTGTCAGTATCAACAAAGAAGATAAAAATACAGGTACGGGTATCTGGAACAAATGGGTTTCTGAAAACATCATTATAAAATCAACCAAACACAGTATAAACGCAGCGGGTAAACATACCATCAAATATTGGATGGTAGACCCTGCTGTTGTTTTGCAAAAAATTGTAGGAGACTTTGGCAATAACCTGCCAAGCTATTTAGGTCCTGCAGAAACCATTCATCAACCAACTAAAAAATAATCCCATGTCATACAAAAAAATCACCCTGGCACTCGGTGCAATTGCTGTTTCTCTGTCCATGCAAACAGATCTAAAAGCACAGGACGCATCCCTGAAAAAAGTTTTTGCAAAAGATTTTGGCATTGGTACTGCCATGAGTGCAAGTCAGATTGAAGAAAAAGACCCCAAGGCTCATGCGCTAATAGTTAAGCATTTCAATATGGCTACTCCGGAAAATATCATGAAAGCAGAAATCATACATCCGCAATGGGATGTATACAATTTCGATCTGGCAGATAAAATGGTGGCTTATGGAAAGAAGCATAACATTAAAATCAATGGACATACACTGGTATGGCACAGCCAGTTACCTGCATTTGCCCGTAACATTAAAAGCGTAGACTCATTCCGTACGTTTTTTACCAACCATATCAATACTGTTGCAAGTAGATATGATGGCAAAATCTTCTCCTGGGATGTAGTAAATGAAGCATTGAACGAAGATGGTACCATGCGCCGATCAATCTTCTTAAGCAGATTAGGTGATGATTTTGTTACAGAAGCGTTTAGACTTGCCGCTAAAGCATCTCCAAAAGCAGAGCTGTATTACAATGATTATAATAATGAACAACCGGCTAAAAGAGCAGGTTGTATCGCATTAGTCAAAAAGATACAAGATGCAGGTGTGCGTATTGATGGGGTTGGTATACAAGGACATTGGCATGTTGGTAAAGTTCCTTTCAAAGAAATTGAAGAAAGCATTCAGCAATATGCTGCGCTGGGCTTAAAAGTAATGTTTACCGAACTCGATATTGAAGTATTACCCAGAAGTTTTCAGGGTGCCGATGTTAACCAGCGTGTGGCAAGTAACCCAGCCCTCAACCCATACAAAGAAGGTTTACCAGACAGCGTACAGCAACAATTGGCCAGTGATTATGAAAACCTTTTTAAACTATTCCTGAAGTACAAAAAAAATGTTACGAGAATTACTTTCTGGGGAGTAAATGACGGGCAAAGCTGGTTGAACGACTGGCCGGTAAGGGGCAGAACCAATTACCCATTATTGTTTGATCGTGAGTTTAATCCTAAACCAGCTTTTTATAAAGTGATCGAAACAAAAAAATAAACGGGTAAACACCCTTAAAAAAGCTATATGAACCAAACACCAACAACCCGTTTATCTGTACTGGAAAAAGTAGGCTATAGCCTCGGCGACCTGGCCGCTAACCTTGTTTTTCAGACACTCATGACCTACCTGGCTTATTTCTATACAGATATTTATGGTTTAGAAACAAGCCATGCTTCGGCATTAATTCTCATTGTAGGACTTGTAGCTGCATTTGCCTTTAATCCGATCATTGGTGCAATTGCCGACAGAACGGTATCGAGATGGGGCAAATTCAGGCCATGGATCTTATGGACGGCTGTACCATTAGGTGCTATTGCATTGCTGGCATTCAGCACCCCGGATTTTTCGTATAAGGGTAAAGTGATTTATGCCGTAGTTACTTATACACTGCTGCTCCTATTATATGCTGCTAATAACCTGCCTTATTCAGCCCTGAGCGGTGTAATCATTGGTGATATGAAAGAGCGAAACAGCATGTCTGCTTATCGCTTTGTGGCAGTGATGTTTGCACAATTTTTTGTGCAGGTATTCATGTTACCAATTATCGAAGCAGTGGGCAATGGCAATAAAGCAGCCGGCATTGAAACCGTTATGACCTGGCTGGCCATCATTGGAACAGTAATGCTGATCATTACCTTTTTAACCACCAAAGAAAGAATTGTTCCCAAGCCTGAACAGAAGTCCAGTTTAAAGGAAGACCTCGGCGATTTATTCCGTAACCGTCCCTGGGTAATTATGCTTGTGCTTACTACTCTGGTGTTTATAACGCTTGCCATGAAGGGTGGTTCTTATGTGTACTATTTTAAAAACTATGTAGACAAAGAAAGTTTAACGGCATTCGTTGCACCAATTACAAATGCATTATCCAATATGGGAATGAATTTTTTTGGGGAAGATCCGGTGTCTGCTGGTTTTGGCTTATTTAATGCAGGTGGAATCATTTTTATGATTGTCGGCATTACTTTATCGAAACGTTATGCAGATAAATATGGTAAAAGAGATGTGTTTGGTATTGCCTTATTCATCTCTACATTATTCATACTGGCATTTGTATTCTTCCCTCCCACTTCAGTGGCATTAATGTTTATATCACAAATACTGCATGGTTTCTTTTATGGCATAACCATACCACTCTTATGGGCTATGATTGCCGATGTGGCGGATTACAGCGAATGGAAAAATAACAGAAGAGCTACGGCCATCATTTTTTCTGCCATGATGGTAGGATTAAAAGTTGGTCTGAGTGTAGGAAGTGCCTTATTAACCGCCATTCTCAACATGTTTGATTATGTACCAAACAGCGATGCTGTGCAAACTGAATCTGCCATTAATGGTACCAGGTTTTTGGTAAGTGTGTTTCCATCGATTCCATTTTTATTAGGGGCGGCTTTATTGTTTTTTTATGAAATCAATAAGAGCATGGAAACCAAAATTGAAACTGAATTAAAAGAAAGACGTAAAAATTAATACGATAAAATAATTGTCATCATGCCTGAAGATCCGATAAACCATATTGATTTTGATGCCTTAGACCGGAATGCTATTTCTCAGCCCTTGGTAAAGCATATCTATACAGCAGACCCATCTGCGCATGTATTTAATGGGAAGATTTATATCTATCCATCTCATGATATAGAAAATGATATTCCTTTCGATGATTTAGGTAGCCATTTTGCAATGGAAGACTATCATATCCTATCGATGGATACACCGGATTCTCCTGCTGTGGATAATGGTTGCGCTTTACATGTAAAAGATGTTCCCTGGGCAGACAAACAAATGTGGGCCCCTGATGCTGCTGAAAAGAATGGCACTTATTATTTATTTTTTCCGGCCAAGGATCATGAAGGAATTTTCAGGATCGGAGTTGCAAAAAGTGCATCTCCTATCGGACCTTTTATTCCTGAACCAACAGCGATACCCAACAGTTTTTCGATAGACCCTGCTGTTTTCCAGGATGATGATGGCGCTTACTATATGTATTTTGGTGGTATTTGGGGAGGTCAATTACAAAGATGGAGAACAGGATCTTTCATGGCCGAAGGTGAAGGCCCACTTGCCCATCTGCCAGAAGATAATGAACAGGCATTATGTCCGAAGATGGCTCGCCTCTCCGAAGACCTTTTATCATTTTCAGAAACACCTAAAGACATCCTCATCATCGATGAAAATGGCAACCCTCTTTTAGCGGGAGATAATGACCGACGCTTTTTTGAAGCAAGTTGGGTACACAAATACAATGGCAAATATTATTTCTCCTATTCTACAGGTGATACACATTTCCTATGTTATGCCATCGGAGACAATCCTTATGGACCTTTTAAATATGCAGGAAGAATTTTAGAACCTGTTGTTGGTTGGACATCCCATCACTCCATCTGTGCCTACCAAGACAAATGGTATTTGTTTTACCACGATAGTAGTTTGAGTAAAGGAGTTACGCATTTAAGGAGTGTAAAAGTTACCGAACTCATACACGATGAAGCAGGAAAAATAAAAACAATTCAACCTTATAATAAGTAGTCGTACCATGAAAAAACTTGCTGCTGCACTCTTGTTTCAGATCATACTGATCTCTGCTACTGCCCAGGCATTTCGCAATCCAATACTTGCGGGTTATTATCCCGATCCAAGTATATGCAGGGCAGGCGATGATTATTATATTGTAAACTCATCATTCGCCTATTATCCAGGTCTACCATTGTTTCACAGTAAAGACTTATTAAACTGGAAACAGATTGGCTATGCGATGGACAGGCCAGAGCAATTAAACCTGGATGGTGCAGGAGTTTCAAGAGGTTTGTTTGCTCCTTCTATTTCTTATCATAACGGTACTTTTTATATCGTATGCACAGAAGTAAGTAAACTGGGAAATTTTGTCATCACTGCCAAAGACCCGAAAGGCCCATGGAGTAACCCCTACAAATTACCTCAGGTAAATGGAATTGACCCTTCCTTGTTCTTCGACGATAATGGTAAAGCTTATATAGTCTTCAACAGCATTCCACCCAATAATATTTCACTGCACAATGGTCATAGAACCATTCGTATGTTTGAATTTGATCCGGTGCAGATGAAAGTTGTTGGTGAAGAAAAGCTATTGGTAAATGGCGGCACCGATATGGCGAAGAAACCCGTTTGGATCGAAGCACCACATATTATCAAGAAAGATGGGTGGTACTACTTGATTTGCGCAGAAGGTGGAACAGGTTACGACCACTCAGAAGTGGTGTTCAGGAGTAAGTCGCCCGAAGGGCCATTTATCTCTTATGAAAATAACCCTATCCTAACGCAGCGTCAGCTTGACCCAAATCGCAAAAATCCCATTACCACTGCCGGTCATGCCGATTTTGTTGAGGGTAAAGATGGCAAATGGTGGGGCGTTTTCCTGGCATGCAGACCTTATGAAGGAGATTATTACAATGCAGGCAGAGAAACATTTATGGCGCCGGTAGTATGGAAAAACGGATGGCCTTCCTTCGATCTGGGTGGCGATGAAGTAAAGTATAGTTACCCTATCAATGCTAAACTGGATACAAAACTCGAAGCATTCAATGGCAACTATCTTTTTAAAGACGAATTCAATCAACCATCATTGAATGTCAGGTACCAGTTTTTAAGAACAGTTCGTACAAACTGGTACAACCTTACCGATAAAAAAGGATCACTTTCTTTATTGTTGCAACCTGAAACCTGCGGCGGAAGAGGTAACCCATCACTGGTTAGTTTTCACCAACCACATTTAAAAGGTCATGCTGCAACGGCCATTTCATTTTCGCCAAATGCAGAAAATGAAAAAGCAGGTCTGCTCCTTTTCCAGAATGAAAGAACTTATTATTATTTATGCCAGTCTGTGAAAGACGGTCAGCCTGTGATAGAATTATACAAAGCAGATACGCTTGTTAAATCTGTACCTGTACAACTTCAAAAAGGCCAGGAAGTACAATTCAAAATTGAAGCCCGCACCGATCAATACGCATTTTTCTATGCAACTGAAAAAGGCAAATGGCAACTTATGCAGGAAAATGTAGATGCAAGGTACTTAAGTACAAAATCTGCGGGAGGCTTTGTGGGTTGTGTTTATGCTATGTACGCAACATCAAAAGGAAAACCATCTGAGAATAAAGCATTTTTCAACTGGTTTGAAATAAAAAACGACGACGACGTGTATAAAAAATGATATAACCTGTTTACTATGAAAAAGATTGCTGCCATTGCACTTGTGCTTGGATCCTTAATAGGACAAGCACAGGAGTATAAATCTTACCCCATGTGGAACCATCTGTTACCGATGGAACAAAGGGTAAATGATGTAGTAAAACGATTAACACTGGAAGAAAAAGTTGCACAGATGCTCAATGCAACACCGGCAATTCCTCGCCTGGGTATTCCGGCATACGATTGGTGGAACGAAGTACTACATGGCGTAGCAAGAACACCTTACAAAGTTACTTCCTATCCGCAAGCCATTGCAATGGCCGCAACCTGGGATACCAATTCACTGAAACAAATGGCCGATTATTCGGCTATTGAAGGAAGGGCAGTACATAATAAAGCGATCCAGGAGAACAGAACAAATGAAAGATACCTGGGCCTCACTTATTGGACACCCAATATCAATATTTTCAGAGATCCACGTTGGGGACGTGGTCAGGAAACCTATGGTGAAGATCCATTCCTCACCACTTACCTTGGTGCCGCCTTTGTAAAAGGCTTACAAGGTAATGATCCCAAGTACCTGAAAGCAGCAGCATGCGCCAAACATTTTGCGGTGCACAGCGGACCTGAACCATCCAGACACTCCGATAATTTCAATCCAACCCTTTATGATTTATGGGATACCTATCTGCCTGCTTTTAAAGAACTGATCACTAAAGCCAATGTAGAAGGTGTAATGTGTGCCTATAATGCAGTGAACACACAACCGTGTTGTGGTAATGATTTATTAATGAACGATATCCTGCGCAAGCAATGGAAATTTACAGGTTATGTAACAAGCGACTGTTGGGCTATTGATGATTTTTTCAAATACCATAAAACACATAAAAATGCCACAGAGTCTGCCATAGATGCCGTATTACATGGCACAGACCTTGAGTGTGGTCAGACAGTATATAAAACCCTACTCGATGCTGTAAAGCAAGGATTGATGAAGGAATCTCAACTCGATATTTCTTTAAAAAGATTATTTACCACCCGTTTCAAACTGGGCATGTTCGATCCCCCTTCTGTTGTTCCCTATGCACAAACACCGGCGTCAGCATTAGAAGCCCCTGCTCATCAGGCACATGCGCTTAAAATGGCACAGCAGTCCATTGTATTGCTGAGAAACGAACAAAACACATTACCCTTATCAAAAAAAATAAAAAAGATTGCCGTTGTCGGACCAAATGCAGATAACAGTATCGCAGTGCTTGGTAATTATAATGGCGTTCCTTCAAAAGTAGTAACCTTATTACAGGGTATAAAAGATAAACTGGGGCCCGATGTACAAGTAGTTTATGAGAAGGCCATCAATTTTACCAATGATACATTGCTGGTGTATAGCGATCTATCAGAACAATTCAAATGGGAAGGACAACAAGGTTTTAAAGCAGAATATTATAACAACCGTGACCTTTCCGGAACACCGGTATCCGTAAAAATGGAAAAAACGCTGGACCATTTCTGGCAGGAAGGCGAATTGGTAACAGATGGCATCAGGGCAAATAATTTCTCTGTACGCTATAGCACCACTTTCACCGCAACAAAAGATGGCGAAGTAAACCTTGAAGTGGAAGCAGATGATGGTTACCGTTTTATCGTAAACGAAAAAGAAGTGATCAATGCCTGGTTAAGAAACAGATGGGGTGCGCGCACACATCGTTTGAAAATTACTAAAGATTCTGTTTATAAAATCGTACTGGAATATTGGCAGGGCGACGGTAAAGCCAATGTAAGATTACGTACCGGAAATTTTGAGAAAACAAACTTTACAAAACTCGCAGCAAAATTCTCAGATGCCGATGCAATTATTTATGCGGGGGGTATTTCACCACAGCTTGAAGGAGAAGAAATGCGTGTTGATTATCCGGGTTTCAATGGAGGCGATAGAACAAGCATTCAGCTACCAACCGTTCAAACTGAACTTCTCAAAGCATTGAAAGCGACTGGGAAACCAGTGGTATTTGTAATGATGACCGGAAGTGCTATTGCCATTCCCTGGGAAAGTAAAAATATTCCTGCTATTGTAAACACATGGTATGGCGGACAAAGCGCAGGAACGGCAATTGCTGATGTTTTATTCGGCGATTATAACCCTGCAGGTCGCTTACCAGTTACCTTCTACGAAAAAGACAGCGATCTCCCGGGCTTCTCTGATTATTCTATGAATGGAAGAACCTATCGTTATTTCAAAGGACAAGCCCTCTATCCATTTGGTTATGGTTTGAGTTATACCAGTTTTAATTATTCCAACATTTCTATTCCTGCATCAGTTGCTGTAAAGAAACCAGTGAAAGTTAGTATACAAGTAAAAAATACCGGTTCAATCGCAGGTGAAGAAGTGGTGCAATTGTATGTATCACATCAACAGAAAAATATAAAAATACCCGTTCGCGCCTTAAAAGGTTTTCAGCGTATCAAACTGAATGCGGGTGAGTCTAAGACTATCAGCTTTACAATTAGACCAGAAGACCTTTCACTGGTGCAGGAATCAACAGGAAATAGTTTTCAGCCAAAAGGAAAAGTACAGATCAGCATCGGAGGCGGACAGCCCGACACAAATCTAACTACCACCAGTAACGTGGTAACTAAAATCATCCAGGTTCTATAAACAAAACAATGTATGGTTATGAAACGCATCCTAAGCTATATCATCACAGGAATCATACTCCTGCAGCTTTCAACTTTTGAATGTCAGGGACAAAATAAGCAGACTAAATTCAGCCTGGATATAACCGATGTTTTAAACATCAGTTATAACAAACAAAATCTGCTTACCTATCAATTTAAAACAGTATACCCTCCGGCAGGGCAGGATACGAATTATAAACGAAGTGGTTTTATTCATCCTTTGAATACACCAAATGGACAAACCCTTACCACCATTCAACCAAAAGATCATTACCATCACTATGGCCTATGGAACCCATGGACGCATACCCTATTTGAAAAGGATACGGTAGATTTCTGGAACATTAAAGGCAAACAGGGAACAGTTCGCTTTGCAAAGTTTACAGAACAAAAAAGTACTGCGAACTATGCTTCTTATACCGCACTGCATGAACATGTAGTATTCAAAAAAGATGGTACAGAGAAAGTTGCATTAAATGAATTGCAGACTGTGAAAGTGCACTCTTTCAATGAAAAAGATCAATCTTATATCATCGATATCACTTCAGAAATGCGTTGTGCATCAGAAAGTCCATTGTTAATTCTGGCTTACCGATATGCTGGTATTGGATGGCGGGCCACTCCATTCTGGACCAAAGACAATTCAGAAATGCTTACATCAGAAGGGAATACAAGGGATAATACAGACAATACAAAAGCTAAATGGATCATTACTTATGGCAGTCTACCAGATAATAGTGAAGGTGGTATAGTAATGATGTCGCACCCAACAAACTATAACCACCCTGAACCCTTACGCATTTGGGACAAAAAAGCCAATGGAGGTCGCGGAGATGTGTTTGTAAATTTTGCACCTACGAAAGACAAAGACTGGTTATTGGAACCGGGAAAAAAATATGTGTTGAAATACAGGTTATTGGTATTTAATGGCAAAACAGATGCTGCCAAAGCTGAGAATGCCTGGCAGTTATTTGTTAAGGAAGTGAGGTAGAGCATGGACCATAGACCATGGTCCATAGTCCATTGTCTATGGACTATGGACTAACTATCGGCAAGAATTCTATTCATCAATAAAAACCAAATAAGATGAAAAAAAGAAAGCAGTCGCGCAGGGCTTTTATCAGTAACACACTGAAAGCCTCGGCCATGTTTGCTATACCATCCATTGTACCTGCCAGTGTATTTGGGAAAAATGCACCAAGCAATCGTATCAATGTAGCAGCCATTGGCACCGGACGTATCTCGAGGATTCATGACATGCCGGGTGTATGGCAATACGATTATGCACAACTGATGGCAGTTTGTGATTTGGATAAGCAGAGAGCCATTGATGGACAAAAACTGGTAAATGATTATTATACCAAAAAGAATGGATCACCTTTTGATGGTGTAAAAATGTACACCGACTACAGAGAGTTATTACTCAATAAAGATATAGACGCAGTATTGATCAGTACACCTGATCATACACATGCATTGGTTGGTGCTGCTGCCGCGAGAGCAGGCAAGCATATCTATATGCAAAAACCCGCATCCCTCACTATTACGGAAGGAAGGGTGATTAGCGATGTGGTTACCAAATCGGGCGTAAAGTTTCAAATAGGCAGTCAGCAAAGAAGTAGTGAGCAATTTCGCTATGCAGCAGAATTAGTGAGAAACGGAAGGATTGGTGATCTCAAAACAGTGTATGTTGGCCTACCCGGCGACCCCTCCGGTGGTATAACTACAGAAATGCCTGTACCCTCTAACCTTGATTATGATTTATGGCTGGCATCCACACCGGAAGTGTATTATACAGTTGACAGGGTTCATCCTCAAAAAGGGTATGATCGTCCGGGTTGGTTACGTTGCGAGCAATTTGGTGCAGGTATGATCACTGGCTGGGGAGCTCACCATATTGATAGCGCACATTGGGGAATGGGCATGGAAACAAGTGGGCCGGTAGAAATATGGTGCGATAAGGCAGAGTTTGCAACTGGAGGTTTATGGGATGTTCATGGCATCTTTAAAACCGGTGCAAAATATGCCAATGGTGTAACCATGATTGTAAGCAATGAATTCCCTAACGGTATAAAATTCGAAGGAACAAAAGGATGGATATTTGTTTCACGTGGAGATTATCAAGTAACATCCAGTGACCCAACCAAGCCAGGCGAAAGAGCCAAGAAATTAGATGCAAGCGACCCTTCCTTACTAACTTCTGTAATCGGAGAAAATGAATTCCATTTTACGGTGAGTAAAGAACACCATGGCAACTGGCTGGAAGCAATCAGAGATAACAAAGCAACTATTGCTCCTGTTGAAGAAGCGCATCGTGCCTGTTCTGCCTGTTTATTACATCATATCGCGATGAAATTAAAGCGTAAAGTTTATTGGGATCCTGTTAAAGAAAAATTCGCCAATGATGCAGAAGCAAATGCTTTATTGAGTCGTCCACAAAGAAAACAATACGAAGTAAAAGCCTGAGCATGAAAACATTAGTATACATAGCAGCAACATGCACTATTCTGTTAGCATCGTGTAAAACAACCAACAATAAGGAAACAAAGCCTTATCGACTGGTTACACTCGACCCAGGACATTTTCATGCTGCTTTGGTACAAAAAACCATGTATACGGAAGTCGACAGTATTGTTGAGGTATATTCTCCAGGTGGAAGTGATTTACAATTACATGTAGACAGGATCAATAGTTATAATAACAGAAAGGAAAATCCAACTCATTGGGAGGAAGAAATATATACAGGCCCTGATTTTTTCGAAAAAATGATCAAAGAAAAAAAAGGAAACCTGGTGGTTTTAAGCGGCAACAATAAAAAGAAAACCGACTATATCCTCTCTTCTTTGGAAAATGGTTTTCATGTATTGGCAGACAAACCTATGGTAATTGATGCAGCAGGTTTTGAGAAACTTAAACGATCTTTTGATATCGCCCAACAAAACAAATTACTGTTGTACGATATTATGACCGAGAGATTTGAGATCAATACCATGCTTCAGAAAGCATTATCCATGATGCCGGAAGTATTCGGCACATTGGAAAAAGGGACCATTGATAACCCCGCCATTACCAAAGAAAGTGTACACCATTTTTACAAATATGTTTCTGGGGCGGTATTAACAAGGCCGGCCTGGTTTCTGGATGTTACTCAACAGGGAGAAGGATTGGTTGATGTAATGACTCACCTGGTAGATCTGGTTCAATGGGAATGTTTTCCTGAAACTGCCATTGACTATACCAAAGACATCCAGGTATTAAAAGCCAGCAGATGGGCAACTCCGGTAAGTATCAGCCAATTCAGCACACTCACTAAACAAACAACCATACCCGATTACCTGCAACCGATACTTAGCGATACCACTTTACAGGTATATGCCAATGGCGCCATACATTTTTCAATTAAGGATGTACATGCCAAAACATCTGTAACATGGAACTACAAAGCACCTGAAGGAACAGGTGATACGCATTATTCCATTATGAGAGGTAGTAAAGCCAATCTTGTTATCAGACAGGGAAAAGAAGAAAATTATCAGGCGCAACTCTATATAGAACCTACTTCAAAAGATAAAAATTATGAAGCTGCACTGAATCAAGCCATTCAGCAATTATCTGCCAAATTTCCGGGAATTGGTTTAGCTAAGACTGGTAAAGGATGGAAATTACAAATACCTGATGCATTAAAAGAAGGTCATGAAGCTCATTTTGCACGGGTGATGGAGAATTTCCTTCAATACCTGAAAAACAACAATATGCCTGCATGGGAAATACCCAATATGCTAGCGAAATATTATACCACCACCACTGGTTTAGCTTTGGCACAAAAACAACAGCCATGAGAAAATTTTTGACCTACATAGCAGTACTCAGTGTTGTTGCTGCAGAAGCACAGTATAAACCCGTTACCATCCCCGGGTCAGAAACACGTTTTATTCAGTCTGCTATTGTACAAGGTCAGGAATATGAATTACAGGTTTTATTGCCGTCGAACTATACAAAAAGTAAAAAGCAATATCCCGTCGTTTACCTCATGGATGCACAATGGGATTTTCCATTGGTAAAATCGATATATGGCCAGATTTATTATGATGGCTTTATACCTGAACTGATTATAGTAGGTGTTACATGGGGAGGTAAAAATCCAAACCCAGACAGCTTAAGGGCCAGAGACTATACCCCAACACGTGAAGGGAGGCTAATACAAAGTGGTGGTGCAGATAAGTTTCTATCCTTCATGAAAGAAGAATTATTTCCCTTCATGGAAAAAAATTATCGTGTCAGCCAAAACGAGCGGATATTAATGGGCTGCTCTTTGGGAGGCTTATTTTCGATATATGCAATGTTAACCCACACAGAAATGTTTACAGGATATGCAGCCGCAAGTCCTGCCATTAGTTGGGACAACTATGTGTTATCTAAGTATGAAAAAGCATTTGCTGAAAAGAAAATTAATACACCGGTACGTTTATATATGACTGTTGGGGATGTGGAAAGAGGAAAGACTGGCTTTGAAAATATGGCAGCTTATTTAATTAACAAACATTACCCCAACGTTTCTATTCGCTCCAAAGTTTTGGAAAACACAGGTCATTCAGGAACAAAATCCGAGACCTATACAAGGGGGTTACAATACATTTTTGAAAGACAGACTTTGTCATTCACAACGGAGCAATTGAAAAAATATGCAGGAACTTACCAGATATCAAATGGAGGAACTGTTGAATTAAAAGCAGAGGCAGATGGACTATACTGGTATAATAACCCGCAAAACAAATTCAAACTATTCGCTAATACAAGCCATCATTTTTATGCCGCACACGAGTTCTTCAATCTCTACTTCCAGCTCAATCAGGATGTGGTAGAAGGATTCAATTGGGAAAGGTTTGGCGGAAATCAATTTCTAAAAAAGATCAAGTAATATGAAAAGAATAACACTCTTCATTATTGTCAACTGCTTATGCTCTATTGCAATATTTGGCCAGATCAGATTACCACAACTGGTAAGAGATAGTATGGTATTGCAGAGAGACGCTAAAGTAAATATATGGGGCTGGGCATCTGCGGGAGAAAATATCAGCGCAAGTTTTAACGGTAAAAAATACCAGGCAAAAGCTGATGCAAACGGACAATGGATCTTTCAATTAGCTCCTATGAAAGCGGGTGGGCCATATACCATGGAACTGGCTGGTAAAAATAAAATTGTGTTGAAAGATATCCTCATCGGAGATGTCTGGTTTTGCAGCGGGCAATCTAATATGGTGCATCAGTTAAACATTCATGATGTTACTTATGCCAACGAAATTGCCACAGCCAATAATCCTGAAATCAGGCAATTCTGGATCCCTACACTTACAAGTTTAGCCGGCCCACAAGAAAATCTTCCATCCGGATTCTGGAAGTCTGCCGTTGGTGAAGATATCCGTCCCTTTTCTGCAGTGGCTTATTTCTTTGCAAAGAAAATTTACCAGCAGTACAAAATTCCTATAGGCATTATCAATGCAAGTGTTGGAGGTACTCCTATAGAAGCATGGACAAGTGAAGAAGGATTAAAAGATATTAGCAACTTATATGCTACTATCCAAAAAAATAAAGACACCGCCTATCTCAATAGTTTAAACAGAAGACCTGGTGGTTTTGGTAACAGGCCCGCCCCTCCCGTTGATGCTGGTATGGCAGGACCATTAAAATGGTTTGACCCTAATTATATACCGAAGGGTTGGCGAAACATCAACATTCCTGGGTATTGGGAAGACCAGGGTGTGAAAGATTTGAATGGAGTGGTATGGTATCGTCGCGAAATAGATATACCAGCTTCAATGGCAGGAAAAGCAGCAAAAGTATTTCTTGGAAGAATTGTTGATGCTGATGAACTCTACATAAATGGTAAACAGGTAGGCAATACAACCTATCAATACCCACAACGCAGATATCCTGTTCCGGCCGGATTATTAAAAGCCGGCAAAAATATTTTTGTTATCCGTGTTACGAACTCAAATGGTAAAGGAGGATTTGTTTCCGATAAACCTTATTGCATTTTTTCAGGTACGGATACAGTTGATTTAAAGGGTTACTGGCAGTATAAAGTAGGATTAGTAAACAGACCATTCGGAGGCGGAGGATTTGGTGGCGGTGGTATCAACGCACAAAATCAACCTGCCGCATTATATAATGCCATGGTTGCGCCGGAAATAAAATATACCATCAAAGGATTTTGCTGGTATCAGGGCGAGAGTAATGCAGGCAAGCCCCAGGAATATGAAAAACTGATGCTTGCGCTTATGAACGACTGGCGCAATAAATGGAACCAGGGCACACTCCCATTCCTGTATGTACAGTTACCAGGATTTATGGATTACAACTACCTGCCATCTGAAAGTGGCTGGGCAATGCTGAGAGAAGCTCAACTCAAAGCCCTTAGTGCTCCTAATAGTGCAATGGCTGTAGCCATAGACCTCGGCGAATGGAATGATATACATCCTGACAATAAAAAAGATGTAGGAGAAAGAATGGCATTGGGTGCATTGAAACTGGCTTATGGAGAAAATATTGTTTACTCAGGTCCATTGTATAAAAGCGCAACGGTTGAATCAGATAAAATCATTATCAGCTTTGATCATGTTGGATCTGGATTAATAACGAATGACGAAGAAGCTCCCGGAGACTTTGCCATTGCTGGTGCTGATAAAAAGTTTGTATGGGCAAAAGCAAAAATTGAAGGGGATAAAGTCATTGTATGGAGTGATGAAATCAAACAACCGATGTATGTACGTTATGCATGGGCCGACAACCCCGTGCATCCCAACCTATACAATAAGGAAGGGTTACCGGCATCACCATTTAGAACAGATCAGTAATACCTTAATTAAAATCGATGCATACAATTAAACTGAATAGTTTTATGATGGGCATTTTGTCTTGCGTCATTGTTCAGGCACAAGGCATTTCCATCGACAGCAGTAAATACCCTAAACCGGTAAATTTTACTGCACAGCAAGACCAGCAAAACATGATGCAGCAACTCGGCATCAAACAACTCAGGCCTGGTCCGAGTGGAAATGAAAACGCGCCCAATCACGCCAACTACGATGAAAGCAAAGCCAACCCTTGTCCGGAATTACCGGATGTACTTACTACCAACGCTGGTAAAAAAGTAACCAGCGCAGATATGTGGTGGAAAGACAGAAGGCCTGAATTGGTTGCTGCAATTGAAAAAGAACTTTATGGTAAGTTACCATCGAAAATTCCAAATGTTTCCTGGACTGTAAAAGTTACTGACAGGGAATTTATTGGAAGAACTCCCGCCATCGTAAAACAACTGGTTGGTCATGTTGATAATAGTGAATATCCTTTATTAAATGTAGACATCAATGCAATGTTGGTAGTACCAACAAATGTGAAAGGACCCGTACCTGTATTGATGATGTTTGGTTTCCCTTCTTTTCCGGCACCAGCACAGCCTTCACCTGCTGATCTGGCTAAGATCAATGAAGCATTCAAAGATTTGATGATCAAAAATGATCCTTCCATGAAAGCGATATTTGATCGTTATCCAGCTTATTCACCTATCACACGTCTGGCTGGCGCAAATCCATTTGCACCTCCACCTGCAGGTGACCCATCTCCTACTGAGCAATTACTCGCTGCCGGATGGGGATACCTGACTATTGACCCTAATAGCATACAGGCAGATAATGGTGCTGGCTTAACAAAAGGTATTATCGGTTTAGTGAATAAAGGACAGCCACGTAAACCAGAAGACTGGGGCTCATTAAGAGCATGGGCATGGGGTGCATCTCGCGCATTAGATTACCTTGAAACAGATAATTTGGTAGATGCAAAAAAAGTTGGCATCGAAGGTGTATCAAGATATGGCAAAGCGGCTTTGGTAACACTTGCATTCGACCAAAGATTCGCCGTTGGACTCATTGGTTCTTCTGGCAAAGGCGGTGCAACATTACATAGACGCGTTTTTGGCGAGGCAGTAGAAAGTCTTACCGGATCAGGAGAATACCATTGGATGGCGGGCAATTATTTAAGGTATGGCGCATCTGAATCGAGCTTCGGTGCAAAAACCGGATGCGACCTTACCGTTGATTCACATGAATTGATTGCACTTGCAGCACCAAGACTAACTTTTATCAGTTACGGTATTCCAGAGAAAGGCGATGCGAAATGGCTCGACCAAACAGGAAGTTATATGGCTACAGTTGCAGCGGGCACGGTATTTAAATTATTGGGTGCTAAAGATATCGGCGTATCAAACGATTATATGAAAGAAAAAATGCCCCCGGTGTTAACAGGACTATTAGACGGTCAACTGGCCTGGAGACAACATGATGGCGGACATACAGACGCACCAAACTTCAAACATTTTATTCCATGGGCGAGTAAAATGTTATCATACGAAAAGAAAAACAACTAACCTATTGCACATATAAATCAAGTCAGATGAAAACAACCAAATCCATTTTAGCTATTGCAACTGTATTCTTGATGAATACTATTTCAGCGCAAAACATTGTGGTATTGCAACCCGCAAAAGCAAAAGACACCATTAATAGAAACATCTATGGACATTTTGCTGAACACCTTGGTCATTGTGTATATGATGGCTTATATGTTGGTGAAAACAATAAAATCCCCAACAAAAATGGTATCCGTATGGATATCGTTGAGTCATTAAAAAAATTGAAAGTAGGCGTATTACGCTGGCCAGGTGGTTGCTTTGCTGATGGTTACCACTGGATGGATGGTATCGGGCCAAAAACCACACGCAAACATACCGAGAATGTTGCCTGGGGTAATGTTCGGGAGAATAATGGATTTGGCACACATGAATTCCTTGAACTCTGTGAAATGATCAATGCAGAACCTTATCTCGCACTCAATATGGGTAGCGGTACCGTTCAGGAATCATCAGACTGGGTGAAATATGTAAACCATGCAAATAGCAGCAGTTACCTCACAGATATGCGTGCAAAAAATGGACGCAGTACTCCATGGAACGTAAAGTTCTGGGGTGTTGGTAATGAATCATGGGACTGTGGCGGTAATATGACAGCCAGTCAATATGCTGCGGAATATCGTAAATACGCCACACATATCACCAACTACGGCAATTCAGAGAATTTATTCAGGATAGCTGTTGGACCAGGTTCAGAAGATTATAACTGGACAGAAACAGTAATGCGCGATGTTCCCCTCAAATTAATTGAAGGTTTATCGATACATCATTATTCTGTGATTAACTGGGCTGCCAAAGGGTCGGCTACCCAATTTCCTGAGCAGGAATATTTCCGCACAATGGAACAGGCATGGCGCATGGAAAGATTTATCTCTAAGAACAGTGAGGTGATGGATAAATACGATCCTAAAAAGAAAGTAGCATTGATTGTAGACGAATGGGGCGGATGGTATGAAGTAGAACCAGGTACCAACAAAAATTTCCTTTATCAGCAGAACACCATGCGTGATGCGATGATTGCCGGCTTATCATTGAATATATTCCATAACCATGCCGACAGGGTTCGTATGGCCAACCTTGCTCAGATTGTTAATGTGTTACAGGCAGTAATACTTACTAAAGAAGAGAAACTGGTATTAACACCTACCTACCATGTAATGGAAATGTATAACGTACACCAGGATGCAGTAATGATTCCGGTTACAGTTAACAGCGAAGATTATGTGATGGGAGATAAAAAATTACAAGCTGTATCTGTGTCTGCTTCAAAAGATAAAAATGGGGCAACGCATGTGTCACTGGTAAATATTCATGCTACCAAAGAACAAACGATTACCATAAACCTTGGTGGACTTAACGCCAAAACAGTTTCTGGAAGAATCCTTAGCTCGGCCAATATCCAGGACCATAACACTTTTGACAAACCAAACAACATATCACCTGCCGTATTTAACAAGGCACAGCTAAATGGAAGCGAATTAAAAGTAACCCTTCCTCCCTTTAGTGTAGTGGTACTTGAATTGAAATAAACCTAGTGGTTAGGGGTTAGGTATTAGGAGTTAGGTGTTAGGAATAAGTGTCTTATGTTTTAATGGCTAATAGCTAATGGCAAAAGGCTAACACCTAACACCTAATACCTAACCCCTATCCCCCCTCCGATCATAAACCTTGAGCAATGAAAAACCTTTTACTAATGCTTTGCATGCTGTACCTGACCACAGCGTGCAAAAAAACAAACGACAATAAACCAGCACCTCAGCCTTCCACCCCTTCTGTTACCATAAGCTTATCTCCTCAAACAACTTATCAAACCATTACCGGATTTGGTGGAGCCAACAGGATGTGGGGCACACAGTCACTTACCCCTGCAGAAGCACAGAAAGCTTTTGGCACCGGGGTGGACGAAATTGGACTTAGTCTTTTTAGGGTACGCTTATCTTCCAACAAAACTGAATGGCCCATCATTATTGAGGCAGTAAAAGAAGCAAATAAACGTGGTGTAAAAGTTTTAGCAAGCCCATGGTCTCCCCCTCCTGCGTTAAAAGATAACAATAGTGATATCAGGGGTAGACTTCTCCCTCAAAACTATACGGCCTTTAAAGATTATATCAATGAGTTCATTGCTTATATGAAAAACAACGGTGCTACGATTGATGTTGTTTCCATTCAGAATGAACCAGACTGGCAGCCTACTTATGAATCCTGCGACTGGACAGCAGAAGAAATGATTAATTTCTTAAACGCACCCGGACAAATTACCGGTGCAAAAGTAGCTGCACCAGAATCATTGAACTTCAACCAGAATTTTACCAATGCCATTCTATCAAATGATGCAGCGGCTCAAAAAATTGATATTGTAGCCGGGCATATATATGGAAGCGGTATCGCAAAGTTTCCACTGGCAGAACAGAAACAAAAAGAGATCTGGATGACAGAATACCTGATGAACCTTAATACAGGTAATGCCGGCGCTCCAAAATGGACCACCTATTCAGAAGCGACTAAATGGGGCGAAACAATCAAGATGCTTGTATCGGTACATGATGCGATGATGAGTAACTGGAACGCTTATATCTGGTGGTACCTGCAAAGATTTTATTCTTTTATTGGCGATGGAGAAGAAGGAACTACTAATGGTGCCGTATTAAAAAGAGGCTTTGCCTTTGCGCATTTTGCCCGATTTGTACGCCCAGGCTTTATACGTATCGGCACCGATGCAACTTTGAATTATTACCTGAAAATATCTGCTTATAAAAAGGATAACCAGGTAGTAATCGTTGTTATAAATCCGGAAGCGTTCCCGATTGGTAATGTTCAGGTTAATGGCATTACCCAAACAAATGCAGTAACATATACCAGTTCAGATGCATCTGTTATGTCGCAGAAAACAGGTGCTATTTCAGATAAAAAACTCACATTTGATGCACCAGCCAACAGCGTTACTACGATTGTACTGAATAATTAAACCATTATATCTACTTACCATGAAACAAATGACCTTCTTTTTATTGCTATGCACAAGCATATCTCTATCGGCACAAAACTGGCAAGGGAAAAAATGTGCAGTGGTAATTACTTATGATGATGCGATCGACCAGCACCTCGACAATGCCGTTCCAGTTTTAGATTCTCTTGGTTTAAAAGCCAGCTTTTACGTGACGGCATTTTCAAATTCAATGCAGAAAAGAATGAATGAATGGAAAGCATTGGACAAAAAAGGACATGAACTTGGTAACCACACATTAAATCATCCATGTGTTGGTGGAACTGGCAGAGAATGGGTAAAACCGGAATACGATCTGCGCAATTATACTGTTCAAAGGATGATCGACGAAACACGCATGACGAATCTCTTCCTCCAATCTTTGGATGGTAAAACAAAAAGAACTTTTGCCTACACTTGTGGCGACATGAAAATCGGCAACGTTTCATTTATCGATTCCATGAAGAAAGATTTCGTGGCTGCCAGAGCTGTAAGAAATGAAATGCATAAAATTGGGGAAATCGATTTGTACAATGTTGATTGTTATATGGTCAATAACCACTCAGCCGCAGATATGATTGAATGGGTTAAAAAAGCCGTATCAACCAATAGCCTACTTGTTATTTTGTTTCATGGTGTTGGCGGTGGAAATGGATTGGATGTTTCACTCAGTGCTCATCGCCAGTTTCTGCAATACCTTAAACAAAACGAAAAAGATATCTGGATTGCTCCATTGGTTACAGTAGCGGATTATATAAATGACTGGAAAACTAAGAAACAATAATTGTAGGTGAAGAATTGAGCTGCAAGGTGCAAGCTTCAAGCTACAAGCTACAAGTTTATAGTTTAGAGTAGGATTGAACACAGATTTTCATGATTTTCAAGATCTATCATGATGGATCTTGAAAATCATGAGGATCTGTGTTCTATTAAAAGCAAAAGCTCCAAACCAAGCAACAAAAAAAACTTGCAGCTTGTGGCTTCTGGCTTGAAGCCATTTCTCAACTCTCTTATTTAACTATAAAGCAAGAGTCCCGTCAGCAGACGGGACTCTTTTGTTAAGCAATTGGTATGGCGAGGGGGGATTAACGCAGTTTCATTAACTGAACTGTTTTGCGGCTTGAGCCTTGTTGCAGTTCTGCATAGTAGATACCCGGTTTGAAATCATGCCCGATTTGAACTGTGCTGTTCGCATTGTTGTTGGCACGAACTTCAACCATACGACCAGATGCATCTGTTACTTTAATCTGAACAGGCGCCTGGTTACTGCTTTGCAGCTTCAGTGTGAAATAGCTGGTAGATGGGTTACCCATTACCTGAACAGTAAAGCTTTCATTGTTCTCCTTACTTTCTTCTGTAGCAAACTGAGAGGAAGTCCAACCAGTAGAAACCACCGTAGGTCCATTATTACAATTATAACTATTCCATACAACGTTAGGAATATTACTCTCCAGGTCTTCGGCAATAAAGAACCCTGTCATAAATACATTGGAAGTATTGTTATTGTGCCTGGTTTTTTCTGCGGATAAACGCATCATTCCTTTAGGCAGGTAAACATTACCGGTGAACTGGATATTTGATCCACAAATTGAAAAACGTTCATCGTCTTTATTACCATCACCCATATAGAAAGTTACCTTACGCTGATCGGGGTTGATCCGAACATTTGATTGAAGGTTTACACGATTACTGATCCTTACTTCCCCATCATTTGCAAAACGAACCATTGTATTGGCAACCGTTGAACCGGCATCAACAATCAGGTCTCCGATATAAACAATAGGTGCTGTAAACAATACCCTTGCACCAGCTCCGATAGTGATCGATTTAAAATTATCCCCAGAAAGCACAACATTTGCACCTTCACGAATTACAAGATCAGCATAATCACTGGTAAGCGTAGCTTGAGTATTTCTGTTTACGGTATAATTACGAAGTCCTCTTGTAGACATGGTATTGGTCTTCATCGCAGGCAATGTAACAAAAGCCCTTCCCTGGATAACCAATGGAAGATTGATGCCGAATCCGTATTTGTACACCCGAGGTGCTTTTACAAATGCGCCATCACCTGTTACGGAACTACCCTGTTCAAAAATAGCCATGCCATTTGCATTCATCACACCTACACTACCGGTAAGCACTTTATTGCCTGCTCCGAGTTTAACGTCGTCTGCTACAAGAATGGTGTAGTTTCCTGCAATAGATTGTTTATTATAAGTATAGGTAGCAGGGTTTGTGCTGCAACCATTTGAGCTGGTTACCGTTAATTCATATACACCGTCTGCATCAGCTAATCCGAGGCTGAGGGCTTGCTGCGTTGAAACAGTAGTATTGCCTTTCTTCCAAACATAACTGGCACCAGCATTTCCGTTGGCTGTTAATACCAATTGATTACAGAATGCGTCAGGACTACTTACTGTATAAGTTGCAGCTGTTGCGGCACCAACCGTTACATTGAAAGAAGTTGTTTTAGTGTTACCATTCACATCCATTACAGTATAAGTAACAACAGAGTTTCCTACATTAAAAATACCGCTGGCATCAAGTCCGGTTCCAGTGCGGTTAGTAGCACCTGTAATAGTATAACTTACAGAATAGATACCGCAATTATCAGATACTTCCAGTTGAGGTAATTGATAATTACCAGTTGCATTGTAACATAATGAAGCGGGTGAGACGGCACTAATAACAGGTGCTTCATTATCAATAACCGTTACATATTGAGCAGCCGTATCGATATTACCATTGATATCGGTAATGGTCCAGGTAACTTTGGTAGTTCCTATCGGGAAGAAATTACCTTGAAAATCTTTAGATACTGAAGCTGTGTTACCGCAGGCGCTATATGATTCAGGTGCTTGAAGTACTACAGTACCACCACAGGCATTGGCATCATTTACTACACTGTAATCAAACAATGGTTTAAGGAAGGTAGCGAGTCCGGTAAAGCCATTTGCAATAGGCAGATTGCTGCCCAATGCTGCATTAACCTGTAATGCTTGTGCAGAATCTCTGAAAATAAAATAAGTTCCTGAATTTCCCGGGATATTACCTGCTATAAAACCACTTCCACCTCCTGGAAATGCATTTGACTCTAATACTCCATAAATGCTATTTGGTACAGCACCGGTTAAAGGGTCCTGATCAAAGAAGAAAATATGGGTAGCTGCAGTACCAAGGTTTCTGTTAAAAAAAGTATTACAACTGATAGAAGTTGCATTCCCTCTGGTGCGCAGATTAGATCCTGTTGGTGTGATACCATCAAAGATATTTCCCGAAATAAAAGCACCGATTACATCGATGGTAACTTGTGTATTACCCTGGTAACATCCGGATGCGCTGTTATAACCACCTGTTGTTCCATTTACTTTGTTATTGGTGAATGTAACATTCTTTGAATTACTTACGGTATTACCGCCTCCTAATACTACCAGTTGTCTTGGCACATTGTTTCCCGCTGCAAATTGTGTGCTTGAGCCACAACCACCTGGTTCTGCGCCGGCAAATGTTTTACCTGAAAAGGTATTACCGTTAATGACGATATTGTTGATGGCCGTATTAAAGTTAGAACCGATACCATGTTCACCATTGGCAACTATTTCATTGCCTTCGATGGTTATGTTGGTATGACTTCCCAATAAATACAGTGCAGCAGTTTCAATCTGTCCGTTACTATCGAAACCAGTGATGGTAAAACCTTTACCAGGCTTACCAATGGTAACATTATTTGTACCAGAACTAATGGCGACTGTATTTTGACCTACTACGGCAGATTGAATAAATGTTACACCTGCACCTCCTGTAGAAACAAGGGTAATACCTTGTTTATTGATGGTATGGTTACCTGTATATGTACCTGGCGCTACAATGATGGTACCACCAGCAGCTACCCGAGGTATAGCTTGTGTAATGGTATTATATGGGTCACGAACAGAACCATTTTTTGTGGCACCAGCATAAGCTGCATTTACAGAAACAACAGATAAAATGGGTGAACCATAAGAACTGTGCTGGTTTTCAATTACCGCATTATTGTTGGCGGCACTCACTGCGGCTATATCTGTGTATTTATTCAGTGTTGCATGTAAGATTGCTATATCATAATAATTGGCGGTATTACCAGTACCCCATTGGTTACCGCTAAAGCTCACCGCACAATCAGACAATACAACCCAACCACGCGTACCATAAACCATATTATTGGTAATTGCGCCTGTAACATTATTGTTGATATAACCAGGCTGGCGAAGGTTGTAAATAGTATTATCATGAATATTCAATCCGGTTAGTCCACCAGATACTTCCAGTGCACGGGATACATTACCACCTGTCATAGCATATTGCCCGCTAATAGTACATCCTGCGAGTTCAAAATTGCTGGCTTGAACACCGATAATGTTCTGAGTAGGTGTATCATCTGTTTTAGTGATGATCAGGTTGCGGATGCTAACTGCAGGTGCGGTAACCAGAAAAAGATAACTGGTACCACTTGTTTGAATGGTAACAGAACCTGATGCCTGAATGATAACAGACTTATTTACCTGAATAGTAGTTGTTTGAACATAGGTTCCGGCACCTATATGAATAATATCACCGGAAGATGCAGCGCTGATGGCGGCACTGATACTGGCTTTGGCAGTTGCGGAACTTAATCCGTCGTTGGCATTATCACCTGTTGTGGCAACATAATAGTTTGTTTGTGCCATGGCCGTAAAAGACCAAAATAGCAGGGGTAACAGCATGAATTTACTGCGTAAATTTTTTCTCATAAGTTTTCGTTTCGGGGTTAGTAGGGTTACAAAACGTTAACAATCAACCGCATATTAATTGTTAATTCAATGTGGAAAAAACGGTATTTTATGGAAAAAAGACGGTGTTTTAACGGTATAATAAACAGAAAATGAAAACATTAGGAAGATAAAGCAACAAACAAAGAATTATTTTTATACTATCTAAAATATTGATTAATAAATATTTATGAATGTTTGTGATCGTTATAATATTCGTATCTTTATATAATAAGGCTCTTACTGGATACATGTCCCTTTAACGCCTCACCTTCTCCCACAAAACAAATGAATCCCCTTTCAGGTATCGAAGTCCACCAACAATCATTGCGCTATTGGCCATCATAAAATAAAAGGCAAAGAAAACTGTACCGGGCAATCTCCTATGTTTAAGCAGCAGTAACCCCAATAAGGCCCAGGTAAAAAAGATTGTTTGTACATAAACCAACCCAAGCAAAATACCTGTTGGTTCAGCTATCCCTAAAATAATACCCACTATAAATAATGCCAGTATACAATAGGGTACAATTAACCATCTGACAATTTTCCTGCTAAACAATTGGAAAGCTGCTAAAGGATATTGCAGCATAAAGCGAATCATATTAAACCGCAGCATAAACTGCATATTTCCAGCGGCAATACGGCATTTTCTTTTCCATTCACCTGCAATATCTGCTGATGCTTTTTCAACGCCATAGGCAAGGGGTTCATATATCACCCTTTTACCCTGCTCAAGTACCTGCATGGTGATTAATAAATCATCACAAACAGTATCCTCGGAAATAGGGGTAAAGCAATCTCTTTGTATGGCAAATAATTCTCCTGCTGCGCCGGGCACTGCATATATCAATGAATCCCATTGTCTGAGTTGTGATTCATATTTCCAATAATAATTTTCAGCAACTGCACCTTTACTACTATCCTCCAGTCTTTTTTCACCTGCCACTGCGCCAATTCCTGGATCTTGAAAATGTTTTACGAGTTCTTTGATAGCATGCTTGTTAAGCATTGTATTAGCATCAGTACATATAACCACACCCTTTTTAATTTGTGAGAATGCACGGTTCAATGCAGCAGCTTTACCTTTTCGTTCTGCTAAATGCATCGACTGAATTCTTTGATCAGAAAAAATCATTTGCTCCGTACCATCGGTAGAGCCATCTGTAACGACCAAAACTTTGAGCAGCTCTGGCGGATAATCCAATGCAAGGGTATTTTCTATCTTTTGCGCTATATACTCAATCTCGTTATAAGCAGCAATTACAATGGTTATTTCAGGGTAATGATAGGAAAGCGTTTTTATCTTCCTAAAACGACTTACCATAAAGGAAATGAGGGGGTATACCACATAAGGATATGCAATCAAAAAGAGTAAAACAAGGTATACCACTTGCATAGGTACAATATTAAGCAAGAATTCAGGGATTAGGGGTTAGGTGTTAGGTATTAGGTTTTAGGCGTTAGTTAGTGCCTAAAAGCTAATGGCTAATGGCTAACAGCTAATACCTAACCCCTAACACCTAACACCTCACTCCTAACCCCTCACCCTACTCCCCAAACAGAATATCCACATCCTTCAATTTACGGGCATTCGGGTACGGCTAATGGCTATCTTTACCCCCATAAACAGAAGAATTGCTATGCTCAAAGTAGGCGTATTTGGCGTTGGTCACCTGGGGAAATTTCACCTGAATAACTGGAAAGAGATTAAAGACGTTAAACTGATCGGATTTTTCGACCCGAATAACGATAATGCAAAGATTGCCGTTGAAGAATATGGACTAAAAAGATTTTCAGATGAAGAAAAACTGATTGAAGCCTGTGATATTATTGATGTAATTACCCCAACCGACCATCATTTCGATATTTGTATGATGGCCATCCGCAAGGGGAAACATGTATTCGTAGAAAAGCCGCTTGCCCATACCATTCAAGAAGGCAGGGACCTGGTTAATATGGTTCGTGAGGCTAATGTAAAAATGCAGGTTGGACATGTAGAACGTTTTAACCCCGCCTATCTTGCCATTCAGGAAATGAACCTGAATCCCATGTTCATTGAAGTGCACAGACTCGCGCAGTTTAATCCAAGAGGAACGGAAGTGAGCGTTATCCTGGACCTTATGATTCATGATATCGATATCATTTTAAGTCTGGTTAAAAGCGATGTAAAACATATTTCTGCGAGTGGGGTTGCTGTTATGACAGAAACGCCGGATATCGCCAACGTGCGTATTGAATTCAACAATGGATGCGTGGCAAACCTTACCAGCAGCCGCATCAGTATGAAGAAAATGCGCAAAATGCGACTATTCCAGAAAGATGCCTATATCGGAATAGATTTTCTTGAGAAAAAAACCGAGATCATCAAACTCAAACAACCCGACGACCAAAACGTATTTTCATTTGATATAGATACCCAAAACGGGAAAAAAACAATCGCCATTGCTAACCCCATTGTGCCTCAGGCCAATGCCATTAAACTGGAGCTGGAATCTTTTGTTGATGCCATTTTAAACAATAAGCCTACCGTGGTAAGCGAAATAGATGGCTTCCTGGCAATGGAAGTAGCGCACCAGATATTAGATAAAATCAACAATACCAGTATACTGGTGTAAATACATGCAGGGCAAAAAGAAACAGATCAGTTGGTATATTCTCTCCGACTTCCTTTTTGCCATTGCCGGAACCATTGGTAGTTTTTATTACCTGCTACCAAAATTTGGCTTTACACAAAATCAAATAGATCTGCCGGCCTGTATCGGTATTGCCTTTGGTTGGCTGGTGGTCTTTGGATTATCCGGCACCTACCAGAAATCTTTGTATGAAAAATCAAGGCTGAATGAAATCACCGAAACCTTTATGCAATCAGCAATCGGCAGTATACTGATTTGCGGCTTGTTTTTCTGGAGAGATCCTGACCTGTTTTCCATCTTCTTTATTTTCTTTACCATACATTTTCTGTTATTCGCCATCGACAGAAGCATTGTGTTATTACTCATTAAACGATCCATTTTAAATGGACATATTCGTTTCAACACCCTGATCATCGGTAATAACAAAGAAGCAGTAAAAGTGTATCATGAAGTGGTGAAAAATTTTCGTTACCTGGGTATGCAGGTAATCGGTTTTGTTACGCATGATCAAAAAACAGGTAATGGACTCACCAAATGGATCCCAAGGCTTGGCGATACAGCATCACTCACACAAATCATCCATCAATACCAGGTAGAAAAAGTAATTCTTGCACTGGAAAAAAAGGACCATGCACTCATAGATGAATTGGTATATACCCTCACGGAGAAAGAAGTAGACATAAAGCTGGTTGCAGATACACTTGATATTGTCTCCGGATCGGTAAAAACAAACAATATTTTCACAGCTTCATTAATTGACCTGCGAACCAATCCGCTCAGTGCATGGCAACAAAATATCAAACGCATTACTGACATACTTGTAGCGGTTTACGGCCTTGTTTTACTTTCCCCTTTACTGTTATTCATTGCTATTCGCACCAGATTTTCTTCTAATGGCCCTGTCATTTATGCACAGGAGAGAATTGGTTATAATGGTCGCCCATTTACCATTTACAAATTCAGGAGTATGATTGCGGATGCGGAAAAAGAAGGACCAGCTTTATCCAGTGATCATGATAAACGTATTACACCCTGGGGTAAAGTCATGCGTAAATGGCGCTTAGATGAATTACCACAACTTTGGAACATACTCACCGGCGATATGAGCCTGATTGGACCCAGACCTGAAAGAAAAGTATATATTGATCAGATACTAAACAAAACTCCCTATTATAGATATCTCCTGAAAATGAAGCCTGGATTAACTTCCTGGGGCATGGTTCAGTTTGGGTATGCTAGTAATATTGATGAAATGATTCAAAGAATGAAATATGATCTCATTTACATCGAGAATGCATCACTACTCCTCGACTTCAAAATAATGATACATACTTTGCGTATTATTCTCTCTGGAAAAGGAAAATAATTTCACTCTGCGAAACCTTCGTTTACGCTTGTTCTCTGCGGTGATTATAAGATCTTATTCACCGCAGAGAACAAGAAGTAGCAGAGATTTCGCAGCGTTATTTGTTTAATTCTCCGCATCGTCTCACGCTCTTACCGAAGGTAATAGCATGTGGACGTTGCGGCGCACTGTTCTGAAGCCGGTCACATCGTCCCCATTCACCCACCTCCAGTGTAAGAGGGAGACAGTCCTGTGAATCAAAACCTAGCACCTAATACCTAACACCTAACACCTCGCCCCCAGCACCTTACAACATTCCTTTCGTAGAAGGCAAATGATTCGAGAAAGGATCACGGCGAACGGCCATACGGATGGCTTTGGCAAAGGCTTTGAAGATAGCTTCAATTTTATGGTGTTCATTTTCTCCTTTGCATTCAATATTCAGGTTACATTTCGCTGCATCGCTGAATGACTTGAAGAAATGAAAAAACATTTCGGTTGGCATTTCTCCAATCTTCTCTCTTTTAAATTCAGCATTCCATACCATCCAGTTCCTGCCACCAAAATCAATGAGCACTTTTGCATCTGCTTCGTCCATTGGTAATGCAAAGCCATAACGTTCCATTCCTCTTTTATCAATCAAGGCTTTGGCAAAAGCTTCTCCTAATGCAATACCGGTATCTTCAATGGTATGGTGTTCATCAATATGTAGATCGCCTTTTGTTTCAATTGTGAGATCAATCTGGCCATGTCTGGCAATCTGATCAAGCATGTGGTCAAAGAAACCTATGCCAGTATGGATATGCGCTTTACCTGATCCATCCAGGTTTAGCGATACACTTATTTTCGTTTCATTGGTATTCCTTTCATGCGTAACGGTACGTAAGCCAAGTTTAAGGAAGCTGTAAATCTCTTTCCAATCACTTGTTTCCAATGCAATTACGGAACGGAGTTCAGTTTCCTGTTCTGCCGTAAGTTCATGCAAAGGCGATTTCAGGTAGATTGCTTTACAACCTAAGTTCTTAGCTAGTTGTATATCACTCCATCTGTCGCCAATAACAAAAGAATTAGCAAGGTTAAACTTAGTCTGGTCAAAAAAATGTTGCAGTAAGCCAGTACCAGGTTTACGGGTTGGTTGGTTATCTGCAGCAAATGTTCGGTCGATGATCATCTCATCAAATACAAAACCCTCTCCTTCCAGTGTTCTGATCATCAGATCGTGGTAGGGATGAAAATCTGTTTCGGGATAACTATCAGTACCTAACCCGTCCTGATTAGTAACCATTACTTTATAATAATCGAAGGAAGCCGCTATTTGTGCCAAAGCCGTGATGCTTCCTTTCACAAAACTTGTTTTTTCAATCCGGTCAATTTGAAAGTCACTGGGTGGCTCCTGCAATACAACCCCATCACGATCTATGAATAATACTGGTCTCATGTCAATTACTTGATTTTTGTACGGGCTGATTTTACTTCTGCATTTGTTACTTGCGAAGCTTTATTGCCCCAGCTATTTCTGATATAAGTGAGTACATCTGCTATTTGCGCATCGGTTAAATCAGGGTTGGCAGACATATTATTATCGTAGTATTCACCATCAATTTCAACACGATCTGTCATTCCTTTTATTACCACACGAACAAGGTACAGTTTATCATTCCCCTTCACTTTCGTTGAGCCGTCCAAAGGTGGATTCATTCTTGGAACACCACCTCCATCTGTCTGGTGACATGCCATACAACGTTGCAAATAAATCGTTTTACCACGTTCGATTGATGCTTTAAGTGCAGGTTGCTGGATACTGCTATGTTTAGATGCTGGCATAAAAGCACTGGCTCCAAACATTAGTACCAATAGTCCGAATACAAATTTCATGGATGGTTAATTTATTTAGCTTGGTAACTGATTTTATAGATGGTGCCTTTTGCATCATCTGAAACATACAATGAACCATCTGGCCCCATAGTTAAACCACATGGTCTGTGTTGTGCATCCCTGGTATTTTTTACTACCACGGCACCCGCAAATCCATTGGCAAACACTTCCCATTTACCACTTGGTTTACCATTTTTAAAAGGAACAAAAGCTACATAATAACCTTCCTGTGGTAAAGGTGAGCGATTCCATGAACCATGAAAAGCGATAAAAGCTCCGTTTTTGTATTTCTCAGGAAACTGATTACCTGTATAAAACAACAATGCATTCGGTGCCATATGTCCGGGAAATCCAACCAATGGATCAATCGCATTTTCACCTCCTGTTTTCTTTCCATCACCACCATATTCAGGGGAAAGTATTTTTTTCTGCTGCAGATGATCATAGTAAACATAAGGCCAGCCGGCATTATCTCCTTTATTAATGGCATACATGGTTTCTGATGGCAGTTCTGCACTTGCAGTAGAATCGTACATTTCAGGATAAAGTGTATACAGCATATCACGACCATGCATGGTAACATATAATTTGTTTTCCTGCTGGTTCCAATCGAGTCCAACAACATTTCTCAATCCGGTTGCATAGCGAACCCCATTATGGTATCCCTGATCGGTAACATCAACTTTAAACTGCCAGATACCTCCTGCTGAATCCAGTATCGGACAAGGGGTCATTCCTTTTGAGCCCTTTGTTCTGTCTACCTCCTGACAAGAATTAGAAGGCGCGCCAATATTTACGTAGATATTTCCTGCATCATCGAGTGCGAGTGATTTAGACGCGTGCTGACGTTTATCCCACAAACCCTTTACAATACGCTGCGGGTTTTCTGCATCAATTACTTCACCATTAGCATCCAATTTATACCGATATACATCCTGATCAGAAGATGCGTAGAGGTATCCATTTTTTATAGCGATACCGGTACCATAATAATTACCAAAACTTTTTACTGTTTCCATGGTTCCGTCACCATTGGTATCTTTTAAATAAAATATACCCTTACCATCTTTTAATCTCTCCAGTTTCACATACAAGCCACCCTGTGCTGTTGCAACGATATGTCTTGCCCTACCCATATTTTCTGCTACAACAGAAGCTGTAAAACCGGAAGGCATGGTTAGTCCGACATTATCTGCTGCTACTACACTAATCCTGGTTGCCACATTGGTGGTGTCGTTAGCCGCAAATAATTGTACAGAAGTACAAATAATGGTCAACGAAAGTAAAAGCCCTTTTTTCATATTATGTTGAATTTGGAATGAAATTACAAATGAATAGACAGATTTGTTTAGTTTCTTTCTACACTATACCAATCCTGCATGGCATCTACCAATACAGTATTTTCTTTTTCTGAACCAATGGTAATGCGCAAGCAATCTTCACAAAGTGCCACATTACTTCTATCCCTGAGCACGATCCCCTTTGTAAGGAGAAAATCATAAATCTTTCTGGCATCTTTGATTTTTACCAGGATGAAATTGGCATCGGATGGATATACTTTCTCTACCGTAGGCATCGATTCAAATACTTCTGCCAAAGCGCCACGCATATCTACCAATATTTTAATCATATCATTCACCTGCCCTACTTCTTCCAGTGCTTTCAAAACCAGTTCCTGTGTGGCCTGATTGATATTATATGGAGGCTTTACCTTATTCATCAATTCAATGATTGACTGTGAGGCAAATGCCATACCCAGTCTTAAGCCGGCTAGTCCCCAGGCTTTACTCAAAGTCTGCAATACTACCAGGTTGGGGTATTCAACCAATTCCTGCACAAAAGATTTTTGTTGTGCAAAATTGATATAGGCTTCATCCACCACTACAATGCCATTGAAGTTGTTCAGCACCATTTCGATATCCGTTCTGTTGAGTGAATTACCGGTTGGATTATTTGGCGAACATAGCCAGATGATTTTGGTATTTGCATCTATTAGGTTCTCCAGATGAACAAGATCAAGTTGAAAATCGGGTAACAGCGGAGCTTTCCTTATTTCAACATCATTGATATTGGCACTCACTTCATACATGCCATAAGTCGGCGGACAAATAATAATATTATCCTTACCCGGCTCGCAGAAACAACGGAAAAGTATATCGATACATTCATCACTGCCATTACCTAAAAAAATATGCTCCGGGGCGATGCCTTTTATTTTTGAAAGCTGCTGTTTAACTGCCTGCTGGTGCGGGTCGGGATAACGGTTATACCATTTGGTGAGTGGCGATCCCAGGCTGTTTTCATTGGCGTCGAGAAAAACTTTTGCTTCACCACTAAATTCATCTCTTGCCGACGAATAGGGTTTTAGTGCTTTTATATTGGCTCGTATAAGATTGTCAAGGTTAAACATATATAACTGACTTATAAATTTTAAATCGATTGTCTGATGAGTACGGCATTTTTATGCGCGTCTAATCCTTCTGCGGCGGCCATGGTTACTACTGTATTCGCAATTGCATTCAACCCTTCTTTGCTGAGTTTCTGGTAGGTTATTTTTTTAACAAACGCATCTACACTCACGCCGCTATATGCTTTGGCAAAACCATTGGTGGGAAGGGTATGGTTAGTGCCACTGGCATAATCACCTACGCTTTCGGGAGAATAGTTCCCCAAAAAAACAGATCCGGCATTGATGATTTTATCGGCGATCCATTCATCTTCCTTACAGGAAATGATGAGGTGTTCTGCTGCATAATCGTTCACCAGGTCAATGGCTTCATTGATATCACGCAAGAGAATGGACGTACTGTTTGCAAGTGCTTTGATTGCTATATCTTTTCTTGGAAGCAATGCCAGTTGCTTATCCAGTTCTGCATTAACCGCATCAAGTAATGCTGCATCGGTACTTACCAGTAACACCTGACTATCTGTACCATGTTCTGCCTGACTCAACAAATCAGCCGCCACAAATGCAGGGTTGGCAGTATCATCGGCCAATACACATACTTCACTTGGGCCCGCAGGCATATCGATGGCAATACCATTTTGTTGTATCAATTGTTTGGCACAGGTAACATACTGGTTACCGGGACCAAATATTTTATATACCTGTGGTACACTTTCGGTACCAAAGGCCATGGCTGCAATTGCCTGTACACCACCGATGGTGAAAATGCGGGTGATCCCCACCAGGTTAGCAGCATATACAATCGCCGGATTTAATTTCCCATTTTTATCAGGAGGAGAACATAGAATAATTTCTTTACAGCCTGCAATCTGTGCAGGTATACCTAACATGAGTATGGTGGAGAAAAGCGGAGCAGTTCCTCCAGGAATATATAAGCCTACTTTTTCAATCCCTACTGATTTTCTCCAGCAACGAACTCCCTTCATGGTTTCCACCACTTCCACAGGGGCTTTTTGCTGTTCATGGAAAACACGGATATTATGTGCAGCCTGTTTAATAGCACGTTTCAGGTCATCGGGCACGAGCTGAATAGCAGTTGCAATGGCATCCTCACTCATTTCGAGCGAATCAAGTTGTACACCATCGAACTGACGGGTAAACTGAAGCACTGCTTTATCGCCATCCTGTTTAACTACATCCATAACAGCTTTCACCTGCTGCTGCAAAGTTGCAGTGTCTATCACCGGTCTTTGCAGTAATGCCGGCCATTGAGATCGCGATGGAAATTCAATACGTTTCATAAGCTTTTCTTAAACGATCATTTTTTCAATAGGTACAACTAATATTCCTTGTGCGCCGGCCGCTTTCAGTTGTTCAATGATATCCCAGAAATCATTTTCATTGAGTACACTGTGCACACTGCTCCATCCGGGATCGGCAAGGGGTAACACTGTTGGACTTTTCATCCCCGGCAACAGGCCGATAATCTCTTTCAGTTTATCATTGGGTGCATTGAGCAGAATATATTTATTGTTCTTCGCTTTCTTAACCGATTGAATACGGAACAATAGTCTGTCTATCAGTTGCACTTTTGCTGCATCGAGTTCATTATTACGAATCAGCACAGCCTGTGATTGAAGAATGGTTTCTGTTTCCTGTAACCCATTCATGAAGAGTGTGGAACCGCTGCTTACCAGGTCGCAGATAGCATCTGCCAAACCTATACCAGGCGCAATTTCAACGCTACCGCTGATTTCATGTATTTCGGCATTCACTCCTTTTTCTTTCAGAAAAGCATCTACAATAACCGGATAGCTGGTGGCAATTCTTTTTCCTTCCAGGAAAGAAGCATCCGTATATTTCTCTCCCTTGCGAATAGCCATGCTTAACCTGCATTTGCCGAATCCCAGTTTTTCAACTACCGAAACTTTTTTCTTTTTTTCATACACTACATTCTCACCTACAAATCCAATATCGGCAACGCCATCTTCTACATATTGTGGGATATCATCATCACGCAGGAAATATACTTCCAGCGGGAAGTTAGAAGCTTCCGCTTTGAGTTTGTTCACCCCATTACTGATGTCGATGCCACATTCCTTCAACAAACGAATGGAATCATCGTGTAAACGACCACTTTTCTGGATTGCAAGTTTTAGTTTCATACTACTGTGTTTAAAGTAAAAAGGGCCTACCTGTCGGTAAGCCCTTTAATGTTTATGATCAATACATAACACCAACAGCCTACCCTCTGGGTAAGTAATGATGATGGTGGATATGTACAAATTGTTTCATGAGGATGCAAAAATACATGCTGCCACCGTTATCGGCAAATTTTTTTCACCCGGCCATCCATTTGAGGTGCAGAACTAAATAGGATTAACTAACTTCCCCTCTCCCAAACCTGTACTACATGCTAAAAACAAGCCTGTTACTGTTTTTTTTACTAAGCTCCTGTTTATCATTTGGCCAGAAGGGAAAATTGGTCTGGCAGGATGAATTTTCGGTTAATGGATTACCCGATTCTACTAAATGGAACTACGATGTAGGTGGACATGGCTGGGGTAACAATGAATTACAATATTATACATCAAAACAATTACGCAATGCCCGGGTGGAAAACGGCTTCTTGATCATAGAAGCGCATAAAGAAAAAATGGGCGACAATAACTACACATCCGCCCGTTTGGTTACCAAGGGCAAGGGCGATTGGAAATATGGACGAATAGAAGTACGCGCCAAATTACCCAAAGGCCTGGGCACCTGGCCTGCCATCTGGATGCTGGGTACCACTCCAAAAATAACCTGGCCCGATGATGGTGAAATTGATATCATGGAACATGTAGGTTATAACCAGGGCACCATTCATGCATCCGCACATACCAAAAAATATTTTCACAGTATCGGCACCCAAAAAACAGCCACCGTTTCAGTTCCTGATTGCAGTGATAGCTTTCATGTGTACAAACTCGAATGGGATGCCGAAACCATCACCGTATTTGTAGACAACAAACCTTATTTCACTTATAAAAACGAACACACCGGAAATGATGCCTGGCCATTCGATAAACCCTTCCACCTCCTGCTGAATATTGCAGTTGGCGGATCATGGGGTGGACAAAAAGGGGTGGATGAAAGCGTTTATCCCCAGCGGATGTTAGTGGATTATGTGAGGGTGTATCAGTGAGGAGTCCGAAAGTCCGGAAGACCGAAAGATGGTTTACTTGACTAGGTAATTAAAAATAAATTCTCTGTCTCCCGGACTTTCGGACTTCGGACTTCGGACTTTCGGACTGTGAAAACAGAAAGACCGAAAGTCCAGGAGTCGGGAAGTCCGGAAGATGGTTTACTTGGCTAAAAAAATAAAAATAAATTCTCTATCTCCCGGACTTTCGGACTTCGGACTTTCGGACTGTGAAAACAGAAAGACCGAAAGTCCGGGAGTCGGGAAGTCCGGAAGATGGTTTACATGACTAAGAAATCAAAAATAAATTCTCTGTCTCCCGGACTTTCGGACCCCGGACTCTCGGACTAAAAAAAATATCCAAATCAACAATTCATAAATCAACCAATCATGAAAAAATGGCTCCTAAGTTGTCTGCTGCTTTGCACTACTGCATTGTTTGCGCAGGATGACAATACCTATCGAACACCAGTTAAAGAAGTGATGGAACTATTATTGGCAAAACCAACCCCATCAGTTAGTATTGACGGTAAAGCCGAGTGGATGTTATTGAGTGAACGCAATAGTTATCCTACGGTGGAAGAATTGGGACAGCCTGAATTACGCGTGGCTGGCCTGCGGATAAATCCCAATAACTTTTCACCCAGCAGACAAAATTTCATCAACAATTTCACCTTGCAGAATATCAAAACCGGACAAAGCATTCAGGTGCAGGGATTACCTGCCAATATGCTTGCGGGTAATGTGAGTTGGAACCCTTCTGAAACTAAAATCGCTTTTACCAATACAACCGGCACCAGGGTAGATTTATATATGATTGATATAGCAGGAAGAAGAACATTCAAAATAAATAAGCAGCCTTTGAATACCGTGCTTGGTACATCTTATACCTGGGTAGATGATAATACCATCATTTATAAATCTGCCACACAATCGGCTGCCAATGCACCTAAAAAACCTATTACCCCTAAAGGACCAACCATTCAGCAGAACCTTGGTAAGGCGGCACCTAGTCCTACCTACCAGGATCTGATCAAATCGCCCTATGATGAACAGTTGTTTGAATTTTATGCAACCGGACAACTTATTCAAAATAAAAATGGGGTGGAAACCGTACTTGGCAAGCCTGCTATAGTATCAACATTTAGTTTATCTCCCGATAAAAAATATATGATGGTAAGGACAATTCGTAAGCCATTCTCTTATCTGGTAACTGCCAATGGTTTCCCTTCAACCATTACCATCAACGACCTAACGGGTAAAGTGGTGAAAGTGTTAGCTGAATTACCTTCTTCTGAAGGAACACCATCAGGTTACGATAACACCCAAAATGTACCAAGGGGTTTCGACTGGCGTGATGATGAAGCAGCTACCATTACCTGGGCAAAGCCTTTGGATAGCGGTCTTATTAAAAAGCAAGTTGAGTACCATGATGCGGTGTATGCATTAAGTGCTCCATTCACCGGAGAAGCAAAAGAACTGTTCAAAACAAAAACACGTTATGCAGGAACTACCTGGGGCAATGAAACACTTGCATTGGTTCAGGAAGTATTAAGGTCTAAACAAACCATTCGTGTAAGCAGGTTCAACAGCAGCACGGGTTCACTCGAAGTATTAATTGAAAGAAACCAAACCGACGCTTATAACAACCCTGGTTCACCTGTTTTAACACGCAATAAATTTGGCAGACCAACTATTCAAACAACAGACAATGGCACCAAAATTTTGATGAACAATACAACAGGTGCATCAGCAAAAGGAGATCTGCCATTCCTCGCTAAATTCGATCTGGCTACTAAAAAGAATGAAATCATCTGGCGTTGTCAGGAAGGTGTGTATGAAACGGTAAACGATGTAATCGATGCAGATAAACTGGTATTATTAACCAGAAGAGAATCGCAAACAGAAGTACCTAATTATTATATCAAGAACTTAGTATTACGTGTGGCCGATAAAGCCATTACTAATTTTACCAATCCATATCCACAACTGGAAGGGGTGAAAAAAGAAAAAGTAAAATACAAAAGAGCAGATGGCGTAGACCTTACCGGTGATCTATACCTGCCCAAAGGTTACAACAAAGAAAAAGATGGTCCGCTGCCGCTGATTATGTGGGCATATCCGAGAGAGTTTAACAGTGCAGCCGATGCCGCACAGATACGTGGTAGTCAGTACCGTTTTACTACACTTAGCTGGGGTTCACCAATTTTCTATGTAACCCAGGGCTATGCTGTATTAGACAATGCAGAAATGCCAATTGTAGCTACCGCTGCAGATAAAAAGCCCAACGACGATTTTATTGCACAGCTAAAACTGAATGCAGAAGCGGCTATCAATCATCTATCCGGATTAGGTATTGCCGATAAAAATCGTGTTGGTGTAGGCGGACATAGCTATGGTGCTTTCATGACAGCTCACCTCCTTGCCCATACCAACTTATTTAAAGCAGGTATTGCCAGAAGTGGTGCCTATAACCGTACCCTCACCCCATTTGGTTTTCAGAATGAAGAGCGTACTTACTGGCAGGCTCCTAAGTTGTATTATGATATGAGTCCATTCAGCTATGCCGACAAAATGAAAACCCCTATCCTGTTGGTACATGGCGATAGTGATGATAATACAGGTACTTATCCCATCAACAGCGAACGCCTCTATGCTGCCATTAAAGGCCACGGCGGAACTGTTCGTTTTGTGTTCTTACCTTATGAAGCACATGGCTATCGTGGTAAAGAGAACCTGTTGCATTTATTATGGGAACAGCAGCAGTGGCTGGATAAGTATGTGAAGGGAGCGAAGTAGGGACTACTAGAAGAAAAAGTTATTAAGCCACAGATTCACAGATTAATCGTTCATAATCTGTGCATCTGTGGCTTAATTATTCTCACTAAAAAACCAGCCGTTAATCACTATCCAAATCTGCCATCTGACATCCCAAAATCCAAATCCGACATCCGCCATCAGACATCAGCCATTTCCCAGCAGTTTTTCAACCGTAGCAATAAACTCCTGCTTCAACGCATCATGCCTGCTTCCGGTTCCTGGACCTTCAAAGCCTGCATGAATCTTGGCCACTTTGCCATCTTTACCAATGAAAATAGTAGAGGGAAAAGATTTTATTTTAGTGAGTTGCGGCAATGTTTTTTCTGTTCGCAAGGTATCTGAAACCGTTACACCTGTTACCAGCATCGGATATTGAACATCAAATCTTTTTTGAAATTTCCTGACACTGTTCACTGCGAGGTTATAGTCTTCATAATATTCATAAGCAAGCGCGACAACTTCTACGCCTTTGTCTTTATACTGCTTATAAAACGAACTTAAGAACGCTGTTTCATCCATACAATTCGGACACCAGGAACCCATGATCTGTACAATCACCACTTTGTTTTTAAACCGGTCATTGTTGATGGATACTTTTTTCCCATCCAGATCCGGAAAACTGAAATTGAGTTTTTCTTCTCCATCTTTTAAATACATAGCCGCAACATCAGGCAAACTGGCTGTATCATTTTTAATCGCTTCCCATGGTTCAATACTGGTGGCTCCGGAATAATAAAAACCATTGCTGATGGCACTGTCTTTATTGATGAAGGCTTTAAATAAATAAGCATGACTCCCATCAAAAGTTGAAAGTTTTAGTGAGTCTCCATCCACTACTCCCTTCAGGTAACGATAGTCGCCCGTGGGTGTTATAAAAGTTCCGGTTAGTTCCGCATTGTTTTGTACAAATGTGGCGATAGCTGGTCTTGGCGAACCATCGGCTCGGAAAAAACGAACAGACCATGTGCCGGTAATATTTTTTGTTGTGGCAGCATTAACAGTAAAGCGTTCTGTTTTATTTGCTACTGCCTCAAAAGGCATATCCAGAAAACCAGCCGAACCGGCTTTCGTCCAGATACCTTTTAAACTTCCATTACCCTCTTTCTTTAATTTAAAAGAAGATTCAAAAACCGGCATCTGCACCCATATTGAATCGCCATCGGTTCGGATATCCGTTACTTCAATTCGCTCTTCTCCATTCTTGATAATCCAGCGAATACTATCCTTTATTTGTTGCACTTCAAAATTGAATACAATATGGTTACCATCTTCCCTTAATAACTTCCCCTGCCATTCGCCGGTTGTTAAGCTTGTATGATTGCCGGTACATGCTGCAAAAAACAATACTACTGCTGGAAATATACGTCTCATAATATTCATTTCGGATGCGAAATTAGGATAGTCTACTGAATAAGTGTGTTAATAAAGTCGGGGGAGCGTATTTTTAGCCACAGATTCACAGATTACTCATATAAAATCTGCGAACATGCGACTAAAATCAATGGGAAACTATAGACCACAGATTATCATGAAAATCTGTGTTCCACTAACATCCCGCCCAATTCAAATTCTTAGAAAGTCTCACAACTTCCCAAAAGTACCCTCCTCACCAAATCTGAAATCTGCCATCTGACATCCAAAAATCCAAATCCGACATCAGCCATCAGACATCAGCCATCAAAATTCCCTATCTTAGGGCAAAGCCAACCCTTATGAGACTCTTGCTTGCGATTACGCTATGCCTGTTCAGCTTTACTGTACTGGCACAGGATCATTATCTATTTGTCGGCACTTATACCTCAGGTAAAAGTAAAGGGATCTATGTGTTTCGCTTTAACTCACAAAATGGCGAGGTACAATGGGTCAGCAGTACCGACAGCGCTACCAACCCTTCATTCCTGGCCGTTTCCCCCGATGGTTCTAAACTTTATTCGGTAAATGAAACCGGCGGCGACCAGCCTGGTTACCTGAGTTCCTACGATTTTGACCAGGCCACAGGTCAATTATATTATATCAACAGTCAGCCTAGCGGTGGTGATCATCCGTGTTTTGTTTCCGTTGACAAAACCGGCAAATGGGTTATTGTTGGTAATTATACAGGAGGTAATCTTGCCGCATTACCCTTAGATAAGGAAGGCGGCTTATTACCCTATGCCCAACTCATACAACATACAGGCAGCAGTGTTGACAAAACCCGACAGACCAAACCCCATGTACATGCGACATTTTTTTCGCCTGATGATAAATATATTCTTGCACCGGATTTAGGAACAGATAAAGTAATGCTTTATCAATTCAATCCAACACAAAAAAAACCACTAAAACCCGCTGCTATGCCTTTTGCTGCTTCAGCACCTGGCAGTGGGCCTCGACACCTTGATTTTCATCCCAACCAGCGGTTTGTGTATGTGTTGGAAGAACTCAGTGGCACCATCAAAGCTTACCGCTATAATAATGGGTTTATGACAGGCATCCAAACCATTGCTACACACCCGGCAGATTATACCGGACAACCCGGCAGTGCAGACATACATGTATCGCCAGATGGAAAATTTTTGTACGCTTCGAACAGAGGCGATGAGAACAATCTGGCCATTTTTGCCATTGATCCGCAAACAGGAAAATTAACTGCCAAAGGTTACCAGGCAGTTCCAGGAGCTGGACCAAGAAATTTCATTATTGCACCCAATGGCAATTTCATTTTAGTTGCCAATCAGAAAACCAACAATATCGTTGTCTACAAAGTAGACAAGGCAACAGGTATGCTGCAGCAATTGCTCAGACAGGTAGAAGTACCCAACCCGGTTTGTTTAAAACTACTTCCCGTTCAACAATAATAATTTCAACTACTGCTTATGCAAAACTGGAAAATCAAAACCTCCCTCTTCCTCAACTATTTTGTTTTTGCCATATTACTGAATAGTGTTGGGACAGTCATTTTACAGGTACAACAAAATTTCGGGGTATCTGAAAGTGCGGCTTCGGTACTCGAGGCTTTTAAAGACCTGAGTATTGCCATTGTATCTTTCCTTGTTTCCTCCTATATCGTTCGCATTGGCTACAAACGCGCTATGCTGATTGCACTTGGCTTTATTACCATCATATGTTTTATCATGCCATTTACTGCCAGCTTTTTTACAACGAAATTATTATTTGCAGCAGTAGGTGCTTCTTTTGCATTGATTAAAATGTCGGTTTACAGTACCATCGGACTGGTTACAAAAAATGAAAAAGAACATATCAGTCTAATGAATTTTATTGAGTCGTTCTTTATGATTGGTATACTTACCGGCTATTTCATATTCAGTTATTTTGTGGACGATAGCAATCCACAGTCTACCGCCTGGCTGAATGTGTATTACCTGTTGGGCGGTATTTCTTTACTGGCATTTTTATTACTCTGGTCTTCCTCTTTGGATGAATCTTCTGCACATACCGGAGAAAATAAGTCAATGATCGAAGAATTCAAAGGCATGTTTGCCTTAGTTGCTAAACCAATTGTGTTAGTCTTTGTTTTATGCGCTTTCTTTTATGTACTCATTGAACAAAGTATCATGAGTTGGCTGCCAACATTCAACAATAAAGTATTATTACTGCCTACCGCACTTAGCATACAAATGGCCAGTATACTTGCTGGATCTACAGCTATAGGTCGTTTCCTCGCAGGTATTGTATTAAAGCGATTAAACTGGTTATTGGTATTGATTAGTTGTCTAATACTTGCAGCTGTTTTGGTATTGGTTGCTATCCCACTTGCAGAAAAATCTGCAGGTGCATCAATTACAGGATGGTCTACTGCTCCAATTGCTGCATTTGTATTTCCCATGATCGGTTTATTACTTGCACCTATATATCCTGCTGTCAACTCTGTTATCCTGAGTACTTTGCCGGTGAAGCAACATGGACTGATGTCGGGACTCATCATTATTTTCTCTGCCCTCGGTGGCACAACAGGATCTATCATTACCGGGAATATTTTTCAGCATTACGATGGCAAGCAGGCTTTTTATTTTTCACTGATTCCTATGGCCATACTGGTAATATGCCTGATTCTATTTAGCAGACTACAGAAAAAATTTAAACAGTCAACGGAAAATGGGTCAAATGCGTAAAGATTTATTCCATATTACCTCATTATCACCACTGTATGAAACAGTTCAGCAGTCTGGTATATTTTCAGACTCAAAATATTTTGTGGATGCAGTTCCTAAAGCCAGTGTTGCTGATATTCTTGAAGCTTATTCATCTCAAAAGAATAAACCTGGTTTTGACCTGCACAGTTTTGTAATTCATTATTTCGATTTACCCGAGGACCATACTGCTGATTACAGTTCCGCTCAAAAACCCCTACCTGAACATTTAGAGGAATTATGGCAGGTTTTACAAAGAAAGCCCGCTGATACCGGTGGCACTTTAATCCCATTGCCCTTCCCCTATATTGTTCCCGGAGGAAGATTCAGAGAGATCTATTATTGGGACAGCTATTTCACCATGCTTGGATTAGCGGTGAGTAACAGGTATGATCTGATTGAAAACATGGTTAATAATTTTGCCTATCTCATTCAGCATATCGGGCATATCCCGAATGGCAACAGAACTTATTATATCAGTCGTTCGCAACCTCCATTTTTCGCTATGATGGTGGGCATTTTAGAGGAAGAAAAAGGAAATAAAATACTTCAGGAATATTTACCCGTTCTTGAAAAAGAATATGCATTCTGGATGGATGGCGCAGACCAGCTAACAGAAAATCATTCAACACACCGCAGGGTTGTAAGAATGGCCGATGGTACTGTTTTAAACAGGTATTGGGACGATGACCCTTCTCCCAGACCGGAAGCCTATATTGAAGACCTCCATATTGCACAGGAATCAAAGCAGCAGGCTACAGATGTATACAGGCATATAAGGGCCGCTGCAGAATCGGGCTGGGATTTCAGCAGCAGGTGGTTTGCTGAGGAAAAACAAATGCATACCATTCAGACTACAGACCTTATACCTGTTGACCTGAATTGTTTATTACTGAACCTCGAAAAAACATTATTGAGCGCCTACCTTCAAAATAAAAATGAGGAAGCAGTTAAAGCATTCACCAATAAAATAAACAACCGCACAAAAGCGATACAACAGTATTGCTGGAATGAAGCAGCCGGTTATTATTTCGACTATAACATAAAAACAAAACAAACCAGCAACCGCATTACCATGGCAGGTTGCTTCCCGCTTTTTATCATGCTTTCAAACAAGGAGCAGGCAATCGCTGTGGCAAAAACCATCAATGAAAAATTATTGGGAGCAGGAGGTGTATTAACCACCACATTGGAAACAGGGCAGCAATGGGATGCGCCAAATGGATGGGCCCCGTTACAATGGGTAGCCTATCAAGGACTATGCAATTACCAACTAAATGAACTGGCTGATACAATAAAAGAAAGATGGACAGGCCTCAACGAACAAACCTACGCCGAAACTGGTAAGATGATGGAAAAATACAATGTACAAAACATACAAACAAAAGCCGGCGGCGGCGAATACCCTAATCAGGATGGGTTTGGCTGGACGAATGGAGTGTATCTGGCAATGAAAATGAGGAATAAGGAATAAGAAATAAGGAATGAGAAAGTTGAAATATTACTTTCTTATTCCTTATTTCTTATTCCTTATTTCTCATTTCTTCCTCCTATCCACCTGCCCCAACAGCCCGCCTACAATGGCAATGGCCATGCCGAGCATGAGGAAGATGTATTGAAGGATGTATTCTTCACCAATAATGATCATTTGGGCAATAACCAGTAAACAAATGATGATACCCTGAACCACCACAAATACATGAAAGTGTCTGAGTTTTTTTATCACGGTTAAAAGTGTGATTAAGCCCAGTACCCCGATCGACAGCAGTATGACCCAGCCGGGTGTGCCGAAATCTTTGAACATAGTTCCATTAAGAAAATAAACGGGAATACTCAAGGTACTTCCTGTTGGGTCAGCGATGAGTTGATAACCAACATATAATGCTGCAACTGTTGCCAACAGCAACATCGCGATCGTTAATTGACGAGCCGCTTTCATAGGCAAGGTTTATCGTTAAAAGTAGATAGTCTTAAGTTAAACAGCTTTTCCGGCCTTTGCAAGCTTTCGGTTGCGAACCTGCATAAGTTGTCAATAATTGAGTTGCAAGCTTCAAGCTGCAAGCTGCAAGTCATTGTTGTCCGGGGAAATTTAACCGTGAGTTGTAGGTGTCGAGTATGATGGAACACGGATCTTCATGATTTTCAAGATTTATCATGATAGATCTTGAAAATCATGAAAATCTGCGTTCCATCATTCGCTATACTAGCAGCTAGAAGCTAGTAGCTAGCAGCCTTCATAACCGCAACGACTTCAATATCAAATACCAATATACTATTCGGTGGGATATCCTTGCTGCGGGTTCTTATGCCGTAGGCTTGGGCGGAGGGGATGATTACCCGTACTTTACCTCCTACCTTGCATTTAGGCAATGCCAACTGCCATCCGCGTATAAGTCTACGCAAAGGAAATGTGGCCGGTTTATCGCGGGTTTGATCGAATATGCTTCCATCTGATAATAGAGATCCTTTATAATGAACCGTTACTGTATCGGTTACAGATACGTATTCGCCAGTGCCTTGTGATAAAATATGGTAGTACACAGATTCTATACTTCCTGTAGTATCGATCTTACCGGCTTTAACAGCTTCAGCAATCTCAGCAAGATTTTTTTTCGCTTGTGCCAGTGTATCTGCATCTTTGGTATAATCGATTAATGGTGCTTTTGATGTATTAGGTCTTTTAAACTGATCGTTTGGTTTTGCCTCCTGTTCTTTAAAACCACCGTTCCACATATAAAACTGTTCGCCTGTAATACCAGCGCCAATATCGAAACGATCACCTGCCTTTCCTGTTGCATCAGTTGTAAATATCGCATCGGTTAAGGGCACCCATCTTCCTCCACGTTGTTGTTGTACCCATTGGTTACCAAATAATGCACGACGTTGTAAATGTCCGTTATCGCCCCAGAAATTTTCATTAAATGAATACAGTTTATTCAGTGTATTGCCATCTCTTGGTGCCCTGAATGCTGCAATGAGTTTCCATCTTTGTAATTCAGGTACAAAGAAATAACCCGTATAAATAGTGGTTTGAGATGCACTATCCGGAAGTGCTGTTACCAGAAAACGATAAGTCTCACCTGCTTTCCAGTTATACACCCAATGACTATGTCCACCTGTACCTTCATTTCCGAAATCATTCGCCACTACACCATCTCCTTTTGCCAATAGTTTCACTCTGTTAGAATCAGCTACTTTGTTGCGGTCGATGGCTTCATTTCCAGCATCCCATACAGAAAAAATAACCCGGCGTTCCTGCTCGCTGTTTACCTGTATGCCAAAATAACCACGCGAGAACCCGTTAGCCATATAATAACTATGCACAGGATCATACCCTGCAGGCACTGTTACTTCATTATAAAAACCAATCGCTTTAATTGAGTCCGCCAATGGATAACGTAGGTGAACAGAAGCGGCATTGAGTCTTTCTTTGGCGTTAAAACGCATTCCTTCTGCTGCTTCGCCGGATAGTATCAGGTTACCGATGCCTGCATTACCCGGTAATAATTTTTTAGTGGATAATACCAGTTCAACAAAACCAGTATCTGTTAGTTGTAGACTACCTATTTTTATTTCACGCGGCTTAGAAGATACTGGTACGGAAAATCGAAAGGTTTTCCCTTTTACTTCAAGTGTTATTTGCTTTACAGCTTTAGTGGCCATTGCCTGCAATGCAATATCAAGTTGCCCTGTTCTTGCATTGTGCATATAGAAACGCAATCTTTTGGTGGTATCAGTCCAAACCAATGCATCTTTCCGTAAAGAAGAACGATTTTTTACAACCTTGATATCTGTGGTCGTTTCATACAACGTATAAAAAGGCAGTACCTGCTTTGTTTGTGCTATTGATACTGTAGTTGCGAAAAGGAGGATTCCGAACAAGCCAATAATTGCCCGCATGCTTTAGTTTTTAGTGACTCCAAACTTACTGAAACAATTCAGGAATGGGGGGAATATTAGCTGCTAACGTCAAGCCAGAACTGTCTGGTGAAAATAGGCTGCGAGCTTCTAGCCTCTAGCTGCTAGCCTAGATTGGCGCTTGTTTTAGATTTTCTGCTATTAATTGAATAATTGACAGTGCGTACGAATTTGTTTTGTAAGAATCCTATTTAAAATAAATATTTAATTACCTTATTTACACTTGTGGATGGTTAAATTAAAAGAAAAAAACTAGTAGCTAGAAGCTAGTGGCTAGAAGCTTGCTGCTTGCCGCCTGCAGCCTGAAGCTAAGTCCCTTCTTCAAAGCTTATTGTACAAAAGATCGCGGAACCAATATCCTGATTGCTTGATGGTGCGCAACTGTGTTTTAAAATCAACATGTACCAATCCAAATCGGGCATGATAGCCTTCGGCCCATTCAAAATTATCGGTGAGGGTCCAGGCGAAATAACCTCCGATATTCACCCCTTCTTTTTTTGCACGAAGAACGGCTGAAAGATATTGTTCAAAGTATGCAATTCTTTGGGTGTCAGCAATGATGCCATTCATCAATTGGTCTTTATAAAATGCGCCGCTTTCTGTAATCATAATTTCTTTAACGCCCCCATATAACCAGAAACGTTTGATCATGCGGTAAAAGCTATCTGCATTTACTTCCCATCCCATATCTGTATGAGGAACTTTCCGTGTTGCAGCTTTTACCTCGGATGCCTGTATGTATGGAATGAGTGGATTATGTTTTACCGTTGTACTGAAGTAATTCTGGATACCGATAAAATCAAAATTAAACTGCATGCGCTCTGTGTACTTCCAGGCTTTGTTGTAAATATGCAATTTATCGAGCAGTGCAAACCCTGCTTCCTGCGGATATCCACGGCCGAGTAAAGGTTCTATGAATAACCGGTTAAGCAGTATATCTGCTCTTTTTGCCGCTTTTATATCTTCTTCCCTTTGTGTATATGGTACTACTTCACTACAAGAAAAACTGGTACCAATATTGGCTCTCGAAATTTCTGATCTAATAAGTCTACCCCCTTCTGCCTGACAAAGAATAGCATTATGTACAGCAGGAAGAAAATTACTCAGCCCTGTTTTACCGGGTGCATGTTTTCCTATCATATAACCAAGCGAGGTAAACCCCATTGGTTCATTGAGTACGATCCAATTTTTTACCCTGTCACCGAAGGCATGCGTACATACCTGAACAAATCTCGTAAACCATTTAAGCATCTGGTGACTCGTCCAGCCACCCTCTTTGTGCAATGCCAATGGCAGATCCCAATGGTATAAGGTAACATAAGGTGTTAACCCAAGCTGCAGACACTCATCAATCAGTTTGTTATAAAAAGCTATTCCTTCTTTGTTTACCCTACCCATACCCTCAGGTAATATCCTGCTCCAGGAGATGGAAAAGCGAAAGCAATCGAAACCCATGGCTTTCACCAGCATCAGGTCATCTTTATAACGATAGTAAAAATCGCAGGCCTGGTAAGGTTTGGCGCTGTCTTTTATTTTCCCCTGTCTTCTCGCAAACTGATCCCAGATGGAGGGACCACGTCCATCAATATTCCATGCACCTTCATTCTGTGCCGCAGAAATGGCTACACCCCACTGAAAGTTCCTGCCGAAAGATGATTTAGATAATGCGTGCTGTTGGTGCAAGAGGTTGCTTTCTGCAAAATTCTGTGTTCATGATGGTTGACCAATATTAAGCTTTTGTTACGGACTGTATACAAGATTGCATTGGGATGATTACTTTTATTCCATGATCAGCTATAACCCAAAAGACTGGATGCGTTTCTTATTTAGTTTTCATAAAACAGAAACCATCCGCCAACTTTTTCCCCTTCTCATCTTTATCGGATTATACTCATGGGGTATAGTTTACCTCGAGGCAAACTATTTAAAGCTCTCCGAAGGAAGCTATGCTAAAAACATTACGGTAATGCATAGCCTGCTTGGCTTTGCCATTTCAATGCTGCTGGTTTTCAGAACCAATACAGCCTACGACCGCTGGTGGGAGGGTAGAAAATTATGGGGCGCATTGGTCAATAATAGCAGAAACCTTGCCGTTAAAATCAACAGTATCCTTCCTATTGATGATGACAAAAACAGGACTTTCTTCAAAAAACTTATCCCGCTGTTTGCACAGGAGCTAAGACTGCATTTACAAAATGAAAAAACAAGACTGGCCCTGGATACAAATCCGCATCCTGAAATAGCAGGCTTCGACAGTAGCAAGCATATACCTAACCAGATTGTTATGTTATTGATGAATAAAATCAACCTGTTGCACCGCGATAAAGTAATCAGTGATTACCAGTTATTATTTTTAAACAATGAATTACAATCCTTTCTCGATATCTGTGGAGCTTGTGAAAGAATTAAAAACACACCTATCCCCTATTCTTACAGTGCATTTATCAAGAAATTTATTTTCCTCTATGTAATTACATTACCATTGGGCTTCGCACTTTCACTCGGCATATTAACCATTCCAGTAGTGGTATTTATATTCTATGTACTTGCAAGTCTTGAATTAATTGCAGAAGAAATTGAAGATCCATTTGGCAAAGACGACAATGATTTACCGATGCAAAAAATTGCAGAGAACATTGGGAAGAATGCGCAGGATATTATTCATTGATGGTGGATGTCTGATCGCTGATGGCGGATTTGAATTGGAGGATGGCAGATGGCAGATGGCAGATATCAGATTTGTATGGTGCTACTTTTGGAAAGTTTGAAATGAAGCGGGTTCAGGAATTATATAGGCGCCTGTAAATTTATTATTTAGCCACAGATTCACAGATTATCTGTTCAAAATCTGTGAATCTGTGGCTAAAACTATTCAGCTATAAAATCAAAATTCTGTTTGCTATACTGCCCATTTCTTTTACCTTCTATGCTGGCATACAGGTTTTGCTTTATGCGCCTATAGGCTATTCGTTGGGGGAAATCGTGGGTTGGGTTTTCGCTGATGAATTCTGTTCCGCGTAAATAGATCAGTTTAAATGAAACAGGCTGACCGTTGTTCTGGTTACCTACCGTTGGAATATAATACCAACTGCCATTTCGAAAAGCTAATTCAATCTGCTCCTGAGGAATGGTATCATTGTTAGATTTTACAAATACAGACTTACCTTTTAGGGTACTATCGTTTTTGGCCTCCCATATTTCCATTATCGCACCCTGCGGTGTATTTATTATCCATTTACCCAACATCCACTGAACGGCTTTAATTTGCTGTCCCAGGGCCATATTACCTGCCAGTAATAATGCAACCATGACTATCATCCTTTTCATGCTATTATTTTTTTTCAAAACTGAGATTATCTACTTATTTAAAATTGTAAAATCGCGACAATACTCAGGAACCACTGAATAAATGACTCATTTTTAATTGGTCTGCATAAAACTCTCCGGGGGTAACGCCTGTAAACTCTTTGAAGTCTTTGATAAAATGTGCCTGATCGAAATACCCATTTTCATAAGCTAGTTCTGTTAAGTGTGTAAATTTCTTCTCCTGCATCATTTTTAATGCCGCTTGTAAACGAATAATTTTCGCCAATTGTTTTGGACTTAAACCGATAACTGTGGCAAATTTTCTTTCGAGTTGCCGGCGATGCACCTGAATCTGGTCGGCCAGTGCGTCCACAGAAAGCTGGCCTTTTAATTCGAGTAAGGCTTGTACACTAGAGGCTGCTATCCGGTCGATCGTTAGCGGGTTTTTGATTTGTTGCAGTAAAAAATCTTCTACCAGTTTTATTTGTGTTGCTACTGTTTGTTCGCCAACTATTTTTTCTCCTAATAATTTCCCTTCGGTACCGAATAGATGGGTCAGGTCTACTGCTTTGTTATCCATTTCCTGAATGGGCATTTGAATAAAAGGCAGAAATCCTTCGGGATGAAAGCGTACCGCAAAGATTTTTGTTGCTCCTGTTGCGGCTATTTCGAGGGGTTGGGTAATTTGTCCGAAAACAAAATAGCGTGGTTGTAAAATAGCTGTCGCATCTGGTAAATATTGCCGGTACAAATCGCCGGAATGAAAAATCATTTCCATACAGCCATCGGGCACAATACGTTGTCTTTCTTCAGTGCCGGAAGCTGGTGCAGATAAAGTCCAATAGCATTTTATAAATGCAGCCAGATCATCCCTTGGTATATAAGTTTGGTAATCCATTTATTTCAGCTTACTTCAAACCAAATGGGTTTGGCATCATCCGGGTCTGCATTATAATTGATGAAAAGTTCTTCTCCTGCCTTAATGGGTTTAACTGTTCTAATCTGCATCAATTCATGTTCAAAATCCATTTCATAAATACAGTTAGCGGTATAGGAATGGTTATAAACCGATAAATATCCCAACGCAACACAGGCTCCTTTCAGGTCATCGCCCCATTCGAAAATATAATTGAACAACATGGTCTGTTCTACCTTGCTTCTTTCTTCCGGATCGAGTACCAGTACGGGAGATATTTCAACAATGGTACCTGTTTCAATATCTGCTGTGGTAAACACACCCCTTCCTCTCTCAGGGGATGCTGCAATAGAAAGTATCGGAAGTATCATAAGATAAATGTAAGGATTAGCGCAGGGCAAAATACAACGATTTAGAGGTTTCGGGTTTGCCTATTGCACAATCCCCCGTAAATTGCGCCTATGTCGCTCGAATTAGAACATCCCGGAATCAATGAGCAGTTCGAATTGCTCATTGCAAAAGAAGATAAGCTGGAGATCAGGGAATTCCTGGATCACCAGAATATCAGCGACGTGGCTGAACTGATCAATGATTTCCCGGAATATGAGGCTCAGATTATTGCCAATATGGCCATTCATCGGGCGGCCAGTGTTTTTAAGATCCTGGATATTGCGCAACAGAAAGATATTGTAAAAGAACTTCCTTCTGCAAAAACAGCAGAGTTGTTGAATGAATTGCCTGCGGATGACCGGACCGACTTTTTAGAAGAACTTCCTAAAGCAGCCATTCGTGATCTCATCAAACTACTGGATCCTGAAGAACGTAAAATTACCCTGGCGATGCTGGGTTATCCGGAAGACAGTGTAGGCAGGTTGATGACACCCGATTATGTATATGTATATGCATACAATAAAGTTTCTGAGGTTTTTTCTACCATCCGGAAATTTGGCAAGAACAGTGAAACCATTGATGTGATTTATGTAATCGATGAAACGGGTGCACTAATTGATGATATCAGGATCAGGGATGTTATCCTTGCACCACCCGATAAACGCATTGATGAAATAATAGATGGTCGCGTAGTTTCACTAAATGTAAACGACGATCAGGAACATGCCAATCAGGTATTTAAAATGAATAACCGCGTGGCGCTTCCTGTAGTAGATGATCATAATGTACTACTGGGCATTGTTACCATCGATGATATGTTATGGGTAGCCAATGAAGAGTTCAGTGAAGACATGCAAAAAATTGGTGGTACGGAAGCATTGAATGAACCTTATCTGGATATTCCTTTATTCAAACTTTTCCGGAAAAGGGTGGGCTGGCTGATTGTACTTTTTTTGGGTGAAATGCTTACCGCTACTGCGATGGGTTATTTTGAAGATGAGATCGCCAAAGCAGTTGTGCTTGCCTTATTTGTACCCTTGATTATATCAAGTGGAGGTAATAGTGGCTCACAGGCATCAACCCTAATAATACAGGCGATGGCGGTTGGTGAAATATCCATTAGCGATTGGTGGCGTGTATTGAGAAGAGAAATTTTAAGTGGTTTATTATTGGGCTCCGTATTGGGCATCATTGGTTTTATACGTGTTTCTGTATGGCATTCCTTCTTTCCAGAAATTTATGGTGAACATTGGATGATGATTGCCTTTACGGTTGGCTTCTCCCTGATAGGTGTTGTGCTCTGGGGCACATTATCTGGTTCAATGCTACCGATATTCCTGAAAAAACTGGGTGCCGACCCCGCTGTTTCATCTGCACCTTTTGTTGCTACAATGGTAGATGTAACAGGACTTATCATCTATTTCAGTTTTGCGTATTTCTTTCTGCAGGGGTTGTTGCTTTAGCTTATAGCTGGCGCTATAGTCCATGGTCGATGGTCCATGGTCCATGGTAAAGCCAGGAATTATATGTTATTGATTTCTGGGGAAATTTTTCACGACCTATACAGGAGCGTATGATGGAACACGGATTATCATGATTATTGTAAATAAAAAAAGTTCCACCGGCTGAGGTGAAACTTTTATCAATCGAATGCTCAGAAAAGTTAGCCGAAAACAAAGGAAGGTGCAGCATTTAATTCATGCGACAACTTAATCAGTGAACGCTTTGCATACCATGCTGTCAAAACTTTCAACAGTAGTATGGCACCAAACGCAAAAGGTGCATATAAAAGAATCGTTGGTACTATACCCAGTTCACCATATGGAATGATATTGGTAAAAACCAATGCCAGGTAAATAATGATGGTATAAACAGGCAATACTGCCCAAATTCTGTGTTGACCAAGAGAATAAAGTCTGACCAGTCTTTTCTCCACTTCGAAATTCTCCGATTCTGAAAACTGGTTCAACTGAACTTTAAAAATCTGTCTTTTACAAGAAAAGATATTGATCTCTCTTGCGATACTACGAATGTCTTCGGTGTTGGTTACAAGTGTCCGCTGTTGCATAACTTTAAAAAATAGATTCAGCGGGGGGGACTGTCTATAGAACAAAGTTACTTAAAATTTATCAGTAGTCAACTGCGAAAAGACGCAGATAGACCATAGTCGATAGTCCATAGTCCATGGACCATAGTTTGAAGGTATTATAAACCAGTCCTGCTTTCCCTTAATTCACCTGAATAGCAGATAGACGATTACCCATTGACTATCGACTATGGTCTATGGACTATGGACCATAGACCATCTGCTACCTGCTATAACTGAGCTTCGATACGCTGCTTGACATGCTCGAACCATTCGTGTTTTAAAATGCTCAGAACGATGGAATCTCTGCGGGTTCCGTCGGATTTGATGGTGTGGCTGCGTAATATGCCTTCAACTGTACATCCTATGCTTTTCATAGCTGCAATACTTCTGGCGTTGAGGTTGTCGGCACGAAACTCTACTCTTTCCATGCCCAATTGTTCAAATGCAAACTTTAGCAGTAAATATTTACAATGCTTATTCAATCCAGTTCCCTGAAATTTCTTACCGTACCAGGTAAATCCTAACTGTAACGTATGGTGCTGCAACTGAATATCGTAAAAACGTGTACTGCCAGCATACTCATTCGTTCTCTTATCAAAAACAATAAAAGGATATTCATTACCAGCAGCCCTTGCTTCCAGTGCCGTTGCAATATATTTTTTTAAATGCTCCTCTCCTGCTGCTTTTTGCGAGGAGTAAGTCCAGATATCCGGTTCATTCGCGGAAAAATACCGCAGATTCTCGCAGTCTTCCGTGGTTAAAGGACGCAATAAAACGCAATCATCTTCTAAAACATATTCTTTTGAAAGATTGAATGTGTAATGCATTGAATTTATTTAAGTTTAAGTTGAATATTTGCAGTTCAGGTAAGTTTTCAAAAAGGAAAGTTACCGTTGATTATTGACCTATTAAAGTGAAAAATTATGTGCGGTATTGTTGGTTATACAGGACACAGAGAAGCCTATCCGATTGTATTAAAAGGTTTAAAAAGACTGGAATACAGAGGGTATGATAGTTCAGGAGTAGCATTATTGAATAATGGCAAACTAAACGTGTATAAGAAAAAAGGTAAAGTGGCCGAAATGGAAGAAGACACAGTGGGTAAAGATGTACAGGCTCATATCGGAATTGGACATACAAGATGGGCCACCCATGGTGAACCCAGTGATCGCAATGCCCACCCGCATGTTTCACAAAGTGGTGAACTGGCCATGATACACAACGGTATCATAGAAAACTACGCCCCTATTAAACAGGAATTGATTTCTAAAGGCTATAGTTTCAAAAGCGATACTGATACAGAAGTGTTGTTGAACTTTATTGAAGACATCAAAAAAAACAATAACTGCACACTTGAAGAAGCGCTGCGTATTGCTTTGAAACGTATTGTAGGAGCCTATTGTATCCTGCTCATTTCAAACGATGACCCCGAAACTATTCTTGCGGCAAGAAAAGGAAGTCCGCTTGTTATTGGCATCGGAAAAGGCGAACATTTTCTGGCCAGTGATGCTTCACCCATCATAGAATACACCAAAGAAGTAGTGTATGTAAACGATTATGAAATTGCCATCGTTAAACCAGATGAACTGATCCTGAAAAATTTAGGTAATGAAAAACAAACCCCATTCATTACCAAACTTGATATGGAACTGGCTGCCATTGAAAAAGGTGGCTATGATCATTTCATGCTCAAAGAAATTCATGAACAACCTGATACCATTTTTGATTGCCTGAGAGGAAGGTTATTGCCACAAACAGGACAGATCATCATGAGCGGTGTTGACAACCATATTGAAGCATTGAAAAATGCACAACGCATTCTGATTGTCGCCTGCGGTACCAGTTGGCATGCCGGACTAATTGCTGAATACCAGATAGAAGAATTGTGCAGAATTCCGGTTGAAGTAGAATATGCATCTGAGTTCCGTTACAGAAACCCGGTAGTAAACCAGGGAGATGTAATTATTGCCATTTCTCAAAGTGGTGAAACTGCAGATACATTAGTAGCACTAGAAAGCGCCAAAGAAAAAGGTGCATTCATTTTCGGCGTAGTTAACGCTGTGGGAAGCAGTATAGCGAGATTAAGTCATGCAGGCGCCTACACACACGCCGGACCAGAAATTGGCGTAGCAAGTACCAAAGCATTCACAGGTCAGTTAGCTGTATTGGCAATGATGGCATTGAAAATTGGTTATGCAAAAGGCACCATCGATCAAAACAGGTATCTCTCATTAATGAAAGAGCTGGAATCGGTACCGGAAAAAGTAAAAGAGATTCTGGCTGACACTTCAAATATCCAACGCATAGCAGAAAAATATAAAGACGCCAGCGACTTCCTGTTCCTGGGTCGCGGATACAATTTCCCCGTTGCGTTGGAAGGTGCTTTAAAACTAAAAGAGATTTCTTATATCCATGCAGAAGGTTATCCGGCTGCAGAAATGAAACATGGACCAATTGCATTGGTAGATGAAAATCTGCCTGTTGTATTTGTCGCAACCAAAGACTCTTATTATGAGAAAATTGTTTCCAATGTGCAGGAAATCAAAGCAAGAAAGGGTAAAGTAATTGCGGTAGCAACTACAAACGATGATATTATTCCAGGCATGGCCGATGATGTTATGTTTGTTCCCGATACTGATGAAGTAATTGCTCCATTACTCAGTTGTATTCCATTACAATTATTGAGTTATTATGTTGGATTGGCAAAAGGTTTAGATGTGGACAAGCCAAGAAACCTTGCCAAAAGTGTTACAGTAGAATAAGCATTCATTTCAAGCACCAAAACCAACCAGTGCATGACGCAAAATAAGATTACCAAAACACCTATATCTTCTCTCGGTTATCATTTCCTTGGACCAGAATACCTTCCAAAAGGTAAGAATGAGTACTATTTAAGGAACATGCAAAACCGCAATGGTATAACTTATCGCATGCTCAATGCTTATGAAATAGAAGTATTGGTGCGAAACAGAAATACCAGTGATGATTGGACCAAAATATTGGTATCAGATGCTTTTAATCCTGAACTGGTTAAAAACTGCAAATTCTTTGGATTGGTTCGCATTGGTAAACTGGAACCATTTTGCTTAGGGTTTAGTGATTTGAAAGTGCCTGTTGGACTTTACAATTCCACCATCATCAGTTGCGATTTTGGAGATAATGTTTGTATTGATAATGTGAACTATCTCTCTCACTATATTATTGGCAGTGAAGTAATCATTACCAATGTAAATGAAGTTGTTTCAACAAACCATGCCAAATTCGGAAACGGAATAGTAAAACAGGGAGAATCAGAAGAGGTAAGGATTTGGATGGAAATCTGCAATGAAAACACCGGAAGAAGGGTATTACCCTTTAACGGAATGCTCGCAGGCGATGCTTTCTTATGGAGCAGGGATAAACACGACAAAATTTTACAGGATAAATTCAGGGATTTTACAGAAGCTCGCTACGATAATAAAAGAGGTTATTACGGTAAAATTGGTGATCGTACTGTAATCAAAAACTGTAATATCCTTAAGGATGTTTGGATCGGCACAGACGCTTATATAAAAGGTGCGAACAAACTAAAAAACCTTACAGTAAACTCAGGAGAAGAAGGTCGTACCCAGATTGGTGAAGGCTGTGAAGCAGTGAATGGCATTATTGGATTTGGTTGTAAAATGTTTTATGGGGTTAAAGCCGTTCGCTTTATCATGGCTTCCCACTCACAGTTGAAATACGGTGCTAGACTTATCAACTCATACCTTGGTCATAATGCCACCATTTCCTGCTGTGAAGTATTAAACTCTTTAATCTTCCCCGCACACGAACAACACCATAACAATTCATTCCTCTGCGCTTCACTCGTAATGGGTCAGAGTAATATTGCCGCTGGTGCTACTATTGGCTCAAACCATAATAGTCGCGGTGCGGATGGCGAAATCATTATGGGAAGAGGTTTCTGGCCTGGACTCTGTGTTAGCTTAAAACACAATTCTGTATTTGCGGGCTTTACCATTCTTACCAAAGGCGACTACCCTGCCGAATTAAATATCCAACTCCCATTCTCACTTGTAAGCAATGATGTAAGCAAGGATCAACTGGTTATTATGCCAGGCTATTGGTTTCGTTACAATATGTATGCCCTTGCAAGAAATGCCTGGAAATATGTTGACAGAGACAAAAGAACCGAAAGGATACAAAATATCGAATACGACTATCTGGCGCCGGATACCATCAACGAATTATTTACTGCCCTCACTATTATGGAGGAAGCAACAGGCAGGGCATATCATACACAACACAACAAAGCGAAAACAGTTTTAACCCCAGCAGAAGCCGCCAAAATCGGAAAACAATTATTGTCAAGCGGTGATAAGTTGGTAGATGAACTTGAAATAACTGTTGACGGATTTGAAAACAGCAAAAGAAAAGTAATCCTGATAAAAGTGCGTATGGCATATCATCTGTTTCGGGAACTGATTCATTATTATGGCACATTACATTTATTGAAACTGGTTAAAGAACAAAAGATAAAATCGCTAGATACGCTTTTGGCTGCTCTTCCTGCAAAAACCAAAAAAACCAATTGGGTAAACCTGGGCGGTCAACTTGTAACAGAGGTAGAATTACAACAGCTAAAAGAAAGAATAAGGTCTGGTAAAATAAAATCATGGGATGAAGTACATGCCCATTATATTTTACTGGGTAACAAATATGCTTCCAACAAAACGGCACATGCACTTGCTGCATTGGCAGAAATAAGTGGTTTAAATTTAAAAAAGATAAACCAGCACCAGCTATCTCAATTGCTTACTGATGCAATAACCACCAAAGAATGGATGACCAAGGGAATTTATGATGCAAGGGCTAAAGACTATCAAAACCCTTATCGTAAAATGGTGTATGAGAATATGGCTGAAATGAATGCGGTGATTGGCAAGTTAGAAGACAACAGTTTTATTCAACAGCAAATGAAAGAGCTGGCAGATTTTAAACAGGAAATCGCAGGGGTAAAAAAGACCTTCAAAATAAAAGGGTAACCTTCGAAAGAAGATTACCCCTGGTTTAAAACCCTGATGGATATTGGATCTTAAAACCTCAAACCCAGACCCAATTGGATCTGTTGATTTGTCCATTTATCTTTATTATCGATATCATTGATGTTTTGCAGGCCAATATTATACCTACCATATATACGCAATACTTTAAAGTTAAGCTGTCCACCAGCGACCATCGAAAAATCCCCAGTTTTAAAAGCAGATTCGCCATTCTGCAATAATGATTTATCCTGATTCAGCAAAATACCAAACTGTGGACCAAGGTTTAAAGTAAGTATGCTTCCAACATTATAACGCAATAAAATTGGGATACTCAGGTAGTCGAGCTTGATTTTCTCCTGATTATTAAAAGGATTTATTTCACTGGCATAAATGGTATTGAAACTGGAACGCTTGGTAGCAGTCTGGCTCCATAATACCTCCGGCTGGATACCCCATTTTTTATTAAAATCTATTTCAAGGAATCCACCAACGTGGTAAGCGAGGTCAAATCCGTCGCTGAATGACTGTCCGGATACCTTGTTTAAGTTAGCCCCTAATTTGGCGCCCAGCCTGATACCCTGTGCCTGTGTGGAAACGGCTAACACTGTTACCGTAAACACTGCTAAAATTAATTTCTTCTTCATAAGGTTTATTTTATACTCCCTAACATTTCAATGACCGTGCCAAACTTCCCCAATCAGACACCAGACAGCCTTAAATCGTTGTCTTATAACTAAAAATATGGATATAGTGTTAACGTACTAAACGATTTCTTATTGTAATTGTTAAAGCTTTATGGAACATTTAACGGATCTGAATATTGATAGAATTATAGAAATGGCCTGGGAAGACCGTACCCCATTTGAAGCCATCCATTTTCAGTTTGGTTTGAAAGAACAGGAGGTGATTGAGCTGATGCGCCAATTCAGTAAAAAAACTAGTTTCCGTTTATGGAGAAAGAGAATGAAGGGAAGAAATACCAAGCATGCGATGCTTAGAACATCCTCCATTAAACGTTTTAAATGCACCCGGCAAAGAAATATCAGTCGAAATAAGATTAGTAAACGATAGTACATAATTCGTTTATTTGTATAAACCACCCAGTTTATGCGAACCTTCTTCATGCTTACTCTTTTTTCAATCCTGTCTATTACTATTAATGCCCAACACAACCACATGGCTGGAAATGGGTATGCAGACAGTGTAAATAATGGCTTGATTGCCAAAGACACCATGAAAAGCAGTCCAAAAAGAGTGACCATGGAAACGATCAATAACACGCATATTCATATCGAATATGGTTCACCAGGTGTAAAAGGCAGGATGATCTGGGGCGGATTAGTAGCTTATGACCAGGTTTGGGCTACTGGTGCACATAATGCTACTACGGTCGACTTCTCAACTCCGGTAACCATTGGTGGCAAAAAAATTCCTAAAGGAAAATATGCCCTCTTTACTATCCCGGGTAAAAATGAGTGGATCATCATCATCAACTCCAGAAATAAGCAACACCTTGCAGATGAATACAATGCTGCAGAAGACCTTGTTCGGGTAAAAGTTAAACCCCTGAAAAACAAAATGACCCAACGACTTACCTATGACATTGAAAAGCAGGGTAAGGATGCGGCTATTACAATAGCATGGGAGTACTTGAAACTTATTTTACCGGTGAAATTGTAGGAGATGTGAATTGTCAATGGTGAATGGTCAATAGCTCAAGCAGCACCATCTATATTCACCATTCACCATTGACAATTCACATCTCCAATTCAATCACCGTAATCTCCGGCAATATCCCCACCCTGCCGGGGTAACCGATAAAGCCGAAACCTCTGTTTACGTAGAGTTTTTGTTTTCCCTCTTCGTATAATCCAGCCCATTGCTTGTACATCCATTGTACAGGGCTCCAGCGGAAATAAGGGTTTTCGATACCGAATTGCATGCCATGTGTATGTCCGGAGAGCATGAGGTCTATATCCGGGTAACTGGTTCTTACCTCGGCGTCCCAATGACTTGGATCATGGCTCATCAATATTTTAAATGGTATGGTTTCTGTGCCGGGGTAGGCTTCGTTCATTTTACCGTATTTGGGGAAACGACCTTTTGCGCCCCAGTTTTCTATACCAAGTAGGGCAATTTGTTCGCCATTTCTTTCCAGCTTCACATGTTCATTCATCAGCAGTCGCCACCCCATATCAGCATGAACCTGTTTCAATGCATCCAGGTTAGCCATTTTTTCTGCCGGGGTTGGCCATGCTACATAATCGCCATAATCGTGGTTACCCAATGTGCTATAAACACCCATCGGAGCTTTTAGCCGGGCAAATATGGGTTTGTATTCATCCATTTCACTGGCCCTGTCGTTTACCAGGTCGCCGGTAAAAAGGATCAGATCGGGGTTTTCTTGTAAAATCAGGTCAATACCATGGTTAACCGCCTTTTTATTCTGGAAGCTGCCGCTGTGCACATCACTAATCTGCACCAGTTTAAATCCATTAAATGCGGCAGGTAGATTGGGGAATTTGAGCTTGATTCTTTTTACCTGGTAATTATATTTATTACTAAATCCATATAATAGTGTGCCAAAAAGGGAGCTTCCTACGCCTATACCCAACCAGCTAAGAAAGGTTGACCGGGGTATTCCACCGCCATTACTGTTCATATATTGAGCACCTGTACCTGGAAATATTTTGCTCATGAGCCAAAGTACCATGCGGCGTAAATCGTCGGAAAAGAAGAAAATAGCCGCTACCAGCTTGGCAAAAAACAGGCCCACCAGGATAGCAAAAACATAATTACGGTAAAAGCGGGAAGCCTGGAAAGCCTGCACATAAGGGAAGGAAATCAATGCCAGTATTGCCAGCACAGAAAATACCCAATACCCAACCGCTACCCAAAACCTGGCCCTTTCAGAGAGATTCTGTGACACGGTACGTACCGCCTGAAATACATAAAAATCCAATAAAAGCATGATCAATGCTATGATCCAAAGTGTTCCCGCGTTACGCATGTAGGTGATTTATGTTATATGTAGACGACCAGGGGATGAAAATATTGCATTTTGGGTTATAGTCCATGGTCCATGGTAACCACTCAATTTCAGCACATTCAACCATTATTGCCCTCCTATGGTCTATGGACTATCGACCATTGACTAATGACCAAGGACTAAGCCCCGCCCCTATGGATAAGATTCTTTCAAAAGATATGCCCGAAACCGTATTTTTGACCTCCTTCAAAACTTAGGCGGATATGAAACTGACTTATTATGGACATTCCTGTTTTCAGGTGGAAGTGAAGGGAAAAAAAATCCTTTTCGACCCGTTTATTACTTATAATGAACTGGCAAAAGATATCGATGTAAACTCCATTCAGGCAGACTATATTTTTCTGTCGCATGGTCATACTGATCATGTAGCCGATGCTGTTTCGATTGCCAAAAGAACAGGTTGCCAGGTAGTATCAGCATGGGAAGTGCATGAGTGGTTACAAAAACAAGGTGTTGAAAAATCACACCCCATGAATACAGGTGGCAAATGGTCCTTTGATTTTGGCACAGTAAAATGCGTAGTGGCACAACACAGCAGTAGTTTACCAGATGGGAGTTATGGGGGTAATCCAATGGGATTTCTTTTTATAACAGAAGAAGGTAATTTCTATTACAGCGGAGATACTGCACTTACTTTGGATATGCAATTAATACCATCCTGGAGTAAACTTGATTTCTGTGTACTGCCAATAGGTGATAATTTCACGATGGATGTTGCCGACGCAGTAAGATGTGCAGATTTTGTACAATGCAAAAAAGTGGTTGGCGTACATTACGATACTTTCGGTTTTATTAAAATTGATAAAACTGCGGCACAACAAGCATTTGCAGCAGCAGGTAAGGAATTATTTCTTCCTGCAATCGGAACAGCGATAGACTTATAACTTATAAAAAGTTCGTACATACGAACAAGAGACAATTATGGCGAGAATTATTGGAGTTGCTAATCAGAAAGGAGGCGTCGGTAAAACGACCACTGCCATTAATGTGGCAGCCAGCCTTGCTGTTTTAGAATTCAAAACATTACTGGTTGATGCCGATCCTCAGGCAAACAGCACCACTGGTGTAGGCTTTGATCTGCACAATATTACCAGCAGTTTATACGACTGTATGGTGAATAATACGATTGCTGCAGATGTAATCCTGAAAAGTGAAATACCCAACCTGGATATCATCCCTTCACATATCGACCTCGTTGGTGCGGAAATTGAAATGATCAATTATCCCAACCGTGAAAATGTTATGAAAGGGATACTTGATGCAGTCAAGGATAAATACGACTTCATCATCATCGACTGCTCTCCTTCACTCGGCTTAATTACCGTGAATTCACTGGTAGCATCCGACAGCGTAATTGTTCCTGTACAATGTGAATTTTTTGCCCTGGAAGGTTTGGGTAAACTCCTGAACACCATTAAAATTGTTCAAAGCCGATTAAACCCGGAATTACAGATAGAAGGCATTTTGATGACTATGTACGATGGCCGTTTACGTTTATGTAATCAGGTCGTGAGTGAAGTTAGAAGACATTTCGATGAAATGGTTTTCTCTACCATCATACACAGAAATACCCGCCTGAGCGAATCACCCAGCGTAGGTAAACCGGTGATACTATATGATGCAGAAAGTAAAGGTGCCATCAATTACCTGAATCTGGCAAAAGAGATACTGCAAAATAATGGCTTAACTAAAATGTCGAATGAGGAGAGGATAATTGAGTAGACCATAGTCGATAGTCCATAGTCCATGGTAAAACCTTCTTGCTACTATGCGCTATGGACTATTTACCATTGACTCCCAATACCCTTCCAAAAAACAAAACCATGACCAACCCAAAACAAAATAAAGAACTCATTGGCAAGGGACTTCGTTCTTTGTTGCAGAATATTGATGCGGATCTTAAGACTACAGCCGGTACCTTAAAGACAGATGTTGTTGAGCAGGTTACCCATATCAGTCGTATCCCTTTAGCAGACATACAGATTAACCCTAAACAACCCCGTCGCGATTTTGATGAGCAGGCTTTGAAGGAGTTGGCAGAATCATTGAAACTGCATGATATTATTCAGCCGCTTACTGTTTCTAAATTAGCGAATAATAAATACCAGCTAATTGCAGGCGAACGCCGTTTTCGTGCTGCAAAACTGGCTGGATTAAAAGACGTACCAGTTTATATACGTCAGGCCAACGACCAGCAATTACTTGAGCTTGCACTCTTAGAGAATTTACAGAGAGAAAACCTGAATGCGGTTGAAATAGCCCTCAGCTATAAGCGTATGATGGATGAACTCAGTTATACACAAGAGCAGGTGGCTGAGAGAATGGGGAAAGAAAGAAGTACGGTTACCAACTATATCCGTCTGCTAAAATTACCTCCTGATATTCAACTGGCAGTTAGAAGCGGAAACCTAAGCATGGGACATGCCAGGGCACTCGTTAATATCGATACCATTGATAAACAATTATTCGTTTATAAAGAAATTCAGCAACGCGGATTAAGCGTTAGACAAACCGAAGAACTGGTACGTAAACTCTACCAGGCAGAAAAAAATGAACCTGTTAAATCTTCGGCAAAATCAGATCTTCCGCCCGCTTACAAAAAAATTGAAGATAACTTAGCATCACACTTTGCCACCAAAGTGAAAATGGTACATAACAAAAAAGGTTATGGCAGTATCACCATCGAATATTATTCATTGGAAGAACTCAATAAAATACTCGATGCCATGAATGTAACGGTGAGTTAATAGCTAAATGGGTGTATTAAGGTCCTTCATACTATCTGTCGCCCTCATTACCGGGCTTTCAAATCTCCACGCGCAATCTGATAAAGAACAGCTCGCTGGCAGTTCTGCATTCAACTTAGCCGATACCACAGTGCAAAAAGACAGCCTGGCAAAGATGAAGAAACCTGTCAAACCGCATATCCCTAAAATAGCTACCAGAAGAGCATTATTACCGGGCTGGGGACAGGCATACAACAAACAATACTGGAAGATACCGGTGGTGTATGGCATTCTGGCCATTCCTACCATTACCTTCTTCTATAATAACAACATGTACAAAAAAACAAAGTTTGCTTATGAAGCATTGTTTAAGGCACAGTTGCCCGTACCAAATAGAGATAGTACAGATTACTGGAAAATAGATCCGCAATTGCAGGGCCTAAGTATTTCATCGGTACAGAGTTACCGAAATGCGTTTCGCCGCGACCGGGATTATTCTATCCTTTGGTTTATTATAGCTTATGGATTACAAATTGCAGATGCAACCGTTTTTGCGCACCTCAAACATTTTGATGTGAGCAGCGACCTAAGCATGCAGGTTACACCAACATTTAATCCTGTAACAAAATCGCCAGGATTTGGTCTGGTCATGAATTTAAAACAACCGAATAAAAAACCAGTTAACATAAGATAACCATTCAAACCTGTGTAATGAATATAATTTTAGTTGGATACGGTAAAATGGGTAAAGCCATTGAAGAAATTGCAGTAGCGAAAGGACATAGCATTACCCTCAAGGTAGACCTCGACAATGCCGATGAACTCAACGCAGCAAATGCTGCCAAAGCAGATGTGGCAATAGAGTTTACCAGTCCACACAGCGCATTCACCAACGTAATGAAATGTTTGGAACTAGGACTCCCCGTAGTTTGTGGTTCAACCGGTTGGCTTGAAAAATTTGATGAAGCAAAACAATATTGTATCCAACAAAATGGCACATTGGTTTATGCAAGTAATTACAGCATCGGTGTAAATCTATTCTTTGAAATCAATCAACAGCTTGCCAAATTAATGAGTAAGCACACAGATTATGATGTGTCTATGGAAGAGATCCATCATACACAAAAAAAAGATGCACCAAGCGGAACTGCTATTACATTAGCGGAACAAATCATGGCTTCCATTCCAACCAAAAAACATTGGACTAATGAAGTTTCAACAGAGAAAGAAGCACTTACCATCATTTCTGAAAGAATTGATCCAGCACCCGGCACTCATAAAATAAAATACAGTTCACCCATTGATGATATAGAAATCATTCATACCGCACACAACCGAAAAGGTTTTGCTGGCGGTGCAGTACTGGCCGCTGAATATGCCATACAGCACAAAGGTGTATTGGGTATGAAGGAGGTATTGGGTTTATAGCCTGATAGACCAGCCTGCTTTAAAAAACAATGCATTTGATCTTGCTGATGCCGATGGTTGTTTCCAGCTATTTGTGGTAAGCTGTAACTCTAATAATTTCAGGAGTTTCAATCCACCACCTAATTCATATACAAAGGATGATCCACTGGGTCCATTGTGCGCATAACTCTGTGAAGCAATACCACCATTGGCTTGCAGAAAAATGCTCCCAACAAGATAGCGCCTGATGCCAACTTTAATAGGAATGATCCGCAGATTTCCTGCTGCCACTCCTGAGCGACTGCTGATAAGTTGATATCCGATGCTACCAGTGAGCATGGTTTTACCCAGACCGAGTCCACCGCCAAATTCTCCAGCAACACCACCACGATAATTAGCATCCAGACCTGCACCATATGGCGATACATAAGCCAGGTTACCGAATAAAAGTGCCCTGGGCCTTTTAATGATTTGTGCTTCTGTTTCAGAAGAAAATACGAGTGCTAATAGGAGAAATAAAGAAAGTTTTGATATTTTTCGCATGGGATTGATTTCTTTGTAAAGAAAATCATTTTTGGCCAGTTTATTTTCATAGCCCGGTAATAACCTTTTATTAAAATTATTCGAGGGGCTATTAGAATATTCCATTAATCAACATTTTATGCTATCAAAAAAAACACAATATGCCTTTAAAGCCCTTACCTTTATGGCCGAGCGCAAGAAAGACGGGCCGGTATTGATAGCTGAAATAGCCAGCAAAAAGAAAATACCCTTGAAATTCCTGGAAAATATCCTGCTTGAACTGAAGAAAGCGGGGTTATTAGAAAGCAAAAAAGGCAAAGGGGGTGGCTATTTTTTCAATGTTGAGCCACATAAAATCCCTTTAGCCACTGTAATGAGGCTGATCGAAGGACCCATAGCTTTACTGCCCTGTGTGAGTTTGAATTTCTATGAAAAATGTCATGACTGTAATGAAAAAAAATGTGGGTTGAACAGAGTCATGATTGAGGTTAGAGACAATACCCTAAAAGTGCTTGAAAATAAAACTGTAGCCGACCTGGCTATATTGTAACCACTAAAACTAACAGTATGAAAAAATGGCTTGTACTCCTACTCTGTATTCCGTTTGTATCGGAAGCACAGGTTCCTTTGTTGTTAAAAGGAAAAAACATTGTAAAACTGAACCTGAGCTCTCTCGTGGCCAAAAACGTTCACTTTACTTATGAAAGAAAACTTACCAACCGCTTCTCGGCAGCAATTGGTTTTAGAACCATGGCTAAAGGAACACTTCCTTTCAAAAGTACATTTGAAAGCCTGGTAGACGGTACCGATTTCGATTTCAACAAATTTCAGATGGGTAATACCGCTATTACTCCTGAAGTTCGTATCTACCTTGGAAAAGGCAATATGAGAGGATTCTATGTGGCTCCTTATATGCGTTTCGCCAGCTTCGATATTACTGCGCCAGTTAAGTATACCTATAATAATGGTACAACTAATGTAACAGATGAAGCGCCAGTTGCAGGTAAAATAAAATCTACCAGTGGTGGACTTATGTTCGGCACCCAGCACAGAATTTTCAAAGTGTTGACTTTGGATATCTGGATCATTGGTGGTCACTATGGAAGCAGTAGCGGTACCCTTGCCGTAACCAAGGCTTTCAATACTCAACAGGAAAGAGATGCTGTTAAAGCTGAATTGGATGGCATCGATGCAGCGCCATTTAAATTTAAAAACGCTGTTGTAACTTCTACTGGTGCAAGTATTCAGTCTGATGGCCCTTGGGCAGGTATTCGTGGAGCCGGTATTAATATCGGTTTCAGGTTCTAATTAAATACTGACCTCATTTATAAAGTAAGAGTCGCAATAAAAAATATTGCGACTCTTTTTAGTTTACCCCCCGGTAAAGATTTGATTGAAATGGAAATGATATCCTTTCAGGTGTCAAATCGTATATAATGATACGACCGGGGTAAAAAACGTTGCACCAACTATCTATTTTTTCAGGTTATCCAGCATGTCTTTTGTCATTTTAGACAAATCATACTCAGGTTTCCACCCCCAATCGCTTGCAGCAACACTATCGTCGATGCTTTGTGGCCAGCTATTGGCAATCTGCTGGCGATAGTCTGGGGCATAAGCCATTGAGAATCCGGGAATATGTTTGGCTATCTCAGCGCCTATTTCTTTTGGTGAAAAACTCATTCCGGCCACATTATAAGATGTTCGAACATTTATTTTAGAAGCAGGGGCTTCCATTAATTCGAGCGTTGCACGAATAGCATCGGGCATATACATCATAGGCAGGTAAGTATTTTCCTCGAGAAAGCAGTTATATTTTCCATGTTCCAGGGCTTCATGATAAATTTCAACCGCATAATCTGTTGTTCCGCCACCTGGGGCAGACTTATAACTGATTAACCCTGGATAACGAATACTTCTTACATCAACACCATAACGCTGGAAATAGTAATTGCACCAGAACTCACCCGCATACTTACTGATACCATAAACAGTAGTGGGTTCAATGATGGTTTGTTGCGGACAATTTTGTTTGGGTGAAGTAGGACCGAAAACTGCTATACTGCTGGGCCAGTAAACTTTGGTCAATTGCTCTTCACGGGCAATATCGAGCACATTCAATAAGCCCTGCATATTCAAGTGCCAGGCGAGGTTGGGATTTTTTTCTCCGGTAGCAGAAAGAATCGCTGCCAGCAAATATATCTGCGTAATGTTCTGGCGGATAACCTGGACATGTAACATTTCCTTGTTCATTACATCCAGACTCACATAAGGACCAGTACCTTCCAATAAAGGATTCTGTTCGCGTAAATCAGAAGCTATCACATTATTATTGCCATACAATTTGCGAAGTGCCATTGTCAATTCAACCCCAATCTGACCAGAAGCACCAATAACAAGAATTTTTTCTTTTTGTTGCGACATGCAATACGGATTTAGAGGGACAAAGAAAGACAAAAAACAGGAATGTTTTTGGGTGAATGGTGAATTGTTAATTGTGAATGATGAATACTGAAGAACAGATTCCAGTATTGACAATTCACCATTGACCATTCACCTAAAACATTTCCTTAATTTTGCCTACTAAACAACTACCATGATTCCTTCCTATTTAGCCGACCTGTTCAAGCACCAGCAATATGATGCCAATAATTTTTTCCTAATTGCTGGTCCATGTGTAGTAGAAAGTGAAGACCTAGTAATGGAAGTGGGTGATACCGTATCAAAGATTTGTGCGGACCTTGGTATTCCTTATGTATTTAAAGCCAGTTATCGCAAAGCTAATCGTACCAGTGCTTCTTCTTTTACCGGAATAGGTGACGACAATGGTTTATCCCTGATTAAAAAAGTGGGAGATACATACAAATTACCCACCACATCTGATATACATGCACACGATGAGGCTGCAATGGCAGCGCCATTTATCGATATTCTTCAAATACCAGCATTTCTCTGTCGCCAAACCGACCTGCTGATTGCTGCAGCAGAAACCGGTAAGGTTGTAAACGTGAAAAAAGGTCAGTTCTTAAGTGGTCCATCCATGAAATTTGCGGTTGATAAAACTAAACTGGCGGGTAATGAGCAAATCATGCTTACCGAACGTGGTACTACATTTGGTTATCAGGACCTGGTAGTTGATTATCGTAATATTCCCTGGATGCAGGAACATGGCTGTCCGGTAATCATGGATTGTACCCATTCTTTACAACAACCCAATCAAACCACCGGTGTAACCGGAGGTAACCCTCAACTAATAGGCACTATCGCCAAAGCTGCTATTGCCACAGGTGCTGATGGACTTTTCATCGAAACCCACCCCAACCCCGCTGTAGCAAAAAGCGATGGCGCAAATATGCTCAAACTAGACCTGTTAAAACCGCTGTTGGAAAAGCTGGTAAAACTTAGGAAAGCGGTATAGAACAGAGGAATGTCCAATATCCAACGTCGAAGTATATACTTGGAAATTGGACATTGGACATTCCTCTGTTCGTCTGTTTTACCAGTTTCTCAACGGATTTCTTCTTCCGGCGAGGATGTAATTTTTGATATTGATCCAAAAAGCGAGGATCATATAGATGATTACGGGCGAGCCCATGGTGAGGAAGGAAATGTAGATAAACCACATCCGGATCCTGGAGCTGGCGATTCCCAACTTCTCCCCCATGGCGGTGCAAACACCAAATGCCCTTAGTTCTAAAAATTCTCTGATTTTTTGCATAATCTACGGTTGATAAGGGGCTTGTACTGCAAAATAGAAAAATTTGTTGAATGAGAGCGCGAATGTCGATTAGTTTATGTCCATGGACTATGGACCATAGACCATAGTCCATAGTCCATAGTCCGGCCACTAGCTTTTGATTTTTGATTTTTGAATTTTGAATTTTGAATTATAACTATGCCCATAGACGATAACCACAAGCCATCCACCGTACCCTCTTTTTTCGTAATTTTGCACCCAATCAGAGGTAAAACATCGATTGACCCATTCCAAACCCTCAATCATCCTTACATCTGACATCTGAGATCTGACATCCAAAAATATTAAACTATTATTCCATGGCATTTGACATTGAAATGATCAAGAAAGTGTACGCCGAGATGCCTGCCAAGGTAGATGCTGCACGTAAGGCGCTGGGACGCCCGCTTACCCTGTCTGAAAAAATTCTTTTCGCCCACCTGCATAAGGATCAAGCCCTTAGCAATTTTGAAAGAGGTAAATCTTATGTAGATTTTGCACCAGACCGCGTAGCAATGCAAGATGCAACAGCGCAGATGGCATTGTTGCAGTTTATGCAGGCAGGCAGACCTAAAGTGGCCGTTCCTTCAACTGTTCACTGTGATCACCTCATTACTGCCAAACTGGAAGCTAAAAAAGACCTTGAAGTAGCGAATGCAGAGAGCAAAGAAGTGTATGACTTCCTGGCTTCTGTTTCTAACAAATATGGCATAGGTTTCTGGAAACCAGGTGCGGGTATCATTCACCAGGTAGTATTGGAAAACTATGCTTTCCCTGGTGGTATGATGATTGGTACAGACTCACATACCGTAAATGCAGGTGGATTGGGTATGATTGCAATCGGTGTTGGTGGTGCGGATGCTTGTGATGTTATGGCAGGATTACCCTGGGAGCTCAAATGGCCCAAACTGATTGGTGTTAAACTTACTGGCAAACTCAGTGGTTGGACTGCACCTAAAGACGTAATACTGAAAGTAGCCGGCATACTTACCGTTAAAGGAGGAACCGGCGCTATCGTTGAATATTTTGGTGAAGGTGCAAGTGCAATGAGTTGTACTGGTAAGGGTACCATTTGTAATATGGGTGCCGAAATTGGTGCAACCACTTCTACTTTTGGTTATGATGAAAGTATGAGCCGTTACTTATCAGCAACAGGACGTGCAGAAGTTGCAAGCATGGCCGATGGCGTGAAAGATTACCTGAATGCTGATCCGGAAGTTTACGCAGATCCTGAAAAATATTTCGATCAAATTATTGAAATCAACCTGAGTGAATTGGAACCACACCTGAACGGGCCATTCACTCCGGATTTGGCTACACCTATTTCTAAAATGAAAGAAATGGCCGCGGCCAATGGATGGCCTACCAAAGTAGAAGTAGGTTTGATTGGTAGCTGTACCAACAGTTCTTATGAAGATATCAGTCGCGCAGTTAGTCTTGCTCGTCAGGTAAAAGAAAAAGGATTGAAAACAAAAGCACAATACACCATTACACCTGGTAGTGAACAAGTACGTTATACTATCGAGCGTGATGGCTTCCTGGATATTTTTGGAGAAATTGGCGCAACTGTATTTGCCAATGCCTGCGGACCATGTATCGGTATGTGGGATCGTGTAGGTGCCGAAAAAGCAGAACGCAATACTATTGTACACTCTTTCAATAGAAACTTCGCGAAGCGTGCAGACGGTAACCCAAATACACTTGCCTTTGTTGCTTCACCAGAACTGGTAACAGCACTGGCAATTGCAGGTGATTTAACTTTCAATCCAATTACCGATACCCTTACCAATGAAAAAGGAGAGCAGGTAAAATTGGATGAACCAACTGGACAAGAATTACCCCAGCGTGGTTTTGCAGTTGAAGATGCCGGCTATCAGGCACCTGCTGCAGACGGTAGTGGCGTTCAGGTGGCAGTTGATCCTACTTCTAAACGTTTACAATTACTCGATCCTTTTGCAGCATGGGAAGGAACTGACCTTAAAGGTTTGAAACTCCTGATCAAAGCAAAAGGCAAGTGTACCACTGACCATATTTCAATGGCTGGTCCATGGTTGAAATTCCGTGGTCACCTCGATAATATCAGTAACAATATGCTGATTGGTGCATTGAACTTTTTCAATGAAAAGACCGACTCAGTTAAAAATCAATTGACTGGTGAATATGGTCCAGTACCGGCTACACAGCGTGCTTACAAAGCAGCAAATATTGGTTCAATCGTGGTAGGTGATGAAAACTATGGTGAAGGTTCTTCAAGAGAACACGCTGCCATGGAACCCCGTCACTTAGGTGTTCGTGCAATACTGGTTAAATCATTTGCCCGTATCCATGAAACCAACCTGAAAAAACAAGGTATGCTTGCCCTGACTTTTGCCGATAAAAACGATTACGAGAAAGTTCAGGAAGATGATACCATCGATATTGAAGGACTTACTTCATTTGCACCAGGTGAGCCATTAACGGTTGTATTGCACCATGCAGATGGTTCTTCTGACAAAATCAGTGTTAACCATACTTATAACCAACAACAAATTGAATGGTTTAAAGCAGGTGGTGCATTGAATATTATTCGCAAACAAGTGGCAGGTTAATTCTTTAACCTGTTTCCAATAAAAAATCCCCCGCTAATTTATCGGGGGATTTTTATTTTAAATGTAAATCTCCCATCAACACCTGCTATCCCATTGCTTTAGCATAACCAACAGTTTCCCGGTATATCTGTGGCGAGACTTCTGCATTTACTTTAAAAAATCGGCTAAAATAGTATTCATCATTATAACCTAATTCGTAGGCGATTTGTTTGACGGTCTTATTAGTGAGGTATAACTCTCGTTTGGCTTCAATAATAATCCTTTCGTTAATGATACTGCTGAGTGTTTTATTGAAATGCGATTTAGTTATTTTAGCCAGTGCCTTGGGTGTTATATAAAGCATTTCAGCATAATCGGATGGTGCATGTTTGGTTTTAAAATGCGCTTCAATTGCATCTTTTAGTTTTTGAAGGATAAAAGGTTCTTTATCTGTTTGCTTTTCATCGAACACATCCTGATGCTGCTGTACTTTAAGCCGGGATGCAGTGATTAAAAATATCTTTAAATAAGAAACAAGTAATTCATACTGGGCCAGTTCCGTGTTTTGCATTTCTGTTTTTATCTGCTCACACAATAGTTGAAAAGTATTTGCCGATTTTTCGTCTACCGAAACAAAGGGAGGGTTATATATATTATTATAAAGCACTCCATTACAGGAAACTTCCCGATCATGTTTGTAGATACAGAAAAACTCTGGATGGAAATAAATAGCTATTCCTTTTATGTTGGTACTTTCAGCAAACATATAAGGCTGGTATGGCGAAAATGCAAATAAACTATTTGACTCAAAATGATACTCAGAAAAATCTGCTTTTAGAACTCCTGCCCCTTCCTTAACCCATATTAGCGAAAAGTAATTATTGCGCTGTATATGATCAAAATGGCCGTTATCTTCAAATGAAAATAATTTAAAAGCAAGATTTCCATTTTGCTTATTCACAAGAGTAAATGCAGATTGCTGAAGCATGGTTTGATTTTAAAGTTAGCGAGAGACAGGTAACGTATTACTAAGGCAAATTTTAACCATATTTTTTTACAATAAGGGTTGCAATATGCCCTCCAAAGCCAAAGGTATTACTCATCGCATAGTTGATCTCTTTATGCTGTGCTTTTCCCAGTGTAAGGTTGAATTTATCTTTCCAGGCTGGTTCCACATCCACTGTATTGATGGTAGGGGGCGCTATATTATCTTGTACAGATTTTACGGCAATGATGGCTTCAATAGCACCAGCCGCACCCAATAAATGACCTGTCATTGATTTGGTGCCACTGATGTTCAGGTCATTTCGAATACCAAAAACCCTTTCAATAGCTCTTAATTCACTTTCATCTCCCAAAGGTGTAGAAGTAGCATGTGCATTTATATAATCAATATCTCCAGGATTAATGCCTGCATCTTCCAATGCATCTATCATACCAAGATAGGCCCCTTCTCCTTCAGGATGTGTGCCGGTTAAATGATAGGCATCTGCTGCCATGCCTCCACCTGCTATTTCTGCCAGAATGTGAGCACCGCGATGCAATGCACTGTCCAGACTCTCCAAAACCAGGGCACCAGCACCTTCACCCATTACAAATCCATCTCTGTTAATATCAAAAGGTCTTGATGCCTGTTGTGGGTTCTCATTGTTTGTACTCAGAGCCTTAGACGCATTGAAACCACCTACACCACTTTCATTGATGGCTGCTTCTGAACCTCCTGCAATAATAATATCAGCTTTCCCCCAACGGATATAATTGAACGCATCAATGAGGGCTGTGGTTGAAGAAGCACAGGCCGATATGGTAGAAAAATTTAAACCTCGCAGACCATGTCGTATGGAAATAACGCCGGAAGGTATATCGGCAATAATCTTAGGGATAAAATATGGATTGAACCTGGGGTTTTTATTGCTTTTGAAAAAGTCTTCCAGTTGATCCTGAAAAGTGATGATGCCTCCATTACCGGATCCCCAGATTACGCCGATTTTATTTTTGTTGAGGGTATCAAAATTCAGGGAAGCATTTTTTATGGCAGCCTCTGCAGCTGCCACAGCATATTGAGTAAAGAGATCATACTTTCTAGCTTCATTTTTTTCAAAATACAATCCTGCATCAAAATCTTTTACTTCTGCAGCGAATTTGGTTTTAAACAAAGTGGTATCAAACTTTGTGATCAAGTCTACTCCGCTTTTTCCTGCCATTATATTTTCCCAAAATGTTTCTACTGAATTTCCTAATGGTGTAATTGCTCCCATTCCGGTTATTACTACCCGCTTTAATTCTTTGGTCATTTTTCTTTTAATTTTTGCTTAAGTAAAGCAATTTCATCCTGCAATTTAACGATCTGTTCGCGCTGTCCGGCAAATGCTTCTTCAATCTCCTCAATTGTGTACCGGGGAGTTATATGTTGGGGACAATTCCAGTCGTAAGCTTCTACTTCGAATACCATCATTCTTTCAGGCTTGAATTTATAATCTGTAAGATTAAGCAGGTTAAATATTTCCGGATGATCCTTCAGTTCAAGTATGGTTGCTCTGGCTAAAATTTTCAACCTGGTCCTGGAAGGATAATCAACCATGATTAAAGCAACTTTATTGTTTACCGAAATATTTCCGACAGATATGTATTGCCGGTTTCCGCTAAAATCAATAAAACCGAACTTATGCTTATCCAACACTTTTACAAATCCTTTGGGGCCTCCCCTGTGTTGTATATAAGGATAGGCCTGTTCACCAATACTTGCTATATAAAAACTATCTCTTTGTTCAATAAATTGAATTTCATTTTCTGTTAACCCTTCCTGGTAAACTTCTTTTTCCATGCGGGCATAACTCAACCTGCTACCATATTTTTCCTGCATTGCTTTAATGGTATCGGTAAATGCTATTGAAGCGAAATTCCTGGCCATTATTGGTGATTTTTGGTGGTTTCTGTAGTTGGAACTGGTAATGCATTATTGGGTTCATTTGCATTATGCTTATTATCTGCCTGACTTAACACAGTGTCCCATAAGCTATCACCACACTCATCTGCCATTACGATAAGGTCTGGGTTTATGTTATGCTGATTCATATAAAATAGTGTTTACATTGTTCATTTAATCAACCTGTCTTTCTCTTCAATTGCCAGGTCATTGATGCTTGCATAGCGTTTTGCCATGTATCCATTTTCGTCAAATTCCCAATTCTCATTACCATAGGCACGATACCATTGTCCTGTTTCTAGCATGTATTCATATTCAAACCGAACCGCAATTCGATTATCTCCATGTGCCCAGTATGTTTTCCTGAGCACATAATGCAATTCTCTGTGCCACTTATCCGTAAGGAACTGAATAATCTCATCCCGTCCATTGATAAACTGGTTACGGTTTCTCCATTCACTGTCTGGTGTATAAGCTGCAGAAACCTTGATGGGGTCCTTGCTGTTCCAGGCATCTTCTGCCATTTGAATTTTTTGTCTGGCAGTTTCTTCCGTAAATGGGGGTAAAGGATATCGTTTTTCCATGTTAACTTTTATTGATCTATCTTATGAAAAGCAATCCACACAAAACAAATTTGCCCTAACCAATAATTGGCTGATCTCTTTTTCAAGGGATAGTTGTTTGTCTTTTGCATACCATAAGTGTAAGGCATTAGCGTAGGTAGCGCTTGTTTCGGGGTTTGCTTTCAGGGTTTTAACCAATTTTTGCGCTTCCGATGGTCTTGGACCCCAAATACCTGTTACGTTGAAATTTGAATCGAGTTGAACCAACTTAGGAATCGATTTGGAGCCTTCAGTCAGGTATTGATTCATGAGCGGTTCATTTTTATCGCGGTAAACCAGTCTCAATGCAATTTTTCCATTACTTAAAGCAGCAATAGCATTGAACACTGGTAAAGTTTGTGCGGCATCGCCACACCAGTGCTCTGTTAATATCAACCAGTTTACCTGGTGTTTCAGGTTCATTACCTGCTGCACTATAGTTTCAGAAGGTATATAGGTTTTTTCAACCCTCGCCATTCTGCTTTGGTTAAGATGTATATAAGATTGAATTTGCTGATCAGGATTCAAGGCAAGATCTGCCGCCATTTGTTGTTTGTATACCAAATAACTTACCCCATCTGCCATATATTTTTGATAGTCAGATTTTGTAGCTTCTTTGATTGCTGTTGTGTTGTTCATGCTAATTCTTTTACCATACAAAAATGATTCAAAACTCACCAGTAAAAAATGGAGGATGGACGCAAAAGGATGGACAATTTTCCCTTTCCCTAACAAAAAGCCGGCATATAGCCGGCTCTTTGTTGGGGAAATACCATATTAAGCAATGTAAGTTACAGTTTAAAGTGCAGGAGCAACTGGAAAATCAACTGGCACTTGCGTTAGGTTATGCAGGTAATTCATCGCTGTTTTTTCACTTATCTGTAAAACCAGGTCAACCAGGTTTTCATCGGTATAACCATTCGCATAAAATGTATCCAATAAAACGCTGTCTCGATTACCACGGTTACGGGTAATGCTACCAGTGAGTTTTACAAGTGCATCAAGCTTTGGATCTGCTGCTTTTTCACGGCGTATATCCAATAATTGTTCATCTGTAAACCCATTCATTTTACCGATTACGGTATGGGCGCTTTTACAGTAAACACAATTATTAATTTCGCTGACTACAAGATTGATCGCTTCTTTTTCTTTATTACTCAGGCTTGTTTTAGCATTTTGATAGGCAAGGTATCTTCCAAGTCCATTATCGGAATAAGCAATTGTGGCATATAAATTCGGTACAAAGCCCAGTGCTTTGTTCAAATTGTCGAAAATTGCCTGGTTAGCTGCAGATACTTGATCTCTTGTTGGAACGGTAAAATTTTTCATTGTTGTAATTTTTCAATTGTTGTGTCGAAATTGACAATACAAAATTGATTCGATTAACGCCTCTGAAAAATGGATAATGTCTGCTGATAGATGGACAATTTTCCTTTATGCAATAGAATTAAAGAGGGAGAAAATTTAAAGTCAGTTGCTTAAAGAAATATTTGGTTGCCGTAAATAGACTATCTGTTATTAATAGAACACGGATTATCATGATTTTCAAGATTTATCATGATAGATCTTGAAAATCATGAAGATCTGTGTTCCATCCTACGCTTGACTTGCAGCCTGAAGCCATTGCTGTCCGGTAAAAAAAAGCATCTATCTCTGAAATGCTTCTGCAGCAATCATCTTGACGTAAGTTG
>NZ_CAMLMJ010000019.1 GCF_946481145.1 uncultured Sediminibacterium sp.
GGTTGAAGGAGCACGCCTGGAAAGTGTGTATACGGGAAACCGTATCGAGGGTTCGAATCCCTTCCTCTCTGCTTCTATTAATTTTTTATTAGGTATTAATTCACGTATTAATACGAAGCAATCATCAAACCTGGAATACGACTTTTGTTTGATGAATCTAAACCGACACTTTTACGTATATATACTATACACTTCAAGATTTAATCGCTATTATATTGGTCAGACGCAAAATTTCAATGATAGATTGAATAGACATAATAGTGGTTATGAATCAGCTACTTCACCCTACATACCTTGGGTACTTGTATGTCTGATTGAAAAGCCAACAAGATCAGAAGCAATGTTACTGGAGAAGAAGTTGAAAAATTTGAATAGACAAAGGCTACTTGCATTTATTGAAAAATATAGCTAAGAGGGCCGAGACGATCAGCCAGGGCTGATGTCTCGGTGCCGACTGTTAGCGTCGGCATTCGAATCCCTTCCTCTCTGCAAACAATCCCATGTGTAAGGGATTTTATGTTTTACGTGTATATTTTATACTCTTCAAGATCTGATCGTTATTATATTGGTCAGACACAGAACTTCAATGAAAGATTGAATAGACATAATAATGGTTATGAATCAGCTACTTCACCCTACATACCTTGGGTACTTGTATGTCTGATTGAAAAGCCAACAAGATCAGAAGCAATGTTACTGGAGAAGAAGTTGAAAAATTTGAATAGACAAAGGCTACTTGCATTTATTGAAAAATATAGCTAAGAGGGCCGAGACGATCAGCCAGGGCTGATGTCTCGGTGCCGACCGTTAGCGTCGGCATTCGAATCCCTTCCTCTCTGCAAACGTCAACTGTCCCGCTACTCGGGATTTTTTTGCATAAATCTTTGCTCAGGTATTGCTTTAAAGTAGTTATTTCATTAACAGCCACAGCCACTGGTTATTGAAAAAGTATTATCTTGATCCAATACAAACTGCATGAAAATAATTGTTCATTTTTTAATTATTCTTTGTTTAGCTGTTTCCGGATACGCACAGCCCAAACAGGCATCAGCTACCTTAAAAGGTAAACTGGCCCATTTTGGAGCAGTAGCCACATTGGAAGATTTTTCAGAAATTCAATACATGGTACCTAAATCTTATAACAGGGTTATTGTACCTGAAGTTGATTCTACTTTCGCTATCACAATTCCGCTAAAAGAACCTGGTTATTTTCGACTTGGTAGAAACAAGCTTTATTTATCGCCAGGAGATGATATGCAAGTATTGATAGATCATGCTGATGCATCTAAGTCTACATTTATCGGACAAGGAAGTATAGCCAACAATTACCTTAGAAATGTTCCTTTTCCAAAGGGAGGTTCTTTTCTGGAAGCAGGTAAAAACCTTCAGGATACGCCAGAAGAAACCCTGTTGTTTCTCCTGAAAATCTTCCAGCAAAAAGAAAATGAACTTGCTGCATTGAAGAATATTGGTTCGGCATTCAGGAAACTTGAAAAGGCAAGAAACAAGGCTGATTTAGTAAATAGTATGCTGTTTGTCAAATCTTATGCAGCATATAAATTGAAGAAGGAACCAAAGGAAAAAATAACAGCTTACACAGAAACCTTCGATCGTATCTCAAAACCAGTAAAAGATTCTTTGTTGAATAATTTTGCGAATCCATCTTATTTGCAAATAGAAGTTTATCGGGATATAATAGATGAGTTGGATCTTTCAAATCTAACCCCTTCTTTTAAACAGGTATTTGCAGATTGGAACAATGCTTATACGCTCGCATATAAAAAAATTAAGCCGGAAAGTAATAAAGCAATGGTGCCTGGCTATAAAAAGGATATTCAAGCGATCAGGTCAAAAAAATATCGTGATATTTTAAACTTGCTGGTTATGGACAAATTAAAATTCGGCAATGGTGACCAGGCGATTGATTTTATGGTCTATAAAACCGATGGAACAAAAACCAGCCTTTCTAACCTAAAGGGAAAAGTCATCTATATTGATATTTGGGCAACCTGGTGTGGCCCATGTTTGGCAGAAATGCCCAACTTCGAAAAATTAAAGACGGAATATGCAAACCGCAGCGATTTAGCCATCGTTTCCCTTTCCGTAGATGATAACGACCCAGTCTGGCTCGAAAACCTTGGTAAAAGAAAGCCAGAAGGTATACAGTGGCGAATTGACCGGGCAAAACTCACAGAATACGGCGTGGAAACGATACCCAGGTATATTTTAATAGATAAATCATTCAGAATAGTAGAAATGGACGCCCCCAGAGCAGCAGATCCGGCTTTAAGGAGAATCCTGGAAAAACTTCTGATATCCACTAACTAAACCCCACTCTTCTAATATAGAACCAGCATTACCCGATATTTCTCTTGGACCCCCTCCAAAGCTAGTAGCTAGCAGCCATTGCTGTCCGGGGAAATTTAACCGTGAGCTGTAGGTGTTGCGTATGATGGAACACAGATCTTCATGATTTTCAAGATTTATCATGATAGATCTTGAAAATCATGAAGATCTGTGTTCTATTAATAGCAGATAGTGCGTTTACGACAACCAAATATTTCTTTAAGCAAATGACTTTAAATTTTCTAATACCCAATCCCTCCGTTTAACTCATTAAAAGCAGAAAGCCTATAATAAGCACGCATCAAAGCTTGTAGCTTGCGGCTTGAAGCTTGAAGCCAATTTTCTTCGGTCAGCAATGGCTAGCAGCCAGCAGCCCCCCACTTCAGGTAATATTCCCTTAACATTGGGGTAACATAGTGGTAACATTGCGGAAATACTTTTGCAGCAAAATAAACACTGTGAAATCTATTTTTTCGACCCTGCTGGCTCTTTTCTCATTTACTGCTTTATTTGCTCAAACCGGTACCCTTATCGGAAAAGTGTCTTCCTCTGCTAATAATGAAGTTATTACAGGCGTAGCGATCTTTAATGCAGCTAAAAAAATCTCCCTTATTTCTGATGTAGAAGGCCGCTTCAGCATCAAATTGGCTCCGGGAACCTACGAATTAACTTTCTCTATGACTGGTTACAAAACCAAAACCATCAGTGAAATTGTAATCGTTGCCGGACAAACCAATGAACTCAATATTGTACTTGCAGACCAGAAAAAAGAACTGGATGAAGTTGTGGTAACAGCTTCACCTGCACGCAGAGAATCTGCAAATGCTGTGTTAAGCATGCAAAAAAATAATACCAGTGTTTCTGATGGTATTTCTTCTGAATCCATCAAAAAATCACCTGACCGTAACGTGGGTGAGGTTTTGAAAAGGGTTACAGGTACATCTGTGCAAGATGATAAATATGTAATTGTTCGCGGATTAAATGACCGCTATAATGTGGCCACCATCAATGGTGCAGTAATGCCTAGTACAGAACCTGATAGAAGAACCTTCTCTTTCGACATCGTTCCTTCTGATATGATCGATAACGTTTTGATCAACAAAACGGCAACGCCTGATATGCCAGGTGAATTCTCAGGCGGTATTGTTCAGGTTACCACGAAAGATATTCCTTTCAAAAACTCATTTGGACTGGCTTTATCCTCTTCATTCAATACTATTTCTACCGGTAAAAATTTCAATGTAGGGTATATGGGTGGAATGGATTACCTCGGCTTTGATGACGGATCAAGAGGTTTTCCTTCTTCATTCCCTTCTACCAACAGATGGCGTAGTTTTTCTCAGGCGCAAAAAATACAGGCTTCTAGGCTGATGTATAATACTTATGGTGATCATAATACTAAAGCATTGCCTTCCTTAAATGGACAAATCAATTTTGCCAGAAAATTCAGTGGCAAGAATGGCGCTACTTTCGGATTGCTGGGTTCAATCACTTACCGTAACTCACAAACTACCCAACTTACCGACAGGCAACAATATGGTGATGCAACTACCACCACCAATCTTTTGTTTGATTATGCAGATACTTCTTACTCTTTCAATACCAGTGTTGGTGCTTTGTTGAATATTGGCTACAAAAAAGGAAAGAATAAAATCGTTCTCAAGAACCTTTTCAACCGTGTATTCGAAAACAGCAATACCATTCGTGAAGGGGCCAACTATAATGACCTTCAGTATATCAACAAAAACAGGATTGCTATTGCGATGGAAAAAACCATCTTCAGCTCTCAATTAGAAGGTGAACATGCCATCGGTAAAGCAAACGATAAACTGAAATGGAACCTCAACTTTGCATTCACTAAAAAAGACCAGCCAGACTATCGCTCACAACCTTACCAAAAGAATATTTCTCAGGTAAATGATAAAACCATCCCTTACACCATCGCACTCAGAAATACTTATCGTTTCTGGAGTGAACTGGATGAAAATACATTAGGTGGTAAAGTGGATTACAGCAAAAACCTGAAATGGGGTAACACCACTTCTTCTCTAAAAGCAGGTGTACTGACCCAATATAAAATTCGTGATTTCGGAGCAAGGGCATTCCGTTATGAAGAGGCAAATCCATCAAGCTTTAACACTGCATTGCTTTCTCTGCCTGCTGGACAAATTTTCAACGATGGTAATATGTACACCAACGGTTTTTACCTGAATGAAATTACCAACAATACCGACCGTTATGATGCAACTTCTCTCTTAACCGGTTCTTATTTAATGCTGGATAATAAGTTTAACGAAAAATGGAGATTGATCTGGGGTGTACGTGCAGAAACATTTAATTATGAAGTGAAAACTGGTAACGTTTCAGGTACAAGAACAACCATTAAAAAAGATTACCTGGATATCCTTCCTTCAGTAAACCTGATCTACAGCTTTAGCAATAAATCTAACCTTCGTTTCTCAGCGTCAAGAACCGTTTCAAGACCTGATTTCCGCGAGGTAGCTAATTTCTCTTATTTCGATTTCGTGAGAGCTGCAATTATTCGTGGTAATGGTAGCCTGGAAAGAAGCCAGAATACCAATATCGACTTACGTTTCGAAACCTACCCACAAAGTGGTGAGATTATTTCAGCGTCTGTTTTCTTCAAACACTTCAAGAACCCGATTGAACAGCGTATGTCTGGTGAATCATCTCTTGAATATCAAGTAATCACTTTCTTCAACCCAGACAACGCTTATGCTTACGGTATTGAACTTGATTTCCGTAAAAAACTGGCTTTCTTCGGTGATGGCAAATTCTGGAACAACACCACTTTCAGCGCAAATACTTCATTGATTAAGTCAACCGTAGACTTGCCAGCATCATCAAATCCTTATGACACCAAACGTCCGATGCAGGGCCAGTCACCTTACCTTGTGAACCTGAGTTTAACTTATGCTGATGCTAACTGGAGCAGTACCGTATTGTTCAACAGAATTGGTCAACGTATCGAAACCGTAGGTGCATTTGGTATTCCAGATGTTTATGAGAATGGAAGAAGTGTATTGGATTTTCAATTAGCTAAGAAAGTATTCAAAAATAAAGGTGAAGTGAAAATCAATATGTCGAACCTCCTGAATACCAGACAAATATTTTACAACAACGTAGAATCTAAAAAAGACAACAGAGCCTATAATAGCTCAGAAGACCGTGTTCAGTGGAGCAACCTGTTTGGTGCTAGTTTTGGGGTAGGGTTTTCGTATAATTTTTAGATTAGCCTCTAGCTACCAGCTTCTAGCTGCTGGATTTTTCTTAGACCACGCAGTTGTTTAAAAATAGTTAAGCCACAGATTCACAGATTAATCGTTCATAATCTGTGAATCTGTGGCTTTTTAATACCTCTGGTATTTAAAAAACATCTGGCAGCTAGAAGCTAGCAGCCAGCAGCTTCTCTCTGGTAACAATTCCTTAATCTTCCCGTAACATACCCATTACATTGTATTAGTTGTTTTGCATCATAAAAAATAACGAAAATGATACGTTCGCTTTTGATTACTCGACTTGCAATGGTGGCTTTTGCTGCATTGACGTTTACTGCTTGTACTAAGAATAATGATGATGGAGATATTATAGCTCCTCCGGAAGATCCAAATGCAACTGTATTAAGAGGTTCATTACTGGAAAACAAAACCCTTACTGCAGATAAAGTATGGACATTGAAAGGGTATGTATATGTACCAAATGGTATCACCCTTACTGTTGAGCCAGGTACTGTAATCAAAAGTGATAAAACAGAAAAAGGTGCATTGTGTGTAGAAAGAGGTGGTAAATTAATTGCAAACGGAACTGCTGATAAACCAATCGTGTTTACTTCAGGTCAGGATGCTGGTTCTCGTAACCCAGGCGACTGGGGTGGTGTGGTTCTTTTAGGTTATGCTAAAACAAACCGTTCTTCTACTCCGGTAATTGAAGGTGGATTGGATCGCCCTTATGGTGGTACAAATGATGCTGATAATTCTGGTAGTTTGAAATATGTGCGAATTGAATATGCTGGTATTGCCGCTTTCCCAGGTTCTGAAATCAATGGCCTTACCCTCGGTGGTGTTGGTAGCGGTACCACACTCGAAAATATCCAGGTAGTATATGGTAATGATGATGCGTATGAGTTTTTTGGCGGTACTGTAAATGCTAAATATCTGGTAGCTTTTGGTACAGCAGATGATGATTTCGATTTCGATTTTGGTTATACTGGTAAAATTCAATTTGGTGTAGCGTTACGTGATCCTGCATTCGTTGATAATGGTGATGCAGGTAATGGTATCGAAGCTGATAACGATGGTTCAGGTACAACAGCTACTCCATATACTCGCCCAACCCTGAGCAATTTTACTTTCGTTGGTCCAAATAATGCAGCTGGTACTGCCGCTAACCATAACTATGGTAACAGATGGAGAAGATCAGTACGTTTTGTACTGCGTAACTCTATCATGATGGGATGGCAGAAAGGTGGATTCTCTATTGAATCTGATGGTACAGCAAATGATTACAGCAACAACCTGTCTGAGTTTAAAAATAACCTGGTACATGCAGTTGCTGATCCTTACAGAATCTCTGGTTTAACTTCTGCAACATTAACTGCTACAGCAATTAAGACCAAAGCTGAATCTGAAGGTTGTATAACTTATACAGATGCAGCAGATATCAGGTTAACTTCTCCATTTACCCTTACTTCTCCTAATTTGTTACCAGCTACTAGTTCACCAGCATTAGCAGGTGCAAGCTTCACAGGGTTAGATGCATTCTTTGCATCTACAACTTATGTAGGTGCTTTCGGAACAACTAACTGGATGGCTTCATGGACTAGATTCCCTGCAAAAGGACAATAAGCAATCGTATATCATAAAAAAAACCGCTTCCTATTGGGGCGGTTTTTTTATTTCTTTGCATAAAATAAATACCATGCGATACCTGAGTATACTGGCAGTTTTACTGACTTCTGTAGCATGTAATAATGGAAACAATAAACCACTGGAACAAACGCAAGCGTCATCAAATATACCAGTCGATATGCACCGGCTACCTGAGTTGAGAACAGTAGATAGTATCGATATGCATTTCTTCAACGATATCAACGACCAGAAAACCTATAAGCGTTATGGTTTGAATGATACCACTGCAATACATCTGTTTACCCTCACGGAAATTAATCAGGCATTTGTAGACAAAACAAGTTGCGAATACGATACAAAGTTCTTTTGTTTCTCAAACGGGCAAATAGTTAAAACCCTCTATGTCGCTGCGCGACAAGATAGTTGCCATTTTATAGGGTTCATCAAAAGTGGTGGAATTGCAGTAAAGGTTAGTCTTTCAGATAGCGCTGCGGCGTTGGTGAATCGCTGGCGGGGGAGTAGCTTCTAAGCCACTAGCTGCTAGCTTCTAGCTACTAGCCATTAGCTGTTAGCCATTAGCGCTTAGTGCGAATAAAAGATTGAAGTTGAATGTGAGCGGGAAATGGAACGCAGATTTATCAAGATAATCATGATAGATCATGATAAATCTGCGTTCTATCTTAGCGGCTAAACAAGATCAGTAGCTATTATTTCGTAAAAGCCTGTTTAATGACACAAAGAGTCCTCTATTAATGATTTCCTCATTTTACCCCAGTTCATCACATATCCGCATAATTTGCTAACACCTAACACCTAATACCTAATACCTAATACCTAATACCTAACACCTAGTACCTAGTACCTCTCCGGCTTTTCAATTTCATGCTTATTCCAATCCGGATCGTACTTTACAAACCAACTGAGCCAAAGAGAGCGTGATAAGCGCATAATGAGGGGTTGACAGATGAGCAGTAATGCGAAGGCTGTGCCCATCCAATAAAAAATACGGTTATCGTCGATGGAGAAGGTCATGCCAATGAGTACTTTCCATGCTACAAATGTTGAAACAAGAAAGGCAACAGATAATGCATAGCTTACATATCCTGTACCATAATAAAATCCTACTTCAATTTCTGTAGGCTGACCGCAAACCGGGCAGTTTTCATGCATGTCAACATTAGTCTTGAATTTGTATGGCTGCTGACTTTTAAATATTCTCCCTTTTCGGCACCTCGGACAACGGTTGTTTAACACACTCCACAGGTACCATCTTTTTTTATTGCTATCGGGCATTTTGTTTCAAGGATTTAAAATACAAAGGTACGATTTAATATTCAGGAGCAGATTACTGGCAGTTTGTATACCCACAACCCCGTTTGGTTTTGTGTGCAATTAGTCCGGTTACAAATATGGTTAAGCCAAATATTGCGGGTAACCAGTCTTTGTAAGCAATTGCGATAGAAATAAATAAACCAGCTACCATTAGCCTGATCATCAATACCCAATCAATCTTTTGTATGAATGAATACAAAGTTTTCATACTGCAAGTTGGGGAGTAAATTGGTAATGTAGCGTGACTTTAGTTACGGGTAGGAACAATAATGAATTTAGAATGGATTAAGGGTTTCCTACCCCGGAGGAGTTACAGATTTTAGAATGAGAGAAATGGAATAAAGTTACCCTTACCCCGGAGGGGTTCCACAAGTTAGCCCAGAAATAAAATAAGGTCACCTCCTTACCCCGGAGGGGTTACACATGTTAGCCAAGAAATGGAATAAAGTTATCTGTACCCCGGAAGGGTTGCACATTCACGCAAAAGGTATTTTATATTTTATCAGGTTATTAACCAATAAAAGATATCTTAAATCATATTGGAGACTGAAAAATATATGCAGAATTAAAGTCGACCTTATTCTTTTTTAGTAGGATTTGATATTCTTCCTCAAATGATGTTTTGGCATGATGTTCTCGTTGACGAATAATATAGTTTTTGATTGTTTCTAGGTTTATATGTGAAACACTAAAGGCGCCATAACCTTCCTGCCAATGAAATGGAGTTGTTGATAATTTTTCTTTATTAATAAAAGAACTACTTTCTTTTTTTATAACCCGTACTATATCTGAAATAGATTGAGTTGGTTTAATGTCTGCCAGAATATGGATATGATCTGGTACTGAATTTATACATACAGGGTGGTGGTTAAATTTTTTTAGGACACCTGCTATGTATTCATGTAGTCTGGTGTCCCAGGGAGGCTGTATTAATGACTTCCTGTATTTTACGGCGAATACAAAATGTATATGTAACCTGGTATAAGTATTTGGTTTTATCATAGCGGTAAAAATACAGTAAGACGATCCGGAACAGACGCATCGTTTTACGTATCAATAAATAAAACCTTAGGGGAAAGGAGATAGGGAGTGGGGTTTTGTTGGTAACATGTGTAACCCCTCCGGGGTAAGGGGGAATGGGGATGCATTTTTTTGCTAACTTCTGTAACCCCTCCGGGGTAAGCACAATTTTATTCCATAACCCCGGAGGGGTTACACATGTTAGGATGGCGAAATGAAATAACGTTATACCTGCATCGGAGAGGTTACGCATGTTATTTGAGAAATGAAATAAGGTCGTCCCTACCCCGGAGGGGTTACAGATGTTAGCCAAGAAAATGAAATAATATCATCCCAACCCCGGAGGGGTTGCAGATGTTATCAACCCAATATCTTTTCCATCTGCATACTCCTCGATCCTTTAATCAGAAAATGGGTTCCCGAGAAATTTTGTTGTTTGAACCAGTTTGCCGCTTCGGTAGAATTGGTAAAAAAGAGGTGGTTATGTGTTGTATTTTTAAAATCACCACCCACCAATACAACATTTTGCCATGGGTAATTATTGATCAGATCAATGATCTGCTGGTGTTCGGTTATGCTGTCTTCACCCAGTTCCATCATGCCTCCTAACATTAAAACTTTACTGGGGGCTTTTAGTTTTGCAAAATTCTCAATGGCAGCACGCATACTGGTAGGATTCGCATTGTATGCATCAAGGATAATATGATTGCCATCTTTTTTAACCATCTGCGATCTGCTGTTAGATGGAATATACGTTTCGATGGCATCTTTTATTTTTTCATCTGGTACACCAAAAGTTTTACCGATAGCAATGGCACATAAGACATTTGATACATTGTAGGCGCCTACCAGTTGAGTGGAGACTTGTGTAAAAGATGCTCCTTTAGTTATACTTACTTCAAGAAAGGGTTCACTGGCCATTACTTCCCCGGTTATTGCTCCTTCATGTGTTCCATATCCTATTACTTTTTCAATGCCTTTGCTCATTTCATGCAGGTAGTCAAAGTCGTTGAACCTGAATATGGTACCATTATGCGACCTGATATAATCATATAATTCACCCTTACCTTTTCTCACTCCTTCAATACCGCCAAAACCTTCTAAATGAGCTTTGCCACAATTGGTGATGATGCCATGGGTAGGGTCGGTATACACACAATAACCCGCAATCTCTTTCTGGTGATTAGCACCCATTTCAATTACGGCCATTTCTGCATCAACTGGAATACTTAATATGGTGAGTGGTACCCCAATATGATTATTGAGATTGCCTTGTGTGGTATAAGTTTTAAAATGCGAGGCAAGAACCGTATACACCAGTTCTTTGGTAGTGGTTTTACCGTTGCTTCCTGTAATGGCAATAAAAGGGATGCTGAATTGTTGTCTATGATAACCTGCCATTTCCTGTAAACTGCTTAATACATCATCAACCAGAATAAATCGATCATCCATTCCTTCAACAGCCTCATCAATCACCGCATAGGCTGCCCCAGCTTCCAATGCCTGTTTGGCAAAAAGGTTGCCATTAAAATTGGGACCTTTCAATGCAAAGAAAATATCACCCTCTTTCAGTTTCCTTGTATCAGTTTGTACAGAAGGGTGTTGCTGATATAGCTTGTAGAGTGCTTCCGGTTTCATATATGCAAGATAAGGGGTTAGGGGTTAGGTGTTAGGTGTTAGGACATGATAGGTACTGGGTACTAGGTGCTGGGTTGTGAATGCCTAAAATACGTTGACCGTTTTTAAACATGGGTTAAATTTATTTGATGTCGTTGAGATTTCGTTATGAGATGAAATTTATGCGAAGGATAGAACACGGATTATCATGATTTTCAAGATCTGTTATGATAAATCCTGAAAATCATGAAAATCTGTGTTCTATCCAATCGTGACTAGATTCCCCTATGCAGCAATAAGTGTGAATTGTCAATGGTGAATAGTCAATAATGGGTGTGAATTGTCAATTGTGAATAGTGAATTTGGTGAGTAGTGAGTGGTCAGTAGGAAAAAACTCACAGGTGGCTATTCACTATTAATTATAGACCATTCACCATTGACAATTCACACCATATCAAAGATCAAAAAATCAAAGATCCGATATCTGCCATCAAAAAAGCCACCTCCTTCCGAGAGATGGCTCTTTCTATTTTTACCTTTTCCTTCTTATCGTTTGTTTCTTCTTGTAGGGAAGAATTGGCCGGTTTGGGCTTTTCTTGAAATGCCTTCTGCTGCTCCATAATGACTCATCGCGCAACGGAAACCGAGGGTGTTGGTACTCAGGTCTTCCTCGAGGAAGCGACGCGCACCCGGACTTAACCAATAAGCCCTGTCATTCCAGCTACCGCCTTTGAATACCCTTGATTTATCGGAGATAAGGGTGGTAGTACCATAACCATAGTATACAAAGCTGGATGAATCACCATCCAGGTAGTTGGTAGCATAAGAGCGCTGGTAGTTTCTTCTGTTGCGTAAAGTAGAATCTTCTTCCAGTACTGTTTTAATACGACCTTTATCATCGCGCAGGTTACCCTGACCGCCACTCATATCTATCTTACGGAATTCGTTACCACGGAACAGGTTGAAATCATCACCGTCCAATGAGTTCTGCGGACGATATACATCTGCCACCCACTCATTTACGTTACCACTCATGTTATATAAGCCATAACCATTCGGGATGAAAGAAGTTACTTCTGCAGGAATCGCTGCGTTATCGTTCAGTCCACCTGCCACACCCATGTTATCGCCCGCACCTCTTTTAAAGTTGGCGAGGAAGGCGCCCTGGTAGGCACTTTTTTGGGTATAACGTACGTTATCGTAACCATTATTTTTCCAAGAATAGATCTGCTTATTCGCAATCAATTCTTCCCCACGCTTAGATCCTTTAGATTTTTTCTGCGGATTCTCAGCGATATAGCCATAAGCGGCATATTCCCATTCAGCCTCTGTTGGCAAACGGTAATCGCCATATAAAATACCATCTTCAAAAGTTACTTTGGTTCTTGGTCGACCGTTGGCATCTTTCAAAGGATTGCTTTTTGTTGTGGCCTGTCTGCCAGGAGTTGCCTGGTATTCATCCATCAGATATGCTTTGGTATTGAAGTTATCCTGACCAGAACCATTCAACTCACGCTTGATCTGGTTTTTTGGATCCAGGTAACCTTTACCCATCAGGGTAAGCTCGTTAACACGGTCTGTTCTCCAGATACAAAAATCTGTGGCCTGTTTCCAGCTTACACCAACCACCGGATAGTAGTTATAAGATGGGTGACGGAAATAATATTCTACATAAGGCTCATTGTAAGCAAGCTCACTGCGCCATACCAGGGTATCGGGCTTGGCTTCTTCCACAATCGAATCCATACCTGCACCACCAAATACATTGGTAAGCCAGTATAGGTATTCACGGTAGTGCACATTGGCAACTTCCGTTTTATCGATAAAGAATGAGTTTACAGTAATACGACGCGGCACATTGTTCCAGTCGCCCATCACATCTTCCTGTGTTGCACCCATGGTGAACGTACCACCCTGTACAAACACAAGACCTGGAGCGGCTTTAATATCTTTTGGCTTAGCGACATTAAAATTGCCCTGGTTCTTGTCGTTATAATTCCATCCTGTAATAGCAGATTTTTCAGGTTTCTTCTTGAAAATCTTACAGGACGACATGGCACCGGTTAACGTTAACAACAAGATCAGGTTCCGTGTTGTTTTCAATACTTGCATGAGATTCTCTTGTTTGTGGAGTATAGTTTAATCGCTATAGCCGCTATTTAGTACATGCGAATATATATGATTTCCCTAAACTACCAATCGCTGCCCCGGATTCTATTGTTAGTAAAAGCTTAAGATTTAAGGGGTTAAGAGCCGCTTTTACAGGGTTTTAGGGCTCTTTGTAGGGTGAATTCGACAAAAAATAGGGGGGATGGGGACAGGGAGGGGGAGTTCTGATTATCTTCTTCAGTGCTTTTCTGTGTCCTCAGTGGCAATTAACTCTTTTGATACATTTATTGCCACTGAGGGCACAGAAGGTCACAGAGATATGCTGCTGGTGCAACCAGTTTTGTGAATAAGCCTCCGAAGTTGGATATTCGATATTCATTATTCATCATTTTGAAAACTTTCCTACCATATTGTCTTCTCCTATGCCTCACCACTTCCCTATACGGACAGCGTAACTATGCGCCGCGCTCTGTATTGTCTGGCGGTAACTGGTATAAGATCAGTATTGCTGGTGAAGGTATTTATAAGGTTGATGGCGCCTTCCTCAATACACTTGGTTTGGGTAATAACCTGCCTTCAGCTTCTATCAGATTGTTTGGTAATGGCGGAGCAATGTTGGGAGAAAATGCCAATGCTCCTTATACCGATGACCTGGTTGAAAATGCAATCGAAGTTTTTGATGGAGGTGATGGCATCTTTAACAACAACGACTATTTTCTTTTCTATGCTCCCGGTACTTCTAGATGGATTAAAGATAGCCTGCGTCAAAGTTTTCGTTACCAGAAAAACCTGTACACAGACTCCGCTTTCTATTTTATTACCCTCGGTAATAATGGTAAGCGCATCAACACCCAAACTAATTATCCTTCAGCAAATATTACCGTTACCACTTATGATGAACGATATGCTGTTGAAAATGATGTATCCAATTATATAAAATCAGGGAAGGAGTGGTATGGCGATTCCTTTATACGCGGACAGGCAAGAACTTTCTTTATCGATTGGGTTGGAGGAGTGCTTGCTGAACCCCTTTCGCTTCGCAGCTCATTTGCCTCCAGAAATGTAAACGCCACAGCTAGCATACTAACTTCTATTAATGGCATCAATGGACTTCCACTGAATTTTCCATCGGTTACCGGCACATTCCTGGATCGTTATGCAACCCATTTGGAGCAGGAGCAAAATATACTGTGGAATGGACAAAACGAGCTGCAACTAAAATTCGAGTACCAGTCAGCCGCAGCAGGTGCTACCTGCGATTTAAATAAATTTGAATTATTTGGTAGAAGAAACCTGATGCCCAATTTAAATGCACCGCTTGGTTTTCGCGATTGGAAATCTGTAGGGGCAGGTAATATAGCCAGATTTCAATTTCCCTATCGCTTAACCGGTATGCGCGTTTGGGATGTCACGGATCCAACTAATGTTGTTACCATGCAGGATAACGGTGCCGGTGCATTTGCTTTTAATAACGACGCAAGCAGGTTAAGAGAATATTTTAGCTTCCTTCCAACACATATCAAAATACCCAGGGCAGTAGGAAGGCAGGATAACCAAAACCTGCATGGCTTACTTGTTCCGGAATACCTCATCATCACACATCCTTTATTTATGGATGCGGCACTAAGACTGGCTGATTTCCACCGAAAACATTATAACCGAACAGTTCAGGTAATTTCTGTTAAACAGGTGTACAATGAATTTGCCGGAGCTAATCCCGATCCTACTGCAGTCCGCGATTTTATTAAAATGTTGTACGATAAAAAAAGCGGGTTGAAATATGTTTTACTGATGGGTAGTGGTTCTTATGATCCAAGAAGCCGCTTTCAAAATAATTATTCTTTTATCCCAACCTATCAAAGCAGCCAATCACTCGACCCGCTTTCCAGCTTTACCTCTGATGATTTTTTTGGCATGCTAGATGATCAGGATGATATCAATCAACAAAATCTTTTTCAAACCATCGACGTGGCAGTGGGTAGAATACCTGCGCGGAATATTGCAGAAGCTGATATGATGGTGAATAAAATCATCAACTACCACCAAACATCCCGCTTTGGTGATTGGCGCAATAAGTTGATTTTTTTGGCGGATGACGAAGACCAAAACCTCCACCTCAATGATGCAGAAGCTGTTTCGGCTGCAACGGCAAACCCGGTTTTTCAGGTCCAGAAAATTTACCTCGATGCTTTTCCTCAGGTAGGTGGTGCCGGAGGTAACAGATACCCTGCAGTTAATGAAGCATTGGTTAATAGAGTGAATAATGGAGCGCTGATCCTTAACTACAGCGGACATGGCAATCATTTAAGATTGGCAGAAGAAGCAGTATTAACCGTGGATGAAGTAAACCAGTTTAACAATGCTGCCAAGCTTCCATTGATTGTTACAGCCAGTTGCGATTTTTACCCTTTTGATGATCCTACTAAAAATGCATTAGGCGCGCAAGTGTTAACGGGAGATTCAACAGGGGCAATTGGATTGTTGACCACTGCCAGACTCGTATTTGCCTCCAGCAATAAAATCATTAATGAATATTTTATTCAATCTGCTTTACATCCCGATCCCCAAACAGGAAAATATAGAAGTCTCGGTGAAGCAGTTCAGCTAGCTAAAAACAACGCAGTATTGAACGCAGGGGAAGTGCTGAACACCAGAAAATTTCTATTGCTTGGTGATCCTGCCATGCAATTGGCATTTCCAGAACACAGGATTCGGTTGACCAAATTTCAAAACAATACAATAACAGGTGTTGATACTTTACGCGCCTCCAATATTTATCAGTTGGAAGGGATAATCGAGGATGTGTCAGGTAATCCTGTACAAAATTTTAAAGGCCCCCTTTCACTTACTGTATTCGATAAACCACAAACAGTTCAAACCTTAGGAAACGATCCGGCAAGTCCGGTTACCGGTTTTCAACAACAATCAGCCATTCTTTTCAAAGGAACTTTTAGTGTTGATTCAGGTTATTTCAAACTAAAACTTATCCTCCCCAAAGATGTATCCTTTCAACCTGGCCGCGCAAGAATTAGCCTGTATGCCAACAGCAATACAACCGATGCCGCAGGTGCTGATACAGGATTTGTGCTGATTGGAAATAACTTGGCTCCCGAAGATAAAGTTGGCCCTGCTATACGTTTGTACCTGAACGATACTTTATTTCGTAATGGCGGGCTAACACATGAAACCCCAACGTTATTAGCATACTTGTCGGATAGTGCTGGTATCAATACATCGGGTAATGGTATTGGGCACGATATAACACTGGTGATTGACAACCAGGTGCGCGACATTCGGGTATTGAACGATTGGTATGTAGCTGATTTAAATAGCTGGCAGTCTGGTACGATTCGCTATCCGCTTCCTGTTCAAACAAAAGGGCCACATAGTCTCGTGCTGAAAGCCTGGGATGGGGCCAACAATTCTACAGAAGCCAGGTTGGATTATGTTGTAGCAGAACAGGAAAAACTGGCCATCAGCAAAGTGCTCAATTTTCCCAACCCCTTCCGCGACCGCACCCGCTTCTCTTTTGAACATAACCAGCCCGGAAAAAAACTGCAGGTAGAATTACGCATTTACAGCACTGCCGGACAACTCATCAAAAGACTCACTGGTCCCTTCCAGAGTACCGGAACAAGAAATATCCAGGTTGAATGGGATGGCCGGGATGAATCAGGCAGAAAAATCCAAAAAGCTGTCTATATTTACCAAATAATCATACAATCCGGCACACAACAATCCGTTCATGCCGGGCAACTTATTCTGCTTTAAATGTATCTGATGGTTTGATTTTTACTCCGTAGTTGATAGTCCATAGACCATGGTCCATAGTCCATGGTAGTTTAAGAATCCGCTTTACCATGGACTATGGGCCATGGTCTATGGACTAATTCTAAATTTTTTAAATAAATTGCTTCATGTTTTCAAAGCAGAAAAAAACCCTTACAGCCATCCTTGCATTGATGTTGAGTTATAGCTCTTTTGCACAGGATTCCATCAATATCGTTTCAACCGCCGTTCCCTTTCTCCGTATTTCACCCGATGCAAGAGCGGGTGGTATGGGTGATGTGGCCATCGCTACTACACCGGAAGCAAATGCCCCTTTCTGGAATCTTTCCAAAGTAATGTTTGCACCAAAAAGATCTGCAATCGCGGTTAACTATACGCCATGGTTGAAAGACCTTGGACTTAACGACGTTTATCTCGCAAGTATGGCGGCATACCATCGGTTGGATGATGAACAAGCTATTTCATCTTCACTTCGATTTTTCAGTTTAGGTAATATCCAGCTAACCGATTTTTCAGGTAATATATTGAACTCTGTTCGTCCAAGTGAATTTTCTTTTGATCTGGGTTATGCCCGAAAACTAAATGAAAAATTAAGCATTGGTGTAGCATTACGTTATATCAATTCAAGATTGGTTGTAGGTGATGTGGGAACAGGTGTGGTATATAAAGCAGGTAATGCAGTAGCAGGTGATGTATCATTATATAATAATGGATTAAATGAAAATGGAGAAGGATGGAGTTGGGGTGTTGTTTTATCGAACCTGGGAAGTAAAATTGGTTATACCAATGATGCAAGGAATAAAGACTATATACCTGCCAACCTGGGTATCGGTGTATCTTATACCAAAGTACTGGATGAAAACAATAAAATCAATTTCGCGCTCGACATGAACAAACTACTGGTTCCTGCAGCACCTGTTGCTACTGGTAATTTTTCAGTAGACAGTGCCAATCTGGTAAGCTACAGAACCACAGGAGTAGTAAGTAGTTGGATGAAATCGTTTGGTGATGGAACAGGCTTTGGTAAATCACTTCAGTTTTCTGTCGGAGCTGAGTACGGCTACAATAACCAGTTCTTTTTCCGCTCCGGTTATTTCTATGAAAACAAATACCGCGGCAACAGAAAATACTTCAGCGTAGGCGCCGGCTTCCACTTAGATTTTATGGATATCAACTTCTCCTATCTAGTGCCTTCCGGCAGCGGCGTAACAAGAAACCCGCTTTCGAATACGTTGAGGCTTGGAGTTGTTTTTAATCTTGAACCGAAGGAATAATTTGAAAATTGAGATAATTTGAAAATTTGAAAATGAGGATAACATAATTCATCTCGCCGAAGGCGAATAAATTCTTCCATTTTCATCCGCCTTAGGCGGACAAATTTCCAAATTTCCAAATTAATACCACCGCATGCGCAACTAGTCCTTCCTCTCTTCCCACAAATCCCATTTTCTCGGTTGTTGTTGCTTTGATGGATACGTCTTTGATTGTAATGCCCAGGATATTGGCTATGGTTTCCTGCATCTGGGGAACATAGGGTTTTATTTTGGGGGCTTCGAGGCAGAGGGTTGAGTCTATATTGATGACTTTATAGCCTTCAGCTTCTATCAATGCTTTTGTTTTAGCGAGTAAAATTTTACTGTCTATATCCTTGAATTCACTGGAAGTATCGGGAAAATGAACGCCTATGTCTCCAAGTGCGGTTGCGCCGAGTAAGGCATCGCAGATGGCGTGGAGCAGTACGTCGGCATCGCTATGTCCGAGTGCGCCTTTGTGGTGGGGAATTTTTATTCCTCCGATAAATAAATCTCTTCCTTCAACGAGTTGGTGGTAGTCGATGCCGTAACCTATTCGGATGTTCATGGTGTAAATATAAGGGGATAGCACAACATCCCCGAGCGTAGCGCAGCGAAGTCGAAGGGGCTCCTGAATGGTAGCAGCATCCCCGAGCGAAGCGCAGCGAAGTCGAGGGGTCTCCTCAATGTTAGCAGCATTTAAATGCTGCTATATTTAAAATACTGCTCTTAGTTAGGAGGCCCCTCGACTTCGCTTCGCTGCGCTCGGGGCTCATTGTTTTTATTGCGGTAACCCGCAATAAAAACAATGAGATTTTTATAAAAAGAATAAAATGGAAAAAGGAGGATGGATCTATATCCTAACCAATAAACATCACACCACCCTATACATCGGTGTTACGAATAACTTAGCAAGAAGGGTGAAAGAGCACCAGACTAAATATTATCGAAAGAGTTTTACTGCTCAGTACAATGTTTGTAAGCTTATTTATTATGAATTTTTTCCCTCGATGAAAGATGCCATGCTTAGGGAGAAGCAATTGAAGAGATGGTCCAGGGTGAAGAAAGAATGGTTGATTGGGATGAAGAACCCGGGGTGGGAGGCCCTCGACTGCCCGCCCTGAGCGAAGCGTAGCGGAGTTGAATGGGGGCTGTGCTATTATTAGGGAGGCCCCTCGGCTTCGCTCGGGGCGTCGAAGGGGGCAACTAATAATTAACCCCAATCAGTTATTAATCGGGCGATGAAGTAGGTCGCTCTGATTTGATATTTGGGGGAGGGAAGAAGGTCTATAGTCCATAGTCCATGGTCCATAGTCCATAGAAGGAGGTCCATAGTCGATGGTCCATAGTAAAACCCATTTCGGCTCTCCTATGGACCATGGACTATGGACCATGGACTTCCTCCAAGACTTAATTTGCAAAAACCTTAAAATTTGATTAAATTTGTTATATAATAGTATTACCCGGCTTTTCAACCGTTTTGAGCCTTTTCAAAGTAAGGGTAATTCATCATCCAATTCCACTGAAAAACAGGCTTTTTTGTTGCCTGGCGATGTATTGCATTGCTGCGCCATATCTAAAACTATGAATCAGTATTTACAATGCGCTTGAAATTTTTACTACTGCTATGTTTTTTTGTTTCACAAACTAACATCTTCGCTCAGGATATCCTAAATGGCAAAGACCTGAGTAAGGTTAAAATTGACCATGTTTCTGATGCAGATATTACCCGTCTTATCGCGCAACTGAAACAGGCTTCCCTTTCCATTGCACAGGCAGAACAGATCGCTGCCGCTAAAGGGATGCCCCAAACCGAAATTTCCAAACTTAAGCAACGCATCGCAGCACTTGAAGGTAAACAGGGTGTAAATAAATCAGATGCCGATCAGCCAAATAGCACCAGGGAAACCATACCAGGCGATTACCCGGTAGTAGAGAAAAAGGAAAGCACGGAATCACCAGTTTTCGGCGCACAACTCTTTACAACAGCTTCCCTGTCTTTCGAACCCAACCTACGGATAGCAACTCCTTCTTATTACCAGCTTGGTCCGGATGATGAACTCGAAATAAATATTTTCGGAGTGCAGGAAGCCAATTACAAATTATTAATCCAACCGGAAGGCGCTATCAATATTCCGAATGTAGGGTTATTAACCGTTGCCGGACTTACCATAGAAGAAGCCAAAAAACTTATTCGCGATAAACTCGTTAAGACTGTTTACCGGTCAATCGCCACAGGAGTCACCAATTTCACACTTACCCTGGGTAATATACGCAGCATACGTATTACCATATTAGGCGCCGCAAAACCGGGCAACTATACGGTGTCTTCCTTCACCACACTTTTCAATGCTTTATACCTTTGTGGTGGACCTGAAAAAATTGGTTCTTTCCGGTCTATTGAACTCATCAGGAACAATAAAGTTCACCTGAAAGCCGATCTGTACCAGTTTTTACTGAAAGGCAATACCAGCCAGAATATTCTGTTGAAAGAAGGCGATATCATCAATATTCCCGTTTACCAGAAAAGGGTAACCATTGCAGGGGAAGTTAAAAGACCGGGTTTATATGAATTATTGGAAGATGAAACGGCACAAACGCTGCTAGACTATGCTGGGGGCTTCACAGAAAAAGCTTACACTGCCAATATAAAAGTGAACCAGTTCACCAGCCGCGAGCGAAAAGTTAAGGACCTTAGTCAAACAGACTTTTCAAAATATTTACCCGGCAAAGGAGACAGTATCGCCATTGAACCCGTATTAGACAAATACGAAAACAGGGTAACAATTACTGGGGCCATTTATCGCCCGGGTTTGTATGAGTTGAAAGAAGGGATGAAACTGAGCGACCTGCTGAAAAAAGCAGAAGGTATTCGGGAAGATGCATACCTCAACAGGGCACTCCTTAAGCGACAAAAACCCGATCACAGCAAAGAAATGATTGCCTTCTCCCTGAATGAACTGTTGACCAATTCTTCGAATGATCTTTTCTTACAAAAAAACGATTCGATACTGATCAGCTCGGTAAAAGATATGGCAGATGAAAAACTCATCACTGTTTCCGGGGAGGTAAGAAAACCTGGTACTTTCCTGTATCGCAATAACTACACACTTAAAGACCTGCTGCTCGAATCGGGCGGATTTACTGAAGCAGCTTCTGCCTATAGAATAGAAATTGCCAGACGTATCATTTCAACAGATACCAACAGCATTTCAGATAATCTGGCCGATATCATGCATATCGATATTGACCGTAACCTTGACACAAAAGGAACCCAGCTCTTTCTCCAACCCTTTGATCTTATCACCGTAAGAAAAAATCCGGGCTACGCAGAACAAAAACAGGTACAGGTACAGGGGGAAGTTTTATATCCGGGTAATTATACCATCCGCACCAAAAAAGACAGGGTCAGCGATTTATTGGAACGTTCGGGTGGGTTCACTGATTTAGCTTACCAGGAAGCCATTTCTCTTACTCGTATCAACAGGCAAGGAAGGGCACAACAAGATGAGAAAGCCAAAATAATTGCAGATGAAATTGCCGATTCAGTAGACTACCGCCAGGTGTCTGAACTACTTGACCCTTCTGTTAAAATAGCCCTTGATATTAATTCCATCCTTAATAACCCCGATTCAGATGATAATCTTTTCCTCGAAGAAGGTGATGTATTGGAAGTACCTAAAAAAGACCTGCTCGTTAAAATCAGCGGCGAAGTATATTCTCCCACCAAAATAACTTTCGAACAAGGTCGCTCCCTCAAATATTACCTGGGACGGGCAGGGGGCATAACGGATAATGCCCGCAGAAAAAATATTTATGTGGTGTATGCCAATGGACAAATAGCCAAAACTGAAAAATACCTTTTCGGACTAATCAAAAACTATCCCCGCATCCAAACCGGCGCCGATATAATAGTACCGCCCAAAGCCATCAAAACAAAAGCTACTACTGGGGAGGTACTTGGTATTGCCGGGGTATTGGTTTCTATGGCCGGGGTGGCGATTTCGATTATGAATACGTTGAAGTAGATGTGAATTGTCAATGGTGAATTGTCAATATTGAGTAGTTCTACTAGCTATTGACAATTCACCATTGACAATTCACATCTACCCTATCTTTGCCATCAATGACAAATCAATCTATTGGTATTATCGGACTGGGGTATGTGGGGTTACCGCTGGCTTTTGTCAAGCATTTTGTTGTTATTTACTATAATAATAATTGCCATAAAAGGTGAATCTAAGTATAATAAAAGGGAATGTTGATTTCACTTAAGACATTCGACCATTAGAAAAGATAGTTCGATACTTGGGTCTCCTAACAATTTATTAAATCAATAGGCTTTATTTTGCAATAATTATCAAATATGATGAAAAAAGCCCTCATTACAGGAATTACAGGACAAGATGGAGCTTATTTGGCTGAATTGTTATTGAAAAAAGGGTATGAAGTACATGGTATTAAGCGCAGGAGTTCTTTGTTTAACACACAAAGAATAGACCATATCTATGAAGATCCCCATATTCAAAATAGACATCTTGTTTTGCATTATGGAGATTTAAGCGATGCGTCTAACCTCATCCGTATTATTCAAGAAGTACAACCCGATGAGATATACAATCTAGGTGCTATGAGCCATGTAAAAGTGAGCTTTGAAACACCGGAATATACTGGTAATGTAGATGGATTGGGTACTTTACGCATATTGGAAGCCGTACGTTTACTAGGACTAACCCATAAAACAAAAATCTATCAGGCCTCAACTTCAGAACTCTATGGCTTGGTACAGGAAGTACCTCAGAAAGAAACCACACCTTTTTATCCCCGTTCTCCTTATGGCGTAGCAAAGCTTTATGGATACTGGATTACAGTAAATTATCGTGAGGCATACAATATGTATGCATGTAATGGAATTTTATTCAACCACGAATCACCCACCCGTGGCGAAACCTTTGTAACCCGAAAAATAACTCGAGCCGTTGCCAAGATAGCTCTTGGTTTGCAAGAATGTCTCTACATAGGCAATCTTGATGCTCAGCGCGATTGGGGCCATGCCAAAGATTATGTAGAAGCCATGTGGCTAATGCTGCAACAGGATACACCTGAGGACTTTGTTATAGCTACCGGTACAACTACACGAATTCGAGATTTCATCAGAATGGCTTTTGCAGAAATAAGTGTTGAGTTACGTTTTGAAGGAACAGGTGATCAGGAAATGGGAATAGTAGAGTCCTGTAAAGGAGATTATACCATTCCAACCGGAACTCATGTTGTAAAAGTAGACCCTCAGTATTACCGCCCCACAGAAGTAGACTTATTAATCGGGGATGCCACCAAAGCCAAGGAAAAACTCGGCTGGATCCCTAAATATTCACTGGCAGACATGGTAAAAGAAATGGTAGCCAGCGATCTGCAACTGTTCAAAAAGCAGCAGTTCTTGAAAGAAAACGGTTTCGACATCCGAAACGAGTTCGAGTAGAGGGGTTAGGTGTTAGGCGTGAGGTGTTAGGAAGAAGTATTTTCTAACACCTCACGCCTACCCCTCATGCCTCACTCCTCACTCCTTGTGATACTTAATGAACCCTGTCATCATTTTTTGAAGCTCCTGTATTTCTTGAATAAGAGAGGTGTAGACACTAAGTTCAATGTAGTCGTTTAATAAGCATATTTCAATCTGCGTTTCAAGTTCAAACGAGGAGCCTATGGCAATGTGAACGAATTGAACCAAGTCTGGTATCGTCCTTCTGCCACATCCTTCTGCTATATTTGACGGAATAGAAACAGCAGCTTTATTCATCTGAATAGCCAGCGCAAATCTTTCCTTTGTGGGGAAGTCAGCAGTTATCTTATATATTAAACCTGCGAAATGTATGGAACGCTTCCAAATCTGTAAATCCCGAAAATCTCTCATTCCTGATTGTTTTGAACTCAAAGTATAGGTTTGGGAAAGCTTTTGCAATACGTAATTCCCGCAAATTTTAGGTGTTAGGCGTTAGGTGTGAGGTGTGAGGTTTGAGGGGTTGGGGGAGATTGAGGCAGGCTTAGTATTTTGCACAAGAATTGCTGATATTTGCCACTTTAAATCCAATTATACCTAACTCCTAATACCTCACACCTAATCCCTAACCCCTTCAAGAATGAAAAAAGATTCAAAAATATACGTAGCCGGACACAGAGGTATGGTGGGTAGTGCGATTGTGCGGAAGCTGGAGGCGGAGGGATATCATAATCTGGTGTTGAGGGGATCTCAGGAATTGGATTTGCGGAATCAGGCAGAAGTAAATGCCTTTTTTGGCAGTGAGAAACCTGAATATGTATTTCTTGCTGCTGCTAAAGTGGGTGGGATACAGGCGAATAATGTTTATAGAGCAGACTTTATCTATGAAAACCTCATGATTGAGGCGAATGTGATTCATGCTGCGTATGAATATGAAGTAAAAAAACTGTTGTTTCTGGGGTCATCCTGTATTTATCCAAAGCTGGCCCCTCAGCCTTTAAAAGAGGAATATCTGTTGTCAGGGTATCTGGAATCAACCAATCAGCCCTATGCAATCGCTAAAATTGCCGGTATTGAGCTGTGCGATGCCTATAGAAAGCAGTATAACTGCAATTTTATTTCGGCAATGCCTACCAATTTATATGGCACTAATGATAATTATGATCTGGAAAAATCGCATGTTTTACCGGCATTACTCCGAAAGTTTATGACTGCCGTAGAAAATGGTGATGAATCTGTTACCGTTTGGGGCAGTGGAACCCCTCTTCGTGAGTTTTTACATGTGGATGATATGGCTGATGCTTGTTTGTTTTTAATGCAACGGGTAAGTGCAGTAGATATGCCATCAAGCGAGTTGGCTATGTGGAATGTAGGTACAGGATCTGATATCAGTATTGCTGATTTAGCTGTTTTAATAGCGCAAATCGCCGGTTTCAAAGGCGCCATCCATTTCGACGCCACCAAACCCGACGGCACCCCTCGCAAACTCATGGATGTATCAAGGCTGAAAACCGTTGGCTGGCAATCCACCATCTCCCTTGAGCAGGGTATTCGTCAAGTCTATGATGCTATATTGGTGAAGCGAGCCTGGTAGTGATAAGGGTGCTAGGTATTAGGCTTGTTTACCTAGAACCTAGTGCCCAGTACCTAGCACCCCCGAACCCTCAAACAAATAACAAAATTTTTTTCCCCTTTCCTTCCCCTATATTTGCACACCTGAACCCGAATTTATCCCCCCAATTTTAGTGGCTCAGTTGTTTATTATGCTTTGATTTTCTTAACATTGCAATAATTTTTTATCCTGTTCTTTTTTTGATATTTCCTCACTGGGGAAAGTCGAAATAAGCAGAAAAATTTAACTGAGTGCATGATGTTTTGTACATGATGTGACTTAGGTAGGCGAAGCCATGTTTTGAAACCTTTTATTCTTCTATTATGAAATTTCAGTCTTGGGTAAAATTTGTTTTTGTTGGGCTCCTTTTTCTAACTTCTGCAAAGGTTAATGCACAGGATATTCTAAAAGGAAAGGACTTAAGCACAATAAAAGTAGACCAGTTGTCGGATGCTGATATAGCAAAACTGAAAGCTCAATTAAATACCTCGAACCTTACTATTGAACAAGCTGAGCAAATGGCGCTGGCAAAGGGGATGAGTGCTACGGAATTCGCCAAGCTGAAAGCACGATTGACTAACAATGCTGGGGCACAAAAAGTAACAGGTGCCTTAAAAGCTGAGCCAAAAGTTGGTAAAACAATTGAGAAACAAAATAACAGTTCAGATTCATTAGATGTTGAGATTTATGGGAAGAAAAAACCTCAAACATTAATCAATCCATTGATTTTTGGTTCAGAATTATATAGCTCTGTAGCTCCTAATTTCGAACCCAACCTGAAATTGGCTACTCCGGTAAATTACATATTAGGCCCTGATGACGAATTACTTGTAACCGTATATGGAGTACAGGAATATAGTGGCGAATTACTGGTGTCTGATGAAGGCAATATCAATATACCTAATGTAGGTCAGGTGAAGGTAGCTGGTTTAACCATTGAAGCAGCAACGCAAAAACTTAAAACAGTAATGGGTAATTCAGTGTACCCTTATTTGAAAAACGGAGGAGCTAAATTATCCGTTACACTAAATAAAATCAGGAGTATTAAAGTGACAGTTATTGGAGCCAATAGACCGGGGAATTTAACCGTTTCTTCTTTGTCAACTGTTTTTAATGCACTTTACCTGGCCGGTGGCCCTAGTGAATTTGGTAGTTTCAGGGAAATAGAACTGGTGCGAAATAATAAACCTATCCAGAAAGTTGATCTGTATCGGATGTTGCTAAAAGGCGACCAGTCTGATAATATTGGGTTAAAAGATAATGATGTGATTCGTATTCCAGCTTACAAAAAGCGGGTAGAAATTCAGGGGCAGGTTAAAAGACCTGGTATTTTTGAAATATTGCCTCGAGAAACCTTACAGCAGGTATTAGACTTTGCATCAGGTTTTACTGATACCGCTTACACTGCTATGGTAAAAGCATTCCAAAACAGTGATAAGGAAAGGAAAGTAAAAGACATTATTGCCAAAGATTATAATAGTTATCAACCGGAATCGGGCGATCTGTTTGTAGTATCAAAAATTTTGAACCGATTTCAAAACAGAGTGAAAATAAACGGGGCAGTTTTCAGACCAGATGCTTATGAACTTACTGATGGATTAACGGTTGGTGAGTTGATTCGTAAAGCAGATGGTTTAAAAGAAGATGCTTATACCGGAAGAGCACAGATTATTCGTTTACAAGATGATCTTAGCAGGTCTATTTTGTCTTTTGATGTTCGTAAAGCGTTGTCTAATGACGTTACTCATAACCTCGCATTAAAACGGGAAGATGAAGTGTTGATCAGTTCGGTGTTGGATCTCCGTGATTCATTTAAAGTGACGATACAGGGTGAAATAAGAATGCCAGGAGAGTATGATTTTGTAGACAACCTCACTTTGCGGGATATTATTTTACAAGCTGGGGGATTTACAGATGCTGCTTATAAGAGTATTGAAATAGCTCGCCTGATTAAAAGAGATAGTATTGCAATTACAGATAATCGAGCAAGTTCAATAATTAATACGGAAATAGATGCTGATTTGAGTACCAATGCTGCTACTGTTCCTATCATGCCTTATGATGTAATTACAGTTCGTAGAAAAGCGGGATATACTTTACCAGAGACTGTTACAATTTCTGGGCAGGTGCAATATCCTGGACCCTATGCATTGAGTAACAGAAGCGAACGTGTTAGCGATTTGTTGAAAAGATCTGGGGGATATACTCCGGATGCATTTCCCTCAGGTGCCTATATCAAACGCTATCTCAGTGATGAAGAAAAAAGGAAGAAAGAGGCAGCTAAAGAGGTACAGAAAGGGATAAGTTCAAAAGATTCTACCACATTACGTGATCTTGATGAGAGTAGTAAAAAAGAATTTGTAAGAGTGCCTTTGGATCTTCCTTCAATTATGAGAAACCCAGGGTCAATTGAAGATCTGGTATTGCGCTTGAATGATGAATTAATCATACCAAAATTTGATGGACAAGTTAAAGTGAGTGGAGCAGTTTTATTAGAGACTCAAGTTCCTTTTAATCCAAAAAGTAGTTTTAAAGATTATATCAGCAGTGCCGGTGGTTATAGTGGCGATTCTTGGATTAAGAACTCTTATGTAGTTTATGCAAATGGCAAGGCTGCAACAACTAAGAGGTTTATGTTTTTTAAATCATATCCAAAAATATTACCAGGCAGTGAGATAATAGTTCCTAAAAAACCTGAAAGAAAAGGCATGGGTACAAATGAAATTATTGGTATCTCTAGTGCCTTAGCCAGTTTAGCAGGTGTGGTAATAGCAATATTAAGATTATAATAATTTTCTACAATAATTAAGACTGCAATGCATCCAAATGATGAATTTACTCTGAAAGATGTAATTCAAAAAATTCGCTCAATTATCCGGTTTCTCTTGTCTAAATGGAAGCTGTTTATGGTTATTGGTTTTTTGGGTGGAGTAGTAGGGGGGTTTTATGCCCAATTACAAAAGCCTGTATATGTTGCAACGTTAAGTTTTGCATTGGAAGGCGAAAAGGGTGGTGGTGGATTAAAAGGTGCTTTAGGGATAGCTAGTTCTTTGGGTTTTGACTTGGGAGGTAGTGCGGGTGGAGCTTTTGAGGGTTCCAACCTTGTCGAGTTGATAAAGAGTCGAAAATTAATTGAACAGACTTTGTTGAGGCCGGTGAAAATGGATTCGAAAGAAGAAAGTTTGGCAGAATACTTTATTAAAATTAAAGGATGGCGAGAAGGTTGGGAAAAAGAAAACGGGCGAATCAATTCAATACTGAAATTTCCACCATACTCAGATCGTTCCAATTTTGTTTTGGAACAGGATAGTGTTTTAGGTAAAATTTATACTTCCATTCTCAGCACGCTTACGGTTGGCCCAAAAGACAAAAAGTCAACTATTATGGGTGTATCTTTCAAGTTTGTAAATCCGCTCTTTGCAAAAACATTTGTTGAAGCATTAATCGACGAAGTTTCATCGTTTTATGTAGATACAAAAAGCAAGAAAGCAAAAATCAATCTGGAAGTACTTGAACGACAAACAGATTCTGTTAGGAGAGAACTTAATGCAGCTATAGGCGGGGTGGCATCAGCAACTGACAACACTTATAATCTAAATCCGGCATTGAATATTATGCGAGCACCATCTCAAAGAAGACAAGTAGATGTTCAAGCAAACACTGCAATATTGACTGAGCTTGTCAAGAATCTTGAGTTGGCAAGAATTACCTTGCGGCAAGAAACACCTTTAATACAGGTAGTAGATACACCTATTCTTCCGCTTCCTATGACTAAAATGGGAAGATTAAAGACTGCAATTACTTTGTCTATTTTACTTGTATTGCTAACGGCCATTTTGCTCTTAGTAAGAAGCTGGTGGAATACTGTTAATTCAAATGATTAGAAACAAAAAACTTATGAACTTAATTGAAAAAAAAGTTGCCGTTATTGGGCTTGGTTATGTAGGTCTGCCTTTAGCTATAGAATTTGGAAAAAAATATGATGTTTTGGGATTTGACATCAATAAACAAAGGATCGAAGAGTTGTCAAATGCACAGGATCGCACAAAAGAGGCTGATATCGAAGGGTTACGAAAAGCGATGGGATTACATCAGACAAATTCTGGAATAGGATTGCAGTTTTCCTCCGAAGTAGAAGTTTTGAAGAATTACAACACATTTATTGTCACTGTACCTACACCAATTGATCAGTTTAAAGCTCCAGATCTTACTCCATTGTTGAAGGCCTCAGAAATGTTGGGTAAGGTTCTGAAAAAAGGAGATATCGTTATATACGAGTCCACAGTTTACCCCGGCTGTACAGAAGAAGACTGTGTTCCGGTTTTGGAAAAATTTTCTGAATTGAAATTTAATTCGGATTTTTTCTGCGGATATTCTCCGGAAAGAATTAACCCTGGAGATAAAGTGAATACCCTTACGAAGATTAAAAAAGTCACTTCGGGTTCAACCCCTGAAATAGCAGATATTGTAGATGCGCTATATGCTAGTATCATTGAAGCCGGAACGCACAAGGCGCCTAGTTTGAAAGTTGCAGAAGCATCCAAAGCAATTGAAAATGCGCAAAGGGATGTTAATATTTCCTTCGTGAATGAACTTGCATTAATATTTGATAGGATGGGCATAGATACTAGCGATGTAATTGAAGCCGCAGGTACAAAGTGGAACTTTCTAAAGTATAGACCCGGATTAGTTGGAGGACATTGCATTGGTGTTGATCCTTATTATTTAGCCCATAAAGCTGAAAGCTTAGGGTATCATCCTCAGGTGATCCTGAGCGGCCGACGTGTAAATGATATGATGGGTATGTTTGTTGCTAACAAGGTCGTAAAACTTCTAATCAAAAAAGGGCATAAGATAAATGCATCCAAAGCCTTGATTCTAGGCATTACATTCAAAGAAAATTGTCCCGATATTCGCAACTCCAAAGTGATCGATATTTATAGAGAGCTGCAGCAGTTTGGTATGCAGGTAGATGTTTTCGATCCGCATGCAGACAAAAATGAAGTGGAGGATGAATACAATGTTCAACTAATTAGAGAAATCGCTTCACAATATGAGGCAATTATATTGGCAGTTTCTCACAATGAGTTCCTTACTTTGGATTTCAAAAGACTTTGTTCAGGCGATGATGCTGTCATTTTCGATACCAAGTCATTCCTAGATCGAAGTATGGTAGATGGTAGGTTGTAATTGTTCAAATATGTTAAACTGTATGAAAATTGAAATGGTTGACCTGAAGGGTCAGTATAAAAGAATTAAACAAGAGATTGATACTGCGGTATTAAAAGTTATTCAGGATGCTAATTTCATTAATGGCCCGGAAGTTAAGCAGTTCACTCACAATTTGTCAGAATATTTAGGTGGAGCGTATGTGATTCCTTGCGCGAATGGTACCGATGCATTACAGATTGCAATGATGGCCATTGGATTAGAGCCTGGGGATGAGGTGATCGTGCCTGCCTTCACATATGTGGCTACCGCAGAAGTGATTGGTTTGCTTAGGTTGAAACCTGTTATGGTGGATGTAGATCCTCATACCTTCAATCTAACACTGGAAAACATAAAAAATGCTATTACACCTAGAACGAAAGCTGTTGTTCCGGTCCATCTGTTCGGACAATGTGCAGATATGGAACCCATTCTCGAGTTTGCCAAAGCGAGAGGTTTGTATGTGATAGAAGATACAGCCCAGGCGATTGGTTCTGTATACACTTTCAATAACGGAACCGATAAACAAGCTGGAACCATGGGGCACATTGGATGTACCTCATTTTTCCCCTCCAAGAACTTGGGATGTTATGGCGATGGAGGAGCTATATATACAATGGATGCGACACTTGCGGAAAAAATCCGTATGATAGCAAACCATGGCCAGGTTAAAAAATATGTACATAAATACATTGGAGTAAACTCCAGGCTGGATTCCATTCAGGCGGCGGTGCTCAATATAAAATTGAAATACCTTGACCAATATAGCCAGGCTCGTAGGGATGCTGCAAACAGATATGACGAAATGCTTAGAGAAATAAAAGGTGTTAATATTCCAATGCGTATTCAGAACTCCACGCATGTATTTCATCAGTATACCCTTATTGTTGACGATGGCAAGCGCGACGCGTTGAAGCAACATTTGGAAGCTTCAGGTATTCCGGCAATGATCTACTATCCAGTTCCATTGAATGAACAGGAGGCATTTGTGGGTATAGGATCGGCAGTTGGAGCTTTATCCGTCACTAATCAATTATGTCAATCCGTTCTTTCTCTCCCCATGCACACAGAATTAACTGTGGATCAACAACAATTCGTTGCAGATACAATTAAAGCGTTCTTTAAATAGACATATATGGCTGATTATTTTATACATCCTACAGCTATTTTAGATGAAGGGTGCGAGGTTGGGAAAGATACCAAGGTCTGGCATTTTTCTCATATCATGACCGGGTGTAAACTTGGCGAAAACTGTAACATTGGTCAAAATGTTGTTGTTTCCCCAGAAGTGATTCTGGGAAATAATGTAAAGGTCCAGAACAATGTATCCTTATACACAGGGGTAACATGTGGTGATGATGTTTTCTTGGGTCCATCATGCGTGTTCACTAATGTTACCAACCCAAGGAGTGGGGTGAATCGTAGAGGGCAATATGCGAAGACCCATGTAGGTAAAGGTGCAAGTATTGGTGCCAATGCAACCATTGTGTGTGGCCATGATATTGGCGAATTCGCCTTTATTGGTGCTGGATCGGTTGTGACAAAAAATATTCCTTCGTATGCTTTGGTTGTTGGAAACCCAGCAAAACAAATTGGTTGGATGAGTGAGTATGGTCACCGCCTTTCATTTAATAATGAAAATAAAGCGATCTGTCCTGAAAGTGGCCAGGTTTATGAGTTGTCAAATAACCAAGTTAAAAGAATAAAATAAATGAAACGAAAAATAAAATTTGCTGTAGTTGGATGTGGTCATATTGGAAAGCGTCATGCAGAAATGATTGCCCGAAACCCTGAAGCCGAATTAGTAGCACTTGCCGATGTTAAGCCTGTAAATGAAATCGGGGTTGAAAAATTTAATGTTCCTTTATTCGAAAGTATTGACCATCTGCTTGATGCGAATCTGGATATTGATGTGGTGAACATTGCAACACCCAATGGTTTCCATGCTGAACATGCATTGAAAGCGTTAAGTTGTAGAAAACACATTGTTGTTGAAAAACCTATGTCTCTGTCTAAAGGAGATGCGGAAAAGGTGATATTTAAATCACTTCAAGTACATCGTCATGTATTTGCAGTAATGCAAAACCGTTATTCTCCTCCATCTGTTTGGATTAAGGAAATGGTAGAAAGTGGTAAGCTAGGTAAGATTTTCATGGTTCAACTTAACTGTTATTGGAATAGAGATGACAGGTATTATAAGCCAGGCAGTTGGCACGGAGATAAGAAACTGGATGGAGGTACCCTGTTTACCCAATTTTCCCACTTTATTGATATACTATATTGGCTATTTGGTGATATTGAAAATATCAGAAGCCGCTTTTACGACTTTAATCATGAAGAACTAACAGATTTTGAAGATTCCGGCGTTATTACATTCGATCTGCACAATGGTGGATGTGGTATATTAAACTTCTCTACATCCATTTGGGATAAGAATTTGGAAAGCAGTATGACCATAATTGCAGAAAATGGAGCAATTAAGATTGGGGGGCAGTACATGGATAAAGTGGAATATTGCCACGTGAAAGACTATGAAATGCCAGAGTTGGCACCAACCAACCCAGGTAATGATTACGGCGCTTATAAAGGGTCGGCTCAAAATCATAACTATGTAATTGATAATGTTGTTGATGTATTGCATCAGCGCTCTACAATTACAACCAATGCCTTAGAAGGCCTTAAAGTTGTAGATATCATTGAACGGATATACCAGGCTAAAAATTGATCATTTTAATCCAGAGCGGTTCATGAGTGATACATTTATTCCACTTGCCTCTCCAGATATACGAGAGGAAGATATTGAAGAAGTAGCTAAAGTGTTGCGAACTGGTAATTTAGTTCAAGGGAAATCTGTATACGAATTTGAACAAAAGGTTTGCAATTATTTAGGCGTATCTGACTGTATCGCTGTTACAAATGGTACGGCAACAATGCACTTGACTTTAAAAGCATTAGGGATTAGTGAAGGCGATGAGGTTATAGTGCCTGCTTTGTCATATATAGCAACTGCAAATGTAGTAGAGTTGGTTGGGGCAACTCCTGTATTTGTTGATACAGATACCTTTTCATTTAACATTGATGTTAAACAGATAGAAGGTCGGATCACTGAACGAACAAAAGCTATTATTGCTGTTCATGAGTTTGGATTGGCTGCTGATATATTGGTAATCAGAAAAATTTGTGATGACCACGGTCTTATTCTGATCGAGGATGCAGCCTGTGCATTGGGGGCTATGGAACAAGGAAGGTATGCTGGCTCAATAGGATTAGCCGGCTCTTTTTCTTTTCACCCCCGGAAAGCCATAACATCTGGTGAAGGCGGAGCTATAGTTACCAATGATAAGAAACTGGCCAATGAATTACGCAGTTTGCGTAATCATGGCATTGACGCGAGCAGGGCAGATATGATGGACTTTGTGATGCCGGGCTTTAATTGCAGAATGACTGATTTTCAAGCAGCATTACTTCTAAGTCAGTTCAAAAGATTCGAAGATATTCTGCAAACCAAACAACGAATAGCTGATCGATATCTTTTAGAGATAAAGAATAATAAAATAGTGCTTCCTAAGGTGCCGGAAACTAAATGTCATAGCTGGCAAACATTTTATTTGCTGTTAGATGACTCTTTGGATCAAAAGTCCTGCATCCAAAGAATGAAGGAAATGAGGATAGGAACTAACTATGGTGCTCAATGCATACCGGCGCAAACCTATTACTATAAAAAGTATCAGTTGAATAGTGAGCAAGAATTCCCAAATGCCTTCCGTGCATACAAACAAGGGCTTGCCATTCCATTATACGAAAAATTGTCAGACACACAAATTGATCAAATAATTAAAGCAGTAAATTCACTTTAACACCATGATATACAACAAAACATTATTTATTACCGGAGGAGCAGGTTTTATTGCTAATACCCTGATCAAACATTATGTAGAACACAATAAAATCATTGTATACGATAACTTTCACCGAGATACTCTATCGGGAAGTGAAGTGGCCGGACATCCTAATATCAGGGTGATTCAAGGAGATGTATTGGATTTTGACTTTCTTGCAGAAAGTATGAAAGGTGCCGATGTCGTGGTACATGCGGCAGGTATTGCCGGTATTGATACGGTGGTCAAGAGTCCTGTTAAGACAATGCGGGTGAATATGATTGGTACAGCTAATGCTCTGGAAGCAGCGCGTATCAATGGAGTACAAGACCGATTCATCGATTTCTCTACATCTGAAGTGTTCGGTTCAATGGCATTCAGGTCTTCAGAGAGTGATGCTACTGTGGCTGGATCGGCCGGTGAAGCAAGATGGACTTATGCCGTATCTAAATTGGCTGGAGAACACCTAGCGCATGCATACTACAGCCAATATAAGTTGCCTGTTGTTACAGTTAGACCATTCAATGTGTATGGCCCCGGGCAAACAGGAGAAGGAGCTATCCAAATATTTATCAAAAGAGCCTTGCAGAATCAAGACATTAAAATCGATGGTGATGGTAACCAGATCAGAGCCTGGTGTTATGTGGATGATTTTGTTGATTGTCTGGTTCGATGTATTGAAGATCCCAAAGCTGTAGGTGAAAGCTTTAATTTAGGAAACGCACGAGCAGTAATTACAATTTTGGGATTGGCACAAACGGTTTGTCGAGTCCTGAACTCAGGTTCAAAGATTGTTTTTGAGCCACCACTGTCAGCGGATATCGCGATTAGAATTCCAAGTGTTAAGAAGGTTGAAGAGATTCTTGGATTTAAAGCAAGAATTGATTTAGAAGAAGGAATACTTGAAACAGCGAAGTGGATGAAAATTAATAACTTATGATAATCAACGAATTGCCTTTTTATTATAAGTCTCATTCTACGAATGATAATGGGGGGCGTCCTATGGTACTGCCATTTCATCTAGAATTCGATAATTCTCTAGGTCTTATTTATCAAAAATCCACGGAAGAGTTAGATGAAATTCTTCAGGAGGTTTACATTGAAGGTAGTTTGGTTGATGGATCTATATCGAGCGAATCAGGGCTTCATTATTTAGAGCCTGTGACTGAATTTTTAATTTCGCAAACTGATTTAACTGTAAACTCGAAAATTTTAGAAGTTGGATTTGGGAAAGGATACTTTTTGAAAGAACTCAAAAAAAGGGGTTTTAAAAATCTATATGGCATTGAGCCGGGAAATCATGGATTAGCTGAAGGCGTGGAGGATCTAAATTTATTTTATGACTTTTATCCATCCTCTAAATTCTCTGATAAAGTTGATTTAATTTTTCATACACTTGTTTTGGAACATATAAAGAATCCAGTGGACTTTTTAAAATTCCAAAAAGCACAGTTGAATGAAAATGGAAAAATCGTTTTATTTGTACCTAACGAAGAGCCTTTTTTACTTTCAGGTGACTGTTCTTTATTTATTCATGAACATTTTAATTATTTTACTCGTCATAGCCTAGCCCAAGTAGCAAAGGCCGCTGGCTTATATGTTGAGAGAATGACGATAATTGGAGGGTTACTAGCTGCAGTCTTTTCATCTCGAAAAAGAGACGTTATTCAAATTCAAGAGAATAATATATTTAATTACAATGTATTTTTGAGTACTATAGATATTCACTTGAAGAAAATAAACATATTTTTGGATACATTATCAAATAAATCTGACTTGGCAATTTATGTGCCAAGTCGAGCACTCAATTTGATGTTTTTATCAAATAATTCTAATTCGCGATTAATTGATGACAATAGTCAAATTCAAGGTAAGTACTTGCCTTTCTTCGACAAGCCTGTTGAAAAATTTCAAGACCTAGTTCAGAAACCTCCTTGTGCTATTGTTATTTTTTCAAAAACTTTTGGATTTACTATAAAAGAAAAATGCAAAAAATATTCGGAATTACATAATACGTCAATTCATTTATATGATGAAATAAGTCAATGAAAAAGAGGAAAATTTTAATTACCGGATCTAGTGGATTAGTGGGAAGTGCAATTAGCACAGTTCTTGAACACGATTTTGATGTATTAAATATTATACGAAGTCTAAGGAATGTTAAAAGCGATAAGTTCATGTGTTATGAACTTGATTTGACTAAACATAGATTATCTGAATGTATAAAAGAATTTAAACCAGAATATCTAATTCATTGTGCAGCTAGGATACCTACTAATTCATTTCCAGATTCGATCGATTTATATAATCATAATTGGTGTATTGATCAAAATGTATTTGATGATAACTTAAAAAAATTAGGCATTAAATTAATTTACTTTTCAACAACATCTGTATATGGAAATCTGCTTTCAGATACTTCTATAACAGAAGATTCTCAACTTAATTATGCTTCGTTTTATTCTAGACAAAAAATTGAAGCAGAACAAGAGATCCAAAACAGATTTCCAGAAAGTTGGATTTTTAGAGTTAATGCACCTTATGGGCCAAATTATAAACATAAAACTGTATTAACTTCATTTTTGGAAAGTTCACTCAGATCTGAACAATTATTACTGTATGGAGATGGGAAACGGATGCAGGATTTTACTTTTACACTCGATATAGCTAAACTGATCAAGAATATTATTACTAGCGATAATAAAAATTATGGAATTTTCAACCTATCAACTGGTAGTCCAATTTCAATGAAAAATTTGGCGGATTTAATAATTACTGTTACATCAAGCTCAAGCCATGTTGGGTTTACTGGTGTAGTTGATCCGCAAGAAAATTATAAAGCGAACTATTCTATTAAAAGGGCAAAAGACTTATTGGGTTGGAGGCCAGAAACTCAATTAAAGGATGGCATCTTAGAATTAGTCAATTATTATAAGTATAAATGAGATATTGTATTTTCTCTGACATACATGGAAATAGCTATAACTTAGAAAGTTTTTTTTCAGTTACTGCGGCTCTTAATATTGATAAGTATATTTGCTTAGGTGATCTTTGCAATTATTATCCTGATAGTTTGAATGTAATCGATCAATTAATTGAAAAGAAAGTCATATGTACTTTAGGGAATCATGATGAAATATACGTTAAGTCAATTTCTTTAACTAATGAACGGAAAACGGAATATAACTTTAATGAAGAATTACTTAATTCAAATGAGCATTTGTTTTTTTTAAAATCTCTGCCAACTAGTCTGGAAATCATAAGTAGAGATGTAAAGTATTTTTTTTGTCATGGGTCACCTAATAATTTATTAAATGGGTATATATATCCAGATTCAGATCTATATAAATTTTCTGCGTTTAATTTCGATGTGCTTTTTTGTGGGCATACTCATCGGCAATTCATTAAGCAAATTGGTAACAAAATTATTTGTAATGTTGGATCAATAGGGTTACCTAGGGATGTAGGTTCATTATACGGATTTGTAATCCTTGACGATGAGAATGGGTGTATAAACCTTTATAGGAAACAAGTTGATGTATCAATTGTCAAGAGTATATATCAAGATAAGGTACCTCAAAAAGTAATTGATATGCTTAATCGGAGAGAAAGCATACAAGATGATTTTATACTAGTATAATTGTTATATGATTAAAGTTATTGTAACAGGAGCCGGTGGAGGTGGGATTGGTGAACAGATTATTAAGGCATTAAGAAACGGTAAAAATAAATATTTTATTATTGCTACGGATACTACAATAAATAGTTGTGCTAGATCTTTAGGGGATGAATTTGTGTTGATTCCACCTGCTTCATCCGGAAATTATGTTGAATTTTTAGTTTCTCTTTGTAAAAAGGCTTCATGCAAAATAGTAATACCAGGATCGGAGCCCGAACTTGTATGTATGGCAAGTAGTATAAAATTATTTATTGAAAATTCAATATATGTCCCAATTAATTCTATTGAAGTATTAAAAATTTGTTCAGATAAATTACTTTTTCAGGATTTTTTATCTAAGAATAATTTCAACTTGTGTGACACTTATTTGGTAGATGAAAATTCTAATATTTCTAATCTTGTTAATTATCCTTATATCATTAAACCGGTTTCCGGTAGTGGATCAAAGAATGTATTTATAGTTCAGGACGAAAGTGAATTGAAGTCTATATTACATTATTTGAAGGATAATGGAAAAATATTAGTTCAGCAATATGTTGGTTCTGAAAGTGAAGAATATACTGTTGGAGTTCTATGTACTCCTTCTGGATATATTCATCATATTATTTTACAAAGAAATTTGTCACTAGGATTAAGTGTTAGGCAAAAGGTTATAAATAGGACGAGTAAACAATTTTTAGGACCTTATCTTGTTGTCAGTACAGGTATTTCTCAGGGTAAATTTGTAGATAATCCGCTTATTGACGATCAAGTTAAGAAAATAGTAAAATTACTTTCTCCTACGAGTACAATTAATATACAATGTAGAGTTCAAAACGATAAGGTCTTTATCTTTGAAATTAATCCACGGTTTTCTGGTACAACCAACCTAAGAACTCTCGTAGGATTTAATGAGCCTGAATATTTGATTAATGATTATCTCGGCAAAAAAAATCAACAAATATGCTCAGCTGACTGGCTTAATAAAATTGTATTGAGAGGAATTCAAGAATACTTAATTAATAATAATGAATAGCTATCAAATTTGCAAAAAATGTATATATGATTCGAATGTTTCTGGAATTTTTTTCGACACTGAAGGAATCTGTAACTATTGCAAGCAAGTAGATGATCTCAAAAAAATCTATTTTACTGGACAACCAGACGGAGAAAAGTTACTAGGGGATATAATAACTGAAATTAAGCAACGGGGTAAGGGTAAAAAATATGATTGTGTTGTTGGCGTTAGCGGAGGAACAGATTCTTCCTTTTTACTTGCCAAAGCTGTTGAATGGGGGTTAAGACCATTAGCTGTTCACTATGATAATACATGGAATTCTGCTATTGCCACAGAGAACATTCGAAAAATCACCTCTAAACTTAATGTTGATTTATTTACATATGTGATAGATAATAAGGAGGCTGATGATATTTTTAAATCTTTTTTATTAGCAAGTGTACCAGAATTTGATGCATCAACAGATCTAGGATTTGCACAAGTCATTAGAAAAACGGCTGCTAAATATAATATTAAGTACATATTAGAAGGACATTCTTTTGTTGCCGAGGGTATAACACCGATGGGAAAAAACTATTTCGATGGTAAATATATTAAAGATATACATAATCAATTTGGTTCACTTAAAATGAACACATTTCCATTAATGACTTTTTTTGAGTTTATGAAATGGCTATTAGTATATAGACAAAAATTTATTAGACCACTCTGGTATTTAAATTATTCAAAAGAAAGTGCAAAGGAGTTTTTAAAAGTAAACTTTGGTTGGGAAGATTATGGTGGTCATCATCTTGAGAACAGGTCTTCAGCTTTTGTCCACCTAGTTTACCACCCTATCAAATTCGGCATGGATAACAGAAATTGGACTCTTTCAGCTAGAGTTAGACAAGGAGTTCTTTCAAGGGAAGAAGCCTTGAAAATATACTCTACTCCATTAATTGAATCGAAGGAGCTAATTGAATATGTAAAAAAAAGATTGAGTTTAAGTAGTTATGAATACGAAGAAATCATGAAAAGGCCGAAAAAGACTTTCCTTGATTTTAAAACTTACAAGAAACGATTTGAAAGACTAGAACCTCTATTTAGGGTATTAGCTAATAAAAATATTGTTCCTAAAAGCTTTTATTTAAAATATTGTTTTCCACTTTAAAACATAAATAGAATCTAATGATCGCCATTGTTAATTATGGTATGGGTAATCTGGGTTCGATCTTGAACATGTTTAAAAAGATAGGAGCTGATGCAAAGATCACTGATGATCCCCAAGCTATTCGTCTTGCAGACAAGATCGTAATGCCGGGCGTGGGCTCATTCGATCGGGCAATGGAGCAGATCAATAAAAGCGGTTTGAGAAATGTGTTGGATAAAGAAGCATTAGAGACCAGTAAACCTATACTTGGGATCTGTTTAGGTATGCAATTGCTTACTAGAAGAAGTGATGAGGGTCATTCACCAGGGCTGGGATGGATAAATGCAGAAACGCTTCGCTTCCCTGTAATGGAAGGGTTGCGTGTACCGCATATGGGTTGGAATGAGGTTAAGATAACTGACCATAATCCTCTTACAATTAATTTGTTGCCTAACAGTAGGTTCTATTTTGTTCATTCTTACAGGGTAAAGGTGGTGGATGCAGTGGATAATATGATGACTTGTCATTATGGAATTGAGTTCGACGCAGCCATCCATCACAAGAATATTTTCGGAGTGCAGTTCCATCCGGAGAAAAGCCACAAATACGGAATGCAACTATTCAAAAATTTTGTTGAAATGCCATGATTCGTGCAAGAGTAATTCCCGCATTGTTGCTTAGTGGGGAGAGTTTGGTAAAAACCACGAACTTCAAGAAGCCGAAATATATTGGTGACCCCATTAATACCGTAAGGATATTCAATGAGTTGGAAGTAGATGAGTTGATGTTCCTGGATATCAATGCATCGGTTGAATCCCAACCACCCAATCTGAAGATTCTGTCAGAAATAGCCAATGAGTGCTTTATGCCCTTGGCTTATGGTGGCGGAATCCAGGATATTTCTATGGCAAAATCCATTTTTGATATTGGGTTTGAAAAGGTAGTCCTCAATAGTGTTGCACATAAGAATCCCAAATTGATATCTGAACTTTCTGAACACTATGGTGCCCAGGCTGTGGTGGTGTCCATCGATGTAAAGAAGTCTCTATTTGGTAAGTATGAAGTGTGGACGAATGGAGGGAAGGTAAATACCAAAAGGAACCCTGTTGAATGGGCCAGTGAAATGGAACAGTTAGGTGCTGGCGAGATATTGATCACATCCATCGATAAAGAAGGTACTTGGGGTGGATTCGACCTGTCTCTGATTTGCAAGGTCACAGCTGCGGTTAATCTTCCGGTTATTGCGCATGGTGGATGCGGAAAGGTCGACGATATCCAGAAAGCCGTAAAACAAGCCAATGCTTCTGCAGTTGCTCTGGGTAGCATGGTCGTATACCAACAAAAGGATATGGGAGTACTTGTGAATTTTCCTGATCACGATAGCCTGAATGCTATTCTAGATTGAAGTCGTTAATAACACACAGTAATGAGGATATTTTTAGGAATTTCAGAAGTAGCCAACTTTATTTCATCATACAAAAGAGGCTTCGAAAAGAATGGGCATGAAACTTTCACTATGCTTTCGTTAAGGAATAAGTTTTATTCAAATGCAGTTTACGATGTAGTGTTGGCTGATCTTGCTGAACCTCTTTTGCCCTGGCCTGGTATATTCAAACGAATTGTCCGGTCAATAAAATTGCGAACTTTTGCATTCTACTATTTTTTCAAAGCGCTCCTTACATGCGATGTTTTCTTTTATAATACAGGTGGAGCCATATTGCCTTATGCACTGGATTATAAATTAGCAAAGTTTTTTGGAAAAAAGATAGTAGTTATCTTTTTAGGATCTGAAATTCGTCATTGGTACACTTATCAGGTAGATATACAAAGGATGGGTTACTATGAAACCTTCAAAACAGGCATAGAAGCATATCGGAATCAGCGATATGCTTTATACACACAAATATTGAACCGTATAGCTTTAGCCGAAACGTATGCAGATATTATTTTGTCACATCCTAGCTATGCGCAGTTGCAAAGAAAGCCCTACATGCGCGGGAAAATTAGTATGGATCTAGAATATTATAAATTCAATGTCCCCGGTCGGCTAGTGCCAATTATTGTTCATGCACCTAGTGCAAGAGGCGTAAAGGGTACCGAATATGTTTTAGAAGCCATTGAAATACTGAGGAATGAAGGCATTTTATTCGATTTTCGGTTGATTGAGAATATGCCTAATGATGAACTGATTGTCTTGTTGTCAGATTCCGATATTGTTGTAGATGAACTGAACTCAGATGCCGTGGGTGTACTATCACATGAAGGGATGGCTACAGGTAATGCAGTACTGACTAGCTATCTTGAAGAATACATGACTGATATTGATGATTTTCCAATCATCAATACCAATAAATATAATTTATTAGAAAATTTGAAACGAGTCATTGTTGATGTGAACTATCGTACAGTTCAAGCCCAAAAAGGACGTTCTTATATAGAAGTAAATAACGAAATGAAAGCTGTAACAGGAAAGTTATTGGATATGCTTTATTCCAAGGATTCATTCAGCTTTGACATCGTTCCCGATGGATCAAAATATATTGAAGTCCCAGAGGAGATATTATTGGAAGAATGTCGAAATTTTAAACATGCTAATTCTCATGGGCTTGGGCGGTCAAATTAAAAGGTTAACAAAAGACACATTTTCGTATGGTCTTAGTAGTTCCCTTCAGAAATTAATTACTTTTTTCCTTTTTCCAATATATGCTCGACTATTAACACCGATCGATTTTGGAATTCAAGATGTACTTCAAACCGTAACTTATATAATTACCCTTTTCTTGATTTTGGGTTTAGATTCGGGGGTGTTGCTATATTATTACGAGGCAAATGAAGAGGATAAAGTAAAGATGACATCTTCATTTCTGTGGTTTGAGATTTTAGCCTCTGTGCCAGTTGTTGCATTTGTCACTATTTTTGCATCATATATCTGCGCTTCTATTCTGGGTGATCCCGATCTGGCTAATTATTTAAGGATTGCGATCGCATCGGTCCCTTTCTCATTATCAGTCGGAGCTATGTTAAGTACACTTAGGTTAACCTTTCAAACCCGGAAATTCGTTTTGCTAACAACAGTCGGGGTTCTGTTTCAGATTACTACGGCCATTCTGCTGGTGATAGTTTGGAGAATGGGCATAAAAGGGGTTTTGTTATCTATACTAATTTCGAATGTTTTGCAATGTATGTTGGGGGCATTTCTTACTTATAAGTACTATTCGTTACAGTTTTCAGGCACATGGTTGATCAAATTGCTAAAAGTGGGTATCCCACTGATTCCTGCAACACTTTCATTTTGGATGATGGGATATGCAAATCGCTTTTTCCTTGTAAAGTATAGTGATATGAATGAGATCGGTGTGCTTAGTGTTATAAACAGATTAACCAGTATACTCCTATTATTTCTCAGCGCATTTTCATCGGCTTGGGGACCTTATGCTTATTCGATTGCTACTGATAAGGAATTAGCAAGAGCTACCTATAGTAAGGTTCTTACCTATTTTACCATATTCTCGATGGTTGCTGCCCTTCTACTTTCACTTTTTGGAAGAGAACTTATTCTTATATTGACGACGAGCGCATACGAAAAAGGGGCTTATTTAATTTTTATTTATGCAATTAGTTCAATTTCTTGGATCGCCCTATACATCGTGGGTATGGGTACAGGAATAGCCAAAAAGAACTACCATTATAGTATTGCTGTTATTAGCGGTGCATTGATCAATACCGTACTGAATTTCTTGCTGATTCCAACTATGAGTATAACAGGAGCGGCGGTTGCTACCCTTGCGGGAAACCTTTTTGCAACTTTCTATATGTATTGGGCTGGTCAAAAATACTTCTACGTGAAGTATGACTTTACTAAAGTATTGGGGGTGATCGTGTTGGGCACCTCCATTGCTATTGTGGGTTTATGGATAGATAGTGGATACGAAACCTGGAGCATTTCCAATTTTGTTTTCAAGTTGCTGCTCTTCTTGATGTTTGTGCTCTTGTCCTTTGTTTTTAGGATAACCAATATGGAGAATGTTCTGCAGGTAGTAACGTTAGTGCGATCTAAATTTAAAAGATAATATAGTAATTATATATGGTAAAAATTATAACAGTTCTTGGTGCCCGCCCCCAGTTCGTAAAAGCGGCTGTTGTGAGCAGGGCGATCGCAAAGAAGAATGTGGTTAGTGAAGTAATTATACATACCGGACAACATTTTGATGAAAAGATGTCAGACATCTTTTTCACGGAAATGAATATTCCGACGCCTGCATATAACTTAGGGATTAACAGTTTGGATCATGGAGCCATGACTGGCCAGATGTTGGAGAAGATTGAGAATGTTTTAAAAGTAGAAAAACCGGATTTGGTATTAGTATATGGAGATACGAACTCAACTATAGCAGGTGCATTGGCTGCAAAAAAAATGCATATAAAATTGGCACATGTGGAAGCTGGCCTGCGATCTTATAATATGCGTATGCCTGAAGAAGTTAACAGGATAGTTACTGATCGTATTAGTGATTATCTGTTTTGTCCTACAAGTACTGCTGAAAAGAATTTGGAGAAGGAGGGATTCCGAAATTTTGATTGTAAGATATCGAATGTTGGGGATGTAATGTATGATGCAGCAATGTATTATTTGCCTCAAATGAAAACACCTAACGTAGATATCCCTTCAGGTTTTATTCTTTGTACGATACACCGGAGTGAGAATACCAATGATCCTGTAATATTGGAAAATATTGTTAAAGGGCTTTCAGAAATAGCAAAACATACGCCAATTGTATTACCTCTTCATCCCCGGACACAGCAAAAGTTGAAAATGTGCAAATATAAGATCGATTCTAATAACCTCATCATGATCGATCCTGTGGGCTATTTTGAAATGATATACTTACTTCAACATTCCCAACTTGTTGTTACAGATAGTGGAGGTTTACAAAAAGAAGCTTATTTCTTCAAAAAGCATTGCATGATCATTCGGGAGGAAACAGAATGGATAGAATTAGTTGATGGGGGGTATAATATTATTTGTGGAAGTAGTCCAACTAAGATCATTAATGTATATAATAAGCTGTTAGAAATGAAAGATTTTGACTTCGATACTCAATTATACGGAGATGGATATGCTGGTGAAAGGATAATTGATCAGTTGATAACCTATAGTAATTACTAATTCCTTAATGAAAAATATTATATTTTTAACCAATCTCCATGTCTGGTCAATTGATTCAGGAAAAGGTGGTAGGGCATTCTATAATACCATTTTGGGATATGTAAATCATGGATGGAACGTATTTCTTATAACTACTGGCGCTGGTGTTCCTGATAGTCTACGCGGAAAGATTACGGTAATAGAAAGAGATTTCCCATCTCTTTCCAATTTGCACAATTCGTCGAATAAACTTGTTTCAATTACTGGACGTTTTTTGAAACAGTGGGCGCATACCAAATTTTATATTGGCGAAGCAAGTCGTATCATTCGAACTCATAAAGGTCTTAGGTTCATAATATATTCCTATGAAGTAGAAAGTGTAAAGGCGGGAAAATTACTTGCTAGAAAATTTAATTTTAAACTTGTAACACGATTCCAAGGCACAATACTAAGTAAGGTTAAGGATACATTTCTAAACCGAATTCGAAGAATTCCTCATTTTAGTGCTCTGAGGACAAAAGCTGATCTGATCATTATGACTAATGATGGAACGCAAGGAGAGCAAATATTGAAGAGGTTAAAGAATAAAAGTAAAAGGATACTTTTTTTACGTAATGGGGTTGACACAATAGATGTGTCTAATAGGGATGTTATCAGGAGTGAGAAGCGTTCAATGTTAAAGCTATGTGACAAGACTGTATTTATAACTGTTAGTAGATTAGTCAATTGGAAAAGAGTGGACTTGGCAATAAATGGAATTTTAGAGGTAGTAAAACAGATTCCAAATGTGATTTTGATAATTGTAGGCGATGGTCCTGAAAGGCAACGGCTTGAATATATTACAAGAGAAAATAAGATTCAGGATAAAGTAATGTTTGTCGGGGCTATAGAACAAAGTTTGATCAAGGATTACTTATTTTCAGCTGATATCTTTTTATCTTATTATGATTTATCAAATCTGGGCAATCCTATAATGGAAGCCATGATGGCAGGCCTTCCAATAATAACCATTGATGTAGGAGATACCAAAGAACTGATCCGACACAATGAAAATGGGTTCTTAATACCTAATGACCAGTTAAGTCTCATACCCCAATATATGATTAATCTTATAGAGGATAAACAGCTTGCGGCTCGTTTAGCTAATGAAGCATTTCAAACAGCAAGAACTAATTTTTGTGATTGGAATACTCGAATTAAAATTGAAATAGATGCGGTAGTTGCGTTGAATGAAATGTGATAATAATATTGTTATCACAAGTTAGTTGTTATTTCTTTTTTCATACAATAAATGTATAATATTAGGTTTAGTTTATTCAAAGTAATTCTGCTGGCTGTTATCAGTGCATTCACAGGTACTGCTTTTTTTGTGATATCAGTAGGGTCATTTCATATTTTTCCTTTCAGACTTCTCTTGATTTTTTTGTGGTTATATACAATTGGGAAAGCTGATAGAGTATATGACTTAAGGTCAATTAGAACTAAAGAATATCTTGTATTTCTGATTTTTTGGTTTGTATATTCTTTGTTCTCTCTGGTATGGGCTGCGGATAAAGTGAGTGCTTTAAAGCAAATCACTTTTCTGTTTATGAATGTATCCTTTATTCTGTTTATGGTTTATTATATCAGGAACTTTAGGCAGATTTACTCTATCTATAAAGTTTGGTTGATCATACATGTAATTTTATTGCCAATAGCAGCGTGGGAGGTAATGACTGGTGATCACTTAAGTAGCTCTGGATTATTAGAAGTAGATGAAGGATATGATTTTTACAAATTTGCGCCGACTACTGTTTTTCGAAATCAAAACGACTATGCCACAATGATTGCCTTAGTATTTCCAATGCTATATGTTGGTATTCGATACGCCCAAAAGGTAATGGCTAAATTTTTTTTACTACTGGTTGCAGTTATTTCGATAGTTGTACTATTTTTTGCTTCCTCTAGAGCTAATTATATTGGGTTGTTAATGGGCTTTACATTTTGGTTTTTTTTCTTATTAAAGCCCCATTCTAGATTTAATCTATTGGCTATTTCTATTTTGATGCTCATTATCTTTACTTATTCGTTGAATGAAACAAATATTTCTTTCTTAACAACAGTATGGGAGGATTTTAATGTGCTTCTTGAAATGGGCTCCGATGATGCGGGTGTAGATATCCGATCAAATTTAATCAAGAATGGCATCCATTTTGCTAAGATGACATTTGGGTTTGGAGTAGGGGCAGGAAATATAGAATACTATATGATTAACCACCCCAAATATTTTGTTGGAGATACTGCCAATGTTCATAACTGGTGGGTCGAAATTCTAGCCAACTTTGGCATAATAGTATTCGTAGGTTATATCTTGTTCTTTCTAGGCATATTTTGGGCTTTGTATAAAATATATAGAGGAAAGTTAGATAGGGAACAGAGGATTATGTGCGAAGCCATACTTTGTGGGTTGGTATCATTTCCTATATCCAGTCTTAGCTCCAGCTCTCTTTTGGCATTTGGCCCGCAATGGATATTTTTTGGAATGGCACTTGCATTCATCAACTGCCATAGACGTGAATTAATAAAGAGGCGCGACATATGCACATCTTAATATTACCATCTGAACATTATATAACCCCCTTAAACCCCTTAGGAGGTATATTTCAAAATCATTTGGCCAAATTGCTCCAGGGTTATGGTAATAAGGTCGGTGTGCTTTCGGCAGGTTTCGTTCCGTTTGAGTACAATTATAAATCTTACCCGTATTTCCACGTTGAGATCAGGGATCAAATTCCGGTATTCAGAAAATATGTAAGAACCTTTTTTCCAGGAAGAATCGCCATAAGATACCTGCAATGTTTGCTGATTGGACAATATATGCAACTATATAAGAAGTACACAGAAGAATATGGTGTTCCTGACCTGATTCATGCCCACAATGCGCTTTTTGCAGGAGCTGCTGCACTTCGCATAAAAGAAAAGTTTGGTGTTCCTTATGTTGTGACTGAACACAGTTCGCTTTATGAGCGTGGATATGTAATTGCCAGACACATTGAGTTTACCCGAAAGATTTATAAGGGAGCAAATGCCAGAACTTTTGTTAGCACTCGTTTGGCACAGAAACTCAAAGAAATTGTTGGTAAAGAGGTAGAGCCCTATACTGTCATTTATAATGTGTTGGAGGAACTGTTTTTAGATCAAGTAACTTCAATTAGATATGAGATGAATAAAGCATTCTCCTTTCTGGCAGTGGGTAGCCTGGATGCTAATAAGAACCATGTGGGCCTGATCAGAGCTTTCCATGCACTGGTAAAGCAAAATCAAAATATTGCACTGAAGTTGAATATTGCTGGTAGTGGCGCATTGCGTACAGAATTACTGTCTTTAATAAAATCTTTGGGTTTGGAAGAACAGGTGCATTTGCTGGGGCATTTGGGCAGGGATCAGATAAAACAAGAGATGATGAAATGCAATGTACTGGTTCTCCCTAGTTTCGTAGAAACGTTCGGCGTGGTGTTGATTGAAGCACTTTCCCTTGGGAAACCGGTGATATCAACCTATTGTGGAGGGCCTGAAGACATCGTCTGTGATCTCAATGGATTGCTGGTAGCACCAGGTAATGATCTTGCACTGACAGAGGCTATGCAGAATATCATAATGAATTATGCAAGCTATGAACCTCGGGCGATCATACACGATTGTATGGCTAGATTTGGTGCAGATGCCTATTATAAAAGAATTGAAACAGTTTACAAAAGTATATAATAATGAAGGAAGTAAGTTCAGCTGAGCAGCGTTCATATCAGAGATGTACACGGTGTATAATGGATACCACTGACACAACCATAACCTTTGATGAAGCAGGTGTTTGTAATCACTGTCGCAATTTTGATCAGGTTTTAAGCAAAGGATACTTCCCTAATGAGGTAGGGAGTAAAAAATTGAATGATAACTTGAATTTAATTAAGAATGAAGGCAAGGATAAAGAGTATGATTGTATAATTGGTCTTAGCGGAGGGGTTGACAGTTGCTATCTTGCCCTGAAAGTAAAAGAGTGGGGTTTGCGTCCATTAGTTGTGCACGTTGATACTGGATGGAATAGTGAACTGGCTGTAGCCAATATCAATAAAATCATAGACTATTGCGGATATGAGTTGTTTACTCATGTGATCAATTGGGATGAAATGCGTGATCTGCAAGTGGCGTTTCTCAAATCTGGCGTAGCTAATCAGGATGTACCTCAGGATCATGCCATCTTTGCTTCTGTTTACCATTTTGCTGTAAAACATAAGATCAAGTATATCCTGACTGGTGGGAATATAGCCACCGAAGGGATATTCCCTCAATCATGGCAGGGAAATGCCATGGATGCGATCAATCTGAAAGCGATACACAAAGCTTTTGGGAAAAAACCTTTGTTGACCTATCCTACGATTTCACTATTTGAGTACTATTTTTTTTATCCGTTTGTAAAAAAAATGCGTACTGTCAGGTTGCTGAATTTTATAAATTATAATAAGAAAAGCGCTATTCAGGAAATGGAGGCCAAAATAGGTTGGAGGAATTATGGTAGGAAACATGGGGAATCCATTTTTACAAAATTATTTCAAAACTACTATCAACCAACCAAGTTTGGATACGACAAGCGGTTGCCGCACTTGTCCAGCCTGATCGTTACTGGGCAGGTATCCAGAGATGAAGCCTTAAAAGCTTTGGGAGAACCACTTTATGCTTCAGATGAACTGGAGAATGATATCGCTTATTTCTGCAGGAAACTTGATGTAACACGGGAAGAGTTCGATCGCTTTATTTCTGATACTCCGCATCATTATACTGATTTCCCCAATAGTGATAGCAGAATCGCCTTAATTAGGAAGTTACAAAAATTTCTGGAGCGTATATATAATAAAAGACTCACCGTCTATTCATAGAGTTGTGTATGAATGATCAAATTAAAGTTTTAAACCTCTTACAGGTAGTTGGTCATCCCAGAGATTCCAAAAGAATTACTGGGTTGCTTGAGTCCGGGTTTTCAGTGAGCGCTATGAGTTTTGAACGTGAGTATCACTCTGGCCGGTTGCCCGATTGTCCTCTTGAAATTTTGGACAAGATTGAAAATGGGAAATATATGGCCAGATTTTTCAAGATCATCAAAGCTTTGCCTAAGCTGCGGAAAAAAATGAGGCATGCTAATGTGGTATACGCTTCTGGTCAGGATATGGCAGCTATGGCATACTTGGCTGGTCTCGGCTTATCAAAGCCGATCATTATGGAAGTAGGCGACATTGTAGATCTTCAATTATCGAATTCCCTGTTCAGCAAGATCGTTAGAAAGGTTGAAAAATTCCTTGTTAATAGGTATAAATTACTGGTTGTTATTTCTCCTGGCTTTTTGGAAGATTATTATCACAAATGGCTTAAGGTAAGGACCCCTGGAATGGTCCTTGAAAATAAACTTGAACTCTCTTTTTCAGAGAAAATGAAAGATCGGCCATTGAAGAATCTGAATACGAAGGATATATTTCAGAGCCGGCCTTTGCGAATCGGATATTTTGGTCTTTTGCGAGATGAATGGTCTTGGAAGGTGCTGGAAAAGCTTGCTTTAGAGCATCCGAAAGAGTACGAGGTTTTCTTTGCAGGAATGCCTATCAATCCCAAAGATATTGTTCAACGCATAGCGCAGGTGGATAACATGAAATATCTTGGTGAGTATAAATCACCAGATGATCTGCCTGATCTGTACGGGGAAGTGGATATGGTATGGGCTTGTTATCCCAGAATCGGGGAGAATGACTGGAATCTGAAATGGGGGAGACCTAACCGATTCTATGAGAGTTGTTTTTTTGGTAAACCCACATTTGCAAGAAAAGGGGCTCATTTTGCGACGGATGTTGAAAGATTACAAATCGGGAAGGCCATCGATACCCATGAACTATCGGATGTTGTAGCACAGGTCAGAACTATTAAAGTAGATGATCTTACTCTTTGGCAAAAGAATCTGGAAACCCTTTCGCCAGCATTTTATCTGTATTTAAACGAGACAGAACAACTGGCCGAGCGTATCAAAGGGTTGATATGATCCAAAGGCATACTACATGTTCATTTTAATCAACTAAAAAGTTAAATAGACAAATATAATGGAGAATAGACCGTACCAAATATGTAAAACTTGTGTGATGGATACAAGTGATACTCGCATCTCTTTTAATGAAAAAGGAGAGTGTGATCATACAGTTGACTTCTATAACAATGTGTTGCCGATTTGGCATACAGATGAAAGAGGTAGGAAACAACTTTCTGATATTGTTGAAAAGATTAAACACGATGGAAAGAATAGGGATTTCGATTGTATTCTAGGGTTGAGTGGCGGTGTCGATAGCTCATATATGTTACATCTGGCTGTAAAGGAGTTTGGACTTCGTCCTCTTGTATTCCATGTGGATGGAGGATGGAATTCTGAACTGGCAGTACATAATATCAGTATGCTGGTGGATAAGCTAGGGTTGGATCTGTATACGGAAGTGATTAACTGGGAGGAGATGAAAGATTTTCAATTGGCTTTTTTCAAATCAGGGGTGCCTCATATCGATATTCCTCAAGATCACGCATTCGTTGCTACTTTGTATAAGTTCGCAGAGAAATACAAGATTAAGTACATACTAAATGGCGGAAATATATCCACTGAATGTACCAGAAATCCGATGGAATATTTCTATTATGGAACTGACATGCGACATATTCGAGACATTATTCGACGTTTTGGTACAGTGAAGATGAGCAGTTATCCATTCAGCTCTATTCTGAAACACAAGGTGTACCTGCGATATATTCGTGGTGTTCAGGTAGTTAAACCACTAGACTCTATGCCCTATATTAAGCAGGATGCATTGAGGTTGTTGGAAAATGTGTACGGATGGAAGCCCTATCCTCAAAAACATTTCGAGTCTAGGTTCACTAAATTCTTCGAAAGCTATTGGCTGCCAGAACGATTTGGTTTCGACCCGCGTCGTGTTCAATTCTCAAGCCTGATTCATACCGGCCAAATGACAAGGGAAGAGGCTTTGAAGGAACTGACTAGGCCTGCCTACAACCCCGAATCGATCGAGCAGGAATTTAACTATATTGCTACAAAGTTGGGAATTTCTTCCGACGAATTGCGAGGCTATTTTACCATGCCCAAAAAATTCTATTGGGATTATAAAAATTCCGAATCCCTGTTCAATGCTGGAGCAAAGATCTTAAAACTAATAGGAGTAGAAAAATCGATTAAACGATGATAGCAATTATTAATTACGGCTCCGGAAATGTAAGAGCTATTGGAAACATATATGATCGACTAAATATTCAATATCAAATTGTTGATAGTGTAAGTTCACTATCAACAGAAACATCTAAGATTATTTTACCTGGAGTTGGAGCATTTGATGAAACGATGTCCATGCTATTACGTTCAGGGTTCAGAGAAAAACTGGATGAACTGGTGCTTGAAAAAAACATTCCTGTATTGGGGATTTGTGTGGGCATGCAGATACTTTCAGGCGGAAGTGAAGAAGGGGGATTGGAAGGTTTGAACTGGATACCCGGACTTGTAAAGATGATTCCAAAGGATTTTTTAAAGGATAAACCTAAACTTCCGCACCTTGGTTGGAATTCTGTTGAAATCAAAAAGGACTCGCCAATAATGGCGGGAGTTGATGCTTATGAAGGATTTTACTTTATTCACTCCTATTATTTTGAGTGTGCCCATGAAGAGGATGTGTTGACGACAACTTATTATGGACAGCATTTTACTTCATCGATAAATAAAGGACTAATATTTGGGACGCAGTTTCATCCTGAAAAAAGTCATGGTAATGGGATTGCTGTGCTTAAAAATTTTGCTAATTTATAGTATACTATGCTAAGGTCTAGAGTCATACCGTGTTTACTGGTTCATAATAAGGGCTTGGTCAAAACAGTTAAATTTAAGGATCCTAAGTACGTAGGAGATCCAATCAATGCTGTTAAAATATTTAACGAGAAAGAAGTTGATGAGCTAATGGTATTTGATATTGACGCAACTGTCGAAGGGAGAGGACCAGACTTCAATCTAATAAAGAATCTCGCTGTTGAATGTAGAATGCCTTTTTGTTACGGTGGAGGGGTTACAACAGTTGATGAGGCCCGAAAGATAATCAATTTAGGAGCGGAGAAGGTTGCAATTAGTTCCGCAGCTATAAACAACTTCGAGCTCATTGAAGAAATGGGTAAGGCGGTAGGTGTACAAAGTGTTGTTGCGGTAATCGATGTAAAGAAAAAGAAGGGATTGTTTAGTGGAGGTGGCTATGAGATATATACCAAGAACGGAAGTCTAAAGGCCTCAGTTCAATTTGAACAATTAATTATGCAATTGAATGATGTAGGTGTTGGGGAGATCGTAATTAATTCTATTGACCGAGATGGTACAATGGAAGGCTACGATATAGAGTTGGTTGACAAGGTTAGAGCGCTTAGCGAAGTGCCGATGAGTGTGCTTGGAGGTGCGTCATCGATAGAAAATATCAAAGAGTTGGTACAACGTTATAAGATCATTGGCGCTTCTGCCGGCAGTTTATTTGTATTCAAGGGTAAATATCGGGCTGTGCTGATCAATTATCCGTCGAAAGAGGAGAAAAAGAAAATTGTGACCGAAGGTGTAAACTCAATATAATTTATGTTTCAAATAGTTCAGGATTTAAGGAACGGAGCTACTCTTTTGGAAGAGATACCTGCGCCGCTTGTTAGAAGAAATCATGTTTTAATTAGAACACATCGCTCTCTTGTTAGCCTGGGTACCGAAAAAATGTTGGTTGAATTCGGTAAGGGAAGTTTATTGGCTAAAGCACGCCAGCAACCTGATAAGGTTAAACAGGTGCTTGATAAGATCAAAACAGAAGGATTGATTCCTACCCTTGAAGCGGTCTTCAACAAGTTGGGAGAGCCATTACCCTTAGGCTATTGTAATGCGGGGGAAGTAATAGCTATGGGAGAAGGTGTTACTGAATTCTCTATAGGAGACAAGGTGGCAAGCAATGGCCATCATGCAGAAATTGTATGCGTTCCTAAGAATCTTGTGGTAAAGATTCCCGATAATGTTAGTTATGAAGAGGGAACTTTTGCCGTTATTGGTTCAATTGGATTACAGGGGATTAGATTAACCAATCCTACTTTGGGTGAAACAGTTGTAGTGATTGGTCTGGGATTGATCGGAATGATCACTGCTGAGTTGTTATTGGCTAATGGATGTAACGTCATCGGATTTGACTTTGACGGACAAAAGGTGGAGGTTGCGCGGAAGAAAGGCGTTAAAGCATATTTGGCCACTGATATTGATGTGGTAAAAGTGGTTGAGGAATTAACCGGGCAAATTGGAGCTGATGCTGTTTTGATCACGGCCTCTACAAATAGTAATGATGTAATTAGTCAGGCTGCCAGGATGAGCCGGCAAAGAGGGCGCATCATACTAATCGGTGTGGTAGGACTGGATATACGTCGTGACGAGTTTTATAAGAAAGAGCTAACATTTCAGGTGTCATGTTCTTACGGCCCCGGACGCTACGATGAATCCTATGAACAAAGTGGAATAGATTATCCTTTGCCATTTGTTCGGTGGACAGAGAAGCGGAACTTCGAAGCTGTGCTTGCAGCAATTGATAGAAAACAATTAAATGTCAAAGATCTGATCACGGAACGGGTTGCTTTACAAGAATATTTGCAGATCTACGGTCAAATGGGAAAGGGATCTATTGCCTCTATTCTTGAATATCCCGTCGAAAATGTGAATGCGGAGAATTCCATTCCTGTTAATACAGCTACTTGGAAAGTAGGGGAAAAAGGCATTCTGGGCATCATCGGTGCTGGTAATTTTACTAAAATGACAGTAATGCCCGTTTTGAAGAAAGCAGGAGCCCAATATAAATACATTGCAAGTGCAGGTGGGTTGACCGCAACTTCATTAGCTAAGAAATATGGTATTGCTCAGGCTACCACTAACTATCAAATCATTTTGCAAGATGCAGAAGTGGACTTGGTACTTGTGACCACCCGCCATGATGCTCATGCAAAAATGGTAATGGAAGTGCTCGATTCCGGAAAGCATGTTTTTGTTGAAAAACCTTTGGCTTTGTCGCACAATGAATTGGATGAAATTGTTCGGAAATACCGAACACTTCCTGAAGGATTGTCGGTTAACGTAGGTTTTAATAGACGTTTTTCACCATATGCACGAAAGGCAAAGGAATTGCTAGGAAATGCTACATCCGATTTGAATATGATCGCTACCATGAATGCGGGATTTATACCTCCTGATGTTTGGGTACATGATATGAAAACTGGAGGAGGGCGGATCATTGGGGAAGCCTGTCACTTCATTGATCTAATGGTCTATTTATCTGGTAGCAGAGTTATTTCTGTTGTTATGAATGGATTGGGTAATAATCCCAAGGATAATACAGACAATGCCATTATAATACTCCGTTTCGAGAATGGGGCGCAGGGTGTTATACAGTATTTCTCGAACGGCAGTAAATCCTATCCAAAAGAACGAATTGAAATGTATTCTCAGGGAAGAACATTAGTGATTGATAATTTCAGGAAATTAAAAGGATATGGCTTTCCCAGATTCTCTTCCTTGAGCAAAGGATTAGACAAAGGGCACAAATACCAGTTCTGCAAGCTGATAGAAAATGTTCGCACTTCAGGTTCCCCATTGATTCCATTTGATGAATTGATCAATACAACCAGGGCCAGCTTTGCAGCTATTGAAAGTATGAAGACTGGAGCATGGGTTTTGGTAAAGAATAACTAATTATTAAATTGACCATTTAAGGATACATGAATATTACCATTATAGCTGGAGCACGTCCAAACTTTATGAAAATAGCCCCGATTATTGAAGCATTGGAGGTTTTGAATCAGCTAGGCAAGGATGTGAATTACCGATTGGTACATACTGGACAGCACTTTGATAAGAATATGAGTGAAAGTTTCTTTGAGCAGTTAGGATTACCCAAGCCCAATGTGAATTTGGAAAGTGGGGGTGGTACACAGGCTGAACAAACGGCTAATATTATGATCCGTTTCGAAAAGGAACTTCAGGCTAATCCGGCTGGTGTAGTGTTGGTGGTAGGGGATGTTACTTCCACTCTGGCATGTTCCATCGTTGCCAAAAAGCTGAACACACCTGTGGTTCACGTAGAAGCAGGTATCAGGTCTTTTGATATGACCATGCCGGAAGAAATCAATCGAATGGTAACTGATGCTATCACCGATCATTTCTTTACCACATCTGAAGTTGCCAATAACAATTTAAGAAGGGTTGGTGTGGAAGAGGAGCGAATACATTTTGTGGGCAATACCATGATTGATACCCTGATCAAGAATGAGCCCAGATTATTGCAGCCGGAAATTTGGAACAAAATAGGGTTGGGTAAAGGCAACTATTTTGTCTTAACACTGCACAGGCCTGCTAATGTGGATGCAGAAACACAATTGAAAACCTTATTAGACAAGATCGTTGAAGGATCGCGAGGATTACCAATTGTTTTCCCAGTTCATCCTCGTACGCGTCATAGAATGCAAACTATTGGCTTTCAGGCACAGAACCTGTGCGCGATTGAACCTATGGCATACCTGGAATTCAATTATCTTGTAAAACATGCAAAAGCGGTTATAACTGATAGTGGGGGTATCACGGAAGAGACAACCGTTATGCGCATCCCATGCATGACTTTGAGAAATAATACCGAACGTCCAGAGACTGTTGATATTGGAACCAATGAATTGATCGGAACTGATCCCGATAACCTTCCTCCAGCCTTTGAAAGGCTGTTTAAAGGTGAATGGAAAAAAGGGGAGGTGCCGCCACTTTGGGATGGTAAGACAGGGATGCGTATTGCTGAGAAACTTATTGCGCTTTACGCCTAATTACTGTTTATCTTTTACGCATGATCCTCATGGAATACATAGCTGTTATAACAGCGTATGCATGCATTGAATAATCTTAGATCTGAATGTTAAAGTTAGGTTTACTAAAACAGATGGTGTTAAATATGGGGCCGCGATATCTGGCATATCGGGCCCTTCATTTATTCAGAACCAAGATCGGCTGGTATACCTTAAGATTTCCTACGAGTGCTAAGGATAAGACCTTTATTTCCAATCTTGAATGGAATAAGGCCAAAAAGGAATTTTACTTTTCGGATCTGAATAAAGCTTCGTTCTTGCCTATTCTGACGAAAGAAGAAAAGGGACAATTGTCATTTGTGGCCTCCAGGATTAGAAATGGATATATTTATTTCTTCAATCACAAGGAAATATATTTGGGGCAGGAATACGATTGGTTAACAAATCCTATAAATGGGTATAAATATCCAGTCAATTTGCATTGGAGCAAGGTCAATGACTATGACACCCAAGCAGGGGATATCAAGTTCGTATGGGAAAAGTCCAGATTTTCATTTTTGTATCCATTGATTAGGGATGAGCAATGGAATGGCATTGAACACAGAGATTTCATCTTTACTCAAATATTGAGTTGGATTGATGCCAATCCAATGAATCAGGGTCCGAATTGGAAATGCAGTCAGGAAATTTCCATTCGTGTGCTTAACTGGATATTTGCATTATACTACTATTCAGCAAAAGGTACGATCGATGAAGCGATCTGGCAAAAGATATTGAATGCGATCAGCCGCCAAATGGATCATGTTTACAAGCACATTAACTTCTCTCGTATTGCAGTTCGGAATAACCATGCTATAACAGAGACTCTGGCATTATATATTGTTGGACTCTTGTTCCCCTGGCTAGATAGTAGTGAAAAATGGAAGAAAAATGGTAAAAGATGGTTTGAAAATGAGATAGCTTACCAGGTGTATCCTGACGGAACCTATCTACAGTTCAGTATGAACTATCACAGGGTAGTTGTGCAACTTATGACAAAAGCCATCGTCATTGCAGGGGTAAACGGAGAGTCTTTTACTGATGTAATATATGAGCGTGCATACCGATCTCTGAACTTCCTGTATCAATGTCAGGATCTGAACAGCGGTATGTTACCCAATTACGGTGCTAATGATGGGGCGTTGTTTTTCCCTTTGAATGGGTGCGGTTATCGTGATTATAGGCCTCAGCTGAATGCATTACATTATGCACTAACAGGTCAACATTTACACACAACGGGTGCATGGTTGGAAGATGCTGCCTGGCTAGTGGACAATTCCAGCTATAAACATAAGGGATACGAAGTATTGGTTCAAAGAAATGGCCTCTCAAAATTTGATGATGGAGGATATTACCTGATACGAGATAACGATACTCTTACCTTTCTCAGAGCTGGTTCTCATAAAGACCGACCTTCTCAGGCGGATAATTTACACCTGGATATTTGGCGTGGTTCTGAGAATGTGTTTATAGATGGGGGCTCCTATAAATACAATGACCCTGACCAGCAGCTGGTGAATTATTTTATGGGGTCAAGATCCCACAATACTGTTATGCTAGATGGATTTGACCAAATGTTGAAAGGGAGCAGATTCATATGGTTTCATTGGACTCAGGCAGACAATGTTCAGACGAGTGATATGGGGAATGAATATACCATTGATGCTACGATTACTGCTTTTCGCTATTTGGATAAGAACGGTAAACATCGCAGGATCATAAGAAAGGAAAAAGGAAAGGCCAGATGGCAAGTGGAGGATATTGTTTCCATGAAATCTGGCCATGAGATGCGACAGTTATGGCATTTATTGGATAAGAATAAGGATCGCGTACATCTGATTCCTGATTCCGGTCAAGGTCAACAGATAAAAACTACCTCGGGAAAAGGGTGGTTCAGTCAGTTTTATGGAGAAAAGGTGGAATGTGTAGAACTACAGTTTTCTTCTACCGGTAAGCATATAAAAACAGACATCATTATAAAAGACTAAGGGAAGATGCGGATATTACTTATACATCAATACTTTCTCGAAAGTAATGATGGCGGTGGCTCACGGTGGAATGAAATGTCCAGAATATGGGCCTTGCAAGGGCATCAGGTAACGGTTTTAGCCGGGATGGTACATTATACAACAGGCGTTAAACTGGACAAGTACAAGGGTAGGTATGCGTTTGATGATATGTATCCTGGAGGAAATATTCGTGTGATCAGATCTCATGTAAGTGAATCATACAATACCAATTTTTTGGGAAGACTATGGGGGTATTTCTCTTTTGTATTCAGCAGCTTATTTGCAGGGGTAAGGTATGCTAAGGATAAATATGATGTGATTGTTGTTACTTCTCCTCCATTATTCGTTGGGATCACCGCTTACATCTTATCGAGATTAAAACGGGTACCCTTCGTTTTTGAAGTAAGAGATCTTTGGCCTGAGTCGGCTATTGATACCGGTGTTGTTAAGAATCGTTTGATCATTCAACTTGCATTTTGGTTTGAAGGATTCATTTACCGAAAGGCTAAACTGGTGAACGTATTGACACCTGCATTTCGGGACGCTCTGATTCGGAAAGGGGTGCCTAAAAAGAAAATCATACTGATACCTAATGCAGGTGATTTTGAAATAATGGAGAAAGCCAACAAAGGGTTTGATCCTGATCAGTTTAGAAAAGCACATGACGTTGATAAGGATACGCTTATTGTTACATATGTCGGAGCACATGGCGTGGCCAATCATTTGGAACAGGTGCTGGAAACAGCGAATCTGTTGAGAAATGAAAAAGTGATGTTTTGGCTCATCGGTGACGGTATGGAAAAGCAACGCTTAAAAGAGAAGGCGAGGGAAATGCAACTCACTAATGTTCAATTCTTTGACCCTGTACCGAAAGCGGAGGTATTCAAATATATTCTCGCATCCGATGTTGGGGCATCTGTATTAAAAAAAGCCGATGCTTTCAAGACCGTATATTCCAATAAGACCTTCGACTACATGAGCTGTAAAAAGCCGATTTTAATGGTGATCGATGGTGTGTCGAAGCAATTGATTGAGGAAGCAAAGGCGGGGTTGTATGTAGAACCGGAGAATCCTGGTGATTTTGCTGAAAAGATTCGATATTACATGCGAAATTCGAATATGCTTTCGGTGCATGGCAATAATGGTTACCAGTATGCCATCAATAATTTCGATAGAAATGTTTTGGCGAACAGGTATATTGATATAATTACTGGAATTAAGAAAATTAATATAAAATAGAGGAGTTGATAAATAGCAATAATCATTCATTGGTGATCAATAAATAATTAGATATTAGATGTTGCTTTACGGTGCAAGCGGACATGCTAGAGTTATTTGTAGTGCTTTGGAAAGTCACAATATTCCAATCAATGGATTATTTGATGATTCTCCAAGAATCAGCTTCTTGGGGGAATATAAAGTTCTTGGCCCATACAACGCTAATTTGAATCCGAATGAACCAATAATTATTAGCATAGGGGATAATGCGACCAGAAGATCGCTGTCTGATAAAATAAAACACCAGTTTGGAACTTGTATTTCAGCTTCGGCAACATGCGATCGACTTACAGATATTAAAGAAGGAACTGTGGTGTTACATGGAGCAATCATTCAGCGTGGTGCAATTATAGGAAAGCATGTGATCGTGAATACCTCGTCCTCTATTGATCACGATTGCGTAGTCAAGGATTATGTTCATATATCTCCAGGTGTTACACTTTGTGGGGCAGTTGAAGTAGGCGAGGGAACGCATATTGGAGCAGGTGCAATTGTAATACCGAATATCAAAATTGGTAAATGGTGTGTTATAGGCGCAGGAACAGTTATTGTATCTGACATTCCCGATAATTCCTGGGTGGTAGGCGTTCCGGGGAAAGTCATTAAAAAAATAAACAAATATACTTAATGGATAAAATTTGGCTATCATCTCCGCACATGGGAGGCTCTGAGATAAAATATGTCCAAACTGCATTCGAAACCAACTGGGTTGCTCCATTAGGACCTAATGTAAATGGTTTCGAGAAAGATATTGAAAACTATTTAGGGATTCCACATGCAGCAGCATTGAGTTCTGGTACGGCAGCGATTCATTTGGCTTTGATTTTGCTAGGGATAACCTATGGTGATGAAGTACTATGTCAGAGTTTTACTTTTTCCGCTTCAGCTAATCCGATCGTATATCAAGGAGCTACTCCCATTTTCATTGATTCGGAGGAAGATACTTGGAACATAAGTCCTTTCTATCTCAGAAAGGCAATTCGAGATCGCATTGACATCGGTAAAAAGCCTAAAGCAATTATATTGGTCCACTTATATGGAATGCCGGCAAATCTTACCGAGATTATAGCAATAGCTGACGAATTCAAAATTCCATTGATTGAAGATGCGGCAGAAGCACTTGGCTCTTCATTTAATGAAAAAAAATGCGGCACATTTGGTCATTTTGGTATTCTATCCTTCAATGGAAACAAAATAATCACAACATCCGGCGGAGGAGCATTGGTTGCGAATGATAAAGAAGCTGTAGAAAAGGCTCGTTTTTTAGCAACACAAGCTAGAGATCCTGCCCCACATTACCAACATTCGTCTATTGGCTACAATTACCGAATGAGCAATATTTCAGCAGGAATTGGAAGAGGACAAATGGAAGTCATTGATGAAAGAGTCTCTCAGCGACGCGCAATCAATGCAAAGTATAAAACGTTGCTCTCGGAAGTTCCAGGTATTACTTTTCAAAATGAAAAGGATGAGAATTATTTTAGTAATTATTGGTTAACTTCAATACTTATTGATCCACAACAGACAGGAGGACTTGATAGGGAATTGATAAGACTACGATTGGAAAAGGAAAATATTGAATCAAGACCTCTATGGAAACCTATGCATTTACAGCCAGTTTTTCAGGATGCAGCATTCTATGGGGATGGAACATCTGAAAGATTATTCAATAATGGGCTTTGTTTACCCAGTGGATCGAACTTGACCACTGAAGAACTTGATCGCGTTTTTGAAGTACTTAAGAAAAGTTTTCAATTAAACTAATTCAAATTGTATAAAAATATAGTAAAACCAGTATTTGATTTTATTGTTTCTCTTTGTTTGTTGATCATCCTATCACCAGTGATTATAACTGCTATTGCTCTTCTTGCTATTGCAAATAAAGGAAATGTTTTTTTCATTCAAACTCGACCCGGTCTCAAAGGAAAACCATTTAAAATAATTAAATTCAAAACCATGAAAGACACAAAAGATCTTCATGGTAAACTACTGCCAGATGAGTATAGGATTACGCCTATTGGTAAATTCATAAGATCTACCTCAATTGATGAATTATTACAATTGATTAATGTTGTCAAAGGTGATATGAGTTTGATTGGTCCAAGACCACTTTTGATGCAGTATTTGGAAAGATATAGTACCGATCAAGCAAGACGTCATGATGTTAAACCGGGTATTACGGGTTGGGCTCAGGTAAATGGCAGGAATGCATTGGATTGGGAAACTAAATTCCTATTAGATGTTGAATATGTGAATAAGCAAAGCTTTAGTATGGATTTTAAAATTATGTGTATGACATTGGCGAATGTGTTGTTAAGAAAGGGAATAAGTGCAGAAGGCCATGTTACTATGTCTGAGTTTATGGGAAACAAACACTATCATTGAGAGTGTGTTATAAATTAGTAATAAGGCTAAAACATATTAAATAAAGTTTCATTTTCTTTGATTTTACAAAGTTGTTAAGTAGTTTTATTTTCTAAATATATAGGTCACCCAATAAATTATGTTCAATAAGATCAATATAGTTCCGCGTTGGATCATTTTTCTAATCGACAATGCTATCTGTGCATTTGCTATGTTATTTGCACATTTGATCCGATATAATTTGACTATTGGGGCTATTGATGTTCAAATCCTTAGTGGTAATATTTTGATTTTAGCCTTAATAAACTCTATCGTTTTTATAAATTTCAGAACTTATGCCGGAATTATTCGATATACAGGAATTCAAGATGCATTGAGAATTTGTTATGCGATTTTAATGACAACCTCTGTGTTGTTTTTTATAGGACTTGTATCTACAAACAATGGAGGAGCATTAAACTTTGCAACCGTCACATTGATTATATATGGATTGTTTTCATTTCTCTTTTTAATTTCTTATAGGGTTATTATAAAATACGCGTTTGCCTATTTAAGAAATTATAAAATGGATAGGAAAAATGTAATTATTTACGGGGCGGGTGAAGCGGGATTTGCAACAAAGCGTGTATTGGAACATGATGCCACATCCAATGTGAGTGTGGTGGCTTTTATTGATGATGATGTTAGGAAAGTTGGGAAGGTCGTTGATGGTGTAAAAATTCAACATAGATTGGATCTTCAAAATATTTCATTGTCCCAAAAAATTGATGAGATTATTATTGCAGCTTTCAACATGCAACCCGATAAAAAGAATGAACTAGTTGACTTTTGTCTGGATCATGATATTAAGGTTTTGAATGTTCCCCCATTAGATAAATGGATCAACGGAGAATTCTCCGCCCGCCAATTACAAACCATCAAAATTGAAAATTTATTAGAGCGGGAGCCAATTAAGATTAATAACGAAGAAATTGCGCAGCAGGTAAAAGGGAAACGTGTTTTGGTAACCGGCGCAGCCGGTTCAATCGGTAGCGAAATCGTCCGCCAATTACTGCGTTTTCAACCCCATACCATTATTCTATGTGACCAGGCTGAAACCCCCTTACACCAACTTGAATTAGAGCTACAGGAAATCAATACCCAAACAGCCTGTATACCTTATCTAGGTGATGTGACGAATGAGGATAGAATGGGGGAAATGTTCGCTATGTACGAACCCCATTATGTGTATCATGCTGCGGCCTATAAACATGTGCCGATGATGGAGCTTTGTCCTTCGGAAGCGGTGCTTACCAATGTAATGGGTACCAAAATCATTGCAGACCTTTCTGTAAAATACCATGTACAACGTTTTGTAATGGTATCCACTGATAAAGCAGTGAACCCTACCAATGTAATGGGTGCTTCAAAAAGACTGGCAGAATGTTATGTGCAATCGCTTTATCATTCATCTGCTAACTCAGGCGATAAAGAAAAGTTCACTAAATTCATTACCACCCGCTTTGGTAACGTTTTAGGTTCAAATGGTTCTGTAATCATTCGTTTTAAAGATCAAATAGAAAAAGGGGGGCCGGTAACGGTAACCCACCCAAATATCACCCGTTTCTTTATGACCATCCCCGAAGCCTGTCAACTGGTACTTGAAGCTGGAAGTATGGGTAGTGGGGGAGAGATATTTGTATTTGATATGGGTAAACCGGTACCCATTGTTGACCTGGCCAAGAAAATGATTCGTTTATATGGTTATGTGCCAGGTATTGATATCGACATAAAATATACCGGACTCCGCCAGGGAGAAAAACTCTACGAAGAGTTACTCATGGATTCAGAAAATACCTTACCTACTTACCATGAAAAAATCATGATAGCCAAGGTAAGAACCAATGCTATAGAATCTATACAGGAAGAGTTTGCCGCATTGATACAGCTCGCCAAACAAAAAGCCAATAACATGGATATGGTGGCTAAAATGAAGCAGTTGGTGCCCGAGTTTGTGAGCAATAACTCGGTATTTGCTGAGTTGGATAAGAAGCAGGAGGAAGGGAATGTGGTGGCGATGAAGGTGGGGTAATAGAATAGTCCGGAAGTCCGTCCTTCCTTCGTCAGGATGACTGTCCGGAAGTCCGGTAGACATATTACTGCTTTCTGTGAATTTTTGTGCCTTCTGTGGCAATATTAGCTTACTTAGAAATTTTAATGCCACTGAAGGCACAGAAATTCACAGAAGGGTTTTCTTTCGGACTTTCGGACAGTCATCCTGACGAAGGAAGGACGGACTTTCGGTCTTTACCTCTCTTTCCCTTACTTTTGCAGTCTTTTTAACTACTACACACAGATGTCTACTAAAATAAGAGTTGCCATTGCTGGCATTGGGTCATGTGCTTCTGCACTGGTGCAGGGCGTTGAATTTTACCTGCGTAACCCGGAAAATACCATTGGGTTAATGTACCCTGAAATCGGGGGCTATAAAACACAGGATATTGAGTTTGTACTCGGGTTTGATATAGATACACGTAAAGTAGATACATTTCTACAAGAAGCATTGTACGCATTGCCCAACTGCAATATGCGGGTGATTGATCCTGCTTCTAAGTTTCAGTGTATAGAAACCAATGCACGTACTTTCCGCGGACCAACACTCGATGGTATAGCTCCACACATGAGGAGATACCATGGTGATATTACCTTCCAGGAAGATACCAAAGCCCATGAAGTTAGTGCAGAAGAGTATAAAGAGTTGCTGAAGAAACACCAGGTAGACATCCTACTTAACTATATGCCTGTTGGGGCAGAAGAGGCTTCAAAATGGTATATCAATAACGCCATTGAAGCAGGGGTGCATGTAATCAACTGTATGCCAACATTTATCTCTACAGAAGATGCCAAACAACTAGAAGTAAAAGCCATCGAACATAAAGTAACCATTGTGGGCAGCGATATGCGCTCCAGCTATGGTGCCAGCCGTTTATCGGAAGTATTACAGGGCAGTATGATGGATGCCGGACTGGTAGTAACCCAGCATATCCAGATGAATATGGCCGCAGGCACCACGCAGGGACAGGAACACATCATCAACGGACGCTCCGCAAACACCGACTTCCTCAACATGGCCGAAAAAGCCCGATTGCATAATAAACATGTGTCCAAAGAAAACGTACTCAGCGGACAGTCGATCGTAAGAGGTAAAGGTCTTGAAGGCATGACCATGTTTGCCGGTCCATCCCTAACCGTGGTTCAACGCCCGGGTGGAGAATACATGGGTACCGATAATAAAGTATGTAATATAGACCTGGTAGCCTATGGTTTTGCCGGTGCTCGTTATGAACTTACGGCAAGGTTATCGGTACAGGATAGTCCAAACAGCGGCGGTATCGTAGTAGACGCTATCCGCTTCTGCCGTGTGGCCCGTGAAATGGATATTGTAGGCTATCTCCGCGGCCCATCAGCCTGGTCACAAAAAACCCCACCCGTTCAAATGACCACCGCCGACGCCAAATTTGAATGCGACGCCATGGCGAGAAGGGTATACACCCCCATAACCGAGAAGCAAAAAATCAGTAACCTATACACACCAGATAACAAAGTATCCGCTGACAAAATCAGTGAACTTGATTATACTTTCCAAAAAGGGGAAACCGAATACGAATAAAAAATGGCTGATGTCGGATGGCGGATGTCGGATTTTTTTTGCTTTGATGATTGGCGGAGCCAATCATCAAAGCTGTTTCTTCCCGTCTTTTGGCCGTCATCCCGAGGCGCATTAATAACCAAGGGTTATTATCTGCGACCGAGGGATCTCCTATAGTTTGAGCGGTTCAAGGAGTTCAAACATTTAATAAGGGTATTAATACCCTCCGGTTATTATCTGCGACCGAGGGATCTCCTATAGTAGGAGCGGTCCAAAACAGCTAAGCGTATAACAAACAATAAATAACAATCCCCAAATCAAATAGATCCTTCCTCGCAATTTCCGATCAAAGATCGGAATGCTCGTCAGGATGACGTAAAACAGAAGAGGGGGATTAGCGTTGAGTAATTAGTCAATCCTAAGAATTCTGTAAAAATTCTCCAATTCCCTCATTTTCAAATTTTCAAATTCCTAATGCCTCTCCAAAAAATATCATTAACCACCTTATTTAGTTTAGCTACCTGCTTCTTGTTTGCACAAACACTTGATGCAGGCATTACCCGCGACCAACACCAGCGCGATCTGCAATTATTAGGTAAGGGAGATGCTGACCAGAGCTTTACCTTGCGAACTATTCCTTTTGGTATAGAATCAGATACGGTAAAGGGTAGTTTTAAAAAGCCGTTGGTAACGCTACTACCACTGAGCTGGCTTAGCCAGTTTAACAGCAGGCAGCCATTTAGTGAGAATGATGGCTCTTTGATTGCGGCGAAGGGATTACAAACACGTTTAAGTGGCGGGGTACAGGTAAGGGCTGGATTTATTGAAATGCAGTTGGCACCTGAATTAGTATGGGCGGCCAATCCTGCTTATCCTGTTACACCACAGTATGGCTACAATAGTGGAAAATCTTTTCAGCGTATTTATCCTGGTCAATCAACTGTTCAATTGGTAGCAGGTGGTTTTCGTGCGGGCGTTTCAACGGCTAATCAGTGGTGGGGGCCGGGGGTGAAAAATAGTTTACTGATGACTTATCAGGCACCTGGTTTTGAACATTTTTTTATTGGAAGCAGAAGACCATTGAAAACACCTATTGGTAGTATTGAATGGAAACTGATGGGAGGATGGTTACGTACCGATGGGGATCGTTCTATGGAAAATACCCATTTGCAGAAAGCCGATGCCATATTCGGAACGCGTAAAAGATACCTGAGTGGATTAACCATAGCTTACCAACCTAAATGGGTGCCGGGTTTATTTGTGGGATTGAACAGGGTGATACAAACTTTCAGCAATGATTCGCTTACAAGTACATTGGGCAGTTTTGAAAGATATTTTCCGGTAATTGCTCTGGCCGCACAGAAAAAAAATGTAAACAATGAAGATTTGCTGAGTCGCGATCAGGTTGCTTCTTTTTTCCTCCGCTGGCTCTTCCCCAAACAGCATTTTGAATTTTATATTGAGTATGGCTACAATGATTATAAATTAAATACCCGCGATTACCTGATGGGTACCAGTCATTCAGGCGCCAATATCATTGGCTTTAAAAAACTGATACCGCAAAAAGGAGAGCATCGATGGATAGATATTGTTTTCGAATTAACCAAAATGAGTCAGACCCCCGATTACCTGGTGCGTAATGCGGGAAATTGGTACGAACATGGTCAGGTTAAAGAAGGCTATACCCAGGACAACCAGATCATGGGATCTGTATATGGTTTTGGTGCCGATGCTATTTATGCAGGAGTGAACCTGGTGAATGGTGCAAAACGAATGGGCTTTTTTATTGAACAGATAAATCGTGATCCCATTGGTCGCACACAAAAATGGGTGGATCTTGGTCTGGGATTTACCCCTCAATGGGAAAAAGATAAATGGATTTTTGCCGGTAAATTAGAACTGGTAAGGTCGAGGGGATATGCCTGGCAGAAAGGCGTAAATGTAATGAACCTCCATGCCCAGGCCGGCCTGCAATATCGCCTATAATATTCTGTGTACTTCAGTGCCTTCAGTGGCATTATTAAATTGCCACTGAGAGCACTGAAGTACACTGAAAGATTTCATTTGGAAATTCGATATTTCTCTGTTCCTCTGTTTCTCTGTTTTCAACCCTGTTTCATGCAGAAAAAACTCTTTATCATTTTTTGTTTATTCATCTCCTCTGGTGCCATTGCTCAGGGTATTTCAAATGATTTGCTGCGCGATCTGTTGCGCAACAAACAATTACTGCTCAATAGTCAGGAGAAACAAAGCTCATATATGATCAATCCCAATCGGGTTGATTTTAGTGAGCTGGATTCTTTAATGGGTTCTCCATCCTCCATAATACAACTAAACAAAAAGGAGCAGGGTATTCGATTACGTGTATTGCCGCTAACGATACAGCAGCAATACAACTCTGAATTGCCCTACCACTGGAATATTGCACCCATGATACCGGCAAAAGGATACCAGTCTGTTATCAGCACAGGCGTGCAGCTTCGTGCAGGCAAACATTGGGTGATGCAGGTGGCACCGGAATTTGTATATGCCGATAATAAATCTTTCGAAGGTTTTTCTCAGCAGTTGAGTACCGCAAATTGGGCAGCCTATTATCGTTTCTTAAATACCACTGATATACCAACCAATTTTGGTGAAGACACTTACAGAAAAATATTACCCGGACAATCAAGTATAAAATATCAGTTCAAATCTTTTGCGGCGGGTATTTCAACCGAACAGATGTGGTGGGGGCCTGGCAATAAAAATGCATTGATCATGTCAACCAATGCCCCCGGATTTTTGCATGCAGGTATTCAAACGATTCGTCCGGTGAAAACTGGTATTGGTGATTTCGAGGGACAGCTAATTGCAGGACGTTTGTCTGAATCGGGTATACTGCCACCTCGCATCAACAGTGTAGATACCAATGGACAGTTTTTATACCAACCCAAGAACAATGATTGGCGTTATATAACAGGAATGGTGTTAAGCTGGCGGCCTAAATGGGTATCCTCCCTTTATGTAGGATTTGCCAAAGCATCTTATTTATACAATACGGATATATCAAGTCCACTGGACATATTACCCCTCCAGGGTTTTTTTGGAGGCGCGGTAACGAGCGCGGAAAAATCGGGACGTAAAGCCTCACTTGGTTCATTTTTTGCCCGTTATGTGATGCCGGAAGAACATGCGGAGATCTATATAGAATATGGCCGAAAAGATGTTTCACTGATGCCATGGAACGTTATTCGTACCGATGCGTACCGTAGGGCCTATGTGGCGGGTTTGAGGAAATTATTTCCAAGGAAACGGGGAGGTGCTATTCAATTACATGCTGAATTAACCCAAATGCAGGCCCCAACGGCAGAGTTGATACTTGATCCGGATAGCTGGTACACGCACCGTTATGTGCGTCAGGGATACACTAATATGGGACGTTCATTGGGAGCAGGTATTGGTCCGGGTAGTAATAGCCAGACCCTTGAAATAAGCTGGGTGAATGGTCCCAAAAAACTGGGTATACAATTCGAGCGCCTGCGTCATAATAGTGATTTCTACTATTATGCATTTGAAGGGCTGAAAGATTTCAGGCGGCATTGGGTAGATATATCCACCACATTTATGGCTGCATGGAACTATAAGAAATGGTATGCCAATGCCCAACTATCAGTAATCCGCTCCTATAATTACCAATGGCTCATCATAGACTGGGACCCCACCAATTATTTGGTCCCCGGCAACGAATACCTGAATGTATCGGGGAGACTGGGGATTGGGTGGAGATTTTAGGATAGCAGATTTTTGATGGCAGATGTCAGATGGCAGATGTCAGATGGCTGTCCGAAGGACCCCTTTGGGGATGTCTGATGGCGGATGTCTGATTTAAGAGAGGAGTGGTAATGCAACGTTTTTACTAGATATTAAGACAAGGGGGAAGACAACACTAAAACTAATTCCTAACACCCAGTACCTAGTACCCAGTACCTAACACCTAATACCTAACTCCTAACCCCTAGCAGCCAGCAGCTCAAAACCAGGCATCATTTTTGCCCTAAGAAGCGTCTAATATCCAATGCGAAAAACATATAACAGATATACATTAATACGTCACGTAATTGATGCCCCACTTGTGGGGCTGTCTTATATACTGGCACATAATGTAGACAGAGGCGGCTTAATATGGGGAGATGCGGGACAGTCATCTTTATTTGCCATATTGGCCACGGTTTTATGGTATGTTGCGGCTTCTGTTTCGAAATTATACCGCGATCGTCGCTCGAATAAATACTCCGAAGAAATTGTCTTCATTGTTTATACACTGTTATTGTATGCAGTGTTACTAAGCTCCGTAATGTTTTTCCTGCAAAAAACAGTGCATTATGGCAGCGCCTTCCTAGTTTGGCATATCGGTTTCCTCTTCGTTTTTCTCGTTTTCACAAAATACATCATCCGTAAATACTTACACTCGGCACTATACCAGGGGCGATTGTATGATAACCTACTGATCATTGGTGTAACTCCTGCTGCTTATGAGTTTTATGAAACCATCAATAAGTATTATTACTATGGATACAAATGTATCGGGTTCATAGATGACCAGAAGAAAACATTAAATGGTTGTATGTATTATGGAAAAGTGACACAATTGTCACAGGTACTTCAACAACAACCTGTTGATGAAGTGATCATAGCATTGCCCAATGAAGACAAAGAAAAAATTCAGCAATGTATAGAAGTATGCGATTACCATAAAGTAAGAACGAGGATATTACCTGACATACACCAGTACAGCAGTTCATCAGTACAGGTAAATAATATTGGTCAGTTATCGGTAATCAGTATTCGAGAACTGCCATTGGATAAATTAGAGAACCAGGTATTAAAACAAGTATTCGATACATTGTTTGCAACCCTTTTCTTTTTATTAATGGGATGGTGGTTATTACCCATCATTGCACTGGCAATAAAAATAACTTCCCGCGGACCTGTATTTTTTAAACAGGAACGTTGGGGACTCAATAACAAAAAGATCACCTGTTATAAGTTCCGCACGATGGTAGCGGAAAGTTCGGATATAGATGATGACGGAAATTATCGCCAGGCGAGTAAAGATGATCCACGTATAACACGTGTAGGGGCTTTTTTAAGAAAGTCGAACCTCGATGAATTACCCCAGTTCTGGAATGTGTTTTTAGGGAATATGTCGGTAGTTGGTCCTAGACCCCACCCAACCCCTTTAAATATCGAAGCAATGCATACGGTTGACAACTATATGCAGCGTCACCTGGTTAAGCCAGGCATAACAGGCTGGGCACAGGTAAATGGATGCAGGGGCGAAACCCGCGAACCCGGATCGATGCAACGCCGCGTAAATTTCGATCTGTATTATATCCACCGCTGGACTTTCTGGCTCGACTGCCAGATCATCCTCCAAACGGTCATTAATATTTTCAGAGGAGACCAGAATGCTTATTGATGGCAGATCTCAGATCTCAGATTTCAGATCTTTGATTTTAAGAGATATGAGTGACTAATTTCACCATTCACCATTGACAATTCACGCTCCCCATTCACAATTCACCATTCACAATTCACGACTCACAACAATGAAACTCAAGATATTCTTCTTCTTCTTCCTGCTTATTACCACCTTTAACTACACAAAGGCACAGGTTGTAAGTGAACATCATGATAATGATATTTATCAATACCTGAGTAGGATGGCTGCAAAAGGGTTGATAAAATTTGATGATCAGATAAGACCACTTAGCAGAATATATATAGGAGCCTGTTTGGATAGCCTTGCAGCTAAGCAGGACCAGCTAACAAAAATAGAAAGGACGGAAATGCTTTTTTACCAGAGAGATTTTTCAGATGAAAAAGCGATTTCAATGACACAGGAAAAAGCAACTGGTTCTTTTTTTGGAAAAGATAACTGGAACAGAATACGTGGATTGAATATAGTGGGTAAAGATTTTTTGATGCGTGTAGATCCGATCCTTAATGGTGGTGTGATTGCAGGTTCTGGCAGGTCTGTAAAGTTTTATGGATCGGGAGTTCGTTTTTATGGTTATAGTGGGAAACACTGGGCCTGGCATTTTTCCTTCAATGATATTACAGAAGAGGGAAAAGGTGTTGACACATTGCGAAATAGTTCAGGGGTTACTGGAGCTGTAGGAAGAATCGGTGCCAATAAGAAAAGTTTTAATTATTCTGAGTTCCGGGGAGGAATTAGTTATAGCTGGAAAAATGGTTCTATAGGTTTTGGACAGGATTATCTTTTAACTGGCTATGGTGAAAATGGGCGCATTATTCTTTCAGAAAAAGCACCCAGCTTTCCGCAAATCAGACTCGATTACCAACCATTACCCTGGCTGAAGTTTAATTATACGCATGCATGGTTGCAATCTAATATCATCGACTCAAACAGAAGTTATAATACAGGGGTGGGCACTTATGGAGGAAGAAGAGATGTATATATGCCTAAATTCTTGGCTATTCACAGTTTACAGTTTACGCCGATAAAAGGATTGGATATTCAGATCGGCGAATCAATGGTTTATAGTGACCGGTTGAATGTTGGTTATTTATTGCCCATAATGTTCTTTAAGATCAATGATTTACTGGCAAGTAATGAAAATATCAATGCCGGTTCAAATGGTCAACTTTTCCTCCAGGTAAGTTCCAGGAATCACCTCCGAAAATCTCATATCTATGGTTCCTTATTTATTGATGAAATTAGATTTGGATCCATTTTTAATAAACAAAAAAGTCGGAATCAATTGGGGTATACCCTCGGGATGAACGTTACAGATATTGCCCTGCCTTACCTCACGCTTGGAATGGAATATACCCGGATCAATCCATTTGTATATCGTAACCTGCAGCCTGCACAAAATTATACCAATCATGATTTTGTAATGGGCGACTGGATGGGTAACAATTCGGATAGAATGTTATTATTTGCGCGATACACCCCGCTTGCCCGCCTGCGATTAATGCTTCGTTATGAACATATACGAAAGGGTGGCCCGGGAACCCTGGATCAGCAATACTTCCAGCAACCCCAGCCTTCATTCCTCTTCGACCCCCAATACCGCAAAAATAATTTGTATGGCGAAGCCGTATACCACTGTATGCCCGGCTTCCAGGTCTTCGCCAACTTCACCCACTCCCGCACCACCAACCAACAGAACAATACCACAGCATCTGATAAATGGATGATGGTAGGGTTTAGGTTGGGGAGATGATAGAGAGATGGCAGATCGCAGATGGCAGATGTCGGATGTCGGATGTCGGATGTCGGATGTCAGATGTCAGATGTCAGATCGCAGATGTCAGATGTCAGATGTCAGATGTCAGATGTGACAAAAAAGCAATAAAAATAAAAATAAATCTGAAATCTGCGATCTGACATCTGCGATCTGACATCTGACATCTGAATTCTGCTATTAATGCCTGATATTTGCTATATGATAGAGGTTTATATGAAAAAAATCGGATTGACCCTTATGGGGGTTATTATTGGGTTTACTGCTATTGCTCAAAGACAAATTGGTAAAGTAGACCAGTTGTCTGATCAGCAGATTATTCAATTATGGACCCAGGGTCAGCGGGGAGGCATGTCGGAATCGGATGTAATCAAGGAATTGGTGAAAAGAGGATTGAGTACCTCAGAAGTAGATATGTTTAAGAAAAGGCTGGTGAAATTGCAGGGATCAAATAAAACGGCCTTTAGTAAGGAGGCATTGATAAAAGACACATCTTTTTTTGTACGCGATAGTTCCTGGATCATCGACCTTCCGGATGTACGAATCAAATCACCCTATTATGGTTTTGATTTTTTCAGCAATGCACAATCGAATTTCACACCTAATATGAATATGGCCACTCCGGCTAATTATATACTGGGTCCACTGGATGAACTAAATATATCAGTTACAGGATTAAATGAACTAACCCATACCAGCCGCATAACACGCGAAGGTTTTTTCGAAGTGCCCCATGGTGGAATGGTACAACTGAGTGGCCTAACCATTGAACAGGCAACGGCAAGAATAAAGAATAAGTTGAAATTACCCTATCCGGCTATTACCAGCGGACAATCGCAACTATTGGTAACACTGGGTAATGTGAGAAGCATCAAAGTAACGGTAATTGGTGAGGCCGACAGACCCGGTGATTATACGGTTTCATCACTCGCAGGTTTTTTCCAGGTATTGTATTTGTCTGGTGGTCCTGCTGAAACCGGTTCATTGAGAGCTATCGAACTGATCAGGAACAACAAAGTAATTGAACGGATAGATTTTTATACTTTCTTGCAAAAAGGGTTATTCGACCAGGATTTCCGCCTGCAGGATAAAGACATCATTCGTTACCCACTCTATCATAAGCGGGTGAATTTAAGTGGAGAAGTGAAGCGCCCTTCTATTTATGAGCTTCAGGAAAAAGAAACCTTATCGGACCTCCTTCGCTTTGCCGGTGGATGGGGCGATATGGCATTCAAAGGCTCCGTTAAAGTAGCACAAGTTGGTAAACAAGACAGGATATTCAGGGATGTGGCAGATACTGATTTTGACTATTTTATTCCTAAAAATGCCGATTCCATATTTGTAGATAAAATACGTGAGCGTTTTCTTAACAGGGTAATTATAGCGGGAGCAGTTACCAGGCCTGGTAATTATGAGCTGTCTGACGGACTTACCTTACTCAAGCTGATACAGAAAGCAAATGGTTTAACAGAAGAAGCATTTATAAACCGGGGCTATATCAAACGACAGGCACCTGGTACATCAGAGCCATTATTGGTTTCCTTCAATGTAAAAGATTTATTATCGGGGAGCGAAAAAGATATTCCCCTCTTCAGGGAAGATTCAGTGGTAATACAATCACGCAACGATCTCATTTCTCAAATGAGTATAACCGTTGGTGGTAATGTTCGAAAACCCGGAACCATCCTGTTTCGTAAGGGTATGACATTGGAAGACGCCATTTTACTGGCAGGAGGCTTTACCAATGATGCGGCTACACATAAGGTGGAGATTTCGCGCCTCCAAAAAAACAATGCAGATACTTTAGCGAATCGGTTACTTACCCTGTTAACGGTAAAAGTAGATTCGGCATTGAACAGTCGCACAGCCTCTATCAACCTCGAACCACTCGACTATATATTCGTTCCCAAACTCTTGAATTACCAGTTACCCGGTAGTGTAAAACTGAGGGGAGAAATTTTATACGAAGGCGACTATGCCCTGGAAAGAAGAGATGAAACGGTAACCGAGGTATTGAAGAGAGCTGGTGGTATTAGTCCTTATGCATCCATGCGCGATATCCAGGTATTCAGGAATAACCTGCGGGTGGCAACAGATTTATTTACCGAAGGAGAACGCTTTGTTTTATTACCTAACGATAGTATACATATTCCGAGAAGTACCAATTTTGTGGAAGTAAAAGGAGCCGTATTTAACCCGCAGATATTAAGTTTCGAATCAGGTAGTCTGCGTACTTATATTGCCAATGCCGGCGGTGTAACTGATAATGGTAACCTGAAAAAAGCCTATGTGCAATACAGCAATGGTATAAGCAGAAAGACAAAAAAATTCCTGTTTTTCCGCACCTATCCTAAAATACAGCCGGGAAGCAAAATTGTAGTGCCGGAAAAATCACCGAATGAACGAAAAGGACTTTCTTTCATTGAAATCAGTTCGCTTACAGGTACACTTACAGCACTGATAAGCCTGATAGCGGTACTTCGCAATTAAAATATTTAGTAAATGCAACAGGAAATACCCAATAATAATCTTGTACAGGAAGATGCGGAGTTCTCTTTTAAAGATGAGATCAACAATATTTTTTTGCGTCTGCTTGCTGCATTACGTAAATGGAAACAATGGAGCTTGTTTCTGCTGGCAGGAGCATTGATAGGTATCACCTTCAGTATGTTCAAACCCATTGTTTATTATGCAAGAACCACATTCGTTGTCGAAGAATCCAAAACAGTAGGAGGCGGTTCATTGATGTCGGCTTTAGCCGGACAATTCGGTGTTGATATGGGTAGTTTATCTGGTGCTAGTGGTATACTTGCCGGTGATAATGTGCTGCAATTATTAAAAAGTGAGCACCTTGTAAGAAGTACTTTATTAAGCTGGTACGATAGCGCAAAAAATACAACCCTGGCAGATGAATATGCAAGGGTATACAAGCTGGAAAAAAAATGGGCAGGTAAAGTGAAGTTACCTGTATCATTTGCAGTATTACGTAGTAAGCCCTCCCGTGTGGAAGACAGTCTGCTCAAAAAAATGATCGCACGAATAACGGAGAAAGAACTGTTTGTGGCGAAACCCGATAAAAAACTGGGCTTCTTTGAATTGAATGTAGGCTTACGAAGTGAAGTGTTGAGTGTACTGCTATCTCAACGACTGCTTAAAACAACCACTGATTTTTATATCGAAACAAAAACGAGGAGAATACTTACGAATGTAAAAAGACTGCAAGCCAAAGCCGACAGTTTATTATTGGCACTCAACCGCAAAACCTATTCAGCAGCTGACGCCAGCAGGATGTTACTCGATGTGAATCCGGTATTTGCAAATCCGGGTGTGTCTGCCGAAATATCTTCTCGTGATAAAGTATTACAAGGCACTATCTATGCAGAGATTCTCAAGAACCTCGAAATGAGTAAAACATCCCTCATCCAGGAAACACCAACTGTTCAATTGGTAGATGAACCCATATACCCCTTAAACAATAACCGCCTGTATTGGTGGGAAGGTTTATTCATTGGTGCATTTATCGGAATGTGCGCAGGCTTGTTGTTGCTGATGCTGGTAGGGAAGAAGGGGCTAGGCGTTAGGCGTTAGGTGTTAGGTATTAGCCGTTAGCTATTAGCCATTAGCCATTCGTTCTCCGTGACGTCTCCCGTTATTACCGTAGGTAAAAACATGGGTCCACAGGTTCATAGAACTCCCTTGGAGACTCCTTTGGAGGACGTTGCGGCAGGTTACACATCCAGGGTGTATCATTTAGTTAAGTGTTGAGAATAAGATATTAGGTTGGGTGCTGGGTACTAGGAAAACCAATCCAATCGCATCAATAGCTAACCCCTAACACCTAACACCTAAATCCTACCGCATCTTCTGCCTGATAATCATCGGAATAAAAGCGGGAGCTTCAACCAGGTATCTTCTATACATTCTTTTAGGCTCGCAGTACAAGCGATAAAGCCATTCCAATCCATTTTTTTGCATCCATTTCGGAGCGCGGGGTATGAGACCGGCGCTCACTTCAAAAGCGCCGCCTACGCCTATGGCAATTTTAACATCAAGGCGATGCAGGTGTTTTGCGATCCAGTAATCCTGTTTGGGGGCGGTTAGGCTGACCCATAGTATATCGGGTTTTGTCTCATTGATTAACCGGATCATTTTTTCATTTTCTGCATCAGCAAATTCATCGGCAAAAGGTGGTGAATAAACACCTGAAATTTTAATGCCGGGATATTGTGATTCGTATTGCTGTTTAAGCAGATTTCCCACACCGTCTTTAGCGCCCAGAAAAAACATGGAATGTCCATTTGTTGCGCAACGGGCAATGTATTGTGGCATTAGGTCAAGTCCGGTAACTCTTCCTTTCAAAGGTTGATTCAGAAATGAAGCGGCCCAGAGCAGTGGAACGCCATCGCAAAGGGTTAGATCGGCGGTGTTGTATAAGTCTTGGAGGTTTTTATTTTTATTTGCCCAAACTACACAGTTCACAGGTGTAACGCAAACTCTTTTTTGTTTGTCGGAGTTAATCCAGTTGTCGAAGATATCCATGGTTTCAGTGAGTGATACATTACTGATACCTGTTCCGGCGATATTTACTTTTGGAGCGGTGGTTTCGTTCATCATGTTTAAAAAATCTTTTTAAACAATAATGAAAAGTAGCGGAAGCTAATAAAGCCCATCCATAGTTTTCTTTTTGAGGAAGCCAGCATGGCTTTAAATAAATCGTTGCCGAAAAACTGATAGCCTTTATCTGCCAAAGTATAAGCGAAGCTATGCTGACCGATTAATGTTGCCGTAATCCATCCCATCATCAGTGCCCTTCGGTTTTGCATCTCAGTGCTTTTGAAAGTATTGCAGTAAGTCATTTCAGCCCATCCCGGTGCAATTGGACCTACTTTTCCCAAAAGTTTTTGCAGGAATTGATTCGGAACTATTTCACTGAGTTTATCATGAGGAATTCTGAGTGGACCTTTTACGATTAATTCAGCCAGCCAGAAATGATTGTATTCATCCTGGTAGCTAAGCATGCCGGTTAGTTTATCTTCTCCTTTATAGGCATCAAGTATACCGGGTTCGAATTCAGCGATGCTGATATTTTTTCTGATATTGTCCGGGATACTTTTAAAAAGTTGGAGGTCGATACCTTGTGAATCAGATTTGTACCAATCGATATACGAAATACCAAATTCGGTTAATGTGGTGTTGATATCAGTTGTGGGAAGTTGGATGGTTTTTTCAACGGAGAAAATAGGAGCGTAGGCCCAATCTTTCAGCGCATCCAAATCGGGTTCCAGTAAACTGGAGCAGTGAGGGGAATTTGTTAGGTAGAAATTAGTGGCAGATCCTGCTTTATCGCTAACAAGTTTTTGTTTGATAAGAAGTTTCCTGTATTTGCTTTTTTCTGTGGAAGCCGGATCAAAATCGCGGTCGTCTGCATCGAATGCAATGCAGATGGCATAGGGAGCTATTTTCTTCCATTTTTTATGGATGGCTCCTGAAGCTCCGATATCTATTAGAACGGGCGGGGATTGTATAAATTCTTCTGAACTAAGTATCCTGTCTATTAACCCCATGCTAAAATATTTATGCCGGAAAAATATCCTGGCTGCTTAAAATTGGTACAACTGTTTAGCGGTATCCAGGTATTTTTTTTCAGAATACTGATCGAGATATTGCCGGTAAACATTGTCAGATAAACGATTGTGTTCATCTGTATTTTGCGCCTCAAATATATTAATAACTGCTAAAAGACTGCTGATATTACCGGCTTCGTATAAATAGCCTGTTTTGCCGTTTTCAATCATCCTGGCTGTATTTTCCGAACCCGCTGCAATAGTGATGGTTCCGGTACTTTGGGCCTCAATGATGGTCATAGGCATACCTTCCAGCCATAAAGAGGGAAAGATCAGTGCCTTGCATTGGGCATATAAGCGAAAAATTTCCTCCTGTAATAGTGCTCCTCTGTAATCAATATTTGCTGTTTTATTTTTTTGTACAAAATTGGCCAGTTCTCCGTTTCCTACAACCACCAGCTTTTTACCTGATTCTTTAAAAGCTTCAATAAGGTGTTCAATTCCTTTTTCTTTGCTTAACCTGCCAACATACAAATAGAAGTCGCCCCTTTTACTATAATCTGTTTTAGTACTATGTAAATTTTGCCCGATGATATTGGGCTTATAAATAATTTTCTCTTTGGAAATACCGATATCATTAAGCAGGATAGCCTGATAAGGATTGATAACGACAAATTTGTCCAATTTTTTTTTCCAGGTGCCTGTTGTCCGGTGAAAAAAAGTTGCTTTTGCTAAGGCATAAGAAGAAAGTTTGGACGACTTAAAACATTTTTCTGCAATCCCTTTATTAAAGTGTTTATTGGTATGACATTCCATGCAGATATGACCGTTGCGAAAGAAAATGCCATTCAAACAAAACTGGCGATAATTGTGTAAGGTAAATACGGTGTTCGCACCCGCTAATTTAGCGGCCCAAAATATAGAAGGAGAGGCAGTGTAGAAAAAATTATGAACATGTACTACCGATATTTTTTTACGCTTTACCAGGAAAAAAATTTCAATAAAGCTGAAGGGATTAAAAAAGAGAAAAACTGGTGCCAGCAAAATGTTAAGAGGCTTTTTATTGAGTAGTTCATTAGTGTATGTTTTTAAATGAACCATATATCCGTTTCTTTTGAGGATAGCTATTTCATGCTCAACAACAGAGTCTTCTCCTCCTTTCTGCAGGTATTTATTATGGATGAATAGAATATTATGTTTTATGCTTTCTTTGTTCATTGACTTTTGGCTTCTAGCTTCTAGCTTCTAGCTTCTAGCTTCTAGCTTCTAGCTTCTAGGTTTTTGGAGAAAGCAAGATACAAGTTAGATATGATTAGTTTAATATCCTGCCATAGAATATATCAACATATATAGGCTTTGCTGGAAGCTGTTGTTGTTCGGTAAAAAGGCTTCTAGCTTTTTGCTATGAATTTACCATCCACAAACCTAAGCGTAGCAATTTGTAAAAGAAGATTTATAAGTTACTTAGTTTTATAAGATCCTTCGTCGCAATTTCCGGCATAAAGCCGGAATACACCTCTGGATGACTCTGATGGAGGGTAATAGTGCTTTTGTGATTGGCAAAGCCAATCACAAAAGCAGGTTCACTCTATTTGCCCAAGTCATCCTGAGGAGCATTCCGATCGCAGATCGGAAATTGCGACGAAGGATCTATTAAGTGGTAGCTGGATGCATTATTTCTAAACAAGCACTTTTAAAGCCAACTTTTTTTAATAATTACTTCGCAAGCCCTGTCATTTAATTCCATTAAAGCAGATAGTCTAAAATAACCGCTAATCCAGGCTAGCAGCTAGAGGCTAACAGCTAGCAGCTTTTAACCTCCTACCTGCGACCCAAACCTCTTACGTAAACTGATAAAAGTGCGTTCTACCAAATAATAGGAGGCGAGAGTCATGATAATTGTCAGCGGCCAAAAAACCAGTTGCCATTGAAAGGAATGTTCTGTAGCATAACTGTTGGCATATTTGGAGGCGATCCAATGAAAAAGGTATAGGCTATAACTTATATGTCCTATGAAAATGAATGGTTTGCTTTCGAGTACTTTTAAAGCTGGCTGTATACCATGATAACCAAGTGCAGGGATAACCAATGCAAGTCCTAGTCCCTGGAAACTGAATATGAAAGTTTCCCTGAAAAAGCTATTTCTTATAGCTACAGAAAGAAACAACAAGAGCAGTCCGAACCAGATACTTTTTTTATTTTGTAGTATACGGAGGTACCAGCCGGGTTTAAGGTGATAATATAAAATAGAAGCAATACATCCCCATAATATAGAGTCCATACGAGTGTGTGTAGAGAAGTAAACCCTACCTGTTACGTAAGAGATATCAGTTGGATTGGAAATATATAATTGTATCCTGGCCAGTAATGCTACTATGCAAAGAAGGAATAAGCATTGCAGGAATGACTGTAGTTTTGCTAATCCATTTTTCAGGAAGAGTGAGAGTAATAACGGAAAAAAGAGGTAGAAATGTTCTTCAACAGACAATGACCAAAGTATATCGAGCATTCTTTTGCAATCTGTAACGGGGACTCTTATCCAGCCAACATAATAATTGGTATAGTAGAACAAGGCACTCAAAACATCGTTTAAAGGGAGTGGACAGTCTAATATGCGTGAAAATAAGAGTCCTGTTAAGATCATTGCGATCAAGGCAGGGTAGAGTCGAAAAAAACGACGCAGGTAAAAATTTTTCATCTGAATACGACCTTTCCCGATTCTTTCTTCCAGTAATAATTTTGTTATTAAGAATCCACTGATAAAGAAAAATAGGGTAACGCCAAACTTGCCGGGAATAATATTCCCCAATCCAGCATGTGATAGTACAACGATAAGAATTGCCATACCTCTGCAGCCATCTATATAGGGTATATAGTTAGATTTTGATGGGTTACTCATCGGCTACAGTTTTTTTAAACAGTGATTTAAATGCATTGGCTGTTTTTTCTGTTGAAAAAAGAGCCAGTCTTTCTTTTCCTTTTATAATCAGTGATTCCCTGAGTTGGGGATCTTGTATCAGGTTATGGATGGTTTGATAAATTTCATGGGTGTTATAGGGATCGAAAGAAAGTACGGCATCCCCTCCAACTTCAGGTAAAGCGGTATTATTGGCTACCAATACGGGAAGATTATATTGAAATGCTTCGAGTATGGGAATGCCGAATCCTTCATTAAAAGAAGGGAATACGTACATGTTTGCATGCTGATAAACATAAGACAGTTCATCATCTGTAAGGTAACCTGTGCAGATAATGCGGTCTTTTACGCCAGACTTTTCAATGGCATCCTGTATTTGAGCTGTATTATCGGAATATAGTTTGCCATTGCCTTTACCCACCAGCACAAGGTGGTGGGTGGTATTACCATTTTCACATAGTAGCCGGAAGGCATCAATTAGTCTGGGTATATTTTTTCTTTTTTCAAGCACGCCAACATGAAGGATATAAGGGAAGTTGGTAAGTGTTTGTAAAGCGGGTGTAATAGGTTTATCGGATAAGGTTTGCTGAAGTTGTTTAGGGCTGTTGTAAATCGTTACAATTTTTTCCAGTGGAATACCTGAATGAGTGTGAATGCTATGTCGCGCGAAATCACTGACTGTTACTACGTAGCGACATTTACGTGCGGCGGATACAGCAAACAGGTGGAATATTTTTAGCCATAGTTTATTGTAATGCGATGGGTATTCAAAAAAGAAAGCATCGTGAAAAGTTACCAGGGTTTTAAATCGCAGGTGAATGAGTGGTGCAAAATAATCGCCACAGAAAACGATGTCACAACCTTTTATAAATGCTTTTAAGGGCAATGCGACCTGTTTCCAGTATTGGAACAGAACATGTTCAAGCATTAACCTTATTTTATTTTTACCACTGTAAATGGGGAGGGAAGAGTCGAGGAAAACAAATTCGAAATCCGGATCCGCTTGTTTTTTAAGGTAGTTGCACAGTTCTTCCATTACGGTTTTCTGCCCCGTTTTAGCTACGCGAAGATCTCTTATATCGATGCCTACTTTAATTTTTCCCGGAAGCTTCATGTTTGGAAGATAAGGACGTTTCTGCTGAATATTGGTTCATGCTTATCAGTAAACCTGTACAGAACCAGGTGATATAAGCAATGTAAATATAAGATTCGATATTGGCAGTGAACATGGGGATAAGTAAGCCTGCTTTTACGAGTAAGAGTGCAAGTGCAAGTTTTCTTTGTTTTCCGCTTGTTTTTTTAAAAGTTCTGAAACAGGTGCTTATGGTATAAGCATAGAGTAGTATGTAGATTAACACAGCAATAATACCTGTTTGAACACCAATGATCAATAGTTGATTTTCTCCACCAATATTAGAACCGGTTTCTGTTGAAACTCGCCCGGCCATGCCCAATCCAAGTCCCATCGGATGCTTGCCAATAGCTTCCAGCCCATCGAGCCACTGAAACACGTGATAAGCACTTGAAGGGTCACTGAAATCAATAGTGGTTATAATCAAATCGTAGATATCACCACTCAGCCAGAACATTACAAAAAGGGTAATAAAAATAACTCCGTAATGAAATATGCGTAAAGCTTTTTTTCTTTCGGTAATAAGAAAATAGATATAAAGTATAATAAAATAGCTTGCGAATGATGCTCTTGAGAAGGCAAAGATGATCGATAAAACGGTCATGGCAAATGCGATGATAATAAACCAGTTGAGTTTGATTTTATTTTTGTCATGGGTAACAAGAGCAGCAATTACTGAAATAGTAAAAAGTGTATTGGTTCCCAGTTCAAGTGGCCCACCGAAAAAACTCGCAAATCTTTTAATACCATTGGCTGTTTCGAAGGTCCAGCTAAGTCCATAGCTACCGGAAGCCTCTTGTCCGAAATAGGCATAGTTGAATTCTGCGTAGCCGGTAAAAACTTGCAGGTGTTGATTGGTATATACTTCGCCGATCAGTACAATGGTAGACAGTATTGCAATAAGACAGATATATTGAAAGTACCTGTTAAGATTTATGGAGGTAGGGTCGGCAAGTCTTCCGGTGAAATATACAAAGGGAAAGAAGGAGAGGCTTTTAAAGGCAAGTAGTTTTTCTTTGAGAGAAAAATCGCCAAGCGGCAATACAATATAGATAGTGGTAATGACTACGAATGAAATTGCTAGGTAATCGACCGGGTGCAAAACCAGTTTCTTTTTTCTATTGAATAAGAGTATGCCCAGTGCTGTAAGTACAATAATTTCTTTGAAAGATTGCATTACTGCAACGATAGGCTCGAAGCCCAGTATAAATGCCGAAGAAAGGGAAGTTATATAGATGGGTAATCCAAGTATAAAAAACAGGAGTATCTTATCTGTTTCTTTATGAAGAACCTTATAAAGGGCAATTAAAAATGAAACGATGTATATGCATGGAAAAATAAACATATACAGTGTTGTTTTTTTGTTTTTAGTAAGGTGCAAATATTACACTAAGCATTAACGGTCCGGTTATTTTTTCCAGAATTGGTATATTCCTTTTTCCAGTTCATATTGTCCCCATTCCATTCTTGCTCTAATGGGTTGTTGTTTTGCCCACTCCCACATTTGTATAAGTCCCTCTTTTAAATTTGTTTGATCCTGGTATCCGAGAATGGATACTGATTTTTGGTAGGTAGAAAAAGCGTTTTGAACTTCATGTCTTTGTTCCAGGAAAGCAATTTCAGCTCCGCCCACCACTTCACGGAGTAATTCGGCTGCTTCAACTATTTTGGTTTCCACGCTGCTGCCCACATTGATAATCTGTTTAGCTGCTGCTGCTTCAACTGCTGCTGACCATAGTGGTTTTAGGCAATCATCCACACAACTGAAAGCCCGTTGTTGCTGTCCATCTCCGAAGATGGTAAAAGGCTGGTTATTGAGTTTTTGGTACATCCAGATACCCAGTACATTTCTGTATTTATCCCAGATATTCTGGTTGCGACCATAAACATTATGCGGCCTTATGATGCACCAGTCGAGCCCATGTTGTTCACCGGCGATTTGGATGTCCATTTCACAGGCATATTTTGCAACGCCATAAGGATCTACCGGGCAAGGTGTATGTGCTTCATCGAAAGGAGGGGTACCATTACCATAAACGGCCATGCTGGAGGTAAATATGAGTCTTTTCACATCATATTTAATGCAGACATTGATGATGGAAGCCGTTGCAACCAGGTTATTGGTATAGTTGAATTTTCTTATAAACGGACTTAATCCTTCTGCGGCATAGGCAGCAAAATGGTAAACATAAGTGATATTATTGCCTTCGAAAATGTCGTCGAGAGAATCGGTAGCGAGGTCGCGGTTGAAAAACTGAACAGAAGAGTGTATGTTTTCAAGGTAACCGCCGCTGAGGTTATCAACTCCGATAATGGTATAATCGGGTTGGTTTTCTACCAGCCATTCAGCCATCCTTGAACCAATCAAACCTCCAACGCCTGTAATCAGTATTGCCTTCATCATATTATTTGTATTGCACGCTCCCTGTCAGGCCATCTTTTACAGCTTTGACTACTGAAGCCAGTTTTTTGAACCTAAAACGCAGTGCAAAATAAAACAATACAGCAAGGGTATAAAAAAAATTATATACTATAACAGTTGGGGCATAAATCAATGGTGTATATTGTTTTAGGAGCCAGATTCTGTTCCTGAAATTGAGGTAATGTACGATAGGGTTCACAAAACCCTCTTTTCCTTTGGTTTTGGTCTTATTGGACACACCCGCTATATGGTAAATTACAGATCCGGGATGATAGATGAGTTTTGATCCGGTTTTTTTTATCCTGAATGAAAGGTCAACATCTTCGTAATAAATAAAGAAATTTTTTGCCAGAAAACCTGTCTCTTTGAGTATGCTGTTACGGGTAAGTAAGCAGCAGCCTGTTATCCAGTCTACTTCTTTAATGACCTCATGTTTTTTTTCCGGAACCTTTCCGTGACCGCTTGTATATGCAATGCCCAGAATTCTGTTGAAATAAGATCCGCCATCCCAGAGTATTGACCTGTTATGATGGTAATAAATTTTTGGTTGAATAGCGCCGGTCTCCGGGTGTTCATCCATATACCCGGTAAGTATCTCGAGGAAATCGGGTGCTACTTCCGTATCATTGTTTAATAACATGGAATAGGTGTATGCTTGTTGCAATGAATACGTCAGACCGAGATTATTGCCACCTGTAAAACCAAGATTGGTATCAGATTCAATAAGTATGATATTCGGATGAGTGGCTTTTAGTTTTTTACCTGATTCATCTGCAGAACCATTGTCAACAACAATGATGTCGAAATCTTTTTGTATCAACTGATTTAAGGATAAGATACATTGGTGGGTATATTCGAAACTGTTCCAGTTAACCAGTATAATAGCTGTTTTCTTATGCTCCATCCTGTTGCCTTTCAGATTTTCTGATAAAGTAAAGATATAGCGGGAGGCTGAAAATCTCTACAATAACCTGATAGTAGCCAAAAATGGCCTTATTGTTGAATTGGATAAAAATAAGTGACACGATTACCGAAATACCAAGTAAAACCATGGCTATAATAAAAATATAATGGTATTTGTTTTTTAATAACAGGTCTACAACATTCATTGCATTTAGAGAAGCTATTAATGGAACCATGCAAATTGCCCTTGTATATATGATGGCGAGTTCATTATGTGTTTTTGTAAATAAACCGACTATAAAAGGGGTGAAGATTAAAATTCCCGCCATCACTAATGAAAAAAACACGGCCATTAATTTATTCACCCGATTCCGGAATTGTTTCCAACTGGCGATGTTTTCCTTATAAAGGTTCACGGCACGTGGAAAAATTGCTGTTGTGAATGCAATGATGAGCATCCTGAAAGCCCAAACTATTTTATCACAAAATGAGTAGGCACCCAGCATCATTTTATCTCCTGTAAATGAAAGGGCAAATACAAAAAAAGATTGCTGCAATGAAGAAGACAGGTTATTCCCGACCAGGAAAAAATTCTTCCGGAAAAATTCCACTATATATACCCTGGGTACCAGGTACTGCGTAAGTTTATATTTTCTAATCAGGTAGATCGTAAGAATCAGATAAGCAATTATATTGGTGATGCCAAGATAAAAGTTAACCCATATACCCAGCTCCGGACGGGTAACAAAAAGGTATATTAGAAATGCGGATGATGATTTGGATAATAAATTTGCGAGGTTGTAGCGGGATACTTTTTCAATACCCGCAAAAAAGAAAAAAGGGTTCAATACCTCTGCAAAAACAATGGTTAATGCAAACGGGAAATACCTTACATGTGGAAAGTTGAATTGGTATAGAATGAAGAGTACAGGTAATGTAAGTAGAAATAAAAAAAACCTGCAATAATAAGCTGTGTAAAAAACAGCGGCAATTTTTTCCGGGTTATTTCTAAAAAGTGCAACATCTTTGATGCCCGACTGATTGGTGCCGTAATTAATGAACATGGCACCCAGGCTTCCATACGTATTCGCAAGTATTACAATACCGAATTCTTCAAGTCCGGTTACATGTATAATTAGTGGGAAAAGTAAGAGTTGTATGATTGCATTCGACGCCTGAATAGAACCCAGGTGAAAGAAGCCGGATAGAAAACCAAGGTTTTGTTTTATCAGCAAAATAAATTTATTGCCTTGGTTCATGAGCAAATATTGGATGATTATTATTAATCGATTACTGGTATTGGTTGGTTGTAATAACCAGGTTGTCTATCGACCAGCTTTTCAAACAGTAATTTCCGGGTGGTTGCAATACATCATTCATGGTAATAACCAGTGAATCTCCTGTATGTGATGTGAGCCTTTCAATTTTATACAATGTTGTTTTGTTAGGGGCACTTTGTGATGAGCATGCTCCCGGTAAATCGGTGGCCCATGCATTTGCTTTTGCAATATTTTTAAAACCGCCTGCCGTATAATTATCCGGAAAGGATTGCCGGTAAGTACCATTAGAAAATGTGGTGAGGTATAAGGGGTAGTTGTCAAGATTCATTACCCAAGCATCGGGTAAGCTATATCCCGGAGCTATATAATCGCCGTCCCAGTTGTCGTGTATATAGAGATCGAAACTTATTTTGAGTATGCTGTGTGCAGGAAGTTTTTTTACTTTCAGGTAGAGGAAATTATTATTAAATCTACCGAAAACATGTTGTCCATTGAACGTAGTTAAGGTTGGTGTATCAACCAGTCCCTGGGCATTGTATACATCTATCCCGATATTGGTGGCATTTTCGAAATGCTGTTCATAAACGATGGTTTTTTTGGGAATATCCTTAAAGCACCCATAAAACAGCAATGAAAGAGTAGTTATGATAAATAAAAATAATCCTGTTTTATTAAAGGCAGTCTTTTTCATAAAAACGGTTTCAGACAATGGCTATGCCAGAAAAGTAGAAGATCAAAAATATAGCTCTATTACGGGAGTACCATAATTATTTTATATATCTGTTTTTTGGCTTCATGTAGGGAGGATTATGGAACAAAAATTTTCAAGATTAGGATGATTTATCATGACAAATCATGAAAATGAGTGATTTATTCCATTACTGTCAGGTAAAAAGATCTGCGATCTGCGAGGTTTTTTATGTTGCATTTGGTCATCAAATAGCATATTTACGGCAAATAAGCATTTCTTTAATCAACTGATTTTAAACTATCTAATTCGCGGCCCCATCTGGTTATTTCATTAATAGCAGAATACCTGGAATAACCGCTACCCAAGCTAGCAGCTAGAGGCTAACAGCCACTGTTGTCCGGGAAAAAATAGCTTCTAGCCACTAGCTGCTGGCTACTAGCCTTTTTTTGCTATTAATTTAACCATTCACAAGCTTGGATATGGTAATTAAATTTTTATTTTAAGAAGGATTATTACAAAACAAATTCGCAAGCCCTGTCATTTATTCAAATAATAGCAGAAAACCTAAAACAAGCACCAATCAAGGCTAGCAGCTAGAGGCTAGAAGCTAGCAGCCTATTTTCCCCGGACAGTTCTGGCTAACAGCTAGCAGCTTTTTTCACCTTACAGCAATAACTAATTGATAGCCGATCAATATTCAGGTGACTCAATAAGCCATTTTTTCGATTTGTCCACTTCAATCACCGCTTCTATTTCACCCCTGAAATAGGGTATCAGATTCCCTAAGTCAAGGAAAACTTTTCTCAGGCGGTCCTTAAGGCTATGAATGGGGAATTGTTTGTATGCATATTTCCTGATAGTAACGGTAAAGCCGTCATTCATTTTTTTGAAATACTTACGGATCTCTGATGAGGAATATTCTTTCCAATGGTGACCATAGGTTACATTGCGGAAAATTGAATCAATATCCTGACCAACTCCCTTCAGCAGAATAAGATGCAATAAGGTTCTGGAAATATTGAAAATGGTGAGTGAATTCGGTGTTGTGATATAAATTAAACCTTTGTTATTCAGGATACGATAAATGTTTTTCCAGAAATTTATAGGATTAAAAGTGATATGTTCTAATATTTCTGTGAACAAAATGAGATCATAAACATCCGATTTTGTTTGACAGCTTTCCAGTGTTTCCAGGTTATTTTCTACTACTGGAATGAGATTGTATTTTTCAGCACGATCTTTTACAAAACCAATATTCCAGAACTCACTCACATCCATTGAATGCACTTTATATCCTAAAAAAGTAAGTATGAGACTGGAATGTAAATAATGACTGCCGATATCAAGTACTACCTGGCCTGGTGTGCAGATTGCAGTAATTGACTTGGCCATTCGGAAGAAACGCCTTCGGTGAAACTTAAAATAGGAGAGGTCTTGTTCATTTCCTGTTTCACAGACAATCTGTTCAACTTGTTCTATTGCCAAAATAATAGCTTGCTCTGTGATTATAGGACCAGATTTCATCAGTAAATAGTATTGCGATAATAATTGGCAACGAAAATATCGTTTTATGTGCTTTTCGGGGAAATAAATATATATGGTTTATACCTGATCTGTTTCAAACAAAGTAACTATAAATGCGAATGAGGGGTTGAAACCATTGTTGTCAGGGAAAAATAGCTTCTATCCACTAGCTTCTAGCTTTCTTTTGCTATTAATTTAGCCATCCACAAGCGTAGATATGGTAATTAAATATTTATTTTAAGTAGGTATTTTTACAATACAAATTCGCAATCCCTGTATTTATTCAAATAATAGCAGAAAACCTAAAACAAGCACCAATCAAGGCTAGAAGCCATTTCTGTCCGGAGAAAATTGGCTTCAAGCTTCAAGCCGCAAGCTACAAGCTTTGATGG
>NZ_CAMLMJ010000020.1 GCF_946481145.1 uncultured Sediminibacterium sp.
TGAGGCAACCGGGACTATTTTTTAATCTGTCAACTTATTTACGGACGATTCAAAATAGTATGTTTAAAGAGAGGTAAGTAAAATGAAAACAACATCGGTGCACTAAACCAATTTTTCATTCAAGAGAAAACCCATTGTTTCCTTTTCTTCAGGCAAAGTTGCTAATACCAGTTCAATGCCTTCTGTGGTAATATAACAATGCGGGGTATCAAGTTGCTGTAAAACTACAAGGCCTTCTTCTGCCAGGCTAATGAGGTGTTTATGAATAAGATCCCAACCATAAGTAGCATGCAATACCATTTCTCTGGGTGTACAGAGATATTGCTCAGGATGGGGTTCGTCTCTTACGATCCTATATAAGGTCTGTAAGGTTTGATAGCTGTTATCCATACCTGTAAGATACTTCAAGCCCTAATTTTTGATGCTTCCGGAAACCGGAATTTGTCAACATTGAATTCACCAAAAACACACAAAAATACACACATCAGGGAAATTTATGTTGAAAATCAATTTGTTAGGAGTTATTAGCTATTAGCAATTAGCTTTTGAACTGTTTCGATTTTAGGATTTTGTTCTGATAGTAAAACGCTCCCCAAGCACCTTCCGCCAAAAGAACAGAGTAATCTAATATTCAGATGTAGGTTCAGTTCGACATTGGACATTCCTCTGTTCCTCTGTTCAATATTTCATCAACCCTTTTCCAGCCATCAGTATCCCGGTAAGCAAAATAAAAATAAGTACAATTTTGCGGAACAGGTCTTGTGAAACACTGTTCAATAACTTTTTACCAATATAAGATCCTACAAAAGCAATCAGTATAAGTCCGGGCAAATACCACCAGTATTGTTCTTGAACATATCCCTGTTGTACATACACAACTGAACGACTTAAATCAACCCCAAAATCAATGGCAGCGGATGTCGCTATAAAAATATTTTTCTCTAATCCAAATGAGGTAAGTGTTACTGCCCTGATAGCCCCTCCGGTGCCAATAAATCCGGCCAGAAATCCTGCAATACCACCTCCGGTTATTGCATTGGCATTATTGGCTTTTAAGCGCAAATCTGGCTTCCAGAGGAACAAAAGCGCGAAAAATATACAGAAAACGCCCAATAACAATTCCGCATACACAAATGCTACCTGGTTGCTAAGCCAGGCCCCGCCAATTACCAGCAAAACGCTCGGAATACCAATTTTCCAGATCAGCGACCATTGTATATGCTGTCTGAATAACACCAGTTTGGCTATATTACTAAACACGTGGAGAAGCCCAGTTAAACCCAGAACTGTCTTAAAATCAAAGAAAAAGCCCGCCAAAGGCACAAAAAATACAGAAGATCCAAAACCGCCAACGGTACCCACTACTTCACTTAGTAGAGCCAGTAACAAAAAAAGAAATGCATTGGCCATGGGGCTTATTGTGTTTTAACGACTCATTTTTTCCGGTAAACTCGTACCTTTGCTGCCCATTTATCAAAAAAACCTTGAGCTGGTTAAAGATAAAGCTTGAGGATGAACAGCTAAAATATCAATAAAAAATACACCATGGCCACCGTTACCAGAGAGAATATCGGGTTACTGACCGACAAATTGACCGTTACCCTTAAAAAGGAAGATTATTTATCAGGATTTGAACAGAGCCTGAAAAAATATGCCAAGAATGCCAATATCCCTGGCTTCAGAAAAGGCATGGTTCCTGCCGGACTGGTTAAAAAAATGTACGGACAGAGTGTGTTTACCGATGAGGTATTGCGTACAATCGAGAAAGAACTGAACACCTACCTTACTACCGAGTCTCTCGACATCTTTGCCCAGCCATTGCCTTTAGACAATGATGCGCGTGCATTAGACATGAACAACCCGGCAGATGTAAGTTTTGCATTTGAAATTGGTTTGAAACCAAGTTTCGATATCGACACCAAAAAAATCAAAGTAACCCGTTACGTTATTGATGTAACAGATGAAATGGTTAACCAGGAAATTGAACGCTTACAGGTTCGTAATGGTAAAATGACTGAGCCTGAAGCTGTAACCGGCGATGATAACGTACTCAATGTAAAATTCATTGAAAGCGATAAAGATGGCAATGAAGTAGAAGGTGGTATCACCAAAGACAATTCATTACTGGTTAAATATTTTGAAGAAAAATTTCGCAAAAAATTAATCGGTAAGAAAAACGATGATACCGTTGTATTGCAGTTGGATAAAGCATTTGAAGACAAAGAGAAAGAAGCAATTCTTGCCGACCTCGGATTAACTGCAGAAGATGGTAACCGCTATTTCAAACTCCTGATCACCAAAGTTGGTTTGGTAGAAAAAGCGGAACTGAATGCAGAACTTTTTGCATCAGTTTATCCAAATTCTTCCATTGCTACTGAAGAAGATTTTCGTGCAGAAGTGAAGAAAGAAATTGCTAACTATTACGCTCAACAAGCGCGTAACCAGATACACGATCAGATTTATCACCACCTGGTAGACCATACCAACATGGAATTTCCGGAAGGATTCCTGAAACGCTGGTTACAAACTGGTGGCGAAAAACCAAAATCTGCAGAAGAAGCAGAAACAGAATACCCAAGCTTTGTCAACCAACTTAAATGGACATTGGTAAGCAGCAAACTGGCAGCAGATAATAAAATTGAAGTGTTACCCGATGATATCCGCGATTTCGCCAAACAACAACTGTTTAGCTATATGGGCGGTCAATTAGGCGCACTAGGCGATAACCAGCAGTGGGTTGAAGATTATGCTAACCGCATGATGCAAGACAGGAAATTTGTAGAAGACAGCTACCACCGCATCAGCACTGAAAAACTCTTTGGAATCCTGGAAACACAGGTTACTGCCAAAGAAGAAAGCATCAGCGCCGAAGCTTTCGCGGAGAAACTGCACCATCACCACCACTAAAACAATTTTGTGATATCAGATGGCAGATGTCAGATTTAATATTTTAAGGCCGGATGTTACTCATCCGGCTTTTTTTATGCCAAATCTGACATCCGCCATCTGATATCTGAAATTTACACCTGTCTTGTTGTCGCAAAACCAACTTTGCACAGTATTTGAACAGTAATTTTGGTAGAAGTGCAAATCACTTATCTTCAAAGCGTAAAACGTACTATATGAATTTTGGAAAAGAGTTTGAAAAATACGCTGTGAAACACAGGGGTATCAGCAGTGCATCCCTTCACAGTTATCAGCAACACCATGAAGTAACCAATCTTACTCCTTATATTATTGAAGAGCGTCCACTGAATGTTGCCAGTATGGATGTATTCAGCCGTTTAATGATGGACCGCATCATTTTTATGGGTGAAGGCATCAATGACTATGTTGCCAATATTGTAACCGCACAATTATTGTTCCTGGAAAGCACAGACAGGTCACGTGACATCCAGATGTACATAAACTGTCCGGGCGGTAGTGTATATGCCGGATTAGGCATTTATGATACCATTCAGTTTATTGGTCCTGATGTAGCAACTATTTGTACCGGTATGGCAGCAAGTATGGGCCAGATATTGTTATGTGCAGGTGTAAAAGGCAAGAGAACAGCCTTAAAACATAGCCGTATTATGATGCACCAACCCAGTGGGGCCATCGGCGGACAAGCTACTGATATTGAGATTACTGCAAGGGAAATCAAAAAACTAAAACAGGAACTCTATTCCATCACCGCATACCATACTGGAAAAGAAGTAGAAACCATTGCCAAAGACAGCGATCGCGATTTCTGGATGACCGCCCTCGAAGCGAAAGAATATGGCCTGGTAGATGAAGTACTGTTAACCAATCCAAGGAAAGAGAAGAAATAGACCATAGTCAATAGACCATAGACCATGGTCTATTGACCAAAACCCATTTTCAAATTTTCAAATCTTCAAATTTTCAAATTACATGTCACACTTAAAATATATCAATCCTTTTCTCATGGAAGACGAGGAAGAGAACGAACCAAAAGATGATAAACAGGAACAACCAGGTTTTATCATGAAGAAGATGGAAAAGCTCTTCTTTGAAAAAAGGGCCGTTTACTTATGGGGGCCGGTTGAAGATAAATCTGCCCGCGAAGTGGTGAGCAAATTACTCCTGCTTGATGCAGATAAACCAGGAGAAGAAATCAAGTTTTATATTAATAGTCCAGGTGGTGTTGTAACCAGCGGGATGGTTATTTATGATACGATTAAAATGATCCAGAGTCCGGTTAGTACCATTTGTATGGGACTTGCCGCAAGTATGGGTTCAATTTTATTGAGTGTGGGAGCAAAAGGCAAACGTTTTATTTATCCTCACGGAGAAGTAATGATTCACCAACCAAGTTTGGGTGGTTATTTTCAGGCTACCAGTGCAGATATCGAAATACATGCAGAACAGATCCGCAAAACAAAAGAACTGGGTGCTAAAATACTGGCAGAAAACTGTGGTAAAACAGTCGATCAAATCATGAAAGATTTCGATCGCGATTACTGGATGGATGCCACTGAAGCAGTAGAATATGGCATTGTAGACGGCATTTTATCAAAAATATAGGCCATTTAACCCATTTTCACCGAATTAAGCCCCGTTTGGTCACCCGAACGGGGTTACCTTTGCAACATAAGTCTTAAAAAATGTGTCTTGGTTTAAAGGTACCTGGTACACGATCATTGTATGGCAAAAGCAAATCATTTACATTGTTCTTTCTGCGGCAGAAACCGTGATGAAGTGAAAATCCTGATCGCCGGACAGGAAGGGCATATCTGTGAGAATTGTGTTGAACACGCTCAGGAGATCATAGTACAGGAACTCAGTAATAAAACAGATGTAAATAATGGCGGCTCAGGTTTTAAACTCAATGTTCGCAAACCGGCAGAAATCAAAAAATTCCTGGATGAATATGTGATCGGTCAGGATGATGCCAAAAAGGTATTATCTGTTGCCGTTTACAACCATTTCAAACGTGTTACCCAAAAACAACAGCAAGACGATATTGAAATTGAAAAAAGCAATATCATCATGGTGGGTGAAACAGGTACTGGAAAAACTTTATTGGCAAAAACCATCGCTCGCTTACTCAACGTACCTTTTGCCATTGTAGACGCCACCGTATTTACCGAAGCCGGTTATGTGGGAGAAGATGTAGAAAGTATGCTTACCCGCTTATTGCAAAACTGCAACTACGATGTTACTGCTGCAGAAAGAGGTATTGTATACGTTGATGAAATAGATAAAATTGCCCGCAAAGGCGATAACCCTTCTATTACCCGCGATGTTAGTGGTGAGGGAGTACAACAAGGTTTACTCAAAATGCTAGAAGGCACCGAAGTACTGGTACCACCTCAGGGCGGCAGAAAACACCCTGAACAAAAAATGATTAAAGTCGATACGAGAAATATATTGTTTATCTGCGGTGGTGCATTTGATGGTATTGATAAAGTAATTGCCAGAAGGGTTAACACCAACGCTATTGGCTTTAGTGTAAACAAAGAAGAACAGGAGATGCAACGCAAGAACCTGTTGCAATTCATCAATGCTCAGGATTTGAAAAGCTTTGGATTGATTCCTGAACTACTCGGTAGATTACCGGTAGTTACCTATCTAAACCCACTCGATCAGGAAACCCTGAGAAGCATATTGGTTGAACCAAAGAACTCCCTGATCAAACAATACAATCGTTTGTTTGAAATGGAAGGCATTGAACTGATCATCGATAATGAAGTACTCGACTTCATGGTATCAAAAGCCCTTGAATATAAACTGGGTGCACGTGGCTTACGTAGTATCTGCGAAAGCATACTCACAGATGCCATGTTCGAACTACCCGGCACCGATACCAAACAACTGCATGTAACCAAAACCTATGCAGAACAAATGTTCAACAAAAGCAAGCTTAGCGCTCTTAAAGTAGCCTAAAAAACTGAAGAACAGAGAAACAGAGGAATAACCAATTTTTAAGTAGGGAAATATTGATGAGCGATGGGAATAACTTCTTATCGCTTTTTTATGCAGAGCCATTAATTTGCAGTGAAGTATCGGGTCCGAACGACTCACTATTCACCATTCACTACTCACTACAATGAACGAACTAATTCAAAGATTAACAACTGAGGCAGGACTTACCCCTGAACAAGCGCAGAAAGCTGTCGCTACTATTGCCGGTTTTGTAAAAGAAAAATTTCCGATGCTGGGAGGAGCCGTAGACCAGATTTTCTCGGCAGGTACCAAGGAGGAAGAATAAATAAAATATGTTTTTCTGTGTACTTCAGTGCATTCAGTGGCAATAAATAAAAATAGATTGCCACTGAATGCACTGAAGTACACAGAAGGCTATTTCTTTCTTTTACCTACTAACTGGTAGGAATGATTAATAAGTTCTTTTAGCTGTCTGGTACTCAATACCCCATCTACCACAATTGTATTCCAATGTTTTTTATTCATGTGGTAACCGGGTAACACCGATTGCGGATACTGTTCCCGAAGTTCTATTGCCAGATCAGGGTCGCATTTAACATTGAACTGCACAATTTCATTATCGAGTCCCACGAGGAAAAAAATTTTCCCATTGATCTTATACACAAGTGTATCAGGACCAAATGGCGTGGTTTCTTCCACATCGGGAAGCGATAAAACATAGTTGCGGAGATCTTCGATATGCAAGGGGGAAAAATTAAAAATTAAAAAGTGAAAAGTCAAAATCATCATTAGGTTTTGACTTTTGATTTTTGACTTTTGACTTTTGAACTATTTCTTTATCAACTCTCTCACTGCCGTAACCAACTCCCCTTTAGTAATCGGTATGCCCATGATTTTATTATATCCTTTGGCATCTACCAGGTATTGGTCGCGGATGATTTTGATGAGTTGACCGTTATTGATTTCGGGAATGAGTACATGTTCAAAATTGCCGATGATCTCTCCCAGGTTTTTCGGGAAGGGTCTTAAGTAGCGAATATGCGCATGACTCACTTCTATGCCTTCTGCCAGTAATTCCACTACGGCACTTTTAATGGCACCGTAGGTAGATCCCCAACCTAGTATCAATACTTTTCCTTTTTCGGGTCCGTTATCTAATGTTTGTAATGGAATGTAATCTGCAATCTTATCTACTTTGGCCTGGCGTGTTTTCACCATGTGCTGGTGATTCTCTGGCTCATAGTTTACATTACCCGTAACGTCTTGTTTTTCCAGTCCGCCTATACGATGTTCCAAACCAGCGGTACCAGGTACTGCCCATGGACGTACCAGTTTTTCATCGCGCTTATATGGCATGAATTTTTCTTCTCCTTCAGCCAACCCTTTTTTAAACTCAACCTTTATGGGCTGAAGATCTGATGATGATGGAAACTTCCATGGTTCGGCACCATTGGCAATATATCCGTCACTCAGTAAAATAACAGGAGTCATATGTTGCACCGCAATACGTACTGCTTCATAAGCCACATCAAAACAATCGCTAGGAGTTGACGATGCTATTACAGGCATGGGGCACTCCCCATTTCTTCCATAATATGCTTGCAATAGATCACTCTGTTCTGTTTTAGTTGGTAAACCGGTTGAAGGTCCACCGCGTTGGATATTTATAATGAGCAGTGGTATTTCAAGCATCACCGCCAAACCCATTGCTTCTGTTTTCAAAGCCATGCCCGGGCCTGAAGTAGTAGTGATACCCAATGATCCACCATAGCTTGCCCCAATTGCGGCGCTGATGCCCGCAATTTCATCTTCTGCCTGAAAAGTGCGTATACCAAATGCTTTATGTTTACTTAACTCATGCAGGATATCTGATGCTGGTGTAATAGGATAGGTACCCAGGAAAATAGGCAACCCACTTTTTTCACTCGCAGCGATTAACCCCATCGATAAAGCCTGGTTTCCCATAATGCTACGGTATAAACCGGGGTTCATTTTGGCCTTCTCTACTTTATACCTTGTTGTAAACGATTCTGTAGTATCTCCATAATGGTATCCGGCTTGTAATACTTTGATATTACTTTGCAGGATCACATCTTTCTTACCAAACTTTTCTTTAAGGAAGTCAATAGTGTTTTCCAGACTACGATTATACATCCAGTATAGTAGTCCAAGTACAAACATATTCTTCGCACGGTCTCTTTCCTTCGTGCCAAGCTCAGTAAATTCTTTCAGCGCCTCGCGGGTAAGTTTGGTAACATCTACTTTGGTGAGTTCGTAACCGTCTAAACTACCATCGTCCAAAGGATTAACACCATCGGGATAATTGGCAAGTCGCAGATTTTTTGCATCAAACCCATCAATATTGGCGATGATTTTTCCACCGGGTTTTATACTCTTCAGGTTAACTTTTAAGGCTGCTGCATTCATAGCAACCAATACATCACAAAGATCACCAGGGGTAAATACCCGGTCGCTGGAGAATCGTAACTGAAATCCACTTACCCCGGGTAAAGTACCGATGGGGGCACGAATTTCAGCTGGAAAATCTGGAAAAGTAGCCAGGTCAATCCCCAATAGCGCAGTATTATTGGTAAACTGCTGTCCTGTTAACTGCATCCCGTCACCACTGTCACCGGCAAATTTTATCACTACATCCTGTAGAAGCGTTTCTTTTCTTTCCATCCGATAGGCTTTATATAGCAAAGTTAGCAATATTGAAGCTCCCCTGCCAGCAGATTTGCCAAAATCGAAAAACAATAATCATCTGTCATAAATTAGTTTATATTAATTAAATGTTTGTTATATTGATTTCCCATATGTATAGAATATTACTTTCTTTCTTGTGTATCGGCTTTGTTTTACCCTTGATAGCACAGGAAAGAATATATATTCATTACGATAGAGCCCAGTATAGTGCAGGTGATACTATCTGGTTCAAAGCCTACTTTTATAATAATGGGAAACCATCTTTCGCCAGTAAGAATTTTTACCTTCAACTCGTTGATTTGAATGGCAAGAAGATTGCAGAGCAACATTATGTGGTGATAGGCGGTTCTGTAAATGGTGGTATTGCGTTATCCGACACCTTAAAACAATCATATTATGTAGTAAGGGCTTTTACACCTGAAAGCATCGGGTATGAGGAAGCATTTATTTATAAAAAAATATTACCACTTCAGCAACGATCAATCGTACGAAAAAAAACAGGTTCACTATTAGCAAACTTTGTGGCGGATGGTAATGTATGGCCATTAGGTGTAGAAACTTCAATTTTTGCATATACCCGTTCTGCTGGTGGTGCACCCGTATCTGTAAAGGGGGTTATTAAAGATGAAAAAGATTCTATTGTTCAGCAATTTACATCTGATGAATATGGCATTGCGCAGTTTAACCTCAAAGCCATAAACTGCGGGCCGTACCGCGCCTCTATTATCTGGAACAATGAATCGCATATATATGAATTACCCAGAGTTGATTCTACGGGTATTGGTTTGAATGTTAGAACGGAAGGAAATGGGTTTGAATACAGGATAATGATAGGCAAGCACCTTGCCATTAAGGATACTTTACTATTATCGGTTAAACAAAAAAACCAGTTGTTATTTTATAAAGAATATGTTTTACAAAAAGAGCTAGGTATTCAAGGAAGAGTAAATTTTTCCAATGCTGATGCTGGCTTTTTTGAATGTGTACTTGAAAATAAAAATGGTAAAGTACTGGCATCCAGAACTATTTTTGCCATCCCGGAAAAAATACAAACCACAGTTGAGATAAAACCAGAACAGCTTGATTTTGCAGCTCACGCACTCAATAAGTTCAATCTAATTTTTCCTGATACCATTCCACGTTCCTATTCCGTATCGGTGACAGCAGATTCCAACCTGAACGATAGCGAACAACAGGAATGGGTTGATTATCGTTTACTACTACCAGGTTTTCTCAAAGAAGATCTGAATGCTTTACAGCACGATTATGCCCGTTTTTTTTCTGACACGAATGGTATCAGCCAGCTCAATAGGGTATTGGCTTTTTATAAACCTCATCGCTTTATTTCGGAAGGGGTTAAAGCCGCTGATCCATATCTGATAAGTACAGAAGGAACTGTATATAATAATAAAAATACGGGAATAATGAGCGGCGGTAGTTTAAAAATGTTAATGGTGAATGATGGAAAACAATTACTGATTGAAACACCTGTATCTACTACCGGAAGATTTAAAGTTGATTCCCTTATTTTCTTTGGAGATGCCCGCATTTATTATACATACTATAATGAAAAGGGAAGAACACTAAGCGCCAAAATCAGGGTTGATAGTACAGAGCGTGATTTTCGTTTTAACCAGATCCCCTACTATAAACAGTTGTATGCTTCATTGATTGATACGGGTAATCTCAATCGCCCCGTATTTGCGCCCGCTACCGGAACTACGCTCAAAGAGGTAACCGTTTTCACCAAGATCAAAAAACCAACTGTTGCCGACAGATATGTAAGTGACCGTTTTAAAAATGATGGGAAGGTTTTATTTGATATGACCCAGACTTTAAGCCGACCAACGCTTGATCAACTGATTCGTGTAAAGCTCCCTTCTTTGTACATTAAACAGGAGGGGCCTGATGAATACAAATTACTTACTAAAACATATTACGGTTTAAGTCAACTGACAGGTCAATGGGAAGTTGATATTTATCTTGATGAATATAAAGTAAGGTTACAGGATGTATTAAACATCAATCTTGAAGATATCGCATTGATTAAATACAATACGGTTGGATTTCCAATTGGGGCCCTATTCATTTATCTTAAAAAAGCGGAAGATCGTGCCATTAATCTTCCATCCCGGACACAGTTTTTTGATATTAAAGGATATTCTCCCATTCTGACATATAACCCGGTTGATTATGAAGAGATAGACAAATCAAACCCTATCAGCGACAAAAGGAAAACCCTGTTATGGAAACCAGATATATATGTTCATTCTGTTGACGCAAAACCAGCTATCATATTTTATAATAATGATCAGGCAACTTCCTTTTTAATTACTGTAGAAGGCATGGATTTAAAAGGGAGACTATTTAAGAAACAGTTACGTGTACAGAAGTAAACCAACACGCATCAAATGATAAAGGTTAATTTTCCTGGGACACAGGTTAAGCTAGCATCTTTCCAAACCGTTTTGCATATATTTGAGTATTAAAAAAGAACAATATGGCTTTATTTAAATCTAGTAACCCTACCCTGTCTGAGAAAATGTTTAATAAGAGCCTACAGGCAGATGCTGCGGCACAGGGTGTAATGAGTGTGAGAGGAACCATTAATAAGTTTGGTTTCCTGATGCTGATGGTGATAGGATCTGCATCTTATACCTGGCATTTGTTTGAGCAACTGAATGAAGGATTAATGAATACCCTGATGATTGTAGGTGCCATTGGTGGTTTAATCACAGGACTTGTTATTTCATTTAAACCGAATTGGGCTCAATATGCTGCGCCAGCCTATGGTATTTTACAAGGATTCTTCATTGGCGGTATTTCAGCCATATTGAATGCTGCATTTGCAGATAAATACCCTGGACTTGTAATGCAGGCTGTAGGACTAACTTTTGGTGTTGCGATTGCCATGTTTGCATTGTATAATTTCAGGATCATTAAACCTACTCAACGATTCAGGTCGATTGTAATATCTGCCTTAATGGGCATTATGATTTTTTACCTGATTACCATGGTGCTGAATCTTTTCGGTGTTACAGTAAGCTTCCTGTATGATAGCAGTTGGTTAAGTATTGGTATCAGTCTTTTTGTAATTACCATTGCTGCCTTAATGTTGATTCTCGATTTCGAAAGAATTGAACAGGGAGCAGAAATGGGTGCCCCTAAATATATGGAATGGTATTGTGCATTCGGATTAATGGTTACCATCATCTGGCTTTATATTGAAATACTGAAGCTTTTGAGTAAACTGGGAAGCAGAGATTAATCTCCTTTGCGTATAAAAAAACCATCCGCCAAAAAAGTGGATGGTTTTTTTATACCCACCATTAACGCAATCAAACTATCTTAGACCTGAATAATATTTGCCATGCAATTCAACAGAACCAAGCTAACAGACGACGAACTAGTATTCATTTACAGAAGCCTTGTATTGCCCAGAATGATAGAGGAAAAAATGCTGGTATTACTACGCCAGGGCAAAATCAGTAAATGGTTCAGTGGTATTGGTCAGGAAGCTATTGCTGTAGGCAGCACCCTTGCCCTGCAAAAAGATGAGTGGATTATGCCACTGCATCGCAACCTCGGTGTATTTACCACCAGGCAAATGGGGTTGGAAAAACTGTTTAAACAATGGCAGGGCAATAAAGATGGTTACAGCAAAGGGCGCGAACGCAGTTTTCATTTTGGTAGTAAACCGCATTATATCTGTGGTATGATTTCTCACCTCGGTCCACAGCTTGCCTTAGCTGATGGGGTAGCACTGGCTTATAAACTCAAAAAAGAAAATAAAGTATCACTTGCTTATTCCGGCGATGGCGGCACCAGCGAAGGAGATTTTCATGAAGCTTTAAATGTAGCGGCAGTTTGGGAACTACCCGTAATTTTTGTGATTGAAAACAACGGCTATGGTTTGAGCACTCCCGTTAATGAACAATACCGTTGCGAAAGCCTGGTTGATAAAGCCAAAGGTTATGGCATGGAAGGAATTCGGATTGATGGTAATAATATACTTGAAGTATACGATACTATTCGCGGGGTACGCGATTACTGTATCAATCATCAAAAACCATATCTCATAGAATGCATGACATTCCGCATGCGCGGCCACGAAGAAGCCAGTGGCACCAAATATGTACCAAAAGAATTGTTTGAAGAATGGGGCAAGAAAGATCCCGTTAAAAATTATGAACAGTTCCTGATCAGCGAAGGAATTATCAGTGAAATGCAGGTAGCTGAAACCAGGAACGAATTCAGGGATTATATTGAAACAGAACTAAAAGCAGCATTCGAAGCAGAAGCAATTATACCAGACAGTGAAGAAGAACTGAGAGATGTTTATGCTAAAAAGTCAATGGTCGATAGTCAAAGGTCAATAGTTAATATTGAGGATACGCAAGCTACTATTCACCATTCACCATTCACCATTCACGAAAAACGCTTTATAGACGCTTTACAAGACGGCCTTCGGCAAAGTATGGAGCAACACGAAAACCTGATTCTCATGGGTCAGGATATTGCTGAGTATGGAGGAGCATTTAAAATCACCGAAGGTTTTGTTGATCAGTTTGGTAAAGACCGTGTACGCAACACACCTTTATGTGAGAGTGCGATTGTAGGTACTGCATTAGGATTAAGTCTGGAAAATTATAAGTCAGTGATGGAAATGCAGTTTGCCGATTTTGTAAGTGTTGGTTTTAACCAGATCGTTAATAATCTTGCCAAAATACATTACCGCTGGGGACAAAATGCCGACGTAGTAATACGTATGCCTACCGGAGGTGGTGTAGGTGCCGGACCTTTTCATTCTCAAAGCAATGAAGCATGGTTTACACATGTACCCGGACTTAAAGTTGTTTACCCATCTAATCCGCAGGATGCAAAAGGATTATTGACTGCGGCCATCAATGATCCGAACCCGGTGATGTTTTTTGAGCATAAAGCCCTTTACAGAAGTGTAACGGGCATGGTGCCAAACGAATACTATGAAACACCTATCGGTAAAGCAATTATTACCAAAGCTGGAACAGATATCTCCATTATAACCTATGGCGCAGGCGTGCAATGGGCACTCGCATTCCAGGAACAGCACCCGGAAATCTCCTTACATATACTTGATCTCAGAACACTGCTTCCGCTTGACTTTGAAGCCATACGAAATGCAGTAGCTACAACCGGAAAAGTGTTGATTTTACATGAGGATACTTTAACCGGTGGCATTGGGGGAGAAATCAGTGCACTAATCAGTGAACATTGTTTTGAATTACTTGATGCACCAATTATACGTTGTGCTTCTTTAGACACACCGGTTCCTTTTAATATAGAATTAGAGAAAAATTTTATGGCTGATAGCCGGTTAGCAGATTCAATTAAAAAATTGATGACTTATTAATTATCTTAATACCTCCATTCATCTAACCCATCTGCGTAACCTTCCTTTATCAGGGTAACATTCGGAACCCACAGAACAAATGACAAAAAAGTTTACGTAAGGAGAGAGATATTTAATGTACGATTTATGAAAAAGATTATTTTTCTGGAATTGTTAGTACTGCTATGCATCTTCTGTAAAGCACAAAAGCAACAGGCTTACCAGCCTCCCTATTTTGCAGAACAAAACCGACTACAAAAAATAGCACCCCTGTTTCCGGCCATTGAACAACTCTACCGCACACACGCAGAAAAAAATCATTTCCCAGGTTACACATTTGGTATTGTGCTTGACGGCAAATTGGTATTTTCCGGTAGCGGTGGTTATCTTGATGTTCACAAAAAAAATCCGGTTACAACAGACTCGAGGTTCCGTATAGCATCGATGTCTAAAAGTTTTACTGCAATGGCTATTGTAAAACTGAGAGACGAGGGCAAACTTCGCTTGGATGATCCGGTTGAAAAATACATTCCAGAAATAAAAGGACAACAACTCACCAACGACGCTCCAACACTTACCATTCGCGATTTGATAACACATGCAGGTGGCTTTCCGCAGGATGACCCCTGGGGCGATCGTCAACTGGCAGATACTGAAGCAGAATTACTGGCCCTCATTAAAAAAGGTCTGCATTATTCCAATGTAACAGGAGTTAAATATGAATACAGTAATCTCGGATTTACCATGTTAGGTTATATCATTCATAAGGTTTCAGGTAAACCTTATAGCAAGTATATAGCTGAAAATATCTGGGAACCACTTGGTATGACAGCATCCACTTTTGAATACAACAGCGTACCTGCAGCTTCGCTGGCTAAAGGCCATAGATGGATCAATAATAGTTGGAGAGATGAACCGCTTTTACACGATGGTATTTTTGGTGCAATGGGTGGAATGATAACCTCACTGAATTCATTCAGTAAGTACATGGCTTTACATTTAAGTGCATGGCCACCTTCCAATGATAAAGACTTAGGACCCATTAAAAGAAGTAGTATTCGTGAAATGCACCAGCCTCATAATTTTAGTTCATTAAACAGCCAGTACCGATACCCAGATGGAAGGTTATGCCCGATGGTTACCGCATACGGTTATGGCTTGCGCTGGTCGAGGGATTGTGAAGGAAGAACTTCTGTCGGTCACAGTGGTGGCTTACCGGGTTTTGGTAGCAATTGGGTAATACTTCCAGAGTTTGGAATTGGAGTGGTGATGTTTGCAAACCTTACGTATGCATCTACCGCCGGTATTAATGCACAGGTATTAGATACCTTGGTGAGAGCTGGTGGATTAAAACCAAGAATTGTCCCATCTTCCGATATACTTTTAGATGCACAAAAAAGATTACTTGAAATTATACCATCCTGGGATAAAGCAGAAAAATCAGGTTTGTTTGCCGATAACTTTTTTGATGATTATCCTATCGAAAGTCTGAAAGCGCAGTACCGTAAGATGTTTGAATCAGTCGGAAAAATTAAACAAGTGGGAGATATGATACCCGAAAATCAATTGCGTGGCAGCTTTACTATCTATGGCGAAAAGGGAAATATCAATCTCTTTTTTACTATGACGCCTGAAAACCCTTCAAAAATTCAAGAGTTAAGCATAAGGTAGCACTTGTCATTTTTTAATATGGCTTCTTTAAACCATTACAGTCCCAAGAAAATTGGCTTCAAGCTGCAAGCCGCAAGCTACAAGCCTTGACGGGTGCTTTTTTATAGACTTTCTGCACTAAATGGAATAATAGAGGGGGAGAAAACTTAAAGTCAGTTGCTTAAAGTAATATTTGGTTGCCGTAAATGCACTATCTGCTATTAATTAAACACAGATATTCATACGCGACATCTAAAGCTCGCGGTTAAATTTCCCCGGACAACAATCTTTTTCAGGTATACCTATTGCAGTTAATCCTGTAAATACCCAACCAGTGTTATCAAATCATTACCAAATGATTAATAAATAGTTATTAAATAGTTACCGAATAATTTTGCGTCAACCATTTACGGCACTATGAACAGAATCTGGCTAGTAGCAATACTTTTAACTTTCGTAACTGGAATCAGTGCGCAACAAAAAGCAGATAGCCTGAAAGCCGTGGCTGCTTTACCAGAGAAAAAATGGTTTGAAACCATTTCGGTTCGGGGTTATGTACAGACCCGGTATAACAGGCTGCTCGAAACTAACCCAAACCTAAGCAATGAACAAGGTGATAAAAGCTGGGGCAATAATGGCGGTTTTTTTCTTAGGCGTGTACGTGTAATCCTTTTCGGACAGATCAGTAAACAGGTTTATTTCTACCTGCAGCCCGACTTTGCCAGCTCTGCTGCTTCCAATAACCTGAACTTTGGACAAATCAGGGATGCTTATATTGATTTAGGGGTTGATGCAAAAAATGAATTCCGCTTTAGAATAGGTCAAAGTAAAATACCCTATGGTTTCGAGAACATGCAATCGAGCTCGAATCGATTACCGCTCGACAGAAACGATGGACTTAATAGCGCTTTCGTAAACGAGCGCGATCTGGGTGTTTTCTTTTATTGGGCACCTACTGCAAAAAGAGCTTTGTATTCTTCACTTGTTCGTGATGGATTGAAAGGTTCCGGCGACTTTGGTGTTTTCGCCTTTGGTGTTTTCAATGGACAAGGCGCCAATAAACCTGAACAAAATAATCAGCCACATATTGTAACCAGATTCTCTTACCCAATAGAAATTGGCAATCAAATAATAGAGCCAGGCATACAGGCGTATACGGGTAAATATGTGGTTACCAAAGACCAGACATCCTCTGGCATCAAACTAAAGCAAGATCGAAATTACCTTGATCAGCGTATTGCAGGCACATTTGTGCTTTATCCAAAACCTTTTGGCATTCAGGCAGAATATAATGTTGGGAAAGGACCAGAATTTAATCCGGTAACAGATTCTATTGAAACAAAATCATTGCATGGGGGATATATCACATTATCTTACCTGCTAAAAAATAACAACAAACAAATTTTCATCCCCTTTCTAAGAGGCCATTATTATAATGGAGGCAAAAAACATGAGCTGGATGCACGTAGTTACCAGGTAAGAGAATTGGAAATAGGAATAGAATGGCAACCGGTAAAACAATTTGAACTTGTAGCCATGTATACCATCTCCTCACGCCGATTTGAAGATTTCAGCTTACAGAATAATTTACAAAAAGGAAGTTTATTGCGTATTCAGGCTCAGTTGAACTTTTAGATTTTTTCTAATAAATATTTTAGCCACAGATTCACAGATAAATCATTCATAATCTGTGAATCTGTGGCTAAAAAATCTTTCTTTACCGTTGGTTAGCCCGAAACACCCTGATAAAATTTCCGCCCAGTATTTTACGGATATCCTTATCGCTATAACCACGCTCCATTAAAGCCTTTGTAATATTCGGGAAACCCGTAACATCATCAAGCCCTTGTGGTGATGAACTAATACCGTCGAAATCAGAGCCTAATCCAACATGATCTACCCCTATCAATTTTACAATATAATCCAGGTGATCGATTAATAAAGACAATGGTGGTCTCAATGATTTTACTTCTTCCGGATACTTTTCAAATAAATATTCCTGCACAAAATAATCTTCGGGATTTATTGCCCTCAGAGAATCTGTTTCTTTTTTATGTGCCTGCAGAAATTTTGTATTACGGTTGTTGAATCCGCTATCTAAAAAGCCAGAATAAAAATTCAAATGAATGACACCTCCATTTTTTCCTATTGCTTTTATTTGTTCATCATTCAGGTTTCGGAAAACAGGGCTTAACTGGTACACGCAGCTATGTGAAGCAATCACTGGTTTTGAGCTTACCCGTATAGCATCCCAGAATGTTTGCTCCCCAACATGTGAAATATCAACGATCATTCCGAGCTGGTTCATTCGTTTCACTACCTGTTCACCAAAATCAGTAAGTCCTTTTTTTCCTCCCGGCACAGTATTATTTGTTTCCTCCATAGCAGAGCTTGCCCAACTGGTAGAGTTGTTCCAGGTAAGTGTCATATAGCGTACTCCACGTTCGTAAAGTTTATCCAGGTAATCGATATTATCTTCCATCATGTGTCCGCCTTCTACACCCATCATAACTGCAAGCTTGTTTTTTCTGATCGCTTTTTTCAGGTCTGAATAATTTTTAGCAATCATCATATCCTGTGGATTTCGGCTGGCCCATGCATAAACAGAATCAATTTCACGATTGGCTCTTTCAAAGCCTTTGCCCTTTGTGAATGTTCCGTCGCTCCAGATTGAAAAAACCTGTACATCAATACCTCCTTGCTTCATCCGATTTAAATCGGAATGTGTACGCTTCCTCAGATCCTGATTAAATGAAACTGCCTTATCAATAGATTTATTGGGAAAGTCGTTATGCGTATCTACCACGATCGCTTTGCGATGAAGTTTTTCATAGCCTTGCGCCATCGATAAGATAGGCAGTAATACAAAAAACCAACAGATCTTTTTCATAAGCATTATTGTTTTCTGATACTGGCACCAGCACGAGCACCCGTATGTACCCCTTCATCCACAGTTACAGTTCCGTTAACCAATACGTATTTAAATCCGGTTGAATACTGGTGTGGTTTTTCAAAGGTCGATTGATCTTTCACAGCATTTTCATCAAATATGAGGATATCAGCGGCATAACCTTCTACAAGCAATCCACGTCCTTCAAGTTTAAATTTATTGGCGGGTAAAGAAGTCATTCGACGGATGGCTTCCTCTATTGAAATTACTTTTTCATCACGAACATATTTAGACAAAACCCTTGCATTCGTTCCATAACCCCTTGGGTGAGGGTTACCCTGATTAAAGATGCGAATGCTTGCATCAGATGCAAACATGTTAAAAGGGTATTGCATGATATGCTTTACATCGTCTTCACTCATTCCATGAAATACCATACTTGCACCTCCCTTTTCCATCATCTGTACAATTGTTTCAGCTTCATTTACTGCATCGGAAGGTTTACCCATGATTTTATTTACTGCTTCAATACTTTTTCCATTCATGCTGGTATCTGCATCATAATAAGCCACAACGGGAAAACTGAAATGCGCCAATCCTCTTCTGGCAAGTTTTTGCAACATATAATCCTTTACAATCTTCCTGATGGCGGGTTTTGCCAGTCTGGCTTTTATAGAATCGCGACCATCCGCCAATACCCAGTCTGGTAACAAAGTACTTAATGAAGTACTGGATGCGGTATAAGGGTATTGATCAATGGTAACATCAAGTCCTTCCTGTCTGGCCTTAATAACCATTGGAACGGTTTCCTTACTTCTTCCCCAATTCTGCTGACCACTTAGTTTAAAGTGAGATAGTTGAACCGGCAATCCGGCTTCTCTGCCTATATGCAGTGCTTCTTCAATAGCATATATAACGCTGTCGCCTTCATCGCGCATATGACTTGCATAAACGCCATGGTACTTGGCGGCTACTTTAGCGAGTCGCAATACTTCTTCTGTTTTGGAATAAGTGCCCGGTATATAAATAAGTCCGGTAGACATACCAACTGCCCCATCTTTCATTGCCTTCTCTACAATAGCCTCCATCTGTTGCATTTCCTGTTCAGTTGGGTCACGCTTAGCGGAGCCCATTACGGCTTTCCGAACATTATTATGTCCGATAAGCGCAGCTACATTTACAGAAGTTTTAAGGCTGTCGATCATTCCCAGGTAACGACCAATATCTGCATCAGATAAACCACAATTACCTGTAACTACCGTAGTAACTCCATCATAAATAAAATTACTGGCCTGTGGGTTCTTCTTTTCATCGTCTTCAATATGGGTATGTACATCTATAAAACCTGGAGTAACAAAAAGTCCTCTTGCATCAATCACTTTGTTGGCTGTCCAGCCATCAAGGTTTCCCTTTTTTACAATTTTACCGTTACTAATGGCCAGATCGCCATAATACCAGGAATTACCTGTTCCATCAAGTATCTTACCCCCTTTGATCAGGATATCAGCCTGTTGTCCAAAGGCTGAACTGCATACAAATAAGGCACAGAAAATAAATAAACGCATATTGGGCAGATTAGATGGAAAGATACTAATCTTAACTGACTGATTTACAGCTGTACAATTTCCTGGTAGGGGGAATATTTGGCTGCAAGCTTCAGGCTACAGGCTGCAAGTCTGCGCTCTATCAAGAACAGATAGCATTAACAGCAATTTTATATTTCTTTAATCCGCTCATTTTAAAATATCTAATTCGCAGCCCCCATTATTTATTCTATTAATAGCAGAAAACCTAAAATGCCCCCCAATCAAGGCTTGCGGCTTGCAGCTTGCAGCTTGCAGCCAAATTTCCCGCCTGCAATGGTTTATTAGCACAAACTCAACCCGAATGCTGTAATTTTGCACTCCAATAAAAAAGCAGCTATGCTGGATAAGCTCGAAGCAATTAAGGCAAGGTTTGAACAGGTAGGGGTGGCATTAACCAACCCGGAGATCATCAATGACCAGAAGAAATTTGGTGCCTATAGTAAGGAATACCGTTCACTGGAAAAGATTGTACAACCCTATGAAACCTATTTAAAGGTTATGGCGGATTATCAATTCGCCAAAGAGAGCCAACAAAGCAGTGATGAAGAAATGCGCGAATTGGCCAAAATGGAGCTGCCTGAACTGGAAGCCAAAAAAGAAGCACTCGAAAAAGAACTGACCAAACTCCTTATTCCAAAAGATCCTCAAGACGATAAAAACGCCATCCTTGAAATACGTGCAGGTACTGGTGGTGATGAAGCAAGCCTGTTCGCCGGTGATCTGCTGGGAATGTATCTCCGTTATTGTGCCAAAAAAGGCTGGAAAGCCGCGGTAGTTAGTGAAAGTGAAGGAACTGTTGGTGGCTATAAAGAAGTAGTGGTAGAAGTTACAGGCGAAGATGTGTACGGCACACTTAAATTTGAAAGTGGTGTTCACCGTGTTCAACGCGTGCCAGATACAGAAACCCAGGGAAGGGTACATACATCTGCAGCAACAGTAGCCGTTATGCCCGAGGCTGAGGAAGTTGATTTTGAATTGAAAGAGAGTGATGTGAAAATGGAGACTGCCCGTAGTGGTGGAGCGGGCGGACAAAACGTAAACAAGGTTGAAACAAAAGTATTCCTTACGCATATTCCAACCGGCGTTGTGGTGGTTTGCCAAACAGAACGTTCTCAGTTGGGTAACAGAGAGAAGGCTATGGCGATGTTACGTACCAAATTATATGAAGAGCAGGTGCGTAAACAGGAAGAAGAAATTGCCCGACACCGCAAAACACTGGTAAGTACCGGCGACAGAAGCGCCAAAATCAGGACCTATAACTGGCCACAGGGAAGGGTTACGGACCACAGGATTGGACTTACCTCCTATAACCTCGATGCGGTGATTAATGGAGATATCGATGAATTCATCGAAGCATTACAGGTGGCGGAAAATGCTGAAAAGATGCTGGAAAACTAATAGGTTCACCCTCCTTTTTGTCTTTATTTTCAGATTATGCTTATATTTAATACAGCAAGCCTGCTGATACAGGTCTGCTGTGGCATTACTCATGCATAATTGAGCTGGTTTATTTATTTGGTAAAACGGATAACCATTTCAGCATTATATGCATCAGATTTATGCTCACCTGTGTCACCAGGGAAAATAATGCACCATGAAAAAGCACTTCCTATTGCTGACGGCAATACCTGTTCTGTTGCTGCAAAGTATTTCATCTGCACAGGATTTTGATCGTATTGACATTCTCAGACATACCAAGGAAACCATTAACTTTCTCAACGACGCAAATGGCAAACCATTTAAATCACTTCGCAATTTCGAAGAAGAAGGTTCGCCTTTTTTTGCCCCTGATTATATTGATTGTGATATTCAAATGGTTAATGGGAAGACATACCATAATATTCCCATTAAAATAAATCTGCTAACAGGTGAAATAATATTCAAAACATCCGATGACCAGGAAATGCTTGTTGTCAATCCTTTTCAGCGAATAACTTTCAAGTATGAAGGGAAACACTTTGTTTTTCGAAGTGGATTCCCATCAATTGATAAATTGAATGATTTATCAGTTTACCAATTACTAGATTCCGGCACCACCATTTTATTGAAACATACTTCAGTAAGTTATCAGGATAAATCTTCTTATAACAGCACTGCTATTACACGCAGTTATAACAAAAATGAAACCATGTATGCCTGGGTTCCGGATAAAGGGATGGTAAGATTACCAAAAAAAGAAGAAGACTGGAATGCCTTTTTTGGTGCTCACCTACCTGAAATGAAACGTTTTATGCGCAACAAAAACTCCAGGCTAAAAAAGGAAGAAGATGTGATTGAACTGTTTCGGTATTATAACCAGTTATTGAAACAGGTGGTAGCAAATAAAAACTGATGCGTTTATTTTAAAAAATGTATTTTAGAAAGACTATAATCTTGATACCATTTCAAATATCCCTTTAACATGAAATATTTTATCGCTTCACTTTGTATGTTTTTGGTATTGTCAGGAATAAATGCCCAGACTCCGGTAGTAGCTACAACAAGACTTGAACTCGATCGGTTTATGGTTGATGCAAACGGGAGGATGTTAAAACCTACAGGCGATTTTGATGAAGAAGGGTCGCCCTATTATGCCAAAGAATTTTATAACGGAACCGTTACGATATTAAAGGGTAAAACATATCATGGACTTAAACTGAAAATCAATTTCAATACAAACGAAGTTATTTTCATAGATAATAATGGCAATGAAATGGTGGTTGCTCAACCGATTGAAAAAATCACCCTGGAAACTCCAAACGGAACAAAGGTTTTCAGAACTGGTTTTGCACCTATTGAGAAGTTAGACGGCAATGCAATCTACGAAGTACTTGATTCGGGAAAAATCAGTTACCTGAAATATACTGATGTTAGTTTTAGTGAAAGACAGCCATACCCCAATGCACGTTATATCCGTACCTACCGCGATCAGGTTTCATATTATATTGCTATTGGAAATAGTGTAAAGAAACTACCTAAAAGTATAGATGAAGTTCCTGCACTATTCGGAGATAAAGCATCGCAGGTATCTGCACTCATCAAAAAGGAGAAACTAAAAATCAAAAAAGAGAGTGATCTAATTCAGCTCTTTAAATATGCAAATAGCCTGTAATTGGCATTGCATTAATTCCTGGATATATTTTCTTCTTCCTGTTTAATCTTTTGTTCCCAGGCCCAGGCAGTACGCATCATCTCATCGATATCGTATTGTATTTTCCATCCAAGTTGCTGAATGGCTTTTTCGTTATTGGCATAGATGGCTTTAATATCTCCGGACCTTCTTGGTCCTATTTCGTAATTAAGTTTAACGCCGCTAACCTGTTCAAAACTGCGGATTGCCTCCAGTACAGTTATACCAATACCTGTCCCGAGGTTAAATATTTCACAAGACGACCGATTTTTATGTGAACTCAGGTATTCTAATGCGAGTGTATGTGCCCTTGCTATATCAGAAACATGTATATAATCGCGAATACAGCTACCATCGCGGGTGTCGTAATCATTACCATATACCATCATTTTGGGTAATTTGCCTATCGCTGTTTGTGTGATAACTGGTACCAGGTTTTGTGGCTTGCCCAAGGGTAATTCGCCAATTAAACAGGAAGGGTGAGCCCCTACCGGATTAAAATAACGGAGTAACACAACTGAAGTCGCTTCTGATACGGTGGCAAAATCTTTCAGTATTTCCTCTCCCATTTTTTTTGTAGCCCCATAGGGCGAAGCTGCTGCCTGCAAAGGCGTTTCTTCTGTAACAGGAAACTCTTTGGGATTACCATATACGGTACAAGAGGAAGAAAAAACAAAATTAGGAATAGCAAATTCCTTCACACATTTCATGATGCTGATAAGGGATCCCAGGTTGTTTTCGTAATACGACAAAGGTTGCTCTACCGACTCACCTACTGCTTTGTATGCCGCAAAATGTATAACACCGGAAATATCTGGGTTCTCCTGAAAAACAGCCAGGGTTTCATCAAAGTTTTTTAGATCAACCTTATAATTTTTGATTCTTTGGCCGGTAATTAATTGAATACCTGTTAAAGGATAAGGCGTGGAGCGCGATTGATCATCGACGGAAACGACTTCGTAACCATGCTCAAGAAGATCCACAATTGTATGAGAACCTATATAACCGCAGCCCCCAGTAACCAAAATTTTAGCCATGCCAAAAGTAATTAAGGCAGCAAATTACACCGTACCGCTAAAAATCAGATAAATAATTTCACTAGATAGTAAAACAAGGCTGCCATTACCGCAGAAACCGGGATAGTAAGAATCCATGCCCAAAGAAGATTCACTGTTACACCCCAACGAACAGCACTCAGTCGTTTAGTAGCTCCAACACCAATGATAGAACCAGTAATGGTGTGTGTGGTACTAACCGGAATACCCATTTTTTCGGTAAGAAATAAAGTAATGGCACCAGCGGTTTCAGCACTTACCCCTTCAAGCGGTGTAACTTTAGTGATACGTGTTCCCATTGTTTTAACAATCTTCCAGCCACCGCTAAGTGTACCCAGACCAATAGCCAGAAAGCTACAGAAAGGTACCCAGCTATATTCTGAAACAAACTGATTAAAACTCATATCAACACCTAAAGAATTCTCGTAGTAAATGATTGCGGCTCCAATGATACCCATTACTTTTTGGGCGTCATTACCACCATGACCAAGACTAAACGCAGCAGAAGAAATTAACTGTAGCTTTTTGAACCAGCTTTCTGCTTTATATGGATTAGATCGTTTACACAGGTGTACGATCAATATTGTAATAAAGAATGCGATAAACATACCCAGCAAAGGAGCCAGGAAGATGAACAGGAACGTTGGAATTACTTTTGCATAGTTTACTACATCTATACCACCATCGCTAAAGCCTCCGGCATGTGCCAGGGCAGCTCCCATAAAACCTCCTAATAGCGTATGCGATGAACTGGAAGGAATACCAAACCACCAGGTAACCAGGTTCCAGGTAATGGCTGCCAGAAGTCCGGCAAAAATTACTTCCAGTGTAATAAAATGTTCATTCACTGATTTGGCAATGGTATTACCAATTTTGAATTCTCCAATCAGGTATTTAGAAATAAAGAAAGCTGCGAAATTAAACAGTGCAGCCCACAGCACAGCCTGAAATGGTGTAAGTACTTTCGTGGAAACGATGGTGGCAATTGAGTTAGCCGCATCATGAAAGCCATTAATATAATCGAAGATGAATGCTAAAACAATAATAATAACCAGAAGAGTGAACATACGTTTTGGTTTTTGATGGCAGATACTGAAAACTCAACATTGAATAACTGGTTTTCAGTCGACCTTGCTACGCATACTTGATAATGATAGATTCAATCACATTAGCCGCATCTTCACATTTATCGGTAGCAATTTCCATTACCTGATAAATTTCTCTTTTCTTGATCACTTCTTTAAAGTCGTTTTCCTGCTGAAACAACATTTCAATACTCATGTCGAAAACATCGTCTGCCTGATTTTCAATGCTGTTTACTTTTACCATGGCTTCCGTCATTTCGCGCAGGTTCTTCATATCGCGTAAACCATTTACCGCCTTTCTGATTTCTACAGTTCCTTGCAAAATAAGGTCAGCCATTTTCTGGATACCTGTATCGTTTGGATTAACGCTGTAAAAATTGATCTTCTTAGAAGAAGCGAAAATATAATCTGCTATATCATCCAGGGCAGTTGCGAGGTAGTGAATGTCTTCGCGATCGAAAGGAGTGATGAAATTTCTGCCCAGTTCTGTAAAAATGCGGTGGGTATTATCGTCGTTTTTATGTTCGAGGTCCTCAATCTGGGCCAATACTGCTGCTCTTTTATTATTGTCGGGCTCACTAACCATTTCCTTGAGCTTTAGTCCCATTTCGTAAACCTTTTCCGCAACATCTTCAAACAACTCGTAGAAAACCTTGTTTTTTGGCATGAACAAACGACCAAAAGTGTTGATACCCATAGTTTAAAATTTACGCAAAAATAGTTCCATCAATCCGATATCTAAAGTAAAACCGAGAATTAATAATTAGGTAACATTGAGATTTCCTGATTTTTTTGTATTAAAAATCAATGAAAATGATTATTTCATAACAGTTTCTTCTCATTTGCGTCATCTGCAGTTTACATTAGAATGCCAGATTTGCATTTCAGTTTATCGTATTTGAGCAACGAAAGTAGATTTTCTCATGTGTGAACCCCTGATGTCTATCGGGGGTTTTTTCGTGAATGGTCAATTGTCAATAGTGAGTGGGCTTATCATATAATGGTCCTATTCACCATTCACCATTGACAATTCACACCTCACTACTCCCGTTTCCTTTCTAACGTAAATCCAATAGTAGTTCCCACATCAACTTTACTGCGAACATGCATGGTTTGTCCATGTGCCTCAATGATGTGTTTACAGATAGCCAGACCTAGCCCTGTTCCACCCTTATCCCTGCTTCGACCACGGTCGGTGCGGTAAAATCTTTCGAAGATGCGGGGGAGATGTTCTTCTGCGATACCAATACCATCATCACTGAATTCGATCAGTACATGTTCTTCATCGGTCTTATAAATACTTGCAACAATTGAACCATCCTGTTTGCCATATTTTACAGCATTCTCCAACAGGTTATTGATTACCTGTCTTATTTTTTCCTGATCAGCAAAAACAGCCACTGGATATTCACAGCCTTTTTTAATGCTGCATTTGATATTTCTGGCTGCGGTTTTAATAGACAAGGTTTCATATACTTCCCTGATCAGGTCCTGTATTATAAAATTCTCCTTGTATAAAGGTTGTTCTCCGCTTTCCAGTCTGGATATTTCATCAAGGTCTTTTACAAGGTTTACCATTCTGTCTACATTGCGGGCCGTATTTTCCAGAAAACGTTTGCTTATTTCAGGCGATTCCATAGCACCCCCTAATAATGTATCCACATAACCCTGTATGGCAAAAATGGGGGTCTTGAATTCGTGAGCCAGGTTTTGTAAGAATTCTTTTCGGTAAGCTTCATTGTTTTTGAGCATTTCAATCTCAGCACTACGCTGTTCTGCCCATTTTTCTACATCTTCTCTTACTTCATCAATACCTTTTTGAGGGAGAATATATTTATAATAGGTTTCTTCCCGCTTACTTGCTTTGGTTTGGTAAATGAATTTATATATGAGTTTAATCTTCCTATAAATAAAAGATTCCAGCATCATTCTTACCAATAAATAACTACCCAGGAATACAACCACAAATGAAACAAGGGTAATTATCCAATCGGGTCTGATAACCCATATACCTAATGAAATAGGCAAAGAAAGAAACAATGCCGTTAAGGCCGACAACTGCTGGGGTGAGAAATTTTTTGTTTTAAACATTTGTACTAAGGTAAGCAGAAGTAAGAAGTTAGCGAGACAGATAGACCGAAAGTCGGAAAGTCCGGAAGTCCGAATGACGTTTTCTGGGGATCAACATAGTGATTTAGGAGTTAAGAAATTACTCTACTTAAATTTGTTGTTATCGATGAGCTACTATCCAGTGCTGCCCGAGAAAAATAGGCTGCGAGTTTCTAGCCTCTAGCTGCTAGCTTTGATTGGTGCTTGTTTTAGGCTTTCTGCTATTATTTGAATAAATGACAAGTCTTGCGAATTTGTTTTGTAAAAACCCCACTTAAAATAAATATTTGATTACCATATCCACACTTGTGGATGTTTAAATTAATTCCAAAAAAAGCTAGTAGCCAGCAGCTAGTGGCTAGAAGCTGTTTTTTACAGGACAGCGATGGCTATGGCCTTATAACTCAAACTTATACCCTACCCCTTTTACAGTAGTAATACAGTCGATTCCTAGCTTCTGACGCACTTTGCGGATATGGACATCAATGGTGCGGTCGCCTACAATAACATCATTCCCCCAGATCTGAGATAGTATTTCATTGCGAAGGAAAACCCTGCCTGGTCTGGATGCAAGCAGGTATAATAATTCAAATTCTTTTTTAGCCAGTATTACTTCCACTTCATCCACATTCACAATAAACTTAACAGGATCAATTTGGATATTGCCGATTTTAATAGTCTTGCCTGCCTCTTTTCCATTCAATCTCCTGAAAAGAGCATTTACTCGGCTAACCAATACCTTAGGACTGATAGGTTTACTTACATAATCATCGGCACCTGTTTCAAGTCCTTTGATTTGTGAGGCTTCATCGCTGAGTGCTGTTAGAAAAATGATCAGTGTATCCTGGAAAAGGGGTTGTGTACGAAGTATCTGACAAACTTCTACGCCCGTTTTTTTAGGCATCATTATATCCAGGATGATGAGGTCGGGATGAATTTGTTTGGCTCTTTCGATGGCTTCATTTCCATCTTTCGCCGTATACACTTCATAGCCTTCTTTGGTAAGGTTATAAGTGATGATTTCTAGAATATCCTGCTCATCGTCTGCTATCAGAATCTGTTTCGCCTTACCTTCCATTGTTAACCTTATGTTTACACAAAATTAATTTTAATCATTGGCATATCGGGTTTTTGGCACTATTATGTTATTGTTAACTGAATTTACACCAAAAAAGGGGTCTAATCAGGTATAAAAGCCCTTTTCCGGCTTTTCATTCATTTGGCAGTATTTTTGCACCCGGATATGAGCATGAAGAAATTTTACCTGTTATTATTGGTATCTGCGATTGGGCATTTTGGTATGGCCCAGCAGGAAATGACGATACCCCCCGTTCCCGCTATGCGCGAATTGCACCATGAGTATATTCAAACCTCATTGCGTAATATAGCCCGATTAAACAGTGTTGCCGACCAGGTGTTTCCGGTTACCAATGATGCGAAGCTGAACCAGTCCATAGACAAAACCATCCGAATCTATGTAAACAATATGCGGGCTATCGTAGAATCGAGCACCCAACTCAGCGATAACCAGAAATATCTCTGGCTCAGAGGTATCAATGAACTACTAACCAGTTTCCAATCTGCCTGGCAATCCAAACTCATCAAAAATGTGATGTACCCGGGTTTGATAAAGGCATTTTATGAATGCATTCAATTAGAGCTGGCCGGACAATCCATCCTCCCTGTTATTAAAAACAATGAACTGGAAATTGGTAATATCCTGATCCAGAATTTCTGTTTGAAAAACAATCCGGGTATTGAAGAAGCAAAGGATGTTTTAGTTTTAAAAACATGCCAGCGTGAACCAGAGAATATCCTGAAAATTCTCACCCGTTTTCCGGAAAACAGATACGCAGATAGTTTGATCATTGTTACCGCATTCCGTAACCAGGAAGAATTATATAATTATGCGGCAGCTTCAAATGCCTTGGGCAGACGCATACAATCAGTAAATCATCCCCTGGTAAAATTGATCGCAAATCTTGCTCAATCGAAAACAGGACGTATGTATTTTCCTTTTCTAGACGACCTGTACAAAGGTAAAATAAGCAGGGAAAAAATTGCCCCGGTTTTGGCCAATGAAGATTCTGATGATTATTATAAATTACTGGTAAAAACCAGGGTTGGTTATGCAGAAAGAATGCAGCGTGGCGATACAGCTATGGCAGCAAAAACACTGGTAGCAAAGCTTAGAAGCAAGGCTATTGAATTATACATTAATGAGATCAATGCACTTCATGATGAAAGCAATCCGGCTATTCGCTTTAAAAAAATTGATTCATTAAACCCGCAGGAACTCTATTACCTCGCAGTATTGGGTGAAGAAGAAATTTATACATCCAGTTTTGTTTCAGGTGTTTATCCGCGCATTTTCGCCCGCTTAAAACAAGGCGATGCCGATTCATTATTACATTCATTGGGATATGATTTCTATAGGAAGTTTATCAAAATGTCTGCAGCTTATAATACACTCGATGATTTACTCAAACGTATGAGTAAACTATCCGCAGAAAAACTGATGCGTAATTTTGTAAACGGATTGGAAAAAACAGGTTCCCTTGAAGATGCAGTTGATGTAGCAGATTCTTATGCTAGCATTTACAATAAAAATATTCGAAGCCTCATACTTACCCAGGTTAAACAAAACCTGCAGAAGAGTCAGGCAGAGCACGACAAAAGAGCTGAAGTAATTTACAATCTGTTGAAAACCATTTTTGTTTCCGCAGATTCTTCAGGTAAAACCAATTTATCCGCATCTCTCGGCATCAATACCGTATATAATATGCCGCTGAAGGAATTGGAGAATGAAGAAGGTCGCATAATTATTCAGCAATATGCTTATGGAGATAAAGATGCAGAGAGTTATTTTGGCGCCTTTCTTGCCCGTTTTTCCAACAGCAATTGGCGTATCGTTCGTAAGCCATATTGGGTTGAAATAAACTCAGTAAAGGGGACACCAGTTACCATTTATGCCAACTTACCCCTCGATGAAACCAAAGACCTGGATGCAATGGCGCAGGATAGCCTGAATACCTATCTGAGAACAAATGGACTTGCACCAACCATGGTTATACACCGGGGACATAGTTATTATCTCCAGCAAACCATCGATCAACTGGTACCATCAGCCAAAGTGGTATTATTAGGCAGTTGTGGCGGCTACCAGAAGCTTAACCTGGTATTGGATATTTGTCCGGGTGCACATATCATTTCATCCAAACAGGTTGCCGCCGGGGTATTGAACCAGGCCTTGATTGATGCTATTACCGAACAAATCCGGATGAACAAGGATCTGGTATGGGATGAAATATGGCAAAAACTGCAATCGCGCGTAACAGGTGGTTATAAGGAGAAATTTGAAGACTATATTCCTCCCCATAAAAACCTCGGAGCAATATTCATTATGGCTTACAATAAAGCCATGGAATAGAATAATACTACAAAAAGGAATTATTCACCTGCTCATAACCAATAGTAGTAGGTATTCCATGACCAGAATACACAATTACATCGGCAGGTAATACGAATAATTTTTCCCGAATGCTTTGTAACAATGTGGCATGGTCACCACCGGGTAAATCGGTTCTACCAATGCTTTCGTGAAACAAAACATCGCCCCCAATCAAAAAACCTTGTTTGGCACAATAAAAGCAGATGCTGCCGGGTGAATGTCCGGGTGCTAATATTACCTCCAGGGCATCATTTCCCAGTTGCACGGTATCTCCAGAAGCAAGGAAATGAATGGGGCCACTGTAATTTTCAAAAGGAAGCCCCCATTTTTCCCCCGAAAAAGGAGCTCTTTCCAATACCGGTAATTCAAGCTGGTGGATATACAGTTCTAGTCCAAATTCCTCATGAACCCACTTATTACCGAAAACATGGTCGAGGTGGCAATGGGTGTTGAGCAACTGAACGGGTTCAAGACCCGTATCTTTTATAAAGTTTTTTAACTTTTCCTGTTCAGCGGAATAGTAACAACCGGGATCAATTATAATAGCTTTGCCTTGTTCATTATATAACACATAAGTGTTTTCCTGAACAGGGCTGAATGTAAAGGCCTTTACCTGAAGCATAGGTTTTTGTGAGCGTTTTACGGGTAATTGACTAATTTTAAAACACTAAAGTTCGGATATGCAATTGAATCGCATCAAGAAAGGGTTGATTTTGGCCAGTTTTTTATTTCCAGCCCTTTCTATGGCCCAGGTTAATACAGTAGAATTTGGTAAAAACAGGGTTCAGCACAAAAAACTTGTTTGGAAATTTTACCAATCACCCAACTTCAATACCTATACATCACAAGGTGGGGTAGAATTGGGGAAGTTTGCTGCTCAGGTGGCTGAAGAAGAACTGAAATCGCTGGAAAATTTCATCGAATATTCTTTACAAAGACGCGCCAATATTGTTGTTTACAATAATTACAACGACTACAAAAGCAGTAATATCGGACTCGGCATCGACTGGCAGAATTCGGGTGGCGTTACCAAACTGGTGAATAATAAGATCGTAGTGTATTTTGATGGTAATCACGCCAACCTTAAACGCCAGATCAGGGAAGGCATCGCAAAAGTATTAACCGATAACCTCTTGTTTGGTGATGATATCGGAGAATTTGCCAGTAACCAGGCTTTACTCGATCTTCCTAAATGGCTGGTAGATGGCTATGTTTCCTACGCCGCAGAGCCCTGGAGTACTACTAAAGATGATGACCTGAAAAGTGCCATACTCGGTGGAACCTATCGCTCTTTCTACCAATTTGCATTTGAGAAACCAACATTGGCAGGTCATGCTTTCTGGTATTATATCGGTGAAAAATACCGCAAAGAAAATATTACCTACCTCCTATACCTAGCACGTATTTACAAAAACCTGAACCAGGCCTGTATGCGTGTATGTAAAAAGAAATTTAAAGAAGTGCTGGAAGAGTTCATGCAGTTTCAGCAAGATCGTTACTCAAGAGATATTCGTCAACGCAGGAACGCTCCAAGAGGACAATTGAATGTATCTGAGGAAGTGCGCAAGAAAGATTTCTTCCGCTTTCAGGCAAACCCTAATCCAAGAAGCACCACCTATGCAGTGGTGGAATTTAATAAAGGCATTTATTGCGTGAAACTGATGGAGAATTTCTATGATGGAAAGATTCTCCTGAAAAGTGGTGTACGCACCAATCAGACAGATGTGAACCCAAGCTATCCTATACTTGCATGGGATGGTAAAGGTACCAGGCTGCTAGTGGCTTATTGGGAAGACGGAAAAATAAAAATGTTTGTTTATGATCTCATCTCCCGATTAAAAAGATACAAACAGGAAATAGAAGGCATAGATCAGTTACTGGATGCAAGTTTTATGCTTGATGCCAATTCACTTATTTTCAGTGCAGTTAAAAATGGGCATACAGATATCTTCACCTATAAGATTGAACAAAATAAACTGGAGCAGATTACCGATGATATTTATGACGACCTGAACCCAACATTTGTATCGTTCCCGAACAGGTCTGGTATTATATTCAGTTCAAACCGACCTTCTCCAAATGCTCCAACAACTGATACAGTTATTCCCAGCAGGTATCAATACAATGTTTTCATGGTAGACATCCTTAATACCAGTAAACAAAAACAAATCACCCAGCTTACCAACCTGAAATTTGGTAACGCCTCTTACCCAATGCAATACAATACCAATCACTTCACTTTTGTTGCTGATGAAAATGGTGTTGGAAACCGTTGGGCAGGGTTCTTTGCAACACAACGTAATGGCCTTGATACCCTTTATTATATCGGCGATGAACTTCTCAGAAATCCATCACCCAAAGAATTCGATTCAACCTTGCGTGCATGGCAACGTGATGAACCTGATAGCGTAAGTTATTTCCAGGTGTATAAAGATTCCACTTATACCTTCCCCATAACCAACTACCAGAGCTCACTGCTCGAAACAAGGATTGCTGGTGATAATGGTCAGGTTAGTGAAGTAAGAAAAGAAGGTGATTTTAAATTCCTTTATAAACTAAGGGTAGATGAGCAGGCACTGAATAAAAGAAATGTAAACAGCAGACCGACAGAGTTCATGAAAAAAGTGATGGATGAAAAGAAAGCATCACAAGGAAAAGCGTTGGTTTACAATAATGGCGTTGCTACAAAAGACACCACCATTAAAGCTGCTAAAGATTTCTTCCAGAATGAATTCGCAGATGAAAAAACAGATACCTCAAAACGGGTTTTTGAAGATGCTCCATTACCCAAAACCACCACACTTGAACGCTCCCGACTTTTCGATTACAGATTAAAGTTTAGTAGTGATTATATTTTAAGTGGTTTTACCAATAACGTATTGGTTAATAGATACCAGCCTTATGGAGGCGGATCCGGACCAATTCAACTAAACAATGGCAACGATTTTAATTTCACATTCAGAGTAGGTGTTAGTGATTTATTTGAGGACCAGAAATTTGTTGGTGGCTTCCGTTTCGGTACTAACCTGAGTGATAAAGATGTGTTCTTCTCCTACCAGAATCTTCGGAAGAGATTCGATTGGGGACTTACTTATTACAGAAGCAATGTCAGCAACTTTTATAATATTCCTTATAATAGTATGCTGATCACCAATCTTTATCAGGGCAATATTACTTATGCCTTCAATGAAGTGAAAAGCCTGAGAGCAACTGTCGGATTAAGAACAGACAGAGGCATACTTCGTTCGTTTGATAATGGTAGCGGTATTCCGGATCCGAACGCGCTGGCATACCCCGATACCGTTAGCAAGTTTATTGTTTCAAGGATTGAATACGTGCACGATAATACCATTAATCCTACTCAGAATATCTGGAACGGCCTTCGTTACAAAGTATATTTTGATGTAAATATGCCAACATTAAAAACCTCGCTCAACAATGGCAAGGGTACATTCAACCTTGGCTTTGATGCTCGTTATTACCATAAAATTTATCGCAATTTTATCTGGGCCGGACGAGCAGCAGCGGATTTCTCATGGGGTGGACAGAAACTGATTTATTACCTCGGTGGGGTTGACGGATGGATTGGACCTAAATTCAATAACCAGAATACACCTGCACCTGACCAGTCATATGCGTTCCAATCATTGGCGGTAAATATGCGCGGATACAGACAGAACATTGCCAATGGTAACAATGCATTTGTAATCAATAGTGAATTCCGGTTCCCGCTTTTTGCTACACTGATTAATAAGCCAATCAACAATGCCTTTATACGTAATTTCCAACTCGTACAATTTGTTGACCTGGGAACCGCCTGGAACGGAAAATACAATGGTATCAAACGTCCGGGAGATGTTATTTCCGATCCTAGTTCACCAGTTGTTGTGCGCATTGATGCTGGCGGACTTGGACCATTTGCCGGAGGATATGGTTTTGGCGCAAGAAGTACATTATTAGGATACTTTATGAAATTCGATGCCGGCTGGCCAATGAAAGGAATCTTCAAAGGAGCACCGGTGTATTATTTTGCCATCGGGTTTGATTTTTGATCTTTGAATATTTGATCTTTGATTTTTTGATTTGAAACTTTCAACCAAAACAAAAAATCAAAGATCAAAAAATCAAACTTCCCCTTTTCTTTCTTTCGCAAAGTACCTGCACAGTTCTGTGAGTCCACAGGTTTCGCATTTAGGGTTGCGAGCAAGACAGGTATATCTCCCATGTAGTATCAGCCAATGATGTGCTTTGTGGACCAGGTTCACTGGAATTTCTTTAATCAACTCTTTTTCAACTGCTAAAGGTGTACTGGCTTTTGCTGATACCAACCCCAATCTTTTACTTACCCTGAACACATGTGTATCAACGGCCATATTTGGCTGCTGGTCTATAACACTGGTAATTACATTCGCTGTTTTTCTCCCTACACCAGGTAGTTTAACCAATTGCTCAACAGTCATAGGAACCTCACCATTGAATTGATCGATCAGCATATTTGCCATACCAATCAAGTGTTTGGTTTTATTGTTGGGGTATGAAATACTTTTTATAAATGGAAATAGTTCCTCAAAGCTTGCTTTCGCCAATTCAACCGGAGTGGGGTATTTCGCAAATATGGCTGGGGTTGTTAAGTTAACCCGCTTATCTGTACACTGTGCAGATAAAATAACGGCCACCAATAATTGAAACGGATTATCGTAAATCAATTCCGTTTCCGCCTCAGGAATATTGGTACTGAAATAATTAATTACAGCCGAGTATCTTTCTTTTTTCGTCATACGGTTACAAACCAAAAATAGTCAAGATCGACAGAATACCCGAGAGATAACTTATAATGCAAATCAAACCCAGTATTACTGGCTGGCGCTTATAGCATATAGTTCAAGGATGGTTTGTCTATGGACTATGGACCATGGTCCATGGTCTATAATCACATAAGCCATGCACCAAGTCCCAACCATTTATCCTTTAGGATGTGCATTCCTTGCATGTTGCATTATCGCCTTTATTGATAGCCGTGAAGGAGACTTTAGTTTAAGTTGATCCAACTGGCGTATACTTCTTTTCAGGACAGCAAGCTTTTCTGTTAATTCAATATCTCCCTCTTCCAGCGCTTCCTCTACTGCTTGTTGAATTGCAGGCGAACACTCTTTGTACAGGTACAATATCAAATCCTCTTCCTTAAGTTTTTTCATAAACATGATATTATCTGAGAGGATACGGTATATATTAAAACGGGGGCTGCATCGCTATTATTGTAAAGACTTTCTTAGGAAACAGTAAATTAGTCATTCGAAATAAAAATTTACTCACCCCGAATTATATCTTACTGAAAATCAATTAATTAAATTCCACTAAAAAAATGGAAAAATAGCAACACTTTAGGCTTATAATGCTACTTAAAATCTAAAAAAAGGGTTGGTAATGCCTGATAGATTATTGCTTTTCAATAGTAGAATCTTCGATAATAAAAATATCTTCCCCCTCTTTTTTCATGAGGTAACGTTCGCGGGCAAACTTTTCGAGGGCAGCAGGGTTGCTTTGGATATCGTGTAGTTCCTGCTTTGTTTTATTGATTTCTTCGAGGTAGTAAGCTTTTTTCGCTTCCAGTTTTTTGAGTTCCGCTTTTCTTTCTCTTTGCTGAAAAAAATCACGCTGATCAAAAAACAACATCCATACCACAAAAAACCCGCCAGCCAGCAGGTATTTATTGGTGATGATGGATGCTACTTTCTTCATAAGGTAAAACTATGAAAAAAAAGCTACAAGCTACAAGCTTCTAGCTGCAAGCAAAATACTGCTTGTGGCTTGAAGCTTGTAGCTTGTAGCTTAAAACAAACTATTTCTTCCCAAACTTCACTTTCCCTTTAGGGTATATCGCAGTTTCTCCCAGCATTTCTTCTATACGAATCAACTGGTTGTATTTTGCGATACGATCGGTACGGGAAGCTGAACCTGTTTTTATCTGACCACAGTTCAACGCAACTGCAAGGTCTGCAATTGTGGTGTCTTCGGTTTCACCACTGCGGTGACTCATAATCGTATTATAGCCATTATGCTGTGCAAGTGTAACTGCATTAATAGTTTCAGTTAAAGTACCGATTTGGTTTACTTTAACCAGCAATCCATTTGCAATTCCTTTATCGATACCAGTTTGTAAACGGTTAACATTCGTTACAAATAAATCATCTCCTACCAACTGACATTTGCTGCCAATAGCCTGGGTTAATGCTTTCCAGCCATTCCAGTCATCTTCCGCCATACCATCTTCAATTGAAACAATGGGGTATTGTTTTACCCATTTCTCCCAATATTTAACGAGCTCATCGCTGCTTAATACTTTACCATTGCTTTTATGGAAAACATATTTTTTCTTTTTGGCATCCCACAACTCACTGTTGGCAGCATCCATAGCAATTACAATCTGTGAACCTGTTTTATAACCTGCTGCTTGAATAGATTCAAGTACTGTTTCAATAGCCTCTTCATTACTCTGGATATTTGGCGCAAAACCACCTTCATCACCTACATTGGTGCTGTAGCCCTTTTTCTTCAATACACTTTTCAGGGTATGGAAAATTTCAACACCCCAGCGTAAGCCTTCGCTAAAACTGGTTGCTCCCACAGGCATAATCATGAACTCCTGGAAATCGATTTTATTATCTGCATGCGCTCCTCCGTTCAGGATATTCATCATAGGAATTGGAAGCGTTTTTGCATTTGTTCCGCCAATATATCGATAGAGGGGAAGACCAGCTTCTTCTGCTGCAGCTTTAGCAACAGCCATACTAACTGCCAATAAAGCATTAGCGCCTAGTTTACCTTTATTAGGGGTACCATCGAGAGCAATCATCGCTTCATCGATCGCTGCCTGAGCAGCTACATCATATCCTACAATTGCATCTGCAATAATATCATTGACATTTTTTACTGCTTTTAATACCCCTTTACCTACATATTTCTTTTTATCGTTATCACGCAGTTCAACGGCTTCATGAATACCGGTACTGGCACCACTGGGAACTGCAGCGCGACCTAATGCGCCATCATCTGTTAATACATCTACTTCAACAGTTGGGTTACCACGGCTGTCGAGTATCTGCCGGGCATGAACTTCAATAATGTAACTCATGGTTGTTTTCTAATTTGAATATGATTAAGCTTGTCAAGGGGCAATAGCCCGGTGCAATTTACGCAATTAGTTTTAGCGGTAAATGACTATTTGCCCAGTATTAACAAGCGTTCGTATGTACAAATTAGTAGAATCAGCCTAGTTATTTGGAGGAACAACCAGGTTTCGAATAATAGTCCTGCCTTCCTTGTTATGATTTTGTAAGAATTCAGTATGAGATGAAGTACTAAGTATGGATTCCTTTTCCTGGCTATAGGTTGAAATATTATTCACCTTACTAAATATGCAATAGTATTTTTTTCCATCAAATACTAGATCACTAAGCACATATCCTAGATCCCTTTCTTTTTCTAGCCTATCCTCATCAAGCTTATCGAGTATGGAAATTTTTTGAGAAGTATAAGAAGATCCTTTCGACACAACAACCAGCCAGCGGCCATTACCATAGCCCACGTTAGTTATGGCATATCCTTCTTTCCATTTATCGTTAACCCATGATTCAGGGAATTCCGTTTTACCAGATGCAGAAACAGATTGTGCGGTATAAGGTACAGTCTGGGTATATACAACCACCCATTGATTATTGAGGAAATTAAGGTAGGTAATATAATTTTTATTTGACTCTTTATACTTTTCACGCACATTCGTAATAATCAACTCATCCGTATTTCTGGTGGCCCATTTTTGATCAGTATTGTCTGTTTTTCCCATGATAAGATGATAGGTTAAATCATCTTTATCCCCTACCACAGAAATATCCTGAATATAATAATCCTGCTTCCAGTATTTATCAATTAGTTCTTCCGGAAATTTTTTACTGGTTAATACAAGCTGCGATTTTTGCGGTGTTTTTGAACTGGTGAGTGTGTAAGATTTAGGCGCATTTGCTTCTGCCGCTGACAACATTTCGATCAGCGCATTCATATCTTCCTCGAAATGATCCGATTCGAGTTTTTTTCTTTCCTGTTCCGGAATAGCAGATAATCGGCCTCTTTTATCAATATAAAAATATTTTCCGTCCTCTTTTACTGTTGCTTTTTCATTTTCAAAATCTGTTGCCGATTCGTAACGGGGAAATATTACTTCCGTTCCCTCTGTGTTAATATAACCCCACTTATTATTAAGTTTTACAGCAGCCATACCATTGGAGAAATCTTCTGCCATTTCATATTTTGCAGATGTGAGTTCCTTACCTGTTACACTTAAATATCCAAACTTAGAAGTGCCGACATAAATCCCGGGAAAGTTTTCTTTATACCTCGCAATACCTTCCTTGAAATTGCCTATACCATCATATTTCGGAGGAATAATTTCTTTGCCATTTTGCAACGATACCATTCCATATTTCTTGTTTAATTCCACACCACAATACCCGTTCTCGCATTCAAATATTTTATCATAACGTGTAGGAATAACCAATCTCCCCTTCATATCAATCATCCCAATTTTATCTTTATACTCCACGTTTGCATATCCTTCATTTACATCAGAAAAATAATCGATATCGTCAAATTCAAAGGGTATTACTTCTCTCCCACGCTGGTCTATCATTCCGAACTTATCTTTCTTTTCTGCAATATACCAACCGGTATAGGGGTCATCATCCAGTGATTGATAATTAAAACCAATAACCGTTTTGCCAGATTTATCAATTACACCAGCTTTCCCATTTTTTTCAACTACAGCAATACCATTCTTAAAAAGACTCACTGCATCAAATTCAAATGGAAGCTTTACCTGATCTAGGGTATCTATGTAGCCATACTTATTTCCCTTCTTTGCGCCTATATATCCTTCACTATAATTTTGGATATAATCATATTCTGGTGGAATTATTTCCTGCCCAACTGCATTTACATATCCCCATTTTTTATCGAGCACCATCATGCCATAACCAAAATCACCAAACTTGAGGAGATCATATTTACGAAGGGTTGCCTGATTGCCTGATTTGTCTATCATCCATGATTTTTTATTCGCTCCAACAACTGCATACCCTTTGCTGAAATTATATCCCCCATCATATTCAAAAGGAATGACGGTTCTGTTTTGTTTGTTGATATAACCTACTTTACCACCCTTTTTTGCAGCAGATAACCCTTCATAAAAACCATTTGCAGCATCATACATCAGTGGAATAACGAGTTCATCTTTTTCATTGATGAAGCCAACTTTACTATTCTTGGTAACCATTCTAAGTCCTTCCCGTACTTCAGCAATTTTATCGTATTTCTGGGCATGTGCAGACAAATATCCCATTAGGAGGAATAAACAGAGTAGCTTTTTCATAGAAGTATAAATAAAGGACTTGCCATTTGGCTGGTTGAAAATAAAAAAAAAGACCATTGGTCAATGGTAGGGCATGAAAAATACACAGTTATGTGTATGGATTCGCTTTAAATAAAAGAGAGGATTACTAATTTACGGTAGTTAATGACCGGAAAATTTGTTCAAGACTATTTTTCTCTGTTTCCAGTGAAACAATTTGTAATTGGTAGGTTACCGCTATATTCAACAGGTTTTTCCTAACCTGATCCGGATTTGAAGTGTAGATTCTATAACTTTTAGTTCCAATCGCATCAAACTTAGTAATCATAGGTATTTCCTGTATTATTTCTATTGCTACTGGCTCACTAAATGCTACTTTTAATGCAATCTCTTTACTGTTTTTTTGCTGCAGATTGGAGAGATTGTCGTTTGCTACAATATTCCCTTTATTTATTACCACTACCTGATCGCATATTGCTTCCACTTCCTGTAGTATATGGGAAGAAAATAATACGGTTTTGCCAGCACCCTGTAGTTTAATTACATTTCGTATTTCAACAATCTGATTGGGGTCTAACCCGCTTGTCGGCTCATCCAAAATCAATACTTCCGGGTCATGAATCAATGCAGCAGCCAATCCAACCCTTTGCTTGTATCCTTTGGACAACTGACCTGTTTTTTTATGCGCTTCAATACCTAATCCGGTAAGTTCAATCGCATTTGCAACAGCTTTACTTATTTGTGGTAATCTATGTACTCCTGCAATAAAAGAGAGGTATTCCTTTACATACATATCGTAGTACAATGGATTAGATTCAGGGAGATAGCCAATTTTTCTTTTAGCATCAAGAGGATACTTTTTTACATCAATGCCACATACTTCTACACTACCCCCATCAGCTTCCAGATAACCCGTAATTATTTTCATGGTGGTGCTTTTCCCGGCACCATTTGGGCCAAGAAAACCCAATACTGAACCCTTTTCTGCCTTAAATGAAATCTCATTTACTGCCTTCTGAGCGCCATACAACTTGGTTAATCCTGAAATAACAATTGACATGCCGTAAAGGTATTAATTGAAAGCATTGTAACTAAAGGGGAAATGATAATAAAATGAGAAATTGATGGTAGTATAGGTATTAGGTGTTAGGTATTAGGAGTTAGGCGTTAGGCGTTAGGTATTAGGACAAAACACTAACCCCTAATACCTAACGCCTAACACCTAAAACCTATAATTCAGTATCGTATTCTCCTTTCAGTGCATAATAACCAAATAAGCTAAGGCCAAATGCAATTGGAAGAAATACTACCACAAAAACACCCCACTGAATCCAGGTATCAGTGGATGGCTTTGCAGCAATTTCATTTGCTGCCGTTTTTATCATAAAAAAAACGGCCACCGGTCCGAGTAGTATCCATATTATTCCTGCAATTCTTTTTATCTGTTTCATATAACTAGTGAATCGTTTTTTTATTACTTAAATAAAGAACACCAATAACAAAACAAATACCTGCAACCAATATAGGATACATCAGGCCTGCCAACTGGTTACCAGTATAAATAGTAGTTAATAAAGTGGCGATAAAAGGAGTAAGTCCACCAAATACACCATTACCAATATGATATGGAAGAGACATAGAGGTATACCTTATGCGGGTTGGAAACAATTCAACCAGGAATGCAGCTATTGGACCATAAACCATCGTAACATAAATGATCATCAGGAAGATAATACCAATCATTTTCCAGTAAACACCATTACCTACTTCTTTAACAATAGTTACCGCAGGCTTTAAAGTAGTTCGTAAACCATCCGCATAAACTGTATCGGTAGTGGTAGTATGAAAAACGGACCCATCTGTAAAAAATCTATCCTGTTTCACTATCCTTAATGAATCACTCGATCCAGCAATTGAACTTACCTGTAACTGGGTTTTCAAAAGTTCGGTTTGTTCCACTTTTTGCGTTGCGTTACTTAATGCCGCCAATTCATTAAATAAGGGCCGATAAGTAACCACGGCAAGTAACATCCCAATCATCATGATCCATTTTCGTCCAATCTTATCACTCAGGTGACCGAAAACAACAAAAAATGGTGTGCCAAAAACGATTGCCCAGATTAATATGGTTCTTGATTGTTCAAAATCTATCTTACAAATATTCTCCAGGAATGACTGCGCATAAAACTGACCTGTATACCATACTACCCCTTGCCCCATTGTTGCACCAAACAAGGCCAGCAAAACCATTTTCAAGTTGGTTTTATGACCAAAGCTTTCCTTCAATGGATTCACAGATGTTTTTCCTTCTGATTTCAGTTTGGAAAATAAGGGCGATTCCTGCATTTTAAGCCGGATATAAATTGACACGATCACCAGAACAATAGATAAAAGAAAAGGAATACGCCAGCCCCAGTCATTAAATTTTGCAATGGATAACTGACGATCCGCATCAAGACTATGCCTCGTTAACAGGATAACGCCCAATGAAACAAACAATCCTAGCGTAGCAGTAGTTTGTATCCATGAAGTAAAATACCCTCTTCGCTCTGCAGGGGCGTGTTCTGCCACATAGGTTGCTGCTCCTCCATATTCGCCTCCCAATGCCAGGCCCTGTAACAATCGCAGAAGCAATACAATAATTGGCGCGGCAAAACCAATACTTTCATAAGATGGCACAAGCCCGATAGCAAATGTTGATCCGCCCATTAAAACAAGGGTTAAGAGAAAAGTATATTTTCTTCCTACGATATCACCAAGTCGACCAAAAACTAATGCCCCAAATGGACGAACTATAAAGCCTGCCGCGAATGTGGCAAGTGTAGACAATAGTGCCGCTGTTGGATTTGTTTTTGGAAAGAATTGTCCTGCAATAACTGTTGCCAGACTACCAAAAATGTAAAAATCATACCACTCTATCAATGTACCCAGAGAAGAAGCAGTAATTACTTTCCAGATGCCTTGTTCTTTTTTCATATGGATGTACAACTTACAGCAAAGAAGTGATTTTACGAAAAACTACCATAGTTTTCTGCAAAGCTGTAGTATGATTTGTTCTATATATTAAAAACGAACAATCATTCGCATAATCAGACGCAGTCACTGCGATGTATGTCTTATATTTATAGCCCAAAATTTCGATGAGCATGTCGTATCCGTATCAGATCAAAACCTTTGAAGAATATAAAGCAGCCTACCAGAAAAGTATCAGCGATCCAGCTTCTTTTTGGAGCGAAATTGCCGAACATTTTACATGGAAGAAGAAATGGGAGAAAACCCTTGATTGGAACTTTAAAGAACCAAAAGTGGAATGGTTTAAAGGCGGCAAGTTGAATATTACTGAAAACTGCCTCGACCGTCATTTGGAAACAAAGGGCAACCACCCCGCCATTATTTGGGAACCAAATGCGGCAGATGAAAATCATCGGATACTCACTTATAAAAAACTACATGAAAAAGTTTGCCAGTTTGCACATGTATTGAAAAATAATGGCGTACAAAAAGGAGATCGTGTTTGTATTTATATGGGCATGATTCCTGAACTGGCTATTGCCGTTTTAGCTTGCGCAAGAATCGGCGCCATACATTCTGTAGTATTCGGTGGATTTTCTGCACAAAGTATTGCCGACAGACTGGAAGATGCACAAGCAACCTATATTGTTACCTGCGACGGAGCATACAGAGGCGCGAAAGATATACCACTCAAATCGGTAATAGACGACGCACTCATTGGAAACAAAACCGTAAAACGCGTTATCGTTGCTACCAGAACACGCACCCCTGTTTCTATGATCAAAGGCAGAGATGTTTGGTGGGAAGATGAAATGAAACAGGTGGAAGAAAAAGGCATCACTTTCATTGAAGCAGAAGAAATGGATGCAGAAGACCCTCTATTCATTTTATATACCTCCGGCTCAACAGGCAAACCCAAAGGTGTGGTACACAGTGTGGCCGGATATATGGTTTATACCAATTACACTTTTATAAACGTATTTCAATACCAGCCCGGTCAGGTGCATTTTTGTACCGCAGATATAGGTTGGATTACAGGACATAGCTACATTGTTTATGGCCCACTTAGTGCAGGTGCAACTTCCGTTTTATTTGAAGGAGTGCCTACATGGCCAGATGCAGGTCGCTTTTGGGATATCGTTGATAAATATTGTGTAAATATTCTATATACAGCCCCAACTGCGATAAGAAGCCTGATGGGCTTTGGTCTCGGCCCCTTACAGGGTAAAGACCTCTCTTCTCTCAAAGTATTGGGCACAGTGGGTGAACCAATCAACGAAGAAGCCTGGCATTGGTATGATGAACATGTGGGTAAAAGAAAATGTCCGATCGTTGATACCTGGTGGCAAACAGAAACCGGAGGCTGCCTTATTTCTAACCTGGCAGGTGTTACGCCTGCAAAACCAGGATGGGCAACCTTACCGATGCCCGGACTTGAAATGGTACTGGTAGATGAAAATGGTAAGGAGATTGTTCAACAAGGTGATGAAACCATCAGTGGTAATCTTTGTATTAAATCTCCCTGGCCTTCTATTCTCAGAACCACTTATGGAGATCATGAAAGATGCAGGACCAATTATTTTGCCACCTATGAAAACATGTATTTCACAGGCGATGGTGCTTTAAAAGATAAAGATGGCTTCTTTCGTATTACCGGTCGCGTAGATGATGTATTAAATGTTAGCGGTCATCGCATCGGTACCGCAGAAGTTGAAAATGCGATTAATATGCACGCCGGTGTTGTAGAAAGTGCCGTAGTGGGTTATCCGCATGATATCAAAGGACAGGGCATTTACGCATACATTATTTATCAGGGCTCACATGCACAAGACACCCATGGCACCGGTGATTTGGTAAGAAAAGATATCCTGCAAACCGTAACAAGAATCATTGGCGCTATCGCAAAACCCGATAAAATTCAGTTTGTAAGCGGATTACCTAAAACCAGAAGTGGAAAAATAATGCGCAGAATACTGCGCAAAATAGCAGAAGGTGAAACAGAAAATTTGGGTGATACTAGTACTTTATTGGACCCTGGTGTAGTCGACGAAATAAAAAAAGGAAAACTTTAGTTTTTATTGCCACTGGTTAATTATCTGATAAATAAGCAAGCTACTCTGTGGTCATCTTTATATATGGCTAATGCTTTCTTATAGTATCTTTAAGAGATGAAAAAAGTACTGTGCGTTTACTTATTCACCTGCATTGCTTTGTGCAGCCAATCCCAAAACCTGATCTGGTTTATGGAAAATGGCAAATTTGGTTTCCTCAATAAAAAAACAGGAAATACAGCCATCACGCCTCAGTTTACTTTTGCCAGTCAATTTTATGAAGGCTCTGCCGTTGCCGCCGTCGGGAATTATCTATTGCTATCAAAATATGGTTTCATTAACGAAAAAGGCAAATGGCTTATACCCCCACAATTCAATGCCGCCGGGCATTTTTCCGAAGGGAAGGCCAGGGTACAATTAAATGGTAAATGGGGTTATATCAATAAAAAAGGAACCTTTATTATACAACCTCAATTTGCGCTATGCTACGAGTTTAAAGGAGGACTTGCGCAAGCCTCAGTTAAAAGCAACTTATGGGGGTTAATAGATAGCACAGGAAAATTTATCGTACAACCGGAATACTATAATATTACCGACGCATACGCTGGTATCACCTGTACACAAAAAAACATGACAGATACCTGGGAAATACTTGATATTAAAAAGAAGACAAGTATTAAAACGGCGTTTACCAGGATGTATGCATTTGCTGATAGTTTAGCACCAGCTAGAGATACCAGTAACAAATGGGGATTTGTAAATACATCAGGTAATTGGGTAATTCAACCTCAATTCACCAATGCCAGCTCTTTCTCTGAAGGATTAGCCGCTGTTGAAAAAGACTATGGAGCATGGGGTTTTATAGACAAAACAGGAACATGGATTATTGCTCCCTCATTTCAAAGGTCAGGTTTTTTTAATAAAGGCCTGGCCTTAATGGAAAAAGGAAATGATCTTGTTTATATAGATAAAGAGGGAACCCCGGTGTATAGTTTTAAAAGATAGCTAACGTCACAACTCCCTCTATAACATCCATTATACTTTCATCAATCCAATATCCTGTCCATCCCAACCCGGAAACATCCCTTTTGTTTGTTTCAGTTGAAGATGCCCTTTCGCAACCGCACTGAATACTGCCCTGAAATCTGTTGATACCGGCAGGTCTCTACCATCTTCCAAATCTGCTTTTGCAAGTGATTTGATATTGTGGTACACTTTCCCTCCTTTTACATCATTACCTAATACGAACAAACAACTGGCCCTTCCATGATCGGTTCCACCGGTTCCATTCTGGTGTGCTGTGCGTCCGAATTCTGTCATAGTCATCACGGTTACATCATCCTGGTATTGTCCCATATCAGTCCAGAATGCTGCGATACTATCGCTGAAATCGCGGAGATTTCTGGCAAATGCGCCATTAAGGGTGCCTTGATTAAAGTGGGTATCCCATCCACCACTTTCTGCAAATGCTACTTCCACACCTACATCCATTTTAATTAAGGTTGCAATCTGCTTAAGTGAATTACCCAAAGGAGAATTAGGATAAACTGCACCATTGGCCGGCTGATAATTTTTGATATCACTCGACTTCAAAATCTTCATCGCTTCAAAACTTTCCTTGCCGGTTTTATTCAATAACTGGTTACTGGTTTGATCGTATAAAGATTCAAATGATTTTGCAGCCGCATTTCCAGCCATTGGGTTTCCTTGCATTTGAATCGCAAAATCCTGCAGGTTACTGATAGCAAGCGCTTCATGATCACCATACAAACTTCTCGGTAAAGCACTGGTTAAACTAACTGCACTAAATGGAGTAGCTTCATGACCCGTTAATCCAACGGCCCTGTTTAACCAACCGCTGTTTGTTCCTTTGTTAAAAGGTGTGCCACTCTCCATAAAATCCTGTGCATCAAAATGACTTCTGGTATTATTCGGACTGCCAACACCATGAACAACTGCCATTCTTCCTTCTTTAAAATAAGACGACAAACTGTTTAGTGCAGGGTGTAAACCGAATTTCCCGTCGAGATCCATCAAGCCACCTTGTGTTTGTGACGGACTCATATATAATGTGGGCCTGAGCGATTTCAGGTTTTCGTCTGCAAATGGACTAACCGCCATTAACCCATCCATAGCACCTCTTTGGAAAATACAAACCAATACTTTGTTCCTTTTGTATGGGTGTAGTATTTTTCTGGTATCGGCTGCACGTGCAATAAAATTGGGCACGCCACCAAAACCTGCAGCAAAAAGTGCCATGGCACCTGATTTCATAAATGCTCGTCTGTTGGTCATAGTTGATGTTTTATAAACACGTGTAAAAACTCCGTCGTATTACAGTGATTGAAATATTGTTGATTTGAATAAATTTTATCGCCTGCTTTTACTTCCGCTGAAATTCAGGAGAACCAATGATAATTCCTACTACTTGAGCAACAGTTGCCGCAGTATTATTCATGGCATAAATATCTTTCCCTTTCGGATCCTGCTTTCTGTTTGGCTGCTCTTCATTTTCATCTTCTACCATTTCTGTTTTCACCTTTGCAGCAGCGGCATTTATTTTCTGTTCTACATTAGCATCTCTAACCATTGCCGTTAACCTTTTAATATTTTCTTCGAGGTTTCTTTCAGGCAATAGAAGTTTACTATAAATACGCAATGCCTGGTCTGCACTTTCCGGTTCATGGTTTTCATTTAGTGCAAGCAGGTTCAGACGAACTCCTGGGATTTTCTGTGTTGCCAATGCGAGTCCGAAATTCATCCTGTTTAATAATGCACCGCTATTGATCCAAAAATTTGCGCGATCAGGAAATCCGGTAGGAGCTTGATAATAATAAAAACGTTGCCCCATCTTTGTGCACCACGTATACAATTGATAAGGTTGTAATACCTGCGCCTTTGTTGCTCTTACTGCACTTATGGCAAATTCAAATGGAGATTTTACTTTTTCACGCAATGCATCTTTCGACCAGAAATCAGGATGATTTACCATGGCAATCATCATGGCCTTAATATTCCCTTCTGTATCACGATAAGTTTGGGCCAATGTTTTAATAAGTGCCGGGGATGGCTCATCCGACACAAAACGTCTGGCCAATTTTGTTGCAATAAACTGTGCAGTAGAAGCATGTTTCGCAAGCATGTTCAACACTTCTACCCCCTCCTGATAACCGTCTTTCCCACTGAATTGCTTTCCTAATACTGTTTTTGGATTTTCATCGTGTTTATCTTCCCTGAAGAGAAAATCACCATCAACAATTAATCCTCGTCTTTCCATTTGTTTCTCATTCAGGTTTTCTACCAATTTTTTTGCCGGACCTTCTTTATACATGGGTCGCACGCTCCATCCGGTTAGTGCTCTTGCCACTTCAGTTACATCTTTTTGTGCATATCCGCCATCTACCCCCAGCGTATGCAATTCCATTACTTCACGTGCATAATTCTCATTAAGCCCTTTTGTTTTTCTTGCGGCAATTGCTTGCTGCACCAACGCATTTCCTGCCATGGATGTATCCATCAATCTGGCTTCAACACGTTCTCTTGCAGCCTTAAGCATCGCATTGTTCTGTTGTTTGCGTGTACGTTCATTATCATTACTCACACTCAATGCATTATCCAGGTATTCCAGCATAGCCGGATGTTTGGCGGTGGCCATTAACATGTCTTTGAAACTACCCAACACATAGGGCCTAATGGCATCACGCTCATAAGTAAGCACGTATTGCTGGCTTTGTCCTTTTGTAAGCGAAACATTAAAATGGTTGAACCAGAAATCAGTTAATATTTCTTTCAATTGATTATTGCTGTAAACAGCCCTTAACACTTTCTGGTTAATTAGTTGTCTGTGTAGTTCCTGCACTGGTCTTATACCTTGTTCACGAACTACTTTAGCTATTAAAGCCCGGTATTCCTGTTTATTGGTATCACCGATTGAATCGGCCTTGATAATTTTATTGCGGATGCCATAACGTAAAATCTGGGCGGGGGTGAGATAGGTATTTACAATGGCTTCATTATCCATTTTTAAAGCCTCGAAATTTGCCAATCGTTTATCCAGTTCCTGATCGGGCAAGTTAGCATCCAATTGTTGTTGCAACCATTGCTCCAACCCCATGTTTACCACCTGTTCAATTTGTCCGGGTTGAATGCCATAACTAAACCTGTTCAATAAATGAGCCGCAGCCTGCTCTTTGGTAAGGCCTGCTTTTTTATAGGGCATTTTTATTTCTGGAAGACTACTCTTGTTGTTGGTAAATGCAGCCCCCAATGTAAACAGGGCTCCAACAGTAAAGGTTTTAAACATTCGCTTCAGGGACATTGGTTTTCGTTTTTCTTTTGACTGGGGGTTGGGTGGAAGGTTTAATCTTTATGATTAAAAATGATTGCCACTGAATACACGGAGAAGCACAGCATAAGTTTATTTTTTCTGTGCGTTTCTGTGCCCTCAGTGGCAAAAAAAAGAGCGCCTGAACAGACGCTCTTTTCACTAAGATTAAGTTGTTTTTTTCATAGCAACCCGATACAGTATAAAGCCCATGATGGCAAAGAACAAGGTACCTAACAGGAAGTATCCGTTTTCTGTGAAGGCACTCACCAATCCATGTTCCATACTGATACTTTTCAGGAATTGTTCTCCTCCAGATGTACCGGTAATAAATGCAATCACAACACCTGCAACGGCACCGCCCGCAACCAGACCGGTAGCGAATAAGCTTCCTTTACTCAGTTCCTCTTCTTCTGCACTTACTTCCTTTTTATCTTTTTTCTGCTTGCCTTCCACAATTCCACGAATAGCACCACCAATAAATATAGGCAGGGTAGTGGCAAGTGGCAGGTAAACCCCAATTGCAAAACTCAACGATTTAATACCACAAAGTTCCATCACCACTGCCAGGAACATCCCTACAATAACATACTGCCAGTCGAGATTTTGAGACAGGATACCTTTAATTAAAGTAGCCATCAATGTTGCCTGAGGGGCAGGATATTTTTCTGTTCCGATAGCATGTTGTATCCCCTGTTGTACCATTTCAGTGGTTGGTTTATCAAGGAACTTCACCGTTATACCAATAACAATGGATGATACAATAGCGCCTACAAACAAAGCTATTTGCTGGTTACGTGGTGTAGCGCCAACAATATAACCACTCTTTAAATCCTGTGAAGTGGCACCCGCATTGGCAGCAGCAATACAAATCATACCTCCTACAACCAACACCAGTGGTTCATAGGCCTGACCAGACCAGCCAAGACTTAAGAATATCAGGCTGGTTCCCATAACGGTAGCGATGGTCATACCGCTGATTGGGTTATTTGAAGATCCAATTAAGCCCACAATTCGGGATGATACCGTAACAAACAATGCACCGAACAATACTACTAGTATTCCTATCAAAATTTTCTGAAGAAAACCATCTCCGGGTAAACTCGGTATAACAGAGATAATGGCTATCAGGGCAAGACTACCTAAACCCACAATTTTTAAGCTAAGGTCTTTGTCTGTACGTGAAACATTAATGCCAGATGCAGCACCGCCGCCCTTGAGAGAAGCCATGCTACCCTTTACAGATTTTACAATGGTAGGTAAGGTCTTAAGCAGTGTAATGATACCTCCAGCAGCAACAGTACCAGCGCCTACCTGACGTACATAAGCATAATAGATAGCCGCAGAGTAATCAGCGAAAGTATGTGTTACCGGATCCCATCCGCCTTTACCACCTGCTTTTGTAATATCTGCCAGGTATCCAAGTTTAGCCAACTGAATGGCAATAGCGTCAGCAGGAACAAGGGTTGATAACAATGGAATAAATACCATCCAGCTAAGCACACTACCCGCAACCAGTACCCCTGCAATTCGAGGTCCGATGATATAACCTACCCCAAGGTATTCCGGCGTAATTTCACCACTCACTTTGGCTGATGGGAAGAATTTATTGATTTGTTTAGTGGCATAGAAAGGTGTCTCCGCTATCACATGCATTACTTTTTGCAGAAGAGCATATACAAAAGCAACACCCAGACCCCAAAAAGCAGTTTTAGCAAAATCTCCCCCTCTCTCTCCAGCTTTTAATACATCTCCGCAAGCAGTACCCTCCGGATATGGAAGATTATCGTGCTCATTTACAATCAACGCTTTTCTCAGTGGCACCATTAATAAGGTACCCAGTAATCCGCCCACAATTGCAAGTATGAGAATAGTGAGATAATTAAAATATTCAGCACTGGAAGGAGAAGATAAAAACAGGAAACCTGGTAATGTGAATGCCACCCCTGCTGCAATACTTTCACCAGCAGAACCGGTAGTTTGTATGATATTATTTTCAAGAATCGTGGTCTTCAAAAATTTTCTACCCAGTGTAATGGCAATTACGGCAATTGGTATAGAAGCTGAAACGGTTAACCCGGCTTTCAGCGCTAGATAAACTGTGGCCGCGCCAAAAATTACACCGAAGAGACTACCTACCAGAATCGATTTTACGGTAAGCTCTTTCATATTTGTTTCGGGGGAAACAAAGGGTTTAAAAGTTTTTTGAGATTGGGACATGAGTTGGTTTTTAGATGAAGCAAGCATTTTTTTCGGCAAACAATGAACCGTTTACCGATAGTTTCCGATACTTTTAAATTTCAAAATACGATTTATGTCTGATATACAAAAAGAGTCAAAGAAAGGCAGTATGCCAAAATCGATTCCATTTATCATTGGAAGCGAGATTGCAGAAAGATTTAGCTTTTATGGCTTGCGCTCCATTATGGTTACTTATATGGCTGTCGCATTTTTTAATCCAACCCTAAACCCCGCACTCACCGCTGAAGCCGATGCCAAAGCAAATGAGATGTCGCACCTTTTTGTAACACTGGCCTATTTCATGCCCATGGTTGGAGCCATAATGGCAGATTGGTTTTTTGGAAAATACAGGGTTATCCTATTGGTATCAATATTATACACTATCGGCCACTTGATTCTTGCAATATCAGATAATAGCTATACGGTTTTCAGTGCCGGATTAGTAGTAATTGCCTGCTGTGCCGGAGGTATTAAATCCTGTGTGTCTGCAAACGTGGGCGACCAGTTCGATAAATCAAATGAACACCTGCTTTCAAAAGCATATGGCTGGTTTTATATGAGTATCAATACCGGAGGCACACTAGCTCCTTTATTTATCCCTTTGCTAAAAAAATACTATGGCCCTGAAATCGCCTTTGGTGTGCCTGGTATTCTGATGGCCCTGGCTACCATTTTATTCTGGTTAGGTAGGAAAAAATATGTGCGTGTTCCACCGGCTGGTATTAAAAAAGAGAATTTCTTTTCTATTTCCATCTATGCACTAATAAAATTATTCAGCCGCAAACCCGGACAAAAAGTTTGGGAGGCTGTTGGAGAAAAATACTCAGCAACATCTATTGATGGTATCAAAGCTGTTTACCGCGTATTAGCTGTTTTTGCTTTTACCCCTATTTTTTGGGCACTTTGGGATCAGAACCTTTCGGAATGGGTATTACAGGCTACCAGGTTAGACCTGACCCTTGTCGGAGATTTTTCCATTTTACCAGAGCAAATCAATTTTATCAACCCTTTATTCCTGGTATTATTAATTCCTGTTTTTAACTCTCTTATTTTCCCTTTTCTAGAAAAAAGGGGAATTAAAATCAGTCCTCTACGCAAAATAGGAGCCGGACTGGTCGTAATAGGCATTTCATTTACCATTATTGCCCTGATTCAGGAAAGTATTGATGCGGGTGGAAAACCATCGGTTTGGTGGCAGATAATAGCCTATATCCTGTTGGCTGCATCAGAAATACTTGTTTCAGTTACCTGTCTTGAATATGCATATACACACTCACCCGTATCAATGAAAAGTACCATGAGTGCATTATACCTGCTGGGTATTTCTGCGGGTAACCTTTTAGTGGGTCTGATTAATGGAAATATCGTCGACAAAGGATTTTTCAGTCAGTTTACCGGTGCACGTTATTATTGGTTATTTATTGGCATACTAGCCGTTTCCATACTATTGTTTATGCTGGTAGCCAAAAGACTACCGGAAAAACGCTATGTAGGCGTTGCCGAAGCGGAAAACTAATTTTTGAGTATGAGTAGGGCGTTAACAAAAAAACACCCTACTCATGCTGAAAATCCTACATAGAGCCTACTTTCGCCACCTGAACTTATTTCTATGAATATTCTTCTTCTCGGATCAGGTGGCCGCGAACACGCGCTGGCATGGAAAATGTCGCAAAGTCACCACTGCGACGCACTTTTTATCGCTCCAGGCAATGCGGGAACCAGCGAATTTGGGACCAATCTACCGCTCTCTGTTACCGATTTTGAAGCCATTAAAAAGGCTTGTTTGGAAAACAATATCAGTATGCTGGTTGTAGGACCGGAAGAACCTTTGGTGAAAGGGATCTATGATTACTTTGAAAGCGATCCACTTCTACAAAAAATACTCGTTGTGGGCCCATCTGCAAAAGCCGCTCAACTGGAAGGAAGTAAAGCTTTCAGTAAAAAATTCATGGAACGCCATGGAATACCAACCGCTGCTTATGCAGAATTTACCGCAGCTAATTTTGAAGAAGGAAAAATTTATATCGCTAACCACAGTTTGCCCGTTGTTTTAAAAGCTGATGGGCTTGCTGCAGGAAAAGGTGTGGTTATCGCAAATACACACGAGGAAGCACTGCAAACATTTGAAGAAATGATTCTTCATAAACAGTTTGGAGAAGCAAGCAGTAAAGTGGTGATTGAAGCTTTTTTACAAGGAATTGAAGTGAGTGTGTTCGTATTAACTAATGGATCAGACTACCAGATCATTGGACATGCAAAAGATTATAAAAGAATTGGTGAAGGCGATACTGGCTTAAATACAGGTGGAATGGGCTGTGTAAGTCCTGTGCCATTTATGGATGACACATTTATGCGCAAAGTAGAGGAGCGCATAATCGCACCAACAGTAAAGGGATTGGAACTGGAAGAACTGATATACCACGGTTTTATTTTCTTTGGTCTGATGAATGTTGCAGGCGAACCATTTGTAATTGAATACAACTGCAGAATGGGTGATCCTGAAACAGAAGTAGTAATGCCTCGCCTTCAAACAGACCTGGTTGCATTGTTTGCAGCTATGGATAATGGCACACTTGCTGATGCAAATATTTCATACGATGAAAGAGCTTGCGCAACAGTAATGGCTGTAAGTGGTGGTTATCCGGGTGATTATGAAAAGAATAAAATGATCCATGGACTTGAACTGCCTGCAACAAAAGATGTGATGGTATTTCATGCAGGTACCAAAAAAGATGAAAACAAAGTTTTAACAAATGGTGGCAGGGTTTTGGCAATAAGCGCCTACGGAAAAAATATTACTGAAGCAGTTCAACAATCAAAAAATAAATTATCAGAAATCACGTTTGAAGGAATGTATTTCAGGAAGGATATCGGATACGAATTCGGGCTATAGTCAACAGACCATGGTCCATGGATCATGGTCTATTCGCCAACCCCTGAAAAATCGGTACTTTAGGCTTTGTTATTTCAAGTAATTTCAACCACCTTTGCTATCATTGATCAAGAAATAAAGTATTTTTAATATACAATGGGATTATTCAACTTTTTTACGCAGGAAATAGCTATGGATCTGGGTACCGCAAATACCCTTATAATCCATAATGATGAAGTAGTGGTAAATGAGCCATCAATTGTGGCCCTGAACCGTAACAATATGAAAGAAGTGCTCGCGGTGGGTAAAAAAGCCCTGATGATGCACGAGAAAACCCATGAAAGTATCCGAACGGTACGTCCCTTAAAAGACGGTGTTATCGCAGATTTTAATGCTGCGGAGCTAATGATCAGGGAACTGATCAAGATGATCTATCCCAAAAAACCCCTTTTTCCACCAAGCTGGAGAATGGTAATATGCATCCCTTCTTCTATTACAGAGGTTGAAAAACGTGCGGTACGCGACAGTGCTGAGCAAGCCGGGGCTAAAGAAGTTTATATGATCCATGAACCTATGGCCGCGGCCCTGGGTATTGGTATAGATGTTGAAGAACCTGTTGGAAACATGATTATCGATATCGGGGGAGGTACCACAGGTATCACTGTAATTGCCCTTGCAGGTATTGTTTGCGACCAAAGTATACGCGTTGCCGGTGATGAATTCACTGCCGACATTATGGAAGCACTTCGTCGTTACCATAGCCTGTTGATTGGTGAAAGAACCGCAGAACAGATCAAAATCAATGTGGGTGCTGCGATGAAAGACCTCGACAATCCACCCGATGATATGCCGGTAAACGGTCGTGACCTTGTTACAGGTATCCCTAAACAAATCATGGTAAGCTACCAGGAAATTGCTGAAGCACTTGATAAAAGCATCTTTAAAATTGAAGAAGCAATCCTAAAAGCACTTGAAACCACACCTCCTGAGTTAGCTGCCGATATCTATCGCAGAGGATTATACCTCACAGGTGGTGGAGCGCTTTTACGTGGATTGGATAAACGTTTAAGTGCGAAAATCAAATTACCCGTTCATGTTGCCGATGATCCTTTAAAAAGTGTGGTACGTGGTACAGGGCTGGCCCTCAAGAATTACCAGCGCTTCCCATTCATCATGCGATAAAAAGTGATCCTATCCTGTAGTAACAGGCTATAAGATTTTACTGATCGCTAATCAATTCCAGGTTGAAGAATATCTTTTATTTCATACGGCGCTATTTTACTTTCCTGAGCTTTCTGGTTTTACAGGTGTTAGCAATCATTTTGCTTACAAGATCCAGCAAAACGCATGAAGCTTTTTTTGCTGATGCTACCAGTGAGCTTACCGGCAAACTCAATAAGCAATACAGCACCCTGAGAAATTATTTCAGTCTCGCAGAAGCCAATCGACAGCTCGCAGAAGAGAATACCCGATTGAGAAATTTGCTCCAGTCTAATGTTATCGCACCTGATAGCTCTAAAATAAATTATACAGATACCACTCACCGCGATTCATCTGGCCGTTACCGCAAGTTTACCTGGCTTCCGGCAAGGGTAATAGGCAATACTGTTACGCTTCAAACCAATTTCCTAACCCTGGAACGAGGAAGTAATCAGGGCGTAAAAAAGGGTATGGCCGTAATCGGACCCGAAGGTATTGTAGGCGTAGTGGTAGATGTGAGTCCAAATACCAGCAAAGTAATGAGCCTGCTTCACAGAAACAGTAAGGTTAGTGCCATGCTGAAAAAAGACAATAATGCGGGTAGTATTGAATGGGATGGCAGTGACCCATCTATACTTACACTTAGAAATGTATCAAAAAGTGCGAAAGTTGTAAAGGGTGATACTGTAGTAACAAGTACATACTCTGCAAATTTTCCGTCACACCTCATGGTTGGAACAGTGGCTGACATTGTAAAAGATCCATCCAGTAATTTTTATACTCTAAAAATAAAAACTGCGACCAATTTTTTCAATATCCAATACGTGTACTTAGTAGAAAATACAAGGTATGCGGAACAGGTTCAACTGGAAAATACCCCATTATCTAATCAATGAGCAACCTCATCAAAAATATCGTCCGTTTTATCCTGTTTATCTTTTTACAGGTATTCATCCTGAATGAGGTTCCGCCATTGCACCGTTTTATCGTTCCTTATATCTATTTCCTCTATATACTATGGCTTCCTTTTACGACAAACAGAATTGCGCTGATGGTTATCGCATTCCTGTTTGGTTTAAGCCTGGATTTTTTTGCCGGAACCATGGGGCTTCATGCCGCACCCTGCGTGTTGATTGCCTTTATTCGTCCTTATCTGCTCAACCTCCTGCTGCCCCAGGAAACCATCGAACAGAGCTATTCTGAGCCAGGAAGTAAAAGTATGGGATGGGCTCCTTATAGTTTGTATGTAGGCCTACTCACCTTTATTCACCATTTCTACCTGGTATTTATTGAGTGGCTACAATTTGGCAACTTCCTTTATTTCATCGGAAAAGTTCTCGGCACCACAGCCATAAGTCTGCTCATGATTTTCCTTGCAGAACTACTCTTTCTGCGTAAAGGAAAGTATAGAACCAATGCGGCGTGAGGTGTGAATTGTGAATTGTCAATTGTGAATGGTATTTTGAATAGTGAATAGTGAAGTACATCTTACAAAAAAAATCTTTTCCCTATTTCCTCCCTCATTGACAATTCACCATTGACCATTCACACCCCCTCATTGACAATTCACCATTGACCATTCACACCCCCTCATTGACAATTCACCATTCACCCCAAAAAAGACATCTCGCAAAACAGATAATGCCAGAGGTAATATTTTCACAACAATTTTTTTTATTTTTTTACGTTTCTCCACTACAAAGCATCAAATTTGTAGTACACTTCTCTTTTACGTTTAGTTCCAAGAAATATGCCTGTCTTCAACCAGAGCCGCAGCCGCGTGATACAGTTTATTTTTGCAGGTGTTTTTATCGCCATAGTCGGACAACTGATTAACCTGCAACTGTTTTCCAGCAAATACAAACTGGCAGCAGATAATAATGCCTTTTACCGAAAAGTTATTTACCCGGATCGTGGCATTATATTCGACCGTAAAAAAAGAGGTATCCTTGAAAACACCATCAGCTATGATTTGGTAGTTATTCCATCTGAAGCCAGAGGAACTGATACCGCTACCCTCTGCCGACTGCTTAATATCGATACGGCGACCTATAAAAAACGTATGCGAGACCTTATTTTCAAGAACACCAGCGTAAAGCCCAGTGTTTTTGAGGCTTTGCTTACCCCAGAAATGTTTGCAAAGCTCAATGAGAACATGTATCGCTTTCCAGGATTCTCCCTTAACGAAAGATCGGTGCGCACCTATCCCTATAATGTTGGTGCCGCCATGCTTGGTTATATGGCAGAAGTGGATACCGGATTCCTGCGAAGGCATAAAGACGAGGGTTATGAAATGGGCGATTATTTTGGCAGTACTGGTCTGGAAAATATCTATGAAAAAGTATTAATGGGGCAAAGAGGTATTCAACGATATATACGCGATAACAAAGGCCGCTTGCAGGGATCCTGGGAAAATGGTGCTTATGATACTGCAGCTATAGCCGGTAATAACCTGTATTCAAGTATCGATGTTGAGTTACAGCAGTTGGGCGAAAAACTCATGGAAAATAAAGTAGGAAGTATTGTGGCTATCGACCCGAAAACAGGAGGTATTCTTTGTATGGTCAGCGCACCTACCTATAACCCTAACTTCTTAACTGGTAATCAACGAAAGAAGCACCTGGTGGAAATGTTATACTTCGATCCGAGACTCCCCTTACTTAATCGTACAGTAAGTACTTATTACTCGCCCGGATCAACCTTTAAAACCTTTGTTGGAATTGTTGGTATGGCCGAGGGTGCTATTGACGACCAGATGTCGGTTAGCTGTGGTGGTGCTTACTTTGGTTGTGGCCGACCAATGGGTTGCCATGCAAAAGGTACTTTTACACTGAAAACCGCGATCTCTAAATCCTGTAACAGTTATTTTGCAGTATCCTTCAGAAGAATTCTTGACAATAATAAATATGCTAACAGATCCCTCGCTTTGTCAGCGTTTAATGAGTATGCACATTCATTTGGCCTGGGTAGAAAATTAGGTGTTGATTTACCTTCCGAAAGAGATGGACTAATCCCAGGTCCTGAATTATACCAACGAAAATTTGGTAAAAACTGGCAGTCATGTAATATTATTTCAAACAGTATTGGACAGGGTGAAATATTAACCAACCTCACACAGGTAGCCAATGTAATGGCCATTATAGCAAACAAAGGCTGGTTTTATACGCCTCACCTGATCGATTCAATTGAAGGTGGCGACACTTATGGTTTATTAGAGAAATACAAAGTGAAACATAAAACAAAAGAAGTACCGGAATTTGTATGGGAAGAAGTACATGAAGGTATGCAGGGTACCATGGAATTTGGTACCGGTGCCTATGCAAAAGTACCGGGAATAGTGGTATGTGGTAAAACTGGTACCGTGGAAAATCAATACCGTGGTGAAAAGCTGAGAGACCATGCCTTCTTCGGCGCTTTTGCACCCAGAGATAACCCGCGTATTGCCATTGCAGTGATGTGCGAAAACGCAGGATATGGAGCCACTTCTGCCGCGCCAATAGCCAGTTTATTAATCGAAAAATACCTGAAAGACTCAATCTCTGGTAATGACAGAAAAGCCAAAGTGGAACAATTAGCCAATATGGATCTTATTCCTCCTCAGATGAAAAGACAAATGGTGAAAAGAGATTCGTTGAGGCAGGCACAGCAACAGGCAGCAGCGAAAAAAGCAGCAAGAGACACTTCCGGTGTTGAGGAAGCCCCGGAGGAAACAGAAGTAGATAGCCTGAAAACACCTGCTAAACCAATTCCCGCTAAAAAGGGGGGAAAGGAAACCGTAACCAAACTGGCTTTATTACCTGACCAACAGCGAAAAAACGCTATTAAAAGAAAAACTGCAGCCTGAGTTGTATGAACAGAAGAAACCATCAAACGGCCACACAGGGTGTTGACTACCTCGTAATCTGGTTATATGCTATCCTGGTAGCCATTGGTATACTATGCATTTTTATGGTCGAATACAGACCAGGTACAGATTGGTTCACCACCTTCATCAATGGTAAAACAAACTATAGCAAACAACTCATTTTTGCTGGTGTATGTGCCATTGCCGCAACTTTCATTCTGCTCACAGATAGCAAGTTGTTTACCGCATTTGCCAACCTGTTTTATCTGATGGGTATTCTTTTAATGCTGGCCACATTTGTAATCGGGAAAAACATCAATGGCTCCCGAAGCTGGATTCCGCTAGCCGGAGGATTTAACCTTCAACCTGCAGAGCTTTGTAAAATATTTGCAGCACTTGCCCTGGCGAAATTTCTATCCCGACAGGAAGTTGATTTTAGTAAAATAAGATCTCAACTAATCGCCGGAGCAATTACACTTTCTCCCGCCGTACTATCTATTCTGCAACATGAACTTGGTTTGGCACTCGTTTATACAAGTTTCCTAATCGCCATGTACCGCGAAGGATTACCGGCACAGATATTAATTATAGGATCATCATTTGGCGTACTGGTTATTGCAACGCTGATACTCGAACCCAATATATTGGCCATCATACTTACGGTAATTGCCGCTGTGGTAATTTTCATCTTGCGAAAACAGATTAAAAAGAAAAAAAGATTACTAACCATTATCCTTTCAATCTGGCTGGTTTGTGTTGGTGTTCAGCGTTTTGTTGTGCCCTATATTTTCAACAATGTACTCGAATGCTACCAGAGTACACGTATCTATAGTATGGTGGGTAAGGAATATGATTGCTCAGAAAATAAAAAAGCGCAGGATAAAACCAATACCAATAAATCAGTGAGAAAACCCGACGATTATAATGTTCGTCAAAGTAAAATTGCCATTGGATCAGGCGGATTTATAGGAAGGGGTTTTTTAAAAGGCACTCAAACACGCGGAAAATATGTACCAGAACAACATACCGACTTCATCTTCACCTCTCTTGGTGAGGCTTTTGGTTTTGTAGGATGTTTAGTGTTTTTATTGATTTATCTGTTTTTATTATACCGTATAATTCGCATAGCTGAACGACAACGAAGTACTTTCAGCAGGGTTTATGCATACAGTGTTGCAAGCATCCTGTTCTTTCACATTGCCGTAAATGTTTGTATGACCATTGGTTTGTTTCCGATTGTGGGTATTCCTTTACCATTGATTAGCTATGGGGGCTCATCTTTACTTACCTTTACAGTGCTGATTTTCATCATGCTAAGATTAGATGCAGACCGGCAAATGGTTTTACGATAAAGCGCGACAGCATGCAGATCATTCCACTTTCAGAAGGTAGTTTTACCATCGACAAAACAAAAGTCTTTGTTCCTTTCGATATCGAAAAAGAAGAACTTAATAATCGCCCTATTGGCAGTTTATTGGTAGAAATACAACCCTTTGTGGTGATTACTGCGAAAGATGTAATACTACTCGATACCGGACTAGGATACAACGAAGCCGATGGAAGACCTCAACTATACCATAATCTTGAAAAAGCAGGTATCAATCCCTCACAGATCACTAAAGTATTGATGAGTCACCTGCATAAAGACCATGCCGGAGGTGTAACTATTACCAATAAAGCAACTCAGGAACGTTTCATCAGTTTCCCTTATGCCACATATTATGTGCAACAGAGAGAAATGGAATTTGCACAAGGCATCGGTTCTGCTTCTTATATACCCGAAGATTTTAAACTGCTTGAAGAATTCAGTAAAGTTGTATGGCTTACTGAAGACGAAGGAACAATAGATGGTTATATACGCTACCAACTAACTGGTGCGCATAGTAAATTTCACCAGGTTTTCTGGATCGAGGAAGATAGTCAAACCATTTTCTTTGGTGGAGATGATGCACCGCAACTACAACAGATGAAAAGCCGATTCGTAGCCAAATACGATTATGACGGTAAGAAATGTATGGAACTCAGGAAACAATGGTGGGAAGAAGGACAAGCTAAAAATTGGACCTTTTTATTTTACCACGATATACAATCGCCCGTTTGGGGACCGATGAAATAAACGTTACTGACCACCTCCAGATTTTGGTTCACGCATTTTTTTGCGCTGTTCCATTCTTTGTTGTAACTCTTTACGCACCACATTCATAAACTCACGTTCAGCCTGAAGTGCTTTATTTACGCGTTCATCAGTTACGAGTATCTTTTTGAGATCTGTCTTATACTTCTTACGGATATTCAGTACAGTTTCTTCAAAAGCCAATATATCTTCCTTATTATCCTGACGCGCTTTTCTTACTTCATCAGTGTAACTATTGTAAAGCGGCCAGAATTTCTCCGCCTCATCGGTTGTTAATGCAAGATGCTTTGTGAAATAAGCCACTTTCAGCACTTCTACATTCTGTCTTCCACCCATCATTTTCCTTGGAGGTTCCTGCGAGATCACAGCAGATGTCACCAGCAGGGCAATGATAAAAAATATTGCTTTTTTCATGATTAACTATTTGATTCAACTGTTCCTGATGAAACCGATTCACCAGACTCATCCAGGTATTGTTTCAACTCATCATCGCTCATATACTGAATATGTTCATTCACATCAGGAAATTCATCTTCACCATATTGTTCGCGGTAACCGGCTGCTACTATTAATTTTTCAGAGCTTGACAGATACGTATTTAACTCCTCTTCACTGAGTTTAGATATTTCATGCGAAACATCTATTTGGGCATAATCCGCAAATTTCATGTCTCCGTTTTGCTGACTAGTATCCGAGGTATACAAAACCGCAGTTGTTATAAGCAACCCCGCTACAACCGCCGCGGCTGCCAAGCGCATCCATTTTAAAGGTTTACGAGCCCTCATCTGAACTACAGGTATCTCACGCACCGCAGCCCTCTGCATAATGGTTTCCATATTCAGCGCCGGACTAGCCTGCTTATGGAAAGGCATTTCTTTTGACAAGGTATTGAGCAATGGAGACAATGACTCCATTTCTTCTGTCACATCCGCTTTATGTATAGCTGCTATAATTCTGTCTGAAAGACCTTCAAAATATCCGTTAGGTAATTGGTAAACTTTGTTTTTCGAAATATCCGCATTTACCGCTAATCTTTCCAATAGCAAATCTGAGAAAGCCTCGAAATACCCATCCGGTACACGGTAAGGTATACGAGCAGACAAATGTTCCAGTGAAAGACCCATTTGCTTCAATTCATTCTCTATTGCTTCTCTCTGACTCATGTTTATTGGATACCCTTAATAAAACAAGGTTTAATTTTCACGGATAAATGCTTCAATTTTCTTTGCGGCATGATGATAACTGGCTTTTAATGCCCCTTCAGTCGTCTCCAAAATACGGCTCATCTCTTCATATGGCATTTCGTCATAATATCGCAGATTAAATACTACCCGCTGTTTTTCAGGCAATTGCTGAATGGCGAGCTGTAATTTCCACTCCAGCCGATTGCCATCAAAGTTACTGTCGGCTTTGATTTTATTAGACAATCCCTCTCCTACTTCATCCATACTCACCGAAGCTCTTCTTTTCTGCTGTTCAATAAAACTCAAACATTCATTCGTTGCAATACGATACATCCAGGTATACAAACGACTATCTTCTCTGAAATTCTCCAGCCCCTTCCATACTTTAATAAACATATTCTGTAACACATCATTGGCATCATCATGGTCAATCACCATCCTTCTGATATGCCAGTAAAGTTTTTCCTGGTATTTTTTGATAATTGCGGTAAAACCCTGCTCCCTGGTTGAAGGCTGGCGAAATTGATCCAATAAGACCTTATCATCTAACTGCATGCAGGGCTATTTTACTCGAATATAATGTCATTGCCTTTTTAGACCAAAGAAGATTAGAAAAGTTTAATCTTCATAACTAACATTTGTTTTAAATACATCATTAATTCATTAGTCTTTTTTGAAAAATTCGTTAGTAAAATAGGTAGAAATGGGTAAATTGTGGAAGCAACCTTATGACCTCTAATTATTATATCACACAGTTTCGGCGAAATGTAACAGATAAGTACACCATCTACAATAGTTTGTTCGCTGCCCTTCCCTTTTCAGGCATTGCCAATGTTGGTGCACTATTACCCATTTTATCGCAATCATGTCAGGATGAATACCAGGCAGGAAAGAATCCGGTACAAATTATCAACGACTTCTTTCAACAGCATACGGAAGTACGTAGCGAAGAAGATAAACTTGATCGGCTGTTTAAATTTGTTCAGTATATAGAAAGACAGGTGGTGTTATTCGATGCCATAGAAGACGCAGCATTTGATTCTGTGAACAATATACAGGGAGCCGGTAGCATGAAAGCCTTGTATAATGAAGCTGTATTTGCAGGCAAAACACAGGCCCTGAAAAATAAACTTAAAAAGTTCAGGGTAAGAGTAGTACTAACTGCTCACCCAACACAATTTTATCCCGGTACTGTTTTAGGTATTATTCACGATATGAGTGAGTCTATATCAAAGAACGATTTCCATACCATTAATGAATATATTCAACAACTGGGCATCACACCTTTTTTTAATAAAAAACAACCAACACCCTACGATGAGGCTTTGAACCTGATGTGGTACCTGGAAAATATTCTATACCATTCAATCGGTAATATTTATAACACAATCGTAAGAGATGTTTTCGATTATCAATATGAAAGTGATAACCCCTTTATCGAATTAGGGTTTTGGCCGGGAGGCGACAGAGATGGTAATCCATTTGTAAATGCTGCCACGACCGTTAAAGTTGCTGAAGCACTCAGAAGTGCCATTACCGTTTGTTATTACCGCGATATCAGGAAACTAAAACGAAGATTAAGTTTCTCCGGTGTTGATACACTAATCAGTGAACTGGAAGAAATCTTGTATGAAAATGTATTTCGTCCGACTGAACAGAACCGGGTACAGGTAGCCGAGCTGCAAAACAGGTTGCACCAAATTCGCCATCTGGTAGTGGAGAAGCATCATTCACTCTTCTTACAAAGACTCAATAGCCTTATTCATAAAGTAAATATTTTCGGAACGCATTTCGCGACAATAGATATTCGTCAGGACAGTCGCATTCACACACAGGTATTACAAGAGATTAATCGTGTATTGGGAAACAGCATATTACCAGATAACTATGCATCGTTACCAAATGCTGATAAAATAAATATTCTTAGCAATGTCAAGGAAACAGTTAATCCTGCCTCATTTGAACCTGGCATTACAAAAGATACCATCGAAAGCATTTATGCTATCCGAACTATCCAACACCAAAATGGAGAAGCAGGATGTAATCGATATGTGATCAGCAATTGTCAGTCTGCTTTAAATGTTATGGAAGTATTTGCTTTATTCAGACTCTGCGGATGGCACCAGGAACAGATGCCCATAGACATAGTGCCCTTATTTGAAACCATCGATGATCTGCAGGAAGCTGAAGACATCATGGATCAGTTATACCAGCACCCAGCCTATGCACAACACCTTACTGGTAGAAAAATGCATCAGACCATTATGCTTGGTTTTAGCGACGGTACAAAAGACGGTGGCTATTTACAGGCAAACTGGAGTATATATACGGCCAAAGAAAACCTTACCGCTATTTCCAGAAAATACAATGTAAAAGCCCGATTCTTTGATGGTCGTGGCGGACCACCTTCCAGGGGCGGCGGAAAAACCAATAAATTCTATGCGTCCATGGGAAATAATATCGAAAATGAAGAGATTCAATTAACGATACAGGGACAAACCATTACCTCCAATTTTGGAACCATACAATCATCGCAGTACAACCTGGAACAATTATTAAGTGCTGGTATCAGTAACGAACTATTTGCTGACACAAGGATTCAATTGTCGCAACACGACCGATTTCTTTTAGATGAACTGGGACGAATCAGTCATGAAACCTATCAAAAATTCAAGCAACATCCACTGTTCCTTTCCTACATGCAGTTGTTTAGTCCGCTTAATTATTACAGCAAAAGTAATATTGCGAGCAGACCAGCTAAAAGAGGCAGTGCAGGTGGATTACGTTTTGAAGATTTAAGGGCCATTCCATTTGTGGGTAGCTGGAGTCAGTTGAAACAAAATGTACCGGGCTTTTTTGGCGTAGGTACGGCCTTACAGGAAATGAAAGAAAAAGGATATTGGGAAGACATGAAAGCTATGTTCCGAAATGTATTGTTTTTTCATACCCTTGTCGACAATAGCATGATGAGTATGCTCAAATCTTTTTTCCCGCTAACCCAATACATAAAAGATGATCCGGAATACGGTCCTGTATGGCAATTGGTAAAAGATGAATTTGACCTTACAGAAAAATTAGTGCTTGAGCTGGCAGGCGTTTCAAAACTTATGGAAGATGATTTAGCTGGAAGGGCCTCCATACAAATGAGGGATAAAATTGTACTGCCGCTGCTAACAATACAACAATACGCCCTCCATCAAATAAGAAAAAGTGATCCTGACAGTGATAAAAAAACGATCTACGAAAAACTCGTCACAAGAAGCATGTTCGGCATCATCAACGCCGCCCGCAACTCAGCATAGGGCTATATCAATGTCCAATATCGAATATCCAATTTTCAACTTCGAAGTTGGATATTCAATATTTCATTCTTCGTCTTTCCATCCCCACAAATGCAGGCATGCATAGGTTCTGTAGGGCGACCAATTGGCGGAAATTTTTAGCATGCGTGCTTTCATTTTCTTTTTATCCGTTGAACTGATCTTATAAAGTTTACACATAGCCTGTTGAATACCCAGGTCATCTACTGCAAAAACATCTTCACGGCCCAGGCTAAACATCAGTAACATTTCAACCGTCCACTTACCTACTCCTTTTATTTGCGTAAGTAATTCAATAATTGTTTCATTATCTAATTTCCGTAAGCGTGTATCGGTAATTTTATGCGTTAGGCAAAAACTGGCCACATTTTGTACATAGGTAACTTTAGCATTACTCAGGCCAATACCACGTAATGTTTCAAATGGTGTATCCAGCACCTGCTGAGGCTTGGGTTCTTTTCCTTTATATAGTTCAAGAAAACGATGGAAGATTACTTTTGCGACTTTAGTACTTAACTGCTGGCTCATAATACTGGCCATTAAACGCAAGGGGATATTTTTATGTAACCTAAGTTCATGGGTTGTTCCAGCGAGTATACCAGCCAGTTTAGGGTCTTTCAGTAAATGCTTTTTATATTCCATATTGGAAAGATAAAGATTCGTTTTCACTCATGATACATAGCTTATTTTTGTGTCAGTAACATGGAAAGAAAAGTCCTTACTACCGCCGATGGATCAGATACGATTGCCATACCTGAGATGCAGGTAACCTACCACAGTAAACATGGTGCCATTCAGGAAAGTAACCATGTTTTTTTAGATGCTGGTTTACAATACTGTACACAAACACTTGGTAAAACTTCTTTGCAAATACTGGAAATGGGATTCGGTACCGGGTTAAACTGTTTACTTACTGCCATCCAGGCAAGAGATAAAAATTACCAGATACAATATCATACCCTTGAGGCATTCCCGCTTCAACCAAATGAGATTGCTTCCTTAAATCATGGAACTGTACTGAATGAACAGTATTTGTTTTTGGCCATTCATCAGGCGGGTTGGGAAATACCTCAATCAATTCAACCCGGTTTTCAACTGATAAAACACCATACAAGTTTATTGTCATTTGAGCTTTCTTCCGGCATTGATTGCATATACTACGACGCATTCGCCCCATCTGCTCAACCAGAGCTTTGGAATACCCGGATATTTGAAAAGCTATACTCATTTCTTGTTCCGGGAGGCGTGCTGGTTACTTATTGCAGTAAAAGTGTTGTACGTCATTCAATGAAAGCTGCTGGTTTCCGTGTTACTAAAATACCCGGGCCTCCGGGAAAAAGAGAAATGGTAAGAGCATTTAAAGACGCATAATTTTCAGTAGCTTACTGTAAATTATTACTATGAAATGGTCAATACTATGCCTGCTTCTAATGTTTACTACATTTTCATATGCCCAGCAGGGAGATGAAAAAATCATCCGGGATATTCTAGAGCGACAAACCCGCGACTGGAACCGCGGTGATATTGATGCTTTTATGAAAGGCTATTGGCAAAGCGACAGTTTAATGTTTGTTGGCAAAAGTGGGGTTACTTATGGTTATCAGCAAACCCTAAACAATTACAAGAAAAATTATCCCGATACAGCAGCTATGGGTAAACTGAGGTTTAATATTCTCGAAGTCAGAAGAATATCTTCCGATCATTTTTTTGTTTTGGGGAAATGGATGCTTACCAGAAGCATCGGAGACCTAAGTGGCCATTATACCCTGATTTTCAGAAAGATAAAAGGCGTTTGGAACATCATTTCAGACCATAGCAGCTAATGTTTGTAATATTCCGACTATTTAACGACTAATATAAAAACAACTATATGGCACTCATTATTATTGGTATTGTAGTATTGGTCATCGGCTTTGCACTCAGAAGTCAGGAAAGAGAAGAAATCCGTAAACTGGCAACAGGTATAAGGGTATTTGGACTGCTGATTATCATTGTCGGTTTTCTTACCTCCTGTATCAAGCAAATTGATGCTGGTCAGATAGGTGTGAAAAGCCTTTTTGGTAAAGTGTCGGATGATGTACTAACCAGCGGATTAAATATGGTAAATCCATTGATTGATGTTAAAACAGTAGACATCAAAACACAAAACTATACCATGAGCGGGGTACAGGATGAGGGAGACAAAGCAAATGATGATGCCATCAGGGTATTAACGGCAGATGGATTGGAAGTGATTATTGACCTGACTGTATTGTATCGTGTAATTGGTGAAGAAGCGCCAAGGATTGTAAAAGAAACAGGATTGGATTATAAAGACAAGATAGTGCGTCCGCTTACACGTACCAAAATTCGTGACAATGCAGTGTACTTTACTGCAATTGAACTCTATTCAAATAAACGCGATCAGTTTCAGAATCGCATCTTTAAGAGTATTGAAGATGATTTTAAAAAACGTGGTCTGGTATTGGAGCAACTTTTGGTTCGTAACATCACCCTGCCAAACAATGTAAAAACTTCTATAGAAGAAAAAATAAAAGCTGAGCAAGACGCTCAAAAAATGGAATTCGTTCTGCAAAAAGAAAAACAGGAAGCTGAACGTAAGAGAGTAGAAGCACAGGGTATTGCAGACTATCAGCGTATTATGAGTAGTGGTCTTACCGATAAACAATTACAATACGAGCAAATTCAGGTGTTAAAAGGATTGGTTACTTCTCCAAACTCAAAAGTTATCGTAATGGGTAAAGGAAACACACCAGTTATATTAGATACCAAAGACAATAAGAATTAAGCTGTTGTATTTGCAGTTGCCGGCCTGAAACGAAACATTAATCTTCTAAAATAGAGATGGCCGAGAAATACCCCAATCACGGAAGAGATAATATCAAGATAATCGAAGGTTCTTCCGAAAATGGGTATCAACTGCAGGTATTCATTTATAATCACCAGCAAAAGCCCAAAAAAGCAGGTAATATTCAAATCCAGCTCTGTTTCTAACCTGAATATGCGCTGAAAAAACCAGCATGCCCCAAATGGCAATAAAAAAGAACCAATCAGATTGGGTGCTAGTCCGACCAGTGGCTTCAATGAAGGATCAATGAAAACAAATGGTCTGATCAAAAATTTAATAGACCAGATTAGTAATGTACCAATGATCACTACCCACCTCGAAGTTTTCTTTAAGGGCATCATGTATTCAGTTTCAGCTCTGAAAATACAGATTTACACAGGTAATAGCAAATGATGCAGGATGGTCTATGGACTATGGACTAAAGTCTACCGCTGCCTTATACATAGCCACCATGAATAACTTTATATGCTATTCCTCAAAATCAATGGGTTTTCGCCAAAGCCTGATAACATACCAGAGATAAGCTGTTAAACTCAGCAGGAACCATATATAGAACAAGATATTACCGAGTTTTATTTGTCCTTCAACAAATGCATACCCATACATAATGCCAGCTGTAGAATTCAGTGCAAGCCATAAAAGCCCTAGCGATAGGGTGTTGATGATTCGAATCAGATATTTACGGATACCAGGTTCCAATAGTGATGATTTATCGAACAAAATACAAACTGCAACCCTGATTGTTCTGTAAATGAATGATTCTTTTCAAAATAATTACCGCGCATGAACATTCATCATCAGTTGAAGCAATCTCCCGCAAGCAACAAGCCAAGCGTAGGATAAAACACGGATGTTCATGATTTTCAGGATCTATCATGATAAATCCTGAAAATCATGAACATTTGTGTTCCATCAATAGCAGAAAGTCTAAAATAAGCGCCAATCAAGGCTAAAAGCTAGAAGCCAAAGTTTTTAATCCATACTCTGGTTGCTAGCAGCCGCAAGTTTAAGTAAACGATCAAACTGAGCAGGTGTTAGATCGTTATAGAAATAGTAAATAGGGTTTACAGGCATACCCCGGTGGTGTACCTCATAATGGCAATGCGGACCCGAACTTTTCCCGGTATTTCCTACATAACCAATCACTTCCCCTCTTTTAACTCTTTGTCCAACCCTTGCTTTAATCCTGTACATGTGACCATACAGGGTTTGGTAGTTATTACCATGATTAATCACGACCCTGTTACCAAATCCGCCGGTATTAAATCCTGCATCAGAAACTACGCCATCAGCAGTTGCATAAATGGGCGTACCACGGGGTGCGGTAAAATCCATTCCGAGATGAGCCCTACGGTCTTTATAGATAGGGTCAATACGGTATCCATAACCCGATGCAATTCGGGTCAGATCTTTATTACTAATAGGCTGAATAGCAGGAATAGACGCAAGTAATTGTTCTTTGTTCTTAACCATTTTTGTGATTTCGTCGAAAGAACGTTCCTGATATGCCATCCTTAGCGCAAGGTTATTCAACTGAGCCGTCATGTTTTTTACCAGTTCGGTTGAACCCATACTTTGTACCAGTTGAACCTCCTTCCGCTTTTCCATTTCTTTCACCCTTGCACTATCCGGAATAGGATTGGCTTCAAAAATTGACCGGTAAACCGCATTATCACGGTTGGCAATTTCGTCCATCTGTAATTCCAGTTGCTTGAGGCGCTCAGACATGATATCGTAATTCTGCCTCAAATCGTCGTTCTGCTGACGTAAAAGCTTTTCCTTTGGAGAGTCGATATAACGGAAGGCTATGGCAAAAATGATGATCCCGGTTACTATCGAAGCGGCAATAAAACCAAATAACTGTAATAGACGCACCCTAAGCGGGGTTTCCAGCTTTTCATAGCGAAGCGTATGCGTATTATAGTAATATTTGATCTTTTTCATATTCAGGGGGCAAATCGCAAGGCGGCCAATTGAAAAGAACAGGCCATTTCCTTACCTTTGATGCCTTTCTAAAGCGCTCAAAGATAGCTTCTGAGCGACTAAAATACAGTTTTTAAAATTTTATGACCAGCGCAGAGATAAGAAAGCAGTTTTTGGATTTTTTTGCATCCAAAAATCACCAGATTGTACCATCAGCTCCTATCGTTGTAAAAAACGACCCTACACTCCTGTTTACCAATGCAGGAATGAACCAGTTTAAAGACTATTTTCTAGGAAATAAAAAGCCAGCCTATCCCCGAATTGCAGATACCCAAAAATGTTTACGCGTAAGCGGAAAACACAATGACCTGGAAGAAGTGGGTGTTGATACCTATCATCATACCATGTTTGAAATGCTTGGCAACTGGAGCTTTGGTGATTATTTCAAGCCTGAAGCTATTGCCTGGAGCTGGGAATTACTTACAGAAGTGTACAAGCTAGACAAAGACCGCCTTTATGTAACTGTCTTTGAAGGCGATCCTTCAGAAGGCTTACCTCCCTCTTCCATCGCTCTGGAAGAATGGAAGAAATTAGTACCTGAAGAACACATCGTTTACGGTAACAAAAAAGATAATTTCTGGGAAATGGGCGAAACAGGTCCTTGCGGGCCCTGTTCAGAAATTCACGTAGACTGCAGACCAGATAGTGAAAGGGCAAAAATTCCTGGAAGGGATTTGGTTAATAAAGATCATCCCCAGGTAATTGAAATCTGGAACAATGTATTCATTCAATATAACCGCCTTAAAGATGGTAGTCTCGAACCACTGCCAGCAAAACACGTAGACACAGGTATGGGCTTTGAAAGACTGGTACGCGTTATCCAGGGAAAACAAAGCAATTATGATACAGATGTATTTACCGGCACAATTGCAGCGGTTGAAAAAATAACCGGTAAAAAATACGATTACAGCGACAGCAAAGAAGCCATCGCATTCCGGGTGCTGTCAGATCATATCAGGGCCATCGCTTTTACCATTGCAGATGGTCAGCTTCCATCAAATACCGGGGCAGGTTATGTGATCAGACGAATTCTTAGAAGAGCAGTGCGTTATTATTATTCCTATCTCGACTATAAGCAACCTTTATTGTTTCAATTAATCCCGGTTATCGCAGCACAATTTGCCAATGTATTTCCGGAGTTAAAACAACAGATCGATTTTGTAAGTAAGGTAGTAAAAGAAGAAGAAGATGCATTTTTAAGAACACTTGATAAGGGATTAAAAAGGATTGATGATATTATTGCTGCTTCAAAAGAAAAAATACAAGGTAAAGCCGCATTTGAATTATTCGATACCTACGGTTTCCCTATTGACCTTACAAGACTGATTGCCAGTGAGAACAACTTACAGGTTGATGAGGCAGGATTCGAAACAGAAATGCAACAGCAAAAAAGCAGAAGCCGTGCTGCTACTGCGGTAGATACGGAAGACTGGGTTGTGGTTCATGATACAAATGAAAATCATTTTGCAGGATACACCAGCAATGAAACTTCAACCAAGGTTAACAAGTATAGAAAAGTAAAAGCAAAAGGAAAAGAAGCCTATCAACTGGTATTGGAAAACACCCCTTTTTATGCAGAAAGTGGTGGACAGGTAGGTGATGCAGGAACTTTAAACTTTGATGGTGAAGTAATTGAAGTGTATGATACCAAAAAAGAAAACAACCTGATCATCCATTTCTGTGACACTATTCCTTCCAAAATAGATGCCGACGTTGTAGCAACGATAGATACAAAGAAAAGACAATCAACAGCTATACACCATAGTGCCACGCATTTATTACATGCTGCTCTCAGACAGGTACTGGGCACGCATGTTGCACAAAAAGGAAGTTTGGTAAATGAATCGCAACTAAGGTTCGATTTCTCTCATTTTGCGAAAGTTAGCACGGAAGAAATGACGGCTATCGAACAAATGGTGAACCAGAAAATTCGTGAAAACATCCCTGTTGTTATTAAGGAAATGAGCAAGGATGAAGCTGTTTCAATGGGCGCCATGGCTTTGTTTGGAGAGAAATACGGCGATACCGTTCGGGTAGTAATCATAGACCCAAATTATTCAATAGAACTTTGCGGCGGTACGCATGTAGGTGCTACGGGTGAATTAGGGATATTTAAAATAAAAGCAGAATCTGCTGTTGCTGCCGGCGTAAGAAGAATTGAAGCCATCAGTGGCTTAGCGGCTGAAGAATTTGTGCAGGATCAATTATCACAATTATCAGCAATAAAGGAGGCTTTAAAGAATCCGAAAGAATTATTAAAAGCCGTCGAAAACCTGCATGCAGACAATAATGAATTAAAAAAGAAAATCGAGAGTCTTGAAACCAAACAGCTTGCCGTTATTAAACAGGAGCTTTTGCAACAGATGGTGATCATCAATGGTATCCAGTTCATCGGTGCAATTGTTGAATTAAGCAATGTGGATGGTTTGAAAAAACTTTGTTTCGATTTAAAAGATGCGCTTTCAAACTATGTAATAACACTTGCCGCTAATATTGAAGGCAAAGCAAGTGTGGCGATCGCTGTAGCAGACGAGTTGGTAAACAATAAAGGATTGGAAGCACCTAAGCTTATCAATGATCACGTGAAAAGCCTGATCAAAGGTGGAGGGGGCGGACAAAAAACATTGGCTACCGCTGGCGGACAAGATGCAAGTAATCTTCCGCAGGTAATAGAGAAAATTAAATCGATTCTATAATTTATTAACCACTTTATGCCATCTCGTGTAAAGCGGGATGGCATTTTTATTAGCATGAGTCAGTATATTTTTAGCAGCGATCGTTTATTGTTTCGTCAGTTTACCATTGATGATGCCTTACTGATTCATGAGCTGAACAGCAATGAACTTGTACTGAAATATGTACATGAATTACCAAGTACACCCGAAAGAGCAATCCTCAGGTTAACAGAGAGCATCATACCACATTATCAATTATATGGTTATGGTCGTTGGGCAGTACACATCAAAGAGAACAACGATTTTATCGGATGGTGTGGTTTAAAATTCAGACCCGAACGAGAAGAAACTGATCTGGGATACCGTTACTCCCCATCTTCCTGGGGTAAAGGCTATGGCACTGAAGCCGCAAATGCCTGTTTGGAATACGGTTTTAAAACACTCCAACTAAATCGCATCACCGCTGCCGCACATATAGAAAACCTCCCCTCCCTCCGCATCCTCGAAAAAATAGGTATGCAGTACCTGAAAGATGATATAATTGACCACTGTCCGGTGAAATGTTTTGGGAAGTCCATGGTCCATAGACCATAGACCATAGTTTAGGGCTAATTATTTCCAATGGTCCATGGACTATGGACCATGGACCCCCTCTTTTTAACATTTCCGAAACCTTTCGTAATTAATTTTTTTCTGACATTTGACTACTAAACATTTCGTACTCTAAAATTATTTCCTATGTATAGAAAATGGATGGCAGCATTGGTGCTGTTCACTGGTATGACAGCAACTGCACAAACAACTGAAAAAGAAAAAGCAGATAAGGAACCCAAGGAGAAAATCAGTAAGAAATTATCCATTGTTGTAGATGGCGATAAAGTAACCATTAACGGAAAGGATATCAAAGAGATGAGTCCTGAAGAAATGGAAAAACTGGGCGATATGGACATGTTGAAATTGAGTCCGGGTTTACGTATGATGATCCCAGGCCGTGGTGGTGCTAATTTCTTTAAGTTGGATGAACTACGTAAAGGTGGTAAAGAAAGGGCCCTATTAGGTGTAATGAGTGAGAAACATGAAAAGGGTGCTAAAATAACTTCGGTTACGAGTGAAAGCGGAGCATCTAAAGCAGGTCTTCAAAAAGATGATATCATTACTAAAGTAAATGATGTAACCATTACCGGAAGTGAAGACTTATATGAAACCATTGGTAAATACAAGCCGGAAGATAAAGTTACCATCCATTACCTGCGCGATGGCAAGGAGAATACAACCACTGCCACTTTAGGTAAAACCATGGAAATGGGTTTTGACTTTGATTTTGGTGACAGCTTCAATCGAAATTTTAATTTCGATAATATGCCTAAACTTAGAAATGGAATGCCATTCAGTTTCAATTATTCCAGTAAACCTAAATTAGGCATATCAATAGAAGATACAGAAAATAATAAAGGTGTAAAAGTTACTGAAGTTGATGATGATACCCCTGCAGATAAAGCCGGTATAAAAACAGACGATATTATCACTTCCATTAATGGTAAAGCGGTAAACGCAGTTGACGAAATTAAAGAAGCACTCAAAGACCTGAAAGAAGGTGATGTTGTAAAAGCAGGTATCACCCGGGCAGGTAAATCGCAGGTTATTGAAATTAAACTTCCTAAAAAATTAAAAACTGCCGACCTGTAATCAGGTCCACCCATCTTTCTCATCCTCATGTGTATATAAGCCGCGTCACCCTGATAAAGTAAGGGCTGGCGCGGTTTTTTATTTGTATTTTAGTACTCAAAAGGTTGAACGAGCCCCAATGGTCTATGGTCTATGGACTATGGACCATAGACCATAGGATTGTAAATCCTAGCAGCAAAAATCTTACTATGCGATATTTATTGTATTTCCTTTTATCTGCAACCATTGTAACGGAAGCAACTGCACAGGTTTATAAATCAAACCAACCACTGGTACACACTTTTTCCATTGTGGCAAGAGATGCCAATACGGGAGAAATGGCGGTAGGTGTGCAGAGTCATTGGTTTAGTGTAGGTACATCCGTACCATGGGCAGAAGCTGGTGTTGGCGCTGTTGCAACACAATCATTTGTTGATAAATCATATGGCCCAAAAGCGCTTGCATTATTAAAACAAGGGCTCTCATCTCAGGAAGTACTTGATCAGTTAACCAATGCAGACCCAGGAAAGGATGTGCGACAGGTAGCAATAATAGATACTAAAGGAAATGTGGCAACCCATACCGGCAAAAACTGTATACAGGTTGCCAGTCATATAAAGGGTATCAATTATAGCGTACAAAGCAATATGATGCTGGGCGATAAAGTAGATGAATACATGTCGGAAGCGTTTGAGAAAAGCACTGGAAAACCACTGGCAGAAAGGGTATTACTGGCATTGGAAGCAGCCCAAAAAGCGGGTGGTGATATACGAGGTATGCAGGCAGCCGCTATCATTGTAGTGCCTGGTAAGCCAACAGAAAGCTGGAACAATAAAACGGTTGACCTTCGAGTAGATGATGCGAAAGAACCATTAAAAGAACTACGCAGGCTATACCTCGTACACCTCGCCTACCAACACATGAACGAAGGAGATTTGGCCGTTGAAAAAAATGACATGACAAAAGCCATGTCAGAATACAATGCCGCAATGCAATTATTTCCTGAAAACCTCGAAATGCAGTTTTGGACCGCAATAACCCTTGCAAATAATAAGGAAGTAGATAAGGCACTGCCTATGTTAAAAAAGATATATGGGAAAGATAAAAACTGGAAAGAACTAACCCGCAGGCTGCCTGCGGTTAAACTTCTTACAGTGTCTGAAACTGATTTAAATCGCATACTTTCCTTATAATTCTCTCATAAAATAACCCGATTCACCCAAAAGGGTAAAGAAGGTATTGTACTTTTGTTGCCCATGTTATCAGAAGAAAAATATGAAGCTGTTATAGGTTTAGAAGTACATGCTCAGTTGGCAACCGAAAGCAAATTATTTTGTGGTGACAGCATAGCATTTGGTGCGGCCCCCAATACACATGTTAGTCCAATTACCCTGGGCCACCCCGGAACACTTCCAAAAACAAACAAAAAAGCAGTTGAGTTTGCTATAAAGATGGGTTTGGCTTGCGGATGCGAAATTGAGAAAGACAATTATTTCGCACGTAAAAATTATTTCTATCCTGACCTTCCAAAAGGTTACCAGATATCACAACATACAACACCCATATGCAAAGGAGGTTATGTAAGCATTACAACCAGTAATGGAACGAAAGAAGTAAAACTAAATCGCATTCACCTGGAAGAAGATGCTGGCAAAAGTATCCATGACCTGGAAGAAGATTATACCTGTATCGACCTGAACCGCGCCGGCACACCACTAATTGAAATTGTTACAGAGCCGGATATGCATAGCGCTGAAGAAGCCTGGCATTATGTTACAGAAATAAGAAAGCTTGTACAATGGCTGGGTATTTGCGATGGTAATATGGAGGAAGGTAGTCTGCGCTGCGATGCCAATATTTCTGTGAGATTAAAGGGAGAAGAAAAATTAGGTACCAAAGTAGAAGTAAAGAACCTGAACTCAATCCGCAATGTAAAAAAAGCCATTGAGTTTGAGATTGATAGAATCATCAACTTACTAGAAGAGGGCAAGCTAATTCAACAACAGACCAGGAGCTTTGATGCATCCAACGATACCACTTTTGCGATTCGTGATAAAGAAGAGGCCAACGATTACCGTTATTTTCCGGATCCGGATCTTGCACCATTCCGATTAACTGAAAATTATATCCAGGGTATCAAAGCATCATTACCCGCTTTACCTGCCGTATTGATCAAAACATATACTGAAAACTTTGGTCTAAGTGAATACGATGCATCACAATTATGTGATACAAAAGCAACCGCTGCCTATTTTGAATCTGTTATCGCATTCACGAAAAATTACAAAGCAATTGCCAACTGGATAACTGGCCCCATTCGCCAATACCTGAATGAGCAGCAAACCGGAATCGATCAATTGCCTTTATCAGCAAAAACGCTTGCTGCTTTAATTGATTTGGTACAAAATGGTAAGGTTAGCTTTTCTATTGCGTCTTCTAAGCTGTTACCGTTATTAATGCAACAAGAAACCGACCCGGAAACACTGGCTGCCTCTTTGAACCTAATTCAGGTAAGCGATGCGGGAGCATTGGAAACATGGGTGAATGAAGCCATTGCCGCAATGCCGGAGAAGGTGTTGGAGTATAAAAAAGGGAAAAAAGGACTGATCGGATTATTTGTAGGAGAAGTAAAAAAGCGCAGTCAAGGTAAAGCCGACCCCAAACAGGTAACTACATTATTAGAACAAAAACTCAATCAATAAATCAGTAATCAGGTATGAAGAAAATGCTATACATCGCGGCGATTGTCGCACTGGTAAGCAGTTGCCAGGAAAAAAAATATGGTGCATTCACCGTAAGTGGTAAAATCAGCAATGCTCCATCGAAAAGAATATTTCTACAGGAACTCCCTTTTGGTGGCGATCAACCAGTGGTACTCGATTCGGGTACTTTGAAAGACAATGGAAATTTTGAACTGAGAGCAGTAGGAAAAGAAGAGGCCCTTTATCGCCTGGTAATTGAAAATGGTCCTGATGTATTATTGGTGAACGATGGCAAGAGCATCAAGGTAAATATGGATGTAAACAATTACCGTGCTTATAAAGTAGAAGGATCCGATGCAAGTGAAAGCCTTCACACCCTGTTTGAAAAATTCAGTGTGAAAGATTCTATTTTATACCATACACTTGGAATGTTAGATACTTTGCAAAGAAGCGGCAACGATAGCTTACTTACTTTAGAAAAAGCCAGACGTGATGTTCAGATCAAAGACATGAATAAACTCATTTCAGATTATATCAATGGATCTGAAAGTCCGGCTGCGAGATATTATGCACTTGGCATGGGTTCACGTACCATGTCGCCAGAGGAATTAAAGGCACTAGCTGATGCTTCTGCTGAAAAATTTAAAGACCATACTGGTTTGGCTAAAATAAAAGCCCTCCTCAGTGCTTATGGTAAAAATCAACAACCTGCTACCGATCCATTTATTAATCAGCCGGCACCTGAAATAACTTTACCTGATACCGACGGAAAGACATTCAGCCTGAGTAGTTTAAAAGGCAAATATGTATTGGTTGATTTTTGGGCAAGTTGGTGCATGCCTTGCAGAAAAGAAAACCCGAATGTTGTAGCAGCATATAATAAGTTTAAAGACAAGAACTTCACTGTTCTGGGTGTATCGCTTGACCAGGATAAACAATCATGGTTAGATGCTATTGCAAAGGATAAACTTACCTGGAAACATATCAGTGACCTTAAATATTGGGAAAGCAGTGTGGTACCTTTATACAAAATAGAAGGCATCCCTTTTAATGTGCTGGTAGATCCTGATGGAAAAATCATCGCTACTGACCTTAGAGGTGAAGATCTTCAGAAAAAACTAATGGAAGTACTCCCACAGTAAAATGAATGAGCTTATTAAAAACAAATGACCGGCAATGTTCCGGTCATTTGTTTTTAATATAGTAGCATGCTTAAACATATTTAACTGGTTATACGGCACACTATATACAAAGTACCTTGTATCTCTAAACTGACAGACTCCAGTTGCTGTCAAGAGAAATTTAGCCACGAGTTGATAGTCACACGTAAGATGGAACACAGATCTTCATGATTTTCAGGATTTATCATGATAGACCCTGAAAATCATGAAGATCTGTGTTCCATTTATTATTGCCAGCGCATTATTAGCACTCAAATATTTCTTTAACCATCTGCTTTTAGATTATCAGATTCTCAGGCCACCTCATTTATTCCATTAAAAACCGAAAGCCTAAAACAAGCACCAATCAAGGCTAGCAGCTAGGGGATAGTAGCTCACAGCTCAATACTTACCATACCCTGTAAATAAAAAGAGAGCCGATCAAAAATGATCGGCTCTCTTCAATATAGATTTTACAAACTGTATTAGTTGGTATAACCTGGGTTCTGCTGTATAACAGGGTTAGCCTGTATTTCAGCATTTGGTATTGGTAACAAGAAGCGGAAGTTACCTGCAGGTAGTGTAGTTGCTGCATTCACCTGTGGTAAGTCTACAGTCAGACGAACAACAGGAAGGTTTCTTCTCTTCAGGTCCCAGAAGCGATGTCCTTCATAAGGCAATTCCTTGAAGCGCTCATCCATGATAGCAGAGATGGCTGCATCTTTAGAAGCCAGTACTACAGGAACATAACCGGTGATACGGGCAGCTCTCAGTGCATTCAGATCAGCAGCAGCATTCACCAGGTCATTGCTTTCTGCGCGTGCTTCTGCACGGATCAGGTACATTTCACCGGTACGGAATACTTTAGCATCTGCTACGTTTTCAGTTGCAGTACCATAAGTAGTACCAGCATATTTAGTGATCAAACGAGTGTATTTACGACCTGTACCTACCAGTAATGGTTCATTTTTTGCATAAGATGAAAAACGAATGTCATTTGTCTGGTCATACATATCCCAAAGTTTCTGAGAAATTGTCCAGGTAATTGCACCGATATTACTTGCATTTGCAGAAGTACCGCGCCATAAGCTACCGATACGACCACCCAGTGAAGCGGTACGACTTAATTTAAAAGCAGTTTCACTGCTGTTGGCATCGGTCCAGATTCCAGGGAAATTGGCACGTGAAGCCAAAGGAACTGCATTGATGTATTCAGTACTGAAAGTAACGGCATCGTTCCACTCTTTCAGATACAGTGCAACGCGTGCCTGTAATGCTGAAGCTGCAGCCTGACTTGCTCTGTAAACGTTATTACCGGCAAAGCTTGTAGGTAATAATGGTTTAGCTGTAGCTAAATCAGCTTTCAGTTTCTGGAAGTAAGGTGTTACAGTGATACGGGCCTGT
>NZ_CAMLMJ010000021.1 GCF_946481145.1 uncultured Sediminibacterium sp.
GTGGTTTCCTTGCAGGTGCTACTGTAAGTGGTGTGTTGATGGGTATGTTCCAGAATAATGCAGGTGGTGCATGGGACAATGCGAAAAAATCATTCGAGAAAGGTGTTGAGATTAATGGCGAAATGTTCTATAAAAAATCTGAACCACATAAAGCATCTGTAACGGGAGATACCGTAGGTGATCCTTTCAAAGATACTTCTGGTCCATCAATGAACATCCTGATTAAACTGATGTCGATTGTATCACTGGTAATTGCACCTACACTTGCGCAATTGCATGGTGAATCATCAAATAGTACTCACACAGTTGAGAAAAGAATCGAAATTAAAGCAAGCAATGGTGGCGAATCTGCAAGCCTTACTGTAAATAGCACCGATGAAAACATCGACCAACTGATTGCAGCAATTAAAAATGCTGGTTTAACCATGCCGGATAATGTATCGTTAGAAATCAAAAATGGTAAGATCATTGTTGATGGAAAAGAACTTTCAGAAGATGTAGCTAAACAATTTTCTATCTATCTTGATGGCAAAGAAAATTTGAACATTAAGGTTGATGTGAAAAAACAATAAAATTTATTACTGATAAAAGAGAAGGGCTCCGGTAATCGGGGCCCTTCTCTTTTATATTTATGATTTCTTTCTATAAACAATATGTTTTCTTTCCCAAAAATTAAACAAAGGCAAATCAAACATCAATCCCAAATAGACCCTTGTGCTATTAAACTGTTGTTCATTGGGCTTGCCTGCTTCCTGGTATTTACGTAATTGTGGGGTGTATTGTATGCCTGTAGATATGGTAAATGGACTTCCAGGTAATGCCAATGCTGCATGCAAACCAGGACTAATCAATTGCGCCCATTTAAAGCTCTGGCCGATGGTGGTATCACTTGATTGAAATAACCTGTAAGAAACAGGAGCACCAAGATCGATGACACTGGCTGTAATGGTTAGCGTCCACCCGGTTCTGTTATACAAATGATTTCGTTTAATTTTCACCTTATCAGGATTGCGGATATAGTCGTCGGGAAAGAACCCGCCATTCGCATCAAATTCTCTTTTTCCTGAACGCCATTTTCTACCAAAAGTTTTACTGAGTGATATACCAATTGGAACAGAGAAACCCCATACGGCACCACTCCTGCTGTTGGCCATTCTGCCAGTATCGTATTGTTGTCTTTTTGTCCATTCATAACCAGCATACACACCTGCAAAAGCATTCAAATCAACCGACCACCAATTATTACGCTTACGCTTATAAGAGCCAACAGGCATGGCATAAGACTCTACTACTTTTGCCAGTTGCTTATCGTTCTGCGCCAACGCCGCATCATTCAGGAAGCCGCTTAATTTTCTGATGAGTTGTATGGCCTGACGGTCTTTATCGAATAATAAGGCTGCGGCAGGACTTTTCTTCTCAAAGCTGATTGCCTGATTGGTGGTATCGTATCGATAAAGCAAAGTTTTGGCATACTGTGCTGTATTTCTTAGTATAGAATCTTTTAGATAAGATGATGCATATAGAAATTCATTCTGCAAATCTTTTAAATCAATGGTAAACTGATGCCCGGGTCTTGATTCATAAAACAGGGTATCAATGAGTGACAGCGTGTTCATAACTGCCCCTGCGAAATTCTTTTTGGTAACCAGGTTATAAATTTCAAAAACCTGTGTTCCATAACCGAATGCCTTCATGGCCTGTTCTGATACAGCTGGTCGGACAATCTGACTATCTAGGCTGTTCAACACACTAAACACCTGGTTTACGGCGCCCCACATATTGTAAGTACTATAGAACCAGTCTTTTTGTCCATTTTGCTGTAACCGTTTCTGCTCTTCCTGGTATTCTGTGCCGATTTTTTCTACCTGAGCAATAGCTGTTCTGATATTTCCCAATAACCGGCGCATACGTTCAACATCAAGTACAATGGTTTGACCTTCGATTTGTTTAATCCCCTTAAAGAACTTACTGAATACCGCTTTATATTTAAGATCAAGCAATGCAAGCATGATTTCCATTTCTGTTCTGTTCATGTTTCGTAAATCCTCATAGGAAAGTAAACGGATTCGATTGGCACTATCTATTACAAACATTTCTGTATTGATGGCATAAAGCAGGGTAATATAATCCTGAAACACTGGCTTGTTTGAAACAGAATCCAATACAGCGGGAACAGGTGGAGTTGAAAGATATAATGCCTTAATAGCGTCGCGGTAACTATATCTTTTTACAATCAGTTCAGCAAAATCACAAACCCCGGTAATATAGGCAGCATAGGTTGCTGCTTCTGGCCATCGTTTTGCAAGCCAGGCACTGTTGAGTACATTTTTTGGCATCTGCATAAAGTCTTTTGATAGCGCATATTGCCATTGAGCCCCAAGGTTGGGAATCTCATATACTTCGTTCCCTTGCAATAATTTCATTGTTGTAGGAAAAAACAGGTTCAGGAGTTCATATCTGTTGGCATTCTGGGTAATTTTTTCAAAAAACCACATCACAGATTCCTGTTTAATTCTGTTCGCAAGATAAATGGCCAGTGCATTGATCATTTCTGCTTCTGAGGGTAGTCTGAAAGCTACTTTATACGCTGATTCTGCTTCGGAAATCACTTTCTGAATATCCGGCAATGTATTCAGGTTAAACGAATTCAGTGCATCTTCAAAACTCAAACCCTCTCTTCCGGGTTGTTGAGTAATCCCACTGATATGAAATAAGAAACTAAGAAGGGTATTTCGCTGGTCCTTTAACTGTTGCAATACAATAGTCTTCCATTGATTGAAGCCATTTTCAAGGGAAAGAAATTCTGCCCTTGCTGAATCGTATTGTTGGTTTACTAAATGAATAGCATTCTCTAAAGATTGCACGGAATCTGCTGCCTGAACCTTTATGTTATTGCGAGAATTAGTATCTGGTTGAAGTCTGGCCAGACTATCAAAAGAGAAAATGGTTTGCTGCCTGCGTAATACCAAAGCCGCACTTGTTGTACGTAAGTCTGCAGTAAAGCTTCGGTAAGCAGTTTTTGCCGCAACATAATCAGCATTCTTTTTTATGTACAAACTTTTTATGGTCTTTAGTGATTGCTGCACTGTATCTGGTAAATGAGCGGCAGATTGAATAACGGTTGCTGAATCGAGTTCGAAAAATCTTGCGAACTTAATCAGGCTGTCAGACAACTTATTCCTCACCCGGTCTAATAAAGGATATGGTTTTTTTAATTTTTCTAATAACTGATCATACAAATCGCCTTGTGCATCCTGGAGGTCTGCATACCAGATCAGGCTACCCAATAATTGTTGTCTTACCGAGTCTGACAGCTTTTTAGGAGAAATATCCGCTGCATATAATGCTTTGGCAGTTTCATAGGCATTTCTTAGTGGCAGAGCGTTTCCCCTTGAATTTGCTGATTGGGATAATCCGGACGATGCTATGCAAAGCAGCAGCATCCATGTAATTAAATACTTCATGGTAAGGTTTTACGGCTAATTAAAATCGGGGGGAGAAATCAGAGGGGTGTAATAAAAGTATAAAGCCATTTTGAGAAATACAAGCAAAACATATTAATTTACCGATATATAACTATAAATACCGGAAAATCGTGAATGCAAGAATCGCCAATTACTTGTTATTAATAGTAGTTGTTTTTACCGCTTGTGAAAATAAACCAGTAGAGTCTGAAGTGAAAAATCCACCTATAATTCAGAAAGCTGATACCATCAGTGAAACCAGATCGGTTGTTCAAAAATCGCCAGTGGCCAGTCATTACCAGAAAGTGCCGGATGAACTCAATAACTGGAAATTTGCCGTTGAAGTATATGAAACCAAAAACCGGTTTAAGTACCTGGTTAGAATACAATACAAAGAAATCCGAATCACCGATTCCATCAACATACCTAATATTGGTATTGAACCATCCGTTCAAATACAGGCCGATAACCAACCTTTCTCCTGTACCATTGGCTTCCCCGACAAAAAAGGAAACTTCAACCCATATTACAGGGCAAGTATAAAAAATGAGCAATTAAGGTTTAAGAAGATTGCGAGTTATGGGGTGAGTGTGAGGGTAAAGAGTTAGGGGTGAATTGTCAATGGTGAATGGTCAATGGTGAATGGTCAATGGTGAATGGTCAATGGCGGTTGTTAAGGTAAACAACCACCAAAACAATCTATTCACTATTCACCATTGACAATTCACTCCCACCGTTTAACAAATTTTTCACCCCTCGTATACGATTTCTGTCGTAAATTGCTTACGAATAAAATCGTAAAGCATGGTCAAACATATAAAACCAACGGAAAGTGAACTTGAAATTTTAAGGGTTTTGTGGGATAAGGGTACCGCTACAGTCAGAGAGGTTCATGAAATTCTGAGTGAACATAAGGATGCGGGCTATACAACCACCCTCAAACTCATGCAGATAATGTTTGAAAAAGGTATCGTTAAACGCGATGATAGCAGCAAAACACATATATACCGTGCGAATATCAGCCGGGAAAATACCCAGCAACAAATCGTCGGAAAAATGATCAGTTCCTTATTTGGCGGCTCTTCCAGTCAACTTGTGATGCAAGCGCTGGGTAACCAAACGCCAAATAAAGAAGAGCTGGATGAAATCCAAAAAATGTTAGATAACCTGAAAAAGCAATCCTGATGCAATCTTTGTTTCAGTCGGCCTTTTTACAAGCACTGGGGTATTCCATTGCCAACAGTTTATGGCAAATGGCATTCTTATGGCTTCTTTATTTACTCATTTCCTCTGTACTGAAACCTTCCGCGGCCCACAAATACCTGCTCGCAGTATGCCTGCAATTCATGGGATTTATATGGTTCGTCTTTACGCTACAATTCTATCATAACCAATATAGCCGTTTACTTCTGGTTGAAGGAAGCGGATTAGACAGTAAAACGATTGCAACACTTGTGCCTCAAGGACAAGGCATACGTTCTCAGGTTATTGAATGGATGTTAAGGGGTGAACAGTTGCTCCCCTATCTCTCTGTTGCCTATCTGCTTTTAATGGTGGTGCTCTGTACCCGTTGGTTTATCGGATATCGATATACCCTTCAGATCAAACAGCAAGGGCTCAGTAAAATACCTGTTGACTGGCGCTTATTTGTAAAGAATACTGCTCAACAATTAGGTATCAAAAGAGAAATCTCCATCTTTCTATCTGAAAAAATAAGCACCCCACTTACTGTAGGATTCTTAAAACCTTTGATACTTGTACCAATTGCAAGCATAAATCACCTAACCGTTTCACAACTTGAAGCCGTGATATTGCACGAAATGGCTCATATCAAGCGTTACGACTATCTGGTGAATATTATACTATCATTGGCCGAGATCAGCCTTTTCTTCAATCCATTTACCCAATTAATGAGCAAGCAGATCAGGAAAGAAAGGGAGAATAGTTGTGACGATTGGGTATTACAATTTCAATACAGTGCAAGCACCTATGCTGAAGCCTTATTGCGTATTGCTCAATTGCAGGCAACACCAGTATTTGCAATGGCAGCCAAGGGCTCAAATGAAAATGAATTACTGACAAGGGTAAAAAGAATGATTGGAGGTCGGGATCAGGTTTTTAATTACCACAGACAATTACTTGCCTTTTTACTGGTAACCGGAATATTAAGTTCAATCGCCTGGCTAAATCCTGAACACGCACCTAAGCAAGCAAATATTTCGCAGGTTAATGACTCATTACAACAACAAAACAATGCAGTAGATATTCAACCCGTTACGGTTGAACCTATGGCAGTAAAAGTTACCAATCCCCTATTCAATCCTGCTTTTTTCCTTTCAAAAACACTCAAAGCCGAAATGCAGGATAACCTGCAAAAAGCAAAAGAAGAAATTCGCGCTTCACTTAACAGTAAAGAAGTACAGCAGGCTATTCAGGATATACCAGTGGTTTTAAATGATGCTTATACCACATTGAATACTGAACTTTTCAAAGATAAAAACGAATGGAAAAAAGAACTAGCCGAACTGGAAAAAGCAAAAGCAGAAATGAAAACGGCTATTCAATCTATTGATACCCTTTCCATTCCCCTGGCAGAAAGGAAACAAGCCAAAGAAGAAATGAAACTTTCCCTTAAAAAGATGGAGCTTGATTTCGAGGAAGCCAAAGATGCCATGAGCAAACTTAAAACCGCCATTCCTTTTAAGCAGGGTCAGGAAGAAATGAAAAAAGGAATTGAAAAAGCCATCACAGAAATTCAAAAATTAAAACTCGATAAAAATTTTAGTCAGATAATAGAGTTATCAGGTCTTTTAAACATCATTGATGGACTTGATATTAAAATTGATGCTGCAGAAGAAACAGAAAATTCGATTGAGAAAAAGAAAGAGAAAAAGCAGGTTGAGAAAAAGAAAATTAAGGTAGAAGAACAAAAAGAAATAGTAGAAGAAGAAATTACTGCAGCCCCATTAATTCCTGTGAACCATTTAGAGATAGATACGGAAACACTCTATAACCAATGGTTAGCGGACCAGGTAAAAAAATTACTCATCCGCAAACTGGAGCTTGAGCAATTAAATCAAACAGACAGCAGCTTTAATAAACAACTGGAAAAATTCAGGGAACTATTACTCCAACAAAAAAAGAAAGCCAGGATTTGAGGATCATTATCTTAGCGAGGATGGAACGCAGATTATCATGATTATCAAGATAAATCTTGATAATCTGAATTCAATTAATAGCAGAAAGCCTTTAAAAAGCACAAATCAAGTCTTGCAGCTTGCGGCGTGCAGCCTGAAGCCTCTTTCCTTACCAAAGATTCCTCGGGCACCAATCGCCATATTTATTGCCCAACTGAAAGCCGATAAGAATTTCATGTGTTCCTTTACTAACCGTATTCAGACGGGAAGTTTGTAGATCGTAAGAATACCCGATATTAATATTGTGGCTCACATTGATGCCTACCATTCCAGCAAAACCATCCTGGTAGCGATAAGAACCTCCTACCCATAAGAGATCCTGGTACATGAATTTTGCATTTACATCAAAGCCTACGGGTAATGGAGATACGTAGCGGATTAATGTTGAGGGTAGCAGACTAACATCGTCAGATAATTGCATCCGGTAACCTGCGCTAAAGAATAAGTGTGGTACCAGTTTCCCCTTCTCTACATAAACGGTATTGTTAGAAAAAGCTACATTTTGTGGGACGATCTGTTGCGCAGCTAATCCTAAAAAATAATCCTTTGAATACAACCACAAACCTGCACTTATATCGGGTCTGATCTGGTTAATCATACCACTGCTCGCCACTGCAGGATCAACAACGGTGGTGCCAAAATTTAATTTAGATGCATCCAGACTCATATTGGAAAAGCCGGCAGAAATACCTGCTGAAAGACTCGTTGTATTTGAAAGCCCCAGGTGATAAGAATAGGTTCCGAAGGCTGCAAAACGATTCAATGGTCCGGTTTTATCGTTCAGCATAGTAAACCCAACTCCATGGTGCGGTTCTGCGGCACGATAACTTTGCCAGTAAGCCTGTCCTCTCGGATTTTCGCCGCGAGCGCGTATGCTAGTAGCCGTTTCCCAGCCGAAATCATCTTTTTTAAGTGGACCATGAATGGTGAGGTAAGTAGTTACCGGAGCATCCTGAATACCCACCCATTGCATACGGTGTGATGCTTTTACATCCCAATAATTTTCAATACCTGCCACAGCCGGGTTAATGATATAATTATTCATGATATACTGCGTATAGTAAGGACGCTGTTGCGCCTTTACCAATATTGGTAATACCATTATGAAAAAACCAAGCCAATATCTCACTTTACAGTTCATATTATTCTGTGCTATTAACAGTTGTATGGAGGGTTAGGGGTTAGGGATTAGGTGTTAGGTACTAGGTAATAGGTGCTGGGTAAATAATAAGGTACTAAAACCCAATACTATCCCTTATACCTAACACCTAGTCCCTAGTACCTAACACCTCCTCATTCCCTCCATAAAAGCCGTTATTTATTTTAAAAATATACTAATAAGTCTAATTCACCACCAATCGACATCCGGTTTAACATACTGAACGTTATCAATGGTACAATTCCTTTCTCAGCCGGCACCATCCCTACAAATCCGACATCCGCCATCAGCTATCATCCATCTTTATTTCCCCTCTTACCGTATAATGGTAATTGATCCTGTTACCTGGGGTTTATTGTTTTTCGGATTGATGATATAATAGTAGGTGCCTATCGGCAAAGGCGAACCAGACACTTTACCATCCCAGGGTTTGCTATATCCCTGAGATCTGAATACAATTTGTCCATACCTGTTATATACTTCCACTGTTGCACCAGGATAACTTTCTAAAAACCTTATGTTCCATGTATCGTTAATGCCATCACCATTCGGTGAAAATGCATTGGGTATTTCCAATGACTTCAACAGTTTTACAAAAATGGTATCGCTTGTTGTACAGCCACCTTCTCCGGTAACGGTTAAAGTGTATCTGATATCTGCCAGTGGTTTTGTTATGGGAGAGAAAGCAGTGTCTTTATTCAGGTAATTCGGTGGAGTCCATAAATAACTCAATTGGTTGCCATAAACAAAGGAAGGTTTCAACTGGGTTTCTCCCCCTTCCAGCACTGCTGTACTTTTAGTACCCATTATTAATACCGGTAATGGAAATACGGTAAAACTTGCTGTTGCAGTATCACTCCCACAACCTGCGGCACTAAAGACATACAAGCTGGTATTGAACACACCCGAATCCTGATAGGCCCTTACGGGGTTTTGGATAGTAGAATTTATTCCCTTTGCAAGATCCCACTCCCATCGAACCGGTGGAGCTAATGATGCATTAGCTGACAGATCGGTAAAAGATACAGGCTCATCAAAACAAACGGTTGCTGGATTAACACTATATGCCGCTTTTGGATTTGGATGTACTTTTATCGTTTTACTTACCTCGCTCACACAGGTATTACCTCCCGAATAAGAAACCATTCTAATGGTAAAATCCTGTCCGGCTGCCTTATTCGATACGTACTTATGCGTATAAGCTTTATTGGTTGTAGGATTATCATCTGTTTGCACCTGTGTTGGCAGGTTAACACGATCCCAGTAAATTTCAGATTTGGTAACGGATCCGAAATCTACGGTTGATTTATTTTGAATAAGAATTGGAACCTTATCGCAAAGCACTGTATTCTGCTGTACTTCAAAATCTGCTTTAGGAACAGAACCATTTACGGTAAATGTTTGTGAAGCAGTATTGATACATCCGTCTTTTGAGGTTACCTGCAGCAACACGGTATAATTATCTGATTTATTATACTTAACTGATGGATTTTTCAGGGTGCTACTGGAGATATTTGGTCCTGGACTAACCGAAGGCGAGGCTGCATTAAAGTTCCAGAGATAGGTAAACTGCGCTTCTGAACCGTCTGCTATCTTACTGGTATCAATAAATTGGGCTGATGCATCGTTCAGGCACACTTCAGGCAGTATAAATCCAGGTTGAGGTAAAGGGTGAATGAAAACTGCCGTAGAAGGTTTGAATACATCACTTTTGCAGCCTGTACTTGTTTCTACTTGTAAACTAACATTTTTTATACCTGTACTATTGTATTGAATAGTTTGAGCTGCATTACTGTTTACCGTTATCGGCCCTGCCCCATTATCGAGGTCCCAAATCCATTTGGTAATGGTACCTACCTGTGAGGTAGAAGCATCTGTAAAGCCCACACTTGTATTCAGGCACAAAATGGGAGATGCAGTAAAAGAAGCTATCGGTTTTGAGGTAATAGATATTGGTTTGGTTGTTTCTTCCGAGATACATCCGATATCTGAAATCGATCTGAGTTTCACATTGAATACACCTGCCTGGTTAAAAACTGCACCTAATAAACTGGTCGTTATATCTAGATTCGAACCGTTTCCAAGGTCCCATAACCATCGTACACCCGAGTTGGCGGGAGTTGAAAAACTCACCGGATCATTCACGCAACCGGAATGTGTCCAGGTAAAATCTGAACTGGGCTTTCCGTTTACTTTAACAGGAATGGTATAAACCTGATCAGTGCTGCCACACCCATCAGGTGTTGAGGAAGTAGTATATAATTTAATCGTATCACGCACTGCAGCGGTATTGGCTGTACTAAAAGTGAATGTTTGTCCGGTGCTGTAATAATATACCTGTTGTCCATTTACTACCGGCACGCTATCGGCTACCGGAGCATTGTTTGGACCGATGCCTGCATTTGGACTAATACCCGGTGCAGCAGAAAAATCCCACCGGATAGAAGTTGGTTGAAAGGATAAAGGAATGGAAAACTTAACCGGTGTATTTACGCAGGTAACAGCCGAATCGATACGTGAATATGGATTTACAAATGTAGCCTGACGACTAAAATCTTTCACGTTAGTACCTCCATTATATCCATAAGATTCAACACTTCCATACCCGTATACAATTGCCGAAAAGCCAGTATCTGCTGTAACCCTGTGCACAGGATTTACTCCTGAAGAAGCCGATAGGTCTTGTTGCAGATAACTGTAATTAGTACCAAGAATATCTATAAACCCCGACACAGGGGCATTATCAATTTTTACTGAACTGATATAATTTTTACTGATGATTATATTTACGTAATGTAGTTGTACCTGAGTTTGACCAGAAGGCACAAAATTTCTGTGCGCCGAGAAGAAGGTAATATCATTCAGGGTTTGTTCAACCGGATTAAGGATAACCATTTCGGGGTCAGCCAAACAACTGGTTGCTGCACCCGAGCCAGTAGTACAACCTGTTTTACAGGATTGTGAACTGATATATTGAACTACTGATATAGGCTCTGAAGCCTGAATCTGTATAGGGTTAGCACTATTATAGCTGTAAAAATTTCCAAGTGGATTAAATGTAGCAGCAGTTAAAGTAGTAGTAACACCATTATCTGTAACCTGCACTGTGGTAGATGCATTTTGGACAAAAATCCGGTAAATATCATAAGGCCTGTTGATGAATGGTGCCGTTACAAACTGTTTACCCCAGGCCCGTGTGGGAAATATTTGCTGATAAATATTATCGCCTCCGCTTGCACCCGTACAATCGAAAGTACTCCAGGTAGAAGAAGAGAAAACTGCAATAGGCTTACAGCCACTACTGCCACCTGCTGCCACGGATCTGATTTTAGTTCCCGATAAATCTGTTAGTACTGTTGCCTGGTACTGGTATACATCTCCCGCAGAAGCCAATGTTATTTGGAATGGAACACCAACCGCCCTTGAACCACCTGCTGCAGTGGGTGTAATTTCAATAGTGGTATTATCCTGGGTAGCAATAACTGTAATCTGTCCAACTCCTCCAACCGTACCACCACTATTTGGATTACTACTTGAGGTTGATCTATAATTAGGTGCTATATATTCAGCCCCCAGAACCTGAGTGGGAATAATAAGACTGGCCCCACTTCTTGCACTTCGGATGATATGCGCATAAACCACTACCGGATCGTTACTGTTTACCTTAATAGCGGCATTAGCTTTTATTCCGTCTGACATGTTCAGGTAAACATCTGAATTGCTGGCATCAACACCTGCACCAGAACCTAAGAAGACACGAGTAACCTGATTAGCGGTAACTGTAAAATTTAAAGTAGTGGTTGGCCCCACTTTTACTGTTCCGGTTGTATTTACTTCAGAAGTGATATATAGCCCCATTACAGAGCCGGTTCCGTCAATATGAGAAGGATAGGCAATCCAGAATTCCTTTCCCTTATTAGAAAACTCCTGTGCAAATAAACAGGTTGCGAACATGCAGAAGCAAAAAAACAGGAGCGGTTTTAGTTTAGTCATCACTGATTATTTGGTCATACTTCTTATAGTATGACCCGAATTTGGGTTACTGGTTAAAATTAGGGCTAAAACCTATTTGAGAAAAGATAATTTATTGCCATTAAACGTTGCCTGACAATAAATTCGGTGAATTCGGTCCTTCACAAAAAAGCAGGTCAAGGATACTGAGGTTCGGCTGAAAACCTATCCGGTCAGCAAACACCTGTTGATAGTGGATATTCTTTGATGATTGCTGGAAGTTCCTCGGCAACCATTTGCTTCGGTAATCAGTAATCTCGGCTGGGTAAGCAGGCAAAAATTCAGTTGTCTCACTAAACCGGGCAGTTGGTTTTAATTGCTTTACCAACCATTCCATCAAATCGCGATTCATGTCTAGCAGAAAAACAGGTCGCCGCTGGTAAAATGCTTCGAGCCAATCCCGGTAATATTCAAAAAATGGTGATCGGTTATAACAAGATTCAATGGTACGCCAATGTTGTAATTGCCAGGGTAAAGTATAGCTGATTCGAACATCTTTCAAAAGCTGCTTTTGATCCCGCCCTTTCTCCAGTGGAACCGATAAATGTACCAGTCCATTGCTCCCTGCCAATACCATTCTATTACGAAAACTCATCTTTTGGAAGCTTTCACATACCTCAAAATTTATATTTGAAAATTGAAACAAAGTTTTAATATAATCAACTGTTCCAAAATATTGATATTCAACAATTAAAAGACTCATTTATTGATAATTATTTTCTTTTATTGGATTACTTTAAATAAGCTTATTTTACTCCATAATTTAATAAACTTTTTAACAAAATAAACATTATATTATATTACTAATCAAATATTTATACTATAAATATTCAGCTAAATAATATAGTAATTATTCTTTGAGGTAAAAACAAGGTAAATACTAATAATTATAGTAAAGGTTTGGGGGGGATTAATCATCACACATACTCAATTTCCATCACCCAACCTACCCTATTAAACACCTAAAGTTAACACAGGGCAATTAGGGCAAAATGCACAAAACACCCACAGCCCCATTCTATAATCTAACAGGATTGGTTAAACATTTAGGGAATTATGTAAATGGAAAATGTCTGATTAGCTTATCACTTATATTGCATCAAATTGAACTTGTGAGAACCCTTAGCTTATTTTGCCTCCTTTTCATTCTTCTGGCTTCCTGTCAAAAACCACAGGCCTTCGACTATCGGGCCGTTAAAAATGTAAAACTGGAAAAACTTGGATTTGATAAATCTACCCTGGCCATGGACCTGGTTTATTATAACCCAAATGGCTTTGGGGTGGACTTGCGAAAAGTAGATTGTGATATCTATATCGACAACCACTACCTGGGTAAATACAAGCTCGATACCCTCATGCATATACAACGCAGAGCAGAGTTCATCCTTCCCTCAAGGATTCAGGTTGATATGCAGGGCGTATTTAAGAATATACTAACCGTGCTCTTTAATAAAGAAGTATTGGTAAACGTAAAAGGCACAACAAGAGTTGGCAAAGCAGGATTCTTTAAAACCATTCCCTTCAACTATGAAGCGAGGCATAAGATTGAGTTAGGGTTATGAGGGAGTAGTTCGATGACCGAATGTATTGCTTCAAGCTGCATGCTACAAGCTTCAAGCTTTGCTGGGTGCTTGCGAACTGGAAAATTTAAAGCTATTTCTTAAAGAAATATATGGTCGCCGGAAATGAACTATCTGTTATTAATAGAACACAGATTATCATGATTTTCAAGATCGATCATGAAAAATCTTGAAAATCATAAAGATCCGTGTTCCATCATACGCGACACCTACAGCTCGCAGTTAAATTTCCCTGGACAACAATGAAACGAAAGTCCGCCCTTCCTTCGTCAGTATATCGGGAAGATGATGGGCTATTTGGATAAACACCTCCAAACCACCTTTCTCGCGGACTCTCAGACTTTCGGTCTTGTCCTCCCGGACTCTCCCTCTAAAATATCGGTTTCACATGACAAGGCTTTCTCGGCTGAGGGCCGCCGCCATCTTCTGAGCGTTTACAGGCTGGAGGTAATTTCTTATAGGCATCTTCTGTGGCTTTGCTACTATCGGCATCAAAACCAGCATTGTTCAATGCAGTACGTATTCCATCAGCGCTTGCTCTATCTGGCAGGAACTGTACTTTTATCTCCCCTTGCAGAAGGTTAATTTTCCATTGCATCACGCCGCCATCCGTTGCCCCTTTCTCGAGCAAAAGGTATTTATCTACGACTTCCTTACACTCCCAACATTTCAAATTAGGCGACTTAATTGTCACCCATTCGGCCTTTGGTTGCTGCGCATTTACTGATATACTGATAACAATCAGTAAAAGACTAAATAAAAACTGTTTTTTCATTGTTTCACATTTAAATCCGCTGATATTGCCCGGTTATAAAAGAGATACTCAAAAACCCCTATAGGCTGCACAGAAAAATGTTAAGACTTCACTATCCCTCCACTTCATCATTCGATATTGGTCATTCGATATTCATTATTCCCTCCCCCAACCCGCCGGATCCTTCCGCCATTGCAGCAATAATTGTTCTGATTCAGCAGATATCTGTCCTTTTTCAACTGCCAGACTAATCAGGCTGGAATAATTAGTCAGTGATTTATAAGGAACCCCTGATTTAGCAAATGCTTCCTCTGCATGTGGAAAACCATAGGTAAATATTGAAACCATGCCTACTACTTCAACGCCGGCAGCTTTTAGCACATCTACCACCTGCAGACTGCTCTTTCCGGTAGAAATAAGGTCTTCTATTACCAATACTTTTTGTCCGGGGTTATAAAAACCCTCTATCTGATTACCCATTCCATGTTCTTTAGGCTTTGGGCGCACGTATACATAAGGTAATTTCAATTGATCTGCTGCCATAGCTCCCCATGCAATACCGGCAGTAGCAACCCCAGCCAGCATTTCCGCCTCAGGAAAGCTTTCAAAAATTACATTACACAACTCACTTTTAATAAAGTCGCGAACATAGGGGAAAGACAATACCTTACGGTTATCGCAATAAATCGGACTCTTCCATCCACTTGCCCAGGTAAAGGGTTGTTCCGGACTTAATTTAACGGCTGCTACCTGTAACAGCTTTTCTGCAACGGCTTTTTCGTTTGTCATGATGCGAAAGTAAACCCAATTAGTTAATTAGGAAATTTGAAAATTTGAAAATTAAGTCCACATTTGGGTTATGCAAATGAAAACGATCGTTGCGGCAGGCGGATTGGTTTATAATGAGTCCAATGAATTATTGATGATATTTCGCCGTGGCAAATGGGATCTGCCAAAGGGTAAGCTCGATGAGGGGGAGTCTATCCCTGATTGTGCAGTAAGAGAAGTACAAGAAGAGACCGGTTTAACTGAAATAACATTGGGCGAATTTATCCGCATAACACATCACCAGTATTTTGATAAATGGCTGAATGAAACCGTTATCAAAGAAACCCACTGGTACCGCATGTCAGCAAGCAGCAATCAACCCCTGATCCCTCAAACCGAAGAAGATATCGAATTAATACGCTGGGTAAGCAAGCATGAGCTACCAGTATTACTGGAAAATAGTTATGATACTATTGTGGAGGTGGTGAATATGAGTGAAATGTGAATTGTGAATTGTCAATAACCTATTCACAATTCACAATTCACAATTCACATCACACTACTCACATGCATCCTTCCTCCTGGTATCTACCAGGTAATGAATTTTCCAGCCTTGTTTGCTCCTGATTAGTTGGAAGGAGTTTACGCCGCAGTGACTAAACTTCCCATTGAAATAGAATTTATAGGGAGTCCAGACAGAAGCGAGTGGTCCATCTACATTAACTGCAACATAGGTTATTCTTTCGTCTGCGGCATTCTTGGGTAAGCTGCCGATATTGTGTCCGAAATCTGTTACTTTATCCGTTTTAGCAGACATATTACCTTCCTTATCACGTACCAGGGTTTGCAGGATATGGTTTTCACTGAAACAATTTACAATGGTTGCAGAATCTGCATTTCGCATGGCTGTAAAAAGTTGATCGATTACCGCTTTTACAGAATCTGTGGCCGTCTGAGCCTGCGAGGTATACCCTACTCCAATTAATACAATGATCAGGAAGATTTTTTTCATGCTGTTTATTTTGATACTAAAGTAATTCAAAGCACTTGCTATTAAAAGCCTTTCATAAAAAAATCCCGCTGTCGCGGGATTTATATTATCTGAGATAACCCAGTATTTTCAACATACTTTGTGCGGTTTGTTCTTTGGCATAAACCCAGTCGACCAATTTTCCATTCTTATCATACTCTACAATTACGTGTTTAGGAGATGGAATAAGGCAGTGCTTAATACCACCATAACCACTTATCTGATCCTGATAAGCACCGGTATGGAAGAAACCTACATAAAGAGGCTCTTTGTTTATTTCTGCATCTTTAACATCTGCACTCTGTAATTTGGGTAAGAATACTTCGTTGATATGTTCTTCTGAATCGTAGTAATCATGACTATCACAGGTAATACCTCCTAATACGACCCGATGGTATTCATTATCCCATTTATTCACAGGCAACATGAGGAACTTTTCACCGATACCCCATGTATCCGGTAAAGTAGTAATGAAAGATGAATCGATCATATACCAGCACTCACGGTCGTTCTGGATTTTTTGTCCCAGTACACTGTAAATATGTGCCATGCTCTCCCCTACGGTAAAGCTTCCGAATTCAGTATAAATATTCGGCATAGGCACTTTCGCCTTTTTGCAGGCTTTCTTGATATTACTTACGATTTCATTGATCATGAATTGATAATCGTATTCAAAACCAAGCGAGTGTTTGATGGGGAAACCGCCACCAATATTTATTGAATCCAGTTCCGGACAGATTTTCTTGAGCTGGCAATAGAGGTTGATGATTTTATTCAATTCAGACCAGTAATAAATATCATCCTTGATGCCTTTGTTCAGGAAGATGTGCAGCATTTTCAACTGGAATTTCTCCTCATTACCTTCAATTTCATCAACATAAAACTCAAGGATATCTTTTGCGCGAATACCCAGTCTGGAAGTATAAAAAGGGAAGTTTGGTTCTTCCTCAGCAGCCACACGTATACCTAAACGGAATGGTTGTTTTACGCTGCGTTTGTATGCCAGTAATTCTTCTTTATTATCTAGGATAGGAATTACATTTTTAAACCCAGAGTTAATCAGTTTGGCTATGCGTGAAGTGTACGACTTCTGTTTATAGCCATTACAAATGATATAGGTCTCTTTATTGATTTTTCTACGCTGGTATAAGCGATTGATGATTTCAATATCGTAGGCGTAAGAAGTCTCCAGATGAATATTATGCTTCAGTGCTTCTTCTACTACAAAAGAGAAATGGGAACTTTTGGTACAGTAGCAGTAAAAATATTCGCCTTCATACTTGTGCTTTTTGAAAGCATCGGCAAACATTTTTTTCGCTTTGTTGATCTGCATACCAATTTTAGGCAGGTAAGTCAGCTTAAGCGGAGTTCCGTACTTTTCAATGATCTTTTTAAGATCGAGTTCATTGAACTGGAGGTAGCCATTATCATTTACTTCAAATCCTTCTTGTGGGAAGTGGAAGGTCTGGTTCACCAGTGAGGTGTAGGTATTGTTCATTAGCCGGGTTAGTGGTTGTTTAGTGTAAACAGAAAATTACCCTTTTATTAAACTACAAAAATAGTTCTTTGTACAGTTCTGCAAATAAAAAAACCGGGAAGTAAAGTTACTTCCCGGTTATATTTTTTGATCAGGGCTCCTGTCTCAATTATTTTACTGAGTTTACCAGGGCTTTGAAGCTAGCTGGCTCATTCATAGCCAGGTCTGCAAGCACTTTACGGTTAAGGTCAATTCCTTTAACTGCCAGTTTGTTGATAAACTGACTGTAGGTTAAACCTTCTTCTCTAACCGCAGCGTTAATACGTGCGATCCAAAGCTGACGGTACTCACGCTTTTTCAACTTACGGCCAACATAGCTGTAAGTCATCCCTTTTTCAACAATATTTTTGGCTACGGTATATACATTTTTACGTTTACCGTAGAATCCTTTTGCCTGCTTCAGGATACGTTTCCTGCGGGCTCTTGATGCTACTGCATTTACTGAACGTGGCATAGTATCTTTTTTTTGCTCCAGTCCGCCTCGGGCGGATCCGGTGGTTTTTTAAATGGTTTGAACTCCCTTCCGGGAAAATGGCGGTTTATTAACCTTTCAGACGCAATAAGCGTAGAACGAAATCTTTGTTAGGTGCTCCAACAAGACCTTTCTTGTTTAGTGCTCTTTTACGTTTTTTAGACTTCTTGGTTAAGATGTGCCTTTTAAAAGCTTTCTGGAAGGTGATCTCACCACTACCGGTCACCTTAAAGCGCTTCTTTGCGCTAGAGTTTGTTTTTACCTTTGGCATTTTAATAATCTGCTTAAAGATTACACCCTGCTGGCGGCCCCGAACAGACGGGACACTTGTTGAGCCTTACGGGAAAAATTTGGAGTGCAAAAGTAAGGAAAACAGAGGAATAAGGAACAGAGAAACAGAGGAATTTTAAAGTAAGGAGTTGATTATACTAAAAATACCGATGAAATTCACCGGTATTTTTAGTATAATCAGTTGAAAAACAACAACTTACTTACTCTGTTCGATGTTTCTCTGTTCCTTATTCCTCTGTTTTTACAGCCTTTTTCTTGCCCGTTTTAGGGGTGAAAATGGCGAACATGCGTTTTCCTTCGAGCTTAGGCATACTCTCTAATGAGCCTGCTTCTGCTAATCGTTCAGCGAATTTGAGTAGTAAGAGCTGACCACGGTCCTGGAACATGATGGCACGTCCTTTGAATTGTACGTAGGCTTTTACTTTATTTCCTTCTTTCAGGAACTTTTCGGCGTGTTTTGCTTTGAAATCGAAATCATGGTCATCGGTACCTGGCGTAAAGCGGATTTCTTTGATCTCGCTCTGCTTGGAATTGGCCTTCATTTCCTTTTCTTTCTTCTTCTTCTCGTAAAGGAATTTTTTATAATCAATTACTTTACATACCGGAGGGTCGGCCGTTGGAGAAATTTCCACGAGATCCAGTTCCTGCTCCTGGGCAATTTTCAATGCTTCCTGAGTAGAGTATACACCTACTGTTACATTGTCGCCAACCAAACGCACTTGTGGTACCCGGATTCTTTCGTTGATACGATGTTCAGGCTCCGGTTGCCTGTTAAACCTGGGATTGAATCTTCCGCCCCCTCTTGGTGGTAATGCCATTAAAACTTGTTTAGTGAATAATTGTTTTGTTGTTAAAGATATAGCTATTTATGTATTCAGATTATTCTCCGCTTTTTCTATGAAGAATTTCTTCCTGAATCATGCTGATAAAATCATTAAGTGGCTGAGCCCCCAAATCACCTTTACCCTGCCTGCGAACCGACAACTGCTGTTCTGCTGCTTCTTTCTCTCCTACTACCAGCATATATGGTACACGACTCAGTTCAGTGTCGCGTATTTTTTTACCTATCTTTTCGCTTCTGTCGTCAATATCAACCCTTACACCTACTGCTTTAAGCTGGTCTTTTACCTGGTTGGCATAGTCCATAAACTTATCACTGATTGGTAATATTTTTACCTGCAATGGCGCCAGCCATACCGGGAACTTACCTGCATAATGTTCTAACAGGAATCCGATAAAACGTTCATGTGTACCCAATGGCGCACGGTGAATAATCAATGGCACTTCCGGCTGGTTATGCTGATTAACATAATTCAGTTTGAATTTGTTGCCTGAATTAAAATCTACCTGGTTAGTCGCCAAAGTAAATTCTCTTCCTATCGCACTCCAAATCTGCACATCGATCTTCGGTCCATAGAATGCTGCTTCATCAGGCACTTCCACGAAAGGAATATTTGATTCGATCAACACTTTTCGAACCATTTCCTCTGTTTCTTTCCAGAGTTCAGGTTCATTTACATATTTGGCTCCCAGCTTGGTTGGTTCATGCAAACTCAGGCGCATCACATATTTATCGATACCAAATATTTTGAAATACTTGATGTACATCTCATTCACCGCCCTAAATTCAGCCGCAAACTGTTCTTTGCTGCAATAAATATGTGCATCATTCATGTGTAGGCAACGAACGCGCATCAGTCCAAACAACTCCCCACTCTGCTCATACCTGTAACAGGTACCATATTCCGCAATACGGAATGGAAGGTCTTTATAGCTTTTTGGTTCCGCATCAAATATTTTATGGTGATGCGGACAGTTCATGGCTTTCAGGTAATATTTGGTACCATCCAGTTCCATAGGTGGAAACATACTATCAGCATAATAAGGCAGGTGACCACTGGTGAGGTACATGCTCTCTTTAGCGATATGCGGTGTTACCACACGCTTATATCCGGCAGCTTCTTCCGTTTGTTTGGCCAGCTTTTCCAGCTCTTCAATAATAACAGTACCATTAGGTAACCACAATGGCAAACCCGCACCCACATCATCATCCATGGTGAAAATACCCAACTCTTTACCCAGTTTACGGTGGTCGCGCTTTTTAGCTTCTTCCAGCATCAACAGGTACTCATCCAACTCTTTCTGGTTTGGAAATGTTACCCCATATAGACGGGTAAGCATTTTGTTCTTCTCGTCCCCTTTCCAATATGCACCGGCAATATTGGTGAGTTTGATGGCTTTGATAAAACCAGTATGAGGAATATGCGGTCCGCGACAAAGGTCGGTGAACTGACCCTGCGAGTAAAAAGTGATAGACCCGTCTTCCAATCCCTGTAAAAGATCCAGCTTGTACTCGTCCGACTTTTCGGTGAAATAAGCTACTGCTTCAGGCTTGGATATTTCTTTGCGTTGATATGGATTGTTTTGTTTGGCAAGCTCATTCATTTTCTTTTCAATCGCCACCAGGTCTTCTTCAGAAATATGATTACCGCCAAGGTCTATATCATAATAGAAGCCTTTGTCTAAGGCTGGTCCTACCCAAAATTTAACTCCAGGATAAATAGCTTCCACCGCTTCTGCCATCAGGTGGGCAGAAGAATGCCAAAAGGTATTTTTACCATCTGCATCATCCCATGTCAATAATTTCAAAGCACTATCCGTCGTAATTGGACGTGTGGCGTCCCAAACTTGTCCGTTAACACTTGCGGCCAATACTTTCCTGGCCAAACCTTCACTGATTGATTTAGCAATATCGAGTGCACTTACACCCGCTTCATACTGTCTTACTGCCCCATCGGGAAAACTAATGTTGATCATCTGGTACTTGCTGTAATTCTAAGGGATGCAAAAATACGGAAAAGCCTCGGTTTTTTAGCTACAAGCTTCAGGCTGCAAGCCGCAAGCTTTTGAATAACCATACATTTTACGACTATGCTACTTGTTTTCTTGAAGCTTGTAGCCTGCAGCTTGTGGCTTACAGCTCCTATCTCTTATTTAACGCTTCTTTATCAGCATACACTATATTGCGGTTGTAGTTTTGCACGAATGAGACTGAAGTTTACCCTAACCCCTCTCTTACTGGTTGTTGCTTTTGCCGCAGGTGCCCAAAACCTGACCGGTATCTGGCGTGGTTATTTCAGTTCATCCAATGGTCTTTACAGAGAAGATGTACGCCAGGAATTTTATAAATATGAAGTACAGATCGACCAGCAAGCGAACAACGGAGTAAAAGGTGTTACCTACTCTTATAAGAGCACCATATTTTATGGAAAAGCCCGCATGCAGGGTATTTTTACTGTACAAACCAAAAACCTAATCCTAAAAGAAACCGGACTTGAAGAGCTTAAAATTGGGGATAAAAGCGAGCCATGTCTCATGACCTGTTACCTCGAATATTCCAAAATTGGCAAACTTGAAGTATTACAAGGTACATTTAGTTCAGTAAGCGAAAAAAAGAAGACCGATTGCGGAAGCGGAAAAGTTTATCTCGAAAAAGTAACAGAATCGGATTTCGAACTTGAACCTTTTTTATTGAAGAAAAAGCCGGAAACGACGGCGGTTAAGAAAAAAACTATTCCCGTTACCACTCCTGCAAAACAACAACCCAAAAAAGAACTTCCGAAAACCACGCTGAAAGACAACACTGTTAAAGCACCGGTTAAAACCAGTATAAAGCCTCCTGCCAATAACACAACAAAAACACCCGCCAAAACAAATAATACTGTAGCTGCCACAAAGAAAGCACCTGCAAAAACAAATACAAAAACAACGACTAATCCACCAAAAACCAATAACACCAAAGTAGCGGATACAAAAACAAGTACGCCTCCACCCCCGCCTGCAGCTTCCACTTTACAAAAGCAGGAAGCTACGGTTACCATGCGTAAAACAGATACGCCAATAGTTAAATGGGAAAAACCACCTGCAAGTTTTCAAGGTCCAATACCCAAAGTACTCCTGGAAAGAGAAAATAACCTGGTTAAAACCATTGTTACAAGTGAGCATAGCCTTGTGGTAGAGATATTCGACAATGGCACTATTGATAACGATACCATTTCACTTTACCATAATAACAAACTGGTCATCAGCAATGGCAGACTCACCTATACACCCCTTCGTTTAAAAATTGATTGTTCAAATGAGCAATCAAGACATGAACTCATTCTGGTAGCAGAAAACCTTGGGGAAATAGCACCAAATACAGCTTTAATGGTAATTACTGCGGGTAAAAAAAGGTATGAGATATTCCTTACTTCCAATGAGAAGAGAAATGCCAAAGTCGTTATAGAATATAAACCCGATTAGCACGGTTTATAAAGACCTGCTATTCCCTTTCTTCATACCATACTTTTATTGTATCAGCCTGTATTCTTTTGGTTAACCACTTTTGTATTTTTTCTTTTTCATCCGGAAGCATTTGTTTACCGGCAACAATAACGGCCATCCAGTTGTTTCTTTCTGTTGAATCAGACACTTGCAGTGCTTTCTCTAATACCAGAGAATTAACCGATTCATTCAATGCCTTTAACTCTTTGAATACCTGACGGCTTGTTTGCTGTTGCACCTGAATACTATCCAATACCACCTGTAGTTGTGTTATACGTCGTTCGCGCTGAAGAAGTGCTTTATTTATACCATCTCTTTCTTTCATATCATCACCTTGCTGCACCGATGCAAAGCCCTGTTTAATCTCTAAATCACAATCAGATAAACCATAAATGGTTAACCTTGACTTCAATGATTCAATCTTTTGTGGCAGAATGGGTAAACCGCCATATACAAGGGTAATTTTTCTTTGTTTCGGGTCGATGTTTTTTTGTAACAGGTAATCGTCTTTTATATCACCCTCTGCCGATATAAACCGGTTTGCATTCTGAACAAATCGACTTTCCGATACCAGTTTATAACCCAGATAAATACTCGGCAATAAGGTAAGCATTACTACCACACCTATAATTCGTTTGGCTTTTACTTCATATCCTTTATCTGCAAAATTTTTATACGGGAATTTGAGAAAGCGCATAATTATTAAAGTGGCCAGGGCTATAAATACCGTGTTTATAAAAAACAGGTAAAAAGCCCCAAAGAAAAAGCGGAACTGCAATGTTGCCAGTCCATACCCGGCCGTACAAAGCGGGGGCATTAATGCGGTTGCAATTGCAACACCTGGTACAACATTTCCTTTTTGTTTACTTGCCAAAGCCAAACTACCTGCAAGCCCACCAAACAAGGCAATCAACACATCATAAATATTGGGAGATGTCCGGGCTAGAATTTCAGAATGCGCATCACTGATAGGTGTTATCAGAAAATAAAAAGTAGAAGTAAGTAAGGCTGTTCCACCAGCAAAAAGGTAATTGAACAAGGCTTTCTTCAGCATTGCCAGGTCATTCACTGCCATACCAAAACCCATCCCCATAATCGGCCCCATTAACGGAGAAATAAGCATTGCACCAATAATCACTGCGGTGGAATTTACATTCAATCCCAATGAGGCAATAAAGATGGCAAAAATCAATACCCATAGATTAGTCGAACGGAACTCAATTCCTTTTTGTATAGCACTACTAACTTGTTCAAAATCCTCACGCTCCACCCCTAACCGAAAATAATTCAACAACTTAACAAGGCTTCTTGAATTCATACGGATACATTTAGCAGGTTAATGAAATGCAATATCAATGATACGGAATTGTTGGGGGTGAATGGTAAATTGTGAATGATCAATAGGAAACAGGTTATTCACAATTCACCATTGACCATTCACCTCTTAAAATTTCACATTCCACGTAACTGCCGGAATTACCGGAAACAGAGACACTTGTTTGGCTTTTACTTCCAGGGTACCATTACTGGCATCACCTTGCTGGTCGAAATAGAGGAAATAAGGGTTTAGTCTGCTGTAGGCATTGTATAAACTGAAGACCCAGTTGGTGGTATATTTTCTTACTTTTTTAGGCGTAGGTGTATAGGTGAATGAGAGATCCATACGATGGTAGGCTTTCATTCGATAGGCGTTAATACGACTGTACTCCTGCGTAAGTACACCTCCCACAAAATAGAATCGCTCGGGTAATGAAGTGGCATTGCCGGTACCATATACAAATACGGCTGAAGCTTTCCATTTTTTCGATAATTCATAGGTTGTAACCACCGACATATCATGCCTCCGGTCGTAGCGACTCGGGTATTTTAGTCCATCGTTCAGGTCTGGGAACCTGCGCCAGGTCCAGCTTAGCGTATAACCTATCCAACCGGTAAGCCGCCCTTTCACTTTGTTGATGAACAATTCTGCTCCATAACTCCATCCTTTACCAAAAACGAATTCCTCTTCCGGATCTTTTAACGAAGGAGTATATCCTTCGCGATATTCGATCTGGTTATTCATGGTTTTGTAATACAGCTCCAGTGAGGTTTCGAACATACCGTTATTAAAATTCCGGAAATATCCTACTGCATATTGCCATCCGGTTTGTGGTTTAACACGTATGGTGCTTGGTACCCATAGATCTGTAGGCAATGTTGTGCCTGCATTGGTTACCAGGTGTATGTATTGTATGTTGCGTGTAACAGCCGCTTTAAATGAAGACAACTCATTGAATGCATAACGCAGTGTAGCCCTGGGTTCAAGTCCACCATAAGCTTTAACCGTTTGTCCGCTACGGTAAACGGTACTGTCTAATTTATTCCCATTAGCATCCCTTTCATAAAAAGTATATTTACCCACCTGCTGAAACACGCTGTAACGTAATCCCATGTTTAATTTCAACCGACTATTGATTTCCCAGTCGTCTTGCAGGTAAACCGCATATTCATTGGCGAATTTTTTCGTAGCATTATTTGGCTGAAACACAACGGTATCCTGATTTCCACTCAATACATTGGGTAAAAAAGTATGGAAAATATATTGTGCTCCGAATTTTAGTTTGTGTTCCGGACTTGGATAAAAATCTACATCGGTTTTGAGGTTCAGGTCGCGTATACCGGAAGAAAGATTGATATTGAAATCGTTCTGACGTCCGGTAAGTTGAAATTTATAATCATTATAAACAGCCGTAGTATTCGCAAATAATTTTTTATTGAATACATGATTCCACCTTAAGGTAGCGGTACTATTACCCCATGGAATATCGATAGCAAAAGAGCGTTTACTGTTGTTGAAGTTAAACTGATCGCGACCAAAATAACCACTCAGATAGAGTATATCTTTTTCGGAGAAACGATAATTCATTTTGGCATTCAGGTCATAGAAATAATAGCCTGACCCGTAGAATTCATTGTCTTTTTTGATAAAAGGCTTGGTAAGCATATCGATATAAGTTCGACGTGCCGAAAGCATATAAGATGCTTTATTCTTTTTAAGAGGTCCCTGTATTGAAAAGCGGGAAGCAATAAGGCCAATGCCAGCATCTACCTGTGTTTTATTGATATTACCTTCTTTCATGGCCACATCTACTACAGAAGACAGGCGACCACCATACTGAGCAGGCATCCCTCCTTTTATCAGGGTAACATTTTTAATGGCATCTGCATTAAAAATGGAGAAGAAACCAAACAGGTGTCCGGTATTATAAACAACAGCATCATCGAGCATGATGAGGTTCTGATCTGGCCCTCCTCCTCTCACATAAAATCCGGCATTACCTTCACCCGCATTACGTACACCGGGTAATAATTGTAATGTTTTCAACAGATCAACTTCTCCTAATAAAGCTGGAAGGGCTTTAGCGGTATTTACACTCAGCTCTATTTTACCCATCTGGGCTGTTTTCACATTATTATCCCTTCTGCGGCCAATAACCACTACATTATTGATGACAGCCGCATTGGGTAACAGAAGAATGTTTTGCTGCTGGTCGTTCTGGAGGTCAATATTGATTTCCTTAGACTGATAACCAATAAAAGAAACGAGTATTTTATAAGTGCCTTTATTGAGGGTAATGGAATAGAATCCGTACTGATTGCTCTGTACACCCCTGCCTTCCCCGGTTACGAGTATATTGGCTCCAATCAGCGTTTCTCCTGTTAGTGAATCTTTGAGATAACCATTTAAAGTCACTTTTTCCTGAGCGGAAACAAGGGTAGACAGAAAAATGAAAAAAACTAAAAAGGAAGTACGCATCTTAATTATCCGAGCTCTTATCCATTTAAAATCCCTGCTCCGGATTTTAATCAGGAGCAGGGATAAGATAAAATGTGTTAATTGTTAGAATTTCCTGAAATCAATAGAATCTTTTACCTCACCACAGATCAACATTTTCTTTGGCAGGTAAGGATTCCTGATTTCTGAAGAGTTACTCAACCAGAATGCACCGGCATCATTAAATGCCATTGGACAAAACTGGTGATATACCACGGTGCGATCGTATTGTACAGTACGTACCAGATCGTATAATTGCTCACTTACAGTCTGGAAGGTTTTACGACGCTCTTCTCTATCTGTTTCAGATACCAGCGATTTAAGGTCCGAGCTAATACTAACTGCAAAACTATGCGCCGTTTTAAGGGCAGCAGAATCGTTTTTAAGGTCTTTAAAAGCCACTGCCGCTTCAGCAACATCGCTGATAAGTCCTACAGCTTCGCTGGCAATAAGGGTATCGTTTTCTGAAATAAACTGGTCTTTCAGTCTGAAATAACTGTCCAGCATATTACCAAATGCCAGGTTAAAACTATCAGAATGGGCACTTGTTGCCAATGTTTTTGGTGTTTCAGCAACATTTTTTTGCTCATCATTGCTTCCACAGGCTGCCAGAAATACAATGCCAGCCAATACCAGAACCTTTTTCATAGGATAAAATTTTGCACAAAATTAAAGCAAATTGCAATGGCAGCAGTTTGCAATTACCTTTGCGCTCCTAAATCGTTGTTAAGAAATGTTGATCGGCTTACAGAATGTGACTTTTGAGTTTGGTGCCCGTGTTATTGTGGAAGATGCCACCTGGCATATCCAACCCGGCGACCGTATTGGTTTAATCGGTTATAATGGCACCGGAAAATCGACCCTTTTAAAGGTACTGGTGGGAGAATATACCCCATCAAAAGGAACGGTTGAAAAAGGAAAAGAAACAACCATTGGATACCTGCACCAGGATTTGCTGAGCTTCGATACCAACGACACCATAACCGAAGTTGCTCTTGGCGCTTTTGAAAGGGTGCGTCAACTGGAAAAAGATATTGAGCGTTTGGGTATTGAACTTGAAAAAGATCCCGAAAACAATGACCTGCTCATTCAATACACCGATGCCCTTCATGAGCTTGATGTATTGGACGGATACAATATTCACCACAAGGCAGAAGAAGTATTACATGGACTCGGTTTCAGTAATGAAGACCTCTCCCGCCCCTACAAAGAATTTAGTGGTGGATGGAGAATGCGGGTACTGCTCTGTAAAATGATCTTACAGAAACCTGATGTACTCCTGCTCGATGAGCCTACCAACCACCTCGATCTTCCTTCTATTGAATGGTTGGAAAAATACCTGATCCACTACCAGGGTAGTGTTGTGATTGTGAGCCACGATAAATTTTTCCTGAACAGAATGGTCAACAAAATCGTAGAAGTTTACCAGCAGGAACTACATATTTATTCTGGCGACTATTCCTATTATGAAACTGAAAAAGCCTTGCGCATAGAAATGCAGCAAAAAGCTTTTGAAAACCAACAGGATTATATCCGTCAGCAGGAAAGATTTATTGAACGCTTCAAGGCCAAAGCAAGTAAAGCTGCTCAGGCACAAAGTATTCAGAAGCGACTGGATAAAATTGATAAAATTGAAGACGTAAAACTGGAAAGACCTGACTTACGCATCAACTTCCAGTTAGATAAAGTGCCGGGGAAAGTATTGGCTGAATTGAAAAATGCGAGTAAAAGTTTTGGAAAGATAAAAATCCTTGAAGCAGCCAATGCAGAAATTGAGCGTGGCGATAAAATTGCACTGATTGGTGCAAACGGAAAGGGTAAATCAACCGTGTTACGCATGGTAGGTGGCACAGAACCATTTGAAGGTGAACGTGTATGGGGACATAATGTAGAAGAAAGCTTCTATGCCCAACATCAGTTGGAAGCGCTTACTTTAACCAATACTATACTCGAAGAATTACAACAATGTGGCAGCAAAAAAACCGACGTAGAACTACGTGCTTTACTCGGAGCTTTCTTATTCAGTGGTGATGATGTAGACAAACGTATTCGCGTATTAAGTGGTGGTGAAAAGGCACGTGTTGCACTGGCAAAAACCATTGTAAGCAAAGCCAACTTCCTCATTCTTGATGAACCTACCAACCACCTTGATATGCATTCGGTAGAGTTATTGGCAGAGGCATTGAATAAATACGAAGGCAGCATTATACTCGTAAGCCACGATCGTTATTTCATTTCAAAAACAGCTAATAAAATCTGGGAGATTGTTGACCACCAGATCAAAGAATTTAAAGGCACTTATCAGGAATGGGTGGAATGGAATGAGCGGATGGAGAAGATGAAGAATAATAGTCCGGAAGTCAGGAAGACCGAAAGTCCGAAAGAGAAGGCGGTTGAGGTTGAGGTTAAAAAAGAAACAGTAACTGCGAATAATTCCTCCAACCAGGCTATTGATAGGGAGAAGCAGAAAGAATTACAGAAGCAAAAACGCAGACTTACCAACCTCGAAGCAGAACTGAATAAATGCAAGGAAGAAAAAGCCAGACAGGAAGCTGCATTGGGTGACCCTTCCAATTATTCCGACCCTAAAAAATTCCAGGAACTCGAAGCGGCTTATAAACAAACACAGGCTAAGTGGAATGATCTTAATAAAGAATATGAGGAAGTGTTTGAACTTGTGATGGAGATGGAGGGGTGAGGAAATCAAAAGTCAAAAGTCAAAATTCAAAAAAGTTAACTAACTGCCGATTCGATTGAAGGGGTTTGGGGTTATTGGGTGGGATGGGGATGATTGGTAAAATGTAATATTTGAAGTCTGTAATACTATTCTGTTGAAGGAATGGATCTAATTTGGCTGACTAAACTCACACATAGGATTATCTGCCCCTTGTTTTTCACCGAGAAAACCCTGTTTTTTGCCCAATATTTTAATAAGCACTGGCATTTCTAATTGTTTGGTGTAACTTACTTAGGTCGATAATGGCAACCCAAAGCGGCAATACTTCGTATTGCCCTATATCAATCACCCAACAATAAGTAACAATGAAAAAGAATTATTTCTACTTCGTTACGGTTTTAGCTGGTATTGCATTATTAGCTGCCACTAAGCCCTTTACCAGATCACCTCTGGGCCTCAGCAAAGGGACACCCGATATTAAATCGGTGAGTGCTTTAACTTTTGGTAAGGACGGAATACTCTTCATTGGAGATTCGAAAGGAGCTACCATTTTTGCTATAGATACCAAAGATGCTAAAAACAATAATAATGCAGCAAAGATTGATGTTACCGGAATCGATCAAAAAATAGCCGAAGCCCTGGGCACAGAGAAAGAAAAAATCACCATTACAGATATGGCTGTAAACCCCATTTCAAAAAAACTTTATATCTCCCTTCAAAATAGTGATGGTACACCTGTGATAGTAAAATTGGAGGGTGAAAAAATTGAAGCGGTTGGTTTAAAAGATGTCGACTTTTCAAGTATTACCCTTAATGACGTAGCGGCTGAAGATGCTAAAGATGCAAGAGGTCGTTCTTTGCGCGTGTCGGCTATTTCCGATATGGGCTTTGCAAACGGTAAAGTATTGGTAAGCGGACTCTCGAACAAAGAATTCAGTTCATCTCTTCGCAGTATTCCTTTTCCTTTTACCAATCAGCAGGATATGGCTTCATTGGAAATGTACCATGGCGCGCATGGCCGTTTTGAAACCACTTCTCCTATCCGCACTTTTACTACCGGAAAAATCAATGGTAAAGAATATATTATTGCGAGTTATACCTGTACACCACTCGTTCTTTATCCCCTGGATGAATTAAAATCGGGCCAGCATGTTAAAGGAAGAACCGTTGCAGAAATGGGCAGTGGTAATACTCCTATTGACATGACAACCATAACCAAAGGTGGCGAAACTTATTTGATCATGGGTAATACCGCCCGTTCTGTATCGGAAGTAAATTATAAAGCCATTGCAGCATTTGAAGGAACCATCACAGAAAGAATTGCTACTACTGCGGGAACGGCATTTGTATTATTACCCAATTTGACCAAAGTACAACAGATGGATAAACTGGATAATAACAATGTAGTAATCATGCAGAAAAAAGACAATGGCTCATTGGATCTGACTACTGTAAAGAATAATGCATTGTAATAGCAGTAGAAATATTCAAAATAACAGGTTATGCAATTTGCGTAACCTGTTATTTTTTTGTCTTGCTACGCTGTTTTCCTGCTCGGATGAACAAAAAAATATTGTGGTTATTTGGGAGGCGAATAAGGCAAAAGCAGTAATAATACCCAGGCAGTTACTAAAGGATGTACCTGCATCCTCCGTCAAAAGCACAGTGAGGATCAGAAAGGAAAATGATACCACCACCCTGCTTGGTTACTATAATTTTCAGGATAGGTTAATTTTTGAGCCCCTGATTCCTTTTCAACGAGGTGCCAATTATGTTATTTCAGTGTTCGACAAAAAAGTGGCGAATTTTCAGATACCTGTTGACCAGAAACATAGTGCGCCTAAAGTGGTGACTGTCTATCCGCAGTTAGACACCATTCCTGAAAACACTTTGAAGCTGTACATTGAATTCTCACAACCCATGCGGGAGGGTGAATCCCTGCAGCATATCAGGCTCGTAAAAGCCAACAAAGATACTTTGACAGATACTTTCCTCGATTTACAACCCGAGTTATGGAATGAGAACAGAACAGTTCTTACCATCTGGTTCGACCCCGGAAGAATTAAACGTAACCTGCAACCCAATCTAAGGTTAGGCGCACCATTAGATGCCCATAAAAATTACCAGTTGATCATCTCCAAAAACTGGCAGGACACAGAGGGAGCAGCTTTGACGGATAATTATGTAAAATCATTTGCAACAGTAATTCGTGACAGCTTATCTCCCAATCCTGAACACTGGAAAATAGAAGCACCCAAGGCGCAATCCATGGAACCGCTATTTATTCATTTAGATAAAGCATTGGATCATTTTTTATTGTTAGACTGCCTGCAGGTTTTCGACCCAAAGGGTAATCTCGTAAAGGGTAGGTTGAATGTAACGGATCAAGACCGGGCGTGGTATTTTATTCCGGAACAAAACTGGCATGCCGGCAGGTATACCCTGCGCATCTTATCGAAACTGGAAGATCTTGCAGGTAATAACCTGAATAAAGTATTTGACCGGGATATAAAGAATACCAAAAAGCCTTCTACGCAGGAATTCTATACAAGGGATTTTGTAATAGAATAATCATTTCATACATAGTAGTTATTCTAGTATTTATTTTTCTAAACTCCCTGAAAATCTTTGCCATACTCTACTGAGAAAGAATGTTTAAAATAACTCCTACGGTTTACACCTATACTTTGTCACCCAACTTTTGAAAGCAGATCAGTATTCTATATAATTATAAATTTACGAAACTTAAAATATTCAAAACAATTTCGTTAATGCACTTGACTAGTTTATAATCGGACTGACAAAAAAAATTGCGAAACCTTTTTCAAGTTTCGCAATTCCATTTTTCAACTCACCCAACCCTCTCTGCTTCGCAAAGAGGGCTTTAAAGCAGCAAACTTTTTTGACTTTTGAATTTTGACTTTTGAATTTTGAATTTGTCTTTTTACTTATTCAAAATACTCCTGCTAATCACAATCCTTTGCACTTCACTTGTTCCCTCGTATATCTGTGTAATTTTTGCATCGCGCATGAGCCTTTCTACATGGTATTCTTTTACAAAACCATAACCACCATGCACCTGAACAGCCTCTGTGGAGATCCACATAGCGGCTTCGCTTGCAAATACTTTGGCCATTGAAGAGCTAAGTGTATAGTCTATTTTATTGTCTTTTTCCCAGGCAGCTTTTAAGCAAAGTAAACGTGCAGCTTCAACCTTTGTAGCCATATCGGCTAATTTGAACTGAATTGCCTGATGATGCATAATTTCTTTACCAAAGGCTTTACGCTGTTTGCTGTATGCCAGAGCCAGTTCGTAAGCACCACTTGCAATTCCTAAAGCCTGTGATGCAATACCTATACGACCACCAGCCAGTGTTTTCATTGCAAATTTGAAACCGAACCCGTCTTCTCCTATCCTATTTTCTTTGGGCACTTTTACATCGGTTAACAGAATGGTATGTGTATCGCTTCCGCGGATACCCAATTTATTTTCCTTAGCCGCCACTGTTACACCAGGCCAGCTTTTTTCAACGATAAATGCATTAATACCCTTACTTCCTTTTGCAGGATCGGTTTGGGCCATTACCAGGTATACAGATGCTGAAGAACCATTGGTAATCCAGTTTTTTGTTCCATTCAATAAGTAATAATCGCCCATATCTTCCGCAGTGGTGCGCTGACTGGTAGCATCACTTCCAGCCTCGGGCTCACTCAGCAAAAATGCGCCAATGTATAAATCACCGTCTTTACGTCCCTGCGCCAATGGTGTGAGGTATTTTTGTTTCTGTTCTTCACTGCCAAAAGCTTCCAGTCCCCAGCAAACAAGGCTGTTGTTTACGCTCATACACACACTCACACTCGCATCAATTTTACTGATTTCTTCCATGGCCAGTACATAACTCACTGTATCCATACCAGCACCGCCATATTTGGGGTCAACCATCATACCCATAAAACCAAGTTCAGCTAATTGCATTATTTGTTCTTTGGGGAATTGTTGTTTCTCATCACGATCAATAACACCGGGTAAACATTCGTTTTGGGCAAAATCACGAGCCGCTTTCTGGATCATTAAATGTTCTTCACTGAGTTGAAATTGCATACTTTTTTAGGTTTTGGCGCTGCAAAAATAAGCTAACAATCGTTAGGAAAGCACAATTTTGGAATTTTGATCATTGATTTTTTAATTTTTGATTTGGGCGGATAATACACCTAAAAGATAAAATTGCTTGATACATTAACCGATTGAAAATGGACATTAGACCATAAATCAAACAATCAATGATCAAAAAATCAAAATTTCACACCTGAAATGTTAAACAAACGGCCATCTTTCTTTGTTTTCCTTATTGAATGATAACTTTGTATTATAATTCACCCCTCTCTGAGCATTTAGCAAACCTTTTTGTTTTCTTTTTTCACCAAACAAATTAGCATGTTGAAACATTTACGACTCGTAATGATGGGATTTTTTTGTATAGCCAGGGTATTAGTATTTGCTCAGGATGAAAACGATATGGATATCAACAGTATATCTATTAAAGTTGCCAGTAACCGTATTTTCGGAAAAATAACCGATGTAATCACCACAAAACCACTTGAAGCAGTTTCGGTACAATTATATTTAAAAGATAGTAAAGGAAATGATAGCCTTGTTAATGCCCTACTCACCAAAGCGAACGGTGATTTTCGATTTACCAATCTTCCAAAAGCCGATAGTTTCAAACTTGTTATAAGCAGCCTGGCGTATGCGGCGAAAAATTTCACTGTTTTATTCACGCCAGACAATGTGCGAAAAATTCCTGAAACCGTATTTTTTGAAAAAGATCTTGGAAATATAGCATTGGAACAAGATGCCACCACCCTTACAGCAGTTGTTGTAAAATCAACCGCAAAGCCGGCACTGGAAATGGGGATCGACAGAAAAATATTTAATGTTGAAAAAAGTCTTACGGCTACTGGAGGTACTGCAATAGATGTAATGAAAAATATTCCTTCTGTTTCGGTTGATGTGGAAGGAAATGTTCAACTACGAAACAGCCAGCCACAGATTTTTGTAGATGGTCGCCCAACCATTCTCACTCTCGATCAGATTCCATCAGATAATATTGAAACCATTGAACTTATTACAAACCCTTCTGCTAAATTCGATGCAGCAAGCTCAGGTGGTATCATCAATATTGTTCTTAAGAAAAATAAAAGAATCGGATTGAATGGTGTAGCAAGTATTGGTGGAGGTTATCCTGATATCTATAATGGTAACCTGGCCCTCAATGCACGGCAGGGTAAGGTTAATTTATTTGCAAGTGGTAGTATTAATCAGTCAGGTGGCATTGCACGGGGGGAGTCGCTCCGAGAAAACAGGGTCAATGGTGTTGCAGATAATTACTTCAACCAGTATTCCAATAATGCCCGACTCAGGAGGTTTAATTCTATTCGTTTCGGTCTTGATTTCTTCCTTGATAACCGTAATACTATTTCATTTACACAGGGAATTGTAGATGGCAAATTTACCAACCGGGAAGTACAGGATCAGTATTACTTCAACCAACAAAAAGTATTACAACGCACCGGTGATCGTTTATCAGAAAACAGGGCTGGGTTTAACAGGTATAACAGCCAACTTAATTTCACCCATAAATTCCCAGAGAACGGCAAGGAACTTACTGCTAATATCAATTACAATTATGGTAATGGCAGTAATCTTTCCAATATCAGGAACGCTTTTTATAACACAGATGGTACACCTTATGCCCCCGAGGCACTGGTTAGAAATAATGGCACCAACCGTAATAAACAAGTTACCTTCCAATTGGATTACAGCGATCCAATCGGCGAAAATGCAAAACTGGAAACCGGCTTGCGCTCCTATATGAATGATGTAAGCAGTTCTTTTAACGCTTTTGCCATCGGTAATGGCATTGAAACAAAACTACCCCTGAGTAACAATATCCGGTATAAAGAATCTGTACATGCAGGTTATATTACTTACTCTAATAAAATAAACAGTTTTTCTTACCAGGCTGGTTTAAGGGCGGAATATTCTGAATTTGAAGGAGAGCTATTAGATAGTGCAAGAAAATTCGGGTACACTTACCCGAATAGCTGGGACAGGCTTTTTGACGGGTTCTTCCCCAGTTTGTTTCTTACCAAAACGATCAATGATAATACTGATATCCAGCTTAACTATAGCCGTAGAATCAGGAGACCAAATTTCAGGCAACTGAATCCATTTGTTGATATTACAGATCCGGTAAACCTTAACCAGGGTAACCCACAACTACAGCCTGAATTCACCAATTCTTTTGAATTCAATTATAATACCAAATACAAAAGTGGAAGCTTTCTGGGTGTTTTGTATTTCAGGAATAACCAGCGAGATATCACCCGTTTCAGTGATACCATTACTGCTGCACAATACCAGCAACTGAACAATGCTGCAGTTGATCCGAATGCAATTCTCAATACATTCATCAATGCCCAATACACCAATCGCTGGGGAGCCGAGTTCACCCTTCAACATAAAATCGGGGCAGACTTCGACCTTACGCCAAGCATTAACCTGCAGTACCGAAAAGTGAAAGCAATTGTAGGCAAACTTGACCTTAGCAATCAGGGTTTTAATTGGGAATCTAAACTGATTGCCAATTATCGTTTTCCTACCAAACAAACTTCCTTCTTTAAAAACCTGAGCTTGCAAATGGTGGGCGAATACGAATCTATGGAAGTTACCGCACAGGGTAAATCGCTCGCGCAATACAGTATTGACATGGCCATAAGGAAGGATTTCCTGAAAGACAAAAAAGCCTCACTTACATTTGCTTTGAATGATGTTTTCAATACCAACAGAAACGGGAATATCTTCGATACAGACCTGTTTTACCAACAAGGCTATAACCGCCGAAACGTTCGCAATTTCCGTATCACTTTCTCCTACAAATTCGGAAGCGCCACGTTTAAGTTGTTTAATAACAGAAACAATAGAGACGAGGAGGATTGATAGGATGGCTGATTGCTGATGTCGGATTTTGGATTGTTGGATGTCAGATGGCAGATGGCAGATTTGGGATGGATGATGCTTGATGTCTGATCGCTGATTTCGAATTTTGGATTTCATATAGCAGATTAGTTTTTTGTTGGAGGAGAGATAAATAAATCATATCCCCTTCCATAATAATATCTTCCATCATAAATCTGCCATCTGACATCTGACATTTAAAAATTTTAATAGTATTTTTTCTGCAGGTTATACAAAACACTCTTATCTATATCGTTCAGCCTTTTTGTGGTGTCTTGGAGGAAATGGCGTTTGAAGGCCTGGATGGCGGCGGTGGTGTCTTTTACATCGTAACCAATGATGCGTAATGCCTGAATATGATTAAAGTTGGCAGGAACAGAATCACGCACTTCATCATACCATAATCCAAATCCTTTCTCAGCAAGTTTCTTCCAGGGGAAACGGTAATTGGGATCGTTTTTGCGGGTTGGTGCAATATCACCATGACCAATAAAATTAGCCGCAGGAATATTGTGTTCTTTCTTTAAGCGTGTTAATAAACTGATTAAACTATTGATTTGTAAACTATCAAAAGGTTCAAAGCCATTATTATCAAGTTCAATACCAATTGACGAGGAATTTATATCTGTCATATTACCCCACTTACCTACCCCACCATGCCATGCCCGGAGATAGTCGCTGAGCATGTGATGCAATACCCCAGTTCTACAAATTACATAGTGAGCACTAACAGATGTTCTGGTTAACGTAAATGTTTTTAATGTCTGTTCACAGCTATTCTGAGCAGTATGGTGAATAATAACAAAGTTCGGTTTGCGCATATTAAAATTGGTAGTGCCTACCCAATATGGCGGCAATCCCATTGAATCAGACTGAAAGGTTTCTACAGGCGCTACACGCAAAGCTTTTGCGTATTCCTTTGCTTTCTGGTTATACACTTTATTGGTGGCTTTATAAGGGTTTCTGGAACAGGCAATCAATACCAGGAGAACAATCAGTAAGAGATAGTTTTTCATGTAGTTTCTTGAAGCGGAAAAATACGAAGAAAGCAGGGAAGTTTAATAGTCCGAAAGTCCGGAGTCCGAAAGTCCGAGAGAAAAGAAAGAAAATATTTATTTTACGGAATAGTTTTAATCTATTAAACTAAAAAACCTCCGGACTTTCGGTCTCCCGGACTTCCGGACTTAATAATCAACTATGTCTCTACATCTCGGCAGATCTACTTTTGGGAACCCGGCTAATAAAGGGAATGTGTTGTCTCCTGATGAAGCAAACACACTTTTCCATGAATGGGTACTTAACCCTAAACTAAAACTACACATGCTTCAGGTAGCGCACCTGATGAAATGCTGGGCGGCTGAAAAATTACAGGCCGATGAAGCCACTCAATGGCGCTGGGAAATGGCAGGGCTGTTGCACGATGCCGACTGGGATCAGTGGCCTGATTTACACTGTAAAAAAATTATTGAAGAGCTTGAAAGCAGGCAGGTAGACCCCGAGATCATTCATGCTATCGCATCGCATGGCCATACCCATTTTGGGGTAATTCCTGAAACCGATATGGATAAGATGCTATATGCGTTTGACGAACTATCCGGACTCATACATGCCTATTCATTAATGCGACCCGGTGCTTATGAAGGTATGGATGTAAAAGGAGTGAATAAAAGATTAAAAGAAAAATCATTCGCCGCCAATGTATCCCGCGATGATATACGCGATGCCTGCGAAAGAGCCGGTATTGAACTAAATGACCTGATTGCGTTTATCATACCAAGACAAGCGAGGAAAACAGAGGAATAAGAAATAAGGAATAAGAAACTCAAAGATCAAAAAATCAAAGATCAAAAACTTATGAGAAAACTATTACTGCTAATGGTACTGGTATGCTGCTTTGCAGGGTTAAAGGCCCAGCATATTTTACCTTTGAAGGATCAGGCAAGGGTGGTTGATGAATTGTTGGCAGACAGGTTGAACAATTTATTACCAGCATTGATGAAAGAAGAAGGCATTGATATGTGGCTGGTTATTTCCCGTGAGTATAATGAAGATCCGGTTATTAAAACCATGTTACCCGCAACCTGGCTTTCAGCAAGAAGGAGAACCATTTTGGTGTTTTATCGCAACCCATCCGGCACATTTGAAAAATTAGCCATTGCCCGATATAATGTAGGGAACGAAATCAAAGCATCATGGGACATGACAAAATTTCCCGATCAGTGGGACGCTTTGATTGATCTGATTCAACAACGAAACCCTGCAAAAATAGCCTTAAATTATTCAGGTGATTTTGGGCATGCTGATGGACTCACTTTCACAGAACACAAAGAATTACTGGCAAAATTGCCGGCTGCTACGACTAAAAAATTGGTGAGTGCAGAAAAACTGGCGGTGCGATGGCTCGAAACCAGAACTGCCCGCGAAATGCAACTCTATCCTCAATTAATACAAATTACACACGACATTATAAAGGAAGGTTTTTCGGGTAAAGTAATCATGCCGGGCGTAACTACTACTGATGACCTGGTATGGTGGTTCAGACAGAAAATACGAGATCTTGGATTAGACACTTGGTTTCATACTTCTGTTTCCATTCAGCGTAATGATCCTGAAAACTTTGATCACCTCCGCTCTTTTTCGAACAGACCGGCTGATGAGATAATAAGAACGGGCGATTTGTTACATGTAGACATCGGCATTACCTATTTAAGACTAAATACAGATATCCAACAACACGCCTATGTATTACAGCCTGGTGAAAAAACACCACCAGCCAGCATTGTTAAGGCATTTGAAAGAGCCAATCGTTTACAGGATATACTTACCAGCCAATTCAAAAATGGCAAAACGGGAAACCAGATTTTGAAAGATGCATTGCAACAAGCTAAAAATGAAAACATCACCGCGTCCATCTATACACACCCCATCGGATTTCATGGACATGCTGCAGGCCCTACCATTGGTATGTGGGATCAACAAGGTGGTGTTCCCGGATCCGGAGATTTTCCATTACATGAAAACACTGCCTATTCTATTGAGCTGAATGCAGCAACAGATATTCCTGAATGGAAAAAGCCAATTCGTATTATGTTGGAACAGGATGGTTTTTGGGATGGGAAACAATTTCGTTATATCAGTGGCAGACAAGTTAAACTACTGATCGTACCATCTCAAGCTGCACATATAGGAGACTAATAAACATGACCGACTTTTTATCTGCTGATTATTGGAATAACCGATACAAACAAAATGAAATCGGTTGGGATATTGGCTACCCCTCTACGCCATTAAAAACATATATCGACCAACTCCCCAATAAAGATATCAGCATCCTGATACCCGGCGGAGGCAATAGCTATGAAGCCGCATATCTGTTGGAAAAAGGTTTTACCGATATCACTGTTATCGATCTGGCCCCCCTGGTTACCGATAATCTGAAAGAAAAATTCAAAGAATATGGTGACGCAGTCAAAATTATCTGCGGCGATTTCTTTGAATTAACCGGAACCTATGATCTGATACTGGAACAGACTTTTTTCTGTGCCATTGATCCTTCATTACGTACTGCCTACGTTAAGAAAATGCATGAATTATTAAAACCCAATGGACAACTAGTCGGATTACTATTCAACCGCGATTTTGATGGTGGTCCTCCCTTTGGTGGAAATGAAGAAACCTATAAAACATTATTCTCCCCCTACTTCAACTTCAAATTAACACCCGCCTACAATTCAATCCCACAAAGAGCGGGAACAGAGGTGTTTATTCAGGCAAGAAAAAAATCAGCAGATATGTAATCGAAAAAAAATCAAAATTCAAAAATCAAAATTCAAAAATCTTATTTCGGTTCTTGTTGGCTTAGGCAATGGAAACTTCCAAGTCCCCAGATAATATCGGTTGAATCAATACCTACTACTTCCCTATCCTTAAATGCTTCCGCAATTATGCCGAGAGCTTTATCGTCTTTATCAGAACGAAAAGATGGTACGATAACATGTTTGTTGCTTATATAGAAGTTAGCATAAGATGCCGGCAAGCGCTGGTCTTCATATATTACTTCATCTGGCATAGGCAGTTCAATGATGTTTAACTGCTTACCATTTATTAAACGCATGGCTTTTAACTGTTGCAGGTTGGTTTGCAATAAAGCATAGTTTTCATCCTGCTTATTTTCTTCAACAACTGTAATTACGGTATCCGCATTTACAAAACGAACGGTATCGTCAATATGACCGTCGGTATCATCTCCGATAATTCCCTCGTCTACCCAGAGCACCTGATCCATACCGTAATAATCTAGCAGGTATTGTTCTATCTGCGCCTGATTAAGGTTTGGATTTCTATTAGGATTAAGAAGACAGCAGGTAGAGGTTAATACGGTGCCTGCACCATTAAATTCAACCGAACCACCTTCCATGATGATGCCAGGATTGTACACTGGTATATCGAAATGTTTTCCGATTAATGTAGGGATGATATCATCGAGATCATAAGGAGGGTATTTACCGCCCCAGGCATTATAGTTCCAGTCAACAATTACTTTTCTCTGTTCTGCATTATTATTGATTAAAAAAGCTGGTCCATGATCGCGGCACCAGGCATCATTGGTAGGATGCATGAAGAATTCGACCTGAGTCATGTTTACACCAGCTTGCTGCAAATGGCCGATGGCAATCATTTTCATGGCTTCATTGGCAACATTGATGCGAACTTTTTCGCTTAATGCAAGGTATTTGACGAAGAGCGCATAGTTGGGATAAATAGAATCTATTTTCCCCGGCCAGCTTGCTTCTTTATGAGGCCAGGAAAGCCATGTAGCTTCGTGTTCAGCGAATTCAGGGGGAAAGAAATAGCCGAGAGATTTTGGGGTAGTCAAGATGGTAGCTTTTAAATAAATGATTTATTGCCACTGAAGGCACTGAAATACACAGAAAGATTAGTCCTCATCGATGTATCGTTTAGTAATGGGTTGGTAAGAGTCTATTCTGCGATCACGGAGGAAGGGCCAGTGTGTTCTGTATCGATCGGTTTTTTGGGTATCGATTTCTACAACGGTTACTTCTTCTTCTTCATGCGAAGCTTTATACAATAGAGTTCCGAATGGATTACTTACAAAAGAACCGCCCCAGAATTTCATGGCGCCGTTTTGTTCGAAGCCTACCCTGTTAACACTAACAACATGTACACCATTTGCTACTGCATGACTTCTTTGAATAGTTTGCCAAGCATTGTATTGTTCGGTGTTGGTTGCTTCATCCTGACTAGTTGCCCAGCCTATAGCGGTTGGATAGAATAAAATTTCAGCGCCCATTAATGCTGTAATCCTTGCTGCTTCAGGATACCATTGATCCCAACAGATCAACACACCTAATGTTGCATATTTTGTTTTGAAAACTTTATATCCCAGATCGCCAGGCGTAAAATAGAATTTCTCATAATAAGCAGGATCATCCGGAATATGCATTTTACGGTATTTACCGAGGTAACTGCCATCAGCATCAATCACTGCTGTTGTGTTATGGTACAAACCCTCCGTTCTTTTTTCGAACAAAGAAGCGATAATCACTACGTTCAATTCAGCAGCAACTTTAGCTAAAGTTTCGGTTGATTGACCGGGAATGGCTTCTGCCAGTTTGAAGTTCTCATAATCTTCTACATCGCAGAAATATAGGCTGGTAAAAAGTTCCTGCAGACAAACGATTTGTGCGCCTTTTGCGGCTGCATTACGAATACCCGCAATGGCTTTCGCCATATTTTCTTCTTTCGATGCCGTGCAGCTCATCTGCACAAGACCTATTTGGATTTTTGACATAATTTTTTTGAGCTGCGAGCTTTGAGCTATGAGCTACGAGCTATTTAAATATTTATTTGATAAGCAATCTTAAAGTCTTTCGAACTGCTCAAAGCTCACAGCTCGAAGCTTATAGCTGCTTAAGTACTGTGTTTAATAATCCCATCAAAACTACTGATACCGATAATCTTCTCCGTAATATACCCTTCTGCATACCCTACTCCTATTCGTTTACCCAGCATCATGGCACGGGCTTTTACTGTTTCCAGAAATTGTGGTGTTGAAATATAGGTTTGGGGTTCATTGCCTCCGGTACTATTAAATTGAGTGGTATATGCCAATACAGATTCAATTTTCTTATCCATGTACTTTGTAATGTCTACCACAAAAGAAGGCTGAATAAACCGATCCTGGATATAATGAAATACATAAGTGGGTCGCCATGCTTCCTGAGCCTGTCCATCTACGGTTGTTTCTATCTTTCTTAACCCTGACAGAAAAGCTGCATCTGCAACAAGTTTAGCGCTTCGGCCATGATCGGGATGCCTGTCTTCCGGGGCATTGGCCAATACTATTTCCGGGCGGTATTTGCGTATCATTTCAATGACTTTGCGCTGGTTGGTTTCATCATTCTGAAAAAAGCCATCTGCCATACCCAGGTTTTCGCGAATGGTTACACCCATAATTTCAGCGGCTGCTGTAGCTTCTGACTTTCTTGTTTCGGGTGTACCTCTCGTGCCAAGTTCTCCTCGGGTAAGATCAACAATACCTACTTTTTTCCCCTCGGCCAACGCCGCCATCAGGGTTCCGGAACAGCCTAATTCTACATCGTCCGGATGAACGCCAAATGCCAGTATATCCAGTTTCATGTTTATTTTTTAACGTCGCAAAGGTACAACTTGAATTTTACTTGAACATTATGCACAAAAAAGCCCCGGAAAAAGGAATCCGGGGCTTTGAGTACTGGAATGAACAGGTCTTCCAGTTGCTATGTGTATTAGATTAATAATAACTATAAACAATCTCAGTTTCTGGTGCACCTCCAGGAGTTCTCCTCATGATTCGTTTAGAAGGCGAGTTGTTAGAGGCATAGTCAAACTGATAATAATATACCTGCTCCGCTCCAGTTGTTTCATTTCGTCTGGTAACTTTTCTGGCATTGTTTTTCATGGTACTTATACCTGTCATATAAAGAAAATTACGGAAAGCGGTATCTACATTAGTTCGCTGATCATAATCCTCATAAATAGTTGTTACCAGTTTTATTGCTTGTCCTAAGGGATCAATCTGGTATTGTGTTTCTGTTTTCAGGTTACCACCTGGGTAATAAGTATAATCGGTTCTTTCCGTATAGGCAAAACCAACACCTCCCTGTAAAGGTTTTTCATAAAGTTCAACTGATTCCAGCAGATTGTCTGCAGTATAATTGTAGATTTTATAATTTGTTTTTACGCCGTTTTCATATCTGCTTACTGCAGCTACTATACCATTGATATAGGTATAACGGTATTCGTCTGCGTTTTCAATTTGAACAGATGCAGGTTTTCCATTGTTATTGTAGCTGAAGAAATAATTCTCTTTATAAGTTACGGTTCCACCTGATTCGTAATAGGTTGAAATTTTATTGAGTTTTCCATCCTGTCCATAAAACAAAGAGTCATAGATACCCACACCTAAATCTACTTTTGCCAGTTTACCAGTTAAATTATTTACCGGTGCAGGATTAGGTTTATTCGATTCTTTTCCGCAGGAAAAAAAAGCAACCACTAACAGTGGCAACAAAAATTTACTTTTACTCATTTTATTCGTTTTCATTTTATTGCTGACACAGCTCATGGAAATTTCGTTTCAGCAGCAGGCTATTTTTCCGAAATTTTAGATGAACGGCAATTTAATAGTATGAATAGATACAAGATCCCTCCTGCCAATTTCCACTTCCATAATATTCATACTTACGGGTTAAGGGTAATGTTGAACTGTGATAAGTGTAGGAGAAAATATAAGTAGATGTTTCACCTGTCTTTTCATTTTTAGCCGTGCGTGTAAGGGCATTATTTTTCAGGAATGTTTTACCGAAATAATAAGGCAGTTGTTTAAGCACGTCTTCCGGATTATAACTTTTGTCATAATCTGAATAAGTAATGGTCATTTCTTTAACGGGCCATCCTGAAACCGGATGCACGGAAAATGAAGTTTCTGTTTTCAGGTTACCATCAGGGTAATAGGTATAGGTAAACATATCGAGAAAATCCTGGTCATTGGGGTTACTCAGTATATCGGCATAAGTATGTGTGGAGGTTAGTTGTCCCTGGTTGTAGGTAAAACCTTTATGTCTTGTTTTTATTCCTCCGAAGTACAAACCCACTTCAGATAGTAATCCATTTTCATAACTGTAGCGATATTCTTCTCCCTGGTCACTATATACACGGCTTGGTTTACCCAACATATCATAATCGAAGAAATAGGTTAAGCTGGTTCCTGAACCCGGCACCCATACCGATTTATATTTGATCAACTTTCCTGATGCATCATAATAAAGGGAATCATAGGCTCCGCTATCGTAGCTGATCTTAGCCAGTTTACCTTTTACCGGCTCTTGCGGCAATTGCGGAGTTGGTTGCAATTGGTCTGATTTCTTTGAGCAGGCTGATACTAATAATATTCCGGCCATCAACCTGCCCCATTTATTCCACCACATAAAATTTCATTTTAAATATTATGGTGCGAAAATATCCTGCGGTTAAAAGGCGCTAAATAGCATATTGATGTGGTTGGTGACAAGCGGAAAATTTGGGTAAAAAAAAGTCCCGCTTGCGGTACAAGCGGGACTTTAATATGATTGAAGTTGAAATTATTTCTTCTTCTCGTAACGTTTTTTGAATTTGTCGATACGACCTGCAGTATCTACCAGCATGTTTTTACCAGTATAGAAAGGGTGTGAAGTATTTGAAATCTCCAGTTTAATAACCGGATATTCGTTACCATCTTCCCAAAGAATGGTTTCTTTTGAAGCTGCAGTTGAACGGCTCAGGAATGAATAACCATTACTCATATCCTTGAACACAACAAAACGATAATTTTCTGGATGGATACCTTGTTTCATAATTATTTGTTTTAGGTGGTACGGATTTGGCCGTACGCTTATTTTTAAAGGAATGCAAAGGTAAGCAGGAAGCAGCAAATTGCCAAATTAAGGCAGTATTCTTAGTCCGGAAGTCGGCAAGTCTGAAAGTCCGAAAGATGGTTGTATCGGTGCCTGTTTCTTGCGGACTTTCGGACTTTCCGACTTACGGACTTACATCTCCTAGCTCTTCATATTAATAAACTGCAAAGGAATACCGAACTCCCCTGTCTTACATTTTGCTATAACATCCTGTAAATCATCGATTTTCTTGGCTGTAACACGGATAATATCGTCCATAATAGCTGCCTGAACCTTTAAACCGCTGTCTTTGATCATTTTAACGATTTTCTTGGCATCGTCCTGTTTCAGACCATTCCTAACCGGCACCTCTTTTTTTACCACTTTCCCACTGGGATAGGCATCTTTTGAGAAATCGAAGGCGTTCCCATCAATCCCCTGTTTGATGGCTCTACCGATTAAAACATCGATTAACTGCTTCATTTTCATATCACTTTCAACTTCCAGGGATACAACGAAATCCTTTTTATTCAGTTCAACAGAAACCGGAGAATCCCGAAAATCGAAGCGACCCGCGATTTCCTTTTTTACGGTATTAATGGCATTATCCAAAGTTTGCAAGTCTACTTTGCTGGCAATATCGAATGAAGGCATAGCGATTAATTTATGTAAAGATAAGACGGGGAGTTGGAAACTACGTTAGTCAGGAAGTCAGGAAGTCCGAAAGTCCGATAGTCCGAAGAGGCATAAATCCATTAATACTTCTTTCGATTTTCCGGACTTCCGGTCTTTCGGACTTCCGGACTTTCGATCTTCCTCCAAATAAATAGGCCCCGATAGAAATCGGGGCCGCCTTCTATATAATGCACATGAGAAAAAAAACAAATTTAATGTTGCTAAATTGACTTTATCCTGCTACACAAAAATGTCAAAATTGGATGAGCGGAATCATTTAGGTTCAAATGGAAAATTAAATATAATATCCTGTTTAAATCCGCCCATCCACCGATGAATTAATTTCCTCCACCTAAATTCACACGATTCTGTTCTTCATTAGCACCACCTCTTTTACGTTGCGCAGCAGTTTTCCCTTTGCTGAAACGGTAAGTAAAACTCAGGTTAACCATTCGGCTATCTCTATTTTGACGAATACTTACATCAACATTCTGGTATTTGCTGTATCCACGGAAGATTTGTGTATATAATACATCTCTTACAACCAATCTGATCATGCCTTTGTTTTTTAATACCTGTTTTGTGATACCAATATTCATGGCACCCATTGGTTTTGCTACCAGTACACCTTCTACACTTTTTGAACGGTAGAATCCACTTACTTCAGCACCCCATCCTTTAGAGAAGGTAAACTGATTGGAGATATTAGCCATATACGCTGTTGCGCCAACTGATATATCACCATTGTTTACAAATCCCTTAAAGTGATTATAAAACACATTCACATAGACATTTGTTCTAAACCACTTGGTTACAGGCATTCCAAGGCTTACTGATGCTCCCAGGTTTTGTCTGCGTGCGATATTTCCTTTCTTCACAAAAGAAGTATTGGTGCTGTCTACCTGCTCTAACACATCCTGTAAAATATCATTGGTATTGCTATAGTTCAGTGAAGTATTCAGGAAACCTTTATAGGTATGGTTCAACTCGATATTATGACTGAACTGCGGACGTAAATATGGGTTACCAACCTGGTAGGTATATTTATCAAGGAAATAAAAGAAAGGATTCAGGTCCTGGTAGTTCGGACGATCGATACGACGACCATAACTTAAGGCAAACTGATTTTTTTCATTTGCTGCATAACCGATGTACATGGTTGGGAAAACCTGTGTATAGTTACGTTTGAATACTTCACCGGTAGTAAGCTGGTTGCCGGTAATATTGGTATTCTCAGCACGCAAGCCTAACTGACCACTCCATTTCTTATTGAATTGCTTATTGAAATTTACATAGGCTGCATTGATATTTTCTTTGTAGAGAAAATGATTGCTGCGTGTATTGTCGTTTACAAATTGTGCACCATCCCAATTAGCATATTGTGCATCATTGTCGGTATTCACATAACTACTCTTTACTCCTGCCTCAAATTTCATTTGACCTTTCATTGGTTGAGAATAATCTGCCTTAAAACTATAGATATCGATGTTGGCAGGAAGAATTCCCCTGAGTATTTCATTGGGTGATTTTACATTGCCATTGTGATCATAAAATTCATTGCTCAATACCTGCCTGTTATTTTGGCTATAGTTGATATAATCAGCATCAATTGTTAATTCTTTACCAGTGCTATCGAACACATGACGAAGGTTAGCATTAACTCCAACATTTTTAAATTTCAGGTTAACATCGTTGATGGCCTGTGTACGTGTTACCAGAGAACCAGCAGGGTCTTTGATAAATGTGGTATTCTTAGTATACTCATCCCCCACATTGCTATAGCCGTTTACAACCAAGCCCATGGTGGTTTTTTTATTCATAAAATAATCGAATCCTATTTTATAGTTGTAACTATTTGAATTACGACTACTATAAGCAGATTGATCAAAAGAGCTTAGAAGGGCTCCTGTTGTCTGGTTCCTGAAATTCCTGTCAATTTTCAGATCTCCAAAGTTTTCGTTATAGTTATAACTGGCATTACCAAAAATATTCACTTTGTTCTGTCTGTAATTCAGGTTAACACTATGGTTGGTTTTTGGAAGAACACCTTGCGTGTAGCCGGTGGTGATACTTGCATTATAACCCATTACTTTAGACTTCTTGGTTTTGATATTGATGACACCTGAATTTCCGGAAGCATCGAAACGAGCTGGTGGATTGGTCATCAACTCAATGGTTTCGAGGTTCGAGCTCGACATATTACGCAGCATATTAGCCAGATCCTGTGCGCCCAGGTAAGTAGGTTTACCATCTACCAATACAACCACACCTTGTTTTCCTTTCAAACTGATATTGCCGTCTTTATCAACAGAAATACCCGGTGATTTCTCCAGCACATCTAAAACCGTTGCACCGGCATTAGTAGGTGAAGCATCTACATTAATGATTGTGCGATCGAGCTTTTGCTCTATCATTGGTTTTTTAGAAGTTACCACTACCCCTTCCAGTTCTTTTGAAATATTAGTAAGGGTAATTGGTTGAATAGTATAAGATTGACCATTCGCCAAATCAAATAAAGGAGAATAGAATTTGTTATAACCAACAGATTGTACCATTACCAGGTATTTACCTGCTGCCAGTTTCTCCACTTCAAACTGACCTGCTTTGTCGGTTACAGCCATTTTAACGATGGCAGAATCTTTTGCACGCAAAATTCCTACTGAAGCAGCTTCAACAGGTTTTTGTGAACCACTCACCGCGCCGTTTACTTTGGCTGTTTGCGCCTGTGCAGCCACTGATCCAGTTAACAATGCGATAACTGCCAGTAAATTTTTAATATTTCTCATAATTATGTCTTGTTATTTTAGTTCTCGTTGTTGCTAATTACAGAACAAAACTATGTACTATGTTTAGCATAGTACATAGTTTTATAATGAACGGTGCTAAACAAGGATGAGTGGAAAACAGGGGGAAAATGAGAAATAAGGAATAAGGAATAAGAAATATGGAAGTGGGATGGCTTAAAGTTGAGACTATTAGGGGCAAAAAATAAAGTGCAATATATATAATTAATTGAAATTCAATTATATATATAGCACATCGTTAAATTCACTACTGACTATTTACTACTCAACATTCACAATTCACCATTCACAATTCACGTCTTATTTCTTTTCGCCAAACCAATCTTTCGCCTTAATCATCAGCACGATACCGGTAAGTACCATTACAAATGAGATCAGTTCGGCCTGGGTGGGTTGGAATGGGAGGTCTTCGTATTTAGTGTTGACACGTATTTTTTCGATGAAAAATCGTTCAAGGCCATTTAAAATGAGGTAGAGACCGGATAATTGTCCAGCTACCTTTAATTTTTTACGGTAAACCCATAAAATGGCAAAAAGGAGCAAACAGGCAATTATTTCATATAGTGGTGTAGGATAAACTGCCGGAACCAATTCATTACAATAAGGACCGGTGCATCCGGCAATTGGTTTGCCTTCGCCGATTACATTATGGGGGTAGTTATAGGCCCATAACCAATCGGGTAACCAACTGAATGGTTTAGGATTTGTATTAACAATACCCCAATCTCCATCGCCACTTACCTGACATCCGATACGGCCAAATGCATAGGCAAACATCATGGTAGGCGCCATTGCATCTGCGAGATGGATCACGGAGATTTTTCGCTTGCGTGCATAGTATATTATCGCAGCACCAGCACAAATTAATCCACCATAAAATGTGAGTCCGCTGAATGAAATAAGTGCCCCGATCGGGTCTTTTACAAACTCGTTCCAGTTTTCAAGGTTGTGAAAAATTTTTGCTCCAAGAAAACCAAATAAAGCTGCATACAGTACAATATCTCCTACCCTGTCGTGTGGCCAGATCCGTATAATACGTTCTTCGGGTTTAGCGAGTTTCTGCTTGTTTTTTTCCCACCATTTCAAACCGGCAAATACAATGCCCACCAGTATTCCAAGCGGCAGGCTGCCATTTGTGGAAAGTATAAAAGATTGTGGATCATTTAGTGCTGATTCAATAACAAATGCACCCAGTATTTTAAATCCGAAAACAAAACCCAGTAAAAAATTTACCAATAGCTCTGCTATGCCTGCCGGTGCACCTACCATAATTTTTTCTTCCGTAAAAGAAAACTGTCCAAGGTTTTGTTTCCGTTTTAATTCAAGGGTAAGTATCCAGGCGGAAAGTATAAAAGAAAGCGCAACGAAAAAACCAAAACTGTTCACGAGTTTTAATCCACCCAACTCAATTCCAAACAGATCTTTAAATGCGTAATATAAATTAGGGTACATATTTGTCTGGTGTAATGATCAATCAATAAAAGACAGTTGCAATGATAGTCAGAAAATATGAAACTGTTTTCCAGAGGGGTATCCAAAAAAAAGGCTCCACCAAAGTGGAGCCGTACTTACTAACCCATCCTCGAACAAAACTAAGGGAAAATTAATTGCAATGTTCATCAAAAACAGAAATAAGGTGCTGTGCTATCACCTGGGCCGGACGACCTTCTATCTGATGACGCTCTACCATACTTACCAATTGACCGTCTTTAAACAGTGCTATAGCTGGTGAAGATGGCGGATAAGGCAATAAATGCTGACGAACCTGGTTTACCGCTTCTACGTCGAACCCGGCAAAACTGGTGGTTAAATGATCCGGACGCTTGGCCGAATTTTGCACTGCCATTAACACGCCTGGTCTGCAAGTGCCTGCTGCACAACCACATACAGAATTAATAACCACTAATGTGGTTCCTTTTTGCTGTAACTTATTGTCCACATCAGAAGCAGATAATAACTCCTCAAAACCACTATCTGTTAACTCCGCTTTCATGGGTAACACAATCTCTGCTGGATACATATTCGCTTGTTTTTAATTGTAGAACACAAAATTAGGATTAAAAGTTGTAACACTAAACAATTAAATAAGCGCCATAATGGCGCTTCTAAATCGCAAAAACAGTCATAATGGCGCTTGCCATAAGCTCCAAATAATCATTCTGACCACAAAAATGCACTTTTAAAGCGTTGGTACAGGCTTTGAACAAGTTATTTCGAATTCAATTTTAAAACATAAAAAACACTGAATATGACACTCGTAAAACACAACACCGCTCCTTTCGCTAGCCTGTTCGATGAATTATTGAACAATTTCCCTTCAACCTGGGGTAAAGATGCTAACCTGGCTTATGCAACTGTTCCGGTAAACATCCATGAAACAGCAGATGGTTATCACCTTGAATTGAATGCTCCGGGTAGAAATAAGGAAGACTTTAAGGTGAATGTAGAAAATGGTTTATTGACCATCAGCTACGAGAAAAAAGAGACGACTGAAGACAAAACGTACAAAACAATTCGCAGGGAATTCAATTTCCGTTCTTTCAAACGCAGCTTTAACCTGGACGAGAAAATCAATGCAGATGCTATCCAGGCCCGTTATGAAAATGGCGTATTGAAAGTATTCCTGCCAAAAAAAGAAGAAGTTAAACTGTCTCCTAAAGAGATCAGCATATTATAAGAGGTTTTTCATAGCGTGCCACCTGGCACGTATGCAGTTGGTTTTGGTTTCGCCCCGTGTTTCTACACGGGGCTATTTTTTTTGAAGCGTAATATTTATGCTAAACTTGCGACAAACAAATAAAGACTTTCATGTTGCGGAGCAAATGGCTTTTAGGCCTTTTTTTATTGATTGCAGGGTTTCCCTTGGCATCTCAGGCCCAAAAAAAGCCGGCAAGTTCACTTTTATGGCAAATAACTGGTAAGGGGCTAAAGCAACCCTCCTATATTTTTGGCACATTTCACCTGATGTGTAAAAATGATTTTACTATTACCCCCACACTCGAAGCCAAACTAAAAAGCTGCAAACAATTTTATGGTGAACTCGACATGGACGATCCAGGTATGCAGTTAAGCCTGATGAGTAAAATGCGGTTAACTAAAGGCAGCCTTAGTGAACTTATGGGAGAATCAACTTACAAAGCAGTCAGCGACAGCTTCAAAACAATAACTGGCATGCCACTTATGTTGTTTAACCAGCTTAGTCCATTTGTACCCATGAGTATGTTGGCGATGAGCAGTATTACTTGTAAGGATAAAGTGCAACCTGAAATGGCATTTGTAATGTTGGCCAAGGAATTTAAACTCACTATTGCCGGACTTGAAACCATCGACGACCAGATCAATGCTATTAATGCGGAGCCGCTTTCTTCGCAGGTGAAGGCTTTTAAAGAATCTGTTTTAAAATATGACAGTGTAAAACAGATGATGGATAAAATGTCGGCTGTGTATAAACAGCGGAACATAGAAAAACTCTACCGCTTTATCATGGATAATGGAGATAGCTCAAACTTTGAAACTGCAATGCTGATAAACCGTAATAACAAATGGATTCCGGTAATGAAAAAAGCAATGACAGCCATGCCTAGTTTTTTTGCAGTAGGTGCTGGTCACCTGGGAGGCAAACAGGGAGTGATTGCCCTATTAAAAAAAGAAGGTTATACACTCACACCGCTATTGTACTAATTTAGACCAATGCCTGGAGAGAAAGAATTTATAGTATTGTTAAACGAGCACCAACGCATCATCCATAAAGTGTGTAATCTTTATATGGATGCTCATGCAGACCGTGAAGACCTCTTTCAGGAAATTACCCTGCAGGCATGGAAAGCCTATGCCGGTTTCCGTGGCGACGCTAAATTTTCTACCTGGCTCTACCGGATCGCCTTAAATACTGCCATCACTTTTTTCCGTAAAGAAAAAAGAAAACCAGACATCTACACAACTGAAACGGTACCGGAACTAAACAATATTGAAGCACACGATCCAATAGAGGAACAGGTTAAAGCGATGTATGCAGCTATTGGAGAGCTTTCAAAAATCGATAAAGCCATTGTAATGCTCTACCTGGAAGATTATAATTACAATGATATTGGCGACATGATGGGCATCACTGCAAATAATGTGGCCGTGAAAATGAACAGGATAAAATCCAGGTTAAAGGAATCAACTCAAAAATATATGACCCCCGCATAAATGAAGTGTTATGGAACTTGATGAACTAAAATATCAACTCAATCAAAAGCTGGCTACGGACCATGCCAGCCGGAGTGATGCTGATATAGCAGCCTTACTGAAAAGGAAGACAAATTCAATCATCGGTAAACTAAAACGTAGCCTGATTATTGAAATGATACTATGTGTGCTATTTATAGCAGCCATGTTATATATCGTTTTTTCTACCAGCTATTGGTCGATCCGCCTCTATTTTGGCGTATTCAGTATTTTGATGTTTGCATTTACCTTTATCTTATACTATTTATACAAAAGAACACATCACCTCACCAACTCTTCACAACCGATAAAAGCCAATTTACAGTCTGTTGTTTCATTACTGGAAGAATTCGTAAAACGTTATTTCCAATTTTCCATGGCCCTGCTGCCGATATGTTTTGTTTTTTCACTGATACTTTCCAGTATGCAGCCAGTCTCCATACCTGAGGTAGATAAATTTGCCCAACATTTCTTTACCGCCAGATGGCAGGTGCTCACTTTCTTTGGTGTTTACATGATTGTACTTGCATTAGTACTCTACTTTTTCACTAAATGGTACCTCAAGAAACTATATGGCAATTACCTCACAGAATTGAAGAAATGCGTGAGTGAGTTGGGGATGTGAATTTAGGCTGCTAGCTTCTAGCCTCTAGCTGCTAGCATAGATTGGTGCTTGTTTTAGGTTTTCTCCAAATATTTGAATAAATGAAAGGGCTTGTGAATTTTTTTTAAAAAAATCATTCCTAAATAAAAATTCTAATTACCACATTTACGCTTGTGGATGGTTAAATTAATAGCAAAAAAAAGCTAGAAGCTAGCAGCTAGCGGCTAGAAGCGGTCTTTACCGGACAACAATGACTACAAGATGTTGAAATAAGAAATTGGTAATTAACGCTGACAGATTCAGAAAGCTTGGAGTAATTAAGCTTTCTCCCTGCTTTTTAACACAGCTACTGTAAGGCGGCTTATACAAACCAGCTTCTCTCTTTCATCATAAATTTTTATTTCCCAAACCTGTGAGCTGGCACCAATATGGATAGGTTTGGCAATACCGGTAACCAGTCCGCTTCTTACACTACGCAGGTGATTGGCATTTATTTCCTGTCCAACACAAATAGCTTTTAAAGGATCAACCGTTAAAGCAGCGCCCACACTACCAAGTGTTTCAGCAAGTGCAACGGATGCTCCACCATGCAATAAACCATAAGGCTGTTTGGTTCTATGATCTACAGGCATGGTAGCCTTAATATAATCGTCGCCTATCTCAGTAAATACCATTCCAAGATGTTCACCCATGGTATTTTTCCCGAGAGGTTGTACGTCGGATATAGATAAGGAAGGGTTAAACCAGATGGACATAATTATTTTTTAATAGACCGTATAACGGCTTCAGGTAAAAATGGAGATGCATCCCCTCCATTTCTAAGGATATCACGTACAATGGTCGATGCTACTGAAGTATATTTTGGTTCACCGGTAAGGAATATCGTTTCTATATTTTTATCCAGTGTACGATTAGCATCAGCAATGGTTTTTTCATATTCAAAATCGCTCACGTACCGAATACCGCGAAGAATAAATTTCGCCCCAATCTCTTTACAATAGTTTATAGTAAGTCCTTCATACACCACACTTTTCACTTTTGGCTCATCATGGTAAATTTCCCTAAACCATTCCATTCTCTGCTCCGGACTGAACATAGGCGATTTGGCAGCGTTGATACCAATACCAATATAAATCTGATCAAACAACGGCAAGGCCCTGTTAATAATATCAACATGCCCCAACGTAACCGGATCGAATGTACCAGGGAATAAACATATACGCATGGTAAAGGATTATGACTACGAAGAAAAGGAAGAAAACAGAGAAATAAGAAATAAGGAATAAGAAATTAGAAAGTTTATTCCAAACCCCTCACTTTCTCATTCCTTATTTCTTATTTCTTATTCCTTATTTCTCTGTTCCTCACGCTCCCGCGAGCAAATACAGCACCGCCATCCTAACCGCTACCCCATTTTCAACCTGATTTAGCACAATGGAGAATGGCCCGTCGGCTACATCGCTGTCGAGCTCTACGCCACGGTTAATCGGTCCGGGGTGCATGATTACGATTTCTTTGCCCAGACTTTCCAGCAATCTGCGGTTAATGCCATAGGCCAGGTTATATTCACGAAGTGAGGAGAAAAGCGGTTGATTTTGCCTTTCCAGCTGGATACGCAATACATTGGCCACATCACACCATTGTAACGCTTTCTTGAGGTTATATTCAACCCGCACGTCCAGCGCTTCCTGTATATATTTCGGAATAAGTGTGGGCGGACCTGCAATGGTTATTTCAGCACCCATTTTGCGAAGCAGATACATGTTACTCAATGCCACCCTGCTATGCATAATATCTCCTATGATGGCTACTTTTAGTCCTTCGAGTTTCCCAAGTTTTTCCTTCATCGAAAAAGCATCTAATAATGCCTGTGTAGGGTGTTCATTGATACCATCGCCAGCATTTACAATGGCTGCAGGAATATGTTTTGCCAGAAAGTGGGGAGCACCAGATGCGCTATGTCGCATTACTACCATATCCACTTTCATGCTCAGGATATTATTCACGGTATCTAAAAGGGTCTCACCTTTTGCCGCAGATGATGTGGTAGCTGCGAAATTCAGTACATCGGCCGAGAGCCTTCTTTCAGCCAACTCAAAAGACATCCTTGTACGCGTCGAATTCTCGTAAAACAGGTTTACGATGGTCACATCGCGCAATGAAGGCACTTTCTTAACTGGTCTTTGTAAAACTTCTTTGAATTGCTCGGCAGTGGTAAGAATTAATTGAATATCGTCTCTTGTGAGATCTTTAATACCAAGGAGATGTTTGGTAGAGAGTTTCATTAAAAAGCAAAGATAAAGTAAAAATAAATACCAAGAGGGATTGTTGGATGTCAGATGGCAGATGTCAGATTTATTGCAAGCAAATATTTCAAATCTGACATCTGCCATCTGACATTCAAAAATCTACACCAAAACAACCTCATCCACCTCATCTCTTTCCTTCCAACAAACTTTTACTTTCTGGGAGATGATGGTGTCGATGGTTTTGCCGGTGAAATCGGGTTGTATGGGTAGCTCCCTGCTGAAACGCCGGTCGATGAGCACACAGAGCGATACTTTAGATGGGCGTCCAAATGCCAATAAAGCATCCAGCGCAGCACGTATGGTTCTTCCAGTATATAACACATCATCGATCAGGATCACGTGCTTATTCTCCAAACTAAATGGAATATCCGTCGTATTGGCAATATGCAGGCTTTTGCGAACATCATCCCTGTAAAAGGTAATATCCAGTTTACCATATTCAATAGTGTCCTTATTAACCAGGGATGCTAATTCTGTAACAATACGATCACTCAAAAATATGCCACGGGGTTGCAGTCCAATAATAACCGTATTGTCCAGCGTTGCGTTGTTTTCCAGGATCTGATGGGCCAGTCTTTTAACCGTTAATGCCAGTTGCTGACCAGATAATATCGTCTTCAAGCCAAATTTTTAATAAAAATAATTGCTTTCATTGATACCACACATGATTAATTCCGAAAGAGGTGTGTTAATTTGCCGCCTATGTTCCGTCTCAACCAACTTTCCTTGCTTCAGTTTCGCAATTATCCGGGTCAAACCTTCGACTTTGGTGAGAGGATTGTAGGTATTTGCGGGCCAAACGGAACCGGTAAAACAAACCTGTTGGATGCCATTTATTACCTGAGTTTCTCCAGAAGCTATTTTTCCCGTCCTGATTTGCAAAATGTACAGCACGGTAGTTTGGGTATGCGCTTACACGGACAATACACCGTTGAAGCGATAGATAAAACGGTTACTTTGATTGTACGTGAAACAGGAAAAAAGGAATTACAACTGGATGGGGAGCCCTATAAAAAATTCTCTGATCATATCGGTAAGTTACCGGTTGTAATGATTGCACCTGATGATGTAGAACTGATCAGCGGCCCTGGAGAAGAAAGAAGGAAATTCCTGGATACTGTTATCTCACAGATCGACCCACATTACTTACAACAGCTTATCGATTACAATAAAATTTTACAACAGAGGAACAGCCTGCTAAAGCAGGTGGCAGAAACGGGCTTACAAGATGAAACCTTATTCACTATCTTAAACGATCAACTAAGTAAATCAGGTACCGCGATATTTGAGACCCGTAAAAATTTTCTCCAGAATTTTTTACCACTCGCCTACAGTATCTATGAACGAATTGCCCGTAGCAACGACGGAATAAACTTATCGTATCAAAGTCCATTGTTACAAACAGACTTCCCCACCCTATTGCAACAAAACCGGCTTAAAGACCTGGCACTGCAAAGAACCAGCTCAGGTATCCACAGAGATGATATAATACTTCATATGGGTGAGCAATTGTTTAAAAATGAAGCGTCCCAAGGACAAAGAAAAAGTTTACTCTTTGCCCTCAAACTTACTGAATGGCAGATATTAAAGGAACAAAAAGGTTTTACACCGATTCTATTGCTTGATGATGTATTTGAAAAACTGGATGACCATAGAATGAGTCAGCTTCTCCATTGGGTCTGCGCCGAAAGTGATGGTCAGGTATTCATCACCGACACCCACCCGGAAAGACTAAAACAACAATTAGCCGATATCCAGATAAAGTTCCAAATGATAAATCTTAGTGCGTAAATCGGTCTCTTTTTCTTTTCAACTTAGACCCAGTCCATGGACTAATCTAAATCAATTATACTGCCTATTTTATTGATGCTTGATATAAGCAATGAGTTCTGCAAACTCATCAGCAGAAAAAACGGACTTGAACTTATGGTTATAATTGCTTTCCCAGGATTGATGTACTGCTATTGCGTAATCATCCCCATTATCTCTTAATAATTTTGAATCGCTAATGAACCGAACAAAATACCTATCAGCAGGTTCTGGTAGTCGCTTAAATAAACCATTAAGTGGATTATCGATCTTGCTTTCTTCAATTGAAACATGACAAGGCTTACAATACTGAAGAAAATTACATCGCCCCTTATTAATCGCCCATTCATTTACTTCAGAACCTGATTTCTCAGCAGACATTTTGTCTGGATCATTAACAGTTGTTGCCACACATAATGCATAAAAGATTACCAAAGTAAAAAAAGATAATAACCCATTTCGCTTTAATTTCATTTAGGGTATTTATTATTAATACATAATAGATTTTAAAGTAACCTTTCAGAAGTCAGTTTATTTATACCAACCCATGATCGCCTATTGAAAATTTTGAGTTTTGACTTTTTACTTTTGACTTTTCACTTTTCAGTACCTTTACACCATGTCTGAATTCCATATCGGCGATGCCATCAAAGGCTTTTTGCGTAAGAGTAATTTAAAGAACGGTGTTCGTGCTGTTCAGATAGAAGAGATATGGGAACAACTGATGGGAAAAACCATTGCAAGGTACACAGACAAAATTCAGATCATCAATCAAAAACTCTTTATCACCACCAGCGTCGGCCCTTTAAAAAACGAACTCCTTTACCAGAAAACCCAGATTATTGAACGGGTCAATGAAGCATTTGGAGAAACCGTGATTAATGAAGTGGTTATACAGTGAGATGTGAATTGTCAGACGTGAATTGTCAAGTGTGAATTGTCAATTGTGAATTGTCAATAAGGTTTGTAAAGTTGGCATTATTCTCATTTATCTCCTTAATTCACCATTCACAATTGACAATTCACATCTACATTCACAATTCACATCCCCTCATTTACGAATCCTCGGATCCACTGCGCTATACAGCAGGTCGGCGATCATGTTTACAAATATGAAGAAGGTTGCTGTTATTAAAACGCTGCCCATTACTACTGGGAAATCGAGTTTTTCTAGGGCATCTACGGTTACTTTGCCTATTCCCTTCCAGCCAAAAATATATTCTACAAAAAATGCCCCGGCCAATAATTCAGCAAACCAACCTGTGACCGCTGTAATAACAGGATTAAGCGCATTACGCAAAGCATGCTTTAATACAATGGTGCTTTGTCCAAGTCCTTTGGCTTTGGCAGTGCGTATATAGTCCTGATTCAGTACATCAAGCATAGCACTGCGTGTTAATTGTGTAATGATGGCCAGTGGACGTATACCTAAGGTTATTGCTGGCAATACCAAATTCCGGAGTTGAAGCGTACGTCCTCTGAATGGATCGATATCATATAGACTACCGGTCATTTCGAGTCCGGTATAGTTACTGAATACAAATCCAAATAAATAGGCCAATACAATTCCCATAAAAAAGGAAGGTGCAGAGATGCCCAGCACACTGGCAAATACAGAGCTGGTATCCATCCAGGTATCTTTTTTAACAGCTGCTATTACGCCCAAAATAATACCCATGATGGTGGCAAAAGCCATGGCCGCAAAGGCAAGTACAATTGTGCCTGGCAGAGCTTCTGAAAGTACCGCCGAAACATCTTTTTTGGTTTGATAGGATTTTCGGAGATAAGGAACTTTAAGCGCAAATTTTGTTTCGCCACCAATAAAAATGCCCTTTAATTCTTTTCGTTCAATTTCTGTCTTGCTATGAATACTTACTGGTGATACATCATTGAGGTAATACACAAACTGTTTCCACTTCGGCTGATCGAGTGCCAGCTCTTTACGGATATTCTGTATGGTGGCGCTATCGCCTGTTTGACCTAGCACCAGTCTGGCAGGATCACCAAAGCCCTGAAACAAAAAAAATACAATCACCACCACCCCTGCCAATACCAGCAGACCATAACTTATTTTTTTGAAGAGGTATTGTAGCATGAAGCAAATTATGGTATCAGTTCATCGGCCACTAAAAGTGGTAATTTGTTGGTTATTCGTGAGCCTGACATCAAAAAGCAGGTTGGGTTAACCCTTGCCGCAGTTTTTATAACTGTTGCGTCGCAACGAATAATAGCTGTACCTGGAAATAGTTGTGATGCTTTTTCTGCCTCTGCTGTTACAATAGCCACTGATTTGTTTGCTGCCCGCCATTTCTCTTTCAGTGCATTAAACTTCTCTTTCCATTTTGCTGCATTGCTCATGTCTTTTGCTAGTATCAGCACATAAGGCTCTTTGTTGGCAAAAACAGCATCAGTAGTATCTGCGCCATCGAGATTTTGAAGGGAGAAGTCAACAATTTTTGCCGCTAGTCCATTCCCTTTTCTGGCTAGTTTGTCTTTGCGGTTGATATATTCATAGGTAGAATCAAAATCATCCGGAAAGGATGACTGATCAAAGAATACCGATTTACCATCTTTTTTATATTCAAACTCGATAGCAAAACTATCTGGTATGGCACCAACAGGCGTTTTCATCTGTTCAACTATATCATTCCCTTTTTTGTAGGGCAGGCAGTCTACCAGTGGCAGATATTTTAATACATACCATTGTAAACCTGCGGTAGCAAACAAACTGAGTATTACATACATAATGGCTCCAGACTCACTCATCATGGATGATACCTTTTTGTTGGTAAACAATAGAATAAGGATCAATACAAGCAAGAGCAGGTCTTTCCCGAATGACATAGCAGGTGTTAAAGGCAAACAATCACCAAAACAACCACAGGTTTTAATTTTTCCGGAGAACAGTGCATATCCGGTAAGAAAAGTAAAAAACAGGATCAGCAGTAAAAGCATCCAGCTAACACTTCTTTTGCGCCAGCCAACTATTACAGCAACACCTGCCACTACTTCCAGCACGTTCATGATCAGTGAGAAAACCAGGGTATAATCATTCAGGAAATGCCATCCCCACACTTCAAAAAACTCCTGCATTTTATAACTCAATCCTAGTGGATCATTGGCCTTAATGAGTCCGGAGAAAATAAACAGGAGTCCTACAAACCATCGGATAAGTGATACAAATGTTTTCATTTGTTTATTTTGGTTTTTACTGATCAATACAACGCTAGCTATATTATGCAGCATGTTTTCCTTCTTCAATCAGGATCAGCGCAAAAACTGCATAATTGATTATATCTACATAATTCGCATCAATGCCTTCACTGATGAGGGTTTTGCCGTCATTATCCAATATTTGCCGGATACGAAGGAGTTTAACGAGAATCAGATCGGCAAAACTTTCCTGACTCATTTCGCGCCATGCTTCACCGTAATCATGGTTTTTATCGAGCATGGTAGCTTTTGCAAATGCCACATAGCGATTATAGCGTTCATCTACCTGTTCAACCGGCATATCTTCTACCTGGGGATTATTCAGCTCAAGTTGAATCAGTCCGATTACCGCATAATTAATGATCCCTTTGAACTCTGAAGGAATATCATCTCCTATCTTTTGTGTTTTAAGGTCTTGTATATTACGGATGCGAAGTGCCTTAATAAAAATCTGGTCTACTACTGATATAGTTCTTAACACGCGCCATGCAGTACCATAGTCTTTGGTCTTTTTTAGGAATATATCCTTGCAACTGGCAATAGCTGCATCATATTGTTGATTCGTATTACTCATTTTTCCGAAACCTGTTAAGGGCTTTGATAATATCTTTGTTCTGTGGATGCAATATAAATGAAACCAGCAATGTTTACACTGAACTGCAAAGGAAGATTACTCACAATTGACGAGCCCATTGTTATGGGCATCATTAATGTTACACCCGATTCGTTCTATGAAGGCAGCAGAAAGAACAGTGTAACATTGGCTTTGGCTCAGGCTGAAAAGATGATTGCAGAAGGCGCCACCATCCTCGATATTGGGGCACAAAGCACCCGTCCGGGTAGTGAAATTGTAGGGCCAGAGGCTGAGATAAGCAGACTCAGTGGTACTATTGAAGCCATTTCAAAAGCCTTTCCAGATGCCATAATTTCAGTTGATACTTTTTATAGTGAGGTTGCCAGACAGGCCGCTAATATGGGCGCTTCGATGATTAATGATATCAGTGGCGGTAATTTTGATAAAGCGATGTTAGCTACGGTGGCAGATTTAAAAACATCCTACATATGCATGCATGTAGCAGGTGATGCACATTCAATGCATAAATCGGCTGTTTACACAGATGTAGTATCCGATGTAATGGATTATTTCATTGAAAGGATGAAACAATGCTATGCTGCTGGCATAGCGGATATCATACTTGATCCAGGATTTGGTTTTAGCAAAACACCGGATCAGAATTTTCAGCTTATTCGCAAGACTTCAAGTTTTGTTGCCCTGGGAAAACCAGTATTGATAGGTGTTTCACGAAAATCTACGATCTATAAAACATTAGGCATCAGTGTCGAAGAAGCTTTAAATGGCAGTACTGTATTGCATACTGCTGCCTTATTAGGGGGCGCTCATATCATCCGCACACACGATGTAAAGGAAGCGATGGAAGCTATTAAACTTACCAGATTTCTGAAACTATAAAAAGCTGCAAGCTACAGGCTGTAGGCCATTGTTGTCCGGGGAAAATTTGGCTATGAGCCGTGAGCTATGAGCTACGAGCCATAAGCTGCAAGCAATTGTTGAGCGATATAATAAACAGAAGCCTGGTATTTAGGGGAGATAAAAAAGATTGACTACAATCAGTACCTGTGGACAGACCTCATTGGGGTCGGTGTCGAGCGTAGCAAAGACAGCCTAAATCATGCGCAGCAGATTTAGGCAGAGGCCAATGGAGTCTGGGAACAGGTACGGGGCCATTCGGCCCGGGAGTAACATGCAATTTGGAACAACAGACTGATCGATTTTACTTATTGCTTAAGTTATCGTTACAGACTAATTAAAAGCAAGGATTCCATTTTCAAACTGCGACAAGATGGTTGCTGTAAAAGCATTTTAGAGAAAAGTGCTATTTTTCCCCGGACAGCAATGGCTGCAGGCTGCATGCTTTGATTGGTGCTTGGTTTAGGATTTCTGCTAAAGAAATTTCTGACCTCATTTTATGTACTACCTGTTATAAAAAGAACACGGATTTTCATGACCTATCATGAAAATCCGTGTTCAAATGAACGAGACACTTGTAGCTCGTGTCTTGTAGACCATAGTCCATGGTCCATTGCCTTACTATGGTCTATGGACTATGGACCATTAACTAACGCGGCATTGGAATATTACCAGGCGCTGTACCTTCTGCTGGTTTTGGAGCGGATTTCACGATATCTACCACTTCAATATCAAAGCCCAGATTAGCAAATGGAGGGATCACAGGTGCTGAACCTTGTATGCCATAAGCCAGCATAGCTGGTATAACCAAACGACCCTTACCACCTTTTCCGAAGAAACGTAATCCTTCTTCCCATCCTGGCATCACGGCACCAGTACCCATATCTACAGTGATGGGTTGAGCATTTGGATCCATATTGGTTTCAAATACTTTTCCTTCGTTTGTTTTACCCAGGAAATATCCTTTGTAACGTACAATCGCAGTATAACCAGAATCGGCTTTCTGTCCTGTTCCTGCATGCTGAATTTCAACCTGCAGACCTGAATTGGTTGAAGTTACTTTCAAGTTCTTTTTCTTAGCGTATTCTTTTACTGCATTGATTTCTTTTTGTTTCTCAATTGCAATTTCTTTCTCATAATCCGCTTTCACTTCATCCTGTGTATTAAATACTTTGAGGATTTCGAAGCGGCCATTGATCAGATCGCCTTCTTTAAACATATCATTGTATTCCATCACCTGCATTTTCTTCAGTGTATCAATGAACAAGGTAAAGTCTACCTTATCACCAGCACCGCAGAGTGTAATGATCTCAGTGAATGTATGTTTACCCAGACGGGCAGTATCTACAGGGAAATATACAGGCAGGTTATCGTAAGACGATTGTAAGATGGTGTCTTTAGATTTCAGTTTGTATTCGATGTGCATCTTAACAAACTGTCCATGTTTCAGTTTTTCTTTGCTCGTCCCGCTGATCTTGTACGTCATTCCGGAAGGTGCTTTTTCATATTGGTTACAGCTTGCAAGCAATACGATCGCCAGTAACAGCGAGGTGGTTGTTCTCATCATTGTTTATTGTAGTTGATTTTGATAGGTTTTTATGATTTCTTTGAAACGTTTTACTGTTGCCTCAAGGCTTTCACTGCTTCTTCCGCCTGCTGCATTTTTGTGTCCGCCTCCTTCAAAATGCTCACGGGCAAAGGTATTCACGTCAAAATCGCCCTTACTCCTAAAGCTCCATTTTCTTTCTTCGTCGCGGTCTATCACGATTGCGCCCAGTTTAATACCTTGAATAGTGAGCAGGTAATTTACCAAACCCTCTGTATCACCGGTTTTAATATCAAACTTTTGCAAATCAGCCTTTGTAATATACATCAGACTTGTATTGTATTCATATAAAACTTCCATTCGGTTGAGCAGTGCATGCCCGATAAAGCGCAACCTGTTTTCCAGAAAGCTGTCGTAAATAAAATCGTGTACCCTGGTATGGTTAAGACCAATATCCTTCAGGTGTGCCACCATGCGATGTACAGAGGCAGTAGTTGCCGGAAAACGGAAAGACCCGGTATCGGTCATCAAGCCCGTATACAGGCATTCAGCCATCGTAACATCCAGTAAATTACCATGACCAGAAGCCATGATAAAGTCGTACACCATTTCACAGGTTGAACTCTTACTGGTATCGCTTGTACCATAGGTAAACGCTTCTACCTGTGGTTGCTGGTGATGATCTATAAGTATTTTGGTACACTTTGCATTTGTTAACACCTGTTCCATGTGTTTCGTACGGTGCAGCACATTAAAATCCAGACAGAAAATAACTCCTGCATTGTTCACCAGTTCGGTAGCCAAATGTTGTTTGGCTTCATAATCAATAACGGTATCTACTCCTGGCATCCAGTTAAGAAAACCTGCCCAATTGGTGGGCGAAATAACCTGTACATCGTGTCCCAGTGCTTTAAGAAAATGGTAGAGTCCCAGTGCCGAACCCATGGCATCGCCATCGGGTTTTTGGTGCATGGTAATCACAGCTTTAAATGGCTGGTTCAGGGATGGGAAAAATAAATCAGTCGACTGCATCATAGCGTGGCGGCAAAATTGGGGTTTCCAGACTGTTTCGGCAAATCAATTTAGCCCCATTTAACAAAATACCTGTGATTTAGTCCACAAAAAGTCCCGGTTTGACGTACTTTTGCGGCCGAAATAGATAAAGCAAGTATATATGAGCAACAGAACATTTACCATGATTAAGCCAGATGCCACTTCAAAAGGTTATACCGGTGCCATCCTTGATCAGATCATTAAAGCCGGATTCAGTGTTAAAGCAATGAAATGGACACGCCTTACCCCAGAGCAGGCCGGTTTATTCTACGATATTCACCGTGAGCGTCCTTTTTTTGGCGAACTGGTAGAATTTATGAGCAGTGGTCCAATCGTGGCTGCTATCCTTGAGAAGGAAAATGCAGTAGCTGATTTCCGCAAATTGATTGGTGCTACCAACCCGGCCCAAGCTGAAGAAGGTACCATCCGTAAGTTATATGCAGCTTCTGTAGGCGAAAATGCAGTGCATGGCAGCGACAGCGATGAAAATGCGGTGATTGAAGGAGATTTTTTCTTTTCTAAATTAGAAAGATTCTAATTAAAATCGTAACTTTATAGAGTAAAGCCATCCAAAATGCAACTGGGTGGCTTTTTTATTGACTATCTCGTTTGTAGACATATTATAAGGAGTAAAGTCACCGCAGAGAAATGGGTTAACGGAGTTTTCGCAGGGAGTTAAATAGGAAAAGCCACCCAGTTAACGGATGGCTTTTCTTGCTTAATAATCCAATTTCCTGCCTTTAGTTATTATCCTGTCTATTTTTTTGAGAAAACAACCATTTTAATAAACCAGGTTCCGCAAAAGTGGGGTCCCAACTATTGTGGTTTGCATTGGGGAACAGGGTAAACTGAACGGATTCTTTAGCTTTCTTTAATCCCTCAACCATTTGTTCTGAGAAAGCAGGCAACACCACATCATCCTTCCCTCCGTGAAATACCCACCATTTGGTTTTTACCAATTGAGGAGCAGTTGCCGGGTGCGCACCCCCACAAATGGGAATGGCGGCACTAAAAAGTCCTGGCATTCGTCTAACCAGTTCAAAAGTTCCCATTCCGCCCATTGACAGGCCCATCACATAAACCTGATTTAGCTTTACCGGATATCTTTCCAATAAATTCCCTACCAGCGATTGTAACATAACCATTGCTTTTGATGGTTCACCTACCGGGACAAAATAGAAGGTCCTTTTACCGGTTTTACTTCCATTCATTACAGCCTGTACATTACTCCAGTAACTATTGGCGGCACATTGGGGAAATACTACAATGGCTGGATAATTTTTACGAATACTATCCTGTAAAAACATCTTTGCCCCATGGGTCAATTGCTTTTCGTTATCGTTGCCACTTTCTCCCCTTCCATGCAGGAAAAGCACCAACGGATATTTCTTAGCCGGATCGTAATTTTCTGGCAGTAACACCCTAAAAGGCATAGTATCCCCATTCTGGGTAAGCCATTGCTTTTCGAACAGGTTTAAGTCTTGCGCTTTTAGTATTGTTGCCGTTACCAAAAGCAAAAGAGAAAGACATAGTTTACGCATGGTGGATGATTTATTTGATATGCGGACTTTCAAATCCCAGTTTTTTTAATCCTGTTTGAATTTCGGGGCAGCTCATGAAAAGATTCCACAATAAACCGCTGCGGTAATTTTCCATCATCACTACAATAGGCCCCTGGTCAATTGCGAGATACCTTGGCAGGTACCAGTTTTCTGTATCACTGAATGCATCATAAAAACCAAATGGCCCCCATAGATTGTTTTTCTTGTTGAGGTACCAGTTTTTCATAGCTGCCATTGATTCTTTAGGTGTATAAGGAAAAGAAGAAAGCGCTGCTGTAGGCGAAATAACTCCGATATCCCTTTTTTCACCCGGTGCATGACCCGCATACCCTTTTACGGAGTAACTGGAGGTGAGTCCCCAGCTATCAGGTCCATACCCGATAAATTTCTTAGGATTATCTACGCACCACTGGTAATTGATGCGGGCATGGTTAATATTTTCTTTGCCATAGTCTGCGTATTTGTCCTTTAATCCACGTGGGTCAAGACCCAGGTAAGAATAATGCGACCAGAACAAAGGACCAGAAAGGTCTGCATCACCCTGATGGTGCATTTGCAATTTGATGTCTTTGTAACCGGAAGGTTGTTGGTTAATTAATCCATTCTGTGCCCAGCCTTCGTGGTATACTTCGGCTGGTACTCCATGTGTTGGCGATGATGCAGCAAGTACATACATAATGAGGCATTCATTATAACCACGTACCGGAAAATTCATTTTCCATTCATTGTTAGGACTCCAATGCCAATACAATACATTTTTTCCGTTACGGTACCAGTTGAAATCAACTTCTTTCCATAGCGCATCAATTCTTCCTGCAAGTGCTTTTTCAGCGGCGTTACCATCTTTAAAATATTGACGCACGCATAAAAGTCCCTGGATCATAAAAGAACTTTCAACAAGATCACCACCATCATCGTAGCGACTGAAGGGTTGTACTTTTCCGGTTTCGCCATTCCACCAGTGTGGCCATGCGCCATGAAAGCGATCTGCTTTTTCCAAAAATCCAACAATCTTTTCGAGTCTTTCCCTACCCTGGTTCCTGGTGATGAAATTCCGTTCAATTCCAACAAGAATGGCCATCACACCAAATCCGCCACCTCCACTTGTTACCACATGCTTATCGTTTTGTGGATAGATATTATCATTGTGGTAACGTTCTCTGGCAAGACCACTATTCGGTTCTGCCCCATCCCAAAAATATTGGAAGGTGGCACGCTCTACATCGGTAAATATTTTTTCGTCTTCGGCAGATGCAAAAACGACTGCATTATTGGTTAGGGCATTTTTTTGTTGTGCCATGGGTTTGCATGAACTTAGTAGTAAACATGCAAAGGTGATACCTATCAAACGCATAGATTGTTTTTTTGGGCGACCATAAAATATGGGCAGACCAGTATTTAGTACTGGTCTGCCCGCTATTAATGAATAGATTATTTATTCGCTTTACCTAAGTTAAACAGCGATTTAATCTGCGCATCAGGCAGGGCACGGTTATAAATGCGGATCTCATCAACCTGACCTGTCATAGGTGCAAAACTTACGTCTGTGCTTACAGATTTACCCGGAATACCATTGTAGTTTGAGCCGATGATTACTTCACTGGGTTCATAAGAATTGAAGAGGTTATTACCTACACCCCTGTTAGGGAATCCACCAACTTTAACACCGTCGGCCCAGATATCAAATACACCGGTATTTGTTTCATAGGTTAACAGGATATGTGTCCATTTATCCATACCAATGGTAGGAGATAAATTGTTGTTGAGGTTATCCTGCGTTCCGCCACCAACAGTACTGAAAGTAGGTTGTATACGGAAGGTGGTGGTATTAGATGCCGGGAATGATTGTGTGTTCAACGCAAAGTTGATATTACCATTAAAAACACCTGGACGGGCCAATTGAAACAGCATCGTTCTTTTAGTACCATTGTTCAGGATTTTAACCCAGGCACTGATGGTAAAGCTTTTGAATGATGCTGTTTTAAAAGCCTGGAACTGTGTAGGGAAATACAGGTATCCTGCAGTAAGGCTAAGTGCTTTACCACGAACACCACCAGCCACAAAAGCATCATTAGCAGTTGAGCCTGGTGCTGTTCCGCTTTTCAGTTCATTTTTGGTGTCGTCGAAACTCCAGTAAGCAATAAGGTTATCTGGGAAAACGTCATCAGAACTTTTATATCCGTCGATGGTTCCTTCGTAGGTTGCTGTGCTTACCGACGGTAGATTATTAGGGTTACCATCTTTCTTACAGGATACTGCTGCTACTGCAATTGATGCGATGAGCAGGGTCCTGGTTATTTTATGTGATGTTGACAATAACATGATGTAATTTTTTTAAAGATTCAGGAATCAATAGCCAGGGTTCTGTGTAAGCACTCCTGCACTTAAATCGATCTGTGTTTGTGGAATAGGTAATAAAACATCTCTTGCATTGCTGAAAGCTGTTTTACCGTGCGCATTCAATACAGTTTGCGCTACTCCCCAACGTACCAGGTCGAAGAAACGATCGTGTTCCATCGCCAATTCTACACGGCGCTCTTTTCTAATTGCATCACGCAATGTTGCCTGATCTGTTGCTGTTACGTCTGGCAGAATGGCGTTATTACCCGCGCGAGCCCTTGCGCGTACCGAATTCAATGCATTTCTTGCCGCTGTAATATTCGCAGTACCTCCAACTTCATTCGCTGCTTCTGCATACATAAGAACAACGTCGGCATAACGTAGTATACGCACATTCATCCAGTAACCAAATCTGTTTCCGATAGAAGCACGCAAAGCAGGGTTAGTATATACTTTGTTATTGTAGCGGGGATTAGGTAAACCAGTTGGGAGGTTCTCTCCATAAAGGGTTTGATAAGTAGTAGTATTTGTACTGGTGTACATGATGGTTCTGTTCTTCCTTGGATCATTTGCTTCATAAGCGGCTTCAAGATCAGTTGTTGGTGTGTTCCAACCCCATCCGAGATCCCAGATACCAGCACCTCTTACACCCTGTATTTGTGCGTATTGTACACCATTGTTACTTGGAATGGCAGCCGTTGCTGTAGCCTGTACTTCAAATACTGATTCTTTGCTGTTCTCCCCTTCTTCGCGGAAAATTCGGTCATAAGATGTAGAAAGATCGTATTGACCTGATGACATAACAGCATTAGCCGCGCCCATGGCTTCGTTCCATTTTTGCTGAGTCAGATAAACTTTAGCCAGTAAACCATTTGCTGCGCCTCTTGTTGCGCGTCCAACAAATTTTGAATCCCATGATGGAGGGAGATTTGAGGCTGCAAATACCAGATCCGATTCAATGAACGCATATACCTGTGCTGCTGTACTTTGGGGTACATTGTTTTGTTGGGCTGGATTATCAAACAGTTTATCTATCAATGGAACCCTTCCGAAAAAGCGCACCAGGTTGAAATATGCATAAGCCCTTAAAAATCTTGCTTCTGCAATTGTTTGCTGTTTGATCTGATCAGTGGCCGTAATGGTAGTGTTGGTATTTACTTCATTAATGGCGCTATTACACCTGGTAATCATGGTATAATAACCTAACCATAGGGTATTACAAAAGCCATTACTTGGCAAAACAGGGAAATTATCCATAGTGATGGCATTAGAACCACCATCGGCTGGTGTACTTCCTTTATCAGCATCATCGCTGCGAATACTTGCAGCGGTAATAAATGCCTGGCTATGCACATTAAAGTTCCTCAGTTCATTGTAAGCGCCGAAAATAAACTGATCGTAAGGACCAGAGCCACCTGGATATGGGTAGTTGTCTGCATCATAAGCGCCCTGACGTTCCGTATCGAGGAGTTTTTTACATCCGGTCCCCATTAACAACATACTCATGGTTACAGGAACCAGGTAAGTCATTCGGAATATTTGTTTAAACGATTTCATATAACTAGTTTATAAAGTCTTTTAAAATGTAAGATTGATACCCAGAGAATAAATAGATGGTACAGGATAAGCACCATTATCTGCTCCACCACCCAGGATGCTTCCGATAAGTGGCTCAGGAGAATAACCGGTTACCTTGCTCCATGTTTTGAGGTTTTGTCCATTCAGGTAAACCCTTGCACGCTGAATACCAATTTTTGATAACAGCGTTTTCTTGAACGTATAACCAATCTGTAAGGTTCTGATACGGAAATAATCACCTGGCTCTAAGTAATAGGTACTCATGAGGAAATTATTACCACGTGTATTATCAAGAATTGGTTCTACGTTGTTTGTTCCGGGAGCAGTCCAGGCATTTAAACGATTAGCTTCATAATTCAGCACTGCGAAAGTTGCGGTACGACGCTGCGTATAAATTTTATGTCCAGCCATACCCTGACCTTCAATCTCAAAATCAAATCCTTTATAACTGATAGCGATATTACCGCCAAAGCTGTATGGAGGGAATGGACTTCCTATATAACCTCTGTCGGCAGGGGTGATTTGTCCATCGCCATTGATATCTGCATAAGCGATATCACCAGGTAATGAATTGGTGAATGCAGCTGTTTTTTGTAAATCGGCTGTTGACTGATAGATTCCTGTTTGGGTGTATCCGTAGAAATAGCCAATTGATCTTCCGGTGGTAGTAAGGTTTGCACCGCCATTACCAATGATGGAGAAATTGAAATTGTTACCAATTGAGTTCACCACATTGTGGTTATAGCTGAAATTAGCTCCTACACGGTAAGAAAGATCTTTGCCGATGTTGTTAGTCCATCCCAGGTTTACTTCTACTCCTTTGTTGGTAATGCTACCGAGGTTGGTAAAATAACTGCGGGTTTCATTTGGCAGGGTAACACCTGTTAGGATATCTGTGGTTGTTCTGTTATAATAAGTAATTTCTGCGTTTAACTTATTATCAAAAGCTCTAAGGTCAATACCAATATCTATACCCTTAACTTTTTCCCAATGCAGGTTTGGATCAGGGATATAAGCAGCTTGTATTGAGCTGTATACATTATCTCCAAAAATGGCGGTTGAGGCATTCTGAATACCTGGTCTCCAGAGGTTATCTGCAAAACCATTTGCATTACCTGTTAAGCCCCATGCTGCGCGAAGTTTAAGGAAATTGATTTTTTTCACTTTAGAGAAGAAAGCTTCATCGCTCACAACCCAACCGGCACCAACGCTTCCGAAAGTACCCCAACGGTTTTCAGGTGCAAATTTTGAACTACCATCTCTTCTTACCGTTGCATTCAGCAGGTATTTTCCTTTATAAGAATAACCAACCCTTGCAAAACCACCAGCGATGGCATTTTCCGTACCACCACCTGAGTTTGAAATCGGGTTATTGATATTGATGATACCGAGGTACCAGAAATCAGGATCATTGGGAACATTGATTGATGTATCTCTGCGGGTACCTCCTACGGAAGAACTTTTGTTGTAGATGGTAGTAAAACCAGCTACGGCATTGATATTATGTCCGTTTCCGATACGCTTGTCGAAACTAAGTGTATGGTCTTGCTGGAAGCGGCTTGCTTCGCTTTGGCTCTGACCAACAGATGTTCTTGCTGCATTATCAAATGTAGTGGTGGTTGGTGATCCGTTTTCGCCCAGGTTAATGAACGAATAGGGTAACGCAGTATAGTTACGTGTGTTATCGAATACCAGATCAGTATAAACTGTAGAGCGCCAGGTAAAGTTTTGCAGGAATTTGATTTCTGCAAACAGGTTACCAATTACACGGTATTGTTTATCGATTGTTGTTCCATTGTTCCTGTTCAATGCAGCAATAGGGTTACCTACTTGAGCACGTTGGAAAGAAGGCATGCTGTAATATGTATTGGCATCCTGCTGAATTGGTACAATGGGTGCTGCCCAAAGTGCATTGGTAATAGATGCTGCAGCCGGGTTATTAACTGAATGGTAACCGGTAATTCCACCACCCACTTTAATCTTATCATTGAAACGCAATTCTTCATTCAAACGAATGAGGTAACGTTTAAAGCGGTTATCTCTTAATACACCTTCCTGATCTGTATAACCGATATTCAGGTAAGTAGTAGATTTTTCACCCGTATTTGAAATACTCAGGTTGGTTGAACTGATTACCGCATCGCGTAATACCAGGTTCTGCCAGTTTGTATTGGCTGTATAGTTGGAATAATCAAATGGAGCTGCTCCTAAATTCGCCAACTGTGCGTTATACAGTTTCTTAAAACCATCCGCATCAGTAATTTTAATTTTATCCTGTACGGTCTGCACACCAATAGAACTTTGCAATTCGATGCGTGTTTGTCCTCTGGCTGCTTTCTTAGAAGTAATGGCAATAACACCATTGGCGCCTCTTAAACCGTAAATAGCAATAGATGATGGATCGCGCAGGATATCGATTGTTTCAATATCTGCGGGATTCAGGAAGTCGATATTATCGTGTAATACCCCATCTACTACATATACAGGACTTGCAGAGTTGGTACTGTTAATACCACGAATCCTAACTACCGGAGTAGCGCCTGCCACACCGGTATTGGCAACGGTTAAACCTGCAACCCTTCCTTGTAAAGAAGCGATAGGGTTAGTAGCTGGTCTGTTCGCAACTTCTTCTCCTTTGATGGAAGAAACGGAACCGGTAAGGTCTCTTTTTCTTTGGGTACCATAACCAACAACCACGATTTCATCGATTGCTTTCTCGACTGGTTTCAAAGAAATATTAATGGTACCGTTGGCACTTACTTTCTGTTCGATGGTATTGAAACCAACATAAGAGAAAACAAGGATGTCGCCTTCTGCAACAGCAATAGAGAAATTACCAGCAGCATCTGTAATGGTTCCGCGGGTAGTTCCTTTTACAGCTACGGATACATCTGCTAAAGGAGTGCCGTTATTGTCGGTAACTTTTCCTTTTATATCTGGTGGCGAAATAGGTTCCGGTTGAACAGAGCCTGTTACTACTGGTTCTGGAAATTTGCGTTTTACCACAATGGTTTTATCACTGATGGTATAAGACAGTAACTGATCTTTAAAGCAAAGTGCGAGTACGTTTTCGAGTTTTTCGTTACGTACAGAAAGACTGATAGGCTTAGCATTTTTGATGGCATCATCGGCATATAAAAACTGGAAACCCGTCTGTTTTCTGATGTCTTCAAATATGCGCTGGATCGAGATATTTTCACCTTTGATGGTTACTTTTTGTGAGAAGCCCGCTGCACTGACCTGTAGACAGGCGATGATCATAAAAACTGTGGTTAGTTTCATAATCTTTAGCGTTTGATTTGCCCTCCGGAATATGAGTCCTGGAGATTGGCAAACAGAAGTTAAATACATAGATTTGTAAGGATTGAGTAGTTAATAAACAGTTATTCAGGCTGTATTGTACGACTTGATCAGATTCGCCGGATGCTGCTGCAACAGTGTCCGGTTTTATTTTGCAAGTCTTCCATTCGTCTGTCAACCGTCGCTACCCATGGGGAACATAAACAGTTGTTTCATATATGGCGATTTATTGTTAACGTGTTACAGTTACCTGTTTGCCTTCAACCTTAAACTTCACTTCACCTGTTAGCTCCAGCATTTCAAGCACTTTTGAAACATTATTGTTTCTGGTAATCTGGCCGGTGAACTGCATCCCCACATTGGTTTTGTAATGAATGTCTACATCGTACCACCTTGATAACTGTCGCATAATACTTGACAGGTCAGTGCTCTTGAATACGAATAAGCCATTCTTCCAGGCCATCACTTCTTCTGTATCAATATTGTTTACCACATTGATCCTTCCCTTTTTATTCATCCTGGCCTGTTGTCCGGGTTGAAGTATTTTCATCTGTTGCTGATCCTTTTCATCGGTTGCAAATACTTTTACCGAGCCTTCAATCAGACTGGTTCTCACCTGCACTTCATCTTCGTAGGCATTCACATTGAAATGGGTACCCAATACTTCTATAGAGGATCTACCTGCAGTAACCTTAAAAGGTTTTGCGGCATTATGCGCAACTTCAAAATAAACCTCCCCTGTTATCTGCACCTGGCGGTCTGTTCCACGAAATGCGGTTGGAAAGCGTATAGATGATGCAGCATTTAACCATACTTTAGTACCATCTGCCAATGTGATCTGGTATTCGCCACCACGCGGAGTAGAAATGGTATTATAGTATATCTTATCCACGTTAGCTGGCATTTCTCCATTTTTCGTTTGGTAGGCCACCAACCCATTATCCAATTTTTTAACCTGTGTTAAACCCTGATTGCCCAAAACGCCATTATTAGCACTATCAAGTACAATTACTGAGCCATCATCCAGGGTTAGCGTAGCTTTATTACCTCCTGGGGCAACATCATTGGCAGGAACCGTAGCTTTTAAAACTAAGGGCTGAGGTTGTGGCTGAATATCTGCTTGAATAAAATAATAGATACCCGCTGATAACAATATGATTATCAGTGCAACAGCAGCAGGAATTCGCCAGTTCCTGTTCCGGCGTTTAGTTTCGGATTCAGCTTTCATTTCATCTGCCAGCAAACTCTCCTGCAATCTGGCTTCTATACGATTAGCCAGTATTTCCTCATCCATTAACTCATCATAAGTCGCAGTAGTTTGTTGATCATCGAAACCATGATACCAATTGTCCAAAACTTCCTTTTCAGCCTCTGACAATTGCCCCAACTCGTATTTATGGATCAGTTCCTGAATATGATCTGGTATGTGCATACAGTATAGTGTGCTGAAAAAGCATTTACACCCACGGAAGTAGGAAAATTTTTGATGTCTGATCGCTGATGTCTGATTTGGTTGAATTCCTTAACCCTAAAATTCTAAATCAAACATCCGACATCAGACATCAGACATCAGACATCAAACATCAAACATCAGACATCAGACATCAGACATCAGACATCAGACATCAGACATCAGACATCA
>NZ_CAMLMJ010000022.1 GCF_946481145.1 uncultured Sediminibacterium sp.
CACCGTCCGCGTGTCGCTGAAGCTTTAGCGGAGGCACAAGCTTTAGCGAAGGTGGACGAGTGGAGAATACCGGATTCGAACCGGTGGCCTTCCCGATGGTACCATCGGGACGCTCTCACAACTCAGATAATTCAAAAAAGAAAAAAGGCTACAAAATTTGTAGCCTCTTGGAGCTTTGTCCACCGTCCGCGTGTCGCTGAAGCTTTAGCGGAGGCACAAGCTTTAGCGAAGGTGGCCGAGTGGAGAATACCGGATTCGAACCGGTGGCCTCTTGCATGCCATGCAAGCGCTCTAGCCAACTGAGCTAATTCCCCATTATAGGAATGCAAATGTATGGGCTGACCCTATTACTGCAAAATTTTTCATTCCCTACAACCATCCCCTCTCTTTATACATCGTATAACCAACTTTCAGCGATTCTTTAATTTGTTTCATAATAACCGGATCATTCTTTTTAATATGAAAACAACTTTTCCCTTTTAAACATTTAAGTAGCTCCGGTTTAAACACCTGCTTCAATTCAGGTTGCGCATATACCGGCATGTAATAAAAACCAACATATCCCTTTTGAACCAGGATACCAGCAAACCAAAGTTCGTCTCTTTTTCTACCGTATATTTCAACGGGCTTTTGGCTTACCAGGCATAACATACCACCATTTCCACCTACTAATTGCAAACTGCCTTTTACATAGGGCAAAAGCATTGCTTTTATTTGTTCGAAAATGGGAACAAGTTCTGGCTGACCGGCAGACTTATCCGAATACTTGATCTTGATTTCTTTTTTCTTTTTTTCGGGAGCGGCTTTCTTTGTTGCTGTTTTAGTAGCAGCTTTCTTCACCGCTTTCTTTGCAACTTTTTTTACTGTTGCTTTTTTTACTGCTGCTTTTTTGGTGGTAGATGTGGCCATAAGTTAAGGGTTCGGTTACCCAAATTAAGACAAGCATGGCATAAAAAAAAGTGGTCCGGCATTTTTCGCCGGACCACTTATGATAATTAAAGACTTTACTATTCCCAGATTTCTCCATTTCCTTCCAGCCATTGTTTAACAGCTTCTGTTGTAACAGATTTCGGACGTTCAATTGGAAGACCGAGGGCTCTGTCCCAACAAAGACTCGACAAAACACCCAATGCACGGCTCACTGCAAACAATACGGTATAGAATTCATATTCTACCAACCCATAATGCACCAGTAAAGCTCCACTATGGGCATCTACATTCGGCCATGGATTTTTTACCTTACCCAGTGATTCCAGGATTGGTGGAACAGTTTCATAAACTTTCCAAACAGTATTTACCAGTTTATCATCGGCCATATGCTTTTTACCAAATTCCATTTGTGCAGTAAAACGTGGGTCTGTTTTACGCAACACTGCATGACCATACCCAGGTACTACTTTTCCGGATGCAAGTGTTTTCTGTACATAATCTGCAATCTGTTCTTTGCTAGGATCATCCGTACCCAGTTGTTCCTGCATTTCAAAAATCCACTTGATTACTTCCTGGTTGGCGAGTCCGTGTAATGGACCTGCTAATCCATTCATACCTGCAGCATAACTGAGGTAAGGATCGCTTAATGCTGAGCCTACCAGATGGGTAGTATGTGCTGATACATTACCGCCTTCATGGTCTGCATGTATGGTCATATATAAACGCATCAGTTCTTTAAAACTTTCGTCGTTATAACCCATCATGTGTGCCAGGTTTCCGGCCCAGTCTAATAATCCGTTAGGATGAATATGTTCGTTGTTCTTGTATTTACGGCGATAGATATAAGCTGCAATGCGTGGCAAACGTGCAATAAGATCCATTGCATCATCATATATCGGATTCCAGTATTCCTTTTTGTTGATGCCTTTTGCATATTCTTTTGCAAAATTACTCTCTGTTTGAAGGGCCATTACTCCCGTTACAAACATGGTCATAGGATGCGTATTCAGCGGCAAAGCATCTATTGTATGGAACACATGGTTCGGCACATGACTGCGACGCTGCCATACACTGGTGATATGATTTGCATCTTCTTCCGTAGGCATTTCACCTACCAGCATCAGGTAAAACAAACCTTCAGGAAGAGGCTCTCCACCACCAGGTGCTTTTGGTAAAAGTTGTTGTAATTCCGGAATAGAATAACCCCTAAAGCGGATACCTTCCTGTGCATCCAGTAAACTGGTTTCAGTTACCAGTCCGGTAATACCCCTCATTCCCTGATAGGCCTGAGAAAGGGTAACTTCTCCGATCTTTTTATTTCCGTGTGTTTTAAGAATGTCTTTGATCTCAGCATTAGCAATATCAGCTTTTTGCTTGAACCTTTCTTTGATGATTCCCATTTCGTAAAATTTTAGCTATGGCGTTCGTTATAAAAGAGATTAAAAGTCGTGCTCCGGGTGTTTTTCAGGCCGCTAAAGGTAACACAAGTTGCCTTGTACAACAAAACTAAAACGATGAAGGTTGTGTAAACTCCGTTAAAATCATTTAGGAGCCTTTCGATAGAGATAAACCACTACAAAAACGAAGATTAAATTGGGTATCCAGGCGGCCAAAAGCGGTGGCAGATCACCTTTTGTAGAAAATATGGTAGAAAATCTATCCGTCAGGATGAACAATGCCGCCGTAACAAAACCTACAGCCAAATGTACCCCACTCCCTCCCCTTACTTTCCTTCCCGCTACAATAGCACCAATAAGGGTTAAAAGCAGCACTGTTACACAAGTTGCATCTCGTCTGTATCTTTCTACTTTGAGACTATTCAACCCCTCTGACCCCCTCAATTCTTCCAGGGCAATAAAACGGTCTAATTCAGGGGTTGTTAATTTGTCTTTGGTGTATTTATCACGACTAAGGTCAAGGGGTTTGAAATTAAAGTTCATTTGTTTCTCCTGCACCATCGCCACAATTTCTCCCTGGTCTGAAATATTACGTTCTATAATAGATTCCATCTTCCATTTGCGGGTTGTGGTATCCCATATAATCTGGTCGGCCCGCATATTTTGCACTACTTTATTCTTACGAATGGTATAGGAAAAATATGGACCTCCCCTTTTAGTTAAAGTATCATAGGCATATATACCTGCATAGGTAAATGAGTCAACCCTCAAATAAATATAGTTGCTAGAGCTAAGCAGGGCATTGTAGCTGTTATTCTTGTCAATATAATTGGCCTCAAAAGTTCCCCTGATCTGGTTTGCCCTTGGTACTACATACTGGTTGGCAAACCATAATAATCCCGCTAATAATACACCACCAATCCAATAAGGTCTTAACCATCGTTGGTAACTGGTTCCGCTTGCCAGAATAGCAATAATTTCACTTCTTCCAGCCATTTTCGAGGTAAAAAATATAACGGCTATAAACACAAATAAAGGCAGGAGCAAGGCAATGATATGGGGTACAAAGCCATAGTAATATTGTGTGATTATTTCTTTCAGCGACAACCCGGACCTAACAAAATCATCCGTCTTCTCACTAACATCCACCACAATAGCAATAACCGCAAACAGGAAAATGGAAAAAAAGAAAGTGGTTAAAAATTTCTTTAGTATGTACCAGTCTAATTTTTTCATAGCGGCTTATCCGGTCAAAGATACAGGTTGATGGCAGATGTCAGATGTCAGATGGCAGATTTGATGTCTGATTTGTTTTGTTTTGCTGTATGTTAACATATATCCCAAATCAGAGATCACACATCTGACATCAAATCTGCCATCTGACATCTGCAATCTGCAATACTAAAGTCTTCTTTTCACACGCTCAGCCATTGCTGTTTTCCATGAGCTAAAATCGCCGGCCAGGATATGCTGGCGGGCTTCGCCTACGAGCCAGAGGTAGAATGATAGGTTTTGGATACTTGCCAGTTGCATACCCAGTATTTCATCTGCCGCAAAAAGGTGGCGGAGGTAAGCTTTGGTGTAATACTGACTCATTTCATTATCCAAACCAGGGTCTATCGGAGAAAAATCAGTGGCCCATTTTTTATTTTTGATATTCACTACTCCATCTGTCGTAAAGATCATCCCATTTCTTCCATTACGGGTAGGCATAACACAGTCGAACATATCAATACCTCTGTCTATACATTCCAGTATATTCCAGGGTGTGCCTACACCCATCAGGTAACGTGGTTTATCGATAGGAAGGTATTCCGTACATAGTTCTGTAAACTCATACATCATGTCTTCCGGCTCACCTACACTTAATCCTCCAATGGCATTTCCCACAGCACCTTTTGATGCCACATATTCGCAGGATGCTTTCCGGAGGTCTTTATAAGTACTCCCCTGAACTATAGGAAACAGATTTTGTGTATACCCATATTTATCAGGTGTTTCAGCCAATCTTTGAATACACCGATCCAACCAGCGATGAGTAAGTTCCATACTTGTTTTAGCATATCCGTATTCGCTGGGGTATGGAGGGCATTCATCGAATGCCATGATGATATCGGCACCAATACTACGTTGAATATCCATCACAGATTCCGGAGAGAACATGTGTTTGCTACCATCAATATGCGATTGAAACAATACACCTTCTTCTTTTATTTTCCGATTAGCAGCCAATGAAAACACCTGATACCCGCCGCTGTCTGTCAGGATAGGTCTGTCCCACCCATTAAAACGATGCAACCCACCCGCTGCTTCAAGCACTTCAATCCCTGGTCTCAGGTATAAATGATAGGTATTGCCTAAAATAATCTGCGCTTCCACATCATCTTTCAGTTGCTGTTGGGTAACCGCCTTTACCGTTCCCACCGTGCCAACGGGCATAAAAATAGGTGTCTGAATTTCTCCATGATCCGTAGTTATCTTACCCGCCCTGGCCCTGCTGCCAGTCGCTGTAGTTTCCAATTCAAATTTGAGTGAAGCCATTGGGCAAAAGTAGAGGTTAAGTCCGAAAGTCCGTGAGTCCGGAAGTCGGAAAGATGGAGTATTAGTCCATATGATACACTCTCAACCTCTGTCTCTCGGACTTCCGGACTTTCGGACTTTCGGACTTTCGGACTTTCGGACTTTCGGACTGTCGCACTCCCCGTCTTTCACCCCCCAGACTTTTCCACATCTCCACAGTTCACTCAAACATAGCAGGTTCAAGCCCTATTTTTGCGGAATGACTATACCAACTCTGCTCTGGGATATTTGTTTTTATGCCTTTTGTGCGATTATAGGCATTCAATTGTTTTACTACCTGTATTTTTTTCAAAGACTCGCCTTCTTTAAAACACCCCCGAAAGAAACTTCAATTGAACATGCGGTATCAGTAGTTATCTGTGCAAGAGATGAAGCGCATAACCTAGTGAAAACACTTCCGGGAGTTTTAGTTCAGCAGTATCAGACAACACATGAAGTGGTATTAGTAAACGATAATTCTACCGACGATACCAAATACCTGGTTGATGAGTTCAAAAAAATGTTTAAAAACATCAATTACATTGAACTCACGCAGGAAGCAAAAATGATTAGTGGTAAAAAATTCCCCTTGTCGATGGGTATCAAAAGTGCCCGCCACGAAATATTACTGTTAACAGATGCCGATTGCGTGCCAGCTTCCGAACATTGGATCCAACGTATGCAGGAATGTTATACCGATGGTACGGAGATTGTACTCGGTTATGGTGCTTACCATAAGAAACCCGGCTTGTTAAATAAACTGATTCGTTTTGAAACCTTTCATACTGCTATTCAGTATTTGTCTTATGCCATTGCAGGTATACCGTATATGGGCGTAGGCAGAAACCTGAGTTATAAAAAGGATGTCTTTTTACGCAATAAAGGTTTTTCATCGATCAACCAGATTCCGAGTGGCGATGATGACCTTTTTATTAACCAGGTTGCCCGTCCGGATAACACCAGTATTTGTATAGATCATGATGCCCATACACTTAGTGAACCTAAAACAAGATGGTCGGATTGGATGACACAGAAATACCGTCATTATACCACTAGTAACTACTACAAAGGCTCACACAAATTTTTACTGGGATTGTACTCATTCTCCTTGTTTTGGGTATATCCATTATTAGCTGTCAGCATTATCTTTTATAACTGGTGGATGGCCCTTGCGGTGTTTGGGGTACGTTTTCTGCTTCAGGCAATTGTATATTATAAGGCCATGAAAAAATTAAATGAAAAGGATTTATGGCCCTGGTTTCTTTTCTTTGATATCTGGATGTTCTTTTATTTCATTTTTACAGTACCCGCAATATGGAAAGCACCCCGCAAAAACTGGGATTAGTTCTGAAATATTTCAGTGATTTTACCCCACAACAAATAAAACAGTTTGAGGCGCTGGAGGGTTTGTATAAAGAGTGGAATGCCCAGATCAATGTTATTTCAAGAAAAGACATCGAAAGCATTTACCTGCATCATGTACTTCACTCATTAAGCATAGCTGCCATAGCCGATTTTCAGCCTGGTACACAAGTAATCGATATAGGCTGTGGAGGTGGGTTTCCAGGAGTTCCTCTGGCAATTTTCTTTCCTGAAGTAAAGTTTCACCTGGTTGATAGCATTGCAAAAAAACTGAAAGTAGTTAATGCCGTAGCAGAAGGTGCCGGCATAAAAAATATTACCACTCAACACTCAAGGGCCGAAGATATAAAAAACAGGAAATTCGATTTTGCTGTTTCCCGTGCTGTAGCCCCATTAAAAGATTTGTGGCAATGGGCCGGGCCTCTATTAAAAAAAGGCCATCAGCAAGAAATTGCCAACGGCTTAATCTGTTTAAAAGGCGGCGACCTTGCTCAGGAAATATTTGAAAGTGGACTTCGCCCAAGAATGATGCCAGTAGATAAAATTTTTCCAGAAGAATATTTTGCGGAAAAATTTATTCTTCATGTTGCTAAATAATATTGATAGTCATAAATCCGCAACCTGTTATTAATAGAACGCAGATTCTCATGATTTTCAAGATTTATCATGATAGATCCTGAAAATCATGAGGATCTGCGTTCCATCATACGCTTTTGGGTATTTATGGATGATAGAGTTGCTGAATTTTCTTCCTGTTTCCAACGATCCATACAATATCATCCCATTCTAGCTGGGTAAAGGAAGATGGGTTCAGTATTCGTTCACCCTTGCGTTCAATACCCACAACAAGGCCATTTGTTTTTTCCCTGATCCCCGATTCGCGGATGGTTAATCCTTTTAAACGGGTATGCTCATCTACGACAATTTTTTCCAGTTCTACCAATTCTTTTTCACCATCTACTTCTTCCGAAAAAGGCAGCATGATTTTTCCAAACTCAAGCATTTGCTGATCCGTTCCGATAACACCAATATTGTCGAAGGGGAAAATCTTCTCTGTTCTCGCCGGTGCGAACATCACTTTATTGCCCCTTTCTATAAAAGCCACATTGATACCAAAAGATTCCCGCCACTGTAATTCTTCCAGTGTTTTTCCAATATAACCTGCATGTGGACTAATCTTATAATGCGTAAGGTGAGCATCCCAGGGGGAGAGATGGCTCTGTGTTTTATTTTGTTCCAATAATTCTTTCTCATGCAGGTTTTGCAGGAAACGATCTTCCAGTCGCTGGTAAAATTTTTGAAGTCTTTGCCGGAACAATAAACCAATTACAAGCATTACTAACAGTGTACCAGCAATGGTTATCCAAAAACCAAATAATTGTTTCAGTAAAAATCCAACAAGTATTACGGCGATGGCATTTCTTGCAACTTCAAGCATCACCAGTGGACCATGACTATATTTTCTATCCAGCCATAAGGCGGCATAGGCACTTTTGCTCATTTTTTTCACCGTGAGTGCCCATATAAATGGTGCCATTGCTATTAAGCCAAGCAGTGCCGAAATTATTTTTACCGTTATAGGTTCGTCAATCAGTTTTAATAAGAAAGGCTGCAGAAAATAAGCCACCATCAATGAAAGGGCTATCATAATTACACCATTCAGTATAATAATCTGTATATAAAAACGGAGAAGTCGTTTCCAGTTGCTTTCGCTTTCGATGATTTGAGAACTACTACTGTATTTTTCCAGGGCCGTGATCCATTTACCGGGCAATGCTTTTAATAAAAACTGGTACAGTGGTTCGGCCAGTTTAATGGTATAGGGGGTAGTAAAAGTTGTGATCACCGAAACCCCAACTGCAATAGGATACAGATAAGAACTGGTAACATTCAGTGTAACCCCAAGGGTTGCGATAATAAAGGAAAACTCACCTATCTGCGACATGCTTGTACCAGCCTGTACCGCCTGTTTGAGTGGCCGGCCAGCCAGTAAGGCGCCGATGGTTACGAAAATAATTTTACCTAACATTACTGCCAGTGTTAGCGCAAATACGGGCAATGCATACTCAATTAAAATTTTCGGGTCAATCAGCATACCAACCGATACAAAAAATATGGCGCCGAATAAGTCTTTTACAGAAGTAATCAGGTGTTCTATTTTATGCGCCTGCGTGGTTTCTGCTAAAATAGAACCCATAATAAATGCCCCTAATGCTGCAGAAAAGCCAACCTGGTCGGCCAATACCACCATTCCTAAACAAAGTGCCAATGAAACTATGAGCAGGGTTTCACTGGAAAGCCATTTTTGCATCCTTTTGAAAAAAGTGGGCAATAAAAAAATACCCATCAGGAACCATAAACAAAGGAAGAAAAGCAATTTACCAATCGATAAAAACATTTGGGTTCCTTCAAATTGCTTACTAACCGCTACCGTTGACAGTAATACCATTAGCAAGATGGCGACAAGATCCTCAATAACCAATACGCCTAATACCAGTCCGGTAAACTGCTTTGTTTTCAAGCCAAGTTCATCAAAAGCGCGGAATATAATAGTGGTAGAAGATATAGCAATTATACCACCGAGAAACATACTATCCATGGTTGACCATCCGAGTAATTGTCCCATGCCATAACCCAGCAACATCATACAAAGTAATTCTGTGATACCTGTAATAGCTGCGGAGCCGCCAACTTTAACCAGCTTCTTAAAACTGAATTCCAAACCAAGTGCGAATAATAAAAAGACCACGCCTATTTCTGCCCAAATCTTGATACCGTCTATATCACCAATGGTTGGAAATAATTTGAAATTAGGCCCTACTATTAAACCAGCAATGATATATCCAAGTACAACTGGCTGCTTTATTTTTTTAAAAAAAAGGGTAATAACAGCCGCTGCACCGAGAATCAGTGCCAGATCTTTGATCAATACCGGTAAATGTGCCATAGTCCATGCTTTAGAAACAAATATTAACCCCAGGGATTGGCGAGAATATACAAAAAAAAATGAAACCTGCTATGTCTTCAATAAATGTTCGAGTACAAAATGTACTGCCGGACAAAAACTTGAATTTTTTAGGGTGATTGCGGGGCGTTTTATTAATACATCTTCATCTGTATAGGGAAACCTTTTACAGTCGGATGGACGATCTTCATAAATGCTGCAGTAATTATCTGATCCGAGAAAAGGACAGGGTTTAGTTTTGCTTACATAATCACCTTCAGTATCCAGTTCCAGGTAAGTGTCAATGAAAACACTTTCTTTTAAACGCAACAATTTACTGATGCGTTTAATGTCTGGGGTTTTAAATCTTGGTGAATAATTTTTACAGCAATTGGCACAGGTTAGGCAATCTACTTCGGTAAACGCTTTTTCATGCAGATCAGGTAATTGCTTGAGTACTTTATTTTTATCTGCACGTTGCAGAAATTGCTTGTACTGTTTTTGGTGATCAGCACTTAGTTTTTCCCATTGCTCCATGCAAATAATTTATACAAAGATAATAGTATGGTTCTGACTCATCCTACCAGGTTAACAGAAAGTAAACCATGGTAACAATCATTACCAATGTCATTGTGAAAATCATTCCAAGGATATTTGCACCTGCTACCATGATAATTTCACCAAAACCTTTTAATTGCAGGAGCTTTGAATAGGCAATACTGGTATAAACAATCTGCACCACCAAATTACCTCCTACCAGTAAGAAAATCAAGTGCTGTGGTACTATATTCATTAAAGGAACAAAGGTAAGCGTGCTGATCAGTGAAAGAATACAGTTAAGTATCAGATAGGCAACCAGGTGTTCGGCGTATTTGAGTCTTTTCCCTTTAAATACCAGCCAGAAGCCAAGCGCCATTAAAGGGGCTGTTATAAAGGTCATAATATTGGTACGCTTCTCCATAAAACCATTTACTTTCTCTTGCATATCAACTATACGCTGGTATGTTGCTTTTTTAGCCGCTGTCTTTGCCGTTGCTAATTGTTGCTTAGTAACGTATTGGTTTTTTTGAAAAGGATGGAAAATTGAATTCATGAATACGGAAAAGCCAAGCACGATCAATAATAATGTGAAAGGATTAAAGTACTTTTTTCTCTTTCCTTCAACAATATATTCCTGTAAAACGACTCCTGGTCGGCATGCCAGTTCTTTCAGCAAGTGAAACGCACCTTTATCGGCATGTGTAAATGCGTGTAAGAGTTCATGCAGAATATGGGGGATAGTAAAACGGTGGATACTAACTTTTTGGCCACACTCCGGGCAAACTTTAAAATCGGGCATAAGGGTTTTGCCACAGTTAACACAATGCGTTGATTCCATGTGCAATATTATGATTTTAAAAATATTGAAATAATTTGATCCACAGCTTATTAACCGCTTAAACAAAAGATGATTTTTCACGTTGTGATAACTTACCTTTGCGGCGTTTAAAATCCCGGGCATTAAGCCGGATTTCTACTACCATATTAATCCTTTCCAGAATATGAATCTTTTTGAACAGCAATCTTCCGAGTTTCAAATGCGTCATATCGGACCCAATGAATCCGATACACAAAACATGTTATCTGTTATTGGCGCCAATTCACTGGATGAACTGATCAGTAAAACAGTTCCTGACAGTATCCGTATTAAAAAGCCTTTGGGTATACCGGCGGCTATCAGTGAGTTCAAGTATTTAACTGAGTTAAAGAAGATTGCTTCCAAAAACAAGGTTTTCAAAAACTATATCGGTCAGGGTTATTATGGCACTATCACGCCAAGTGTGATATTGAGGAATATTTTTGAAAATCCAGGATGGTATACCCAATACACGCCATACCAGGCTGAAATTTCTCAGGGCAGGTTGGAAAGTTTATTAAACTTCCAAACCATGGTTGCGGATTTAACTGGTCTGCCAATTTCAAATGCCTCCCTGCTTGATGAAGCCACCGCTGCTGCGGAAGCAATGGCGATGATTTTCCATCATGTGAATAAAACAGATGTAATCACCAAACCCAAATTATTTGTTGACCAGCATACTTTCCAGCAAACTATCGACGTATTGGTAACCCGTGCTGAGCCAATTGGCATTGAAGTAGTGGTAGGCGATTTCAATACTGCAGTTATTGATAACAGTTATTTTGGTGCATTGATTCAATACCCGAACAGTATTGGTAATGCAACCAATTACCGTTCTTTTATTGATAAAGTGCATGCTGTGGAAGGATTTGTGATCATGGCCACCGATCTTTTAGCGCTTACCCTGTTAACCCCTCCGGGTGAACTCGGTGCGGATGTTGCGATTGGCAGTGCACAACGTTTTGGTGTTCCAATGGGCTTCGGAGGCCCGCATGCTGCATTCTTCGCTACAAAAGATGATTTCAAAAGAGGTATTCCAGGCAGATTGATTGGTGTAAGTATTGATGCACAGGGTAATCGTGCACTTCGTATGGCTCTACAAACCAGGGAGCAGCACATTAAAAGAGAAAAAGCCACTTCTAATATATGTACGGCTCAGGCCTTACTGGCAAATATGGCCGCCATGTATGCTGTATTTCATGGTCCAGCAGGTTTGCAAAAAATAGCTACCCGTGTTCACTTACTTGCCAAAGCAATGTCGAACGGTCTGGCAAAAATGGGCATCAGTCAGGATAACAAAACCTATTTCGATACGCTTTCTGTTTCAGGAGTGGATCTTGAAGCTGTTAAAAAAGCAGCCGAAGCAGCTTCTTCTAATTTCTTCTATCAACAAAACAGCATCATCATCAGTCTGGATGAAACAACTTCTGTTGATGATGTAAATACTGTACTGGAAATTTTTGCAAAAGTAACCGGTAAAACATCGGTAACTGTTTCAGAAAAAGAACTTACAGATACCCAATACCAGATTGAAAAAGAATTAATACGCAGCTCTGCCTACCTCACTCACCCGGTATTTAATACACACCGCAGTGAGAGTCAGATGATGCGCTATATTAAACAGTTGGAAAACAAGGATCTTTCCTTGAATACCAGCATGATTAGTTTAGGTAGCTGTACCATGAAACTGAATGCAGCAACCGAAATGATTCCGGTGAGCTGGCCTGAATTTGGCGGTTTACATCCATTCGCACCTGCTTCACAAACACAGGGTTATCAGCAAATCATTGGTGAGTTGAACGATTACCTCTGTAAGATTACCGGATTTACTGCTTGTAGTCTACAGCCAAACAGTGGTGCTCAGGGTGAGTATGCAGGATTGTTGACCATCCGCGCCTATCATGCAGCAAGAAATGAATCGCATAGAAATGTTGTACTTATTCCGATAAGTGCGCACGGAACAAACCCTGCAAGTGCTGTAATGGCTGGCTTTAAAGTTGTGGTAGTTAAGTGTGATGAAGCAGGTAATATTGATGTAGCCGATTTGAAAGCGAAAGCTGAGCAATATAAAGACAGCCTGGGTGCTTTAATGGTTACTTATCCATCTACCCATGGTGTGTTTGAAGAAACCATCAAGGATATTTGTCAAATCATTCACGATAATGGTGGACTTGTTTACATGGACGGTGCAAATATGAATGCTCAGGTTGGTTTAACAAGTCCGGGTATGATTGGTGCCGATGTTTGTCACCTTAACCTGCATAAAACATTTGCTATTCCGCACGGTGGTGGCGGTCCAGGCATGGGCCCTATTTGTGTAAATGATAAACTGGCGCCTTACTTACCTGGACATACAGCTTTAGGTAATGCTACGCTGGCTGTAAGTGCCGCACAGTATGGTTCGGCAAGTATTTTGTTGATCAGTTATGGTTATATTAAAATGCTTGGTGAAACAGGCATCAGACAATCAACAGAGTATGCGATCCTGAATGCGAATTACATGAAAGCGCGTTTAGAGAAATACTATAAAATACTTTATACAGGAAGCAATGGCACATGTGCGCATGAGTTTATTGTTGATTTACGTCCATTTAAGCAGAGTGTTGGTATTGAGGCGGAAGATGTTGCTAAACGTTTGATTGATTATGGTTTTCATGCTCCTACCATGAGTTTCCCTGTACCGGGTACGATTATGATAGAGCCAACTGAAAGTGAAGATAAAGGTGAATTAGATCGTTTCTGTGATGCTTTGATTTCAATATTTGAAGAAATCAAAGCGATTGAGGAAGGCAAGGCGGACAAAACAGATAACCCATTAAAGAATGCGCCGCATACACAGGCAGTTGTTTGTGCCGATGAATGGAATCATGCATATAGCAGGCAGCAAGCGGCGTTTCCGCTTTATTATGTTACACAGCAAAAATTCTGGCCAAGTGTTGCGCGGGTAAATAATACACATGGTGATAGAAATTTGATTTGTACTTGCGAACCAGTTTCTTCTTATGTGACTGAATAATATAGCAAACTAGTTGAAAAGAAAAGGCTTCCCGAACTGGGAAGCCTTTTCTTTTTTGGGTTGAAATATGGGGCTTAATTAAATGGTTAAATCATTCCAGTTGTTTTAACTGGTTTTCCAGTATGTTGATTAGTTTTTGTTTATCCTGCAGGGCAGACTCCATATTGCTGATTTGTTGTTTCAGGAGTGGCACTATTTCCTGTACAACCAATCCGTATGAGGAAGACTCCTCCTCTACTGTACTAAATGTTTTTGTAATTAACCCGCGGTAGTTTGTAGTGATCATATCACCTTCACCGGAAATTAGCCAGGTAATATTTAATTCAGGAAAACGCTTTTCAATTTTCCGCAGAATATTTCCTCCAAAAGAGCCGTTATTCTTGCGTTGTTTGCCTAAATATCCATTTGATATACCACATTCCATTTCAACCCATCGGGGTCGGATCTTTTTAAATGCCATGAACTGGTAGAATCTTTCAGGTACTGTCATGTGTATAATTGTTTAGAAAATGAACGAATACGAATAGAATACCATAGAAAAAACAACTGTATTTTTGTGGTACTCATTCCTTACGAAGAAAATGATAAACAATAGATACTGCAATACGTATTTATACCTGATTTGTCCTGTTACAAACCGCAGAAACACCCCAATACAGGCCAATAGCTAGCAATTTAAGATTTCGTAAGTATTATATCTGCCGCAACGCTTCGCGTTAGAAGTATTGAAAGATTTCTAAACAAAACTTATGGAACAAGCATTCTATCATCAGAGCGCCAATTTTTCTGAATTACCACAAGATGAACCTATTGATCCACAACAGGTATTAACAGAGTTATTTGATTTTGCACATTTACCGGAACTAAAATCGGTATTATGGGAATGGCTGAAAGCCACTGTTTCTGGTAGTTATAATAAAACAATGAAAACAAGTGAGCGCGAAAACATTTTAGTGCTTTATGAACATTTGCAAAAATTACTGGAAGCAAGTCATATTATTTACCAGGAACAACAGAAACTGAATGCTTTCAGAAAGGATATACAAAGACATATTTTTTGAAGGCCCTCAACTCACATATTCATGTGATAAAATTTCTAACTAGTTGTAATTCAACACTTGTCGATGATACAATCGGTCAAATGAAATCATGAGTGGTTTGCAATAGCGTAACCATGGTTATAGTTTTGCTTCCTGAAAATAACAACATGAAACAAATACTATTATCTGTACTGTTGCTTTGCATATCGCTGGCATTTCAACAGGAAGTAAATGCACAGGGTTTTTTAAAAAAATTGAAAGACAAAGTTGAAAAGAAAGCGGAGGAAGCAATTGATAAAAAGATTGCCGACAAAACAGGTGGTTCAACAAATAACGGCGGCAGTAACAATACTGTTAACCAATCTACATCTAAAAACGGAAAGCCTGTAAATAATACTGGTGAAGGGTTAAAAAACACCACCCCACCGGATGTATTACAGCAGATAACAGATGCAGATCTGGCATTTAATAAACAACAATACGGCGAAGCCCGTTTTTCTATACAACAGGCTTTACTTGGTGTTGAATTGCAAATAGGCAAACAATTGTTGCAGTCACTCCCTGAATCAGTTGCCGGATTACCAAAAGACTCTTCGGAAGACAGGGTTATGAGTACACGTTATGGCTGGGCCAATCTTACCATCCAAAGGGTTTACCAGAAAGATGATCAGCAACTTTCGATGCTGGTAGGAAATAATGCTATGTATGCCGGTATGCTTGATATGTATTTTGGCTTCGCTGCTACACAATCGAACGGCGAAACACAAAATACCAAACAAATCAGGATCAAAAACAATAAAGCCATTATTCAGTTTGATGCAAGAGAGGGCTATACCGTATTAATGCAATTAGGTACATCCGGAATGGTTACCTGGAAAGGCATCAACTTCGCTACTGAAAAAGATATGATGGATGCCGTGCAACAATTCGATATAGATGCTATTAAAAAAACAATGGGAGAACAATAATCAACTTATTACCATGAAAAAAACATTTATCATCCTGACCACTACACTCATTTGCAGTTTTACTATGGCACAGGATTTCAAAAAAAATATCACCACTGCTCAAAACAGTTATAAAGCCGGTGAATTACAAGATGCTCATTTCGCTTTATTACAAATGATGCAAGACCTCGACATAACCATTGGCAAAGAAGTATTAAAACTGTTTCCTGCTTCTATGGATAGCTTACAGGCCGTTCCTAAAGAAGAAAGTGTATTTGGCAGTAACCAGCTTGCCGGTGTTACTATTGAAAAGAAATATGGGTTGTACGCCAAAAAGGGAGAACTAAGTATTGTTATCAATTCGCCGCTGCTTAATACCATCAATACCTATATCAATTCACCACTAATGGCCGGTTTTAGCAGCGACCCTAACACTAAAATTGTAAAAGTAGGTAACTACAAAGCAAAGCTCATTAAAGAAAACGACGAACAAAACAACTATGCCCTGGAAATTCCATTGAGCAACGCTTTACTTACCCTAAAAATTACCAATAGTTCCGAAAATGAACTGCTCTCTATGGCTTCAACTATCCCAATTGCTAAAATGGCAAGTTTGGTGCAGTAGGTTATTGAGCCATAAAATAGGAGCTGCAAGTCTCGCATTAGATGGAACGCAGATCTTCATGATTTTCAAGATTTATCATGATAAATCTTGAAAATCATGAAGATCCGTGTTCTATTAATAGCAGATAGTGCATTTACACCAACCAAATATTTCCTTAAGCAACTCACTTTAAATTTTCTCCCACCTTTAATTCCATTAAAAGCAGAAAGCTTAGAATAAGCATCAATCAAGGCTTGTAGCTTGCGGCCTGCAGCTTGCAGCCAATTTTCCCCGGACAGCAACGGCTAGCAGCTCTTCTCTCTCGGCAAACAGCTTTTTTTACCCGGTATAAGGCTTTCATCTCAAAAGCTTTAATGGTATATTTATACAAAACACTACTGTATGAACCAAGCCATTATTAACCTCTACGACGAGTATACGCATAAACCTCTGCCCAGAGAAGTATTTTTGAAAAGACTGGCTATTCTTGCAGGTAGCACTACTGCGGCTTTAGCCATCTTACCGATGCTTGAAAATAATTATGCTATAGCAGCTACCATTCCTGAGCAAGACATTGATTTATATACAGAAGATATCACCTACAATGCAGATGGTATCACCATGAAAGCTTATCTCGCTAAACCCAAAAAAGAGGGAAAATATGGCGGTATAATGGTGATACATGAAAACAGAGGACTCAACGACCATATACGTGATGTAGCCAGAAGAGCTGCAAAAGCTGGTTATGTAGTTATTGCCCCGGATGCTTTAGCACCTGAAGGCGGCACACCCACAGATCAGGATAAAGCAAGAGAACTGTTTAGTAAAATCGATGCTAAACAAAACCTCAACAATTTTGCCAAAGGGTTCGACTATTTAAAGAGCCGTAAAGATTGTAACGGACTCACCGGATGCGTTGGTTTTTGCTGGGGCGGTGCTTTGGTTAACCAATTAGCCGTAAACGTACCCGATCTTAAAGCTGCTGTTGCCTTTTATGGCAGACAAGCAGATGCCGCCGATGTTCCTAAAATAAAAGCAGCCCTTCAATTACATTATGGCGGATTAGATGAACGGATCAATGCAGGGATACCCGCCTATGAAGAAGCACTGAAAAAAAATAAGGTGAAATATGAAGTATATATCTATGAAGGTGTTAACCACGCTTTCCATAACGATACTTCCGGTGCAAGGTATAATGAACCAGCCGCTAAACTGGCATGGCAACGTACATTGGCTTTTTGGGCTGCAAATATGAAATAGTTTCAAGGGAATTGGCTGCAAGCCATTACTGTCCGGTAAAAAAAAGCGCACTACTCTGAAATGCTTCTACAGCAATCATTTTGTCATAAGCAGGAAACAGGACCCTTACTTTTTTTAATTGGCCGAAACTAAGGCTAAAGCAATTTTTATTATATTTTAGGAATGAATAAAACCGATCACGCTGCTGTTCGAAATTGAATGTTACTCCTGGGCCGAATGGCCCCGTACCTGTTCCCAGACTACATTGGCCTCTGCCTAAATCTGCTGCGCATGATTTAGGCTGTCTTCGCTGCGCTCGACACCAATGCCAATGAAGGTCTGTCCACAGGTACTGATTGTATTTAATCTTTTTTAACTTCCCTAAATACCAAGCTTCTATTTATTGCCCTACTAAACAATTTCTTGCACCCAAATTTCCCAGAACAGCACTGGAATAGATCCTTGAATTTATAATTTTTAAATCAACCTGTAAACAATAGGGCAGAACAACTGTTACCTTTGTTCAAATATTTAAACATGATAGCAACCAAAGCCTATGCAGCACATACTCCGAAAGCTGCTCTTGCACCTTTTGAATTGGAAAGAAGAACCCCAGGACCATTAGATATCCATATTGAAATATTGTATTGTGGCGTATGCCATTCCGATATTCACCAGGCTCGTGAAGAATGGGGCAAAGCAATTTTTCCAATGGTTCCCGGACACGAAATAGTTGGAAAAGTAGTTCAGGTGGGCGATAAAGTAACCAAGTTTAAAGTAGGAGACCTGGCTGGTGTGGGTTGTTTTGTTGACTCCTGTCGCACTTGCGAAAACTGTAAAAATGACCTTGAACAATATTGCGATGATGGTATGGTAGGTACTTATAATGGCCTGGAAAGAGTTACCAACGCACCTACCTATGGTGGTTATTCTACCAATATAGTTGTAGATGAACACTACGCCCTGCATATTTCAGATAAACTTCCACTTGCTGGTGTAGCCCCATTGCTTTGTGCTGGCATTACCACCTATTCACCACTGCGCTATGTAGGCGTTAAAAAAGGACACAAAGTTGCCGTATTAGGGTTAGGTGGACTAGGACACATGGGTGTAAAGTTTGCTGCTGCTTTCGGAGCAGAAGTTACCATGCTCAGCACATCACCATCTAAGGAAGCCGATGCAAAAAAATTAGGCGCTCATCATTTTGCCCTGATCACCGATAAAGAAGCCATGAAAAAACTGGCCAATTCTTTCGACTTTATCCTTAATACCGTTTCTGCAGACCATGAATATGGAACTTACCTGAACCTGTTGAAAACAAATGGTGTAATGATTATTGTCGGTCTTCCAGAATCTCCATCTAAAGTACCCGCTTTCGATCTGATTCCAAAACGCAGAAGCATCCTGGGATCCATGATCGGCGGCATTAAAGAAACACAGGAAATGCTTGATTTCTGCGCAGAACATAATATCGTTTCAGACGTTGAAGTAATCTCCATAGAACAAATAAATGAAGCTTATGAAAGAATGATCAAAGCCGATGTGCGTTATAGATTTGTGATTGATCTGGCCTCACTGAAATAAATAAATAATTACAAAAAAATACCCCGATATATCGGGGTATTTTTTTGTAATTATTTTCCTCCTGTTAATCTATTGTGCAACTCTTTCCGTTTTGGCATAATTGATATACCTGTTTTTTTCAACCACACTAATATCCAATATTAGTTTATACTTTATTCCCCCAACGAGTGTACTGGTTTCTACTCGCTCTTGTTTAACAATGGGCGCACTTTCTTTCGTTTGTTTCAGCAACTCTTTAAATGCTCTGCCTTTCATTGTCTTAGGTGCTGGTATTTTATAGATAGATAATACAGTAGGTGCAATATCAACATTTGAAGTTGGCAGGTTACTTTCAAACGACTCCTTAAAGGATGGACCTTTTGCGAGTAAAGCAATATGAACTTCATATGGACTAAACCCACCGTGTCCGGCCACCCCACGTGCAAAACTTGCACCTGCGTAGCCTGCTTCGTTTTTATCATCGTTCCAGTTTTCGTCAACCAGTATATCAGCTGCTCTTTCGGGATGGTTCCAGTGTATTGATTCGAAGGATAAAGTTCCTGGTACCCAACCTTTCTGATCGCCCTTTTTTGCTCCTTTTGTAAAAATGGCCCCTACCCAATTCTCTTGTTGTAATGCCTCTACCACTTTTCTAATGAGAGCAGTATCCTTATGTTTAATATACAAAGCTCCTTCCGCTGCAACAATATCGTCAGACTCTTTAGATTGCTTCAGGCCTTTTTGTATCAAGAAATCTGCAATACCTAATTTCCCTTTTTTTGTTACAAATCCATGATCCGTAGAGATGATGATGTTTACTCTTTTACTCATCCCTTTTTCTTCAAGTGCTTTAATAATTCTTCCAAACTGTTCATCAACAGATCTGATGGAAGCATTTGCATTTGGTGAACCTATTCCATCACTATGCGCAGCACCGTCCGGGTCAGAAAACCAGATTGCATTAACAAGAGGTCCATCGGACGCAAATCCAAATTGAATCAATGCATCCGTTACCCATTTATGTTGCGCACTATTGGGCTTACCATGGGCAGGAATTGGCCCCAATACTTTAACAAGTGTCTCTTTAAATTCTGCCGGAAGTATCATAGATGTATTTACAATCGCCCCTCTTCCAACTTTATGGTTTTGAAGCAGCGCTTGTCCACTTGATCCCGAACTGAATACCATCATCCTTTGCCCTGCTTTTTCCAAAGCTTCACCCAGAGAAATTGCAGTCAACAAATTACCATGTGTCGCTTCAGTGATACGGTTTAATTCATTTGCTTCTCCTGTATTAAGTCCTTTTAAAGGATCTACCTGAGGAAAATAAACTGTATTACCCATAATACCATTTGTACCAGGATAGCTTCCTGTTGAATAACTGGAAGAATTCACCCGTGTTACTGTTGGAAAAACACTGTGGTGTTGTTTTCCATAAGACCCTTGTTTACTGAATGCATATACATTCGGCATTAACTCAGGAGTTATATAATCAGGTCGCAATCCATCAAAGAATACAATCAGAGTTTTTATTGATGTATCTACCTGAGCGGTTAATTGCAAACCAATGCCTAAAGTCAAAATGATCAGGCTATATTTTTTCATAAACTAATTTTTACTGTTGATTATTTTTCCCACCATACTTTAATATCGCTGTTATCGCCACCCATTGATGTCACAGCTTTTGCCAGGTTCTCTGCATTTAATGACTGCAGGTAACTCGGATAAGGCACTCTGCTTGGAAATTTATTCTCAGCCGGTATACCAGTGCCCCTTGGTAAAACAGGATATCCCGTTCTTCTCTTTTCAAACCATGATTGATAGTCTACAAAGAAATATGCGTAGTATTTTTGGAGCATTATTTGCTCTAATTGCTTTTCTGAACTGGCTGCTACATCATAAAGTACTCCTGGCTGGTTTACATAGCCTGTTGGCACCGTTAACCCCCATTGAACCATGGATGCAGTGATACCTGCTTCATAGTGTTGTTTGGGAGTTTTCCCGGTATTGAACCCTTTTAGTGAAAGTTCTGATTTGATGAATTCCAATTCAGATAAGGTCATCATAATACCCATTGGCACATAAGTTTTCAAAACATCATTGTAGCTTGAATTACGACCAACCTGGTATTCAGTAGTTGTTGGATATCCACTTTCAATACCTACATAAGTTGGCACACCCCCTACTGTAACAGTGGTACACCATAATGTTCTTCTTGGATCATTATCGGCATTCATTTTATCCATGAAAAATTTGGTGAAATAAACTCCATCGCGCCAATCCAGTTGCCTTGCATTATAATATGGGTTGAAATAAGGATAAGACCCTGTAAAGCGAAAAATGGCTTCGTCTGCATTCGTAGTAAACAAAGGATATTTTACCTGATCTGTGAGCATTGCACTGATCTGGTTATTTACACTTATCTCATCGTTACGCTTTGATATTCTCAACAGTAAGCGAAGTCTTAAAGAGTTACAAAACTTTTTCCACTTCACCATTCCAGGATTGATGGTACCTGATAATGTATTGGCATTGTACAGTACATCGCCACCATAAGTCAAAGCTTTACTGGTATTAATCAGGTTATTAGCGGTTTCAAGGTCTGCCAATATCTTCGTATAAATATCTTTTTGCTTATCGAATGCAGGCTGAAAATTTCCTTTGGTTGCTTTAATGGCTTCACTATAAGGAACATCACCATATAAATCAGTCAATATGGAATAAGCCCATGATTTGTAGATAAGTGCAATGGCTTTATAGTTTGGTTCATTTAATTCCTCCGAAATTTGATATATATCTTCAATATCGGTGAGATAGGAATAAAAATTACTCCAAACACCCGCTCCGGGGTTAACAACATAACGGTGTAACCCGGTTCCACCCGGACTAGAACGTGGCGCATCTACCTGCATTAGTTCGTGCGTAAAATTTCTGGAAGCTGTAACAGCGGAGCTAACTATCCGGTATTGAAGCTGACTAAGCATTACACCGGGGTTTACTTGTTTTGGCCTGTTTGGATCTGTATTCAGTGCCTCAAAATTTTTGGCACAGCCCGATAAAAAAACAATGAGGAGCAGTGCAATGTATGGTGATGATAAATACTTTTTCATGATTACTGTTTTGCTTGGTTAGAATTTGAATGTGAGGTTAATACCCATATTCCTGGTAGACGGAAACTGTGTTAATTCAACACCAGGTGTTAAGGTTCCACTATTCAGGTTCCCTCCTTCGGGATCAAAACCAGGGAAGCTGGTAATATTAAACAGATCGCGGCCATAGATGGCGATGCTGGTTTGTCTTATTCCGATCTTAGCCAATGTCTTTTTAGGTAAACTAAACTCAACACGTGCTTCACGTAATTTCAGGTATGAAGCATCAAAGATGTTCATTTCAGCATTGCCAATTGCGTAGATATTATCATAGTATGAGCTGGCTGGAACATTTACGGCATTCTTTTCATATTTACCAGTTCCGTTATTATATACAACACCATCTCCAACTATTCCATTATCTCTGCCAGGTAAAGTGACTTTTGTTTTACCCAGTGTATTGTTTTTATGGTTGGTTTGAGAATACATGCTGCCTCCTTTCTGTCCATCTAACAGGATATTAATCCTGAAATTGCCGATGGTGAATTCATTCATCAATCCAGCCTTCCAATCAGCAAAAGCATTACCCCATTTCTTCACAACCGGATCAAGTGGTGCTGGAAGTCCGTTTGTAGAATAGATGATTTGTCCATCTGCTGTACGCTGAAAACCCTTACCATACATATCTCCCATCCTACCGCCAACGCGTGCTTCGATGCTCACGTTACTACCATGACTATAAATAACCTGGTTTGTAATACCTGCTGCCAATTCACGAACATAACTTCTGTTTCTGCTCCAGGTAAGTGTACTTGTCCAGGAGAAATGTTTATTGACAATCGGTTTTCCTGTTAATGTTAACTCAATACCCTTACTGTTAATTAATCCGGCATTAACTAATGCATTTGAGTAGCCGGATACTGGATCTAATGGAATGGCCAGAATCTGGTTTTTACTTTTATTATTATATACAGCCAGATCAACACCTATCCTTCCTTTATAAAAACGCATATCTAATCCCGCCTCATAACTGGTTGTTATCTCTGGTTTGAGGTCAGTATTAAATAAGGTTGATGGATTGGTGAAGCTATTACCATAAATACGGTCATAATATTTATCGGTTTGGTAAGGTCTTGTATCATTACCAACCTGTGCCCATGAAGCCCTGAATTTTGCAAAGGAAATAAGTTCAGGTAAAGTGAACATATCACTCAATAAAAAACTGGTACTTACTGAAGGATAGAAAAATGAATTATTTTTAAAAGGCAATGTACTCGACCAGTCGTTCCTTCCGGTAAGGTCAACAAATATTTGGTCCTTGTAAGAGAACTGTGCAGATCCATAAACACTATTGATGGCTTTCTTTGTTTTAACCGCATCAACAACTGCAGGATCAAGGCTATTGGATACCTGATATATTCCAGGCTGTGATAACTGATCTGCATAAGCTCCTGAGAAATCATAGGTTTGTCTCATGGCATTTGCACCTCCGGAAATAGTATAATTAATATTGTCACCGAATTTGTCTTTATAGGTGAGCAAGAAATCACTATTCATTTCATAATTGAATACATTCTGCTCGCGATACATTCCACGCGGGTATTTTGTCATGCTGTACGGACGTTGTTGCGAACGAAATTCAAAAGACAAATCCGTACCTGTACGCAGCATTAGTTCCAACTTTTTATTGATGGTATAAGTAGCTGAGATATTTCCGATCACACCATGTTTATTCATTTTGTTCAGCATTTCATACAAATCAAGGTATGGGTTATCGGGCCCGGGGTTAAATGGATTTCTTTGTTTAACGCCAACAAGTCCTGGCTCCCAATAAGGTTTAAACCATTCGGGCCTGATATTTGGTGCAGTACCGATAATCAGGAAATACATGATTGTTTGGTTATTATATCCTGCAGTTGGAAGGTTATCGCTGTGTTTATTGGTATAATTTACTTTACCGTTGATTTTGAGTCGATCCGAAACTTTTTGAGAAACAGACAATGCTGCGTTTATTCTTTCAAAACCAGTATTCGGTAAAATCCATTCATTTTTAAGATGGGTAACAGATAAACGAGCAGAACCCTTATCGTTTCCACCTTCCATAGAAATACTATTGGAAATGGTAAGTCCGGTTTTAAAATACCCGGATATATAATCCTTATGCGCAACCCATGGTGTTCTTACTGTTGGTCTTCCATCGGGAGCAGCTGGATTATACTGGAAATATTGCTGACCATTGAATCTTGGTCCCCATGCCCTACCTGCAGCAACACCGGTGCTGGTATTTGGACCATCAGGACTATCGAGATAAGAATAATAAAGATTAGTTCTTCCTTCGCCATATTCAAATTGATAATCCGGCCATCTGTTTACTTGATCGATACTGATATTTGAATTGAAGGTTACACCAATTCCTTTATCACTGCGTTGCCCGGTTTTTGTAGTGATGATGATTGCACCACCTGCTGCGCGGCTTCCGTATAAAGCGGTTGCACCCGGACCTTTCAACACAGTAATTTTATCGATATCATCTGGGTTAATGTCTGATAGTCCTGAACCAAAATCAACCGGTCCGTCTGAAGAAAGGTGAGCACTATAACCAGTACCTGTTATTCTGCTGTTAACCGGTACACCATCAATAATAATGAGTGCCTGGTTATTATCAAGATTAAGTGAATTTTCTCCACGCAGGGTAACGCGTGATGATCCCATCGGACCAGAGCCTGTTCCCTGAATATTTAAGCCCGCTACTTTTCCTGAAAGGGTATTTACCCAGTTATTGGTTTTTGCATCTTTAACTGCATTTTCTTTTACCGTTTGTGCGGCATATCCAAGCGATTTTTCTTCTCTGCGGATACCGAGAGCTGTTACTACAACTTCCTGTAACACTTCTTTTTTCTCCTCCAGAAAAATCATCAACTCTTTCGTATTCTTTACGGTAATTTCTTTATCCTGGTAACCGGTATAACTGATAACCAAAATTGAATTAGATAAAGATTTACCCTGCAGGTTCAATGTAAAAGAACCATCTGTTTGCGTAGCAGTTTTTATATCAGCGCCTTTTAACTGCACTGAAGCACCTGCCAGCGGATTAGATGCTGTATCTTTTACAAAACCTTTGATCGTTTGTGCATTAGAGATAGCTGCCAGCATTACCAGGCAAAGCATTAATAATAGTTTTCGGGGGAATGGGGTAGGTACAGATTTCATAAACAGTTTTTAAGACTGCAAATGTTTCTGTTTTAAAAGCAAGGAGGAACAATAGAAAGTAAACTTAATGATTCAATGAAGATTTGTTCACAGTATAGTAAGAGATCGCTAACAATTTGGTAACTGTTAGGAATTAGGTGTGAGGTGTTAGGTGTTAGGTGTGAGAAATTGCTAAAGGCTAATTGCTTAAAAACCTACACTGCTATTGCATTGCGATGTGATAACTGAAGAAATTGTTCGAATGCTTCATCCGACCATTTATTTTTTTCTTCCACCCACATACAAAGATGATTTTTTACGCCTGTTAATTTTGCCCATGCCTGTTTGAGAATTGCCGGTTCATTTGATGGGCGTTCGGAAGAAGTTTCTGATCCAAGTTCAGCGATAATTTCACCATTCATTCCCCTGAAACTGTCTTTAAAGAATTTACCAACCGGTGCTTCTGTTTCGCCGAAAACACAATTACCGAGAATCAATCCCCATACCGTATCTCTTTCTGGATTAAGAATAATATTGAGATGCAGGTATGCAATCGTTTCTCCCTGTTGATTGGTTATGGCGGTCATATCGGTTGTTTTGGGAGGCCAATGTTAAACAGAAGCGATAGTAATACACTGTCATTAGAGAAGAATTAATGGTAAGTTTACAATAATATAACATGGAAAATCCTCCATATTGTTTACTATTTTCGCAAAAAAATCGTATATGGGAGTAGCAGATCAATTAGCACAAATGAAAGCTGAAAAAGCAGCGGCGAATCTTGCAGCTGGTCAGGCATTTTTAGATTCAAATAAGCAGAGGCCAGAAGTTAATACACTGGAAAGTGGACTTCAATATGAAATACTTGTTGCTGGCTCGGGTGAAAAACCGGCTGCGCATAATGAAGTAACTTGTCATTATCATGGAACTTTAATAGATGGAACTGTTTTTGATAGTTCGGTACAACGTGGCAAACCTGCCGCTTTTCCGCTGAATATGGTTATCAAAGGTTGGACCGAAGGATTGCAACTTATGCCTACCGGAAGTAAATGGCGTTTCTTCATTCCTCCACACCTTGCCTATGGTGATCGCCAGGTTAGCGCACAAATAGGACCTAATTGTACGCTGATTTTTGATGTAGAGTTGATTAGTTTTAGATAAGCGCGCTTTTAGCTCTTAGAATCTTAATGAGCTTACGTATTAAAGCCATTGTTGTTCGAGGAAATTTAACTGCGAGCTGTAAGTGTAGCGTATGATGGAACACAGATCTTCATGATTTTCAAGATCAATCATGATAAATCCTGAAAATCATGAAGATCTGTGTTCTATTAATAGCAGATAAGCAAAAGTCTTACAGCTATCCCCCCTTCAATGCTTTCGCATAAACTTCAAGCACACGTTTTCTTGCCAATTCATGTTGCACGATGGGTTGAGGATAATTGAACTCATTTAATTCAGGTACCCACTTTCGAATATAAGTGAGGTCTTTATCAAATTTTTCTGTTTGTAATCTAGGATTAAATACCCTGAAATAAGGCGCAGCATCGCAGCCACTACTGCTGGCCCATTGCCATCCACCGTTATTGGCAGCCAAATCGAAATCGAGTAGCTTTTGTGCAAAATAAGCTTCACCCCAACGCCAATCGATTAGTAAGTGCTTGGTTAAAAACGATGCAACAATCATGCGTACCCGATTATGCATATAACCTGTTGCATTTAATTCGCGCATACCTGCATCAACAATTGGGTATCCGGTAGTACCATTGCACCAATGTTCAAATTCAGCTTCATTATTGCGCCATTCAATTTTATCATATTCTCGTTTGAAGGAAGCTCCTTTTCCGACATGAGGAAAATGGAAAAGAATGGCATGGTAAAAATCCCGCCAGATCAATTCATTCAGGTAAACTTCATTCAATGCCTGGGCTTGTTTTGCCAGGTAACGGATACTCACTGTTCCGAAACGAAGGTGAACACCCATTTTTGAGGTTCCGTTTGGCAGGTGTGGGAAATCACGGTTTTTACCATATTGTCTGATTACTTGTTCCTCTAATTGTTTTGAGGGAAATACTTTGGATGTTTCATTAAACCCGATTGCAGCAAGTGTAGGAATTGATTGAACCCGTGGTTTGAAAAAATTACTGAAATATTTTTCAGTTGGATAGGCTTTCAGGTAAAAATCATTCAGCCTGGCCTTCCATTTACGGGAATAGGGTGTGAAAACAGTATATGGTTTACCATCATCTTTTACCACTTCATTTTTCTCAAAAATCACCTGATCCTTATAAGTATTGAAACCGACACCCTGTTCCTTTAAAAATTTGGCTATAGCTTCATCTCTCTCAAGGGCATAAGGTTCATAGTCGTGGTTAGTAAACACATTTTGAATGGCATATTTGTTGACCAGTTCTTTATATACTTCCAATGGACTTCCATAATAAACTTCCAGTGATGAACCTAATGACGCAAGTAATGTTTGCATTTCATTCAGGGCTTCATGTATAAAAGAAACCCTTCTATCTGACTTGTCTTCCAGTTTATCCAGTATGTTTTTATCGAAAATAAATATGGGCACAACCGGCACACCTGTTCGCAACGCATAATATAGGGCTGCGTTGTCAGTCAAGCGTAGATCTCTTCGAAACCACATAACCTGAACAGATAATCTCATGAAATCATTTTTCAGGGTTAACAGTTTTTGCCATAAATGGTTCAAAGATTCAAATGAAAATCCGTTTAAACCGACTGAACCAGGAGCTTATATAAATGGCTTGCGAATGTATTTGTATAGTTATTATTCCCAAGTTGTCTCACCCATCTGATGCCATGTATGGCGTTGGTTAAAAATATTTCAGATGCTTCAGTTAATTCTTCGGCATTAATCATCCCTTCTTCTACAGGTATACCTTCATCACGCATCAACTTTAATAATTTCCTGCGCATCACGCCATTTACCGGACCTTCCGTTAGTGCCGGGGTTTTTACTTTACCATTACCGGCAACAATAAATACATTAGCAATGGTTGCATCAGCTAATCGGTCTTGGGCATTTAATAGAATTGCATCGTTTAGTTGATTTTCCTTTGCCCATAAAGCTCCCATTACATAAGGAAGGTAGCTATTGCTTTTTATGGCTGAAAAACGATCGATCGTTTTACGTGCATCTTTGTATAAATCAATCACCAACCCATTTTCATTAAGCTCATATTTACCATGTGCCAGCGGCCAGCTTTGTATCAGTAAATAAGGAAACTGATTTTGTTCATCATACACACCGCCCTCTCCCCTAGTTACAGTAAGCCTGATTCGACCACTTTTACTATGGCCATTTTTTTCGGCAACAGCCATCACCTGTTTTTCTAACCAGGAAGCGGTAAAATAACCCGACTTTTTAAAATGCAAAAGCTCCAGTGAGCTGATTAGTCTTTCAAAATGGTAATCGGCCAGCAAAATCCTGCCATCCAGTATTTTAATCGTCTCAAAACAGCCATCTCCATACCTGTACGACCTGTTATTAGGCGAAATCAATAGTTTATCCGACCTTAACATTTGTCCATCGTAAAAAAGAAAATCTCCTTCCTGCATACCTATAATTATAGAATGAAGGTAACTTGCCTGCAGCAATCAACAAATATGAAATCAGCCAAACTAAAATTTCACATCAGCAGAAATGTTCATTGGCGAATTCTATGTGACTAAATTCAATAAAATAAACACATGAAGATCAATCATATTATACAGGCACTTGAACAATTGGCGCCACCTGCTTTGCAGGAGTCTTACGATAATGCAGGATTAATTACCGGCTCTCCTTCCTGGGAGTGCACAGGTATTGTTTGCACACTGGATGCAACGGAAGCAGTGATATTGGATGCAAAAGCCAAAGGATGTAACCTGGTAGTGGCGCATCACCCGATAATTTTCAGTGGACTTAAAAAAATTAATGGGAAGAATTATGTAGAAAAAGCAGTGATTGCAGCCATTAAGGAAGATGTGGCGATTTATGCTATTCATACCAATCTTGATAATGTTATTCATGGGGTAAATAATAAAATGGCCGATAGATTAGGCCTCATAAACAGAAAAATACTTGCGCCGAAAGCAGGTTTGCTCATGAAACTTTTCAGCTTTGTGCCTCATGCTGATGCCGAAAAACTCAGAAATGCCCTTTTTGCAGCAGGGGCCGGTGATATTGGAAAATATAGTCATTGCAGTTTTTCAACCGATGGAACGGGAAGTTTCAGGGCTGGGGAAGGAACGAATCCGCATGTAGGAGAGATCGGCAAGACCCATTTTGAAGGGGAAACCAAAATAGAAGTGATTTTTCCGGCCTGGCGACAGCAGGCAGTGCTGGCCGCCCTTTTTGAAGCACACCCTTATGAGGAAGTAGCTTATGATCTTGTGAGTTTATCGAATGATTATCAGGAAGTTGGAAGTGGTTTAATAGCAGAATTACCCGAACCTATGGAGGAGCTTTTCTTTTTCCAGATGCTGAAAACTGCTTTTGACCTGAAAATGGTTAAACACACCCCATTTTTGGGCAAAAAGATCAAAAAAGTAGCCCTTTGTGGTGGTTCTGGCAGCTTTTTAACCGGAAAAGCCCTTTCGAAGGGGGCAGATATCTATATTTCCGCCGATTTTAAATACCACGAGTTTTTTGATGCCAATGACAGAATGGTCATAGCCGATATAGGGCATTGGGAAAGTGAACAATATACAATCGACCTGCTGCTTGATGTTTTACAGGCTAAATTCCCTACCTTTGCCGTCCTCAAATCCGGGGTAAAAACCAATGTGGTGAACTACTTCACAGGAGAGGAAAATAACTAGATCTGAGGATCAAAGTACAGGAATCAAGTATTTACAATAAACCACTTATACAATATGGCTTCCGTTAAAGACTTTTCGGTTGAAGAAAAACTGGTTAACCTGCTCAAGTTGCAGAAGATTGACAGCAAGCTGGATGAAATCCAAATTCTTAAGGGTGAACTTCCGATGGAAGTAAGCGACCTGGAAGATGAGATCCAGGGTTTACAGAGCCGTCAGACCCGCATTGAAGAAGAGATCAACGGTATCACTGAATTCATCGAAAGCAAAAAGAATACGATGAAAGAAAGTGAGGCTTTGATTGCTAAATATGAAAAGCAGAGCGAGAACGTAAAGAACAATCGTGAGTTCGAAGCCATCAATAAGGAAATTGAAATGCAGCAGTTAGAAATTAAACTGGCTGAAAAACATATCCGCGATGCAAATGAAGAGCTTGCAGATAAAGTAAAAAGTCTGGAAGCTGCTAAAAAACAAATCGCTGTAAAAGATGGTGTATTGAACCATAAGAAAAGCGAACTGGAAAAAATCATCGCAGATACGGAAAAAGAAGAAACTCATTTTAATAAGCAAAGTGCAGAAGCCCGTGGTCATATTGATGAGCGCCTCCTGTACAGCTACGACCGTATCCGTAAGAGCTACCGCAATGGTTTATCAGTAGTACCGGTTGAGCGTGATGCTTGCGGTGGTTGTTTTAACTCTATCCCACCTCAGCGCCAGAGCGAGATCCGTTTACACAAAAAGATCATTGTTTGTGAAAACTGTGGTCGTATCCTGGTAGATGCTGACTTGAATGATAGCGTAGAAGTAAAATAAACACTTGTTATAAGATTCTTGAAAGGACAGCTATTTGGCTGTCCTTTCTTATTTTCGGGCTACATGAAACTATCTTTCCTCGTATTCCTTTTTTTATCCCTTTCGCTTTTGGGCAAGAGCCAAAAAGTGTATGATTTTAATGCAACCTGTCAACAGGCGTATTTTGAAATTACACGGTTGAAAATAGGGCAGGGACAAATATTGATTCAGAAAGCGCGCCAGCAAAATCCGGAGAACCTGATTCCGATAGTATTGGAAAGCTATATCGACTTCCTCATACTTTTTTTGAATGAAAACCCGGCAGACTATAAACTTCGGCAACCGAGGTTCAGCAATAGGATTGAATTATTGGAAGAAGGTCCTTCAAACTCCCCCTATTATCGATTCGCATTAAGCACAGTTCGGATTCATAAAGCAGCATCCGCTATTAAATTTGGTAAAATGTGGGAAGCAGGATGGGATATCCGGAGGGCCTGGAATTTATTAAAAGAAAACAGGAAAGCTTTTCCCAACTTTATACCTGATGATCTCATGTATGGTACTTTACAGGCCATGATTGGCACGATTCCAAAAGGTTATAAATGGCTTGCAAGTGTATTGGGCATGAGGGGCTCAGTTACGGATGGACTAAAAACAGTACACTCATTTGTGCATAGTAATGATCCGGTGGCTAAAATATTTGCCAATGAAGCAAATTTTATCTACCCGTATTTATTGTTTTATATGGACAATAAAAAAGATGAAGCATTGGCGTTTATACAGGAAAAGAAATTAGACCTTATCAATAATCACCTTCATGGCTGGATGGCTGCCAATCTTAGTTTAAACCATAAGCAGGCGCGGTTAACACAACAGATTGTACAGAACAGAAATCAATCACCCGAGTACCTTGATCTGGCTATCTGGGATTTTGAAATGGGATTTGTAAAAATGTACCAGCTTAAGCCTGAAGAAGCCATCCCCTATTTTGAAAAATTTCTACACAAATTCAAGGGCAATTTTTATGTGAAAGATGTGTATGATAAAATCAGGTTATGCCATTATTTATTGGGCGATAAAGCCGCTGCGGAAAATGCCAGACAATCCGTGCTTACGAAAGGGGCCACCGATTCAGATGCAGATAAAAAAGCACTCAAAGATGCAAAAGCGAATTACCAGCCGAATCTATTATTGCTAAAAGCACGCCTCCAAAACGACGGCGGTTACCACCGGGAAGCACTGGCTTTATTACATGGAAAAACAGAAGCCGATTTTGATACCGTTGAAGATAAACTTGAGTATGTTTACAGGGTTGCACGTATTTATGATGACCTTGGGAGAGAACCTGAAGCCATCAATGCTTATTTAGCGGCTATAAGACTGGGCGAATTCAGAAAAGAATATTATGCTGCAAGAGCGGCGGTTCAACTGGGACAACTTTATGAAGCCAAAGGACAAAAAGCGATGGCCATTCAATATTACCAGCGTTGTCTAGACATGGGTGATCACGAATACAAAAACTCCCTCGACCAACGGGCAAAATCGGGGATACTGAGGTGTAAAGGGGAATAGAATTTGAGATAACTTGCGGATGGCAGATGGCAGATGGTGGATGTCTGATGTCTGATGGAGGATGGAGGATGGAGGATGGCGGATGGCAGATGGCGGATTTGAGGGGTAGTGTTGTTTACTGCTGACCACTGACTATTGACAATTGACAATTGACAATTCACAACTATGCTTACAAAGCTTCACATACAGAACTATGCAATCATTGATGAGATTGAGATTCAGTTTTCTGATAGGCTGAATATTATTACCGGTGAAACGGGGGCGGGTAAGAGTATTTTGATGGGGGCACTCAGTCTGATACTTGGAGAAAGGGCAGACAGTTCTGTATTGGTAAATAAGACTAAGAAATGTTTTATTGAGGGCGTTTTCAGTATACTGGACAAACCGGCTGTTTTATCTTTTTTACAGGAACAAGAATTTGATAATGATTCGGAACTAGTACTGCGCAGAGAGATTGCAGCAAATGGAAAATCTAGGGCTTTTATCAATGATACTCCGGCAACAGTTCAGCAATTAAAACAGTTGACTTCTTTACTTGTAGACCTTCACCAGCAATTCGATACACTTGAACTGGGTGACAGCGATTTTCAACGGGAAGTATTGGATGCATTAGCAGGTAATGAAACAGTTTTGCAGCAGTATAAAAAGATATTCCTGCAGTGGCAACAGACTTCCAAAGAATTAACACAACTGCAGGAGCAAAAAAATGCTTTCACTAAAGAAGCGGACTACCATCAATTTTTATTGGATGAATTAAATGAGCTTTCCTTCAAAGAAAATGAACTGGAAGACCTCGACCAGGAGCTGAAAGTGTTAAGCAGTGCAGAAGGTATTAAATCGGCACTCAATAAAGTATTTTATGAACTAAGGGAAAGCGAACAACCGATTGTTACAACCATTAAGCAACTGTTACAACAGTTACAGCCCTTTGCAGAGCTGCAAAAAGACCTTAACGGAATAATTACCCGATTACAAAGTACCCAGGTTGAGTTACAGGATATTGCAGGTGAAATTGACCATATAAATGATCAGATTCAATTTGATGAAAAAAGAATTGAATGGATCAACGAACGTTTAACACAGGGATACAAACTGCTGAAAAAACATTCACTGCAAAACACCCATGAATTGTTGACCCTTCAACAAGAACTAACAAAAAAGCTGGAAGCGGTTTTAAATATTGATGATGCCATCAGTAATAAAGAAAAAGAAGCAAAAACTTTATACGAGGAGGCGGAGAAACTGGCGGAACAATTATCTGTGAGCAGACAGAAACAGTTGGAGCCTCTGGAGTTATCTGTAAACCGTTTACTGGTTCAGGTTGGCATGCCCAATGCACGTTTGAAAGTGGACATAAAAACAGTGGCACTACATTTATTTGGCAAGAACCAGATCGACTTTCTTTTTGATGCCAACCAGCCTGCCGGACAAGCAAGTAATAGCAATCGCTTTGAACCCATTCGTAAGGTCGCCAGCGGTGGCGAACTGAGTAGGCTGATGTTGTGCATTAAATCGCTTGTGGCAGCCTCTATCGACCTGCCAACCATGATATTTGATGAAATAGATTCGGGTATATCAGGCGAAGCTGCAAAACAGGTTGGATTGATCATGAAAAATATGGCCAACAACAGGCAGATCATCTGTATTACCCACCAGCCGCAAATAGCAGGTAAAGCTGATGCACACTTCTTTGTTTACAAGGAAATTGTTGCCGATCAGGTAAAAACAAATATCCGCTTACTGGATACTGATGAACGCATAACAGCTATTGCCCGTATGCTCAGCGGTGAAAAACCTACCGCAGCAGCAATGGAAAATGCAAGGGAAATGATGCGGAATTAAAGGGTTTAACTGATATTCTATACTTTTACCCCTACTAAACCATTTTTAAACCAACCAATATGGCTTATAACCTGCTAAAAGGAAAACGCGGTATCATTACCGGTGCCCTCGATGAAAATTCTATTGCCTGGAAAGTGGCAGAAAAAGCACACGAAGAAGGTGCCACTTTTGTTCTAACCAATGCCCCTATTGCCATGCGCATGGGTGAGATCAATAAACTGGCCGAAAAAACAAATTCCCAGATTATTCCTGCAGATGCAACCAGTGTAGAAGAACTAACCACTCTTTTTACCCAATCGCAGGAAGTTTTGGGCGGTAAAATCGATTTTGTGTTGCACTCAATTGGTATGAGCGTTAACATCCGTAAAAAAATACCTTATACTGAATCTAATTACGATTACTTTATGAAGGGTATCGATGTATCTGCTATGTCGCTCCATAAAATGCTGGCAGTAGCAAAAAAACTCGATGCCATTAATGAATGGGGTAGTGTAGTTGCACTTACTTATATGGCGGCACAAAGAACTTATCCATTCTATACAGACATGGCCGATATCAAAGCCATGCTGGAATCAATTGCCCGTAGTTTCGGATACCATTATGGTCTGGAGAAAAAGGTTCGTATCAACACCGTATCACAATCTCCTACCAAAACCACAGCAGGTACCGGAATCAAAGGTTTCGGCGATTTCTTTGATTATGCCAACGCCATTGCACCATTAGGAAACGCAAGCGCAGAAGATTGTGCCAACTACTGTATCACCCTCTTCTCCGACCTCACCCGTATGGTTACCATGCAAAACCTCTTCCACGATGGCGGTTATTCAACCACAGGGGTAAGTATGGATGTGATGACGAAATTGGGAGTAGAATAAAAATTTGAGGATGGCAGATCTCAGATGGCAGATTTTTTCAAATCTGAGATCTGCCATCTGAGATCAAAAAATTCATATTATGAATTGGATCGAACTAATCGGCTACCTGGGCTCATTTCTTACTTCCATTACTTTTATTCCACAGGTATATAAATCCTGGCAGTCTAAAAGTGTGGGTGATTTGAGTATCTGGATGATTACCATTGTTGTTACCAGCACCATTGTATGGTTGGTATATGGTTTCGCCATAGAAAGCGGTCCGGTCATTGTAGCCAACTTTGTAGTGCTGACCCTGACGCTGGTACTGCTCTATTTTAAACTTACTTTTAAAAAGAAAAGCTAACAGCTAAAGGCTAATGGCTAAAAGCTATCAGCACAAAAAAATCCCGCCACAATGCTGTAGCGGGATTTTTTCTTGATCTATTCTTCCTGAAAGCGGGTATTAGTATTCGTCTTCATTGAACATGAAGTCTTCCTGGCTTGGATAGTCAGGCCAGATATCTTCTATGCTCTCGTACACTTCACCCTCATCTTCCAGCTCCTGGAGATTTTCTACCACTTCAATAGGCGCGCCACTACGGATTGAATAATCAATCAGTTCATCTTTGGTGGCTGGCCAGGGAGCTTCTTCCAGATAACTTGCCAATTCTAATGTCCAGAACATAACTTACCTTTTAATTTTTTGCAAATGTAACCGTATATATGATACTACCAAATGTGCCCGGCCTTCCTGTGTAAAGAAATGTTTAAAAAAAGCCCGATATAGGCTAAGTTTGAGCGTCTAAACAGGTTCAAAATATGCTAAAAGCGGTCAATATAACCCGGAAATACGGTCAACTGGAGGTACTGAAAGGTGTAAATATTGACGTGTCTAAAGGGGAAATGGTAAGCATTGTAGGCTCATCCGGAGCCGGTAAAAGCACCTTATTGCATATCCTGGGAACCCTTGATAAGGCTGATAGCGGGTCTATCTGGCTCAATCAGCAGCAGGTTGATCTGTTAAAAGGTGAAAAATTATCTGCTTTCCGTAACCGGCATATTGGCTTTGTTTTTCAGTTTCACCATCTCTTACCTGAATTCTCTGCCCTGGAAAATGTTTGCATACCTGGGTGGATCGCAGGCTCACCTAAAAAAAATGTGGAAAAAAGAGCTATCGAACTACTTGAACTCCTGGGATTACAAGACCGGATGGAAAATAAACCTAACCAATTATCAGGAGGCGAACAACAACGCGTAGCCGTTGCAAGGGCACTGATTAACCAGCCCGATATCATTTTTGCGGATGAACCCACAGGTAACCTGGACAGCACCAATGCCCGCGAATTACATGCCTTATTCGGACAACTTCGCGAACAGTTTCAGCAAACTTTTTTAATCGTCACCCATAATGAGGAACTGGCAGCATTAAGCGATCGCGTGCTGCATATGAAAGATGGGAGGATGAGCTGAAAGGGGTGAATTGTCAATGGTGAATTGTCAATTTGAATTTTGAATTTTGAATTTTGAATTTTGATTTTTGAATTGTACATTTTCATTCACCATTCACCATTGACAATTCACGTGAAATCAAACCCTCGGTTTCCACGCTACTTCTGCTACGCCCAGGTGGTGGGCTATGAAGCGGGCGAGGATGAATAAATAATCACTCAACCGATTGAGGTATTTGATTACCATTGGGTCTACAAAAATTTCCTGCTCCTGCATATTCACACAATTCCGTTCTGCCCTTCTGCAAACACAACGCGCTATATGCGCTGAAGAAACGGCTATATGTCCACCAGGAAGAATAAAGAATTTCATTGGCGCCAACACTTCATTCATTTTATCAATTTCCATTTCAAGCGCAGTAATATCAGCTTCCTTCAAATCGGGAAGTTTCATCAGTGGTTCTTTATCAGGGTCACAAGCTAAGGAAGATCCAATGGTAAATAAACGATCCTGTATTTCTTTCAGTACCGTGCGTGAATGGGTTTCATCGAAACAATCACTTACCATTCCTATATGTGAATTCAATTCATCTACTGTTCCGTAGGTTTCAATACGAATATGGTTCTTAGGCACTTTGGTACCTCCAATTAAGGATGTTTTACCCAGATCGCCGGTTTTTGTATAAATCTTTAATGCCATTGTTTAGAAATTCAGTTTGATATACAAAAACAGATTCAATTGGTTCAGATTTAAGCAACGAAAATTTAATGCGGTCCTAAATATTTAGACTATGAGAATCCCGCCATTGAAGTATTCCTGGTTTTATCTGTTTCTACCAATCCATCGCGTAAACGTACTACCCTGTGTGCATAGGCTGCTATATCTTCTTCGTGGGTAACCAGTACCACGGTATTACCAGCTTCCTGTATTTTGCCAAATATCTCCATTACTTCCACCGATGTTTTTGAATCAAGGTTACCGGTAGGTTCATCAGCCAACAAGATGGAAGGATTATTAACCAAGGCCCGCGCAATTGCCACACGCTGAATCTGTCCACCACTTAACTCATTCGATTTATGGTGACTTCTATCCGCCAGTCCTACTTTTTCTAATGCAGCCATTGCCCTTTCCATTCTTTCCTTTTTACTAACACCCGCATAAATTAAAGGCAATGCCACATTTTCAGCCGCGGTTAGTCTTGGTAAGAGGTTAAATTGTTGGAATACAAAGCCAATTTCAGAATTACGCACTTCTGCCAGTTCATCATCAGACATCTTACTTACATCTTTCTGGTTCAGTATGTATTTTCCTCCTGTAGGTGAATCCAAACAACCTAGGATATTCATGAGGGTACTTTTACCACTACCAGATGGTCCCATTAATGCTACGTATTCATTTTTACGGATATCCAGAGATATGCCCTTGAGTACAGGAATGGCCTGGCTCCCCATAAAATAACTTTTCTGGATCTGTTCGAGTCGGATGATTACCTGGTTTGACATGTCTGAATGCGTATTTTATTAAACTATTTTCTGATCACTTTAGGCACCCTGAAAAATTGTTCGTCAGCGCCTGGTGCATTTTTTAATGCAAGTTCTCTTGTTATTGAACCTTTCAATTCATCTTCTCTCAGTACATTAAATGTTTGCCCCATGTGCAACATTGGTTGTACACCACTTGTGTCGAGCTCTGAAAGTTTCTCGACAAAAGCTACCATTTTCTGCATATCGGCCTGGACTTCCTTTTTCGCTTCATCAGAAAAATGCAGCCTGGATAAATGCGCGAGATGATCAACAAGTTCGGGTGTGAGCTCCATGTAAACAAAAATAACTGAAAGAAGCCCAAAATCAATCGAATATTGTTGAATGGCAGACAATTTGGGCTGCAAGCCATTGCTTTAAGGGGAAAATAGGCTGCGAGCTTCTAGCTACTAGCTGCTAGCCTTGATGGGTGCTTATTTTAGGTTTTCTGCTATTATTTGAATAAATGAGAAGTCTTGCGAATTTGTTTTGTAATAAACCCACTTAAAATAAATATTTAATTACTATTTCCACGCTTGTGGATGGTTAAATTAAAAGCAAAAAAAGCTAGTAGCTAGTGGCTAGAAGCTGTTTTTCGCAGGTCAACAACGGCCTGCAGCTTGCAGCCAAAAAATACTACTTCAGATAAAACTTCAAAAGCTGTTTTGAAAAAACTTAACATACCCTAAGCCGCTATAAATCAGTTCATTCATTCGTCTATCCACATATAGTGAATAAAAGTACTGTTAAACCTCCCTGAAATATGCGCCATTCATCTTAAATTGTAGGAAACAAATCCCCCCCCGATTATGTTAGTATACATTTTATTAATTGTTTACCTGGGTTGCCTCTACATGGCATACAAAGGTGCGGCTCCTTCGGAGGAATAAATAACATGATATAACTATTCTACTGAAGACCCATTGATATCCAACAATATCGTTCCCTTGACAGAACCTATTGTTGGATATTTTTTGTCTATACCACAGATTCCCAACCCACTGTATTAAAAATAATTTCCCTTACCTTCGATACAAATAGTTGCATAACTAACTAATTTTACGGTAAAGCTTAATTTATGAAACGTTCCATCAAAAAAGTAGCGGTATTGGGTAGTGGTGTAATGGGGTCTCGTATCGCCTGTCATTTTGCAGGTATTGGGGTACAGGTACTACTGTTAGACATGGTTACCAAAGGTGCTGAAGAAAGCACCAAACCAGCAGAACGTAACAAACTGGTGAATGATGCTTTACAATCTGCCATTAAAAGCAACCCCTCTCCTGTTTATAGCAAACAGGTAATCAAACATATCAAGACCGGCAATTTCGATGATAATATGAAAGATATTGCCACTTGCGACTGGATCATTGAAGTGGTTGTTGAAAGACTGGATATAAAACAATTGATTTATACAAAAGTGGAGGCATTTCGTAAACCGGGCACACTGGTTACATCCAACACTTCAGGTATACCCATTCATTTGATGGCCGAGGGCAGATCGGATGATTTTAAAAAGCATTTCTGCGGATCACATTTCTTTAATCCCCCACGCTATTTACGCTTACTGGAAATTATTCCAACACCATACACAGATCCTGAGATAGTAGATTTTCTAATGGAATATGGTGACCTGCACCTTGGTAAAACAACGGTGCTTTGTAAAGATACACCTGCCTTTATCGCCAACAGAATTGGTGTATTCAGCATCATGAGCATTTTTCATATCATGGATAAGCTGGGCTTAGGAATTGATGATATAGATGCGCTTACCGGTCCAATTATCGGCAGACCCAAATCAGCAACTTTCAGAACCGCCGATGTAGTTGGCATCGACACTCTCGTAAAAGTAGCCAAAGGAGTGGCAGATAATTGTCCTACGGATGAAGCAAAAGATATTTTCACGATTCCTGCATGGCTTGATACTATTGTTGCCAACAACTGGTTAGGAGATAAAACGGGACAGGGCTTTTTCAAAAAAATAAAATCGGCTGAAGGCAAGGAAATACAAACACTGAACCTCGCGACCATGGAATATGGTCCGAGAAACAAACCAAAATTTGCCAGCATCGAAGCAGCTAAACCTGTTGATGATCTGAAACAGCGAATTAAAATGCTCTCTGCTGCAACTGATAAAGCAGGTGAATTTTATCGTGCATTTCATTTCTCTCTTTTCTCTTATATCTCTCATCGCATCCCAGAAATAAGTGATGATATTTATCGCGTAGATGATGCCATGATGGCTGGTTTCGGATGGGAAATAGGTGCTTTTGAAAGCTGGGATACGGTTGGTGTTGAAGCAACCGTAAAAGCCATGAAAGCCGCTGGTTATAGTGTTGCAGTCTGGATCGATGAAATGTTGGCATCTGGTGCTACCAGTTTCTATAAAGTAGAGCAGGGTAAAAGAATGTATTATGACCAGGCTTCAAAATCATACAAGACTATACCTGGAGGAGAATCATTCTTAGTACTCAATAATCATAAAGACAAACTCGTTTGGAAAAACAGTGCCTGCAGATTATACGATATCGGTGATGGTGTTGCCGGTTTAGAATGGAGCACAAAAATGAATAGTATCGGCGGCGAGGTTTTGGAAGGCATCAACAAATCTATCGGTATCGCTGAAGAAAAATTCAAAGGACTGATCATCGGAAACGAAGGCGCCAACTTCAGTGCCGGTGCAAATGTGGGCATGATCTTTATGCTGGCCATTGAACAGGAATATGATGAACTGGATATGGCTATACGCATGTTCCAAAATACTATGATGCGTGTGCGATATTCTTCTGTTCCGGTTGTTACGGCCCCTCACGGGCTTACCCTGGGCGGTGGTTGTGAAATGAACCTGCATGCCGATAAAATTTGTGCGGCTGCTGAAACTTATATTGGACTGGTTGAATTGGGCGTTGGATTGATACCCGGTGGCGGTGGAACAAAAGAATTTGTATTACGTGCTGCAGATGATATGCACGAAGATGAACCAGAAACCATCACTTTAAAGAATCGGTTTTTATCCATCGCAACTGCCAAGGTGGCTACCTCTGCACAGGAAGCTGTTGAAATGGGTATTCTGAGAAAGGGTGCTGATGAAATAGTGATGAACCTCGGCAGAAGACTCACCGAAGCAAAAAAATCTGTTATTGAATTATATGATAGTGGCTACACTACACCAATACAACGAAGCGATATTAAAGTGCTCGGCCGCTCCGCACTTGGTGCCCTCTACGCTGGCATAAATGGCATGTGGAGAGGCAACTACGCAACCGACCACGATGCACTGGTTGCGCGAAAACTGGCTTATGTAATGTGTGGAGGCGATCTTAGTGAACCAACCCTCGTAACCGAACAATATTTACTGGACCTTGAAAGAGAAGCCTTTTTAAGTCTTTGCGGAGAAAGAAAAACCCTCGAACGTATTCAAAGTGTTCTCAAAAGCGGGCGCCCGCTCAGGAATTAATCACCCCACTCTGCGAAGCCTCTGCTCACATAGTGCCTCTGCGGTAAACAGACCTTTTACTCACCGCAGAGACAGAGAGAAAACGGAGGTTTCGCAGAGGGTTGGTGATATATTCGCCCTCCCCTTCTACCGCTGATACATGTAAAAAACAGATCATCCCATTTCTGGGAATCTGAAAATATTCTAAGTATCTTCGGAATTAAGGCATTAATATGCCTTGATTATTATTCATCGTTAACAACTGCTTATGCAACCTGTCCTCTCTATACAGGGAATATCTAAAAGATATGGATCTATCCAGGCATTGAACAATGTTTCTTTTGATGTTCCCCAAGGCTGTGTTTTCGGTATCCTGGGTCCAAATGGTAGTGGTAAAACAACCATGTTGAGTATTATCCTGGATATTTTACAATCGAATTCAGGCACTTATGCCTGGTTTGGAAAACCGGGTTCACCAGAAACAAGGAAACAGATTGGATCATTGCTTGAGACCCCCAATTTTTATCATTATCTCTCTGCTGTTGACAACCTCAATATTACCAAGGCAATCAGTGGTCGTGGTGATGCTGCAGATATAGACAGGGTTTTGGAAATTGTTAAACTGTCTGCACGAAAAAACAGCAAGTTCAAAACCTATAGCTTAGGTATGAAACAAAGGCTTGCAATAGGAGCCGCATTACTGGGTAATCCGGAAGTGCTGGTGTTTGATGAACCAACCAACGGACTCGATCCGGTTGGTATTGCGGAGATCAGGGAATTAATTAAGCAATTGGCAAGGGAAGGAAAAACCATCATCATGGCAAGTCACCTGCTCGATGAAGTTGAAAAAGTTTGCACCCATGTAGCCATCCTCAAAAAAGGCACATTAATTACTGCGGGAAAAGTTGATGAAGTATTGGCTAATGAAGATATCGTTGAAATTTCTGCCACAGATACAGATAAACTTAAAGCTGTATTAGAAAGCTATAACGGCCATTCGCACCTGAAGCAAGATGGCAAATTGTTTGAATTGTTTTTCCCACTCGGCACTGCCCGCATGGAAGACCTGAACCGCCATTGCTTCGAACATGGCGTTGTACTCAATCAATTATTGTTAAAGAAGAAGAGTCTTGAAACCAAGTTCTTCGAATTAACCAACGACTAATTCATCCTAAAAAAGAAACTATGCTTTCCCTTATAAAAATAGAATGGTTAAAAATTAAAAAATACCCGGCATTCTGGTGGATGTTAGGTATCGTTGCCTTAACCTATCCCAGCATTAACCTGATGTTCCTGAAGGTGTATGAAGATATTACCAAAGGAAAAGAAATGGGGCAAATTGCACGTATGTTTTTGGGGAACCCCTACTCTTTTCCCGAAACCTGGCATACCGTAGCATTCTTCTCTTCCTTCTTTATCATACTACCTGCCATACTGGTTATTATGATGGTTACAAATGAATATACATTCAGAACACATCGCCAAAATATCATTGATGGGTGGGACAGAAATGATTTCATCACCAGCAAGCTCTGTGATGTACTTATCATTACTTCAATCATCACATTATCTTATGTTATTGTAGCCGTTGGTTATGGTTCATACACAGACAGCAAAAATTTTTACCGCTGGTCTGAACAATTACAATATATACCATTGTTCTTCCTGCAAACATTTGCACAATTATCTATTGCCTTTTTATTGGGCTATCTGATTAAAAAAGCATTTATAGCACTGGGTTTATTCCTCTTCCATTATCTAATCCTGGAAAATATTGCCGTATCCTGGTTCAAATACCAGGTTAAATCAGATATAGGGAAATTCTTTCCCTTCGAAGCTTCTGACCGCCTTATACCAGTACCTGCTTTTATAGGTAATTTTGGCCAGGACCTCAAGGCCCAATACCAAAAAGCCATAGATGCTATTCCGTTACATATAGGTCTAACCATTGCCATTACGGCAATTATTTGGATAATATGTTATAGGGTACATAAGAGGAGGGACCTTTAGGATGGCAGATCGCAGATCGCTGATGGCGGATGTCTGATGTCTGATGTCTGATTTATGGGTGATTTATAAGTGATTTAAAAAACTTTAGGTTATGGTATTAGTGCTAATAGCTAATGGCTAATGGCTAACACCTAATACCTAACCCCTAACCCCTTCCTCAATTCCCGGATAGTTAAAAACAAAACCTGTGGCCTGGATTTTCCGGCTGCTTACGGTTGTGCTTTTGAGGATTTCAATACTCATTTCGCCCAATAATAGTTTTAAAAAGAATGCAGGTATTGGAATTGGGATGGCCCATGACCTGCGCATATTTTTTGCAAGGGCCTTCATCAGGTTTCTGCTTGATACCGGATTTGGAGACACTGCATTGTATACCCCTGCTATCTCCGGGTTTTCTATGGCATAGATAAAGAGCCTACACAGGTCTTCTATATGTATCCAGCTTACTACTTGTTTTCCTGTACCAAATATGGGTAAGATGCCTGCAGTAATTGGTTTTTTAAATTCAGCAATAGCACCTCCGGTCCCACTCAATACTATTCCAACACGCAAACGAACCAGTCGCTTATTACTGTCTGTAACTTGAGCTATGCTTTCCTCCCATGCTTTACAGGTATCGCCCAAAAAACCAGGATAAGCAGGCATGTCCTCGGTAAACGGCAATCGAACATCTTCCCGGTCTGGACCATACCAGCCAATTGCGGACGCACTTACAACAGTTTTAACTTTATTAGGCATCGTTTGAAGTGCCTGCACCAATAACTTACTGCTTTGAGTTCTGCTATCCAGTATTTCTTTTTTACGGGCTTCTGTCCACCTTTTATCTGCTACCCCTGCCCCAGCTAAATGGATGATATGATCAGCGCTACTGATTGCTGCTTCTTCAATGGTTTGCTCCTGAATATTCCATGAATAAATACGAATCTGTTTTCCGTCAACGTATGCTTCTCCAGCTTTTCTGCTTAGCCAGGTTACACGATAGCCCCTCTCCACCAGTAATTTGGTGAGGTAATGGCCTATCATACCCGTTCCACCAGTAATAAGTATTGTTTCCATGATTGTACAGGTATAACAAATATCCGACAATAATGTTCTAAAAAATAACCCCGACGCATAGGTCGGGGTCAACAACTAAAATCACCAGGCTAAAACGCTATGATAAGCAATCGTTAATCAGGTTTCTTGCCATCCAAAAAAGTATTGATGGTAGAAATTTGGGTCTGATTATTTTCATCCTTACCTACTGTGTATTTACTATAAAAGTCTTCCACAGAAGTAAGTGTATTTCCAAAAAGTTCCATATTTCTTCTTACATATGCTGGCACATTGTCAAACTCATTATTTGCGTCCGTGCTGTTATTCATGTTAAAAGAAAGATTACGTAATTTCTGAATGCGCTCTGCTGCCCTTCTTTTCTGCTCTTCCGCATCATCTAATACCGAATCATCAATAAAGCTTGTTGGCGGAGCAACTGCAACTACAGGAGCTGGTTTTTCTTCTTTCTCTACCAGTTGCATCATCATATCTTCTTCCTGCGCTACTGGTTTTTCTTCTACAACCTGTTTTACAGGCTGCACCATTTCCTGTAAAGGAGCTGGTGCTTGTTTTTCAGGCTCAGCGTAAATATTCATGGGTTTGCTGAACATGGTAGTTACTGGTTGTTGAGGCTGTTCGTTTACTTTGAACTGCAGCATCTCATCCTGTACTATAGATTTCGTAACATGTACTTCTTCTTTAGGAACTTCAGGTACAGCTATTTCTTCCGTTATTTCAGTACTTAGTTCAAACTGTAGTGTGAAATTTTCTGCTGGTTCTTCAACCACTGGTTCCTCAGCTACAATAGGTGTAGCGGCAAAAATATTCAGCACCGGTGTTTCTTCAACCGCTTCTTCCATTCTTGGTGCAAATGGATCTTTATCTTCAAGGGGGAGTGTTTGTTGAACTGGTTGCTGTACCGGCTTTTGTTCTGCCTGTTCAACATCCAATGTCATAACAATCTTCTCCTGCTTGGGTTCTGGCTTTTTTTGCTCAACTGGTTTTGCGAAAGGGTCTTTGTGTTCGAATCCAGTTGCAATCAGTGTGATACCAATTTTTTTATCCAGTGTATTATCATAACCCATACCAACAATCACATCTGTGTCTTCACCAGCCTGCATGCGCAGGTGATTATTGATGGTTTCCAATTCATCCATGGTACACTCATGATCACCTTCAGCACTGTTGATATTAATGAGTATCCATTTAGCTCCTCTGATATCATTATCGTTCAGCAATGGAGAGGAAAGTGCTTCTTCAATGGCAAGTTGCGCACGGTTTTCACCTTCTACTTCTGCTTTACCGAGGATTGCTACACCGCCATTTTTCATCACCGTACATACATCCGCAAAATCGACGATGATATGTCCACGGCTGTTGATTACATCCGTAATACATTTCGCAGCAGTTGCCAATACATTATCTGCTTTTGCAAATGCTTCTTTCATTTTGAGGTTACCATATTGGATCCTGAGTTTATCGTTGCTGATTACCAGCAATGTATCCACATAAGGCTTTAACTGGCGAATACCTTCGTCAGCCTGTAGCTGTCGGCGCGGACCTTCAAATCCGAATGGCGTTGTTACTATACCAACGGTGAGTATGCCAAGTTCTTTACAGATTTGTGCAATAATTGGAGCTCCTCCTGTACCGGTACCACCACCCATACCTACAGTAATAAATGCCATTTTGGTATTTACTTCAAGTATGCGTTTGATTTCTTCGAGCGATTCCTCCGTTGCTTTTTTACCAACTTCAGGGTTGGCACCTGCGCCTAAACCTTGTGTAAGGTGTGGGCCTAATTGTATTTTATTCGGGATCTTGCTTTGTTCGATTGCTTTGGCGTCGGTATTACAGATAATAAAATCAACACCTTCGATATTCTGATCAAACATGAAGTTAACAGCGTTGCTCCCGCCGCCTCCAACACCAAGTACCTTGATGATGGAAGATTTCTGTTTGGGAAGATCAAAGTGAATCATAGAGAACGATTTATAGGGGTTAGTAGATTACTGTGTTTTCAATGGGACGATATATAGGAAACGTATGTTAACTGTATTTTATTTTATTACCTGGTCTTCCTCTTCTTTAAACAGATCTATCAGGTTGTTTTTAAACTTATCCCAGAACTTCTGTTTTCTTGCATTTCCGTCTACTTCCTGAGGCACCGATGTTACTGGCATTTCTACCTCGGCTGCGGCTTCAACTTTCAGGTTCCTAGGCACTTCGATCTTCTTGAATTGTTCATTAAACTCTTTGTACTTATGATCGTAGTCGCTGTAACCTTTAAGTATCAACCCTAGACAGGTAGCATACATCGGCTTCTTCAACTCTTCAATATGGTTCGGAGCCAGGTGTTCGTTCGGCAACCCGATTCTTGCATTCAAGCCGGTAGTATATTCTGTTAATTGAATCAGGTGTTTCAACTGAGATCCGCCCCCTGTAAGGATGATACCACCATTCAGCGCACGGCTGTCGAGACCCACTGTTTTAATATGGTAAGTAACAAAATCAAGTATTTCACTCATTCTCGCCTGGATAATTGCTGCCAGGTTTTTAACACTGATTTCTTTTGCAGGCATACCTTTCAGTCCAGGAATGGTGATATAGGCATTAGCTTTGGCTTCATCAGCTAAAGCACTACCAAACTGCACTTTCATGGCTTCAGCCTGGCTTTTTAATACCCCTAATCCCATACGGATATCATTGGTAATATTTTCACCACCAAAAGGAATAACCGCTGTATGCTTCAGGATACCTTCATAAAAAACTGCCAGGTCACTGGTACCACCACCAATATCAAGGATGGCAACACCTGCTTCCATGTCGATCTCACTCATTACAGCACTTGCAGAAGCCAATGGTTGTAATACAAGGTCTTTAGTGCTTAAACCGCTTCTGTCAACAGCGCGGTGGATATTACGAATAGCGTTTCTGTCGCCGGTAATGATATGAAAATTGGCTCCTACTTTAACGCCATTATATCCAACGGGGTCCTTGATGTTCTGGATATTATCTACATGAAAATCCTGTGGTATCACATCAATAATCTGATCACCTGCAGGAATAAATGTTTTGCGCTGGTTGTTCAGCAACTGGTCAATTTCCCAGCGTTGTATTTCGGTTTCCGGATCCTGGCGAACCATATCTCCCCTGGTTTGGAGACTTTTGATATGATGTCCGGCTATACCCACATATACTTCATTGATCTCCAGATCAGGATTACTTTCATAGCAGTTTAACAAAGCCTGTTGGATTGCTTTGATCGTTTGGTCGATATTCAACACTTGACCATGCTGCACGCCGCTGCTGTTGGCACGTCCAAACCCGAGTATCTCCAATTTGCCATACTCGTTTTTGCGACCTGCAATAGCTGCGATCTTTGTAGTTCCGATGTCCAGACCAACAATGATTGGTGATTCATTGTGATTCATAAGGTATGCGTTTTAGTTGTTTCCATTTTTTTGCGGGAATTGTCAATGGTGAATGGTCAATACATTCACAATTCACCATTGACAATTCACACTCATTACTCACTCTTCTTCATCACTGCTTTAGGCTTAGGCTTTATTGTCTTTTCCTCTTTTTTCTGCTCAGCCTTCTTCGATAACGGTTTCGTATTTGTTTTATTGTTGATGTTGGTAACAGTTTTTGGAGGAGGTGTTTCTTTAACAGGACTTTTAACCGGTGCCGATAATTTTACAACACTGTCTTTTACCGGAGTCTTTGTTGTTTCAACCGGCAAAACAGATCTGTCTGTAACCGGGGCTGTCATCTGCCTGATCAGTTCCAGTGCTGCGGTTGAATCTTGTTTAATACCACTCATGCCTCTTTTTACTGCCACCACCTGTTTATCATATTGTACATTGATTCGTTCATAATAATGGATACCATGCTGTAACCAGGCCTGCTTATAAAAAGTATACAGGCGGTTAAACTTGGCATCAAGATCAGTTGCCCCTCCGATGCTAACAATATGTTCACCAAATACCGGCACCAGTTCAAACTGGTTACCCGGCTCTATATCAATCTGTGCCACCTGCGCTATCCAAAAACTGTCTTCCAGTATATAACTGCCCAGTTTTACTATATCATTCAGTAATAAACTATCTGGTTTTGATAGTTTAATATTATCTGATGGAAACCCTGTGAACATTGGCACACGTGCGCTTAGTCTGTCACTCAGGGGGAGTCTTAGTCCACCACTATCCACATAAAAGGAACCTCCCTGTGTTGTAAAAACCCTTGCAACTGGTTGCCTTTCATCGATCTGAACCTCCAGCACTTGTTGATTATTGATAAAAAGCTCTGCATTTCTTACCCAGGGATTTTTTTCCATAGCCGCTTCCATCGCTCTGAGATTAAGCTTTGCTATCGGTGTTCCGATGGTTTTCTGTTGCTGGTTGATCAATTCAAGAATATCTTTTTCATCGATAAACATATTTTCCTCTATCCCTGATATTTCAATCTTAATATCGCTACAGGCCTTTTGGCTTTTCTTTTGCATAGCAGCGCCCATCAGTACGATAGTACCAACCCCTGCCAAAATCCAGGCAGCCTGTACCAGTCTTTTTTTCCAATCCACTTTGCGCATCTGCTTATTATTGTTCCAGTATATTTTTAACCTTATTCACCAATGCATCTATATCACCTGCCCCGGCCATTACCACCAACGAAGGTCGTTGTTCTTTTACCCAAGCCAACATTGCTTCCTTTTCAAGTATTTGTTTGTCTGCCAACTTCATTTTATGAAATAAGAGTTCACTTGTCACACCCGGCATGGGCAATTCGCGAGCCGGGTAGATTGGTAATAACACTACTTCATCAGCCATATCCAGACTTTTTGCAAAATCATCGGCAAGGTCATTTGTCCTGCTGAATAAATGAGGCTGAAATACCAGGGTAAGCTTATGGTTCGGAAATATGCTCCTTACTCCAGTGATTAAAGCCCTTAACTCTTCCGGATGATGTGCATAGTCATCAATCACCACATGCTCATCTGTTTTTAACGCATATTCAAATCTTCTGCGAACACCTTTAAAATCTGCTACTGCCGCACGAATGGCATCATCTTCAATATTCAAATATTTAGCTACAGTAATAGCCGCTATTACATTTTCGATATTGTGTAACCCTCCCATTGTAAGGGTAATATTTTCAACCATCCAGCCCGGACCACTAGCATTAAAATGGTAGCTGCCATTTTTTACTTCCAGGTTTACTGCTTTAACATCTGCTTCGGGTGAATTATAGCTGTACCTGTAATTATGCGCGGCCATAAATTCAACTTCCCTGCTTAATCCCTTTTTGGTTACAAGACATCCGCCTGGTTTTACTTTTTGCGCAAAAGCAACAAAGGCATTTTCTACTTCCTGCGGGGTACCATATATATCGAGGTGATCTGGATCAATTGCAGTTACCACAGCTATATCCGGCACTAATTTCAGAAAGCTTCGATCATATTCATCAGCTTCTACCACCACTACATTTCTTTCACTGCTCCAGAAATTGGTATTGTAGTTTGCAGCAATACCTCCGAGAAATGCGTTACACCCGTATCCTGAATGCCTTAATAAATGAGCAATCATAGAGGTTACCGTTGTTTTACCATGGGTACCTCCTACACAGATATTGAAAGAGCCTTCAGTGATCCATTGTAACACATCACTTCTTTTAACCACAACATATCCCTGCTCCCTGTAATAAACCAGCTCAGCATGTGTTGCAGGAATAGCGGGTGTGTATACAACTGCATCAACATCTTTAGGGGCAAGATCAACCCGCTCTTCATAATGAATATCAATACCTTGCTCGGCAAGTGCAGTGGTAAGCGGCGTAACGGTTTTATCATATCCACTTACGGCAACACCCCTCGATTTGAAATACCTCGCCAGTGCACTCATACCAATGCCACCGATGCCGATAAAATATATTTTCTGTATGTCGTTTAACTTAACCACGTATGTATTTTAGTATTTCTGTTGCCACCATTTCATCGGCATTTATAATAGCCAGCGGTGTGATTTTCGCTATCAATTCCATTTGCATTGCTTTATCTTTTGCGAGTTCCACCATTTTTGAATAGAGCTCTTTCGGTGCTTCACTATCTTTAACCAACCATGCCGCACCTTTTGAAACAAGGTGCATTGCATTTACTGTTTGATGATCTTCGGCCGCAAAAGGATAAGGAACAAAAATGGCCGGCTTTTTCACTACACATATTTCTGCTACCGACATAGCACCAGCGCGAGACACTACGATATCTGCCGCTGCATAAGCCATTTCCATATCCGTAATGAATGTATCTACCCACACGTTAGCATATGATTTTCCTCTTTCCTTATAAGCACCTGCATTATTTTTTCCGGTTTGCCATATCAGTTGAATATTCATGGAATGAAATTCATGAATATGCGCTGCGATTACATCATTAATACTCTTTGCTCCTAAGCTTCCCCCCATTACCAGAATTGTGGTAGCTCCATTTTTTAATCCAAATCTTTCCAGCGCCTTATCTTTAGCTAATGCATCAACACCTGTTATTGATTGTCTTACAGGATTCCCAGTAACCATAATTTTTTCAGGCGGGAAAAACTTTTCCATATCGGTAGTACCAACAAAAATTTTGGCAGCTCTGGCACCCAATAACATATTCGATTTACCTGCGAATGAATTGGCTTCATGGATAAAAGTTGGTAAGCCTTTTTGCTGTGCATATCTTAACACAGGAAAAGTGGAATAGCCCCCAACACCTATTACAGCATCTGGCTGAAACTGATTCACAAGTTTTCTCACTTTCCAAAAACTCCTGATCAGTTTAAGCGGAAGTGAAATATTTTTAAAGAGATTTGATCGGTTAAATCCGGCAATATCTAATCCTTCAATTTTATAACCAGCCTGCGGCACTTTTTCCATTTCCATTTTACCCTGCGCACCGATGAATAGAAATTCAGTATCAGGCGCCTGCTTTTTAATGGCATTTGCTATGGCTATTGCCGGGAAAATATGTCCGCCAGTACCTCCACCGGCTATGATGATTTTCTTTTTCATAGTCTAAGCAGGGGTATCTGTTAAAGGATGAACAACTATCGGTTCTGGCTCAGGCTTACCTTCTATTTGCTCCACATTTCTCGCCACACTTAATACAATTCCGATTGCGCAACAGGTAAACAGAAAAGAACTACCTCCCATACTTACCAATGGAAGGGTTACGCCCGTTACCGGTACGAGGTTTACATTAACAGCCATATTCGCAACAGCCTGTATTACCAATGTAAAGCTTAGTCCCAGTGCCAGAAATGCACCAAATGCATAAGGACATTTTCTGAATATCCTGATACAACGAAATAAGAAAACGAGGTAAATAAATATCATAAATGCTCCACCAATCAACCCATACTCTTCAATGATGATGGAATAAATAAAATCGTTATAGGCCTGTGGAAGAAAATTTCTTTGCTGACTATTACCTGGCCCTAAACCCATTAAAACACCACCATTAGCAATGGCAATTTTAGCTTGTTGAACCTGATAAGGCACTTCTGCTTCTTTTGCATAAATAAAATCCTGCACACGTTTTACCCAGGTACCGAAACGTCCGATCGATTTTGCTTTCTCTGCTACAACTGCATCACCATTTTTGGCTTTGCTCTGGTGTGTCATTACAGCTACCGATACAATAAATGCAACGGGTATCAAGGCCACACCGATGGTTAACAAAATATGTTTCAAGCTTACCCTGCCAATAAACATTAACAACAAAGAAGTTGCACCTGTCAACAATGCATTTGATAAGTTAGCCGGCATAATCAACGCACATATAATAAGTACCGGTGTTACAATTGGTATAAACCCTTTTTTAAAATCCTTGATCACTTCCTGCTTTTTACTCAGCAGTTTGGAGATATACATAAATAATGCCAGCTTAGCCAGATCACTTGTTTGTACAGTGAGGTGAATAATTGGTAGTTTAATCCAACGACTTCCTTCATTAATCTTTGCACCAAAAAACAGTGTATAAATCAGCAGCGGAATAGACAGCAGGAATAGAATTGTTGCAATTCTTGAAAACAGGGAGTAATTGATCCGGTGCAGAAAATATATCAGCATAAGACCTACCAGTGTAAACGAAACCTGCTTAAAAAGGTACACATTGGTATTCCCTTTGTACATTTTATAAGCAAGTGATCCGGTTGCGCTATATACCACCAGTATAGAGATCAGTGATAATAGCAACACAATACCCCAGATATACTTATCACCTCTTGCCCTGTCAACAAGCTGGCTTCGTACACCTTGCACGCTGGGTATTTGTGAAAACAATTTATCGGTTACTTCTGGCATAATATCAATGTCAACAGTTCATTCTTCAATGAGTAACCCGCTGGCGGGTTATTACAATTCTTTTACGGCGTCTTTAAATTGCGTACCGCGATCCTCATAATTTTTAAACAGGTCGAAACTTGCACAAGCCGGACTCAACAAAACCATATCACCTTTTGCCGCAAGTTTAAAAGAAGCATTCACCGCTTTTTTAGCACTATCCGTTTCAACAATTACAGGTACGATATCTTTAAATGCCTCTATTATTTTACTATTGTCTATACCCATACAAACAATAGCTTTCACCTTTTCTTTTACCAATTCTTCCAGTAAGGAATAATCATTGCCTTTATCTGTCCCTCCTAGTATGAGTACGGTAGGCTTAGTCATACTTTCGAGGGCAAACCAGGTACTGTTTATGTTGGTTGCCTTACTATCGTTAATGAATTCAACACCACGTACCATGGCAACAAATTCCATCCTGTGTTCGAGGCTGTGAAAATCTTTCACTGCTTCACGGATTTTTTCCTTTCTGATACCCAAAGTGGTAGCGGCTATTCCTGCAGCCATAGTGTTGTAGTTGTTGTGTTTCCCCTTAAGGGCAAAATCGTAAATACTCATGCTTACTCTTTCTTCCTGGATTCTTAGCATCATCTGGTCGCCCTTGATGTAGCCGCCTTTTTTTACTTCGTGTTTCATAGAGAATGGTAATGGGTTAGTATGGATGGTTAGTAGTCTCAATTTTTCCATGATCACTTCATCATCTTCGCAGTAGATGAAATAATCGTCAGCCGTTTGGTTTTCAATGATCCTGAATTTGCTGTTGATATAGTTCTCGAACTTATAATCATACCTGTCGAGATGATCTTCCGTAATATTCAATAACACACTTACATCCGCACGGAAATCTTTTATATCATCCAGTTGAAAAGAACTCACTTCTGCCACATATATCTCTTTCGGATCTTCTGCTACCTGCCTGGCAAACGAATAACCAATATTGCCTACCAGTGCACAGTTTAATCCTGCTGTTTTACAGATATGATAAATCAAAGAAGTGGTTGTGCTTTTACCATTACTACCCGTAATGGCCACAATCTTTGAGTTCCCTTTAAACCTGTAAGCCAACTCAATCTCACTGATCACCGGAATACCTTTTGCACGTATGGCTTTCACCACTTCATTTTTTTCCGGTATGCCCGGACTCTTCATCACTTCATCTGCATTCAGTATCAGCTCAAGTGTATGTTTAGCCGATTCGAATTCGATATTATTTTCAATGAGCGTTTTTTCATACCCAGGTTTTATTACGCCACCATCACTAAGGAACACATCGTATCCTTTTTGTTTGCCAAGAATAGCAGCTCCTACACCGCTTTCTCCCCCACCCAGTATAACAAGTCTGTGTTGCTTCATTGCTCTATCTCATTTTCAGGGTCAGTATCGACATTACAACACATAACACCGTTACAATCCAGAACCTGATTGCTATTTTATTTTCATGAAAACCTTTCTTCTGGTAATGGTGGTGCAGGGGACTCATCAGAAATATTCTTCTTCCTTCACCGAATTTCTTTCTGGTATATTTGAAATAACTCACTTGCAACATCACACTCACCAGTTCTACCAGGAATACACCACAGAAAATTGGGATGAGTAATTCTTTTCGTACAATAATGGCCAGCGATGCGATGATACCACCCAATGCCAAGCTTCCTGTATCGCCCATAAATACCTGTGCGGGGTACACATTGTACCAGAGAAATCCGATACAGGCTCCGACAAACGCACCTACAAAAATGGAGAGTTCACCAAGATTAGGGATATACATTACATTCAGGTAATCTGCCAATACATAGTTACCACTCACATATATAAACACACCAAGTGCTACACCAATAATGGCACTCACACCTGCAGCCTGTCCGTCGATACCATCGGTAATATTTGCGCCGTTAGATACTGCAGTTATAATAAAAGTGACAATCAATATATAGATGATCCAGGTGTACTTTTCTGCCCCCTCACCCATCCAGCTAATGAGTTTACTATAATTGAATTCATGGTTTTTTACAAACGGGATAGTTGTGATCGGTGTTTTCACTTTTACATACCTGCGCTCTACACCATTGATATTTCTGGTGATGATATTGGTATCTTTTGCCAGTCGTTCACCTTTTTGCAGTTCAACAACATTGGTAGATATAATTTCTCTTTCGACCGTTACGGCATTACTAAAATAAAGTGTAACACCTATGATGATACCTAATCCTACCTGACCAATAATTTTTGAAACGCCTGCCAGACCATCACTATCTTTCTTTTTATAAGATTCTCCTTTTTGCAAAGCGGCCCTTCTTGCTTTGATCTTGAAATAATCATCCAGAAAGCCAATAATGCCGAGCCATACCGTACAAAGCACCATCAAACGGATATATACTTTGTCGAGATTGGCAAAAAGCAATGTTGGGATCAATATGCTAAGTAAAATGATGATCCCACCCATGGTTGGGGTTCCCTTTTTCAGGTGTTCGCCCTGCAGACCAAGATCCCTTACAGTTTCACCAATCTGTTTCTTTTGCAGGAAAAGGATTAGTCGCTTACCATATACTGTAGCTATTACCAGCGATAGCAAAACAGCCATAGCTATCCTGAAAGTCAGGAACTGGAACATACCCGCACCTGGTACATTGAATTCCTGCTTTAGCCATGTAAATAATTGATACAGCATATTGGTGTTTGGTTTTGTAGGTTATTTTTTAAGCGCAGCAAACATTTCCAGTAAAACCTGCTTATCATCAAAAGCATGTTTTACTCCTTTTATATCCTGGTATTTCTCATGTCCCTTTCCTGCTACCAGTATAATATCTTCTGGTCCTGCATAACTTACCGCTGTTCTTATTGCTTCCTTTCTGTCTACTATACTGATATATTTTCTTTTTGCTGAACTGCTTAAACCCGTTTCCATATCTCTCAAAATAGCTTCCGGCTCTTCTGTTCTGGGATTATCGCTGGTAAGAATTACCCTGTCGCTTAAATCGCAGGCTGTTTGTGCCATAACAGGGCGCTTGGTTTTGTCTCTGTCGCCACCGCATCCGACTACAGTAATAACCTGCTCATGCCCCTTCCGCAATTTTTTAATAGTCATCAACACATTTTCCAATGCATCCGGCGTATGCGCATAATCTACAATACCGATGATTAATCCTCCGCTGATCACATAATCAAACCTTCCTTCAGCACCACTTAACATGCTAAGTGCCGTAAGCACTTCTTCACTATCTTCTCCCAAACAAACCGCTGCACCGTATACTGCCAGGAGATTATATGCATTAAACTCTCCGATCAGTCTGAAATGCACTTCTTTATCATTTATCGTCATTATAAGACCGGTGAGTGCATTCTCCAGTATTTTTCCTTTAAATGCTGCTACGGTTTTAAGGCTGTACATATATTTACTGGCCTGTGTATTCTGCAACATCACTTCTCCTCTTTTATCGTCTGCATTTGAAATAGCAAATGCAGTTGCAGGCAAATGATCGAAGAATGATTTTTTTACCCTGATGTATTCTTCAAAAGTTTTATGATAATCGAGGTGGTCATGGGTGATATTACTAAACAGTGCCCCGGTAAATTGTAATCCGGTGATTCTGTGTTGGTGTATAGCATGACTGCTGCACTCCATGAAAACATGACTGCATCCTGCATCTAACATCAGTTTCAATAAGGCATTAAGACTTACCGCATCTGGTGTTGTGTGAGTAGATGGAATGATTTCATCACCGATCTGGTTTTGTACCGTGCTAATTAATCCGCATTTATACCCAAGCTTATTAAACAATTTGAAAAGCACCGTAGCAATAGTAGTTTTCCCATTCGTACCAGTCACCCCAACCAATTTAAGTTTGAGGGATGGCTCATCATAAAACTGGTGTGCCATATATGCCACAGCTTCCTGCGTATCTGCCACTTCCAGGTAAGTGACCCCATCTTCAAACCTGGCAGGCATGGTATCGCATACTATAACACTGGCACCGTTTGCAATAGCTTTATCGATATATTCATGTCCATCAGAAACAACTCCCCTGATGGCTACAAAAACATTTCCTGCTTCCAGTTTCCTGGAATCAATCTGAATACCAGAAACAGTTATATCAGTACTGCCATGCACCTGTTTGAGGTGAACCCGATATAATATGTCTTGCAGTTTTGTCATTTTAATTGAATGCTATTGTTACAAGTTGTCCTTTTGCTATTGCCTCACCTGCCTGTACCGATTGTGCAACTGCTTTTCCTTTGCCTTGCACATGAACTTTTAATCCAAGGTTTTCACACAGGTAAACCACATCTTTCAATCCCATCCCTTTAAGTTGTGGCATTGACTTATCTGAAACGGGTTTAGTATTGATGGATACCTGTTTATTTTTTCCATTAATAGCAACCCACTCATCAATGCGTTTACTTGAATCTTTATAGCTAATACTTAATTGTTTTACTACAGTCGAGAGATCACTTTTATAACCGGCATACGCGAAATAGCTGCTATCTAACCCACTCGATTTTTTTGCAAGATTGTTTACGCGTACATAAGTGCTGTACAGGCGATCGGCTATCTCTTTAAATACCGGACCAGCAACAGAGCCCCCATAATAAACCGCTGCATGTGGTTTATTTTTTATCACAACCAGACAAGTGTACTGTGGATCATTGGCAGGGAAATAACCTGCAAAAGAAGACTGGTAAACTTTATCTGCATAACCCCTGTTTCCATTTGCCACCAATGCTGTACCAGTTTTACCTGCTACTTTATAAGGTGTTTCTTTGAACAGTGAAGCGGCCGTTCCGGAAATACAAACACCTTCAAGACATTCACGCAGTTGGCGCAATGTTTCGTCACTGCAGATTTTTTCATCCACCACAACTGGCGAGAAACTTTTTTGTAAAACACCTTCTTCTTTTACCGCGCTAACCAGATAAGGTTTCATCATTCGTCCATTATTCGCCACAGCGTTATACAGTGAAACGGTTTGTAGCGGACTCACCAATAAATTATATCCAAAAGCCATCCATGGAAGCGTGGTGGGACCCCATAGTTTATGACCCGGTTTAAAAATGGTTGGTCTACGTTCGCCTGTCAGATCAATACCCGTTAAAGTATCCATCCGCATTTTCTTCAGGTGACTTATAAAACGGTTAGGGTTTGATGCATAATGCGCGACCGCAAGTTTGGCCATACCCACATTTGAGCTCAACTCGAATGCCTGTTTCACGGTAACCATATTTCTTCCATGCTTCTCACTATCATACACTACCTGCCCTGCCACTTTCCAGGTACCGCCTTCCAGGTCAACGCCTTGATTGAGGTTTACTTTTTTATCTTCAAGTAAAGCAATCATGGTGGCCAGCTTGAAAGTGGAACCGGGCTCAGATGGACTAATCGCGTAATTAAAATCTTCCCAATATTCACCGGCACTTCTTTTGCCAAGATTTGCCACTGCTTTAATTTTTCCGGTTCTTGTTTCCATCACTATGGCAGTACCATATTCGGCTTCGTTCTTCACCATCATTTTCATCAGGGCATTCTCTGTAACTTCCTGGATGAACACATCAATGGTGCTAACAATATCTTTTCCTGTTTCAGGTTCAATTTCATAGGTATCTGCATCAACCGGAACATAAACACCTCCGGCAATTGAGCGCACCAACTGCTTACCGTTTCTTCCTTTCAGGATACTGTCGTAAGTCATTTCAAGTCCGACTTTATTCGCATCTCTTGCCAGTCCGATGGTTCTGAAAGCAAGCATTTTGTACGGATTGAGGCGAATGGTTTTTTCATTTGCAATTAATCCGCTTTTGTATCGTCCCAATTTGAACAAAGGAAATTTCCTCAGCTCCTCATACTCACGAAAAGATATTTTTTTCTTTAGGAGGAAATAGGCATCGTTTTTCTTATAGCCCTGTTTTAATAATGCTTTGTAATCTTCTTTAGACTGATCGCCAAAAAGTTTAGAGAGATGATAACTTAAGGAATCAACATTTTCACGGAACAGGAGGCCATTTTTCGCGCGCAATGATTCAACGCGGAAATCCATATAAATATCAAATTGCGGAATACTGGTACTTAGCATTTGTCCGTCTTCACTATATATTGTACCTCGCTCTGCTTCTATTTCATCGATGCGTTGGTGAAGACTATCACTCATGCTTCTCCAGTAAGACCCTTCTACCTGCTGTATATAAACCGCTTTACCAAAAATGGCCACACATACAAGCACCACCAGTATATAACTGAGGTAGACTCTCCATAGTATGTCGCGTTTTACTTCCAAGTTGGTACGGTTATATATTTTCAACTCACCCTAACCCTCTCTGCTTCGCAAAGAGGGAATGATGTTTGCCGATGGCAAACATTGAGCTAGTACAATTCTTTCACTTTTCACCCCTCTCTCACTTCTCACGCCCTATCTCTCACTCTTCAATCTCACCGGTGTTTCTTTAATCACTTTCAACCCGAGTGGTTCTGTTGCTTTGATCACCTGCTGCTCCTCACTCTTAAACATCACTTCACTTTTCAGTGTCTTATACTCGTATTGAAGTTCTTTTAGTTCTTTAGTTGTATTATTTATATTCCTGATTGTTTTATCAGCCAGGTGCCCATTGGCTATATATAATACCGCCAGCACAGATAAAAACAGGAAGAATGGAATATTCTTCAGTATCCACTGATAGTTGAATAAGCCTTTCAGTGGATTTTTGTTTTGTTGTATTTTTTCTGCTTCCGACATCTTTTTTAACTCACCCCAGCCCTCTCTGCTTCGCAAAGAGGGAGAAATGTTTTTTCATACTTCTTTTTACATTCGTTCTGCCACCCTAAGCTTCGCACTTCTGCTTCTTGTATTTTGTTTCAACTCTTCCTGCGCGGCTATTATTGGCTTCTTTGTGATCACTTTCAGCACCTGCTCTTTCACAACAGGCAAGAAGGGGTTATCAGGTGTTTCATCGAAACTCCCCTGCCGGAAAAAGTTTTTTACCAGCCTGTCTTCTATAGAATGAAAGGTGATGATGGCAACACGGCCACCTGTTTTAAGCACAGCAGGAATCTGCTGCAGCATTTCTTTCAAAGCCCCCATTTCATCGTTTACCTCCATTCGAAGCGCCTGGAATACCTGAGCCAAATACTTATTAGGATTTCCCTTAACCACCGGACTTATCATAGCCTTGAACTGTTCAATAGTTTGAACCTGCAGATGATTGCGTTGCTGTACAATATGATGCGCCAGCGTTTTTGAATTACTGACTTCACCGTATTGTTCAAACAATTTATGCAGTTGCTGTGCTGAATAATTACGCACTATTTCAACCGCACTTAAGGGTTGTCTTCTATCCATGCGCATATCCAGCGGACCAGAGAAACGAATAGAGAAACCGCGTTCTCCTTCATCGAACTGGTGACTACTAACGCCTAAGTCTGCCAAAACACCGTCCACCTTTTCAATTTCATGCAAGCGTAAAAAACGTTGCAGGTGACGGAAATTTTGTGGTACAAATAAGACGCGTTTATCATCAGGTAAATTCTGCTGTGCATCAGCATCCTGGTCAAAAGCAATCAATCTGCCTTTCGTACTAAGCTTTTCCAAAATACCCCTGCTATGTCCACCACCACCAAAAGTGCAATCCACATATACACCATCGGGGTTTATCGACAAAGCATCGAGCGTTTCGTTGTAGAGGACGGGGATGTGATACACTTTTTATTAATTTGAAAATTTGAAAATTTGGGAATTTGAAAATGCCTGCAACGGAGAAAAGTCGAAAACGAAGCAACATACATGTGTCATTTTCAAATTTTCAAATTGCCTCATTTTCAAATTTTTTCAGTCATCACTTCCTGCGCCAGGCTACTGAAAGCTTCTGGTGAGAAATCCTCAAAGAGCTGTTTGTACTTACCTGCATCCCAGATTTCGAATCGATCAAGGGCTGCTGCCAGGATAATGTCCTTGCTTAAGCCGGCAAACTCCTTCAATGATCCGGGCAATAACATCCGACCAGCGCTATCCAGCTCTATTTCGGTTGCTCCACCCAAAAACTGACGACGGAATTGACGTACCTTGGGGTCGAAATCATTCAACTGGCTGATCTTTGCAATAATTATTTCCCAACTTTTCAAAGGATATAACGTGAGACATTTTTCGAAGCCACGGCTGAGGATGAAACGGTTCTCCCCTTCCGGCAACTGTTTTTTCAGTCCGCCAGGAATCAGGAAACGCCCTTTCGCGTCAACTGTAGCTTCATATTCTCCGTGAAATCCGGTCATTGGTGAATAAATATTTGTTTAGATTACCACTTGTTGACACAAAATAACACTTTTTCCCACTTTCTACCCGAATTTGGAGCGATTGTATTTATCCACAAACGAAAAATGCCTGTAATTCAATACCAGCTTGATTTACAGCGTGTTTTGGCAAAAGAAGATGTGAATTAGATGTGAATAGCTGTTAATAAGAAGTGCATAAGCCTGAAAGACCCTTACCCATAGCGCATTTAACTGATTATCAACTATAAAAGCATTCATGAAAACTACCGGATATTCTGGCAAACCCGTATGGCAAAAGCTCGGAATTGAGCCTGATTCCAGGATTCACCTGGTAGATGCTCCGGCTGATTATGCAGAATTGGTTGGCTGGACGGGCTCATTAACCACCACAGCGAAGGCTGCCGACATCATTCACTGTTTTGTGACCAGCCGGGCTTCTTTACAAAAGGTATTGCCTGCCCTAATACAAAAAGTGGCCGAAGGAGGTTGTATCTGGATTTCCTGGTACAAAAAATCTGCAGGCATACAAACCGATCTTACAGAAGACATTATCAGGGAAATAATATTGCCCACCGGATGGGTAGATGTAAAAGTTTGTTCAGTGAGTGAACAATGGAGTGGATTGAAATTTTTACGCAGAAAGAAATGAGCAATTGATATAGGATTAGGTAGAATAGTATCAAACCTCTTATTTTATTGGGTTTGCGATCGGCCTTAGAAAAAAAGCGTTAAGAAATTCATGTAATGGAGCGTTAAGCAATGGATGATGTTTGGCAATGTGCAATAGCTGAAGCGCAGTTTCGACCCATCATTGAACTGAAAGCTTGGCTTTAGTCTTCATCCATTGTAGCGCAATGGAATGAATTTTAGCTTTTTTTCTGAAGCCTTGACTTTTTTTGTTACTTTTTTGTGTCAAGACAAAAAAGTAAACGGAGGGAAATGCTTTACTAGTAAGGAATTGGTATTATTCTACCTAATCCTACAATTGATAATCGCCCTGCGCTATTAACTTTGCCGCTTAAATTGATGTGATGCATCCGAAAGATATAGCCATACTGGATTTTACCTATGATTTACCAGTAGAAAAAATTGCACAATATCCCTTATCAGAAAGAGACCAAAGCAAGCTATTGGTTTTTCAGCAGGGAAAGATACAGGATACATTTTATCATCAGCTGCCTACTTTATTATCACCACAAACATTACTGGTATTTAATAATACTAAAGTTGTAGAAGCACGTTTATTGTTCCAAAAGAGCAGTGGTAGTACAATTGAAGTGTTTTGCCTCGAACCAGATGATCAATACCCAGACATCACCACCGCTATGTTACAAAAGGGAAAAGTATATTGGAAATGTTTAGTGGGGGGTGCAAAAAAATGGAAGGAACCTGTATTACAATTATCATTTACCTACCAGGGAAAAAATACCACACTTACTGCAAAAAAAATAAACCAGGCACTGGATTATTATATCATTTCACTTGAGTGGAACAATATTGATCTTTCATTTGCGGAAGTATTGCATGCTGCAGGCAATCTCCCATTACCACCTTATATGAACAGGGCCGCAGAACCTGAAGATCATAAAAGATACCAAACAGTATATGCTAAACATGATGGTTCAGTTGCAGCCCCAACCGCTGGTTTGCATTTCACACCTTCATTACTTGAAAATCTTGCTGCTGCAAAAATTGATGCTGCATTTGTAACCTTACATGTTGGAGCAGGCACTTTCAAACCTGTTAAAGCTACCCGCATGCAGGATCATGATATGCATGCAGAATATATTGACCTTTCTATTGATATTATTGAACAACTAAGAAGCAGACTTAAGGATCCGATCATTGCAGTTGGCACAACTTCCCTGCGCACTTTAGAAAGTATTTATTGGTTAGGTGTTAAAACCTTACAAGACCCTTCTATAAAACCGGAAAACTTAACCGTTACCCAATGGGAGCCTTATGAAAGTAGCGTACTTCCAGAAAGTTCCGCTGCAATTGAAGCACTTTTGAACTGGATGAAGCAACATGAAATGAAAAGACTGATAACCAAAACAAGTATCATCATTGCTCCAGGTTATCAATTCAAAATGATACGCGGGTTAATTACCAATTTCCATCAACCTCAATCAACCTTATTATTATTAGTAGCCGCTATTACAGGACCTAAATGGAAGGATATCTATCATCATGCGCTGACGAATGGCTATCGCTTTCTAAGTTATGGCGATGGATGTCTGTTATGGTGCAATACAGATTAGCGGGAATATTTTAGCGGTATTAGTCCTCATGCTTTTTTAACGACATTTCCAGCGTAAATGTACTACCCTTACCTAATGTACTTTCTACTTTTATTCTTCCGCGATGGGCATCCATTACCGTCTTAACATAACTCATACCCAAACCAAATCCTTTTACATTATGTAGGTTGCCGGTATGAGCACGGTAGAATTTTTCGAAAATTCGTTTCAATGTTTCTTTATTCATACCAATACCATTATCCTCGAACCTGATAACAATATTTTTATTGGTACTATGGGTAGTGATGCGTAGCACTGGTTTGTCTTTCGAATATTTTATGGCATTATCCACCAGGTTAGAGATCATATTGGTGAAATGCACTTCATCTGCTTCAATCAGGTCATTGGCTGCATTGAGGTGAAGTTCTACCACCCCTTCTTTATCTTGTAATTGCAATTGGTGATTATCGAGTGCATGTTGTATCACATCGTGTACATGCAAAGGTTCAAGGTTTAACTTCAACTCCTGCTTCTCCATAAGTGCTGCTTGCAATATGGTTTCCACATGTTTGTTCATGCGAATATTTTCTTCTTTGATGATACCGCTGAAGTATTTCATCTTTGCCGGATCGGCCTGTACTTTTTCGTTTTTGATCGCATCAACAGCCAATGATATGGTAGCCAGTGGTGTTTTAAATTCATGCGTCATGTTGTTGATGAAATCACTTTTAATTTCACTCAGTTTTTTCTGATTCAACAAGGAGCGAATGGTTACATAAAAAGCGGCAATGATGATCAGCATAAATAATGCGGCACCAATTAATTCCCATTTAAGAGAGGCCCATACCTGTTTTTTGAAATCGGGCACTACTATTACCAAAGATTCAAGTGCGCTGATGCCCTCAAAATCTGAACCACTTTCCGGAACAATTGGAATATAATGACGGCGGTTTACGACAGTGTCCCAATATTCTTTTGAGAAGTTTCGTGTAGCCATTTCAATATCGTCATTCGGTGCTATGACTGCAAATTCAAAATTGATGTCTTTTAATCCTTCCCCGTTTAATTCTGTACGGATCATCCGATAAACATCCTGCATACTGTAACGCTGATCGATGGTAGGAGGTTTTAGTACATGCAGATGGAAATCGGAATTAAAAGTGAGTCCACCCCGCTTTGGCAAACGCAATGATTGTGTGCTTTTTGCTGAACCATTCAACAGATTAGCTACCCTGAAGCCGGCATTGTCTACCTTATTCCTGAATTCTGAATTCCTTATCTCCATTAAATTATGCAACCAGGAGCTTTGTACAATAAAAAGCCCTAAAAGAGAGAGGGTAATCAGTATGACGATAACGGGGAAAGTTTTCTTCATTCTCACAAATATAATAGTATGCCCGCAGCAGCAAAATTGAAATGGCAGCTTTATCACCATTTTAACGCATGTTTTCGGGCTTGCCAAAATAAAATCTTTAGCTTAACTTTTCATTATGGATCAATTAAAGCCAGGTATTTTACTGATTTCAGATCCCTTTTTAAAGGATCCTAATTTTCTTCGAACAGTTGTGCTTTTATGTGAGCACCAGGATGAGGGGAGTTTTGGTTTTGTGTTAAACAAACCTTTGGATATCACTTTGGAAGATGTAATGCCCGAAGCTGTTGGTTTACCGATTCCGCTGCAAGATGGCGGGCCCGTTCAGAGAGACAGTCTGCATTTTTTGCATCAGCGACCAGACCTGATCCCAAACGGGATACAGATTACGGACCATGTTTTCTGGGGTGGTGATTTTGATATAGTACTGTCTGCTTTACAAAACAAAACCTTGCAATCGAATGATATCCGTTTGTTTGTGGGTTATAGTGGATGGGGTGAACAACAGTTGGCCGCTGAATTAACCGAGAAAAGCTGGATCACCCGCCCGGCAAACAAAAGCCTGGTATTCCATACAGATACAGGCATTATATGGAAAAAAGCCCTCGCCGATCTTGGGGGAGAATATAGCCAGATGATCAATTACCCCATAGACCCGCAATTGAATTAGCATTGGGTGGGTGTTAGGTGTTAGGTGTTAGGTGTTAGGAATTAGGGATTAGGTGCTGGGTACTAGGTACTAGGAATTTGCAATTTTTTTTAGTAGTTATCCAGCCTAACACCTAATTCCTAATTCCTAACACCTATTACCTAGTACCTAGTACCCAGCACCTAACCCCACAAAAAAGCTCCTGCAATAATTTACAGGAGCTGGTTATTTTATCAGGATAAGTTTTTATAAAGCGGCTGCGCCTTCTACCAGAACGGTTACTTTATTATTCAGTACTTCCACAAATCCACTCTGAATACTGTACATCTCTGTGTTGGATTTATCCTTCAGTATTTTTACGTTCCCTTTACCCAAAGCACTTACCAATGGAGCGTGTTGGTCGAGTACTTCAAATAACCCAGTAATACCGGGTAATTGAATACCGTAAACTTCTCCGCTGTAAAGCTTTTTTTCTGGCGTTAATATTTCGAGCGTCATAGTAATTTGGAAATTTGGTCCGCCTGAAGCGGATGAAAATTTGGAAATTCTATAAGATTAGTTACCTCTATACTTATAATCACTTAATGGTTGTGAGAAAATCTGATGATTAAGGCCTGCCTCATTTTCAAATTTTCATATTCCCAAATTTTCAAATTAATTAATTATCCCTTCGCTGCTTCCAACAGTTTTTTACCTTTTTCAATCGCATCTTCCAGTGTACCTACCAGGTTGAATGCTGCTTCAGGGTATTCATCCACTTCACCATCCATAATTGAGTTGAAACCACGGATGGTATCTTCAATACTTACGAATACACCTTTCAGACCTGTAAACTGTTCAGCTACGTGGAAAGGCTGACTAAGGAAACGCTGCACTTTACGTGCACGTTGTACGGTCATTTTATCTTCTTCACTCAATTCATCCATACCAAGGATGGCGATGATATCCTGAAGTTCTTTATAACGCTGAAGAATCAGTTTAACACGGTTTGCTGTTTCATAGTGTGCTTCACCTACGATAGCCGGGGTAAGGATCCTTGAAGTAGAATCCAATGGATCTACTGCCGGATAGATACCTAAGTCAGCAATCTTACGGCTTAATACCGTAGTTGCATCAAGGTGGGCAAAAGTTGTTGCCGGAGCCGGGTCAGTCAAGTCATCCGCAGGTACATATACCGCCTGTACAGAGGTAATTGAACCATTTTTGGTTGAAGTGATACGCTCCTGCATCAATCCCATTTCAGTGGCCAGTGTTGGCTGGTAACCTACCGCTGATGGCATACGTCCTAACAGGGCCGATACTTCAGAACCAGCCTGTGTAAAACGGAAGATATTATCAACGAAGAACAGGATATCTTTTCCTTTACCGGTACCAT
>NZ_CAMLMJ010000023.1 GCF_946481145.1 uncultured Sediminibacterium sp.
AATTTATCTATGCTGTACTGTTTACCTGTGGAATTAGCCAATCTTTGATGGCTCAGGAATTAAACGATTCCGAATTGAAAAAATATATAAGACCCGTTAATGATGCAACAGGGCAACTTGTAAAGCTGAAACCGGAATTATATGAATTTAAAGCAGAGTATAACCGCTCATTAAAACTGCCAGCAGGTAGACAGTTTGGGTTTAATGTTGAAAATGTAGAAACTGTTTTCCCTCAATTGGTAAAAAGCAGGTCAATATCTTATACTGCCGGAAAAAATTTATTCAAACAGGCTCATGTTAAAGAAGTGTCTATGGAAGGATTAATACCTGTATTAGTAGCCTCCATATCTGAATTACAGGCCGAACTTGTTAAGCTTAGAGCAGAGCTTGAAGCTATAAAGAGGAATAAATAGGATTGACTACAACTTTAATCGAATATTGATTTTGAATCCTGGCAAGATAAGTTCTTGCACTTGAAGCTAAGGAGGGCGGCAAAAAATAAGGAAAGTCCGTGAGTTTGTGGTTAGTAGTAATTACCCCCAAAACTATCTAACCAGGTAAACCCCCGGACTTCCCAGTATAGCTTCCATCTCACATGCGGGCTAATTGCCGCCCAGTTTGGTTTTACAGTTGAGAAGACCACAAAATTCGTGCCGCACCTGATCCCCAATCCTTCATTGCTTTGTTTAAATCAGTTGATAATTGGGTCCAGCTAGCTTTTTTCCCTTTTTGTGAAGGAGTGAGCTGAGCAGGTGTTGGGTCAACCAATTCAACCTTTGTAGCAAACCAGGTTGTGTGAAGTCTGGGAACAGCGAGGCCGAGGATCATTCCTGGCAGGCCGCTAAAACTTTCAGGGCCACTGTTAACTAAAATCTGGTCGGTATAAAATGCGACTACATAAACAGAATCACAAATTTTTGTCACTGCTTTTTTACAATCAAAACCAGCAATATTGCGGGTTTCTTCTGTAATACGCCATTCCAGTTGGCGCAAACTATCTTGAATCAAATAGGTTTGTTCAAATACATCTCTTTGCATGGAAATAGTTCCTTTATTGATGTCTTTGATTGTTACATCAGATTCAGAAGGCTTACCCATCCAGAGGTATTTATTATCCGGGTTTTCTTTTAGTAGCCGATAAACAGAACGCTCATTATTGAACCTCAGTTCATAATAATCTGTCACCATCTTCGGGTACATTTTTTTCATTTCCGCAATCCACGGTCCTTCGCCTTCACCCTCAAACTGGCTATGCTGGTTGTATTTTCTTTCAAATTCTACACGGCCTGAGCTAATAAACCTGGTTTGACTAAAGCTTGTTGTAGCGGAGAGTAGCAATAATGCTAAGAATATATTTTTCATAATCTGGTTATTAGACATTAAAATCCGTTGTTTGGTTTTCCGTTTTTACTGAAATTATAAGCCAGGGTAAACATCCAGAAGCGCTGGATATTCTGACGAACTGTTTCAGTAATAAAGTTGGTACTTATATTACGCTGGATATTTTGATTCTGGTTGAAAATATCGTTAATAGCCAGTTTAATCTCGAACTGATCGCTTTTTCCAAGGGTTTTAGTTAAGGAACTATTTACTAAATATACATTGCTGTTGCCGGCAAAAACGGTTGTTTTTTGGTACATCGTAAGTTGAGCTGAAGTATTGAAAACAAATTTAGCTGGCAGTTTAAGTGTTAAATCGGCCCATGATGAATAAGACCAATATTTTGTTGATGCATTTGGTCGGATAGAAGAGCTTGAATTATTATAACGTGCATCAAAACTCACATAAAAATTAAATTTCTTTTCAGACCAGTGATTAATACCTAAATTAATTCCAAGCGAGTTGTTTTTACTAATGTTTTCTAGTCCATTTACTACGTTTACAAACCTTGAGATCTGTGGTGAAAAACCAAAGTTCAAATTATAAGAAGGAAAGATCTCAAATCCGTAACTGCTCCACATTGAACCATTATAATTTCCGTTTACATTTATAGATTGATTGATTCTTCTGCCCAATGTATCTATAAAGTTTGCATTGGTAATGGCGTTATTGGTTGTGCTGAAATTAGCACTTAGATAAATATTCCTGCTCTTTAATACTTTATAATCGCTAAAGCTTAGATTAAAATTATGTCTGAATTCTTGTTTCAGATTTGGGTTACCAATGGTAATATTCAGAGGGTCAATATTATCAACAAATGGTTGTATCTGTTGCAATGTTGGGTTGCGTGTAGTTCCATTGTAACCGATATTGATTCTTCGTTGCTTTTTAGGGTTGAATATAATATTGGCAGTCGGTAAGAAATTGGTAAACTGAATACTTCTGTTAGCACCCTTATTAACATCATCAAGGTTGAATTTAGAAACTCCTAAAGATACACCACCTGCAATGCTGAATTTCTTCTCATTCAGTCTTATGGTAAAACCACCTGTATGGTTATTATTGTTGTATATAAAGTGGTTACTCAACGTGTCAATAAGGTTGTCATATTTACCCCCTGCACCTGTTTTCTCCAGCGTTTTTCTTTCCGCATCGTTTCTGTTAAATGCGAAGCGATAGTTTAACTCCATGAAAGTGTTTTTCCAAAGAGGTTCGGTATATGATAATCTTCCGTTTACTCCAGATAATGCTTCCTTATTGGTTTTTAACTGATCAAGGTTATCCTGACGAACAAGAGAGCCTGTTTTGTTGTAGAAATCGTTCTTGGCAAATAAGAAACCATCATTCTTTTTATTCATTACATTGAAGTCACCACTGAAAGAAATGGTTCGGCCTTTTTTCTTCAAACGTTTTTGCCATTGTAATGAACCCAGGAGATTCCTGTCTTCACCATCATTAGTAGTTGTACGGTCAGACTGGTTAATGATTTGACCTTCTTCACTAATTGCCTTGCTTAAAAAGTTGTTGGCATTTCTATTACTAATAATAGAGCCTGTTAAAGACATTTTTAAGGTGCTGGTAGAATCTATTCTTAAATCATACTTGCTGGTAATTCTGTTTCTTCTTCTATCACTAACGAAATCCTGATTTTGTGTATTGGTGAAAGTAGTATCTGGCAAAATATTTTGTGTAATTGTTTGTGTTTTGCCTTTTACGTTGAGGTTATTAAATTGATAGGAAGTGTTGATATTATGCTTATCCTGGTTCCATTTGTTGGTGAATAATAAACCTCCGGTTGTGGAAGTAGGTAAGCCTTGTCCATAAGAAAAGTCATCACCGCCACCACCGGTAATCATAATTCCCCCATCTTCCATTATCTGCATATTGTCACCCATACCTGAGCCGTAATTGCTTCTTTCATTCCAGTTGAGCGATTCAAATTTGGTATTATCGTTGGTTATATAGGCGGCAATCTTTCTTTTACCTTTAAAAGCATTCAACATTCCCTTTCCGTAGCGATAACGATCAAAATCTGAACCAGCTTCCACTTTTCCAAAGAATCCTTTTTTCTTGTCTTCCTTCAATTGTAAGTTGAGTGTCTTCTTGGTTTGTCCATCATCAATTCCTGTAAAAACAGCCTGATCGCTTTTCTTATCAAATACTTGTACGTTTTCTACCGCATCTGCCCTTAGATTCTGGGTAACCACTGCAGGGTCGTCACTAAAGAATTCCTCACCGTCAACCAATACTTTTTCTACTTTTTGTCCCTGAGCGGTAATTTCTCCTTTTGAGTTTACCTGAATGCCTGGCATTCTTTTTAAGAGGTCCTGAACATTGGCATTGGGGCCAACGTAAAAACTATCTGCTCTGTATACCATCGTATCACCCTTCATCCGTATGGCGGAAAGGCGTTGTCTGACTACCACTTCTTCAAGCAAATGTGCTTTGGTAGTTACATATATATTTCCCAACGATTTTTGTGATTGTGTGGTGAGATCTAATTCGTCTACAAAATCCGCATAATCCGGATAGGATACCACCATGATATACTTGGTAGAAGGGAGGTTGCTGAATGCAAACTGTCCCTGCTGGTCTGAACGGACAAATTTTACTAATACGGAATCCTTTGGTCTCAAAAGTGAAATCACTGCATTATGCAGGTTTACTTTATTGGAAGAATCAATAATAGTGCCTTTAAGGGAGCCATTATTTTGTGCATAAACGTTTGTAAAGGCCGCAATAGCCAATACCAGGCAAAAAGTAGTCAGTTTTTTCATTGTAGTCGGTTGCAATTAAGGATGCCTAAAACAGAAAATTTCATAAAAAAACATAATAACTAATTAATTAGTTGAAAAATAATGTTAATATTTTTCGTTATTTGAATATGTTTCCTATAAATGATAAAGTTAATAAGTCAAAAAACGTCAAGTTTTTTTATCCTATTAAAGGAGTCATAAACTGACGGAAGGTTGGAATAAAGGATAAAGAGGTTTCTTATAAAAGAGATTTCAACAAATACTTCCGCCCATAACTGCCCCAGCCAGACAAAGACGATTTTCTTAGTTGATCAACTACACCGGCATAATTTGTTTTTTTCGCCCTGTTTGAAGTTGGGGGCATCAGTTTTTCGGTTTTTGGTTCTATCAGCTCGAGTTTGGTAGCCATAATCGTAATATTCATCCTTGGAATTGCGATCCCCAATATCATTCCGGGTAGCTTGGCATAGGAGAGTGGACCGCCGCTCACTGGTATCTGATCGGTATAAAAAGCAATTATGTATACAGAGTCTAAAATAATGCCGGTTGCTTTTCTGCAACTGAAGCCAGCGATATCTCTTGTTTCAGTAGTAATCTGCCATTTTATTGTTCGAATGGAATCGCTGATTAGAAAAGTTTCTTCGAAAACCTTTTGTTTTTTTACAAAAGTGCTATTCTCCAGATCTGCATAAACGATATCATCTGTAGTTTCATCCTCGCCCCAATACATAATCTTCTCATCATTATCTCGACCCTTTTCGTATAAAGTTTTCCCGTCTTTAAAATAAAGGTTGAAATAGGTGGTCTGAAACTTTGAGATTTTATCTTTAAAGCTGTCGTAAAAACTATCGCCCTCAATTTCCTTATGGATATTGAGCTTTTTTTCAAATTCTATTTTACCCTGTCTGGGGAATTGCACCTGTGCATTCGTTTTTATATTGAAAAAAAGCAATAAAATAACAAAGCAGGTAAAATAGGAGCGGTTGTTATTCATCTTCATCATTTTGTTTTCTGTTTTTACTGAATTTCCAACGGATCGTGAACATCGCATACCGCCGAACCATATCGTATGTGCTTTCTGAAATAAAATTACTGCTGACATTTCTGTTAAACCCAATTTGTTGATTCAATAAATCGTTTACAGACAATAGTGCAGTAAGGTCTTTCTTTTTTGAAATTTTCTTCTCAAGACTAATGTTCCATATAAAAGCATTATTGTTTCTGTCATTCGGAGAAAGTTTCTGACGGTAGTTAGCCTGGATATTGTTGTTAAATTGAAAACCCTGCAAAATTGTATAAGAAAACTCCAAATTAATATTCTGAATCCAGTAGCGGGTTTGTTGTCCTCGATTGATTGTTGAATTAGAACTGGTATAAGTAGGGCTATAACTTAAATAGGCATCTAGTTTTTTCTCGATATTTTTTGAAATGCTCACCGAGGGAGAAATTGAAATGGTATTGGTAGTATTCTCCAATCCATTTACAAAACTTTTAAACCTGCTTCCACTGATTCTGGGCGAGAGTCGATAATTCAGGTTCAGGAATTTTATTTTTCTTCCATAGCCAATGCTCAGGTAATAATTGTAATTACCATTAACATTAACCGTTTGTGTGGTTCTGACACCCTTGTTATCTACCACTGTTTTTGAGCTGAATGCATTTTCAGTGAAATTGATATATCCCCAAACCGATTTACTGGCACTGGTTAATACTTTATAATCATTGAGGCTAAAGTTGAAAGAATGGTTAAACGAAGGCTTAAGATCCTGGTTACCGATGGTTAAATTTAATGGATCGGTATTATTTAATATGGGCTGCAACTGTGAGAGTTGTGGCTGTTGTGTACTACCGCTGTACCCCAGACTGAAACTTCCGGATTGTGAGTACTTCCACCTGAAATTGGAACTGGGAAAAAAGTTTATAAAATTACGAGCGTATGAAGAATCTATAATTAGATTGGTTTGACGAATAGACAGATCCTGCATCGCAAGACCAGCACGGAAATAAATTTTCTTTCCATTATAAGTGTAAGTAATTCCTCCGCGATGAGAAATACTTTTGAAAATGAAATGGTTACTGAAACGGGTGTTTAGCGAATCGTATTTGCCAGTATTCATTTTCTCAAATGTCCTGATATCCTGTTCACTATTGGAAACATTTAAGGAGTAATTCAGGTTCAGCGCAGCTTTTTTAGACAGTGGTTGTATATAACTGGAAAGGAGCTTATAAGAAGTACTTTTATTATTGTTCCGTTTAAGCTGATCTATTACCTGCGTTGAATCAAGTAATCCATTACTGAAATAGTTAATCGCATTTCTCAGGTAGCCTATATTGTCCATAGTATTGTTGGTAAAACCACCATTGAGGGTGAATGATTTGGTTCCGGTTTTGTTCAACTTTCTTTTATAGAAAATATCAGCACTTGTTTGGTTATTGGTGCCATCCGTAGAACTAGTGCGTTCGCTGTTATTCACCTGCATTTTCTCTTCCGATAAGTATTCGGTAGTACCAAATGAAGAACCACTGCTTTTGGTAAAGCCAGCTCTAGCATTAATAGTGATGGTATTAAAGGAGTCAATGTTTAATTCATTCCTGGTGCTAAAACCATGTTTTGATCGGGTGCTTTTATTGCTGTTAAATTGATTGTAATAATACAGCGTGTCAGGAAGAATGTATTGTGAGTTGTTGTAACTGTTGCCTGCAATAAATTGCCGGTTAAAGTTGTAATTGTTAGCAGTATTGTTCTTTAGTTTACCATACTTCTTATTCAGCATAAAGGCCGACTGTAAATTTTCCGGAATGCCTTGTGAATTGAAAAAACTATAGCTGTCATTTTCAAACATCAGGTAGGTTTCTCCATTCTCCTCAACTGGAGTAAATCCACCAAAATTTTCCATATCCTCCCAAGTCATAGAATTTCTTCCCGTTCGGTCAACACCAATATAGCCTCCCGCTTTCATGGTGCTGGTAAACCGGTTCGCAGTGGCTTTTCCCTGGTAATATTTGTTTAAATCAGATCCAGCCTCTATTCGCCCGAAATAGCCTTTTTTGGCATCTTCTTTCAATACAATATTGATGGCTTTTTCTTTTTCCCCGTCGTCAATACCAGTTAATGTGGCCTGATCTGTTTTTTTATCAAATACCTGAATCTGTGCTACATCTTTCTTATTTAGATTCTGTGTGGCCATTGTCGGATCATCACCAAAAAATTCTTCCCCATCCACGTATACTTTTTGAACCTGTTGCCCCTGAGCAGTTATTTCTCCTTTACTATTTACCGTAAAGCCGGGTAATACTTTTAATAAATCTTCCACTGTTGCGCCAGGCTTAACTTTAAAACTGTCAGCCGTAAAAATCAAAGTATCTCCCTTAAACCGAATGGGAGCAATTGTTTGTCTTACGATTACTTCCTCTAAAATATGCGCCCGTGTATTAAGTGCAACCTCATTGAAGTTGTTTATATCATTCGGTTTCAATAGAAGCGTATCCATCATTTCAACATAACCAGGGTAGCTGATCATAACAATGTAGCGACCCGGTACGATGTCTTTCATAATAAATGAGCCATCTGATATGGCCCTGGTAAATTTTACCAGACTGCTGTCTTTACGGTCGAGCAAGGTAATGACAGCATCCTTCAGAATTACTTTATTGGTAGTGTCAACAACCGTACCTTTAAGGGAGGAGTTTTGTGTAAATGCTTTCTTTGTTGCCATAAAGCACAACAAAAGCAAAAATGCAGTCAGTTTTCTCATTGTTTTCGGTTGCAGGCTTAGATGCCTGAATTGGAAAAATCCATAAAAAAAATCATAATAACTAAAGGATTAGTCGAAATTTTATGTTAATTTTTTCTAATTTGATTATGAATGTCTTATGAGCAATAAAAAAAATATGTCGAAAAAAGATATTACCAGTGCTTCAGACAAGGCAGCAGGAAAGGAAGAGAAAGTTGTAAAAACTGAGAAGAAATACGAAGCAATACATTTTGTGGATACCAATCAAACAGTATGGAACTACTCTTTATTTACAGATGAAGATGTCAGGAATTTTCAAATGGGTACTCATTACAGGCTCTATGATTTTTTTGGTAATAAGCAGCTTGAAGTGTTAGATACCCCGGGAACTTATTTTGCAGTATGGGCACCCAATGCCACTTACGTAAGTGTTACAGGGTATTTTAATGATTGGAACAAAACAGCCCATCCTTTGAAAGTACGGTTAGATAATTCAGGTATTTGGGAAGGGTTTATACCGCATTTGCAACAAGGAGAAGCGTATAAATATCATATACACGGTTATAAAGGCATTAAGTTAGATAAAGGCGACCCTTATGCACATTTCTGGGAGAAAAGACCCGATACTGCATCTATAACCTGGCAAACGGATTATCTGTGGAACGATCAGGACTGGATGAAAAAACGTAAAAAGAGCAATTCCTTAAATGCACCATGGTCTGTTTATGAAGTACACCTGGCCAGTTGGATGCGGCCAGACAAAAACAATGAAGAATCGTATAATTCCTATCAGCAAATTGCAGAAAGACTCGTTCCGTATGTAAAAGAAATGGGTTTTACGCATGTTGAATTCATGCCTGTAATGGAACATCCATTCGATGGTAGTTGGGGATACCAGGGAGCAGGCTATTTTGCACCCACATCCCGGTTTGGTACACCGCAAGATTATGCAGCACTGGTAGATGCATTTCACCAGGCAGATATTGGTGTAATCCTCGATTGGGTTCCATCACATTTTCCTTATGATTCTCATGGACTATTTATGTTCGACGGTACCCATACCTACGAATATGCAGATATGAGAAAGGGCTATCATCCCGATTGGAACTCTTATATTTTCAACTATAAAAGAGGGGAAGTTAAATCCTTCCTGATCAGCAGTGCCAGGTTTTGGTGCGATCGATTTCATACAGACGGAATTCGGGTTGATGCAGTAAGTTCCATGCTTCGTTTGGATTATAGCCGCAACAAAGGGCAATGGGAACCCAATGAATTTGGAGGTAACGGTAACCTCGAAGCTATTGCGTTTATAAAAGACCTGAATGAAACATTATACCGCGACTTCCCCGAAATCCAGACAATAGCTGAAGAAGCAACCGATTGGCCAAAAATCAGCAAACCTACATTCGAAGACGGACTTGGCTTTGGCATGAAATGGATGATGGGGTGGATGCATGATACACTTGATTATTTCAAGATGGATCCGATTTACCGGCAGTTTCACCAGGATAAGTTTTCATTTAGTATGATGTATTTCTATGATGAAAATTTTATGCTTCCGCTTAGTCACGATGAAGTAGTGCATGGTAAGAGTCCGATGTTGTATAAAATGCCGGGCGACGAATGGCAGAAATTTGCCAACCTGCGGATTCTCTATACTTATATGTTTACACACCCAGGCGCAAAGCTATTATTCATGGGGAATGAATTTGCAGCAACAAATGAGTGGAACTACAAAAGCGAATTGCAATGGGAGCTGCTACAGTTTGTTAGTCATGGTGGCATGAAATACTGCGTTCAAAAACTCAATGAACTATATCGCACAGAGCCCGCATTATATGAAAATCAGTTTACTCCCGATGGTTTCGAATGGGTTGACCTCAACCACCGCAGTGAATCTGTAATGGTATATAAAAGAAAAGGAAAGAAGCCTAAAGACGATGTATTGGTAATACTAAATGTTACCCCTGTAGTTCGAAATGATTGGGAAGTATATGTAAATGGGAAAGGAACATGGAAGGAAATATTTAACAGCGATGATAAATCGTTCTGGGGAACCGGGGATGTTTATAATCCGGAAATAAAGTCAAAACTGGTTGATAAAGCCACTAAATGCTACCAGTTAAAAGTGCATTTGCCAGCCCTGGGAGCAGTTGTTTTACGATAGGTAGCTGAATTTAGCTGTGAGCTGCGAGCTTCTAGCCTCTAGCTGCAAGACTAGATTGTTGCTTGTTTTAGATTTTCTGCTATTATTTGAATAAAGGAAAGGGCTTGCTAGTTTGCTTTGTGAAAATCCCACTTAAAATAAATATTTAATTACCTTATGTATGATTGTAGATGGTTGAATTCATACCGAAAAAAGCTAGCAGCTAGCAGCTAGTGGCTAGAAGCTTTATTTCCCCCGACAACAATTATCGCGTATCTCTGGCTTAAAAGCTGTAACTTTTTTTCTGACCATCCGTTACACCTAAAAAAATCAATAATTCATGAAAAAGGTATTTGCAAGCCTGATGGCAATTGGTCTGTTATTTTCCTTTGCCCTTGGTCAGGAAGTAGTAACAGGTGAACATGTGCAAAAAAGAAGTGTAGGTTCATTTCATGCCGTTAAAACTTCTGCTGGGATACAGGTGGTCCTAACCAAGGGAAGTAAGCCAGAACTGGCCGTTACTGCAAGTGATGCAGATCTGCTGGATAAGGTAAGAACAGTTGTTTCAAATGGTGAACTAAAGATTTCAAGAGAGAATGATAGCTGGAGATTTTGGGAGAAGAGAAGAAACTGGAAAATAGTTGTGTATGTATCCTATACCGAACTGGATGGGCTCGATGCCAGCAGTGGCGGATCTATACAGGCAAAATCATTAAATCTGGATAGACTATCAGCCGACGTAAGTAGTGGTGGTAGTATTACCATATCGGGTACTGCAAATGCATTGTCTGTAGATGGCAGTAGTGGTGGTATATTCCGAGGCTATGATTTTTCTGTAACCAACTGTAAGGCTGATGTTAGTAGTGGAGGTGGGGTTCAGGTAACCGTAACAAAAGAAATTTCCGCTGAAGCCAGCAGTGGTGGTTATGTGCGATTTAAAGGAGATGGACTGATTCGAAACATCAGTGTTAGTAGCGGTGGGTCGGTAAAAAGACAAACGAATTAAAGTATAAGAATGATAAAATACTAAAGGGTTCTAAACAATAGAGCCCTTTAGTATTTTATCATTCGTCTTGGGTTACTAATTATTATTATGACTAAATGATAGGTTTCGAGTAATATTTTAATAGTCCTTTATCTTTTATATCACCTTCAAATACTGGTAATTTTTTTGTTACAATAAGAAACTATACAAAAAAAAGAGATGTTCTTATCGATCATTTAGATATGTATACCACCAGCAACCTCAATACGCTGCGCATTTACCCATTTAGCATCATCTGTACAAAGGAAAGCTACAACGGTTCCAATATCATCTGGTAAACCAACACGTCCTAAAGCAGTAAGAGAGGCAATATAGTCGTTTAGTTCTTTATTGTCCCTTATTGTACCACCGCCAAAATCTGTTTCTATAGCACCAGGTGCAACCACATTAACCCTGATTTTTCTATCGCCCAGGTATTTTGCCTGGTATTTTGTAAGTGTTTCTACTCCACCTTTCATTGTAGAATAGGCATCGTAACCGGTATAGGTAAACCTTGTCAGTCCTGATGAAATATTTACAATTCCACCACCATCATTTATCAGGGGTAATAATTTTTGTGTAAGGAAGAAAGGCGCTTTCAGGTGAATATTCATCATGCTATCAAACTGTTCCTCTGTTGTTTGTCCAAAATCGGCATGTACTCCCGAGCCTGCATTATTAACCAGGAAATCTAATTTATCCGTCTGGAAACTTGTTTGCAAAGTATGTTTAACGGAATCAACGAATGCATCAAAACTGCCTGATTGTGCCACATCTAATTGCAAAGCAGCAGCTTTTCTACCTGTTTGATTAATTTCTGCTACCAATTTTTCAGCATCTGTAACCTGCTTCTGGTAAGTGATGATTACATCCAATCCCTTTTTTGCCAGCTCTATGGCCATGCTTTTGCCCAAACCGCGACTTCCGCCAGTTACCAGGGCAATCTTTGTTGTACGAGTCATTTTATGTTTTTTTATTACAACACAAAATTGCGTACATAATAGCCAGGGCTTGTTGCAAGAATCAGTCTATTATTTGTAAATATCAAATAATTGCTCCCGATAATGCAATGGCGACATATTGCTGTGTTTCTTAAAAAAGTTGGAAAAATGAGCCACTTCTTCGAATCCGAGACTAGTGGCAATTTCGGAAATGTTCCAATTAGTTTGCCTTAGCAGTAATTTGGCTTCCTGGGCAATCCTGCTGCCAATGATTTCAGTAGTGGTTCGGCCGGTAAAGTCTTTTAATACTTTATTGAGGTGGTTAACATGAACACTTAAAGTGTCCGCATAATCTTTTGCCGTTCTAAGTGCGAGTACCTGGGTATTGTTTTCTATGGGAAACTGCCGCTCCAATAATTCAATAAACAAAGCAGAAATACGGCTCGAGGCATTAATACTGTTGCCTGTAGAAGAAATGGGTTTTAGTTTCTGTCCATTGTGAATTAATTCTAACACATAATTCCTTAAAAGATCATATTTAAATGCATAGTCCGAGCTCATTTCAAGGTGCATTTTCCTGTAAATGGCTTCAAAATCAGTAGCCTGGGACGCAGAGATTTCATATACAAAATCGCTTCCTGGTTTGAAAATCGGGATTTCATCTATTAAAATTCCGGCATTTGATTTCGATATGAAAGCATGCGTAAATACACAAAAATGTCCGGACTGATCTGAGTCAAGGGGAGTATAACTATAAGGTAACTTAGGTGTGGCAAATAATATGGCATGCTCCTCTATTTCAATGGTGCGATCTGCATAGTCGACTCTGTTTCTGCCATTGATAAGACTTATTTTATAATAAGTTCTTCTGTTATAAGGCATTTTGGCCTTTGTGGAACAGGTTGCATGTAATTTACTGATATCAAACACATTAAAATGCCCGATATCTATCCCATCATTGGCATCTAACATTTTGTCTATTTCCGGGCAGGCGCCTCCGAAAATTTCTTTATAAAAAGTTTTGATAGTTGTCGGTTCCATTGATTTGCAAAATTCAAATAAGATGCAAATTACGGTTTTTCGCCTGTTTGATAGTATTTATAATAGTTTAACCATATCAATATTGTCTTTGCCATTCATTTCAAACTTACCAAGCATCTGAAAACCAAGTGAATAATAATACCTGACGGCTATTTCATTTTTGGCCTGTACACCACCCCAGAGTAATACCTGTTTAATTTGCTTTTGTTGTAGGTCTGTCTGAATAAACTGCCAAAACAGTTTACCAACCCCTTTCCCCCTCCATTCAGAAGCAAGCGAAGGGGCATACATTGCCGAGAAGTAATTATGGTTCAGCAGGGTATACTGATTATACCGACTGAGATCATGCTCGAAATATCCATGATGGATAATGGCATATCCTATGATGAAACTACTTTCGGGTTCTATCAATAAATATCCTTCATAGGATGGATGATGAAATAGTTCAATTAAAGTTTGCAGGTTAAACGCATGCGGTGCAAAACGTTCTCTGGTTTCTTGGTCAAGGTGATGCAGGTAGGATAACAGATGTGGCAGATCAGTTTCCTGCCAGATCTTGCAAACAATAGGAATATTCAAAATTCACAGATTATACACAAAAAAATCGGGTAACAATTCCTTTACAATTTAATCATTCTATGGTGATATTACTGTAGTCACTTGCAGCAAACAAAAGTGTATGAAAAATTCTTCTTACCAATTATTGGTGAATGCTGCCGGACAATTATTACAACAACATGCGTTTGATCATCTTTCGGATGAAAAACTTTCGAGGATGAACAGTTGTTTGCATAAGTTGGGGCAACAATCATCTAATGCAGATTTACGGTCAGTAGAAACAGAATTACTGAACTATTGCCGTGAAGCAAACCTGTATGTTGAAACAGCAACGCCACAATCATTGCATCAATGGTATGCTGCAATGAGTTGTTTTGGGGAATCAGTTATGCCTTTGGTGGAAGAGGTAGAATAAGCCGGAAGCAAGTACCTTTTCCTGCTTCGCTCCATTTTACAAATAATTTACCCTTGTGGTATTCTTCCATAATTCGTTTGCTTAAGGGCAGACCTAAGCCCCATCCTCTTTTTTTGGTGGTAAAACCAGGTTTGAATACTTTATTCAGGTTTGAAGTCTGTATACCTTTTCCAGTGTCTGTAACATCGATCATTAATCCATCAGCAGTAATCTGCGATTCGATCCGGATTAAGCCCTTTCCTTCCATTGCATCCAATGCATTTTTGATCAGGTTTTCAATTACCCAATCGAACAGAGGGGCACTTAATAGGGGGTGTTGCGAAAGAGGAGCAGGATGAAACTCAAATTGAACCTGAGCCCCTGATCTTTTTTTCATGTAAAGGATCATTTGTTCAATCTGTTCGTATGGATTACCTGCTTCCAGTTTTGGTTGACTGCCTATTTTCCCAAAACGATCCGTTATGAGCAAGAGTCGGTTTACATCTTTTGTTATTTCCGGGACTATCTTTTCGTTTTCCTTATTCTGTTTCAGTATCTCAAGCCATCCCTCCAGACTAGAAACAGGTGTGCCTAGCTGGTGTGCTGTTTCTCTGGCCATAGATGCCCATAACTGGTTCTGTGCACCTTTGTAATGCGACTGCACAGCCATAATTGCAATGGCAATAAATAAAGCAACAATAACCAATTGAATTAGAGGGTAGAGTTTCGCTTCTTTCAATAGCTTACTCTGTCCATAATAGTAATGGTTGGCGGTATATGGACTATCCCTGATAACAAGTACAATCGGTTTATTATTATAGCGACGGAATTCTTTAAGTTTTGAAGAAAGGTAGGTAGGGTTATCCTGCACTAAGTTGCTATCCAGGTTTTTGTAATTGCCGGTTATGCTATCTTTTTCAGTTGTTTCAATAATGGGAATCTCTTTATTCTCAAAAGAAATAAAAGTTGCAAGATTTAAACTGGCGGTATCAGGTGTATTTAAAATAGATCTCTGTGCTTCAACCCATACAGTTACATATTTTCTCTCTTCAGAAGCAATTTTTCCTGAAACATACTGCGAATAAAAAATAGTTCCACTGACGAGAATGATCGCTATGATCACCAAAACAATTCGCCAGTTAATTCGCATAAAAGATTTTTTTTTGATGAAGATAATGAAAAGGGGGCAGGCTTTTAAGCTAATTAAAGCATAAAAGGAAGTGGTGAAAAAAAGGGCACCATTCGGTGCCCCCTGTTGCTTGCTCTGAATATTATTGATCTAGCTGAATAAACCGCCTTTCTTCAATGTTTTAGTTCCTTCTCCGATTTTAAATCCATTATTATAGATTTCAATCTTATAATTACCAGTCTGGTATTTATCACTTTGCTTCCAGTCGAAGCTTACCGGAGTTGGCTTACCCTGTTCATAGTTCACGGTTACTTTACTTGTATAAGTTTTTTCGCCGTCTTCACGGGTAACAAATTTGGTTCCTTCAGTAATTACTTTACCATCCGGTCCAGTTACACATACATAAATATCTTTTGCACCACTGGCTGCAATTCGATTCGGGTCAAGTACAAATGAAATGCGCATCAGATCGGCACGTTTCGATGTAGTGGTAGCTTTTTCTTTACCGCTGTTCCGCACGTCAATGGCTGTAATACCAATGTTTGAAGCATGCAGGGTAGAGGCAACATCTACTTTTTCGTCTAATTCTTTTTTCGTAGCACTCAGGTTTTGCTGCAGGTTCTCTTTATCAGAAGTGAGCTGCGTTTTTTCGGTGTTGAGTTGTTCGTTGGCAGCCGTAAGCTGCTTATTCTCCCCCTGCAACTTCTCAATTTCCGCGAAGAGACCGTCGATTTTTCCGTTTAATTCACTAATCATTTGTTTGGCCTGAGCCAGTTCAGCGTCTGAAGCATTCTTACGCTTAAGAATATTATTGATACTGCCTTTAAGTTTCTGGATTTCAGAACCGCGGTCAGCCAAAGCACCCTGTAACTGGATATTGTTTTGGGTTAGAGAATCAGCTTTCGCAGAAACTTCCAGAAACTCCTGCTGAATGGCATTGCGGGCGCTGTCTACATTAGTAATGCGGGTTTCCAGTTGCCCGATTGTTTCTTTTGTCTGGCTCTTATCATAAAAGATATAAGCCCATGTGCCCAAAAGGGCTAAAATAAGAATACCGTAAATTACTTTTCGGTTGTCTTTTTGCTGTGTGCCAGCATTTGGGTCGGGAGTGTTGAAGCTATTCATATTTGATGTTTTCGGTTAACAAATTTTAATTTTTTTTCGCATGCTCAAGGATTTGTTTTTACTGGATATTGAAACCGTCCCCGGTCAATCATCCCTTGCCAGCCTTGATTCTCACTGGCAATCTCTATTTTGCGACAAAATATCTAAAACCGTGCCAGAAGGCGAAACCCTGGAAGAATCTTACAGAAAAAGGGCAGGAATTCTGGCAGAGTTTGGACGTATTATTTGTATTTCAACTGCGTTTTTTTATGAGGATGGGAAAGGGCACTGTTGCTTAAAATTGAAGAGTATTTATGGTGATGATGAAGTAGAAATACTGAAAATTTTTACCTCTTTATGCGAAAAAATGCGCTCGATCAATCCTGGTTTTCAGTTTGCTGGTCATAATATTCGTGAATTTGATATTCCGTTTATTGGCAGAAGAATCTTAATCAATCGATTGGAATTGCCTTCTTCATTGCGGATACAGGATAAGAAACCCTGGGAACTAAATATGTTTGATACACTCAACTGGTGGAAATTCGGGGATCATAAAAACTATATATCCCTGGACCTGCTGGCAAATGTATTGGGTATTCAAAGTTCCAAAAGTGATATGGATGGGTCAATGGTACAGGATGTTTATTACAAGGACAAAAACCTCAAACGCATCGTGCAATATTGTGAGCAGGATGTTATTGTTACTGCTAATATAATACTGCGGTTTCTGCAACAACCACTTCTTAAGCCGGAAAATATTGAAATTGTAAAGTCGTGATGGCAATAAGCACAGGGAAATGGCGTTGAAGAATAGAGTTGGGAAGGTTTCCTGTGGCTTATTTATTAGGTATTAGGTGCTAGGTGCTAGGTGTTAGGTGTTAGCCATTAGCCTACTTTAAAACCTAGTACCTAATACCTAACACCTATGTTCATAACTATCCGACCTATCATTTTTTTAATCATAAACCATCCAGCATCTTTGCACCCATGTCGGCAGAAAAGATCATAAAAGAATGGAAGATTGGCGCTTTTAAGCCTATTTATTGGCTGGAAGGCGAAGAATCTTATTTTATTGATCAGGTGGTTGATTATGCCGAACATCATATCCTGCCTGAATCAGAAGCTGGTTTTAACCTTACTGTTTTCTACGGAAAAGATGCTGACTGGGCCGCTGTAGTAAATGCCTGCAGGCGATATCCCATGTTTGCTGAGCGGCAGGTAGTAATACTGAAAGAGGCACAACAGATGCGGGATATTGATAAATTGGAACCCTATATTGAAAATCCGCTCAAATCCACGGTATTCATTGTAAGCTATAAAGACAAAAAAGTAGATGGCCGATCTAAACTAGCCAAAACCCTGAAAGCAAAAGGGGAAATGCTCACTACTAAGAAAATTTATGAAAGCCAGTTGCCGGAATGGACGCAGGAAGTAGTAAAAAAACATGGCCTGACCATTAACCAGAAAGCATTAATGCTTTTAGTTGACCATGTAGGGAACGACCTGAGCAGAATTGAAAATGAAATAGAAAAACTGGCTGTTAACCTGGGTGCAAGAAAGAATATTACGGAAGATGATATTGAGAAATATATAGGAATTAGTAAAGAGTTTAATGTCTTTGAATTGCAGGAAGCAATCGGAAAAAAAGACCTCTCCAAAACAATCCGTATCATTCAGTATTTCGAGGCCAATCCCAAGGCTGCGCCTATACAACAGGTACTCCCGGCATTGTATAATTATTTCAGCAAAGTGTATATGTTATTTGGCTTGCAAAATCCAGATGAAAAAACAGCCGCAAGCTCGCTTGGTGTAAACCCTTACTTCATCAAAGACTACATGAGTTCCGCCAGAAAATATGAATATTCAGGAGTGGAAAGGGCATTGCTATTGCTCCATCAATATAATCTGCGCAGCGTAGGCGTGCATGATGCAGGAACTTCTGATGCTGGACTTATGAAGGAAATGGTGGTGAAAATGATGAACTGAGGAGGCATTACAGGTAGCGTAATTTGCTTAGGGTATTAGACCATAGTCCATAGACCATGGACCATGGACCATGGTCTATGGACTATGGTCTAGCTCCTAAAACCTGCTAATGTCAATGCTTCCATGGCTGCAGATTTATCTTTGGCTAGTTGTGCCTTTAACCCTTCCAGTCCATCAAACTTCACTTCGCTTCTCAATTGTTGTAATACATGTATACGCAGGGTTTGACCATAGATATCACTATCGAAATCAAAAATATTTATCTCAATAACCCTTTTTTTTCCGTCAACTGTCGGCCGTAGGCCGATGTTCATCATGCCACCGAAAATTGTATGAGGGGTATTTACTATTTCAACTTGTACCGCATATACCCCATTCCCGGGAATGAGTTTGTCTTCGGTGCCAATATGCAGATTGGCTGTTGGGTATCCTATGGTTCGTCCTAATTGGTTACCTGTTATCACCATCCCTTCAAAAAAATAGGGATAGCCTAAAGCTGCATTTGCTGAGGCAATATCATTTTCAATGATTGCTTTACGAATGCGTGTAGAACTTACCGCAATTTCATTTAGCAACTGTTCAGTTATTTCTTTTACTTTAAAACCTAATTGTTTGCCAAAAGATTCAAGAAGTTGATAGCCTCCCGTTCTCCCTTTTCCAAATCGATGATCATAACCAATAATGATGGTGTGGGGCTTGAAATATTTGTAGAGGAAATCGGTAATATATTCTTCTGCAGACTGGTTGGCAAAATGGTGGTCGAATGGCACAACTACCAGATGGTCGATACCTGCTTTTTCAAGTAAAATTCTTTTTTCTGTAAGGGTGTTCAAAAGTTTTACATCGCCGGGTACAGAAGAAACAATTTTCCTGGGATGAGGATGGAAAGTGATGATTACGGTTTCGCCATCAATAGCCGCAGCTTCTTCTTTTAATTGCTTAAGTATCTGTTGATGCCCTTTATGTACACCATCAAATGTGCCGATAGTAACTACTGCATTCCTGAATTCCGGTAAAGAACCTGCCAGTTCACGATGTACTTTCATAAAGGAACGAAGGTAGTAAAATCTGTGATTTCAGCTACAGGCAGCAAGTCCCAAGCCATTGCTGTCCCGGGAAATTTAACCGTGAGCTGTAGGTGTTGCGTATGATGGAACACAGATCTTCATGATTTTCAGGATTTATCATGATAGATCTTGAAAATCATGAAGATCTGTGTTCTATTAATAGCAGATAGTGCGTTTACGACAACCAAATATTTCTTTAAGCAAATGACTTTAAATTTTCTAATACCCAATCCCTCCGTTTAACTCATTAAAAGCAGAAAGCCTATAATAAGCACGCATCAAAGCTTGTAGCTTGCAGCTTGAAGCTTGAAGCCAATTTTCTCCGGACAGCAATGGTTCCAAGCCTTAGACTTTAAAATCAAGATACACTAGCCTCAATTGCCAAATCCCCTTTTCAACCCTTACCTTTGCAGCCAGGAGAATAAGTAGGGCGCCAATTCTCAAATTTTCAAATTTTCAAATTTTCAAATTTTCAAATTAAAAATGTCTCTCTATTCCCAACGTGGTGTTTCGGCTCAGAAAGAAGAAGTACATTCAGCAATTCAAAAGTTGGATCAGGGATTGTATGCCCATGCATTTTGTAAGATATATCCAGATTTTCTTTGTAACGATGATGGATATGTAAATATCATGCACGCAGATGGGGCAGGCACCAAAAGCATTCTTGCCTATTTATACTGGAGAGAAACAGGGGATGCGTCGGTTTGGGAAGGAATTGCCCGCGACGCCGTTGCAATGAACCTCGACGATTTATTATGCGTTGGCGTTACGGATCAGCTTTTATTTTCTTCTACCATCGACAGAAATAAACTTCGCATACCGGGTGAAGTATTACAAGCTGTAATCAATGGAACACAGGCTTTTTTTGATCAATTGAAAACTTATGGCGTAAATATCCATTACCTGGGTGGAGAAACAGCAGATGTAGGTGATGTAGTGCGCACTATTGCGGTGAATGGTACCATGACCAGCCGCTGGCCCAAAGAAAAACTAATTACCAATGATAAAATTGCTGCAGGAGATGTAATTGTTGGTTTTGCCAGCGCCGGCAAAGCAATTTATGAAGCAGCATATAATAGCGGATTGGGAAGTAATGGATTAACCAGTGCCAGACACGACGTACTTAACAAACATTATGCAACAGCTTATCCGGAAACATACGAAACAACTCTCGCAGATGAAGTTGTTTATATAGGCAAAAACCGAATGACAGAAACCCTGGCCGTTGATGGATTCGGCGAATTGTCTATCGGTAAATTATTGTTGAGTCCGACAAGAACCTATGCGCCATTGGTAAAACAATTGTTAGACGGTTATTTTGATCAGATACATGGAATGATACATTGTAGCGGGGGCGGACAGACGAAATGCATGAAATACCTGCCAAAACCCTATAAAATTGTCAAAGACAATCTTTTTACAATTCCCCCAATATTCAACCTGATTCGGGAAAATTCGGGTGCCGATATGCGGGAAATGTATCAGGTATTTAATATGGGGCATAGGCTGGAAGTGTTTACTGATGCCGATTCTGCCAAAGCTATGATTGAAATAGCTGCATCATTGGGTATTGAAGCAAAAATTGTGGGCAGGGTAGAAGCAGCGGATAAAGCCAGTCTGCACTTACTTACCTCAGAAGGAACAATTACTTATGAATATTAACAGGATTAAAACCTGCTGATACTTATTTTTGAATAGCAGTAGAAATTGTAATTTAGAACCATGTCAGAAACAGTAGTAGCCATAAATAACGCCAAGATTTACCAGGGAGGTAACCTAATCCTGGAAGACGTAAATTTCTCTGTAAATAAAGGAGAATTTGTGTACCTCGTGGGTAAAACAGGTACAGGGAAAAGCAGTTTGCTTAAAACCTTATATGGAGAATTGCCGCTTACAGAAGGAAGTGCATCCGTTGTAGGGTTTAACCTGCGTGATATGGACTGGAAAAAAGTACCCTTTCTGCGTCGTAACCTCGGCGTTGTATTTCAGGATTTCCAACTACTTACCGACAGAAATGTACACGAAAACCTGCGCTTTGTGTTAAAGGCAACAGGCTGGCAGGATGAAAAGCTGATTGAAGAAAAAATCAATGACGTGCTTGACAAAGTGGGGTTGAGGAGCAAGGGTTTTAAAATGCCCTTTGAAATGAGTGGAGGGGAACAACAAAGGGTAGATATAGCCAGGGCCTTACTCAATTCGCCTAAACTAATATTGGCTGATGAACCTACCGGTAACCTCGATCCGGAAACCAGTGACGAAATCATGCAATTACTGATACATATCGCAAGGGATTATGGTACAGCCGTAATAATGGCTACGCATGATTTTATTGTCATCAATCGTTATCCTTCCAGGATTCTGAAAACGGAGAAAGGAAAAGTACTCGATAGCGCAAATGTGTCTGCTTAATCATTTACTGCCAACCATTAATTCCTGAATAAATCGGGCCCCTTTTTCATTGTTAAAGGTTGTTTGAATTAGTGCCATCCTTCTGTTCATTTCATCTGAAGAAAAAGGAAGCGAGAATAATTGGGTGATAAGCTGAATAAATTCCTCTGCTGTATCGGCTTTAGTACAAATTGAGTCAAGTTCAGAACCTCCTATTCCGGCCGTATTACTAATACAATGTCTTCCATTAATAAGCGCATTAACCAGTTTGATTTTAATGCCAGTAGTAGTTAGGGAAGGCACAATATTAATATGCGCTTTGGTAATCATATCCTGCATTTCATGTTCCGTTGGATTAGCAACGAGACAGGTATGTCCCAGTACGTGCGCCTGCTTCTCCAGTTTGGGAGAAGGGTTTCTACCAGCTATAACAAACGGAATAGAAAGTTTGCTGAATACTTTTGTCAGCAGCCAGATGGCCATTTGCTCGTTGGAGTCAATGCTAAGATCCCCATGGTAAAGGCAGTAAGCGCCATTGGGATCTTTCTCTTTTGGCGCCCAGTTATCCGCAAGAAATAAAGGAATGGTATGAGTACGCTTTGCCCCAAACAGGGTTTTGTAAACCCCTTCATCTGTAGCAGTTATGCTGAGCAGAACAGCTTTGTTAGCAATGCGTTTTTCATAGGCTTTTAATAGGGAGCTTTCCCAATGGAAGTAACATTTTCTGAAGAAGGATTTCGCATGTGAAGCCAGTTCCTTATAGTATCTAAATTCTGTATTGTGCAGGCGCAGCAAACAAATGCGGTTTATAAAACGCTTATCTAAAAGCAAATAACTGGTATGTACCCCTTCCATTAGTATGGGGTAATTGTCTTTCAATAACTCATCAAATAACTGCTTATTATACCTGGAAGAGACAATATAGGGCAGGCTTAGCGAAAACGCATTGAATCCTCTTAGTCTTTTATAATAATGAACAGCGTAGCAATACTTATCGAGGGTGGCATCTTCGCCCTTTCCGTAATCGAAACAATGCAGGTGAATCTTGATGCCAAGCGCATGTAATGCTTTGATTTTATAGAATACATCAAAAATGCCCCCCTGGTCTACCGGGAAAGGAACATTAAAGGCAATAATATGTAGGTGTGTATCGCTCAATTCAGTTTCTGATAAAATTGGATCAATTTTTCTGATTCGGTTTCCCAGTTTAGTTCCAGTCTGGCTTTAAGTGCTTTTTGGACTATTTGTTTATACAGAACAGTATCGGTGAGCAGTTTGTTCAATCCTTTGGCGATACTATCTGTATCGGTGTCTTCAACAAGAAGGGCAAATCCATATTTGTCATTAATTGACCGATATTCCGGATAGTCAACGCAAATTTGTGGTATCCCTGCCATCATGTAATCAAAAAAACGATTCGCGAGTGATTGATATTGGTTAAGTCCTTTTTTGTCGAAAAGGGTAATGCCTATAAGCGCAGCTTCCGTAACTACCCTCAGTGCCTCCGGGGCAATATTGCCTTTCAGGACGACCTTATCTTCAAGTTGATATTTGCGGATAAGTTCTTTTACTGAGTCGTAATAATTACCGTTGCCGCAAATAACCAATCTGGCATTAACCTGCAACATAGCTTCAATTAATTCATCGAAGCATCTACCTTCATTAACAGACCCCTGGTATAAAATGTAATCTGCTTTTGCAATATTTTGTAATGTTGTTTTAGTAGGTAGATTTTTGATAACATCGTATTGAACACCATATTGTTGTGAGAGCCAGTTCGAAATAAATTCATTCACGGTATAGCCATTTTTAAATCGTTTAACCATCCATTTTTCAATCAAAAGCCAACATTTTTTTATGAAGGGTCTGCGTATGATTTCAAATTGCTCAGTGAAAAGCTCATGAGCATCGTAGACCCTTTTTTGTCTTTTTAGTATACTTGAAAAGTAGCAGGGAAGTATGGTGTCAAGATCTATTGCACATATGATATCCGTCTTTTGAAAAAGCAGGAATACCAATAACCGGAAATTATATTCTGCATAAAATAGGACCCCCTTATTCCAAAAACAGCGAAGTCTTTTTTGCTGAAATAGTTGTTGAGATAGTTCGGTGCTATCTTTTCTTATTCTACCTACCAATAAAACGTCATATCCTTCTCTGACCAAAGTACTTGCAATACGATGCATACGCTGGTCGTAATTAAGGTCGTTGGTAACGGTAAAAATAATTCGTTTCAATAGTAGAGGCTTAAGCAACAAATATACAGGCTGTAAAGCGCTTGAATCATCATGTCTTTCGGAGATATTAATATTAAAATATAGTCATCAATAAATTGATAATCAGTTTATTGTAAGTTTTAAATCTATATTCCTTTTTTTTATCATCTTATTTCTCCACCTATTATACACAGCCCTATAATCTTTCCGAAAAATCTACCTCATTTCCTGTATGTTCGCAGGTACTAAATAGCGGAAAAGTGAGATTAAAATCATTAGAAATCAAAGGGTTCAAAAGTTTTGCTGATAAAACCGTAGTGAGTTTTGATGAGGGCATTACAGGTATTATCGGTCCCAATGGTTGCGGCAAGAGTAATATCATTGATAGTATTCGTTGGGTAATTGGCGAACAAAAAATATCGGCCTTAAGAAGTGAAAACCTAGAGGCTCTGGTCTTCAATGGTAGTAAGACCAGAAGTGCAAGTGGATTGGCAGAAGTGAGTCTCACTTTTGAGAATACCAAAAATCTGCTTCCTACAGAATTCAGCACGGTAACAGTTACCCGTCGTTTTTATAAAAATGGGGAAAGTGAATACCGCTTGAATGATGTTACCTGTCGACTAAAAGACATCCACAATTTATTTCTTGATACAGGTGTTAGTACCGACAGTTATGCCATCATTGAATTGGGGATGGTTGATGATATCATCAAGGATAAAGAAAACAGCCGCCGCCGTATGTTGGAGCAGGCAGCGGGCATCACTATTTACAAGACCCGTAAGAAAGAAGCAAAGAATAAATTAGACGCTACAGAACAAGATCTGGCACGTATTGAAGATTTGCTCTTCGAAATCAATAACCAGTTAAAAACACTGGAGAACCAGGCAAAAAAGGCGGAGAAATATTACGAGATTAAAAAGGATTACAAAGAAATTTCCGTAGAACTCGCAAAAGCGGCACTGGAAGGATTCAATATAACCTATAAGGAGCTTAATGAGCAGCAAGAACTCGAGATCAATAAAAAGGTACAACTTGATGCTGAGATAGCAGTTGAAGAAGCCGCTATTGAACAGGAGAAAGTTGGTTTTATTGAAAAGGAAAGAGCCCTTCAAAGCATGCAGCATGAATTCAACGATTTGCTGCAAAACTTACGCTCGAAAGAAAACGAACGTAACCTTGCTACCCAGAAACTTCATTACCTGAAGGAAAAAGAAACCAGCTTAAAAGACTTCCTCGAAAAAGCATCCGGTCAGTTAAAAACAATAGGTGATTCCATTGAATATACCCAATTACAGGTAGGGGAAGAAGAAACTAAGCTGATTGAATTACAAGACAGAGTAGAAACAGCCAAGCTGGATATCGAAGATAAACGTCGCATTTACGATGAGCGCAGAACTGGTGTAGACAGTTTACGTAATCAATACCAGCAGATACAGAGAAGTCAATTCGATGCTGAGAAAAAAGTAGCGGTAGCTGATACTTCTATTCAGAACCTTCAAAGGGCACAAACTCAACTGAATGAAGAAAAACAAAGCAGAGAGCAGCAATTGGAACAACTGCAGCAGGAGTTGACAGAAAAAGAAGAGGACCTCGCAGCTCGCAGGATTGATCTGCAACAATTACAGGAACAACATGAGCGTACCCGTGAGAATATTTTTGAAACCCAGGCACAACTTGAAGTGTTACGTAACGAATTGGCTGAAGAAAACCGTAAGCTAGATGCCAAAAGGAACGAATACAACCTCCTTAAGAGCCTGATCGATTCAATGGAAGGTTATCCGGAGAGTATTAAGTTTCTCCATAAAAATCCTGAATGGAATCATGCGGCCCCAATTCTTTCAGATATCATTTATGTAAAAGAAGCATACAGGGCGGCAGTTGAAAATGTGTTGGAGCCATACCTCAATTACTATGTGGTAAATAACCTTCAGGAAGGTTTGCAGGCTGTACACTTACTGGATGCCAATGCAAAAGGTAAAGCCAACTTTTTCATGCTCGAAAAATTTGCCGACCTCCGCGTTGAAACCCATCAACCTGCCAATACCATCCCTGCTATGGATGTTATTGAAGTTGATGACCAATATCGCAAACTGGCAGAATATCTTTTAGGTAACGTGTATATTGCAGAGAATGATGAGGCTATTGCCAATAGCAATGGCGCAGTCGTTCTTGAAAAAACAGGTAAGTATGTAAAAGGAAAGTATACACTTACTGGCGGTAGCGTTGGACTTTTTGAAGGAAAGAAAATTGGTCGCGCGAAAAACCTCGAAAAACTGGCCGAAGAAATACAGGATCAGGAATCGGTAGTAAGTTTACTTAAAGCTGATATTCAGGCAAAGCATAATGAGGTAATTGCCTTCAATGAGCAATTGAAAGAAAATGCCATTAAGCAAACCGAAAATGAAATTAACCAGCTAACCAACCAGGTGTTTGCTACCAGAAACCGCATCGAAAACCTGCAAGCTGCCCAGCAAAACGCTTTTCAACGTCTTACCGATATTGAAACCCGTTTGCAGGATGAACAGGATGCCATTGCTGCTACTAGAGAAGAATTGTTTCAACTGAATGATCAGTTGCTGGAAACAGGCGAACAGAAGAAACTGGTAGAACAGGATTATCAGTTGGCAGAACAGGAGTATAATTACGCTTCTGTACAATACAATGAAACAAACCTTCAGTTAACCCGTCAGCAAAGCAAAATCACTACCCTTAAACAGGAGCTTGTTTTCAAAGAAAACCAGCTAAGTGAGTTGCACCAACAGATAGAAAGCAATACTGCACAGCTTTCCGAAGCTTCCGGCAATATTGAAGAAGGTGAAAAAGCTCTGATTGGCTCAGAAGAATTATTGCTCGATCTGATGCGCAAAAAAGAAGCAGAAGAGCAGAAATTGAATGAAGCAGATCAGGCTTACTATAACTTACGTAACGCGCTGCAGGAAAAAGAAAGTGAACTTCGCCTTAAAGTGAAGAGTAAGGAGATGATTGATCACCTCGTTACTGAAATCAAAGACAGGCTGAACGAACTTAAGCTGCAGTTAGCTGGTATGAAAGAAAGATTGAGTGTTGAATTCAAGGTTGAACTTGATGAGATTCTCGATCAGGCCAGAACTACGGATACTTCACTGGAAGAATTGCAAGCCAGCTCAGACAGGATGAAAAAACGCCTGGAAAACATGGGAGAGGTTAACCCTACCGCTATTGAAGCCTTTATGGAAATGAAAAAGCGTTATGAGTTTATTCTCGAGCAAAAGAATGACCTGGTTTCAGCGAAAGAAAGTCTTTTGCAAACCATTCAGGAAGTGGAAGCAACAGCCAACCAGCAATTCCTGGATACTTTTAATCAGGTTCGTGAGAACTTCCAGAAAGTGTTCAAGGCCCTGTTTACAGAAGAAGATACCGCAGATATGGTACTGGTTGACCCGACCAATCTGGCAGAAACAGGTATTGAAATTATTGCCAAACCAAAAGGTAAAAGACCTTCATCTATTACTCAATTGAGTGGGGGAGAGAAAACCCTTACTGCAACAGCATTGCTCTTCTCAATCTACCTCATTAAACCAGCTCCATTCTGTATCCTGGATGAGGTTGATGCCCCATTGGATGATGCCAACGTTGGTAAGTTCACCCAGATGATCAAGAAGTTCAGCGATAACTCACAGTTCATCATCGTAACACACAATAAGCAAACCATGGGAGCTGTTGATGTGATTTACGGGGTAACCATGCAGGAGCCCGGCGTAAGTAAACTCGTGCCGGTAGATTTCAGGAGCCTGTCGAATTAATTGGAGAATAAAAGCCTTGCGAACAGGAAACCGTGAATGGTCAATTGTGAATGGTCAATAGTTAATTGGTGAGTAGTGAGTAGTTTGATATTCAAATTATAATACTCAATATTCACTCTTTTCGCTATTCACCATTCACAATTCACGCCCCCTGATATTCATGTACAAATCCATATTCATACTATACCTTCTCTGTTTTGGCTGCTACCTGATATTTACCAGGCAGCCAGATTATTTTGATGGTGTTAAAGTGCCGGCATTGGTTGAGTTGCGATTTGATTCAACAGCAAATAAAGAACTGTTAAGGGCTGTATTTAATACAGGTACAAAGGAATATGCGATCAATCCGGATTATCCATTAAGGTCTCTCAAATCCGGGCAAAGCCTTACCGTTATATATGAAACAGGTAATCCCGCATTGGGGAAAGTATATGGCGGATGGGGGTATTGGTGGTTATGGGATGAATTGCTTTTGTCTGCTGTGTTATGCTTTCTGTTGTTTCAGGTAGCAGTGTCTGTAACCAGTAACCCTAACCCGGAGGCCCTCATTGAGCAACTGGAATATAAAGAAGAGAAAAAGAAAAAATACCTGGATTAAGACTTGAATAAGCTCCTAGAAACTGGTGTATTGATACATGATTCTTCCAACCTGTAATTTGCTTTTGTCGCTGCAGATTTCTTCTGTTTTTAAACCTTTTTCGTCGTACTTGTATTTCCAAACAAAATAGTTATTGCTGCCAAGCGAAAACTGGGTCATCTGAGTTGGTTGGTTGGCAGCATTGTATTCGTAGATAAAATCGGGCAGTAGTTTCTTTAATTTGCTATTATATCTAACAATATCTGTTAACTGCTTATTGGCATTATAGTAATAATAGTAGCTTTCAATTGTTCTGCCATTCTTTTTCCATCTTTCTTCTGCAATACAACCTTGGTCATCTTTAATAAAAGTTACCATGGTGGTATCGAGCCTGTTTTTTATTTTAAGCATACTGGCCGGTGCCCCATATTCATCATAAGTATATTGATGTGTTTCAGCAATCGTGCTATTCATGAAAGTATCAACAGTAGAAAGTGATACCGAAATAATACGTCCTTGTGCATCGTAAGTGTAGTCGGTTTTACTGTTAATATTTTTATGATCGCTTTGGGTTCTCTTCAAAATACCCAGTTCATAAGTATTAACGGTAACTGTCTTTTCCTTGTTTGTTAAAGTGGTAAGTGTAACCTTTTTTCCGTCTCTGCTGATTTCCTGACTCACTGAAAAATCTTCAGTAATAGTATTGTCCGGTTCATAAGAAATGGCTTTAACAGAAGCTATTTTTTGTGCCCGCAGGATTTTATACTGCTCATTTCCCTGACGAATAGAAACGATATCGTTGAAATAGTATTGAGCATTGCCCAAAAAAGGGCCGAGTACAAAACAAAGAGAAACCACTATTTTCTTCATGCCCCAAAAATACTCAAATCCTGCTGTTCATTTTTCAACATTCAGGTAACAGCACTTGCCACTATGGATTAGTTGTGTATTTTTAGTCAAACGTTAACAAGTGTCGCATTTACCAGAAAGAAAGGAGAAAATTTGCTTGAATTGCGGGGCAGCCCTGCATGGCCGTTTTTGTCATTATTGCGGTCAGGAAAATATTGAACCAAAAGATAGTTTTTGGCACCTTGTTACCCATTTTGTGTATGACATCATCCATTTCGATGGAAAATTTTTCAGTACACTTAAATATTTACTGTTCAGGCCGGGGTTTCTTTCGCATGAATACCTGCGGGGACGGAGAGCCGATTATCTTCACCCTATCAGGATGTATGTATTTACATCGGCTTTTTTCTTCCTGATTTTCTTTAGTTTCTATCAGAAAGAAAAGGAAATAGATATAAAAGAAATAAAAGACACGCCAGCTCAGGTGATGAAGAAGCTGGAAAGACAAAAACAGCGGCTGGAAGCGGCTTTGGCCAATCCAACTGCGGTAGTTGCAGCCTCTCAGATAAAAGACAAGCTTGACCAAACATCAGCAGAAATCATTATGCTGAAGCGGGATTCTACTTTGGTAGATTCTGTTAAAAGTTTGCCAGAGGGTGGATTCACTATCATGAGTTTTGATAATAAGATCACTCAAACCTTATCTACGGTAGCTGAATACGATTCTTTACAGGCACTATTACCAGAAAATGAAAGAGATGGTTTCTTTGTTCGGACCATTGAAAGGCAAAACCTCCATTTAAGGAATAAATATAAGGGCGACTCAAAAGCAAGTATGCGGGCCATTACGAACAAGTTCATACACTTATTTCCTCAAATGCTATTTGTTTCTTTGCCGTTGTTTGCCTTGCTTTTACAGTTGTTATATACCAGAAGAAAACAATTCTATTATGTTAACCACATAATTTATTCCATACACCTCTATTGTGCCATTTTTATCATCATTCTCACAGGTTTATGGGTGAATAGTTTATTTACTTGGAGTACTCATAAAGAAAATGATTGGATCAGCGGATTGTTTACCATCGCAGGATTCTTTTATTTATATAAATCAATGCGCAATTTTTATGGACAACGAAGGGGCAAAACAATCTTAAAATATATACTGTTGTTATTTGCATCGATGCTTGTAATGGTATTCCTGTTTTTAGTGTTTTTCCTATTTTCTGCTTTCGCAGTATAATCTGAAATATATTTCCTTATGACGAATTCAGTAGCAGACAGTTTTTTGGCATTGGTGACTATAATGGACGAGCTAAGGGAAAAATGTCCGTGGGACAAAAAGCAAACCATCCACAGCCTTCGTTCTATGACCCTTGAGGAAACGTATGAACTAGTGGATGCTATCGATCAGAATAACTGGCAGGGTATAAAAGAAGAACTGGGTGATATGTTGTTGCATATCCTGTTTTACACCAAAATCGGGTCTGAAGAAAAAGCATTCGAATTACAGGATGTAATTGAAGGAATATCACGTAAATTAATAAACAGACATCCACATATTTATGGAGATGTAAAAGTGGAGAATGATGAGGATGTTAAGCGGAACTGGGAACAAATAAAAATAAAAGAAGGAAAAAAATCTGTTTTGAGTGGTGTTCCGATATCCTTACCTGCCGTTGTTAAGGCAACAAGGATTCAGGAAAAAGCTAAACAAGTCGGATTTGAATGGGATAACCGCGAAGATGTTTGGAAGAAAGTTGAAGAAGAGATGGGGGAGTTGCAGGAAGCGGTAAAGGCAAACGACCAGAAAGAAATACAGGCCGAATTTGGCGATCTTTTGTTTAGTTTGATAAATTATGCACGGTTTTTGCAGGTTGATGCCGAAGCTGCACTTGAGCAGACCAATAAAAAATTCATTCATCGTTTTCAGACCATGGAATCAATGGCAGCCGAACAGGGAAAAAATCTGGGCGACATGACGCTCAACGAAATGGATGCCCTTTGGAACGAGATAAAACGAAAATAACAGACTGTTGATTAAAACACTCAGAAACGCAGCCTATAAACACGGATACCTGGCCATTACAGCGGCCTGGCTTTATACTTTTTCCTTTATTTTCATCAATTACTGGAGTTATAATGCCTCACCGGAAAAGGTGAAAGCTAAGCTCGAGCAACAAATACATAAATACGAAAACAAGTACTTCGATCTGCTGCAGGATACAGCCCAGCTAGGTAAACTAATCGAAGCAACCAATAACGACACAAAAGAGGAAACAACCAAAGAGCCAATTGGCTTATTCATTTATGCATTATCGGAAAATGCAGATCCCACTCTTTTATACTGGAACGCCAATAAATATTATACCGTAAACGACGATCTTTACCGGAAAGATAGCGCATGGTTTTCTGTTAAACGAAACGGTGAATTTGAAATACTTAAAACCAATATTGCTGTTGAAAAAGGGAATTTACTGGTAATAGGCATGATACCAATCAGATGGTCCTATTTTATTGAAAACAAATACCTGCACACTGATTTTGAAGGTTTTGAAGGACTTGATGAGCAATACGAACTGGTTACTGTTTCAGCGGATGATGTGTTACCAATCTATAACCAGGCAGGTAAAAAATTATTCAGCATAAGACTTAAACCTGGAAAGTCATTTATTGCTTACGATAGTGTTACAATTATCTTAAGGGTACTGGCCATTGTATTCCTATTGATATTTTTAAATGCCCTGGCTGTTGAACTTATGGCTGTTCATGGTTTTCGATTTGGATACAGTATGCTGGTAGGGGTGGTCTTATTACTCCGATTAATTGCCTACAAGGTTTCCTTTCCATTTGATTACGGAAAATTACCGCTATACGATCCCTCCATCTATGCCTCAAATATTATACATCCCTCTCTTGGCGATCTGTTAGTAAATGCTATTCTGTTGTTTTGGCTGATAGATGTTTATAAAAGTTATACAGATGGGAAAACATGGTTGCCAAAACCCCTCCCGGTAAAAATCAGGAATTTCGGTACCATTTTTTTACTAACCATAATCGGTTACGCTATTGCGGGAATTGTGCAGAGCCTGGTGCAGGATTCTAAAATTTCAACCGATGTAACCAATTTCTTTAGTCTGGATATCTACAGCGTGGTATGCTTTGTAGTGCTTTGTTTTCTCGTGTTGGGTTTCTTTGGTCTTTCGCAAATTCTCCTGCACCCACTTTTTGAAAGAAAATTTTCATTGCTGGAGCAGGTAGTTGCAACCATATTAAGTGGGTTTCTGTACATGCTCTTGTTTTTCCCGAATAAGGAAATTCCAACCGGATTAATGATCTTATTATGGTTAGTTGGGTTTCTTGTACTGATGCATTTTCGTAAAAAAGACCTTCAACTTCCGCTGCTAAAGTCGACCTTTTTTATTTTTTGGGTCATGTTTTTTACTTTCTCCATTGCAGCCATGGTCCTTTATGAAAATAGGGTAACAGAATTCGCCCAAAGAAAACGGATCGCGGAAAAACTGGCCCTGCAGATCGATCCTTCCGGAGAGAATTTATTGAATATAGCAGCTACAAATTTCGATGACCAGTTTCTGTTACATAATTTTCACCGCTTCCAAAATGAACTGGAGAATAAGTACATCAAAGACAGCCTCATCAACCAAAACTTTTCTGGTTACCTGAATAAATACGATACCAGGATTTATACTTTTGACAGTTTATATCACCCGCTGTATAATGAAGATGCTACAGATTATGCGGCTATAAAGACCATCATCCTAAACCAAGCCAGACCTACTATAATTCAAGGTTTATACAGCTATGATAATACATCGGAGGGTTTTAGTTATCTCTACCAAAAGGAAATAAAGGAAAATAATCAAACCCTTGGGTATCTCTTTGTTATTGCAAAATCGAAAAGATATAAGAGTGAAGCATTGTATCCTGAATTATTTAATCAGGTTCAAAACCTATCATCTGATCTTAATACGAATTATGCTTATGGTATTTATAATAAAGGGAAATTAATCAACCATTTCAATACCTATCATTTCCCATCCCGGCTTAAAAAGAATGAAATTAATCAGTTCGAGTTTACTTACAAAATATCTGGAGAATACAGTGAGCTCTGGTATAATAGTGGAAATGACAAACAGGTAGTAGTAGTTAAACGTAATACATGGGTAGTTGAATTCCTGACCCTTTTTGCCTATTTGTTTTGTTCATTTTTGGCCATCATATTTGTCTTCCACCTGGGTAATCAGTTGCTAAAAGCCAGGTTTAAGTGGGAGGAAATAAAGTTATTGTTCCGGTTTAATATCCGAACACAAATACAGGCCACGATCATTTTTCTTAGTGTGTTTTCATTCCTGGTAATTGGTATTGCCACCATTTCTTTTTTTATTATTCGCTTCAATAGAAGTAATGAAGAAAGACTGTCGAAGTCTATTCAGGTAATGTCGAATGAGATCAATAGTAAAATGAATTCACAGTTCAGCTTTGATGATGTATTAACCTTTAAAAATGTAGGTCTCTCACGTGAATTGGAACAGGATATTGCTGAAATTTCGGACCTGCATAATGTAGATGTAAACTTTTATGATATACATGGTAGCCTGCTTACCTCCACGCAGCCTTATATTTATAACAAACATTTGCTAAGTACGCAAATGGAGCCCAAGGCATACCAGAAGCTTCATTATGAAAGCAGTATTCGTTATATACAATCTGAGAAAGTCGGAGATTTCGAATACCTGAGTATCTACGTCCCATTATCTGACGATGCGGGTGAAAATTATGCATACCTCAATATTCCCTACCTGAATTCTCAAAACGAACTCAATCAGGAGATTTCCGGTTTTTTGGCAACATTAATTAACCTGAACGCATTTATCTTTCTTGTAGCTGGTGCTATTGCATTTTTCCTGACAAATAGAATTACCGCATCTTTTGGATTAATCGGAGACAAAATGCGGCAAATGAATATCGGGAAGAGTAATCAGGAGATTGTATGGACAAGAAATGATGAAATTGGTATGCTGGTAGGAGAGTACAATAAGATGGTTAAAAAGCTTGAGCAAAGTGCGATGGCATTGGCCAGAAGTGAAAGGGAAGGTGCATGGCGTGAAATGGCAAGACAGGTTGCTCACGAGATAAAGAATCCACTTACGCCCATGAAACTGAGTATTCAATATTTACAGAAAGCGATATTAAATGGTTCGCCAGATGTAAAAACACTCACTTCAAACATGGCCTTAACACTGATTGAACAAATTGATCAGTTATCCAAAATAGCCAGTGATTTCTCTCAATTTGCCAATATAGGAAATGCCAGGATGGAAGAAATTGACCTTCGCGAAGTGATAGATTCAGTAACCAGGTTATATGCAACCCATCCTGAACTGGAATTATCATTTGATATGCCGGAAGAACCTGCAATTGTATTGGCCGATCGTATACAAATGAATCGTCTGCTGACCAATCTTTTGCAAAATGCGGTAGAAGCCAACCCGAATAATAACCAAAAAGTTGCTGTCACCTTGAAACTATCACATCAGGATGATAGAATCATTCTTTCTATTCAGGATAATGCGGGAGGGATACCAGCATCTATGCAAGACAATATTTTTACGCCCAATTTCACCACCAAATCATCCGGTACCGGATTAGGATTGGCCATTTGTAAGGGAATTGTAGAAAAAGCCAATGGAACAATCTGGTTCGAAACGACCGAAAACGAAGGAACAACCTTTTTTATATCACTACCAGTCGTTGCATAATTTAGTCTTACCGTTTACTATGTTGTTGCACCAGAAAAGCTTCAAATGCTTCTTTGGAAAAACTGCTAAGGTTATTTTCTTTGGTAAGTCCGGCTTTCTGGGCTACTAGCACCCCAAATCTGCAATCGTCATAACCTTCAATCGAATGTGCATCCGGATCAATAGAGATAAGCACCCCTTTTTCCACTGCTTTATCTATCCAGCGCCAGTCGATATCCAGTCTTCTTGGGTGGGCATTTAATTCAATTACTACATCATTGGCTACGCATGCGTCTATAATCTTTGCATGGTTAACCGGATATCCGTTGCGACTAAGTAATAAACGGCCCGTCATATGGCCCAGAATACTTGTATAAGGGTTTTCAATGGCATTTATAAGGCGCATCATGGCCTTATCTTCCTGCATCTTGAGGTTTGAGTGTATGGAGGCGATTACGAGGTCGAATTCGGCCAGTACTTCATCCGGGTAGTCCAGGCTACCGTCATTAAGTATATCGCTTTCGATACTTTTATAGATTCTGAAGTTGCCAAGCTTGCTGTTTAATTCATCAATCTGTTGATGTTGGGCATAAACACGATCGATATCTAAGCCACTGGCATAAAAAGCCGATTGTGAGTGATCGCTGATTACCAGGTATTCTAGTCCTTTTTCAATGGCAGCATTGGCCATTTCCTCCAAAGTATTACTACCATCGCTCCATTTACTATGACTGTGGATGATACCCCTGATATCTGATTCCTGAATTACCCTTGGTAATCGCTTTGCTACCGCTTTATCAATAATAGTTGGATCTTCTCGTAGGTATGGTGGAATAAAAGGGATACCTGCTGCTTCGAAAATGGCTTCTTCCTGCTTGTAATACTGTTCTGGGTTCCAATTAAACCTGTTTTTCCATGCATTCAGGAATGCTTCACTACAACTTGTATCAAAAAGTTTTTGATAAAGGTGCTGTTCACTGCAGCAATAGAATCCAAGGCTAACATTTTCCTTCGACTTTACAGTTAAGTAGTCATCTGTTTTTGTTATGATTTCAAATTGTTGTGCTACCAGAAAATTTGTGATGGAATCGATAGGGCAGGTGGTTACCCACTGTAAAATTTCAACAATTTCATCCTGTTTTCGATAGGCTCCGGTAGGCAGAAAGCTATTATCGGGAAAATGTTCACGTAGTTTTTTTGTGGCATTAATCGCCAGGCTTTCCATTTGTTGGTATAAATAACTGCCCAATGAGCCAAAATAAAACTCTATCGATTCACGGATATTGTGCTGTGTTTTTTCTCCAAAACCTTTGTAAAGCATCAGCCTGTTTTCATTACAGGCATATAATAATTCACCGAGCGTTTCTATCTCGAGTTCCTTCCAGATCGTGGCAATTTTTTTAGGTCCAAGTCCTTTTATATGCAGCATTTCTAAAATGCCGGCAGGTGTTTTCTGGATATACTCATCCAGTAAGGCGAGTCTTCCGGTTTCCAATTGTTCCAATATTCTTTTACCGGTGCTTTCGCCGATACCTCTTTGTGCGAATATTTTATCAGCAGGGAGGGTAGAGAGTTCAACAGGTAGTTTATCTATCGTGAAAGCCGCGCTGGAATAGGATTTGGCCTTGAATGAGTTGTCTCCATGGATATCCATTAATTTGGAAAGTAGGGAGAAATTTTCGGCAATTGCTTCGTTTGTCATAGCGTAAAATAGAAGAATCGTGAAGTTAGGATAAAAAAAAGTCCCGCCGTAGGCGGGACTCTTAAATCTATTTTAGCTAAAGCTAAACTAAGATTACTTCTTTTTAGCGGCTTTCTTAGGAGCGGCTTTTTTAGCAGCTTTTTTAGGAGCAGCTTTTTTAGCAGCTTTCTTAGGAGCGGCTTTCTTAGCAGCTTTCTTAGGAGCAGCTTTTTTAGCAGCTTTTTTAGGAGCAGCTTTCTTAGCGGCTTTCTTAGGAGCAGCTTTTTTAGGAGCAGCTTTCTTAGCAGCTTTTTTTGCAGTTGCCATGTTTTTTAGATTTAATGGTTAGTAAATAATACATTAAAAATAAAAACTTATTTGTAACTACAAAAAAATTTTTTTATGCGGTCTCAGCTACCTGAGAAACCGAAACGGTAGTTTTATCGTTTTTTCCCTTTCTGAATTCAACGATACCGTCTGTTAATGCGAATAAAGTAAAGTCAGAACCAACACCTACATTCTTACCAGGATGGTAAACAGTTCCTCTCTGACGTACAATAATATTTCCAGCAATAGCAGGCTGGCCACCATATATCTTTACACCGAGACGTTTGCTCTGTGAGTCGCGGCCGTTCTTTACACTACCTTCACCTTTTTTGTGTGCCATGGTTATTTGTTTTTAAACCAGGATCATTTGCGCGATCCGGGCATGTTTTTTACTAAGCGATGCTTTCGATTTTGATACGCGTATAATGCGTTCTGTGACCGTGCTTCTTACGGAAGCCTTTTCTCCTTTTCATTTTAAAGGCGATCACTTTGTCACCCTGTACCAGGTCACTGATGATTTCAGCTTTAACAGTAGCTTTTACACTACCACCTGCTGCAACAGTACCTGCATTGTCAGTAAACAATACATCGGTGAATTCTACTTTGTCTCCGGTTTTACCCTGCAGGTGAGGAACATACAGGCTTTGACCTTCCTGTACCTTAAATTGCTGACCTGCGATTTTTACAACTGCTAACATAGCTATCCAAAATTAGGACGGCAAAGGTAAGGATTAGGGCGCAAATTTTACAAAGAAATTTGAAATAATTCTTATTCACAATAGTGGAAAGCCATATCATCGCTGGTTGTAATGTCTATTTCAAGGGGAAGAAAACCTGATTTATATTATAAAGAGTTGATTATTAAACACTTTTATATAAAACCTTTAGAACCTGAAATAGGTTTTGAGCATAATCATACGCGGCCGGAGCGGATAGCTGCTTTCTAAAAGACTATTCACCAGTAAACTGGTTAACACATACTGGTCTTTGCCTGCCAGATTTAAACAGGATAGCTCTATGTCAGATTTCATTTTCTTAAGCCTGAAAGTAATGGCAGCATCTAAAAATACGGTATGCGGAGCCGGAATATTTTTAGCCTCATTGTAATAATCTTCCATTTTCAACTTGAAAATGAATAAAGAACCAGGTGTAACGTTTAATTCAGCATTTTGCCTTATCTGCCTGAGCTTAAGTTGTTCATTCAATGCACTTCTGGCAATTCCTTTTTGCTGGCTGCTCATCATGGTTACAGTACCCTGATAACTTATATTGGCCCAATTACTGATTTTTGAATTAACCGTTAAAACGAAAGCCCTGGTAATGTTTTCATAGTTCAAACGATTGCCATTTTGAAGCTGAATCGTATTTGCTTTTTGCCAACTGATACCCGCGCCAATGGTTGACCTTAACTTGAATAAATATTTGCTCATGCGGATACTGCTGTTCAGGCTTCTGTTTTCATAATCAAATAAAATTCTTCGGGAAAACTGTACTTCATCATTCAACATTCCATTATTGCTGGAATTGCCTGTATTAATTGTGTAACCAAGATTTGCATTTACAAACATCAGTTTAACAGCATTTCGAAAAGCATAATAAATAGATCCCCCTTTTGATGAATTGGTGGATAGTGTAGCGTCATTCCGGATGAAATTCCGATAGTTCTGTAACAGGTACCCTTCATAGGCCTCATTTACACCCCCTCTGAACCTCATCTCGTACATTGAAAGGGATAGCTCATTATTGGCATTCATTCGCCATAAAGCCCTGAAACTGGGGTTGAATGGCGTGAATTTAATTTCAGCAGCACTTGGCTTGCTTAGCAGTTGCTTGTAATTAAATGTTTGGTAGTTAAATGGAATGTATAAACTTATGTTCCAACTGTTGGTATTCCATTCTGCACCAGTTTCAGTATATAATTTATGGCGATCCCAGTTTAGTCGGTTGTAAAAGCTGTCTGGCGTATCCTTGATACTGCCGTTCGACTGAATTGTTTGTAGTGCCGATTGCATTTTAACTGACTGCCAGCTATATCCAATTTTTGTACTGAAAGCAAAATTACCTGCCTTACGGCGATAGGACAGGAAATTATCTATATAAAATACGGGTTCATTTGCCCGCTGAATCAGTTGTGCGTAAGGAACATTATTATTGAGTAAATTATTATATAACCCCGGCCCAATCATTAATTCCTGCGGATTGGTTCGATTGCTGATAAAGGATCCGATTTCTAATACATGTTTTCCTCTTAGCACTTTATTGTATCGGAAATCATTACTGAATGTGCTACTATTTAGATGCAGTTGCTGACTTAGCAATGGTTGGGTATTTGTTTCCATGCCCGCATAACCATTGGTAATGGCATTTTCAATCAATAATGTGTTGTTCAGGAAATAACGTTTGTTATTAATATTCAGGTTCACCTGTGTTACGTAAGTGCTTGGCCGGTTCTTGTTTTCTTGGTATTCACTGTAACGTATAGTGTCGCCAGGTAGGAAATAAGTAGCATTATACCTGTAAGACTGGTTCCTTTGATCATGCAGGAAATAGCCATTTAACCGGATGGTAGCATCTGGCGATAAACGAACCATTTTATTGATGTTCAGTAACCCGTTATTGTTAAAAAGAAATCGCATTTTATTTAAATCCGGGTTTCCTGCGGTAGCAGTTGACAATAATCCTGGACTAATATTGTTATCGCTGTTTCTGAAGGCAGAAAAACCAGTAGTATGAGAACTGAGGTCGGTTTGAAGATCAACGCCGGTATTGTTGTACTTATAGTAGTTGATAAACTTGATTTCTTTTTTGAAAAGCATCAGGTTTATAGCACCATTAACCGCGGAGGGAGTGCCGGCAGCCAGGTTCCCGTCGCCAATTAATTTGGCCCTGCTCTTGTCTTTTAAAACCAGGTTCATTGCTGGACTACTGCTGGGTATGACTCCCTTTAATGATTTTATATCCTGATGATTTTCCAGCACCTCTACTTTACTAACCATTTCGGAGGGGATGGTTCTGGTAGCAATATTGTAACGTCCGTCAAGTAAATCATCCCCGTCAATGTATAAATGCGTAATGGGTTTTCCGAGATAAGTTATTTTGCCCGATTCATCCATTTCAACACCGGGTAGTTTTTTTATCACATCACCAATAACACGGTCGCTCTTATCAGCAAAAGATGATACGTCATAGTGTAAAGTATCTCCTTCAAGTCGTACAAGCGGTTTTTTGTTTTTTACCGTTACTGTAGGTAGTTCACTCACTGTTGTTTCCAAAACAAAAGCAAATGTTTCCTCTGCCCTGGTAACCTTAACCTGTTGTTTTTTAAAATTGATGGCAGATACATTCAGCAAAAAACTGTCTGGTTGAAAGGTACCATTAAACTGTAATGTAAATGATCCGGTATTATTGGTAATGCCAAATGCCAGAATGATTGGCTTTCCATTCTTAGTAAGTGTTACACTTGCTGAAGACAAAGGTTTCTTTGCAGCGTCCTTAACCGTGCCCGTAAGTTTTATTTGAGAAAACGCCTTTGTAGACAATACAAGTGAAACAATAACTATACTGTAAATAATCGTAAGTCTCAATGCTTAATTTTCTTTTTCCAGCTTATTATTAAATACAGTTTTTTTCACATTCGCAGCAGGGTTAATAGGCCTGCCTGAAACAGTTATATTGCCCATACTACTCATACCCGGAGGGGGCGGAGGTGCATTGGCACGCATAAAACCCTGCGGGTCTGCTTCAAAAGCAGCTTTCACCTTTAAATATTCACTCAGTGAAACCTGGGTTGCTTTGTTGGGTAATTCAACCGTTGCTGTAGATGCTTCACTGCTCATCCTTTCAAATTCAAAAAAAACTTCTCCTGCATTATCACTTGCTTCAAGAATTAAGCCTGGCAGGTTGTTGAGTTTCCATGGACCAAGGCTATAAGGTAATTCTGGGGCAAACCAAGCAGCATAATCACGCCCCTTCACACGGCCAGTGGCTTTCTGACAGGCAATACCTGCTATTTCTTTTGTTTCACCGGTAATGGTCCATTGCGTTTGTTTTGCCGACTCATCTACGAGGTATTCTGTAACAAAAATGCGGTTACTGGATAATAATTGGTTTTTGGCTAGAATGGTATACTGAGCATTCGATAAATCAGTAGGTGCTCCTGCTATGCTGATTGTCCCAGCACTGATCATACCTCCGGAAAAGTTTCCCGGATTCGCTTTATACATAGAGTCTATTTTATAGCTCGAATAACTCTTATATGCACTCATCTTTTCACCGATCATTAAAATCATTTCATTTTCAGTGAATTCAGTTCTGGAAGTCGTGTCATTCATGAACCTAAACTTGTAAACTATCCGCACTTTAACCGGGTCAGGTTTTTGAGCATACATTAAATGCACAGAACATACAGTAACAAGTAAAAAAAAGAAGATTTTTTGTCGCATTAGAGTGAGGTATAATTAAATAAAAAATGTTGTATTAATAATCAAATGTGTATTAAAATGCCTGAAAATGTGGGGGGATAAACAAGGATTTAATTACACAACTAAAACTATAGATATTGCTAATATAAGTGATTATTTAATATGATGTAAACAATCAAAAAAATTAAGTACCTGTTTTTAAATTTTAAAAACAATGGCAAACCCCCAACTTCTGTCTATTTTTGTTGAATTGGTCTTAAAGGCCACCTGTACTATGAACCTGAAATCTTTACTGGCAAAACCATTTGCCCAATATATATATAAACAGATCAAAAGAAACAGTGTCCATGCTCTTGAAGACCAGGAACTTATTCTGAAGCAATTGCTAAAAACCGGCAGGGGTACACAATTTGGAAAGGAGCATGGTTTGCATGAAGTTGAAAATCATGCCGGATTTGCTCAGGCTGTACCTATTCGCGACTATGAGGCTTTTAAACCTTATATAGAACAGATTAAACAGGGCAAGGAAAATATACTTTGGAAAGGCAAACCCATCTATTTTGCCAAAACAAGTGGTACCACCAGCGGAGTAAAATATATACCCATTACCAAAGACTCTATTCCCAATCATATCAATACAGCCAGAAACGCATTACTCTGCTATATGGCTGAAACCGGTAATACTGCATTTGCCGGGGGTAAAATGATTTTCTTAAGTGGTTCACCGGTATTGGAAAGAGTTGGCGGAATTCCAACCGGACGTTTAAGCGGCATCGTAAACCACCACGTGCCAAGCTATCTCCGCGCCAACCAATTACCCGGCTACGAAACCAATTGTATTGAAGACTGGGAAACCAAACTCGATAAAATTGTTGAAGAAACCATTCAAAAAGATATGACCCTCATCAGCGGCATACCACCATGGATGCAGATGTATTTCGACAGACTGATAGAAAAAAGCGGTAAAAAGGTTGGAGAGCTCTTTCCAAATTTTAGTTTAATGGTACAAGGTGGCGTAAACTTCGAACCCTATCGCGCTAAATTATTTGAAAGTATCGGAAGAAAAGTTGACAGTATTGAATTATTTCCTGCCAGCGAAGGCTTCTTTGCATTCCAGGACAAACAAGATGGGGAAGGATTATTACTGAATACAAACAGCGGTATTTATTATGAATTTGTACCAGCCGCAGAAATCTTCAATGAACATCCAACAAGATTAAGTTTGAAAGATGTAAAGGTTGGCGAAAACTATGCCCTCATCATTAATAATAATGCTGGTCTATGGGGGTACAATATTGGTGATACTATTAAATTTATCAGCACAGATCCATATAGAATTATTGTTAGTGGCAGAACCAAACATTTTATATCCGCATTCGGTGAACATGTTATAGGAGAGGAAGTGGAATTTGCCTTATTAAAAGCTGCTGAAGAAACCAATGCTCATATAACCGAATTTACCGTAGCACCTATGATTCAACAGGGACAAGGAAAAAGCTACCATGAATGGTTTATTGAGTTTGAAAAAGAACCGGATAATTTCAACACATTCATACAAAAAACGGAAGAAAACCTGCGTAATAAAAATGTATATTATGACGACCTGATTCGTGGAAATATACTCCAAACACTACAAGTACGCCGTGTTCGCAAAAACGGATTTATCGATTATATGCGTTCTATTGGAAAACTTGGCGGACAAAACAAAGTGCCCAGGCTGAGTAACGATAGAAAACTTGCCGACGCTTTATCGGCCTTTATTACAGAATAAAAATGCAAAAGAAGTTATTCTAAAAAGAGATCCAATTGCTCATCCGTAACCTGCAATTTGCTTCCTTTAGCTGAAAGCTTTTCTTTTAATTTGTTTCTTGCCTGAGCGTTATATTTTATAGCTTGAAGGTAAAGGTCTAATACTAGTCTGGTTATAATTAATAATAACGCAGCAACCATTGCGCCGTCTTTGAAAAAGAAGAAAAATCCTGCAAGTATTGCAACCAGTTGTTGTATAAAAATCCGAATATAGGGTTGCATGAAAAGCATATTCACCGTGTATTTGTGATACCTGCCTGTAACGAAAAAATTTCTAAATGTATAACCAATATTGGCTAATGCAATCGACGCAAATGCCAATTGCATATCAGTCTGAGATAATAGAAATTTATAATTGCCGAAAACATTGAACGCGTCCGACGATAAGCCAGGCAAACTCTTACCTACCGCAGAAAAAATAAAAACCGACTGCACAAAAATGAAAAAGAAATAATGAACAAGGAAGAATGGAATAATGCCATAGCCATTAATCTGTCTGGGATCTTTTGAAGCAACATGATTATTTTGAGCCTCACCATATTTTAATACATACCAAAGCTTAAACAGGTGAATGATACCAATAATGATGGTTTCGAAAACATAAGCAAATACAATAATTACCGGTCTCCAGCCAAAAAAGAATAAACCCGCCAACATCAGCAAACTGTTGGCCCAGATAAATAAATTACGACCAGTCGGCAAAAAGTATTTATAAATTGATGGTTCCAATTAATAAGTTATGGTAGTAAGATATTGCATATTTATGAAATTAAGAAAGTGTGTATTGTTTGGAAGAACTGGTTGGGCAAAATTAGCTGCGAGCTTCTAGCCTCTAGCTGCTAGCTTTAATTGGTGCTTGTTTTAGGATTTCTGCTATTATTTTAATAAATGGCAGGGCTTGCGAATTTGTTTTGTAAAAATCCTATTTAAATAAAAATTTAATTATAATATTTAAGCTTGTGGATGGTTTAATTAATAGCCCAAAAAAACTAGTAGCTAGCAGCTAGAGGCTAGAAGCTGTTTTCCCCCGGAAATCAATACGTAAAAACCCTCGCCAAATATCACGATACTCCTTTTTTTGGCATAAATTGTGTAACTATGCCCGCATCTTTGGGAATGAAATTATGAATCAAAAAAGGATTGCCATATTTGGCTCTACAGGATCTATAGGTACCCAGGCATTGGACGTGATTGCGGCTAATCCAGACCTTTTTACAGCGGAAATATTAACTGCTCAAACCAATGATGCATTACTGATTAAACAGGCTTTGACTTTTAATCCGAATGTAGTGGTGATTGGAGATGAAAAAAAATATACCACTGTAAAAGAAGCACTTGCTCATACTGATGTCAAAGTATTTGCAGGTGAAAAAGCATTGGTGGAAGCTGCTGGGATGGACTGCTACGATATGATGCTGGCCGCAATTGTTGGCTATGCGGGATTAAAACCTACCCTGATGGCTATTTCAAATGGAAAAGCCATTGGTTTGGCCAATAAGGAAACATTGGTGGTTGCAGGAGATATTGTAGTAAGAATGGCCATGGAGAAAAAAGTGCCGCTTATTCCCGTTGACAGTGAACATTCTGCCATATTTCAATGCCTGGTAGGTGAGGGCAGGAACAAAATAGAAAAGATCATACTTACTGCAAGCGGAGGTCCGTTCTTGGGCAAAAAGCCCAATTTTCTGGTTAATGTAAAACGTGACCACGCATTACAGCACCCAAACTGGAGTATGGGAGCTAAAATAAGTATCGATTCGGCTACATTGATGAATAAAGGGCTGGAGATGATTGAAGCAAAATGGTTGTTTAATCTTCATCCCGATCAAATTGAAGTATTGGTACATCCACAGAGTATCATACATAGCATGGTGCAATTTGAAGACGGTAGCCTGAAAGCACAGATGGGCTTACCTGATATGAAACTGCCGATTCAATATGCCATGGCATTCCCTGAAAGAATACCTAATGGATTCCCCAGGTATGATTTCAGAAAGCCCAATACACTTACATTCGAAGAACCAGATACTAAAACCTTCCGAAACCTTGCACTGGCAACAGAAGCACTCTATAAAGGGGGGAATATGCCCTGTATTTTAAATGCTGCCAACGAAATAGCTGTATTTGCCTTCCTGAGAAACCGGATTGGGTTTCTCGACATGACAGAAGTAGTGGCCCAAACCATGCAAAAAACGGCATTTATCGAAAAACCCACGCTTGAAGAGTATTTTGAAAGCGATGGTGAGGCACGTAATTTCGCCGCTTCTTTGATTCACATGTAATCTTTGCCTATTTTCACAACCAATATACTGCACGAAATGAGGTATAACATCTAAAACAATCAGTAAACCTGTATGACTTTATTAGCAATTGACTGGGGTAGTGTGGCAGTTAAAGCCGGACAATTTATTCTATCTTTTTCCATTTTAGTGATCTTGCATGAACTGGGGCATTTTTTACCGGCGCGTTGGTTTAAATGCCGTGTAGAAAAATTCTACCTGTTTTTCAACCCATGGTTCAGTCTATGGAAGAAAAAAAAGGGAGAAACTGAATATGGCCTGGGTTGGGTACCATTCGGTGGCTATGTGAAAATAGCTGGTATGATTGATGAAAGCATGGATAAAGAGCAGATGAAACTGCCCCCACAACCATGGGAGTTTCGTGCTAAACCAGCCTGGCAAAGACTAATTATCATGATTGGCGGTGTAGTAGTAAATGTGCTACTGGCTATTGTTATTTTTATAGGCATCACCTGGGTTTGGGGTGAAGAATACCTGCCGGTAAAAAACCTTAAATATGGTGTTCATGCCGACTCTCTCGCTAAATCAATTGGCGTACAGGATGGAGACCTGATTACGGGCATCAATGGTAAGCCTCTCGAAAACTTTTCTGCGCTTGAATCTGAAATCATGTTTAAAGAGGCCGCAACGATCGAAGTACAACGCAATGGTACAGAGGTAGCATTGAAAGTTCCCGGGGATTTCACCAAGAAAATGGTGAAAAACAGAAAACTGGGAAGCATGATTTTACCTCGTTATCCTGCAATTGTTGATAGCGTTTCAGCAAAAGATGCAGTTTTCAGATCCGGAAAATTACAAAAAGGAGACACCCTTGTAGCGTTTAATGGAGAACCAATCACTTATTACCACGAATACCAACAACTGGCAAAAAATTATGCAGATTCAATCATCACATTATCTGTATTGCGTGGAGCTGATACTGTTCAGGTAAGACTTTTACTAAATGAAAAAGGGAAAGCTGGTTTTTGGGCAGTATCGCCTTTGAAAATATTTGGAACTGTTGAAAAAGAATATACGCTGGCACAAGCTATACCGGAAGGATTTAACCGTTGCTGGGAAGCGTTAGACAGGTATATGACTGGTCTTAAACAGTTGTTTACCGGAAAACAAGACGTAAATGATTCACTCGGTAGTGTAATCAGCATTGGGAATACTTTCCCAGGCGAATGGGACTGGCAGCGTTTCTGGACACTAACCGGTATCTTTTCAATTGTATTAGCATTCATGAATATTCTCCCCATACCTGCACTTGATGGAGGACATGCGCTATTTACCCTTATTGAAATGATCACTGGCAGAAAACCTGGCGATAAATTCATGGAGTATGCCCAAATGGTGGGAATGGTGCTGTTGTTGGGCTTGATGGCGTATGCATTGGGGCTGGATTTCTGGAGATTGTTTAAATAATAAATCTATACAGACGAAAATGCCCGGTGGTAAATACCATCGGGCATTTTTATTTTATCATTTGCCAGGCCACTTTTTCTAATATTCTAAACATGAAACTTCGGGTAATCAGTGAAGTAATAAAATGAACATGCATGGACGGAATACGGATTTTCAGGATCTGTCATGATCTATCATAAGCATCATGAAAATCTGCGTTAAATAATTCTTATAGATGAAACGCTCAGTGGTAAATATTTGCATCAATTTACCTGTTTAATCTTCTTCTTTTATGCCATGCGATGTTCTCAAGTAACAAAAGATAATTAAAACCGGGACAGCTATAATAGAATGTTGCTGCATTCAGATTGGTCAGTGTCTTTTTCCAAAAGTCTGGAAATATGGTTGCGATATTGGCGGTAAAAAAGCTGAAACGTTCATCTTCCATCAGGCTAATCAAATCAGTATTTTCATATTGCGTTATCATTGGAGGAACTACATTCCAGCGCAGAAGAGCTGTACTAAGTATAATTTTATCTAAAAAAGTAGGAGCTGTGTTCAGAGCTTCTAAAGCTTCTTCGATTAATTGAGGTTTTAATTTTTCTAAAGTAGGGATATGTTTTAAAGCCATCAACCTTGAAACATTGTACAAAATGTTTGGTACGGTGCCATAATGCGGGGAAACAAAACTGGCATAACTGAGATGTCTTTTCTTCTTAATAATGTCTTCAATTAAAAAAAGGCTTGCAGAATCAGCGCTAGTCCAGGGTAGGTTATAGTATTGAACGAAATACAAAATATTTGAGAATACGCTTATGTCAAAATCAACCGGCATTTTTTTGCCAAACCATGTTGAATATGCACGAATCTGGCGGTATTCGGGAAACGTATTAACTATAGTGCTATACTTTTTATTAGTAAATCCTTGCATCAATTGATGTACTTGTCTGGCAACCGAATCTGCACTGCGCTCTGCCATCAGCAGGATGACAGTGTCATCTAAATCATCTGGCAGGGCTCTTTTTTTATTGGCAAGATTTAGCCACCCCCCATAAGTGAAAATCCTTGGGGTATCAGTTGGCCAGAAATTATAGGTGTTATTATTGGTTTTCCTGTTTTTAAATTTTGGATAAGCTGTATACGTCTGTTGAATAATTTTATCGGCTAATTTTTGTTGCGCTGGGGAGAATTCAACTTTAATATCATCAAGGGTAAATGCAATCAATCCGGTAAAAAAGGGATTGATATCAGCCTTTAATCTGTGCTTGTTTAATGCATACATCCGGTAAGATGGGAAACTTCCTTTTGGAAATATACCATCTTCTTTTGTTTGTAATATATCCAGTCGTTGTAATAGTCTGGATATAATAAGGCTGTCATTTGCCATCAAACCCGAGCCAGTCAGTAAACATAAAAGTAATAATGACAATTTCATGAGTGGTAAAAATACAATGTTTTACACCTTTATGTTTTTTAGCTCATTGAATTCTGTCTAACTGAGGCATCATACACTCAATGTTATCCATAAAAAAACAGGAAATCTCTAGTATTTCCTGTTTTGTGGAGTCGAGGGGAGTCGAACCCCTGTCCAAACATCGCTACCATTAGCTTTCTACATGCTTATTTCATGATTATTTGTCGGTATACTGCCGGACATGAACAAACCAACAATACACTTAGCTGGATGGTCTTAAGCAACAGTCACAGCCTTCTGTTGCAGCAACCTGTGTTTATTTTGAGTCGGCGGCGGCACCTGGTAACAGATCAACCTGTGCGGCGGCCCAAATGACTATCTAATCACTGATTAGGCAGCCATGGCATACTGTGTATTGCCATTTGAAGTTTGAATATTCAGATTTAAGTGCTAATTATCCAACGCACTGCATGCTTACACCAACCGTACCATATGCTGTCAAAACCAGTACGACCCCGGTAAGTTTGCAAAGGTATGAATATTCGAGGATTACCGTAGGGAAAAGAGCTTCGAGCTTATAGCCTCTAGCTGCTAGCCTTGATTGGTGCTTATTTTAGGCTTTCAGCTATTGATGGAATAAATGAAGGGGGGATAATTTATAATGAGCTGGTTAAATAAATTATTTGATTGCTGTTATTGCACTTCCTGTTATTAAAAGAACGCAGATCTTCATGATTTTCAAGATTTACATGATATATCTTGAAAATCATGAAGATCTGTGGCCCACCATAGACACCCCTAAAGATCGTCGTCAAATTTTCCCGGACAATACTGACCACTAGCTTCTGGCTTTTTTTATCATGAACTGAACCTTTCATTAGCTTAAGTTCTACAATTAAATACTCCTTTTGAGCAGGGATATCATAAAAAATCGCATGCCCTCTTATATATTCCAGTCAAAGCTGATAGTCTGCAATACGCACCAATCAAGGCTAGCAGCTAGAAGCGAGAAGCCAGCAGCCCATAGTTTTATACCGATTTCGACAATGAGTCCATTAAACTTATGATAAATCCATCCATCTAATGCTGTTATCACAGCATTAGCGCGAAATAGTACTTGGTCGTTATTTACGCCTTTTTTACCGATCTGGTAAATGGTTCAGCGTGAATGATTTTACTTTTAACCGCTTATTCCAGCCTTCTTGCATGCCTAATTTTAAATTAACTTTTAAATAGTCTACAAACATTTGTACTTCATGAAAACATCCGGACGTATCAGTTGCCTCTTACTGCTGTTAGCTTTTTTCTCCAGCGCTACCCCTAAAAAAACAAAACCCGCCAAAATCTTTATCGCCGATTATGAGAATGTACTGGGTACTTCTATGGAGATAAAAATTGTTGCCGATCAGGAACAATTTGCCAACAAAGCAGAGCAGGCAGCATTAAACGAAATTGACAGGCTCAATAAAATATTAAGTGGCTACGACGCAAACAGTGAATTCAGCAAATGGGTAAGTACTACTAATACAGCCACTCCGGTTTCGGCTGAATTATTTGAAGTGCTCGGTCTCTTTGAGCAATGGCGTACCAGAACCAATGGCGCACTTGATGCCTCTGCAGAAGCTATAGGTAAGCTTTGGAAAACCACTGCAAAAGAAAACCGAAAGCCCAATGAAGCAGAAATAGCAGCAGTTTTAAACATAGTTCGTCAACAGCACTATTCATTAAATGAAACAAATAAAACCGCAACCCATAAAACCAATGCGGCGCTTATGTTGAATTCATTTGCGAAAAGTTATATCCTTCAAAAAGCCGCAGATGCAGCACTTGCTGTTGCAGGTGTACATGGAGTAGTGGTAAATATTGGAGGCGATATACTGGTAAAAGGTACACATACCGAACAGGTACTTGTAGCAAACCCGAAAGCAGATGCAGAGAATGATCTTCCTATCGCACAACTTGAAGTTGCCAATAAAACCATCGCCACCAGCGGTAACTACAGAAGGGGTAATATGATTGAAGGTAAATGGTATTCCCATATTGTTGATCCCAGAACCGGCTTCCCTACCAGCGAAGTAATCAGCGCTACCGTAATTGCAGATAATGCCACCGATGCCGGAGCACTGGCAACTGCTTTAAATGTGTTGAGTCCGGCAGAAAGCGAAAAACTCGTAGCAACTGTGCCCGGGGCAGCATACATGCTCATTACTGCAGATGGAAAGCGCATTGAAAGCAAAGGCTGGAACGCAAGCATGCCATTTAATAAAACAGCCCCGGCACCGGTATCTAACAACTTTGCAGATAAACAATGGAACGATAAATACGAACTAGCCATCAACCTTGAATTAGCAACCATTGAAGGAACACGTATAAGAAGGCCATTTGTGGCTATCTGGGTAACAGATGCAGATAAAAAACCTGTTCGTTTACTTGCGCTATGGTATAATAAACCGAAATGGCTCAATGATATGCGTACCTGGTATGCAACTTATTATGATCAGTTTTCTGCAGGTCCTAATAACATCAGCTCAACAAGTAGTGCCACAAGAACTCCCGGTAAATACACCATTAAATGGGATGGGAAAGATGATAAAGGCAATCTGGTGAGCCAGGGTACATATACCATTCATATTGAAGCAGCAAGAGAACACGGCACTTACCAGTTGATGCGACAGGAAATAAAAATTGCGACAAAAGCACAACATATTGATATCCCCGGAAACCTGGAAGTAAGCTCAGCATCATTGGATTTTCAAAAGAAAGCGAATGGAAATTAAGCAGACCGCTACAAAGGACAAAAAAGCCGGAGCTAAACAATCTGAGTGGAAAAAATTAACAGCCAGGTATTCTCGTTGGTTACATATTTACCTGTCGATGTTCAGTTTTGTAATCGTGCTTTTCTTTTCTGTTACCGGAATCACCTTAAACCATCTCGAATGGTTCGATGAATCTGTTGAACGTGAAAATAAAGTACAAGGTACTATTCCTGCCAGTTGGGTTAATATGTCTGATACTGCTCTAATTAAAAAAATGGAAGTAGTTGAGTTGCTGCGAAAACAATATGGTATCAAGGGATATGTAAGTGATTTTATGATCCAGGACGACCAATGCATGGTTTCCTTTCGTGGACCAGGATATAGCGCCGATGCATTTATAAACAGGGAAGACGGTGCCATGCAATTAACAGAGATGAAACTCGGGGTTATCGCATTGTTCAACGACCTTCATAAGGGACGCGACAGCGGAAATGCCTGGAAATGGGTTATTGACCTATCGGCAGCATTCCTGATCATTGTTTCATTGAGTGGGTTGGTGATGCTGTTCTTCTTAAAGAAAAAACGGGTAAATGGGTTATTGATCGCTTTAATAGGCGGACTTATTTGTTACCTGATTTATAAAATCTGGATACCATAGCGTATCAAATGAGTATAAAAAGTAAAAGGGATACTGAACAGTATCCCTTTTACTTTTTATGATGAACTGAGATCTGTTAAGACTCAGTTTCAGGAGTGTCGTCGCTTTCAGGTGCAGCCGTTGTTCCCGGATTAGGGGCTACATAAATCGTCTGGTGGTAAAATTTATTGGAAGGCTTAACCAGGTTCATTTTCTCCTGGAAAATATTCAGGTAATTGTTGTCCTTATTATTCTTACCAAATACTTCTTTCAGGTGTGTAAACAAATCCATTGAACTACTTTCAAAAGCAGTAGCTTCCAGGCTAATCAGTTTAATATTCGCATCAACGTATTGGTTCATTTCTGTATTGATAATGGTACAATGGATATTTCCTTTTAATACCGAATCCTTACAGAGATTAACCCTTAAACCATACACAGATCCTTCAAACTCACCTTCCACTTTAATATCATTGCAGATGATAACACCGGTCATTACACCAGTAGGAGTGATATGAACAGTTTTCTTACTGTACAATACACCACTGAAATTACCGTCCAGAATAATGTCATTCTCTGAATCAAGTATACCAGATACATTGGTTGATTTAGTAATCAACAATTGTTTGTCTTCCGGAAAAGACTGTGTGCCGAAACTTGCATTGGGATCATGCAATAATTGCTCCCTGAACTTGTTCATGTGTTGGTTTTTTATAAACGTATAACAGACACAAAGCTAAGGCCTGTTGGCGGTTTGAAGGTCAAGATACAAATTATTATTTATTTGTAAACATTTAGGAATCGCGTTATAATCGAGGTAAAACCACATATTTTGGCTATCTTAAACGTCCATTTCCTCATAAAACCAATCCAATCCCATGTTTTTCCTTAAAAAAAACAAATCAGAGCCCATGCTGCCAGCCGTACAGGTTGTCTCGGGGGGCTTTTATTTTGGCATCATCAGAACCATTTCACCAATCAGGATAGAAGGCGATTTCAAAGGCATTATTTTTTGTAACAATAAGGTTATCGTAGACAGTAAAGCCACTGTTAGCGGTGATATCTTATGCCATGAAATAGTTGTTGGTGGACTTATTGAGGGAAATATAATCTGTAAAAACAAATGTCACCTGCAGGAAGAAGCTACCGTTAGTGGTGTTGTTCGGACAGCATTGTTTGAAAACGAAACAAACAGTTCTGTATCAGGCCCGGTTTACGTTAACAAGGAAAACAATAATATTGATATCGATGAGTATTATGATCTTTTCAATAAAAAAGAAAACCTCGAAAAAATTAAGAATGAATATTTCTCACTGCCGCAAAAATTAATCCTGATTACCTGATCTTTGGACATGCATTTACCTGCGAAGCAACTAATTGAACAGTTTCAGCTTATACCGCATCCGGAAGGGGGGTATTATCGTGAAACATATAAATCTGATGAACATATTGAGCATAATGCCCTGCCGGATCGCTTCAAAGGCAGACGTGCTTTTTCTTCCGCAATCTATTTTTTATTAGAGAAAGCCAATTTCTCTGCTTTTCACCGGATACAGTCCGATGAATGCTGGCATTTTTATGCAGGGGATACTTTATTGGTTCATGTAATAACTCCGGAAGGTGAATTAACCACCGTTCAACTGGGAAACAGTCCTGGTACTACTTATCAATATGTGGTGCCGGCTGGTTATTGGTTTGCTTCTGAAACAGCACCGGGTGGAGAATATTCTTTTGTAGGATGCACTGTGGCTCCTGCTTTTGACTTCGCTGATTTTGAAATGGCAGAAGCATCAAATCTGATAAAAATATTTCCGCAGCATAAAACCTTAATTAAGCGGTTGTGCAGATAATCAACCATTATGTTGGTAGATCCTGATAACCCAATAAGCCAATATGCATAACAAGAGAATCGTAACAATGGTTATTAAGGTCCATTGTTGGCTATTGAGTTGTCTCCTGCGTTTATTCCTGCGGCCTTTGGAAGTTTGTTTTTGCAATTGCAGGTTTAATTGTCTGGCATATTGATCTAACTTTCTTTTATCCTGAAAATCTTGTAAGCCTTCAACAGCATCATTGATAAATTCAGAATCGGCCATCCTTTTCTCAATGGCATAGCGCTCTTCTGCTGAAGTTTTACCCTCCAGATAGCGGAGCAGGTCTTCCTGCTTTAATCCATCATCATCCTGTAATATGTCTTTCAGGTCGCTCATCAGGCTTGTTTCATTTTCTTTTCAACCAATATTTTCAGGTTTCGTTTTCCGTTCTGAATATGGCTTTTTACTTGTAAAAGAGAGAACCCGGTCGCATCAGCAATCTCCTGGTAGCTTCTTTTTTGCAGATAGAATAAAGTTACACATGTTTTTTGCTCGTCATTGAGTTCTTCTAATGCCTTTTCAAGATAATTAAGGGTAATTTCTTTCTCAATCAGTGCATCCTTGTCAGATTCAGGCGCAGTTAGTCCTTTTTGCTCTTCAGCAGACACGATCACATGTTTGTCGCGCAGTTTCATCAGGCAATGGTTCTTGGCTACCATATATAGCCAGCTTTTCAGGTAGTCAACCTTGTATTTACCCAATTCTGTTATGGCTTTTAAAAATATCTGCTGTACGGCATCTTTCGACTCTTCTTCGTTTTTCAGGTATTTCATACAAACACCGAGCAGGAGGTAAGTATAGCGTTCCAGCAAAATACCCAACCATTCATTATTATTGTCGGCATAGAAGAATTCCAACAGTTCGTTATCGCTGATATGTGAATACTTTCCTGAATGCACGCTTTAAAATAGCTATTTCTTATTAGATGCCCAACCTTTAAAATTCCATATCTTGAACACAAATATTCGATATGTCTTTTGTTATGCCTATTGTGGCAGTTGTTCCTATGCGTAAAGCGCCTTCTCACAGGTCAGAAATGGTGAGTCAGTTATTATTTGGAGAACTTGCAATGGTAAAAGAAACCAGTACCGATTTTGTACTGGTGCAAACATTATACGATGATTATGAAGGATGGTGTCAGCAGTCGCAATTGATTTTTTTGGAGCATGCACCAGATACGCAATCTGACCAGCTTAGTACGGGATGGGCATCAGCACTTCAATACCACGATACAACTATCATGATAGGAGCGGGTACACCTTTGCATCTGTTTAAAAACGGAGAATTGGTATTACCCGAACATCGTTTCATCTATTCCAGTAAAACCTGGAAAACCGGTATGGCTGAATTCAATGAAAGTAGTATAACTTCTATTGCTATGCAATATTTGAATAGTCCTTATTTATGGGGAGGAAGAACGGTATTTGGAATAGACTGCAGTGGATTTGCTCAACAGGTTTATCGTCATTTCGGAAAACATTTACCCAGAGATGCTTATCAACAGGCAGAAAAAGGGGAAACAGTTGGTTTTTTACAGGAAGCAATATGTGGTGACCTGGCTTTCTTCGATAATCCGGAGGGTAAAATTACGCATGTAGGGATTATGTTAGGTCCAGATACAATTATACATGCTTCCGGACAGGTCAGGATCGACCGAATCGATAATATGGGCATTGTTCATTCGGGAAATGGAAAACGAACACATCAGTTAAGAATCATTAAAAGGTATGTATAAAAGAAAAGCAACCCTGAGGTTGCTTTTCTTTTATACATACGGTTGAAAATAGCTTACATAATATCCATGCCTTTGGCAAAATAGGTAACAGTGCCCGGTAAAGCCAGCCAGAAAAACTCACGGTATACAATCAGTAATACGATCATCAGGGCTAACCAGAAAAAGCAGAGTGCCCAATATTTGGCAGTGGATTTTTTTGCTTCCATTTTTTTCAATTTTGGCAAAGATAGGGTGATGCCTTGAATCGGCATCAGCCTTTTTCATGGTTTTTTTCGGTCCTTTGAACCTGGGTATTACTTGCCTGTGCTTTTTTATCGCCCGAACGGTCGAAAAAAAGCATTTTAATAGACAGGATAAACAAAAGCACGGCAAATACCTTCTTCATTTTCTCATCGCTCAGGGAGAGTGCCAGTTTGCTTCCCAAAAAGCTGCCGGCCACGAAAGCCACGGCTACGATTAGAATGTAATTAACATTGATATATCCCTGTTTATAATATTGTATTACCGCAAGAATCCCGATAGGTAATAGCATAATACCCAATGAAGTTCCCTGGGCCTGTTTTTGGGTAAATCCAAGTAATAAAACCAATGCTGGTACCAGTATTATACCACCTCCGATTCCGACAAGTCCACTTAAAAAACCTGCTGCAAGGCCTATCAGGACCAATAAAACAATCGTTGTACTATTCATATATGTTATTTGTGGCCGAATTGTTCTTTGTAGAAGTCAATCGCCTCCTGAACAATAGTTAGTGCTTTGGCTTTATCGCCAAAATCTTCAACAACTACTGATTTGTTTTCAAGTTTTTTGTATTCCTCAAAGAAATGCCTCAATTCATCAAAAAAGTGTTTGGGCAGTTCTTCAATATTATTGTAATGGTTAACACCAGGGTCTGTTGCCGCTACGGCAATAATTTTATCATCCGGGTCGCCCCCATCTATCATTTGCATAACCCCAATTACCTTGGCATCCATTAATGTAAGTGGTTGCACCGATAAAGAGGTAATAACCAATATATCGAGCGGATCTTTATCTCCACCATAAGATTGTGGGATAAAACCATAATTAATAGGGTAATAAAAAGATGAGAAGATAACACGGTCTAGTCTTAATAAACCTGTTTCTTTATCAATCTCATATTTACACCTTGAGCCTTGCGGTATCTCAATAACTGCATTTACAATACGCGGAGCCTGTTCGCCGTAATGAACACCATGCCAGGGGTGAAGAACTGTTTTATGCATATTTGCTTGCTTTATGGTTCAATTGAAAATCTACTGGGTTATAAATTCGGGTTGAAGGTATATTTAAAATCAACCAGCCATTTTTCTGCTTGTTTAATCACTTTAATCTTAAGCGGTTGCTGATCAAAAGAATTACTATAATAAATGATTGAAGTTGCTGTATCTACATCGCTTACTTCGCTGATATTTATAGAAGCAGACCTCAATTGTTGCCGCCCTTCTTTATCGTAATTCCTGTATTTGGTTTCAGCTCTGTTCAGATGCCCCTGATTGGTGCTATCATCCACCATATACCATTTTGCGCGGGCAAAATCACCTTTTAAACAGGCATCAATAAATTCACGGCCTGCATCAAGTGCATTTTCTGCATTTGTATAAGGTTTCTGCGATTGTCCGCATGCCATCAACAGCACCAGCATTGCATAAATGAATTGTTTCAAGGTCTTTTTTTGATAAAGGTAATACGGTCTTCGGAAACCTGCACATATTTCATGTTGCACCATCGTATTCAGATAATTGCTCTATTAATGCCCTATCTGTGTATTTATGCATATATTGTCCGGATATGCAGCCAACGAAAAGCTTTATCTATTCTCAGGAATCGGAACCCCATCGTCATCGGACCAAAAAAATTCTCAAAGCTCATCCTCAGATCAGACAGTTGATTGGTAAGAACAAGCTAACTTTTATTGCTATTTTCTTACTGGTAGTTGCTCAAACCTGTATTGGATGGTTCCTGGGTGCACAATCCTGGTGGATCGTACTGGCAACTGCGTATATTATTGGTGCATTTATTGATCATGCATTATTTGTAATGATTCATGAATGTGCGCACCGACTTATTTTTAAATCACCCGTTGCTAACAGGCTGGCAGGGATATTCGCAAACCTGCCGCTGATATTTCCCAGTTCGGTATCCTTTGAAAGGTACCATATCAAGCACCATTCTTTTCAGGGAGTACATGAACTTGATGGCGATCTGCCCAATCATTGGGAAGCAAAATTGATCGATAATTATTTTATCGGGAAAGTAATCTGGTTGTTGTTTTATCCCTTTTTTCAATTGTTTCGTATATCAAGACTAAAAGAGATCAAACCTTTTGATAAATGGATATTGTTGAATTGGGTAGCGCAAATCGCATTTGTTTCAGCAATTACCATCTTTTTTGGCCCAAAAGCATTGGTATTTATGGTACTGAGTTTTTTCTTCTCAGTTGGCTTGCATCCACTGGGTGCACGATGGATTCAGGAACATTATCTCACACACGGAGAACAGGAAACCTATAGCTACTATGGAGTATTTAACCGGGTAGCATTTAATGTGGGCTATCATAATGAACACCACGATTTTCCTTCAATACCATGGAACAGGTTACCCAAGATCAGAGAAACGGCACCTTCTTTTTATAATTCACTGTCATACCATACTTCCTGGACAAAACTATTTTTCCGCTTCTTATTCGATAAAGAAATCAGTTTATACTCGCGTATTGTCCGCAAAAACAGGGGGGCAGTGCCACTTTGTGACCAATCAACACCAGATTTAACCACTCAAACCTCCTGAGGACCAATTTAACAAGTATTTTATTGTTTTATTTTTTTATGAACCTGTTATGTAGTAATTTTGCACCCTGAAAATGAGCAGGTAATAACATCTCGCGGGTTCGCTTTGCATTCTGCACCAACGATTGACTTAAATTCCCCCTGATACTGCTCACAGAAACTTTGTTGTAAAGAATAAAACGAAATATTATGAAGAGTAATGTCATGCCTTCTATTGTTCAAATAGAAGCAGAAGAACTGAAAGAACTGGTAAGAGAAGTAAAAGAAACTGTTGCTGTTGATGTAATCAACGCAAAAAAAGAAAAATCGGGCACTTCATTTGGTGCTATCGACCTTTGGAAAGTTCGCAGGAATGTGAAAACTGCAAGAGCTTCTTTCCACTGGGAATATTAATACCCTTATCAATTCATTTCAAAGTCCTTACGTGTAAAATCGTAAAGGACTTTTTTTATGTTAAAAATTGTTGTAATTTAAGTTTATAAACCTTGTTATGAGAATCTGTTTATTTATCCTGGCATTTACAACAGTATTACTTGCAGGTGCTCAGGCACCCACAACAAAAGTTAAACTTGACGACAGGTCGGTAGTAAAAGATTCTGCTGGAATATTATATCCTTACGCAGTATGGCAGAAATTGATGCAATCAGGTGAATATGGTATAAGAATAGTAAACGCAAATGCAAATCCCCCAGAATTCCTGCTTTTTCGCATGAGTGAAGATGAGATTAGGGAGCGTGATGCCCGTGCACCCAAACCAAGGGAAAGCAGTTTTTTCTCCACAGGGAAAAGCATTAGCAACATAAAGCTGGTAACACTCGATAAGAAAAAGTACCAGCTTAAAGACCTGAAAGGAAAAGTGGTTGTGTTGAATTTCTGGTTCATCAATTGTCCGCCCTGCAGACTTGAAATACCTCACTTAAATAATCTGACCGCTGAATACAAAGGTCGGGAAGACGTTGTTTTTCTGGCAATTGCGTTAGATGAAGCCTATGACCTGAAAAATTTTCTAAAAGAAATGCCCTTTAACTATGGCATCGTTGATGGAGGAAGATATGCCGCTGCGCAATATGGTATAACTATGTATCCTACACATGTAGTGCTTGATAAAGAAGGGCTCGTTACATTTCATACTTCCGGCTATGGAAATGGGACAGTACCCTGGCTTAAAAAATCAATTGAAGCTGCATTGGTCGCTAAGCCGGAATAATATTATTTTTCAATCCAGGTAAAATCAGCCGATTTAGGTACAGATTCAAAAACCTCCCTGAAAGAATCAGGGGGTGCTGTGAGTTTGCGGATTTTGGTATCGAGCCAGGCTCCATCTACATGTAGGATTGCGCTCAGGGTATCACCGTTTTTCCAGATTTCATGCTTCATACTCCAGCGTCCCATATCATGTGAGGCTTTACTGAGCATTAGATTCAAGGTCACTTTATCACTAAAACTTATTTCCCTTTTAAAAATGCATTCCTCTCTAAACAGTATTGGTCCGGTATGTAATTGCATCAACAAGGATGGGGTAATACCATTTTCTGTCATAAACGACATCCGCACAAAAGCACCCCAGTCGTAGTACACTGAATGGCGCAAATGAAAGTTCGGATCTAAATCGCTCCATCTTACTGATACTTCTTTTATATAGGGACTGCTCATATTTCCAATCAATTAATTACCAAATGTATGGCTCCTGAGTCGAATAATCTTCATGGGTTGAATCAGGGACAATAGGCTGCGAGCTTCTAGCCTCTAGCTGCTAGCCTTGATTGGCGGTCACTTTAGGCTTTCTGCTATTATTGGTATAAATGTGTAGGACTGCGAATTAGGTAATTTAAAATATGCTTGCTAAGTAAATATTTGATTGCATAATGCATTATCTGTCATTAATAGAACGCAGATTATTATGATTTTCAGGATTTATCATGATAGATCTTGAAAATCATGATAATTTGTGTTCCATCCTACCAGACTTAAATGGCTAAAAGCTGCTAGTCCAAAGTTGTCTCAATCTTTTATCAATTTTTGGCATCATTTTTTCATAATTACCTGTATCAACGCCTTCAAATGCAGTTTTATGAAAAAAAACTACCTTATTTTTCTTTTGGCCATAGCTATTTCGGGTTGTAAAAAGGAAACTACCAGCAATATTATCAGTGGCCCCACTACCAATGTCGATAAACAATCGGCCGGAAGTTCAGCAGCCTCTTTACTGGCAGCCGATAATTATTCAAGTCTGCTGGTAGAAATTCAATATGCTCCCGGAATGCAGCCACAAACACAAACGATTACCAATCTATCGAATTTTTTGTCGGATCGATTGCAAAAACCCGGTGGTATTATCGTTCAAACCAAACAGGTTGCTTCATTCGGTAAGCCTACCATCAATGTTTCCGATATAACCAATTACACCGATCGTTATCGAACAGCCTATACTGATGGTTCACGGATAACGCTATACCTGATATTTGCCGACGCAGATTTTTCTACAAATGGTGTAGTAGGGGTTGCCTACAGAAACACAGCATTATGCGTGTTTGAAAAAACCATTCAGGCCAACAGTGGCGGTATTAACCAGGCAAGCAGGGTGAAAGTAGAATCAGGGGTTTTATTACATGAAATTGGTCACCTACTCGGACTTACCAATAATGGTACTGCGATGAGCACACCACATGAAGACGAAGCCCATAAAGCACATTGTAATAATAGCAACTGCCTGATGTATTATAGTATTGAAACAAACGGTTTGATGAATATGCTCAATAATAATGTACCTGCACTGGATGCCAATTGTTTGGCTGATTTGAAAGCTAATGGAGGAAAATAAGAAATAAAGCTTGCCCTGAGCTTGTCGAAGGGGAATAAGAAATAAGGAATAAGAAATAAGAAATAAGAAATAAGAAATAAGGAATAAGAAATAAGGAATAAGAAATAGAGCTTGCCCTGAGCTTGTCGAAGGGGAATGAGAAATAAGAAATTGGGATAAGGGATTTTATTTGGGGATTGAGTATATTTAAATGGTAACTTTTCGGATAAAGAAGTTGCTAAAATGTTATGACAGAAACGGTAAGAATAGCGGCATTATTTAATGCCTTTTATGATGGAGAATGTTGGATTGGACTGAATTTTATTCAGGCGATTGATGGGTTAAGTGCGGAACAGGCCAGTGCCCGAAAGGGGGAAGGCTTTAACAGTATCTGGCAATTGGTAAATCATATCATCTATTGGCGGGAAACAGTGATGATAAGAATGAATGGAACATTAGGAAACCCACCTATGACCGATTTTTATCAACCCTCAACAATTACGGAAACAACATGGAAGGAAACCTTGCAACATTTTAAACAAGTTAACACTTCCCTGGTAAAAGCAATCCATGATTTTCCTTCAGACCAGCTCGATAATCCATCACCCAAGAAAGAACAAAGTTATTATCAGTTGCTAACTGGATGCCTGCAACATGATGCCTATCACTTAGGTCAAATTGTTGTACTTAGAAAGGAACTATAAATAGGGGGGCATAGACCATAGTCCATAGACCATGGACCATGGACCATGGACTATGGTCTATCGTCCATGGCCTACCACAACGCTTTTCCCTGGTAGAAATCCAGGAGTTTCATGCGCAATATGTAATCGTATTTGGCAGCGATAAAATTTGCATTGGTACGGTCGATATTGTTCTTTGCCAGCATATATTCCACTACTGTATTTACACCAGCGTTAAACCTAACTTCGGCAACCTTAAAAGAAGCTGTGAAATCAGCAACTTGTTTTTCCAAAGTCTTATAGCGCTCAAAAGAAGTGTTTAGGTTAACATAGGCCTGGTCTACTGCACGATGAACTTGTGTTTTAATACTTTCTGATTCAAAAGCAGTTCTTTGCTCATTAATGATAGCTTGTCTGATCCTCGTTTTGCCTTGCATTCTGTTTAAAATAGGTATTTGCAGGTTGATGCTTATGGATGAGTTGAAATTGTTTTTCCACTGATCACCATATCCTATTTTTTGGGAACTAAAACTGCTTTGAGGAGCAAACACAGGAACTTTTGTATTGTTGATGGTTACATATTGTGAAGTAGCAACATCAGTAGTTCCCAATAATAATTGCCTGCTTGCCACACTTGAATAATTGGTTCCCAATCCTCCGTTCAGACTTAACGTAGGTAATAGAAGTGCACGTGCTCCTGATACTGCTTTGCGGGCACTTTCGTGTCTTAATTGGGCGGCTTTAATCATAGCCAGTTGTTGTGAAGCTGTCTGAAACACTTGTTCCGCATTTGCTTCATATAGCTGTGTTGCAGTTGTTAAATCAAGCGGCTCCAGTTCCATATCAGGGGAGTAGGGCTGATTCATTAATTGTGCAAGGGTAATTTTTGCTGTTTCGAGACTATTTTTAGTGCTTAATAAAGAAAGTTGATCTGATCCTAACTGGCCTTGCATATCATAAAGCGTAGCAGGAGCAATGGCACCACTGTTATTTAATATCTGGAGTCTGTCTACCTGCCCCTTCGTTACAGCAACTTGTTTCTCTGCTATTCCTAATTGTTCCTTACTGCTTAAAACCTGTAAATAGGCCAGGATAATATTGATGGTTACATTATCCTTCTCCTGCTGCCAGCTCATTTCACTTGCCTGAACATTTAGTTGATTTTGTTTGATAGAATTGTTAATGGCGGATCCATTCCACAAAGTAATACTGCTGTTGATGCCATAGTTAGCCTGTGTAATTTCACTATTTACATAACTATTGGTAAAAGGATCAATGCTTCTACCCTGATTAATACCATGTGAAATATTACCATTAAGCGTCGGCAGGCGGCTTGCTTTTGCCTGTTGAAGGTTTGTTTTATCCGTGGCCAGCTGATAAGCAGTTTGTCTAACCTGTAAATTATAGGCTATCGCTGTTTCAATACAAGTTCGCAGACTAAGCGGTCCGTTTTTAGGTTGCGCAACAGCATGCTTTGTCCATATAAGGGATGCTAAAACAATAAGGTATTTCATAATCTTCCTGTTCATCTTTATTTTTTTTCAATCCTGCCATCCAGCAGTTCTATTACTTTGTTGCCATAAGCGGCATTTTTTTCCGAATGTGTTACCTGAATAATCGTAGTGCCGTTTTCCTGATTCAGTTTTTTAAACAACTCCATTATTTCTTCCCCCTGAGATGAGTTAAGGTTACCAGTAGGTTCATCTGCTAATAGCAATTTTGGCTTAGTAATTATGGCCCTTGCTACGCCAACCAATTGCTGCTGTCCACCAGAAAGTTGAGAAGGGAATAGGTCTTTTTTTCCCACTATATTAAAACGGTCCAGTATATCCGCTACCATAGCCTGCCGCTCCGACTGTTTAATATTATGGTAGAGTAATGGTGTCTCGATATTTTCATAAACGGTTAATTCGTCGATCAGGTGATAGGCCTGAAAGACAAAACCAATATTTTCTTTGTACAACTGCGAGCGCTGTTTTTCTTTCAGGGAAAAAACAGATGTGTTTTCGAAGATATAATCACCTTCTGATGCCTGATCGAGCATGCCAATAATATTCAATAAAGTGGATTTGCCTGAACCTGAAGGCCCCATGATAGAGACAAAAGCACCCTGTTCAATTTCAAGATTAATATCTTTCAAAATAAATACACGATTACTGCCGGCATTTACCCATTTGAAAATATGTTGTAGTTGAATCATTGTATGTGTATTTTATTATTCAGTTCTTAAATTTTTCACCGGATTAATCGACGCAGCACGGGCAGCAAGAATGCCGGTAGTTAAAAGAACGAGGCTAAGTCCTATTATGGCAGCCAGTAGGAATAACCACCATTCAATATTTATCCTGTAGGCAAATGATTGAAGCCATTTATTAATGCTGATAAATGCCAGTGGGAAAGCAATAAGCATAGAAATAAGGGAAAGCTTAATAAAATCACCCGACATTAGCTTGATTATATCCGTAATACCTGCGCCCATAATTTTACGAATACCAATTTCTTTGATTCGTTGTTGTGCAGCATACGAGCATAGTCCCAGTAACCCAATAATGGCTAATAAAATAGAAATACCGGTAAAAATGTTAAATACTTTTCCAAGTCGCAATTCTGAAGTGTACATTTTATTGAACTCATCATCAAGGAACTTGAATTGGAAGGGACGGTGAGGGGCCATGCTTTTCCATTGCTTTTCAATTCCTGAAAGCATATTGCTGATATCACCTTTTGCTGTTTTTACAAGAATGACACTGCTCCATTGTGATGGGAAAAGCACCAGTGGGCCTATCGGATTATGGATTGATTGAAAATGAAAGTCTTTAATAACCGCTTTTACATATCCGGGTCTGGTATCGTCAAGGAACATTTTTTTTCCTACCGCTTTTGCCGGATCAAACCCCAACTGTTTTGCAGCAGTTTCATTGATAATAAAAGGGAAGTTTTTAAGTGAAGGATCCATGTCGAAAGTATATTGTTCAACACTGGCAATATCCTTTTCAGTAAAATTTGATCCATATAATATTTCAATGCCCGTGGCAGGAATATATTCTTCGTCTATCGGATTTGCTTTAACATTCAGTTGAGCATTTGATGGCATTTGTGCACTTCGCATATTGTATCCGCCAATAATATTATGTGGCGCATTTTGCGCACGGCTAACATACATAACCCCGGGTACTTTCTTTAACTCAGATTTGAAACTGTTGATCGTCGCCGTAATTTTACTATCAGAAGGAAGAATGAGTACCTGCTCGCGGGTATACCCCATATTTTTACTCCTGATATAGTGTAATTGCTTCTGGATGATAAAAG
>NZ_CAMLMJ010000024.1 GCF_946481145.1 uncultured Sediminibacterium sp.
ACGGATCTTGCAGAAGTAGTAGGTATGGCAATCGGTATTCATTTGCTTACCGGACTACCATTGATATGGGGCACGGCCATCACAGTGTTGGATACCTTTCTTTTCCTCTTATTACAACGTTATGGTATCAGAAAGATGGAGGCATTCATACTTGCACTGGTAGCAACCATCGGTTTTTCTTTCCTCATTGAAATACTTATTGCCAAGCCAGATTTAAAGGAAGTAGTTACAGGGTTTGTTCCATCAATGTTGGGTAACGAATCACTCTACATTGCGGTTGGAATTATTGGTGCAACCGTAATGCCCCATAATTTATACCTCCATTCTGCCTTGGTACAAACAAGGAAAATCGGGGCAGACCAGCACAGTATTAAACGTGCATTGAAATATAATTTTATCGACAGCTTTGTTGCATTAAACGCAGCATTCTTTGTGAATGCAGCCATACTTGTGCTTGCAGCAACAGTATTTTTCAAAACAGGCAATACGGATGTAGCAAGAATAGAAGACGCGCATAAATTATTACAACCCCTATTAGGTACAGAACTGGCGCCTATATTATTTGCGGTGGCTTTGATTGCTGCCGGACAAAGTTCTACGATTACCGGTACGCTGGCCGGACAAATTGTAATGGAAGGTTACCTGCATTTACGTTTGAACCCATGGCTCAGACGTTTGCTTACCCGGGTTATTGCCATTGTACCAGCCGTGTTGGTAATAGGCATATATGGAGATGGAAAAGTTGATGATCTCCTTGTATTCAGCCAGGTAATTCTGAGTCTTCAATTGGGTTTTGCAGTTATACCCTTGATTCATTTTGTGAGCGACAAAGAAACCATGGGGAGTTTTGTTATTAAAACCTGGGTTAAAATAGCGGCATGGCTGGTAGCTGTAGTGTTGGTTTTTCTAAATGTAAAACTGGTTGCAGAAGAACTAATGCAGGTTTATGTTGCAGAAGGAGAGTGGGGGTTGAAAATATTGGCTTCAGTATTGATACTTGTTTTTTTATGGCTTTTCCTCGTCATGACTTTCCTGCCCTTTTTCAAAAAACGCAGACAGAAACAGCACGCAGCTATGCATGGTGAATGGGCCCAGTTAAAAAATCTTTCTGTAGGGCATATCCGCAGAATAGCCGTAGCGCTTGATTTTACCCTGGCAGATGAAAAATTAATAGCCCATGCGCTGGCTCAGGGTAATAAATCGGTTCAACTGATCTTGATACATGTGGTGGAAAGTGTATCTGCCAAATACCTGGGGGCGGCCAGTGACGACGAGGAGACCAGGATCGACCAGCAAAGACTGGATCATTATTGCCAGCAATTACAACAGCAGGGTTATCAGGTAACTGGTTTACTTGGCTATAAAAACAGGGTAAGGGAAATCATCAGAATGGTGAAAGAATCCGAGGCAGACCTGGTAGTAATGGGAGCCCACCGGCATAGCGGGTTGAAAGACTACCTGTTTGGAGAAACGATAGAAGACGTGCGCCATGCCCTGCAAGTACCTGTGCTTATCGTAAACGTTTAAGTGAAAATCAGTGAACTTGCTTTGTGCGCTTAATAGGATACTTACATATTTATTCTTCAGGCACTCTGCGAAACCTTCGTTACCTCCCGTTCTCCGCGGTGAAAAGACCCCATATCGGCTCAATGCAGTATGGAAGAACAGAGCGTTTTCGCAGTGAGGTATTTGTGAGAAATTGCTATTTTTTGCTCAAGGGCAATGCCATGAAATCGTTACTTTTGTCCCCGTTTATCATTTAAAACTAATATATGTCGCAAAAAATCAAAGTAGCAAATCCGGTGGTGGAACTGGATGGTGACGAGATGACAAGAATCATCTGGAAATTTATCAAAGAAAAATTGATCCTTCCTTATTTGGAAGTAGATATTAAATATTATGACCTTGGAATGGAATACCGCGATGAAACCAACGATCAGGTAACCATTGATGCGGCAAATGCGATTAAGCAATATGGTGTAGGTATTAAATGTGCCACAATTACACCCGATGAAGAGCGTGTGAAAGAATTCAGCCTGAAACAAATGTGGAAGAGTCCTAACGGAACCATCCGTAATATTTTAGATGGTACCGTATTCCGTGAGCCAATCGTTTGTAAAAATGTACCACGTCTGGTTCCCAACTGGACAGCACCCATCTGTATTGGTCGTCACGCTTTCGGTGATCAGTACCGTGCTACTGATTTTGTAACAAAAGGGAAAGGAAAACTAACCATCAAATTTGAAGGGGAAGATGGTACGGTTCAGGAATTTGAAGTGTTCAATTTTAAAGGAGATGGTGTTGCTTTGGCCATGTATAATACCGATGAAAGTATCAAAGGTTTTGCCCGTGCATGTTTCAACCAGGCCCTGAGCAAAAAATGGCCTTTATACCTTTCAACCAAAAACACCATCCTGAAAAAATACGATGGTCGTTTCAAAGATATTTTTGAAGAAATCTACCAGAATGAATTCAAAGCTGCGTTCACTGAAGCAGGTATTACCTATGAGCACCGCTTAATTGATGACATGGTTGCCAGCGCACTTAAATGGAATGGTAATTTTGTATGGGCATGTAAGAACTATGATGGTGACGTACAAAGTGATACTGTTGCTCAAGGCTTTGGATCATTAGGTCTTATGACTTCTACACTGGTTACACCGGATGGCAAAGTAATGGAAGCGGAAGCGGCACATGGTACTGTAACACGCCACTACCGTGAGCACCAAAAGGGTAAGCCAACATCAACAAACCCAATTGCCTCGATCTTCGCATGGACAAGAGGTCTGGAGTTCCGTGGTAAACTGGATGGTAACCAGGAACTGATTAATTTCTGTCAGGCACTGGAGCAGGTTTGTATTGAAACCGTTGAAAGCGGTAAAATGACCAAAGACCTTGCAGTATGTATCCATGGCAATAAAGTAAACCACGGGGAACACTATCTATATACTGAAGAGTTCCTTGAGGCACTGGATCAGAACCTGAAAGCGAAACTCGCGAAGTAATAAATCTTTGATTTTTTGATCTTTGATCTTTGATTTGGAATAATGCTAAATCAAAGATCAAAGATCAAAAATTCAAAAATCACTTAAGAAACCGCTTGATCTCTTTTTGGACGTCTCTGTCTTTGATGGTTTCGCGTTTATCGTGGAGTTTTTTACCTTTTCCTAAGCCTATTTCTACTTTCACCAGGTTTTTTTCATTCAGGAAAACACGCAGTGGAACAATGGTATATCCTTTCTCTTTTAGTTTGGCCTGAATTTTTTTGAGTTCTCTTTTTTGGAGTAAGAGTTTTCTGTCGTGAACAGCGATATGGTTATTGGCAGTGCCATGGGTGTATTCGGCAATGTATAAAGCACGTACCCATAATTCGCTGCCATCAAAAAAACAGAAGGAATCATTGAAACTTACTTTGCCATCGCGAATCGATTTCACTTCCGTTCCAAGCAATACAATACCAGCTACATATTTATCTTCTATGTAGTAATTGTAATAGGCCTGCCTGTTATTCATTTCCTTTGCCATGGCAGTGGGTTACAATAAGGTGGTAAAAGCTAGCTTCTGAAATGGATCGACAACTGGGCAAGTTTTTGCTTTAGTTGTTTCCTGTCAACAATAAAATCGAGGAATCCATGCTCCAAGAGAAATTCACTTCTCTGGAAGCCTTCAGGCAGGTCTTTCTTAATGGTTTCTTTAATCACGCGCGGACCAGCAAATCCAATAAGGGCACCGGGTTCGGCGATGTTTAAATCGCCCAGCATTCCAAAGCTGGCAGATATGCCCCCAAATGTTGGGTCAGTGAGTAAGGAAATATAGGGTAAGCCTGCATCGCTCAGTTGTGAGAGCTTGCCACTGGTTTTGGCCAATTGCATCAGACTGAATGCACTTTCCATCATACGGGCACCACCACTTTTACTGATAACGAGGTAGGGGAGTTTGTGTTCGATGCAATAGTCTACTGCACGACTGAATTTTTCACCCATTACACTACCCAGCGATCCTCCAATGAATTCAAAATCCATACAGGCAATCACAAATCCTTCACCATCAACTTTTCCGGTAGCAACACGCATAGAGTCTTTGAGGTCTGTCTTGGCGTGAATTTCATCTAATCTTTTCTGATAGGGCTTAAGATCGGTAAAGCCCAATGCATCTTTACTCCTGATTTGATCAAACAGTTCAGTATAGGCACCTTCATCAAAGAGAAAATCGTAGTAGTCCTGACTACCGATCCTATGATGGTGGTTACATTTTGGACATACATACAGGTTTTCGCTGAGTTCCGTAGTGGTGCAGATATAATTACATTCCGGACATTTATTCCAGAGTCCTTCCGGTGTTTCTTTCTTATCGGCGGTTGAAGTGAGGATTCCCTTACGGATACGTTTGAACCAGCGGGGTTTACCTGCATCTTCACCTTGCATTCCTTCACCTGTCAGATTTGCTTCAAAATCTTCTTCACGTTCTTTTTTCATAACGGGCAATAATTGGGGGGCTAAGATAGGGATATAAGTCGGAAAGTCCGAAAGACCATGAGTCTGAAAGACCGAAAGATGACTGTTTTAAATAATCCATCTTCCGGTCTTCCGGACTTTCCGACTTTCGGTCTGCTATGCGTTCCTATTAATACAATTCAGGTCCTCAAAGGCAACTTCCAGGCGTTTAGCGAAGTTTTCCTCGCCTTTGCGGAGCCAAACACGGGGATCATAGAATTTTTTATTCGGTTTTTCGGCTCCTTCTGGATTGCCGAGCTGTCCTTGAAGGTATCCTTCATTCTTTTTGTAGAAGTCTTTGATACCCTCCCAGAATGCCCATTGGAGGTCAGTATCGATGTTCATTTTGATGGCGCCATAACCGATCGCTTCCCTGATCTGGTGCTGGGGTGAGCCACTGCCACCGTGGAACACGAAATAAACCGGTTTTTTACCTGTTTTCAGTTCCTGCTCAATATAGAGCTGGCTATTATTCAGGATCTCAGGACGTAATTCTACGTTACCCGGACTATAAACACCGTGTACGTTACCAAAAGCAGCGGCTACGGTGAACAGTTTGCCCACTTTACTTAATTCAGTATAAGCATAAGCTACGTGTTGGGGCTGCGTATAAAGTTTATCGTTTTCTATGCCGCTGTTATCAACGCCATCTTCTTCACCACCTGTAACACCCAGCTCAATTTCAATACTCATTCCCAGTGGGGCCATTCGTTTGTAAAACTCTACTGATGTGTGGATATTTTCTTCAATGGGCTCTTCAGAAAGATCGAGCATATGAGAACTAAAAAGTGGTTGTCCTTTTTCTTTATAAAACTGCTCTCCGGCATCGATTAATCCGCTTACCCATGGCAACCATTTTTTGGCGGCATGGTCGGTATGCAGTACAACCGGAACGCCATAATATTTGGCAACATTATGAATATGTAAAGCTCCTGAAATACCCCCCGCGATATTCCCCTGGAGGTTATCGTTAGGCATTCCTTTACCAGCAATAAATTGAGCTCCTCCATTGGAGAATTGTATGATCACAGGAGAATTTACCTTGGCTGCTGTTTCCAGTGTTGCGTTAATAGTGTTTGTTCCAATAGTGTTAACAGCAGGTAACGCAAATTGATTGTCTTTCGCATCATTATACAATGCTTCCAGTTCTTCACCGAATAAAACCCCGGCCCTGTACTTTTTCATAGTTGTGCTTGTTTTGTTGTGAATTGTCAATAGTCAATGGTCAATAATCAATTGTTAGTAGTGAGTAGTGAGTAAACAAACCCTACCATTCACCATCCAAATCCGACATCCGACATCAGACATCAGACATCTGCGATCTGCGATCTGCGATCTGCGATCCGACCGGCGGCAAGATACTTCACTTGCCGCAAACGTCCGTTAGCTTTTTGCTACTGTGGATGAACTGTTGATTCTTTCTGATAAACCGCAGAAATAAGCAGGAGCCTGCATTAATCGGCTACCGTACCAGCTAAACATTTCCCCGTCAACCAAAGTGATAAGTGTAGAGGGGAGAAGGTCCTGCAGAGCAGCAATATGTTTTTCTTTAAAAGGGTAGGGTTCGGAGGAAAGTAATATTATTTCCGGTGATAATGTTTTGATTTGTTCAGCAGTTATCGTCGGATACCTGTTTTGATTGGCCAGCAGATTGATGAAGCCACAGCGGGTTAACATGTCGTGAATAAAAGTATCTGAACCAACACTCATGTAGGGGTCTTTCCAAATCAGGTACAAGCAGGTTTTGCCTTTAATATTTAATGGTTTTTTTTCCAGCGTTGTAAATGCTTCTTTTGTTTTTACTAAAATATCATTGGCTGGGGCAGTCCTGCCAGTGATATTTCCCAGGTGATCTATCATTTCAAAGGCATCTTCAAGGGTATTGATATCGCTGGTCCATACAGGAGCGATTGTTCTTAGTGCTTCCACCTGTTCTTTTACATTCTCTTCCTTATTCGCAATAATCAGATCAGGCTTTAAAGCGGCTACCCGTTCTTGTTTTACATCTTTGGTACCACCAATACGGTTCTTATTGCGAAACCATGTATTGGGGTGGATGCAAAATTTAGTGATACCAACTACTTCGGCTTCAAGTCCTAGGTCGGACAATAGCTCCGTTTGAGAAGGCACCAGCGAAACAATTCTCTTTGGCTGTGCAGATAATTCAATAGTGTGACCTATCTGATCGGTGTACAGAAACATAATGCAAAATACAGAAGATCAGTGCAACTTATCAGGAACTTTGGTTGCTGCTTATGATAATGGGTAGGCTACTATCTGTTGGCGCATAAGTTTTCTCAACCAGTTTTTTCAAACCCGAGTACATGGCATTGGCTTCAGGGGTGAGGTAGGCAGAGAAAAATGTAGTGAGTGTGACTAATACCTGTACCGATATGTTAACAGGTTTTTCCAGATTCGTTTTCATGACACAAACTTACCTTAGTATTTATAACCTAATATATCAGATATGGTTATTGCTTATAACTAAAAGTTATAGATTTTTTCAGCAATTTTAATCAGGGTTCTGTTTAGCTCACTGTTTTCGCCTTTGCGTTCAATAAAATAGAAATTTCGTTCAATCTGCAATCCGTTAAAATGTATTTCCACCAATTCGCCTTGTTCCAATTCTTTTAATACGGAGCGTTGCGGCAGGAAACCCAGTAAGTCGGATTCAATCAGAAAATTTTTAAGCGCTTCTGTTCCGCCTAATCTGGCTTTTACCTGTAAGTTGTTCATCTTAATTTTTTTCTTCTCCAGCGATGCTCTCAAAGCGGAAAGTGTTCCGCTTCCAACTTCTCTAAGAGCAAGGGGCAGATTTTTTATTTCTTCAATCTCGTATTGTTTTCTTTTGGCGATCGCACTTTTTCTGCTGCATACTGCTACAACTTTATCGGTAATAAAAGGGCGGTGACTAACCTGTGTGCGTTTTGACCTTCCTTCTACTATGCCTAGGTTTATATCGCCGCTTAACAAAGCCTGTAAAACAATTTCAGTATTTCTATTGAGTAGGTCAATGACAATATGTGGGTACCTGGATTGAAAAGCGGATAAAACTTTAGGTAGAATATAAAGTGCTACGGTTGTGCTGGCGCCTAACTTAAGTGTTCCTTTTACCTGGAGCAGGTCTTTGATAGCAGATAATTCGAATTCTGTCTGGTCCTGAATGGCTTTTACTTCAATAATTTTTTCAAATAACATCCGTCCAGCTTCTGTTAGTTCGATCGCAAGTCCTTTTCGCTCAAACAAACGGGTGGCATATTGTTCTTCCAGGTTGCGTATATGTTTGCTGATAGCTGGCTGCGAAATGAACAGTAGCTGACTAGCTTTTGAAAAACTTTTTTGTCTGGCTACTTCCAGAAATACTTCATGCCTTACAGAGAGCATATTACTATTGGTTCATGGTGATTAAATATTGTTCTCCGGTAGAAAAGCCTCAAGCCTCAAGCTTCAAGCCATTGCTGTCCGGGAAAAAACAGCTTCTAGCCTCTAGCTGCTGGCTACTAGCCTTTTTTTGCTATTAATTTAACCATTCACAAGCTTGGATATGGTAATTAAATTTTTATTTTAAGAAGGATTATTACAAAACAAATTCGCAAGCCCTGTCATTTATTCAAATAATAGCAGAAAACCTAAAACAAGCACCAATCAAGGCTAGCAGCTAGAGGCTAGAAGCTCGCAGCCTATTTTCCCCGGACAGTTCTGGCTTCAAGCTGCAAGCTTTGATTGGTGCTTGTTTTAGGTTTTTTGCTAAATGACAGGGCCTGCGAATTTGTCTCGTAAAAATCCTGCTTAAAATAAAGATTTAATTACCGTATATACGCTTGTGGATGGTTAAATTAATAGCAAAAAAAAAGCTAGTAGCTAGCAGCTAGTGGCTAGAAGCTGTTTCTTCCCGGACAGTATAATTAAAAAAGCCCCATGTAAGTTACACAGGGCTTTTAATTTACTTGGTCAGGCTTTGAATTACATCGTATTTTGTGATGATGTGGTAGTCGCCTTTTTCATCTTTAGCGAGTACTGCACCGTTTTCTTTGTTTATTAGTGTGCCTATTTTTTCAACAGGGGTAAGAAAATCTACAACCGGATAAGCGTGTTCCATAACGCTAGCTACGGTTGCATCTTTTAATTCGGGGTTACTGAATATTTTTTGAAATAGTCCGCCTTCGCTTAAAGAACCTACCAGCGCATTTTCAGCGATTACCGGAATTTGTTCGATATCATATTTCTTCATCAGGTCAACAGCGGCAGCTACTGTATGGTCAGGGGCTACGGTAATGAGTTTTTGTCCTCCTCTTCCGTTAACAATATCCTTAAAGGTTTTTACGTCCAGGAATCCGCGTTCCATCATCCATTGGTCATTATAAACCTTGCCTACATAACGGCTACCGTGATCATGGAATACGCAAACCACTACATCGTCTTTGGTGAGCGATGATTTGAGTTGCATTAATCCCTGCAGGCAGCTTCCGGCGCTGTACCCGCAGAACAAACCTTCTTCTTTTGCAATACGGCGGGCCATAACTGCTCCGTCTTTATCTGTTACCTGTACAAACTCATCAATCACACTCATGTCATAGTTCTGAGGTACAAAATCTTCTCCGAAACCTTCTGAGATATATGGATGAACTTCATTCATATCAATCTCTCCAGTCTTGAAATATTTCGTGAGCAATGAACCGTAAACGTCTACGGCCCATACTTTAATGTTTGGATTTTTTTCTTTCAGGTACATGGCTGTTCCTGTAATGGTGCCACCGGTTCCTGCGGTACAAACAAAATGGGTAATTTTTCCTTCAGTCTGTTCCCAAATTTCAGGACCGGTAGTTTCATAATGAGCCTGTCTGTTAGCCAGGTTATCATACTGGTTCATGTACATAGAATTAGGAATTTCCTGTCCTAATCTTTTGGCTACACTATAATAACTGCGGGGATCTTCGGGCATCACGTTTGTGGGACAAACAATTACTTCCGCACCAACTGCTTTGAGGATATCTACTTTTTCTTTCGACTGCTTATCGGTGGTTACAAAAATGCATTTGTACCCTTTTACACAAGCTGCGAGGGCAAGGCCCATTCCGGTATTACCGCTGGTGCCTTCAATGATGGTACCTCCAGGTTTTAGTTTGCCTTCTTTTTCTGCAACTTCTACCATTTTCAAAGCCATACGGTCTTTGATGGAATTGCCGGGGTTAAAATAGTCTACCTTGGCCAGTACAGTGGCTGGGATGTCTTTGGCTACTTTGTTGAGCTTGATCAGGGGGGTATTTCCAATCGTTTCGAGTATATTATTCAACCACATGCGAAAACTAACATTTGTTTGTGGCAAAGGTAAAGTTTTGTGGCTGCCGTAGAACAGCGAATTGCTAAATCAATCTGCTTCGTTGAAACGATGGGGAAAAGGGGAGGGTGTTCTTTTGATCACCACTGCCCCTTGTATTTGCAGCGATGAATCGTAAATGGTCATAATGGCTAATTAGAAACTCTTCACTAAGTGAATAATATTACCAGTTTCTGTAAGGTTAAAACCTTTGGTATTTACGATCGATGTTTTCTCTGTTTCTTCTTCAGTAGATTTTTGTGTACCTAGGTAGGCAATTACCATAGCAGGAATAAGGGCTAACATAGCTACGATCTGGAGGTTGTTGATGAACTTTTTCATACAAGTATTTTTTTGTTGTTTTTTAATTTGATAAATCAAAGATAAATCAACTTTTGGTACTATGCAACACATAGTACCATCTTTAAGACAGTAATATTTCTGGCAAAATAGCTTAGTTAGCTTGTTAGTTATTGAATATCAATAATTTATGTATTTTTTTGAGTAGTGATGAATTTTTGACTTTGTGATGAGTGGTTATAAAAGCGGATGAAAAAGGATCGCCACTGAGGACACAGAGGGGCACAGAAGTACTTTCTGTGTATCTCAGTGTCTTCAGTGGCAATAAATAAATCAGGAATTAAGCCCCGAAACTAGCCACCATCTTACCACAAAGATCGCTTTCGATCATTTTTGCAGCGAGGCCGATCATGTTCATGAAAGCTTTGTCGTTACTGATGCCATGGCCTATGATAACAGGCTTGGCCACACCCAGTACAGGTGTACCTCCATAGTTTTCGTAATGGAAGCGACTGAAATAGCTATCAGATGCCAGGTTACGCTGGCGGGCGATATCGTAGATTGATTCCGCCATTTTGAGGATGATATTACCGGTAAAGCCATCACATACCATTACATCGGCTTTGTCGCCAAAGATGTCGCGGCCTTCGATGTTTCCGGTAAAATTGATTTGGGTATTTTCTTTGAGGAGGGGGTAGGTCGACTGTGCCAGGATATTTCCTTTGCCTTCTTCTTCACCCACATTCATTAATCCAACCGTTGGGTTGTCAATATTGAGGATATGCTGGGCATATAAGCTACCCAGTATAGCAAACTGGTTCAGGTTTTCTGGTTTGCAGTCTGCATTTAATCCAACATCCGCCAATAAACCAGTGGTTCCATTAAGTTTAGGGATGATGGTGGCAATGGTTGGTCGGCTTACACCAGCAATAGGCTTTATACTATACATGGCACCAACCAGCATGGCTCCGGTATTTCCGGCACTAATAAATGCATCTATTTTTCCGGTTGCCAGGAGATGGAAACCGATTGCTATAGAAGATTGTTGTTTTTCCTTTAATGCTTTGGTGGGATGCTCATTGTACCCGATTACTTCGGGGGCATGTATCAAATGCAAATTAGGTGATGTAACCTGGTGTTCCTCCAATAGAGGTTTTATCAGTGTTTCATCACCTATTAAATATAGTGAGGCAGCAGGTGTACCGGAAGACAGATAAAGTTTCAGCCCTTTCACCGCTTCTAACGGTGCAAAATCTCCACCCATCATGTCTATGCCAATATTCATGCGTCGTCAGCTTGGTTAATTGATCTTAAAGGATTAAGCTTTCAATGGAGCTTTTTCAGCTACCAGTTTCCCTTTATAGAACAATTTACCTTCGCTCACGTGTGCACGATGGCGTACGTGTGTTTCACCTGTAGTGCTGTCTTTGCTCAATGTAACTTCCTGTGCCACATAGTGCGTTCTTCTTTTTGCACTGCGCTGCTGTGAATGTCTGCGTTTAGGATTCGGCATATCTCGAATTTTAAAGTATCAATAATGTTTATTCCAGGTCCTTAAATTTTTCCAGCCCCTTCCACACCGTATTATGGTTGTCTTTCTGGGCATCTTCTTCCATTTTTTTCAATTTCTCCAGTACTTCTTTATTGCACCGGGGGCCACCCATCTCACTTTCACTACACATTTTTTGTAATGGAATGGTCAGGTTGATGAATTCATAGATCCAATCGCTCAGATAGAGGTGACTTTCACCCCGGCTTATATAATAAACATCGGGGTCTTCTTCCTGCTCATTCATCAGTGCTGGTTCATCCACCATTTTTACAATGATGTTGAATTCGTCCCAAAGCTGTAAAGGCAGTTGATTGCCACATCTGTCGCAGTTACTCTCCACTGTTCCGTCAATATCAAAACGAAGCTGCATGAAGTTGTTATTCTTCTCTAAACTCAGTTTAATATTGGCAACACAGTTTTTGAAATCCTGCTCTCCATATTGTGTAAAGAACTTGTCCTCAATCCGGTATTCATATACATGAGTGCCCGGCTTCAAACCCACAAAAGCTATCTCATATTCCCGCCTATGACTCATAACCGTTTTTTAAGGGCTTGCAAAGGTAGTCTAAAATGGCGTAAATGCCAAGAGAAAGTTAGGTTTTAGCCGCATATTACTTATCAACAAACCTTAATCAGCAGGATTCCGCATATTTGTAACTATGAAAACCGAGGCAAAAATATCCCCAGTTTTATTTATCAGGCCCGTTTTTTTGCTTTTTCTGGCATTAATGGTCCATTTCCTGGGCTATTTCCCCAAAGCAGTCGAGAATTGGTACAGCACCGGTATCTATAAAGGAATCTCCTCCACCTTAAGGGTGCTTACGAAATGGGCTCCTTTTAGTATTGGAGATTGTTTATATGTACTATTTATAATAAGTGTAGTTGTAGGACTAATTAAATCAATCATTCTTTTGCGGAAGGGGAGCTGGGCAATTGGTTTATGGGGTTTACTGGCCCTTAGGCTATTTAATAAATTGGCAGGTATCTATATTGTTTTCAGGTTATTGTGGGGATTGAATTACGACAGACTTGGCATAGCCTATCAACTAAAGCTATCTAAAAAAGGGTACCAAACAGAGGAAGTGATTCAACTTACCAACCGATTGATCGATAGTTTAAATGCCTGTCGCAAACTTATGCCGGATACTGCTTTACCGTCGCAACCGGTTGATAGCATTTTCAGGATGGCCAGTATTGGCTATGCCCGGGCATGGGATCGCTTTACTTTTTTAAATTATAACCACCGATCTATAAAACCCAGTTTATTTAATGGTTTGGCAGATTGGGTTGGTTTTACCGGCTATTATAATCCATTTACAGGAGAGGCTCAGGTAAGAACCGATGTTCCAGAACTGGTACTTCCTTTTGTAGCATGCCACGAAATAGCCCATCAATTAGGATATGCCAGCGAAAGTGAAGCAAATATGGTTGGACTAATAGCAGCAATGTCAACAAAAGATGTTTTTTTCCGTTATTCAGCTTACAACGATTTGTTTACGTATGCGCAAAGAGAAGAATTGTATATGCTTGCGATGGACAAAGATTCAATACGCTTCCAGCAAGTAGTTCATTCAAATCGTGAAAGGCTCGATTCGCTGGTAAGAAAAGACCGCAAAGAAGTCCGGGAATTCTTTCAGCAAAGACAATACAAAACTTCGGCTACTTTAAATAATCTCTACGACCAATACCTCCGGTTCAATAACCAGGAGGCAGGCGTTAAAAGTTATGATGAAGTAATCGGATGGCTGATTGCCTACAATAAAAAGTATGAAAAGAAATGAACTGATAAAGTTAATAACTGCTGTCGGTTTAACAGTAGTTTTAGGTGCAGTGGGCGGACTGGTAACTTCTGCTGAAATACCCACCTGGTATGGCGGTTTAACCAAGCCTTCCTTTAATCCACCCAATTGGTTGTTTGGTCCTGTCTGGACAACCCTCTACATCTTAATGGGTATTAGTTGTTTTCTTATCTGGAAACAACCTGCATCATCAGGTCGAAACAGGGCACTCGTACTATTTATCATTCAGTTTGCACTGAATTTCTGCTGGTCATTTATATTCTTCGGAATGCATGAAACCGGTTGGGCACTTGCGGAAATGATAGTGCTTTGGGTGATGATTCTATTAACCATTTTCTCCTTTGCCCAATATTCCAAAATAGCTGCCTGGCTCTTAGTACCCTACATATCCTGGGTAAGCTTCGCCATGCTACTGAATGGGGCGATATGGAGATTGAATGGGTAGATGTGAATTGTCAATGGTGAATTGTCAATAGAACATGTGAAGAATGGGAATTAAAAAGATTTCCAGTACACTTCATTCACAATTCACCATTGACCATTCACCCTTGACCATTCACATCAAAACTTATTCTTCCACATCATACTCTCCACTGGCTTATTGGGTTGGCCGCTGTATTTGGCATTGGATTTCTGGTTGTATTTTACTTCAATTTCCCCTTCTACCGGGAAATAGATGAGTTGACCAATTGGCATGCCATGGTAAACACGGACTGGTTGCTTGCAGGAAATTTCAAGGGTCCAGTTGCCGCAGAAACCAACATCGCCTTTACCAGCCGTGGCATGGATGTCGATGCCAAGTCTTCCCGTAGATGATTTACCCTCCAGAAAAGGTACATGTGCATGGGTTTCGGTGTATTCCAGTGTTACCCCGAGGTAAAATTTATCTGGCTCAAGTACAAAGCCCTCATCAGGAATATCGAAATACTCAATGGTATTGTGTTTTTTGGCATCCAGCACTTTGTCTACATAAACTGCCAGTGTTTTACCAAGGTGTACATCGTAACTGTTGCTGCCCAGATCGCCACGATTATAGGGCTCAATTTTGATGGTGCCCTTGTCCATTTCTTCTAAAATACGCTTGTCAGTTAGAATCATTCCTCAATAGTTTTGGGTTGGGATGCAAATAAATCTTAAATCTGCAATCTAAAACGACCTAAGTTCAGCGTGCCCCTGTTTTATCAACAAGATATCAACGAACAAACCCGTTTGGCCATCTGGAAGATCGCTGAACCGGAGTCTTTTTTCCTGGAAACAGTAACCCTAACCAAGGAAATAACACATCCCCACAAGCGCTTGCAACACCTTGCCGGACGTTACCTCCTTCGTTATCTCTTCCCTGATTTTCCAACGGCAACCATTGCTATCGCTGATACGCGAAAGCCTTTTTTGCCCGATGAAGCCTATCATTTTTCCATCTCCCATTGCGGTGATTATGCTGCAGCTATAGTAAGCAGCACCCAAAGAGTTGGCATAGATGTGGAATTACTTACACCGAGGGTAGAAAAGATAAAACACAAATTCCTCCACCCCGATGAATTAACAATGTTGCATTCATCAAAAGCTGATCCTATTACCATCCTTACCTTACTATGGAGTGCCAAAGAAGCCATGTTTAAATGGTGGGGTAATGGGGACGTAGATTTTAGTGAAGTATTACGCATACACGAACTACCAGCAAAGGAAAAAGGTGTTGTCGCCGCTTCCTTCATCAAACAAACAGTCCATCCGTTGCAACTACACTATTCCCTTTTTGGAAACCTGACACTTGTTTGGACGAAAGGAGACATGAAACAGAAAAATAAGGAATAAGAAATATGAAATAAGGAAGTAAGATACCCTCCACTTTCACATTTCTTATTTCTTATTCCTTATTTCTCTGTTTTTCAGTCATCAAACCTACTCTTGGATTTCGGTATCAGCTAACCATCCTTACCTTACTATGGAGTGCCAAAGAAGCCATGTTTAAATGGTGGGGTAATGGGGACGTAGATTTTAGTGAAGTATTACGCATACACGAACTACCAGCAAAGGAAAAAGGTGTTGTCGCCGCTTCCTTCATCAAACAAACAGTCCATCCGTTGCAACTACACTATTCCCTTTTTGGAAACCTGACACTTGTTTGGACGAAAGGAGACATGAAACAGAAAAATAAGGAATAAGAAATATGAAATAAGGAAGTAAGATACCCTCCACTTTCACATTTCTTATTCCTTATTACTCTGTTTCTCAGTCCGCGAAGCGGCTTTTCGATTTCGGTATCAGCAACAGGTTGTTTTGCAGGGTTTGTTTGAGTTGTCTTTTTACGAGTTGTCCCATGGTGCGGGCTTTGGCGAAAGAGGGGGTGGCATTAAAATGGGTCGCTAACTCTGCTTTTAACTGTTCCAGTTTTTCTTTTGTTGATATGGTATCCGTGCTCATGATGTCGAGCAGCTCTTTGATGCGATAACGGGATGACACTAAGCGATAAGTCATCATGGTTCTTTCTTCGGCCTGGTATTGTGCGATGGAAGATTTGTCGAGGTGTTGTAAAGCAATATCTACCAGGGTTTTGTTTTCCTTGAAGAACTGTGGCAGGTACAGGTTTTTTCTCCCTTCATAAGATTGCTGGTCGAAATCGATGGCCCTGATACGGTATTGAAAGTCTTCAATATCAGGTATAATGTTTACAACAAAATTATACGAGCGCATATCGCCAAGTAATTGTACAAAGCAACGTTCGTTGAATTTTACAAATTCTTTTGCGAGTCGTATAAGGTTGGTATTGGCACTGTTTAAGTGCTCGGCAATAAAGATATCACCTGGTATGCCTGGAATATGTTCCTCGATCAGGGTATTTCTGTCTGTAAAGTAGGTCATACGGTTAGGGGAGAGCAGGTGCTCCAGTTCTAATCCGTACACGCGACTTGCATCTGCCTGTTTTATATAGTAGTGGTCATAATTGTCGTTAAACTTATTTACGATTCGAATGCGGAAGGGTTGACTGTTTCCGAAATAGCAGAAATCAATTCGTGCCACATCAAGGTGTTTGATAAAGCTCATGTCGCCCTCTGTTTTCAGAATGGCGTAAATGCGCACAAGGTTTTCACGCAGGTATTCCCATTCGCGCATGTCATAAGATACTTTCTCCCATGAAGTATCTTTACCCTGTCGGTCTTTTAGCGGAACTGAGTATGTATAACGCTGCAAATCTTTGTAACTCACCGGCAATTTTACTTCACGACTATAATGTACCAGGTATTTGCGCAGTGCATCATTGATGGGGAAGATGGGTTTCTTCTTCGAAGGTTTTTCTGCTTCTCCTGTTGAGATAATATGTCCGAATACATTACTCAAGTTCTAATGGTGTATTGTCTTCTAAGAGATTAAGATTTACTGCATCTGCACCTGCAATACCTTCAATAGATCCTTTGATATGTGCAGCATTGAGTAAAACTTTTTCTAATTGTTTTTCACGGGCCTTCCATAGTTTTTCCATCGCATCGCGTTCTTTCTGGATGCTTAGTTTCATGCTCATAAAGCCTTCGCGTATAGCTTTCCATTGTTCACTGAATTCGGAGCCTATGAGGTAATCGTAGAGCATCACCATTTTGTCGCCTTTGTTTTCCTGGCTTTTTTTAGCGTCGGCGATTTTCAATAATGCATTGCGGAGGAGTAATGCCACACTTCTTACTTCAGTAAATGTGCAGATATAAACACCATCTTTCTCTCCAAAGCGATCCATGTCTTTAGGGAGTGCCTGTGTAACAATTACAGCTACATCGGCACCAAGGTTACGCATATCTGTTTTTAATTTTTCAATCCAATCGTTGGCAAAATCTTTGGTGCGTTTGCTTTCATAAATAATCTTGCCCGATTCATTTCCAAACTGGTTGCGAACTGTTTGTATGCAGTCTGCGCCACGTACGCCTTTACCAACTTCTTCGATTGTATCATAAGGGAAAGTGGCCTGTAATAATGATTCCAGCATCAGTTCCTGCACTTCGCCCTGCAATTGCATACTTCCCTGTTCAGATTTCCGACGCATTTCTTCCACCAGTTTTTTCTGGTCTTCAATTTGTTTTTCCATCTCCTTCATGCGGAGTTGGTATTCCTGTTCTTTGATGCTGAGTTTTTCAGCTTCTTCTTTGGAGAGTTGTTCTTTTATTTTTTCCCTTTCTTCCAGTAACTGTCGCTGTAAGGATAGTTCCAGTTCTTCCTCTTTAGTTTTAAGGGCTTGTTCTTTTTGAAGGAATTCGAGTTCTTTTTTACGTGCTTCTTTTAGTTTCTCTTCTTTTTCCTTATCGGCTTCCTGCAGCATTTTTAGCTGGTTTTCAAAATCGGCGACGATATTTTTGCGAAGACTGTCTTTCAACTCTTCTTCCAGTTTCTTCTTTTCCGCTACCAGTTTTTTATTGGCTTCTTCTTCTTTCTGTGCTAATTGTTGCTGGAAAGCCAGTTCTTTTTGTTTGAACTCATCGTCTTTTTTCTTTTGCCAGTCAACCATTTGTCCACGAAGCTCTTTCTGCACTTCTTCGCGGATCGAATCTCCTGGTTCAAACTGGTGGTTACAATTGGGGCAATGTATGATGAAATCGGCCATGTGTATTTTTTTACAAAGTAATGTGAAACTACAAAATAAAAGTCCAGCAGGACTGCTTCGAATTGTAAGAACTTAAAACTGCTACATGCCCTTACGCTTCAATCACCATTGGCACCAATAGGTAAGGATTAGCCGCTCAGCTTTGGATTTGTCTAGCGTTTACATAATACCAAAAAAAAGTCGTGTGCATAAAAGCTCAGACACGTTTTAATATATCCGGGTTAGTGCGGAAGAGGAGATTCGAACTCCCATCCCCACAGTACTGTGGGGACTACCACCCGAAGTAGTAGTCATTGATAATAGTTTGCGTAAACTTTGTGGAATAATGTCAATAAAAAACCCAGATATATTTGCATATCTGGGTCTGGTGCGGAAGAGGAGATTCGAACTCCCATCCCCACAGTACTGTGGGGACAATCACCTTAAACTAGTTTTATAAAAGCGGATACTGCAGGAATTAAATCCTATTAAAAACCCAGACATATTTAAATATATCTGGGTCTGGTGCGGAAGAGGAGATTCGAACTCCCATCCCCACAGTGCTGTGGGGACTACCACCCGAAGTAGTAGTCATTGATAATAGTTTGCGTAAACTTTGTGGAATAATGTCAATAAAAAACCCAGATATATTTGCATATCTGGGTCTGGTGCGGAAGAGGAGATTCGAACTCCCATCCCCACAGTACTGTGGGGACAATCACCTTAAACTAGTTTTATAAAAGCGGATACTGCAGGAATTAAATCCTATTAAAAACCCAGACATATTTAAATATATCTGGGTCTGGTGCGGAAGAGGAGATTCGAACTCCCACGCCCGGTAAAAGGCGCTACCACCTCAAAGTAGTGCGTCTACCAATTTCGCCACCTCCGCATCTTTGGGACGGCAAATGTACAGCATTCAATAAATCTATACAAAGCCTTCCTAAGATTTTATTTACATCCTTTCAGGAACCTTAATTCCCAAAACAGACATCCCATTCCTCAAAGCCTGTGCCGTTAACTGCGACAATGCTAATCTTAGCTGTTTCTTTTCCTCTGTCTCTGCATTGGCAATAGAATGCTCGGTATAAAAGGAATTAAAAGTCTTCGCCAGGTTAAACACAAAAATGGCCACTTTGGAAGGGTCGTGCTCGGCAGCAGCTTCCTGAAGCACAACAGGAAACTGTTCCAGTGTGAGCAGCAATGCTTTTTCCAGGGGGAGGAGGGGTGAATGGTGAATAGTGGATGGTGAATTTTCTTTGTCATTGACCATTGACCATTCACCATTCACACCCGCTTTCCGCAGGATGCTCTTGATCCTTGCATGGGTGTACTGTATAAAAGGACCTGTAAATCCGTGGAAGTCGATGCTTTCCTCAGGATTAAAGATCATCTTCTTCTTAGGATCTACCCTTAACAAAAAGAATTTTAATGCACCCAGACCAATCGTGTCATACAATTCCGTCAATTCCTCGGCAGTAAAATCTTTCACCTTGCCCAGTTCTTCCGTTTTCTGGCGTGCAATATTTACCATTTCTTCCACCAGATCATCGGCATCTACTACTGTTCCTTCTCTGCTCTTCATTTTACCGGATGGTAATTCAACCATGCCATAACTCAGGTGATAAATACCATCAGCAGAAGGTAATTGTAATTTCTGACAGATTAGTTTCAATACCTTGAAATGATAATTCTGTTCATCACCTACTACATAAATACTCTGACTGGCATTAAATTCTTTCTGCTTTTGTTCCGCCAAACCAATATCCTGGGTAATATAAACCGAAGTGCCATCTTTTCTTCGAACCAGTTTCTCATCCAGTCCATCAGAAGTAAGGTCAATCCAAACACTGCCATCATCTTTCTGGTAAAATACCCCTTTTGCTAATCCTGTTTCCACCAGGTCCTTACCTAATAAATAGGTATTGCTTTCATAATAAGTTTTATCGAAATCGCTGCCAATGCGCTGGTAAGTGGCATTGAAGCCTTCGTAAACCCAGCCGTTCATAGTGCGCCATAAATCCATTACTTCGGGTTTGCCTGCTTCCCAGTCTATCAGCATTTGCTGGGTAGCTTTCATAATAGGGGCTTCTTTTTCAGCTTCTGCTTCTGTCATACCTCCCGCTACCAGTTCTTTTATTTCTGCTTTGTAGGCATCGTTGAATTTCACATAATAATCGCCCACAAAATGATCGCCCTTGGTGCCTGTGCTTGCAGGAGTTGCTCCATTCGAAAAGCGTTGCCAGGCAATCATACTTTTGCAGATATGTACCCCTCTGTCATTTACAATACAGGTCTTCACCACTTCATTACCTGTGGCTTTAAGTATTTCAGCAATACTCCATCCCAAAAAATTATTTCTCAGATGACCAAGGTGAAGGGGCTTATTGGTATTGGGGGAAGAATATTCAACCATTACTTTTTCACCGGTAGCGGCCGCATACCCATAACTTTCCTTCGAATAAGATTGTTCAAGAAATGAATACCAATAATTATCAGTAACAGAAAGATTTAAAAAACCTTTAATGATATTGTAACCACTGAATAAATGCGGGTTAGCTGTTGTTAATGCTTTACCCATTTCTTCGCCCAGGGCATCGGGTGATTTCTTTAACTGTTTTACCAGCGCAAAAAGCACAACGGTATAGTCGCCTTCAAATTCGGGTTTGGTAGCATTTACCAACACTTCATTGGGTTGCATATCAACCTCATACAATGCTTTAATCGTTGCCGATGCCGCCAGCTTAATCTGTTCTACAACACTCATATTCAAAATAGTTACGGCCGCAAAAGTAACTAATTAAGCCCTACCTTCGCCGCATTGATGCGAAACTTGCATGAACATATCCGGGCTTTCTTGTTACGGGTTGTAGATTTTTTTTACCCGCTGTTCAGGAAATTAATGCCCCTTCAAACCTATCGCTATGCAGCCTGTGGTGGATTTAACACCAGTCTGGATATATTCCTGTTTTTTATTTCCTACAATTATATTTTTCATAAAGAAACACTTCACTTGCCATTTATGGCCATCAGTGCCCATATAGCCGCATTCCTGGCTGCATTTGTGGTTACTTTTCCAACAGGGTTTTACCTGAGCAGGTATGTGGTATTTCAGGAAACATCGGTAGCCAAACGGAAACAGCTTAGCCGCTATTTTGTGGTGGTACTTGGCTGTTTTTTATTGAATTATGCCTTTCTGAAATTGTTTGTGGAAGTATTTGGATGGTATCCAACAATTTCCAAAATAATCACAACTTTCTTTGTGGTTGCATTCAGTTATTTTTCTCAGAAGAATTTTACATTTAAAGGAGCAGGGAGGTGAGCTTCAAGCTACAAGCTTCAAGCGGCAAGCCTTGATTGGTGCTCGCTTTTTACTATCTGCTATTAATAGCAGATAGGGTATTTACGGTAACCAAATATTTCTTTAAGCAACTGACTTTAAATTATCTAATTCACAAGCCCCCCCCTTTAATTCCATTAAAAGCAGAAAGCCTATAATAAGCACCCATCAAGGCTTGTAGCTTGCGACTTGAAGCTTGAAGCCAATTTTCCCCGGCCAGCAATGGCTTGCAGCTTTTTTTAGCAATGATTAATTGGCAATAATCCGCTGCTGATACAAGGGTTGTTGCACCATATCTTTTACAGGTGTTATATAAAACATGAGGGTAGCAATGCCTGTTTTTTCTGCATGGATTACCCGAACTGTATGCGTTCCCTTACTTAGTTCCAAACGAGCCCTGTGGTGGGTATATTCATCATATTCCGTGAATTTTGGATCCCATCCATCAATTGCCAGTTTCCCATCTACAAATACCTGTACAAAATCATCGGCCGTTACAGCGATATCATACATCCCTTTTTCTGTCTCAATAGTAGTAACGGCATCAGTCGCAAATGAATCTGCCGGTAAATTTTTACCGATTGCGCCCCACCAGGTAAAGTCTAGCTGTGGGAGTGTGTCTGATAGAATAGGGGTTGATTGCAGCAGTTGCTGAAAATTTTCTTTGGAAAGAATAGGATCCGAATCCTGACCCCATTTAAACCAGTTTATGATCCACTGCTGTTTTGTATCGTGCTCATCATAGCCAAACAAAGTACCACTGCTGCCTGATTTTCCAAATGCATCGGTGAAATCCGGACCTTCATATTGTAAGCTGATTTTTTTTGAAGGACTGTTTATTATTGGCCGGGCTGTTAATGATGAGGGAAAGCTATCTGTTCCTTTCTCAATTATTTCAAAGCCATTCAGGCTTTCTATTTTCCAGGAACCTGTTTTACCCAATACTTCGAAATGGTACTGCCCCAGGCTATCCACTTTTTTAAGCCAGAGTAATGGATACTGAAAATTATATGGCCCCCATGGTGTGATGCGGATATTGTCTTTCCCTTTTGGAAAAAGGGGTTCTGGTCTTTTTTGAACAGGTACCTGTTTTAATCGTTCATCCGGAACATAATCCATATCAAGCGGATCATCTTCACGGGATGTGTCGATATCACTGGTTCTTTCACCTAATTTCAGGTTGGTAGTATAGGCCATTTTCTGGTTGCCACTGAATGCTACCGTATCTGTACCCATGATATCATAAATGGTTTCATTGGCAGTGAACTGGTTAGCAGCAATCCAGTAGTTCATACTCCTGGTATCTTTTACCTGTGCATATTTCCAGTCCGCGGGTTGGGTGGCTCGGGACCAGAGTTTGATGGCGGTTTTGTCGTACAAAAAACGGTTGATGGCTATATTGATATTTTGTCCGTGCTCAATAGCTATACCAATTCTATTAAAGGCAAAATCGTTGTCGGTAAAATCACAATCGTAGCTATAACCGCCCCAGATTCCATGGTCGCAATCCCGAATTACATTTTTCATTACCAGGTTTCTGCTGAAAGTAACTTCAACTCCGTTGGTAGGGGCGTAGGAGAAATCATTACCATAGATAAAATTATCGTTACAACCGCCCTCACCCGTATCCATTGTATGCTGACCGGCCCAAAGGAAAAACCCATCACCGCTATGTGTGGCACTGTTATAGGCGAAAATGTTGTCGTTACATTGTTCAAATACCAGGAACCCGGCACTGTCTTGCCCACGCTTGTATTTCCCATGGCTATAACCCCTCACGTTCCAATCCAGCCGGTTATGATAGAAATTATTCTGACTGCTTCGGTATAAACCGATGCCGATGCCTGAGTTAAAGGAGAAGTTATTATCGAAAACCACTGCTTTTTCGCAGCGTGTCATCATAAGTCCGCATTGCCCGCTGGTAACGGTATTATTTGAAATACGGGCATTTTTACATTGGTCGAGGTAAATACCTGCCCCATATCTTTTCCATTCTCCATGATCGTTTTTATGGTAACTCATCCAGTCGCTGATATCTTCCCTGTTCAGGTTACTTTTCAGTTCCTGGCGGTAATTATAACTCAGGTTACAGTTTTCAATGGTCAGACCTTCTACACTATCTGCCAGGATGGCGATTTTAAAGCCATGGATATTGCCATTACGGATGATAATATTTTTTGAGCCCGGTTTGATATGAAGGGCCACACCATAAAACTCGTCTGGACGGGTCATGTCATTTGAGCCTTGCAGAATGGCTTGATTTAGGTCTACCGTTATATTTTCTCCCGCAATTTCTATAAGGGCGTTACTTGCCGGACTATTCAGGTTATAGACGCCCGATTGAAAACGCGTGGAGGAAATGATCTTCATATTCCGGTAGGGGGTGGAAACCGGCAAATCCTGGGCAGTAGCTGCCAGTAATAAAATGGACCATAAACCTGTAAACAGCGTTTTCAAAAACATGCTTAAAACTAAGATTTTCTGAAATATAGGATGCCAAATGGCAGATTTTACACAAGCTAACTGCCAGAAACGCATTGATATCGAGTCTATTCGGCAAGCTTTACAGTGGTAAAGGGTGGGGTATGACAATTTTTCATTTAAAAGGGGGATGGCATAATGATTGACAGTTATATCCCGATTATTAACCTGAAATCAATAGTTATGGGCAAAATAATAGGCATTGACCTTGGAACAACGAATAGCTGTGTGGCCGTTATGGAAGGTAACGAGCCGGTAGTGATAGCAAATGATGAAGGACGCAGAACGACCCCTTCCGTAGTGGCATTCCTGAAAAACGGGGAGCGTAAAGTGGGAGATCCCGCCAAGCGTCAGGCCATAACCAATCCGCAAAACACCATTACGAGTGTAAAGCGTTTTATGGGCCGCCGTCATGATGAAGTAACAGAAGAAATCAGCCACTGGAGCTATAAAGTAGCCAAAGGCGATAACAATACCGTACGTGTTGCGATCGATGATCGTTTATACACTCCGCAGGAAATCTCAGCAATGATTCTTCAGAAAATGAAGAAAACCGCTGAAGACTACCTTGGCCAGGAAGTAACAGAAGCGGTTATTACCGTTCCTGCTTATTTCAATGATGCACAGCGTCAGGCAACAAAAGAAGCCGGTGAAATTGCTGGTCTGAATGTTCGCCGTATTGTAAACGAACCAACCGCCGCGGCATTGGCTTATGGTCTGGATAAAAAACATGCTGATCAGAAGATCGCCGTGTTTGACCTTGGTGGTGGTACATTCGATATCTCCATCCTGGAATTGGGTGATGGCGTATTTGAAGTAAAATCAACCAATGGTGATACACACCTTGGTGGTGATGACTTCGATAAAGTGATCATGGACTGGTTAGCTGATGAGTTCAAGAGCCAGGAAGCAATTGACCTGCGCAAAGATCCAATGGCTTTACAGCGTTTGAAAGAAGCGTCTGAGAAAGCGAAGATCGAATTAAGTTCTTCTGCAGAAACAGAAATTAACCTGCCATATATTACCGCAGTAGATGGTGTGCCTAAACACCTGGTATTAAAATTAACACGTGCTAAATTTGAAGCATTAGCAGATAATTTATTTGCCCGTTGTTTAAAACCTTGTGAAGCTGCATTGAAAGATGCAGGTTACAGTACTTCTCAAATTGATGAAGTGATCCTGGTAGGAGGTTCAACCCGTATCCCTAAAGTACAGGAGATCGTAGAGAAATTCTTTGGTAAAAAACCTAATCGTGGTGTTAACCCCGATGAAGTAGTAGCCGTTGGTGCCGCTATCCAGGGTGCAGTATTAACCGGAGAAGTGAAAGATGTATTGTTGCTTGATGTAACGCCACTAGGACTTGGTATTGAAACCATGGGTAGTGTTATGACGGTGATGATTCCTTCAAATACAACGATCCCAACCAAGAAGACAGAAGTATTTTCAACAGCCAGTGATAATCAGCCAGGCGTACAGATTCATGTACTACAGGGTGAGCGTCCGATGGCTAACCAGAATAAGAGCCTGGGTATCTTTAACCTGGATGGTATTCCACCAGCCCCAAGAGGTGTACCACAAATTGAAGTAACATTTGATATAGATGCTAATGGCATCCTGCATGTAAGTGCGAAAGATAAGGGTACAGGTAAAGAACAGAAGATTCGTATTGAAGCTGGTAGTGGTTTGAGTAAAGAAGAGATTGAAAAAATGAAAGCAGAAGCGAAAGCTAATGAAGCGAGTGATAAAGAAGCACGTGATAAGGTAGAAAAACTCAACCAGGCCGATAGCTTAATTTTCCAAACAGAGAAACAATTCAAAGAGTTTGGAGATAAAATCCCTGAAGATAAAAAAGCACCAATCGAAGCGGCTCTTACTAAACTGAAAGAAGCGCATAAAAATCAGGATATTGCCGCTGTAGATGCTGCAATGACGGAGATGAATACCGCCTGGACCGCAGCTAGTGAAGAAATTTACAAAGCACAGCAGGCAGCAGGAGCACAACCGGGAGCCGAAGCTCAGCCTGGTGCTGGTGACGCAAGCGGTGCTGCAAAAAATGATACTGTTGAAGACGCGCAATTTGAAGAAGTGAAATAAGAGAATCTTAATTATTTTGTCAAGGCCCCGTTTAGAAAAACGGGGCCTTTTTTATGGTTCCTGTATATGAGAGAATTTTTACTGTTTCTTTTTTTTCGCTGGTTGCGGGTTATCGGTATTTAGTATTTGGTATTTCTCTGCCGGACTTAATCTGTCCCACCAACCGCGGGCGGTCTCACCAAAAAGTAGTCTGGCTTTTAGTTCCATGAACAATAATTCACTTTCAGTGAAAACCCTTTTTTTGATCTGAGGTGTAAGGATGGGAGATTGATACATGTTTGTTTATTTCCCCAAAACTATTTGCAAATAGGGAGAGATGGAACAAGGGGGGATGAACTGCGTAGAAATACAGGGTGGATTTACGTTTATATTTATTGCCACTGAGAGCACAGAAATACACAGAAGTATTTAGTGCTCTCAGTGGCAATAAACATTCAACTAATAAAACAAGCTTAATCTTTCAAGAAAACATCACTTCGTAATTCTATAACACCATCTTTTTAATTTCCCCTCAAAATCGAAGGGAGTAGTGGCTTTGGTAATATCTTTTATATCAGCAGCTTTAATCGCAGCCTCATCTAATATAAATTTTGTGAAGTTAGTGCTGAAAAAGAGGATGCCTCCGGTTGTCATGGCAGCCAAAACATCATTGATGAGTTCAACATGATCGCGTTGGATGTCTAAGAAGTCTTTCATGCGTTTACTATTGCTGAAAGTAGGAGGGTCCATGATTACCAGGTCGAAGCTATTGGGTTGTAAAGTTTTCAGGTATTGTTTCACATCAGCATGTACAAAAAAGTATTTGTCTTTATCCTTGAATCGGTTGATCACCATATGATCTTCTGCCCAATTGAGATAGGTTTTTGATAAGTCAACAGAAGTGACCGATGATGCACCACCCGAAGCTGTGTACACTGAAAAAGAACCGGTGTAACAGAATAAATTCAAAACCCTTTTATCGGCAGCTATTTCTTTCGCCATCTGCCTGGTAATCCGATGATCGAGAAATAAGCCGGTATCGAGATAATCAGCAAGGTTCACCAAAAACTTGAGTCCGTTTTCTTCAACGGTAAAGAATTCTTTTTTACTGTCTAATTTCTCATACTGCTCATCTTTATGCGACATTCTTTTGCGCTGCCGCACAAAAATGGAAGCGGGTTTAATAGCCGTAATTTCCGAAATGATACCAATACATTCATCCATCCATGCGTCATGCTCTTCGTCGGTCATGCCATGTCGGCGCAGGTATTCTGCCAGGTATATTTTGTCTTCATAAAACTCGATCGCAAAAGGAAATTCAGGTAAATCGTGGTCGTATACACGATAACAGGTAATGCCCATTCTCCTGGCTTGCTTATGACGGTGTTTGTACACTTTCGATAAGCGATTACGAAACATCTCCAGTTTAGGGTTCTCAGACATGTGGCAAAGATAATGGGATTGGAGTCTGGTAAAAAAGCCTCTAGCCATTAGCTTCTAGCTTCTAGCTTTTTTGCTATGTGGGCCATCAACAAATATAATGGCGACAATTAAAAATTTCTTTAAAGTAGATTTTTTACAAAACAAATTCGCAGGACTTGTAATATATTCAAGTCAAAGCAGATGATCTAAAATGACCACTAATCAGGCTAGCAGCTAGCGGCTAGAAGCTCGCAGCCCAATTCCCCACCAATACCATGGCTGTTCAGCCATTCAAGGAATTTACTGCCAAAAACAAGCCGATTGGTTTATATTTAAAACCCAAAAATCAAACTGCATGCGAAAACTTATGATCACAACACTGTTGTGTTGGGTGGCTGCCAGTATCAGTGCCCAGGACTACAGTAATGCGGCAGAACAGGCAAACCGGCTCAATGTATTGAGCAAAGCCTATCCGCAACTCACTTCACTTAAGTCGCTAACCAAAACAAATGGCGGTAAAGACATCTGGTTATTAACCATTGGTACGGGTAAAACCGAAACCAAGCCAGCTATTGCTGTCATTGGCGGCGTGGAAGGTAATCACCTGCTGGGCACAGAACTGGCTATCGGTTTTGCAGAACAGTTATTAAAAGGTTCAGGTAGCGATAGTATTAAAGCCCTTTTGAACCGTACTACCTACTATGTATTTCCAAATATGAGTCCCGACGCTATGGAGCAGTATTTCAGCAAACTGAAAGCAGACAGAACAGGTAATGCTACAGTTACTGATGACGACCGTGATGGCAAAACAAATGAAGACGGATGGGACGATCTTGATGGAAATGGTAAAATAACTTTTCTCCGCGTAGAATCGGTTACAGGCGATTATAAACTTCATCCAGATGATGCCCGTGTACTGGTGAAAGCAGATATCAGCAAAGGGGAAAAAGGAAAGTATAAATTATTACCCGAAGGTATTGATAACGATAAAGACGGCTTATTTAATGAAGATGGGGAAGGTGGTATTGCCTTCAATAAAAACCTCACCTATCAGCATAAAACTTTTGCAACAGGCGCAGGTGAGTTCCCTGCCAGCGAAAAAGAAACAAGGGCCATGCTCGATTTTCTTTACGATGCATTTAATGTTTATGCCGTTGTAAGTTTTGGATCAAATAATAACCTGTCAACACCGATTAACTATAATCCCGGTGCAGCTAACCAACGTATTGTTGCAGGTTTATTGGAACCAGATGCTAAAGTGAATGGTATGGTAAGCGAAATGTACAATAAAGTAACAGGTACAAAAGATGCCCCTAAGAATAATGTTACAGGTGGCGATGTACTATCATGGGGGTATTTCCATTTTGGTCGCTATAGCTTCAGTACACCAGGATGGTGGGTGCCCAAAACCAAACCTGATACGACTAAAAAAGAAAAAGCATTTACCATAGAAGATCCTACTGCAAATTATTTGCGCTGGGCATCGCAACAAGGTATCACCAATACATTTACAGAATGGAAAACAATTCAGCATCCTGATTATCCCGGACAAAAAGTGGAAGTAGGGGGAGTTGATCCTTATGTTCTGAATAACCCTCCTTATAAAATGGTGGATGCAGTGGTTAAAACTCATACAGCTTTTCTCGTTAAGCTGGCTGGCTATCAACCTGAGATTGATGTAATAAACCTGAAAACCGAAAAACTCGCAAATGGATTAACACGTATCAGTCTTGATGTAGTGAATAAAGGAAATTTGTCTACACATACCAAACTTGGTGAAAGAAACTATTTCCTCAAAAAAGTAAAAGTGGCGATACAAACAAATGATAAACAGGAAATCATTGGTGGCAGAAAAATTCAACTACTCAGTAGCTTAGATCCTAATGAGTCTAACTCATTTAGCTGGGTGGTAAAAGGTACAGGTAAGATTACGGTAGAAGCTGGTTGTCCTACCGCAGGTACCAAAACCATTGAGATTAATCTTTGATCACCACAAATCATTTCAACATGAAAAAAATATTTCTGAAAATAATAGCATCAGTACTCGTACTAAGTTCGGGTCTGTTTGTACAGGCACAGTTGCCTGGCCAGGTGTTTAAGGCAGCAGGTTCTCCGGCTAATCCGAAAGTAACCGTAACCTGGAATCGTTATTATGACCATGCCGGCATAAGTGAAATTTGTAAGAAAATAGCAGCGGCATATCCAGACCTGGTAAAACTGCAATCGATCGGTAAATCGTATGAAGGACGTGATCTGTGGTGTTTAACTATTACCGATTTCAAAAAAGGGGGCAATGCCGACAAAAAGCCAGGCATGTATATCGATGGTAATATTCACTCCAATGAAATTCAAGGTGCAGAATTTGCACTTTATACAGCATGGTACCTTACGGAATCTTTTGGTGATACCAAATTCATACAGGAACTACTGGAAGATAAAGTGTTTTATATCGTTCCAACGATTAACCCGGATGCACGTGATAGTTACATGCACAAACCCAACACCGGCAGTTCACCACGCTCAGGTGTAATACCGGTAGATAATGATGGCGATGGCTTGGTAAATGAAGATAGTTATGATGATATCAATAATGATGGGCATATAACGATGATGCGCAGAAAAAATCCGAATGGCCGCTGGAAAGTAGATCCTAAAGACCCGCGCAATATGATTCAGGTTGGGCCGGATGAAAAAGGCGATTATGAATTGTTGGGTATTGAAGGAATTGACAACGATGGCGACGGTCGTGTAAACGAAGATGGTTACACATTCGAGTACGATCCCAATCGCGACTGGGGTTGGGGATGGCAGCCAAACTATATACAAAACGGTGCCTACAAATATCCATTCTCACTGCCTGAAAACAGGGCTGTAATGGAGTTTGTTATGAAACACCCCAATATCGCTGCAGCACAGTCTTTTCATAATGCCGGTGGTATGATCTTACGCGGTCCAGGCGGACAGGAAGATGTAGGCACGTATAACCAGCAGGATATAGCTGTTTACGATGCTATTGCTAAAAAAGGAGAGGAACTGATACCCGGTTATAAATATCTGGTGGTATATAAAGATCTCTACTCAGCTTATGGTGGCGAATTAGACTGGTTCTATGCGGGCCGAGGTATCTATACCTATTCGAATGAACTTTGGACGCCATACCTCATGTATATGCGTGATGCTACACGCGATCCGTTCGACAATGCCAGCTACAGTTTCGATCGTTACCTGTTGTTCCAGGATGCATTTGTTCCCTGGACAGAATACGATCATCCTCAATACGGTAAAATAGAAGTAGGTGGGATGAAGAAAAATTTCGGACGTGCACACCCCGGTTTTTTGTTGGAATCAGATGCACACCGCAATATGGCATTCAGTATCTACCATAGTTATCATACGCCAAAACTCAGCGTTTACGAAATCACTGAAAAAGACCTGGGTGATGGATTGAAAGAGGTAACAGCGGTTATTACCAATAGCAGACTGATGCCAACACATAGCAGTCAGGATACCAAGAACAAAATCGAAAGACCGGATTATATTACCTTAACCACATCCGGTAAAATTGTTTCGGCCATGCAGGTAGAGAACCGCGATCTTAATCTCAGCAGGGAGCAGGAACAAAACCCAGCAACCATTGAAGTGGCCAATATACCCGGCCTCGGATCAGTTACTGTAAAATGGATTGTTCAGGGTGGTGGTAAATACACCGTAACCGTAGACAGTAAAAAAGGCGGAACTATATCCGCCTCTAAATAATCTTTATTAATCTGTGAATCTGTGGCAAAAAATACAGCCACAGATTCACAGATTATTTATTTCAATTTCGCTAATGCTTCTTTAATTCTTCCCCATGCTTTTTCAATATTGCCCATGCTATTGGCAAACGAAAAACGCACGCAGTTAGGCTCTCCGAATGCATCACCCATTACAGAAGATACATGCGCCGTATTCAACAGGTACATGCTGAAGTCTGCCGCATTGGTGATGGTAGTAGTGCCATCTGATTTTCCATAATAAGCACTCACATCAGGAAACACATAGAATGCACCTTCCGGAGCAAAACATTTGAAACCAGGTATTTCTTTTACCAGTTCCAAAGTACGCGTTCTTCTCCTGGTAAACTCCGCCGTCATTTCTTCTGATGGACGCAGGTCGCCGGTTAATGCAGCTACTGCCGCTTTTTGTGCAATAGAGCAGGTGCCGCTGGTAAATTGTCCCTGTAATTTTTCACAGGCTTTGGCAATAGTAGCATTGGCAGCAATATAACCAAGGCGCCAGCCGGTCATTGCGAAACCTTTACTCAAACCATTGATCAACACTACGCGGTCTTTCAGATCGGCAAACTGAGCAATGCTTTCATGTTTTCCTACGAAATTGATGTATTCATAAATCTCATCGGAAAGGATAATGATATCCGGATATTTTCTGAACACTGCTGCCAGTGCTTCTAATTCAGCTTTGCTGTACACCGCACCTGAAGGATTGCAGGGTGAGGAAAACATAAACACTTTTGTTTTAGGTGTTATGGCTGCTTCCAGCTCGGCTGGTGTAGTTTTGAAACTGTTTTCTACTGATGTTCTTATTTCTACTACTTTACCACGCGCAATTTTTACGAGTTCAGAGTAAGTTACCCAGTAGGGTGTTGGAATAACTACTTCATCACCTTCATCAACCAGTGCAAGAATGGCATTGGCCAGACTCTGTTTTGCACCTGTAGAAGTGATGATATTTTCCGGGGCATAATCGAGGTTATTGTCGCGCTTGAGTTTAGTGCATACTGCTTCTCTTAAATCAAGAAAGCCGGGAACCGGTGTATAGTGGCTCCAGTTATCGTTGATGGCTTTAATGGCAGCGTCCTTAATATGCTGCGGGGTATCGAAATCGGGTTCACCTAAGCTAAGGTCGATAACATCGACACCTTTTGCTCTTAACTCACGGCCCAGTTTGGCCATTTTAAGGGTTTCCGGCTCATTAAACCGGTTGAGAAGCGAGGATAGTTGCATTGCTCTTACATTAAATAATTTGGTTACTTGAAAATTAGCGAGCGTGAAGTTCGTTAAAAACAAGCAAACGGATGTAAGTTTCCACGCAAAACACGGAAATGGATGGCTGATGTCGGATCGCTGATGTCGGATTTAATATTGTTGGATGGCAGATGTCAGATGTCAGATTTGGGTTAAGAATCTAATAGTTGTAAAATCTCCTTGTAACTCTTTGTCTTACTCTAAGGTTTAACAAAAGAGTTACACAACGGTTATAAAGCTGAACTACTCCATCAAATCCGACATCAGCGATCCGACATCAGCCATCAACTTAGTAGTGAATTTTATACTTGTAAAGGTTGGGCAAGCGGGTTTTCTTTCTTTGTAACTCGTATTCATACACTGTACGTCCGAGGTTTTTTAGAAAGGGGTAGCCTATTGTGGTATAATCATATTTGTCGTCATTGAATATACCATCACTGTTACAGAGAATGGTTGCGCTGAGGAAGAATTCAATGTTCTTTTCAAAATCAACAAAATAACTTACGTCTGTAAGAAATCCATATGCCCCACCAATTTTATTGAAGATGCGGATATGTTTGGGAGCCCTTCCTTTTTCAGCACCATAGTAAAGAAACTTAACGGCTGCATCACCTACTTTGGCTGTATCGTAACTGGGAGAAGTGCTTTCAGAGGGGAAGGCACTCATCCAATGATAGATAAACTGTTCATCATCTTTGGTAAAATCAAACCGTTGATGCTTTGGAAACATTTCGGGCATAATTACAGATTGTAAAATGCGGTGAAAATCTTTCAGGTAAACCCTGTTCTTATCATCAAATGCAAAGGGGGTACTGATCAATTGACTACCAGCATAATAACCTTTACCCAAACTTGTTGCAAAAGCCGGAAACACCGCTTTGCTAAAGGCAGCAGGTTGTGATGATATAACTGCACCATTTTGATCCAGAAAACTTACTGTATTGGTTGTTCTGTTTTGTTCTTCGGTTCTGCTCACGCTCAAACGATGGCGGATAATGGCATCCGGATAACCTTTTTGGGTAAGCCTCTGCTGAATATATTCCTGTCCAAGGTATTCGTATAGTTTGTTAAAGGCATCATTATCGCTCACCAGGAATATCTGTTTGATAAGCCGCTCAATAGTGGGTCTGTCCGGAAAGCTGTCCTGTATTTTGTTGCCATACTTAATCATATCCAGGCTGTCTGTAATCAGCGTGTTTTGTATGGAGACAGGTATGCCCGCTCTTTTAGCTTTACTTAGTTTTTCGAGTGCCAGCAATGCAACCGGCATTTTAACCATACTGGCAGGGTAGAAATATTCATCGGCATTCAGGTGAAAGCCATAATCAGTAAAAACCGGTCTGTTCTTTTTGTCTCTGTCAATTTGCGTGTACATAATTTGTACCCTGAAACTATCCCTGTTTTGGAGAATTGTATTGAATAGCCCTGGTTTTGATAGCAGGAGCTGTTTCAAAAAAACAGTATCCTGTGCCCTGGCTATCCCCGCAGTCAACAGGAGTAACAAAACAAATATGCGCATAAATAAAAATAGCGAAAAATGGCAGATGTCAGATCTCAGATAGCAGATATAAAAAATCTGACATCTGAGATCTGACATTCTTTCTTGTTCTGCGTACCTTTACATCCTAAACGACCACCATGCCACACGAAGCGATTTCGGTTTTTGATATGTTTAAGATTGGCGTTGGACCATCCAGCTCTCATACATTAGGCCCGTGGCGTGCGGCATTGAAATGTCTGGAAACTATTCAAACTAAATACAGTCTTACAGAAGTAGAATCTGTTACCGTTTTATTATATGGCTCCCTGGCTAAAACCGGGAAAGGACATGGAACAGATATCGCCGTTTTATTAGGCTTATGTGGTGAAGATCCTGTTACTATAGATGTAAACAGTATCACGCCCAAAATAAAAGAGATTGAAAGCAGTCAAACTTTAATGCTTGGAGGAGCAACCGCTATTCCTTTTCATTTCCCTGAAAACCTGCAGTTCCTTTTTAATGAAACACTGCCTTTTCATCCGAATGGTTTATCCTTTCTGGTGTCCTTGAAAGATGGCGAAAACTTCAGCGAAACCTATTATTCAATTGGGGGTGGTTTTGTAGTGAAGGAAGGAGAAGATAAAACGCAGCAGCAATCGGTAGACCTGCCTTTCCCTGTAAATACAGCAGATGAATTGTTGCACTGGTGCATGAAAACAGGCATGAGTATACATGAAGTGGTGATGGAAAATGAGCTGGCATGGCGTAGTGAAAATGAAACCCGACAAGGGGTAATGAATATCTGGCATACCATGCGCGACTGCACCTATCGTGGCTGTCATACCAAAGGAGAATTGCCTGGTGGTTTGCAGGTACGTCGTCGTGCATTCGACCTGAATAAAAAACTCATTGGCAACCAACCTTATGCTGATTATGCATCCTGGATCGATGCCATCAGGGCAGGAGGCAATGGTTTTAAATACACGCTAGATTGGGTAAGTTGTTTTGCATTGGCAGTGAATGAGGAGAATGCCTCATTCGGTCGCGTAGTAACTGCACCTACCAACGGAGCAGCAGGTGTAATACCGGCAGTACTGCAATACTATATCGCATTCTGCGATGGTTTTGATGAAGAGAAAATTTTTCATTTCCTGCTGACTGCATCAGAAATAGGCAGCATCTTTAAAAAAGGAGCAACAATTTCTGCAGCAATGGGAGGATGTCAGGCTGAGATAGGTGTATCATCAGCAATGGCAGCGGCCGCATTAACCGAGGCATTGGGGGGTACACAAAGACAAACACTGATGGCCGCAGAAATAGCCATGGAACACCATTTAGGACTTACCTGCGACCCCATCGGAGGCCTGGTGCAAGTACCTTGTATTGAAAGAAACACGATGGGCGCCATCAAGGCCATTACTGCCTCGCAGCTAGCATTACAGAGTTCGCCAGACTATGCGAAAGTGAGTCTTGATAAAGTAATTAAAACCATGTGGGACACTGCCCTCGACATGAGCAGCAAATACAAAGAAACCGCAGATGGCGGGCTGGCTATTCATATTCCTATTAGTTTGCCGGAATGCTAGAAGAAATGGCGGATGTCTGATGGCTGATGTCGGATTTGGAGGTTATTGCCACTGAGGGCACTGAATACACTATAGAAATTTTCTGTGAAATTCTGTGCCCTCTGTGGCAACAAATCCCTCATGAATGCCTGAAAATACAATTTCGATTTGAGGAATATTTCCAACACAGAAATCATAAAACCAAAGATCAAAAATTCAAAGATCAACATAAGGTGTAACTTTGTAAGAAATGCACCATGTTACAACGTATTGTTATTCTGGGTGCGGGTTTTGCCGGGTTACAGCTGGCACGCAGATTAAAAGATTCCAATTTTGATATTACACTGATTGATCAGTACAATTTCCATCAGTTTCAACCACTATTTTACCAGGTAGCTACCGCCCGATTAGAGCCCAGCTCAGTTTCATTTCCGCTTCGTAAAGTATTTCAGCATAAATCCAATGTGCATGTTCGATTAGCAACGATAGAAAGTATCGATCAATTGTCGAATACGGTATATACCGATGTGGGCAGTTTTGGTTACGATTACCTCGTTATTGCTACTGGCTGCACCACCAATTATTTTGGCAATAAAAATATTGAACGCTATGCTTTCCCGATGAAGTCAACCACGGAAGCTATTGTATTACGCAACCGCATACTGCTCAATTTTGAAGAAGCCTTACATGCAACACCTGAAGAGCTGGAAGGCATTATGAATATTGTGGTAGTTGGGGGTGGTCCAACAGGTGTTGAATTATCTGGCTCACTGGCAGAACTGAAAAAGAATATTCTGCCACGCGATTATCCCGATATGGATTTCTCACGGCTCAATGTGTATTTGCTTGAGGCTGGTCCGGCAACACTGGGGCCTATGAGTAAAGTGTCGCAACAAAAGTCACAGGCATATCTTGAAGCAATGGGGGTGCAGGTAAAAGTAAATACGCAGGTAAAAGACTATGATGGAAAGAAAGTGCTACTTGCCGATGGCAGTACAATAGCTACCAATACACTTATCTGGGCCGCAGGTGTAACCGGAAATGTTCCTAATGGCATTGATGCCTCATTGCTGGTAAGGGGCAACAGAATTAAAACAGATGTCTTCAACCGCCTACCTGGCAAAGACAATATTTTTGTACTTGGTGATATAGCCTATATGGAAACAGAACAGTTTCCCAAAGGGCATCCACAACTGGCCAATGTAGCCATTGCACAGGCAAAAAACCTGGTACAGAATTTTAAACGGATACAAAGTGGAAAAGCCTTGCTGCCATTTAGCTACAGGAGTCCCGGTACAATGGCAACGGTTGGCAAAAGAAAAGCAGTGGTTGATTTACCCTTCATGAGTTTCCAGGGACGTTTCGCATGGTTTATCTGGATGTTTCTACACCTGATGCTGATACTCAGCGTAAAAAACAAACTCATCATTTTCATCAACTGGGCCATCAGCTATTTCACCAACGATACAACGCTTCGATTGATCCTGCTACCGACAAAGCACCAGGTAGACTTATACAAAGAAGAACAAACGCCGATTGAGCAGAAAACGCACCAGCTTTAATGTTTGATTTTTTGATCATTGATTTTTCGATTTCAGATATAGAATCGGATAGAATAGAATATTTCAAATCCATTCCCAATAACTCCCTTTCTCCCTTTCTCTCTGCGAAAAAGCTTAGTAATTAGTAATACTTAAATTACTTGATTTCTTTTGCAGGGAGAAAGGGAGTTTCGAATAATTCGAAAAGTACTTTGCTATTGCTAAAATCAAGAAATCAAACATAAATCCGACATCAGACATCAGACATCAGCGATTCCCCCGAGTAGTCTTTGATTTCATTGTACAGCGTTCCTCTCTCAACCGGTTGTCTGTTTACTTGTTTAATCAGGCGTACCAGTTCTTCGGTGCTCATGGTTGGGGTTTGTTCTTCACTTCCGGCCATGGCGTATATTTTGGTGGAGTCGTCGATGGTGCCATCGATGTCGTTCACGCCGAATGATAAGGTAAGTTGTGCATTTTGTCTGCCCAGCATAGGCCAGTAGGCTTTCAGGTGTGGGAAGTTGTCCATGTACAAACGCGAAACTGCATACATGCGCATGTCTTCCACCACAGAAGACTCGGCAATATGACTCATATCATTATCCTTATTGCGGAATTTGAGGGGTATAAAAGTGTTGAAGCCGCCTGTTTTGTCTTGAAGCTGACGAAGTCTGTCCATGTGATCAATACGATGCCAGAATTCTTCTATATGTCCATACAATAAAGTGGCATTACTATGCATGCCAAGATTGTGAGCAGTTTCATGGATATGTAACCAGCCATCAGCATCAACTTTATCTTCACAGATCTGTTTGCGGATTTCGGGGTGGAATATTTCTGCACCTCCACCGGGTAAGGAATCCAATCCGGCTTCATGTGCCAGTCGCATACCTTCTTCCACAGAAACTTTGGCTTTGCGGAACATATAGTCCAGTTCAACGGGTGTAAAGCCTTTAATGTGTAAGTCGGGACGATGTGCTTTGATGGTACGAAGTAGTTCGAGGAAGAAGTCGAGGTTCATTTTAGGGTGAACGCCGCCAACGATATGTACTTCGGTAACGGGTTTACCGTCGTAGCTTTTTACGATATGCATCATTTGTTCGATGCTCAGTTCCCAACCTTCCTCGCGGTGGGCATAGAGGCGGGAGTAGGAGCAGAACTTACAGGAGAACACACATACATTGGTGGGTTCAATATGGAAGTTGCGGTTGAAATAGGTTTTGTTACCGTGTTTCTCTTCACGCACCCAGTTGGCCAGGGCACCGAGCCAGGAGAGGGAGCCTTTTTCGAAGAGGGTAACACCATCATCAAAGGAAATACGCTCTTTGCTTAGTATTTTCTCTCCTATACTTTTTAACTGACTATCCGACTGTGTTGCAACCAAAACAAATGGGTCTGAAATTCGCGCGCTCATCTTCACTAATTTGGATGCAAAAATACGATTATAGTTGCCACTGAAAGCACAGAAATACACAGAAACGTTTCAGTGGTATTCTGTGCCTTCAGTGGCAAATCCGCCTTATTTCTTAGGTTTCAAATCCACTTTCCTCCATCAGCCTCAAAAGTTCATGTTTTTTATATAGATTCGTTGGTCACACTGCAACAGCAGGTATTCATTCATAACCAACTGAGCTATGTCAATTAAACTAAGGCTAACTATTCTAAGTTTTTTCCAATTTTTTGTGTGGGGAGCATGGCTCACAACGCTTGGTTCTTATGGTTTCGGGTTCAAAAACTGGACGGGTGCGCAGTTTGGGGCTGTTTTTTCTACCCTGGGACTAGGTTCGCTGGTTATGCCAGCGTTGGTAGGCATTATTGCCGACCGTTGGATGAATGCAGAAAAGCTTTATTCATTGCTGCATATTTTTTATGGCCTCACCCTCTTTGCATTACCTTTTATCGATGAACCGAATACATTCTTTTGGGTTCTTCTGGTGAGTATGTGTTTTTATATGCCGACTATATCTCTTTCCAATTCACTTTCCTACCGGATACTCATTGATAACGAGATGGACGTAGTAAAGGTATTTCCCCCAATCAGGGTTTGGGGTACAATTGGATTTATTGCGGCTATGTGGACCACCAATCTTATCAGTGATCCACAGTCGCCCTGGGAAACGGGTAAGGCGATAGGTGAGCAGATTGCGGCTTTAACAGGACATGCTATTAATGCCAACCAATTTTATGTAGCTGGAGTGTTTGCCGTGGTATTGGGTATCTATTCATTTTTCCTGCCTGCCTGTACGCCCCAGAACAAGGGGAAAGGCATGGGGTCATGGATCGATACTTTTGGACTTCGGGCCTTTAAGTTGTTGGGGAATTATAAAATGGCCATTTTCTTTCTTTTTTCGATGTTTCTTGGAGCGGCTTTACAGCTTACGAATATGTATGGTGATACCTACCTGAAAGACTTCGAAAAAATTACCCAATATGCCGATTCTTTTGTAGTGAAGTATTCAACCATGATTATTTCCATTTCACAGATATCAGAAACACTGTTTATTCTGGCTATTCCATTTTTCATGAAACGCTTTGGCATTAAGAAAGTGATGCTGATCTCTATGTTTGCCTGGGTTTTGCGTTTCGGGCTGTTTTCTTTCGGTAATCCTGAAGGTTTGTTCTGGATGATTATTCTATCAAATATTGTTTATGGCATGGCTTTCGACTTCTTCAATATATCAGGCTCCTTATTTGTAGAAACATCTATCGATCCTGCGATACGCTCCTCCGCACAAGGCTTATTTATGATGATGACCAATGGTTTTGGAGCCATCATGGGTAGTGTGTTGAGCGGCTGGATGATCGACGGTTTTTACCTCTTACCAGATGGTAGCAAAGACTGGCCCGGCATCTGGATGGTGTTCGCCATTTACGCCCTGTTTATAGCCATATTTTTCGCAATCCTCTTCCGCCACAAGCATAATGCGGCTGAAGTGGCTAGTGTTGGACATTAGAGCTGTTGGCCTTTAGCTATTAGCCATTAGCTTTTAGCTGCTAGGTACTGAAATGCGTTAAGAACTAACTAAAAAAAGAAACCGACTATTAAGCCGGTTTCTTTTTTTAAATGAGCTATTGGTAAAGCCCGCCCAAGCTAATTGCTAATAGCTAAAGGCTAACGGCTTACAAATGCGCCTGAATCTTCTTATCCAGCACCGACTTAGGTACTGCGCCAATTTGCTTATCTACAATCTGACCACCTTTAATGAAAAGGATAGCAGGGATAGAAGTAATACCATAGTTCACACTAAGGTTCGGGTTATGGTCTACGTTTACTTTACCTACGTTGATCTTGCCATCGTAATCTTTCGCCAGTTCTTCAATAACGGGTCCGATAGCGCGACAAGGTCCACACCATTCAGCCCAGAAATCTACTACGGTCAGTTTATCACTATCCAGTACAGTTGTCTGGAAATTCGCGTCTGTTAATTCTAAAGCCATTGTTTCTATTTTTAAATGTTTATTGTTTGTAAGTCCGAAAGTCCGTCCTTTCTTCGTCAGGATGACCGGAAGTCCGTTTTTCCTTGCTTGTAGCTTGAAGCTTGTGGCTTGAAGCTATAGAAAGAGAACAAATTTAAGCCCAATCGCCCATCTCTGCCCCTTTGACTTTTCCACCACTGTTATTAATGACGTTAGGACAGGAGAAACCTGACAGGGAAGCAGGAAATGAGGAATAGAGCTTGCCCTGAGCTTGCCGAAGGGGAATAAGTAATAAGAAAAAATGGGGGTTGTGGGAATGGATAAAATGAGTAAATTTACTAATGTGTGGGGTTGATTTTATAAATATGTATTAATAAAGGATGTAGTCGAAAATTGGTTTAAGAAATTTACAAGGCGGGTAAGCACTAAAACAAGATTTAATATGGCAGAAACACTAACAATCACAAAAATTATTGACAGAATAAATTCAGGTGATATTCGAATTCCAGCTTTTCAAAGGGATTTTGTTTGGGATGCTGATCAAGTTGCATTTCTTCTTGATAGCATTTATAAAGATTTTCCAATCGGAACTGTTATCTTATGGAAAACAGATAAGCGTCTTAAAACTGAGAAAAACTTAGGCTATTTTGAGTTGCCAGAACCAAGAAAAGATTATCCTGTAAACTATGTTTTAGATGGACAACAGCGTCTTACAAGCATTTTTAGTGTGTTTCAAACTACTTTGACTCCTATATCAAATGAATGGGTCGATATCTATTTTGATTTATCTGCTAAGGAAATTCCGCAAGAATCCTCTTTTTTACCACTTGAGAATAACGAAGTTGACCTAGCGAGACATTTTCCTGTAAAGACTTTTTTTGATTCGGTAGCATACAGAAATGCGACTGCTGGTTTAAGCGATGAAAATCTTACTAAAATAGATTCAGTTCAAAGAAAGTTTTTATCCTACATCATACCAGATATAGTGTTTGAAACTGATGATATGACTAATGTTGCCATCGTTTTTGAAAGAATTAATAGAGCTGGTACTGAATTAAATGTTTTCGAACTACTGTCCGCGTGGAGTTGGTCGGACAGTTTTGATTTAGTTGAAAAATTTGATCAGTTGCAGGAGGAAATTGCTGATCATGGGTATGAAGAATTATGTAAAGATCGAGATTTGCAACTTAGGATTATTGCAGGGATAATTAGGAAAAACACAAATCCAAGTGCAATACTTGCGATGTCTGGTGACGAAATAAGAAACAATTTTAATAAAATACAAAATGGCATAATCGGAGCTATTGATTATTTAAATAGAGAGTTAAATGTTAAGCATTACAAAATGTTAGCTTTCCCTGGAATCCTTGTTCCGTTAAGTGCCTTTTTTGCTACAGATAAAAGCGATGGTATTAATTACACAAGCAAGCAAAACCAAGTAATAAAAAAATGGTTTTGGCGCTCCTTATTTTCTAGAAGGTATTCTGCAGGTGTTAATGAACATCAAGCAAATGACATTTTACAAATGCTGTTGTTGCTAAATGATGAAAATCATCAATTTAGATTCCCGACTAGTGATCTAAAGATTGATTTCAGGAAAAGTAGTTTTTCTATTGCAAATGCAAATTCCAAAACATTAATTTCTATGTTAAATCAAAATTGTCCACATTCACTTTTAAGTGGAGCTAAAATCGATTTAGATATTGTTTTAAAGAAGGGGAGCAAACATGAGTATCACCATATCTTTCCTAAGAAATATCTTGAAGGATTGCGTAAATTAAGAAAAGAAATAGATTGTTTAGCAAATATATGTTTCTTGACAAGGTCAGATAATAATTCTATAAAAGATAAATCTCCTCATTTATATAGTAAAAGTATTAGTCAGGATAATGGACAAGAATATTTAAAGAGTGCCTTAATACCTCCCGATTTCGGGACATTAAATTATGACGATTTTTTAGATAAGCGAGTAAGGTTATTGGAAGATTATGCAAAAAGCCTAATGAAATAGTCGAATTTATATCTTCACCTAACATTAAATTAGCAATATAACAGGCGGACTAATAAAAACAAATCCAAAATATATAAAGTATCATTTCAATTAACAGCATGAATATTAAAAGGCATAAAGACGATTTCGAAGACGGGTTTGGCTGGGTAGCAGCCGGAACAAGTTTAGCAATTATAGGAGCATGGTTTTTTACCTATTTTACTCTAAAGGATTTAGATAGTGAAGCAAGGGGGACGTTTGGGGACATGTTTGGATCAGTCAATGCCTTTTTTCAGGATTAGCATTAGCTGGCATAATACTGACTATTCTTTTGTAAAAGCAGGGTTGGTCAATAGAATCCCACACCTGCGGAATGCAAGCATCAGTAGCGGTTCAGGCTCGATGTTTTTTCTCCGTAGGGTCTTACATCTAAAGGAAGTTCGACGCATCGTCTCCTGAGGAATGAAAGCACGTTGACTTTTCAACCGTTGTTATTAATTTCATAAGAAAAGTAAAATACTAAGGGTAGCTGTAAATATTATAACATGATCTTAAGAGCTAATGATAAGGGTAGAATAAATTGGGTTACATATTGTTTGACAGAAAAGAAATGTTTATTTTTAACAATGTGATATATATGAACGTAAATCGTTTTTAATATAAGAAATTGTGTAGTTGTAATATACGATTTGGCTATAAATTCTCCAAATATTCTATAACTATTAGGCGTATGCAGACAAAAAATGGAAGAATACATTATTGGCTTTGGTTTGGGCTTATTTTAACATCGTTACCACTAATTTTGACTTATTGGAAATTGCGCGGTATTGCCGTTCCTACAACAAGTTGGATTGATACTTTCAAGGAAGTTGTATCCAGAGGTGAATTGCTTTTAGTGTGTTTGTCTCTGTTGGGGGTGAATCTGGGTGACCTTTTTAGGGAAAAATGCAATGACGAAACAACTGGCTTTACTTTATTAGCTGCAACATTTATTTTATGTTTATTCGCTATTTATTCATTTGGAGAAATTAATACCAACGGTAACCTCGATAAAAGTTATGCTTTGAATACATCATTAGTTGTGTTTCTATGTTGCATATGTGTGTGTCTGATTTCCTTATTCACTCCTCGAAAAACAGCCTAATATGAAAGATTGGATAACATATTTATTGCCTATTAGTGCTACACTTGTATCAGTACTTGTAAGCTTATATAGTAGCTTTAAATATTTCAAAAAAAATAATACTAAAAAGGAGGAATTAAAAAAATATCTAGTAACAAGTGCAGCATTTAAAGAATTGCAAAAATCACTAGTTGATTCCGAGCAACTAAATGAAGAGGAGGTTTTAAAAGATTTTGAAAAAATTAATAATATTATAAAAAAACTGTTTGACGAAGTAACACATTCTAATTGTCGTACTACTATTAAAGTAATTTCATATGACAATACTGTCCCAGTTGTTATTTCACTAGTTTCCCAAAATGTATCAAAGAGAAGCAAGCAAGCCATATTTATGAACAAAACGAAGTTATTTGATGATACTTCTCTTTCTATATTATTCAGTAAACCATTTGACTATTTTCTAAATAATGATTTAAGCAAAGTGTATGGTAATATTCATTTTCCCGCAACAATAGAAAAAGATGACTATAAAATTTACTATTCAACCCTAGTTGTGCCTATTATTCGCGCTGAGAAAATTAATTCAGAGAAATGTGTTATTTATGGTTTTTTATCAATTGATAGTGATAAAAAGAATGTTTTTAATAAAGATTTACATATCAGTCTAGCCAAAACATTTGGGAATTCACTAATGCCGTTCATTGAGACTTGGACAAATCGTATTACTGAATCAAAGGGGCTCTCGCTAAAGAATCAAATCTTATCAGAGACATAAAATAACTAAGCAAAGTCGCCTTTCCTTTTTAGCAGAGTGTACTTATTTTTTCTTCCCAGTTCGCACATACTCAAAAGAATTTCGTGGAAGAGTCTCCGAGGTACGAGGGACTTCTTGTTACACAGCCAGGGTGTACGAATTACTTTGGAGCTTACTAATTCATCGTGGGTAGTTCTGCGCCATTTCTTGTCTAGTACTGAAGCAAGTAAACCTACCCCGTAGGGGTAACACAATGTAGCCCCGATAATAAAAGTATTTCATAACCCCGGAGGGGTTACACTGCATAAATGCAGCTATTATTGGCTATTGCATTTCGAATTGAGGTTGCCAGATCTGTATTCTACTGGTGGGTTATGGTGTATGACAATCGAACATGTGTTACCCCTCCGGGGTAATGGTATTTCTTCGTGTTGGTGCTAACATGTGATACCCCTCCGGGGTAGTAATATCATAATTTGTAAGCTGTTCATCTACTGATAAACCCGAGCCTCACTAACTACTAACTATTAACCATTCCTATCCTCCCCATCGCAACCACCGCTGCCGGTAAAGAAGCTGTATCATTAATTAAAGAATCGTTTTGTCTGTAAAAAGACAGCGCTACAGTGACCATGAGTACCGATGCCGGTTGTATAGCAGCATGTTCAAAAAAAAGGTCACTGGCAGGTGAGGAGGTATCTGAGAAACCGACAGCTATTTTTTCAACAACAGAGAAGCATTCTTGTTGTTCACCAAAGGGCAAACCCTGAACCATTATACTAATAGTCGCTGATGCAGCCAGCAGGGGGTTCATGATTTGTTTAACCGGATTGAATGCGGGCACATGAATATGCAATCTTCCATCCTGTGCATCCTTTATTTCGATCGGAACAAAAAGATAATCTCTCAGGTCAGCTTCCGTGTTCAGTTGAAAGGGAGGTATAAAACCATGGCCCAATACCCAGTTGTTTTGTTGGTGGTGTAGTTTATAATATTTGTACATCCATCCCCTGAATCGGTTCACCGCTTTGAATGGAAAAGCCAGGTAAGCCTGTAAAACAGAAGCTGTTGCGGTAGCTGTACGGGAACAAATGCCAAATAGCAGGGCTGCTTTTTTTTGCTTAGCTGCGGTTCTTTTCTTTTTATAAACGGGGAATGACCTGGCATATTGCTTGCCATTCATTTCGTAATAAATAACTGGGCCAATACGCCCACTCAGACCTTTATCGGTGAGTCTTGCCATAACACAATAGTTTAAATGAAAATCGGTTTAAACAGGTGCATGCAGATACCTGAGGGAGGGGCTCGATCTTAACAGGTTCAAATATACGATCTGCCTGTTATGTATACAAGCAAATATCATCGGGTTGCCCCATACCTGCGTCCTGGCATTGCTTAAGGTTATGTTCAATATTTCTAAGGAGTAAAAACATAATAGAAACATAGCATAACAGTAATAGTGTGTTATGATGTGTTGATGATGTGTTGTTGATGTGTTGATGGTCTGTGTAAATACTTAATAATGAATGAATTAGTATTTAGTGTTTTTTTTGTTGAAAATGAGCCTCGATTTTAGGAAAGTTTCGAAATTTTTCTAAAGTTGAGGGGTGTTTGTTTTGTTTACGACGATGTATTCCCCCCTGCAAATGAACATGTATAACTCCTTTAGTATGATTTTTCAAAATTCATCGAACATAAAAAGAGTTGGCGGAATAATATTGCTTATTACGAATAAGAATGCGTAAATTTATTAATATGTAAATTGTCCTTTTGATGCATCTTTAATTTATGCCGATAAGAACTCATTCATATTCCCTTTCAATAAAAAATGCCTGTCATCAGCAATGGTCTGGAATGTCTGACATGAAGGGCGGAAAGTTTTGTGAACAGTGCCAAAAAACTGTGGTTGATTTTACTCAACTTACAGACCAGGAAATTATTCAATTGATAAATGCGAAGAAGGAAAATTTATGTGCCCGGATATTGCCTGGGCAAATGAATAGGAATTTAGAAATTCAACAGCCAGGTAATAAGTGGGCTTCTTCTGTACTTGCAATTGGGTTGCTGGCTTCAGGAGTAACTGCAAATACTTATGCAGCTATACCATTTGTTCATTCTGCTAAAATAAATCTTTCAGGTATTGATAAGGGGTTTAGTAATATGCCAGTGTTGGAGATTGATCCTAATTTGATGGATAGCTCAAAATATAGTATTCGGGGAAAAGTAGTTGATTCGGCAACAAAAGAACCCATTGCTTTCGCTTCAGTATATCTAAAAAATACTAATCGGGCATGTTTGACAAATAAGGATGGTATGTTTACGCTTGTAATTCCTGAAGATAATCTGGAAAGGTTGAATTATTTAGAAGTGAGTTATGTCGGCTTTACTTCTTTTGAGAAAAAAATACACAGACGTTATCTTCCAGCAACAATTGATTTAATTATGCTTTCTGCTGATGAAAATGCAATGCTTGGAGAAGTGATCGTTATTCCGAAAAGAAAAAAATGGTGGCAATTCTGGAAATAATCGTAAATCAAATATTAAATAGTTATGAAAATAGTACTGGGGTTATTTTTAATTATTATAGTCATGTCTTGCAATAATAACAGTGAGCAAGTACAGGAAACAAATAGTATATCTGGAAATGTCAATTATGAAAAATTGCTTTCCAAATACAAGGAGATATCAATGGATACCTTAAAAGTATACTCTCCTGAACAACTAACTGGAGAATATAAAGGTGTTGAGCTTGACAGCGCAGATGCAGTGCTGTTTCCAAAAGAAATTGCTGAATTTCATTTCCATGAACCTCCTGGACTTTTTGCAGTTTATAAAATTAAACTCGATGAAAAAAGAATAGGGTTAATTACACGAACGCCTGGTGAATATGTTCCTTCTTCAATTAAAATGTTTTTGTTCAATAGGGAACAAAATAAAATTGAATCTTATTTAGAGCTGGCAGATGTATGGGGAGATGCCGGCGACTATGTACGAAAAGATAGTTGGTTATTGCGAGACAAGGACAAGCAGCTTAAAGTATTTATGTGGGTATTAGAAACGCATGCTAAAAGTGTAGAAGACGAAAAAGATACAACAGTGATAGAGAAGAATTACTACTATCTGATGCGTTTTAATCAAAAAAAGATCGATACAATCTCAAAAGATGAAAGCTATCTGAAAAAAGTGTACGGTGAATTGGCGAAAGTGGATTAGGTAATTTACAAGTTAGCCATCAGGCTATAAAACGACAACACAATTTCGAATACATTAATTGATAAACAACATAAATCAGTAACAACGGTGACTACAAAAAACATAGCAACAAACTGGTATCCTGAAAAAAGATTGATTATAACACATATAAGTGGAGATATCGAAAAAAGCGATATTGAACAGTGGGAAAAATCCTTCAAAAGTACATTAGACCAAATTGAAGATAATTCAACATTCAAAATCTTTGTCAATATGCATGGATTTAAAGCGGTGAATATTGACGCGCATAAGCGGTTTAGAGGTGTTGTTCCTTTGACTCTTGCTGACTATGGTTGGAAGGTTGGTTATTTGAACCTGTTTGAAGAAGAAGCCAAAACAATGACCTACAAGAACATAAGAGGAATTAAATGTGTTGGAGCGGCACATTCACATCAGGACGAGACCAAAATGGATTTGTATGAATCAAAGTTCAGCACTGACAGAGAACATTTTTTCATTGATCCGACACAAGCAAGACAATGGATTGAGAATTTGGAAATGGCAGACTGATAAGCCAACTTGGTTACAAATTATAAAGTCAATTGACCGACATTACAAGTAGCTTCAACTTTTGGAAAGTTCCGAAACTTTCCAAAAGTTTTTTTTTCTTCTCAGGGTTCAAATAACAAAAAGAAGTTCGTCGAAGAGTCTCCGAGGTACGAGGTCCAAAGGACTCCGGTGGAGGACTATTCGTGTTACACAGCCTGGGTTTACGAATTACTTTGGTGCTTACTAATTCATTACTGAAGAATCGAACAATAAAATTAATCATTAACTTTCCTATGTGAGATCGTTTTGTGGGGGGGATTCAAAATTCAAAAATCAAAAATCAAAAGTCAAAAAATCAAAGATTCAAATGAAAAATAACAATTTTATTTGTCTTAGTGATACTTGGCTTGAGTAAGGGGTTTTCTCAGGGTAAGGCAACTCTGACCAAAGGAGAAACGGTTAACTATAATCAGAAGAAAATAATCAGCAACTATTTATTAAGGCAATATCTCTTACTACATTTTCGATAAGCGTCTATATGTTCTGTAAACCCTTACATATAATGCATCCCCCCCGCGTAACCTCAGCGCCCTCCATTCTCCGCGGTGAAAAAAAGTATAGCATAAAACCCATCCAAATTAAAAACCAGAAAAACCAATTTTGCCTGTATTTTGCCGCTGCAATAACTACAGTAAACATCATGCAAGTCGGAAAGAAGATCGCAGCAGCCAGAAAGCTAAAAGGACTTACTCAGGAAGAATTAGCCGATCTTTCCCAGATTACCGTGCGAACCATTCAGCGTATAGAAGCTGGTAACAATACACCTCAGAGTTTTACTTTAAAAGCCATAGCCAAAGCACTGGAGCTGGATTATGCTGATCTGCTCACGAACACTAATACAGTTACGGCCGGCAATAATGGTACAGCAGCAGATATGCGCCATATTATGACCCTGCTGAATTTCTCCTGTTTTACCTATGTTGTTATACCCTGGGTACATTGGCTCATACCTATGCAGGTGCTAAAAAGAAGAAAGGATATTTCGGGGGATGCATTAGGTTTTGCACAACAAATCATTCGCAGACAGATTTACTGGACGGTAGCTATTAATCTAACAATGCTCGGCACACTGGCATATAATTATACAGTAGTATCAGTTATGGGTAATAAAAATGCGGTGATACCCTATCTATGGCCTTTTTTGTTGCTATATTTTATCAATGCAACAGTCATTCTGGTTCAACACCGTACCATCAGAATGCGCTTCTAATGTGTTGATTTGCAATAGATGTCGTGCGTTTGTCGTGCAGGTGTCCTTAGCTTGTCGCAGCATACAGACTGCACACACGGGTATTTTTGTGAAAAAAAGATGCGACTATTTTCTTTGCCTAAAATGCTGTTTCAATGTCTCTTGTTTTTGGCCATTCAACAAACCTGCCTTGGTCAGGTGCAACTCTCAACCAATCCATATAAACTCAATTTTGTCTGGCAGCAGGATAGTTCCAATGGCTTTCATGAACCCCATGCAGCCATGCTGGTGCCCGTAAAACTAGCCGGGTGTCCGAAACAATTTTACATGCAGTTTGATTTGGGAGCCCAAAAAACTATTTTTTATCGCCCGGTATGGAATGCCATACAGGAGAAATATCCTTCGGTTTACCGGGTTGCAGATACCAGTAAGGTATTGCCCGAGCTAACATTGCAATTTCAGAAAACTGTAATAAACTTAAAAGCAATCGACCTGATCGAAGCAGGGAATAAAAGCATAGACTGGTCGGATAATGCCCGAATCATCATTGGTACAATGGGGAGCGACTGGTTACACGACAGAACCGTTATGATTAATTATCCGGGAAAAGAAATTGTACTGAATTATACCGTTCCCGCAAAAGATACGAGCTTGATGACTGGTTTCACTTATGTCCAAAAAAGTATTTTGTTGCCAGTTATCATTAAAGGGAAGAAGACAGTTTTGTTTTTTGATACCGGCTCCAGTGCTTTTTCTCTATTAACTTCTAAAGAAACAGCATTGGCCATGGCAGGTAAAAATGCCACGGCACTTCGTTATCCGGTGCAATCATGGGGCAGAACCATGTATGCCAATAGCCTGCCTAGCTCAGATAGTGTAGAAGTTAATAATCTTAAAATTCCTTTTGAAAATGTTACTTATATGGAGGGCGCGTCTGAAAGCCAGGTTAACAGAATGCTTCAACTGGGAATAGGAGGTATGACCGGAAATAAACTCTTCTTAAAGCATCGCCTGGTATTAGACACCCGGGGCAGGAAGTTTATGATTATGGAGTGAACCTGGCTTTGAGAGACTATGGTCCATGGTCCATAGTCCATAGTCCATGAGTTTGTGCTGTTTTATTCTTGAGGCCCATGAATAGCTAGCCGCTAAAACTGATTGTATATGTGGATGTTCAAATGCATTGAAGAATTAGGCAGTAGTATTGATTTTAATTCAATGCTACTGTATTAATACTGAAATTGCAGTTAATATAAACCTGTAGATATGCTTCAGCAGATTCATCCTAAATTACCTATGCGTAATAAAACACAAACGCTGGATTATTATGTTCAACAGTTGGGGTTTAGTGCCTCCGCAGATTATGGAGATTACCTGATTCTGCAAAAAGATAGCATTGAGATACATTTTTTTCATTTCCCTGAATTGGATCCTTTGACTAATTACGGCCAGGTATATATCCGCACGAATGATATTGATCATTTGTATGAATCTATAAAAAGCAATGGGGTTACTATTCACCCTAATGCTCCATTGGCAGTAAAGCCATGGGGACAAAAAGAATTTGCGCTACTCGACCCCGATCACAACCTGCTAACGTTCGGACAATCAACTTCCATCTAATTGATCCCTTTCAGTGCCCTTCTGTGCCTTCAGTGGCAAATCAGTCCGAAAGTCGGAAAGACCGAAAGTCCGGTGAAGTTTGCCACTGAAGGCACTGAAGGACACTGATCGGTTAGGGTTTTCTGAAAGGCTGTGCCTTGAAATAGGTCGCAGTTCGCCATAACCATTCAACCGGTCCGAAATAAAAATAGCGGAACCACCATTTGCAAAACATGGCCTGCAGTATAAAAAATACAATGGCTATCAACCAGTTTAACCAAGGAGCTGTTTCTCCCACCAGTTGAAAACCGAAATTGAAAAATAAAATCAACCCGAGTGCGGTTTGCAGGAGATAACTAGTCAGGGCCATTTTCCCTACCGGTGTCAAAGGATACAAGAGGCGTTGCCAGAATCGCCGATTCATCAGTAAAGTAATACCCACCACATAAAATACCACAAGGGCAGCACTATTGATATTGAACAGTATGCCAAAAATATAACCGGGTAGAGGCATCTGGTCCCAGCCAAGTTTTAAAATTTCATTCGCCACAATCATGCCGATGCCGATTAGCAGTGTAATAAGTACCAGCCAACCTGATCGGTTTCTGATTTTTCTGAAAGCTGAATTTCTTTCTTCGCTACTCATGGCAAACCAACCTTTTCTGCCACTGTACATACCCAATAGAAAAAAACCGAGTGTTACATAAATCCTGCCACTGCCAAACTGGAAATCGAATTTTTCTCCAATGCTTAGGATATTGCTTTTCATCATCGTCAATAAATCACTTTTATAGACGGTATTGAAAAACACCTGAGAAGGGTCCTGAGCAGATGGAACACCAGCAGGTGGCGGTGGCGGTGGGGTAGCAGCAGCGCCCATTTGTTCAATCATTCCAAATAACTGAATCAAAAGACCGGGCAGGTTGATGGCTAGCAAAATGCCCAATATCAATATTACTTTATTGCTTAGTTTACGCATCGGCAGTAATAAAAAACCTAATGGGGCATAAATAGACAGTATATCACCTCTCCAGAAAGCATGGTGTATTAAACCAATAATACCCATAAGAGTAATGCGCCAGGCATATCGCCAAACAAATGGACGGCCACTATCTTCCATGCTTTTCATCTGGAGAAAAAAACTGAGTCCAAAAAGGAAGGAGAAGAAAGCGAAGAATTTACCGGAGATGAGTATATCATTGATCGTTCCCACTATCTGCATAGATATGCCATCATGTTTTTTGAACAGTTCTTCCGGCATATTACCTGCATTATACCAATAAATCATATGGGCTAACAGGATACCCAAAAGGGCAAATCCTCGCAGGGCATCAACAGTAATGATGCGTTGTTTCAGGGTTTCGGCTTGCATTCGTAGCAATTTTGAATACAAGAAGATACAATTTTTTCAGACGGAATAACCAAAAATGATGAACGGCAGTTGGAGGCTTTACTCTGCGTAAACTTAGTGCTCTCTTGTTCTCTGCGGTCCCTTCCTTCCTCAGGTTGACGTAAGGAACCCCACCGCAGAGAACAAGAGAGCACTAAGTTTACGCAGAGATTATCCTACCAGCCCCACACTTACTTCCAGATCGGGGTTATCTAGCAGAAAATTCGCCATATCTTCATTCATAAGGAAACCTTTCTCTAATGTATACAGGCTTACTTTTAATTGTTCCCTGGGTTCATATAGCGTAAAACGCAGGGAAGATTTTCCCGGAAACTCCCGAACGTTTTTATCAATGAATGAAACGAAATCAGGTGTAAGCGAAGCGGGGTGCATGCTTATTTCAATGCTGCGTGTCATATTTTGTTTCACTGTTTCGAGTAATGACATCACATTGATCTTAAATTCGAAATTATTGGGCTGGTTAAAACGATTCCGGAAGAAGCCGGTTAATAATATATTTTGTCCTTTTTCAAGGTAGTTCTGGAATTTGATATAGTCCTCGCTCCACAAGATAAAGTCGGTTTTCCCGCTAAAATCTTCAATCACAAATGAGCCAAAGTTTTTACCTGTTTTTGTTACGCGATGTTGTACGTCGATCACCAATCCTGCTACACGTAATTGTTTGCCGGGGTTTGGTTGCAGATGTAATGTTTCTTTTATTTCATTAAAGTCTGCAATGCTTGTAATACCATAATATTTAAGCTCGAACTTAAAATGATCCAGCGGGTGCCCACTCATGAACATCCCAGTAACATCTTTTTCATGATCGAGTAATTCTGTGAGTGTCCAGGGTTCAACAGAGGCAATTTTGGGAATGGGTACCTGCATTGCAGAGCTCATATCACCAAATAGTGTATTGGCACTTGCTGCAGAAGCTGTTTGATTGGCCTGACCATATTGAATAATTTTCTCTAAACCCGATAATTTATCACCATCGGCTACATGAAAATATTGCGCACGGTGAAATTCAGGGAAACAGTCAAAAGCACCAGAATAGGCAAGGCTCTCTAATGATTTTTTATTGACGCTTCTCTGTACTACCCGTTTGCTGAAATCAAAAACATCTTTATACCATCCATTCTTCTCCCTTTCGGCAATAATATTTTCTACTGCGGCTTCACCCACACCTTTCAATCCACCCAAACCAAAACGGATTTCTCCATTTTTATTTACCGCAAATCCTTTTAGTGATTCATTGATATCCGGACCAAGTACTTTAATACCCATCCGTTTGCATTCTTCCATGAAGAAAGTGATCTTCTCAATACTTCCTGCATGGTTAAGCACTGCCGACATATACTCTCCGGGATAATGAGCTTTCAGATAAGCTGTCTGGTAAGCAACAAAAGCATAACAGGTTGAGTGAGATTTGTTGAAAGCGTATTGCGCAAAAGCTTCCCAGTCTGTCCATATTTTTTCCAGTTTATCGGCAGGATGTCCCTTCGCAGTAGCGCCGTCGATAAACTGTTTTTTCATTTTATCCAGTACGGATTTTTGTTTTTTACCCATGGCTTTACGGAGTACATCCGCATCGCCCTTGGTAAAACCACCAAGGCTCTGACTCAGCAACATCACCTGTTCCTGGTATACGGTAATACCATAAGTCTCTGCCAGGTACTCTTCCATTTGAGGAACATCATAGGTAACGGGTTCACGTCCGTGTTTACGGTCAATGAACTTAGGGATATAGGCAATAGGGCCGGGCCTATACAGGGCGTTCATGGCAATCAGGTCATCGAATTTATCGGGCTTCAGATCGCGCAGGTATTTTTGCATGCCCACACTTTCAAACTGGAACGTGGCATTGGTTTCACCTTTTTGGTAGAGTAGGAAAGTCTTTTCATCGTCTAGCGGAATATTGTCGAGGTCAATATCTACGCCATGGTTTTGTTTGATGAGTTCGAGGGCTGTCTTTAAAATAGAGAGGGTCTTCAGACCCAGGAAGTCCATTTTAATAACACCGGCATCTTCAATAATACTTCCTTCTATCTGTGTAACCCAGAGATCAGAATCTTTTGCTGTAGCAACAGGAATAAGCTCTGTCAGATCTTTTGGTGCAATGATGATACCTGCAGCGTGGATGCCCGTATTTCGTACAGAGCCTTCCAGTCTTTCCGCCTCTTTCAGTACCTGTGCACGTATATCTGTACCATTGTATATTTCACGTAATTTTTTTACGTTCTCAATATCTTCCTGCTGGTATGCTTCTTTTTCTTCCAGCGATTTTTCGCCTTCTTTTACCGTGAGTGGTGCATGTAATACACGTCCCAGTTCTGTACCCGGTTTGTCTGGTACCAGTTTGGCGAGCATATTACTTTCGGCCAGGGGTAAATCGAGTACACGGGCAACATCCTTGATACTCATTTTGGCTGCCATAGTACCATAGGTAATGATCTGGGCTACCTGTTGTTTGCCGTATTTGGATACTACATAGTCAATTACTTTCTGACGGCCTTCATCGTCGAAGTCCGTATCGATATCGGGCATGCTCTTACGATCCGGGTTAAGAAAACGCTCGAACAGCAGGTTGTATTTAATTGGATCTATATTAGTAATGCCAATACAATAGGCTACTACACTACCGGCGGCAGAACCACGACCGGGACCTACGAATACACCAAGTTCACGCCCTGCTTTAATGAAATCACTTACGATCAGGAAGTATCCGGCAAAACCCATGGTTTTGATCGTAAACAATTCAAAATCTATCCTTTCCTGGATCTCCGGGGTAAGATCAGCATAGCGCATTTTAGCGCCTTCCATGGTAATATGTTTCAGAAATTCCCACTGGTTAAGGTTGGCATCTGTATGAATCTGAAACGATGGTGGAATTGGAAAGGCTGGCAGTAAGATATCTTTCTTCAGATTCAATACTTCTACCTTATCAACAATCTGATTCGTATTATCCAGCGATTCTGGTATATCGCTGAATAATTTTTCCATTTCCTGCGTAGTCTTGAAATAGAATTGGTCGTTTGGAAATTTAAAGCGGCGGTTTTTGATCTGTGTATCATCATTCACAAAATCATCAAAGCCGGGAGTGCTTTGTTTTTCTCCGGTATTAATACAAAGCAGGATATCATGTGCATTGGCATCGTCTCTGTCTACATAGTGACTGTCATTGGTAGCAATAACCGGAACATTATATTTTTTAGAAAACTTGATCAATGCCTGATTGATCACTTCCTGTTCTTTTATGTTATGTCGTTGGAGTTCGATGTAATAATCTTCCCCAAATAGATCCAGCCACCATTTGAATTCCTGTTCCCCTTTTTCTTCTCCGTCGTGTAAAATGGTTTGGGGCACATAAGCCCCGATACAGCAGGTAGTGGCGATCAGTCCTTCATGGTATTGTTCAATCAGTTCTTTATCTATACGCGGATACTTGCTGTACATTCCTTCAATAAAACCTAGCGATGTAAGTTTTACAAGGTTCTCATATCCCTTTTTATTTTTAGCAAGTAATACCTGGTGGTATCGTTCGTCTTTTACTTCTTTGGTGAATGTTTTTATATGCCTGTCTTTCACCACATAAAATTCGCAACCAACAATAGGTTTTACTTGCGGTGCCAGTATATCCTTTCCATTTTCATCTTTACCTATAACTTTTGTATTCTTCCATGCCTGACTAACAAATTCGAAAGCCCCAAACATATTGCCGTGGTCGGTAATGGCCAGTGCGGGCATATTATCTTTGGCAGCTTTTTTGTATAAACTGTCGATAGCTGCTGCACCGTCGAGCAGCGAATATTGGGTATGAACGTGTAGATGTGAGAAAACCATGATAGAGATGTCGGATGTCTGATGGCGGATGGCTGATATAATACTCAGCATCCCCCTTTTCCCGAACGACAAATATCCCGATTTTGGGGTGTTTGGAGAAGGCTTGGTTATCCACATAGGGGGGAGTCCGGAAGTCCGAGGTCCGAAAGTCCGAGGGAGGATGGAAGTCGTGAATTGTGAATAGTCAATTGTCAATTGTCAGTAGAGAGGGGGAGTGTTTTAAGCAAATCTGCCATCTGACATCTGACATCTGCCATCTTCCATCTGCTATCCTTCAATCCAAATCCGACATCAGCCATCCGACATCAGCCATTTTTCCACATCTGTGGAACTGCTGTTAAAACCTTAAAACTTATGCTCAATCCTTGGGCTGAAAGGGTTGGGGGATTATATTGCAAATATTATGATGAATAGAATTTCTTTAGTGCTAAGTTTTGCCTCAGTATTCGTACTTACGAGCTGTAAATCGCTGAGTAAGCTTACATCCAGGGATAATTCAACGACCAAAACGAGTACTACAAAGTCTAATTCGACCGGGCAGCAAAGGGAATTTCTTGATGGAATTGAAGTAACGCCGGGCACAGCAGTCACCAGCAGACATAAAACCAGTACTACCAATGCCAATACAAATACTGCGGCAAAAAAAGACAAAGCTGCAGTGGCAAAAGACATGAGCAGTTTTGATATTGAACGTGCCGGTTACCTTCAATTGAAATATGCGGTTATTATAGATGCAACTGTTGAGAAGTTAACCAATATTCCTCTTTTAGAGACCATCGATAAATGGTGGGGAACGAAATATTGTTTAGGAGGAAGTACCGAAAGTTGTATAGACTGCTCTGCGTTCACACAGGTACTTATGCGCGATGTATTCAATACCAGTTTACCCCGCACCGCACAAGAACAATTTGATACCAGTGAAAAAATAGACCTTGCTGATTTACAGGAAGGTGATTTGGTTTTCTTCCATACCACTGGCCGTAAAAAAGACATCACCCACGTAGGCATCTACCTGCTCAATAACAAATTCGTACATGCAGCCACCAGCGGCGGCGTAATGATCAGTGACCTCAACGAAAAATACTGGCAGCCGAGGTTTAGAGGCGCGGGACGCGCTAAATAATTTGGAAATTGGGCAATTTGAAAATTTGAAAATGAGTGAGTGTCTATACTAGTATTCCTACTACACTTAAATGAATTTCCATAAAGCGGAGACAGTCTATTAGTTTAGTACCCTTTAATTTTCAAATTTTCAAATTGCCCAATTTTCAAATTATTTATAAAGCGCTTGTATTGTTTCTTTCGTCTTTTGCATTAGCACAACTTCTTTTCCTTCGAGCATTTTGTTTACCAGGGTTTCATTGTAATGGCGGATGGTGAGGAGGTGGAGGTCTTTTTCTAGTTGTACGTCAAATACATTGCTTGCCTGGGCCGCAAAATCATTGGTCTTTTCATCCTTATCGTCCATGCAAATCTGAACGCCGATTGCGCCGGTTTGTATAAGGTTAGTGCGAACGCGTGATCGTTCAAGTACATCGTAAAGTTGTCGCATGGGTGCTTCGGCCATAAAAGAAAAATCGCGGTTGTGCAGGTGAATCAGTAATTGTTTTTCTTTTACAACAATAATTGGGGGTAGTCCTTTGATGTTCTTTTTATGAATAACAGTTCCGGGAAGGGAAGGGTCGAGGAAACATTTTACATACATGGGAATACCCTTGTTCTGTAAAGGTTTGATGGTTTTAGGGTGAATAACCTGTGCGCCATAAAAAGCCATTTCTATGACTTCATTGAAATTCAATTCACTGATCAATTGGGCATCGGGGAACTGTTTAGGATCGGCATTCATAACACCTTCCACATCCTTCCAGATCGTCAGGCTTTCTGCATTGAGCATATTGGCAAACAGGGCGGCCGTATAATCACTGCCTTCTCTCCCTAATGTGGTACTTTCATTTTCATCCGTTGACCCTATAAATCCCTGGGTAATGAGTATATTATTGTTTGATATAACAGACTGCCAGCTCTGACTTGCCTTTTCGGCTGTGAATTGCCAGTCGATACCTGCATCCCTGAAATTATCATCGGTGCGAATAATATCACGCACATCCATCCATTGATTCGGAATTTTTTCCTGATTCAGGAAATGACTAATGATACAGGTGCTAAACAGTTCGCCGGCACATACTACCTGATCATAATAATAATCAAACTCACGAACGGGTTTATCATGTAAAAGCCATTCTACCTCCGTAAAAAAATCGTTGAGCTGTGCAGCGCAGGCATTATAGTGGGTAACCAATAAATATTTTGCAGTGGTAAGGTGTTGGTTTTTGACAATTTCAAAAAGTTGAAGCGCCTCCTCTTTTTTCCCGGCAAAAAATGATTCCACTACTTTTTCTAAAGCATTGGTTGTTTTCCCCATCGCAGAAATAATGATAACCAGTTGATCATCTTTGTATTTATCAACGATACCTGCCAGATTTTTTATTCGATCAACACTATTAACACTCGCTCCGCCAAACTTAAATACTTTCATACTTTATTAATTACAGCAAAACTAGGTTAATTTGAAAATGAGCGAATTTGAAAATTTGAAAATGAAGCAATTTATTTTGCTGCGCAAAAGTTCTGTAATATAGTAGTGATAATACTCCAAACTCTCACCCGCCTCATTTTCAAATTTCCAAATTTCCAAATTTCCCAATCATTTCTCTCTAACTGCCTTAAACTCAGATCCATCTTTCCATTTCGGCATTGTTTTTTCGAATGCGAGTTTTTTTCCTACCTGGAATAGCCATTTCAGATCATTGATGGCGCCGTTCATGGTCCAGGTGGTTGGATCGTAGCTGTCGGATGGTTGATGGTAATTTTTTTCGGTGTAATCGTCTTCCAGTTTCTGTCCAAATGCTTTGCCTTTGTTGATTACGTCAACTCCAGTACTTACATATAATGCGGGTATCCCTACTTTAGCGAAATTAAAATGGTCTGAACGGTAATAGTAACCGGCTTCAGGATGTGAATCGTAGGATATATAACCACCTGTTTTCTCCACAGCCTCTTTTAGGTAATCTTCTAGGTCAGACTGTCCTTCACCAACGATTACAATATCCCTGGTAGCTTCAAAACGGTTTAGCCCATCCATATTGATATTGGCAACAGTTTTTGTTACCGGATAGATCGGGTTTTCGGCATAATAAGCGGAACCTAATAATCCTTGCTCTTCTGCAGTTACAGCAAGGAAAACAATGGTTCTTTCCGGCGGTGTTTTTAAATTTTTAAATACACGAACCAATTCGAGTAAACCTGCTGTACCGGAGGCATTGTCTAAGGCGCCATTATATATAGAATCTCCAGTTGCATCGGGCCGGCCAATACCCAGGTGATCCCAATGTGCTGTATAGATAATCACTTCATCAGGTCTTTTGGTTCCGGTGATTTTGCCGATTACATTATATGATTTTTTATAAGTAGCCTGAACGGTCATACTGGTGCTCAGTTTCAGGTCTAATGGAACAGCTTTAAAACCGGGTTTATTAGCTTTTACCAATAAAGTAGAATCGAATCCGGCGGCGGTAAAAAGTTTATTGGCGGTAGTTTCAGTTACCCATCCGATTACATCACAGTTTTTTACATCCAATCCTCTTGTATCTAAACGTAAACGTGATGTGTTGAAACTATTTTGCTGAACGCTAAAAGGATAACTTGCCGCGGCTGTATTGTGAATAATCAAACACCCCTTAGCTCCCTGACGGGCCGCTTCTTCGAATTTATAGGTCCAGCGGCCATAGTAAGTCATGGCTTTGCCTTTGAAGAGGGTGGTATCACCAACCCAGAAACCGGGATCATTTACCATAACCATTACTACTTTTCCTTTTACATCAAGTCCTTCATAGTCGTTCCAATTATATTCCGGCGCTACTACTCCATAACCTGCAAATATGAGTTCAGATTTGTCTAAGGTTTCAATAGAATCAGCTTTGTCGGTCCAGATGATATAGTCATCAAATGCTTTCAGGTTGAATTTTCCTTTTGTTGATTGTACTTCCATGGAAGGAGCGGCTTTAGCCAGTAGACTAACCATGGGAACTTCCTGAACATAGCTATCACCGTTGCCGGTTTCAAGGCCGGCTCGCTTAAACTGGTTTTTCAGGTAATCTACTGTCAGGGTTTCTCCCTCCGTAAATGGTTTTCGACCCATAAAAGAGTCTGAAGCCAGCACGCTTACGTGTTGTTTTACACTATCGGCATTGAAGGTGGCGAGACCGTCAGTTGGATCGATACTGGTAGAACAGGCAGTAATAAAGGCCACTGCTGTGAGCGATAAGACAAGGTTTAGTTTATGCATCTGTGTGTTTTTGAATGATTATGTAGAATTCTAAGTTAATGTTTTATGCCGATTAGCCTTTTAATATTCATTCTTTAATCATCATATTTAATACCTCTGATGGTGAGAATAATTGATTTATTGGTTGGGATTATTCCTTTTGAAATAAAAATGAAGGTGATGGTTATAAAAAGTATACTACAAATGATTACTGTTTCTATCCAGCATCCCCAAAAGGTATTAAGTCTGGCGTCTTCCGGATACTTAATATGATACCTGACAGGAAAATCATCGCCGGGTTTATAAGGTAAATTATAACTGCCATGAAATTGTACGACGGATGTTTCAGTTTCAAATATCACAACAGGAAAACTTTGCTTGCCAATACTCCTGCTTTTTGTATATCCTGTGTATAATACTTTCCCAATAGCTGTTTTGGAAGATGATAGCCAAACCAGTTTATAAATAATAAAGGGTAGTAATAAGACAGTTAAGAGCAATACATAAAATTGAGAACGACTAAGTTTCACCAGCAAATATTAAGTGTATTAAAGATATTAGTCTGCAGGATATTTTAACACTATTATGCAATTTTTTAATGTCAGCTTTGGTACAGTTCTTGTTTAACTAAAGTAAAAAAATGATATGTTGACGTTCAGACGGATTGGTTTTATGGTTGTTTTATTGATTCCCGGGTTTCTATTTTCATGTACCCGAAACATTACCCCATCCTCGGGGGAATCTATAAAAAAGGAAACGGTATTCAATGCTGCCAGTATGTCGGCAGATATTCTCACACATATCAATACCTATCGAAAAAGCAAGAGATTATCTGCACTAACTACTTTGGAAGTAGCGAACGAGCAGGCTGCCCAGCATAGTAAAAACATGGCCCTGAAAAAAACGGCTTTTAGTCATAATGGGTTTGAACAACGAATTGCCGCTATTTCCAAAACCGAAGGAACCATGCGAGCCGCAGCGGAGAATGTGGCTTATGGACAACTTTCAGCCAAAGAGGTAGTAGAAGGCTGGATCAATAGTCCGGGGCATAAAAAAAATATTGAAGGCAATTATACACTAACAGGAATAGGTGTTTATCGCGATAATAAAGGGGTGATTTTCTTTACGCAACTTTTTATGAGAAGAGAATAATTTGGAAATTTGGAAATTTGGAAATTTGAAAATGTAGTGGGTAGTTTAATGTGTAACTATTACATAGCTGAATCCTCATTTCCAAATTTCCAAATTTTCAAATTTCCAAATTGAATACCTTCGCTCAAACGATTGCCCTGCTATGACTATTAACAGAAGGATTCTTACACTCGATGAATTTACTTTACAACAATTAAGACAATTCCCTACTGCAACGGGAGAACTGAGTAGTTTACTGCGTGATATTGGATTGGCGGCCAAGCGTGTTAACGTTGAGGTAAACAAGGCCGGACTGGTTGATATTCTTGGTGATGCAGGCACGATCAATGTACAGGGAGAGGATGTAAAGAAACTGGATATCTATGCTAATAACCAGTTCATGGGGGTATTGCAACATGGTATCAGTTGTGCAGGTATTGGGAGTGAGGAACTGGATGATTTTGTGGTATTCGATGATGAAGTAAGTAACCAAAGCAAGTATGTAGTGATGTTCGATCCGCTGGATGGTAGTGGTAATATTGATGTAAATGTTTCTATCGGAACCATCTTCAGCGTGTACCGCCGTATCAGTGAAAAAGGGAAGCCCTGTACCCAGGAAGATTTTCTGCAACCAGGTAACCGTCAGGTAGCAGCGGGTTATGTAATTTATGGTTCCAGTACCATGTTTGTATATGCTACACGCAGAGGCGTAAATGGTTTTACCCTCGATCCATCAATTGGGGAGTTTTGTTTGAGTCACCCCGACATAAAATGTCCTCCAACAGGAAAGTTTTATTCAGTGAATCATGGTAATTTCTTTCAGTACGATATTAACGTTCGGAAATACATTGACGCCTGTCAGCGTAAAACAAAAGAAACAGGCGGCCCATACACCCAACGTTATATTGGTAGCATGGTCGCCGATGTACACCGTAACCTTATAAAGGGCGGCATTTTTATGTACCCAGGCACTACCGATAAACCCAAAGGGAAATTGCGCTTACTGTATGAGGCAAACCCTTTTGCCTTTATTCTGGAAGTGGCGGGTGGAAAAGCAACCAATGGCGTACAACGTATTCTCGACATACAACCTACAGAACTACACCAACGTACCCCTCTGTTTATAGGGAGCAGTGAAATGATGGCTGAACTGGAAAGCCATTTGAATGTGGAATGAGGTGGTTAGGTATTAGGTATTAGGTGTTAGCTAATTATGCGAATCAAATGTTGAAATTTGCCAAAAATGAGGAAATCTTCGATAGAGTAGTATTTTGAATTCATTAAAGCAGGCTCCTATTAATTAATAACTTCTAATCTAATTTGGCTGCTTAGATAGAACACGGATTTATCATGATCTATCATGATAATCATGATAAATCTGCGTTCCATTGCCCCTCCTATGAAATTTCAACCCTTGATTCGCATTCTTATCTAGTTGTTAAAGGCTAACCCCTAACCCCTAACCCCTAATACCTAATACCTAATACCTAATACTTAATACCCCTGAATAATGAAATAACTTATTTGTACTAACTTCATCATTCATTATTCGTCATTCATTATTCATCATTTATGAAACTCATCGGTTTTCTCCTGGCAGTTTTGTTGGTTCAGGGCTTATCCGCACAACAAAGAATAACGCCGGGACAGATGCATTACATTATTAACCCCAAACCCAACAGTATCATCTACCGCGATACCCTTTATAGAGGAAGCAAAGAATTTATGCAGCTTTTTTACCGAAACAATGACACTCAATTGATGGAACTATACCGCAAGCACCAGAGTAATAAAATATCGGGGCAGGTACTTGGTATAGTGGGTAGCTTTGCTTTGATCATCGGTATCGGTCGTGTTTCTTCCGATAATAAAGATAAAGGCGTTGGCTGGGCTTTAATTGGAGGTGGATTTGTATCTACGCTTACCAGCGGATATTTATTGGTACAAAGCCAGCGTAATTTAAATACCGCCGTAACTTTGTTCAATCAACGGTATAATAAAGCTTCACTTGGAATCGGTATTTCTCAACAACAAGCCGGATTTGTTTATAATTTTTAGTTATGGCGAAACCTATTATTCAGGTTAATAATTTGCATAAAAAATACGGCGATTTTGAAGCCGTTAAAGGACTCAGCTTCGAAGTGCTGGAAGGAGAAATTTTTGGGTTACTTGGTCCTAATGGAGCGGGTAAATCAACCACCCTGGAAATTATTGAAACCTTGCGGGAGAAAACAAGTGGTGAGATTACAGTGGCAGGTTTTGACCTCGACAAACAACCCAATGAAATAAAAAAGATCATAGGGGTTCAATTGCAGACTTCAGGCTATTACCCTGGATTAAACCTGATGGAACTGCTTGAACTATTTGCCGGCCTCTATAACCGTGACATTAACGCTATGGATTTACTGGATACAGTAAACCTTCGCGATAAAGCCAAAGCCAAATACAAAGACTTGAGTGGTGGACAAAAACAACGTTTTTCAATTGCCACTACTTTAATTAATGAGCCTTCCATTATTTTTCTTGATGAACCCACTACCGGACTTGACCCCCAGGCCAGGAGAAATTTATGGGACCTGATCAGACAGATTAGGGATAAAGGAACAACGGTAATTATTACCACCCATTATATGGATGAAGCAGAGATTTTGTGCGACCGTGTTGCGATTGTAGACAAAGGGAATATCATCGCACTAAACTCGCCAGACAAGCTCATTGATGAACTGGTAGCCAGTGGTTTCGAAAAACCCAAAGAAGTGAAGAAAGCCAATCTGGAAGATGTATTTATTCAGCTTACCGGGCATGTGTTGAGGGAAGGAGCGTAAGAGAGAATGTTTGGATGGCAGATTTTTTATGGCGGATCGCTGATGTCTGATGTCTGATTTGATTAATTATTTTTTATTTGGACAATAATAATTGTTGAAAAGAAGTTTTAAAAATTTTGAATTTTGAATTTTGAATTTTGAATTTTGAATTTTGAATTTTGAATTTTGAATTTT
>NZ_CAMLMJ010000025.1 GCF_946481145.1 uncultured Sediminibacterium sp.
TAGCAGCTAGAGGCTAGAAGCTCGCAGCCTATTTTCCCCGGACAGTTCTGGCTTGAAGCATGCAGCCAAACTCCCCCCACAAATACCTCAAAGCTGGTGTTTCTTATCAGAAATAATATTGCTTAGGTTCCATTCCACCCTTTTTTCAAAAGGCTTTTGTCTTTCCCTGCAATCTTTACTGCATATACTGCAACTAAAAGGAAGGCAACCGTCTGTATGTACAAAAAACTCAATAGAATCACCAAATTCCTGTCTGATCAGGTCAGATAATCTGTCAATTTCTTTATGCGCCTCATGTATGTTTAGATACCAGGGTACGGTGAGGTGACAGTCAATATGTAATAAACTTCCATATTTAATTACCCTGAGATTGTGTAAATCGATCCAGTTTTCTTTCCGGTTATTATTCAATACTTCAATAAAACGTCCCAGTAATTGGGTATCTGCCTCATCCATAATTCCTGCAAGCGATGATCGGATAATTTTATAGCCATTGTAAATAATAAGCAGACTCATGCCTAAAGCAATGAGTTTATCAAGCCAATACAGTTTTGTTACAAGAATAATCAGTAATCCGACAATAATGCCAAGTGTTGAATAGGTATCTACCTGTAAGTGTTTTCCGCTAGCCTGTAAAGCAAGAGACTTATTCTTTTTTCCCATACGCAGGCAAAAACTTCCCGCCACAAAATTGATAACTGCTGTAGCACCTACCAGCCAAAGTCCCATATCCAGTTCATGAATAGGTTCATTTCGAACTATATTGGCCACGGTTTCATAGATAATCATGATACCGGCTGCAACAATAAGGCCTCCCTCAATAGCTGCTGAAACAAATTCAGCCTTGCCATGTCCATAAGGGTGTTCGAGATCTCTTGGTTTTGCTGCAACATATAAACTGTATAATCCAATAAAACCCGCAAGCACATTTACAATACTTTCAAGCGCATCAGATAGAATAGCCAGTGAGTGTGTTTGATAGTAAGCAATGATCTTGGTAATAAATAATACCACACTCAGTATGGTAATCCATAACTGCACACGAAAATTTTGTTGTGCCGGGGTCATGCTTTTTTTTTATAAAGATAACAGAGACTTGAGAGATGGTGGTTTAAAATTCGACGTTTGGAAGCTTATGGGTCATAGACCATGGTCCATAGTCCATGGACTATGGACCATGGTCTATGGTCTCACTTTTCAAACTCCGGCAACTATAATCTTTCAGTATCTTTCCCCATTAAACCATTTATCATGCTCAGAAAGAAATTGTTTGCTGCTTTGCTATTGTTGGTAGTGGTAGCGCAGGCGCAAGACAAAACAACTGCCAAATGGGATGTGAATAATCCTCCCGGACCAACCAAAGAAATTGAGTTTACAGTTAATGAAGGCACCTGGATGAACCTCGATGTTTCACCCGATGGGAAAGAAATTGTGTTTGATCTTTTAGGTGATATTTATATCATGCCTGTTTCAGGTGGTACTGCAAAACTACTGCGTGGCGGTCATGCCTTTGAGGTGCAGCCAAGGTTTAGTCCGGATGGTACTAAAATCTTATTTACTTCTGATGCGGGTGGTGGCGATAATATTTGGGTAATGCAACGCGATGGAAGTAACCCCGTTCAAATTACCAAAGAGAGTTTCCGTCTGCTTAATAATGCTAGCTGGGTACCGGGAGGTGAATATTTTGTTGCAAGAAAACATTTCACTTCAACCAGATCACTCGGTGCCGGTGAAATGTGGATGTACCATATCAGCGGAGGTTCCGGACTTCAATTAACAACCCGTAAAAATGACCAGCAGGATGTGAATGAACCTGTTGTTTCGAATGATGGGCGATATGTTTATTTCAGTGAAGACATGTATCCCGGTGGTCAGTTTCAATATAATAAGGATCCGAATAACCAGATTTTTGTTATTCGCAGGTTAGACCGGGAAACGGGTAAGATAGATCAGATTACCGGAGGTCCGGGCGGAGCAGTTCGTCCCCAGTTATCACGTGATGGAAAATTACTGGCATTTGTAAAAAGAGTGCGCACAAAAACTGTATTGTACCTGCGTAATATTGAAACAGGAGAAGAGTGGCCGATATATGATGATCTGTCTAAGGATCAGCAGGAAGCATGGTCGATATTTGGTTTATATACTGGTTTTAACTGGATGCCTGGTGATCAGGAAATTGTTATATGGAGCAGGGGGAAAATGATACGTATTGATGTGAACGGAACAAATAAAAGTGTTGAAATCCCTTTCACAGCAAATGTGAAACAAAAGATTGTGGAAGCCGTACGCTTTCAGCAGAATATAAATCCTGAAACATTTAACGCTAATGTTATTCGTCAGGCAGTAACCTCACCGGATGGGAAATGGCTGGTATTTAATGCAGTTGGTTACCTATGGAAAAAAAACCTGCCCGATGGGAAAGCTGTTCGTATAACCAGTGGAACAGATTTTGAATATGAACCCTCTTTTTCGCCAGATGGTAAAACCATTGTTTACACCACCTGGAACGACGAAAACAGCGGTGCCATTTATTCAGTAGCACTTAACGGTGGCGCACCTAAGAAAATTACTTCTCTGAAGGCAATCTACCGGCAGCCTTCATTTTCCCCGGATGGAAAAACAATCTTATTCCGTAAAGAAAATGGCAGTGATGCCATGGGGCCTGCTTACTCCTCAGTTACTGGAATATTTATTATGAATGCTGATGGTACCAATGAACAATTAGTAACACAACGTGGTGATCAGCCAAGATTTAATAGTACTGGCAAACGTATATATTATACACTTGGCGGAGGAATGAATCGTCAGTTTGGTAGTTGCGATTTATCTGGTAACGATGATCGTATTCACCTGAAAAGCACTTATGGAAGTCAGTTCACCGTTTCGCCCGATGATCAATGGATTTCATTTATTGATCTGCATGAAGTATATGTGGCTGCATTTCCCATAACTGGTAAAACAGTTGATATAGGTGCAAATACAAAAGACTTTCCCGTTCGGATCGTATCAAAAGATGCAGGAATCAACCTGCACTGGTCGGCCGATAGCAAAACCCTTTACTATACTTTGGGTAACCAATACTTTACCATCCCTTTACAAGACAGATTTGGTTTTATATCGAATAAGTCAGAAGCAGATTTTAAAGTACCCGAAAAAGGGATAGAAATACAGGTTACAGTACCTACTGATAAGCCTGCAGGTATCATTGCATTTACCAATGCAACTATTATTACCATGAAAGGGGAAGAAGTAATTACCGGAGGAACCATTGTGGTTGAAAATAACCTCATCAAGCAAATAGGGAAATCAGCTTCTGTAAAAATTCCTGCAGGGGCCAAAGTGATTGATTGTAAAGGGAAAACCATCATGCCTGGTTTCATTGATGCCCATGCACATGGAAGTCATTTCAGGTCAGGAATGTCTCCCCAAAAACACTGGCCATATTTTACCAACCTGGCTTATGGTGTAACTACCATGCATGATCCATCAGCTAATAGCGAAATGGTATTTGCACAGAGTGAGATGGTGAAAGCGGGTGTTATGACTGGTCCTCGTGTTTTTTCAACCGGTACGATTTTATATGGTGCAGATGGCGATATGAAAGCAGTGATTAATACTATTGATGATGCACGAAGTGCTTTACGCAGAACAAAAGCATTTGGCGCATTTTCTGTAAAAAGTTATAACCAGCCACGTCGTGAACAGCGGCAAATGGTAATACAGGCTGCAAGGGAATTGGGAATGGAAGTGGTTCCGGAAGGAGGTTCTTTTTTCTTTCATAATATGACCATGGTAATGGACGGACACACCACTATTGAACACAATATTCCGGTTGCGCCATTGTATAGTGATGTTGTTAATCTTTGGAAAGCATCTAAAACAGCTTATACACCAACATTGATTGTAAACTATGCAGGTGTAAGCGGTGAATACTACTGGTACCAGCACACGAATGTTTGGGAGAAAGAAAGGTTATTGCGTTTTACTCCTCGCACAGTAATTGATACCCGTAGCCGACACAGGACTATGCTGCCGGAAGAAGAATATAAAAACGGGCATATCTTAACTGCAGAGAGCGCGAAAAAATTGAATGATAATGGTGTTGCTGTTAATATGGGTGCGCATGGTCAAATACAGGGTATGGGTGTGCATTGGGAAATATGGATGATGCAGCAAGGCGGTATGAGTAATTTACAGGCATTAAAGACAGCTACTATTAATCCGGCACAAAGTCTTGGTCTCAATCAGTGGATCGGTTCTCTTGAAGCAGGAAAATTAGCCGATATGATTATATTGGATAAAAATCCATTGGAGAATATCCGGAATACCGAGTCTGTAAAATACACCATGATAAATGGTAGATTATATGATGCGGATTCAATGAATGAAATCGGAAATGTAAACAAACCAAGAACTAAATTCTATTGGGAACAATCTAAGAATGCAGCAATCTTTAGTTTCCCCTGGAATACAGAAGCTACTACTGAAACAGAAACATGTTCCTGTGGTAAACATTAATGATTCAATATTATCCTAATAAAAATAGGCTGCCAATTATGACAGCCTATTTTTATTTTATCGGAAGAAAATCAGATTAATTCCGTGGTATAATTAATTGGACAGTGTTTGCCCAGCATTGCGGATACGCCACAATATTTTTCGTGTGATAAACTTACGGCACGGTTTAACTTGTCGAGGTTGTCTGCCGAAACATCGCAGCGGTAAACCATATTGATAAATTTGAAAACTTTCGGATGATCATCTGTTTGTTCTGCGGATGCTTCTATTTCCAGTTTGGTGAAAGGAACTTTCATTTTATGCAGAATATCTACTACATCAATTCCACTGCAACCAGATAATGAACCTAACAACATTTTTTTGGGATTCATACCTGTGGCCGAACCACCATTTTCAACGGTTGTATCTATGCGAACGGTTTGTCCGGTATCTGCGGTAACATCAAATGCCAGTGTTTCTACCCATGTTGTTGTAACTTTCATGCTTATGCTTATTTAAATATTAGTTGACTTTAATCCTATTTGTTCATCCTCGCAGCTACTACATCCCAGTTTACTACATTCCACCAACTGTTGATATAATCGGGTCTTTTGTTCTGATACTTTAGGTAGTATGCATGTTCCCAAACATCGAGTCCGAGTAATGGTTTGCCCCAGGTATCATTTATATCCATCAGTGGATTATCCTGGTTAGGGGTTGAAACAATGGCAAGTGCATTGTCGCTGTTTACTATTAACCAGGCCCAGCCACTTCCAAAACGTGATTTTGCAGCATCAGCAAACTGGGTTTTAAAAGTTTCAAAGGATCCGAAAGATTGAATGATGGCATTACCCAGTTGTCCTGATGGAGTTGCAGATCCACCTGGCTTCATGGTTTGCCAAAACATTTCGTGGTTGAAATGTCCACCTGCATTATTCCTCATTTTAGTGGAATATTTGGAAATATTTCTCAGTACAGATTCTAAAGTTTTAGAAGAGGTATTTACGCCTTCAGCGGAACAAGCTTCTCCCAAACTTTTGGCATAACCTGCGGCATGTTTGCTATAATGGATTTCCATGGTTAATGCATCAATCCATGGTTCCAGTGCATTATATGCATAAGGCAGAGCCTGTTGTTGAAATTCATTTGCAGCTAATGTATTAGCCTGTAATACACCCGGAATTGCTGAAGCCAAACCAATTGCCAGTCCGGCTTTTCCTGAAGTCTTGATAAAATGACGTCGTGATGATTGGTGATTCATACAATTGCTTTTAGTAGTTAAGTGAATACGTTGGAGGACAGACCATAGTCCATGGTCCATGGTCCATGGTCTATGGTCTATGGTCTATGGACTCTCTTCTTCACCCTAAAAGTATTCCAAATCTTACGTAATCGTGTAAAAGTTCTGTAATAAAACTCCTGGTTAAATAATTGTGAATCGCTCATGGCTTTAATAATCAGGAATATACCAATAGGAATGAGTACCAGTGTTGAGAGCCACATGCCTTCAATTGGACTTGCTTGCCCTGATCGCACAAATTTTTCTCCGAAAGTGTTGAATAGGTGAAACAGCACGAAAAAGATGATAGCAAATACCAATGGAGTACCCAAGCCTCCTTTTCTTATGATGGACCCCAATGGTGCTCCTATCAGGAATAAAACCAAGCAGGCCACAGAAAGGGTGAATTTTCGGTGCCATTCGATTTCATGTGATATCAGCGATTTATATTTCTCTTCATAATCAGAAGCCATAAAGCCTGCATTCCCTTTTATACTGGTTATTTGTCCAAGGGTACTTTCAATTACACTTTCTCTGATAGAATCTGGGATAAGTGCATCAAATGTTTTGGCAGTTATGGTGGTGTCTTTTCCTTTTTTTATCCATCCTGTATCATTTGCGTATCGCGCGAATCGAATGTATGGGGTGATTTCGGTACGTGCTTTTCTGGTATAGAATGTGTCAATATGTTCTAATGAATCAATTGCTGAATTCAACTGTCGCAGACTTAACATTTTAGGATCATAAAAAGCGCTGTCTCCGGATTTGTTCATTTGGAAACTTTTCAGGTCGAATACTTTTTTATATTCTTTAAATCCAAGCCTGATAAATTCTGTATTAGTGGTTCCACGTGGTCCTCTTTCTTCAAATCGCCAACCATCTTTTAAAATAAATTCCAGGAATTTTTTGTCTGGTGTAATGCGCATGATACCCGATTTGGCCATCAACATATGATCCTGTAAACCATAACTTTTTTCGAATAAAACGATATCATGAATTATGCTGTCGTTTTTTTCTTTCTTACCCAGTTTAATTACATATCCATCCAGCTTATCATAAAACACACCTTCTTTGATGTCGATGGCTGGCTTAGAGACGATGATATCATATTTTAATGCAGCCAGTTTTAACTGTGTAACCGGAATGATATTGTTTGAAAACAGAAAGGCAAGTCCACTTAAAAAAACCGTTATCACAAATAACGGACGCATAAAACGTAACAAAGGAATACCTGATGCTTTGATGGCCACCAATTCGAAGCTCTCACCAAGGTTGCCGAAAGTCATGATAGAAGAAAATAAAAGTGCCAGTGGTAAAGCCATCGGTACCCAGAAAAGCATAACCAATCCAACCAGTTTCATAACGGTGAAAAAATCAAGTCCTTTACCCACCAGGTCATCAATGTATAACCAAAAGAATTGCATGGTTAATACAAATAATGAAATCGCGAATGCCGCCAGAAAAGGACCAACAAAGGAACGTATGATGAGTATATCTAGTTTCTTAAGCATGGGTGGTTTTAATGGTGATCCAGTTCGTGAATGGTCAATTGTGAATGGTGAGTAGTGAGAGATCAGTAGTGAGTAGTAAGCTATCAGTATAGAATTCTACTCACTATTCACTATTCACCATTCACAACTCAAATCTGACATCTGAGATCTGACATCTGACATCCGACATCCGACATCAGACATCAGACATCAGACATCCGCCATCTGACATCTGCCATCTGAAATCTGAAATCTGAAATCTGAAATCTGCCATCTTATTATCTTTACCAAATGTTGCCTGCAAAATTAACACTTTCGGAAGAGGAAAGGGAATTGATGATGAATGCCCGCTTCATTTTAACAAAGAATGCGGTATTGGAGCAGATGGAAAGCTTTTTTGGGCAGCTTTGTAACAGGTTTCGGGAGCAGGTAGCAAAAGCTGGATTTTCAGATGCTGAATTGTTTATAATAAATCCAAAGATTTCAAAGGGGGAGCAGTATCAGCAACTTCCATGGGTTATGTTAGACTACCCCCGTTTGTTCAGTAAAATGGATACCTGCGCTATCCGTTGTTTTTTCTGGTGGGGACAATACTGGAGTATCACTTTGCAATTGAGTGGCAGGTTTTTATCAGAATACCAACAGGATTTGGTTGGATTTGTAAATGACCGGATAGATGAACCAGATTGGTATGTTTCAGCAGGAGATGATCCCTGGCAGCACGATTTACATAGTGAACACTATCTGCCGATAACAGCTATAACGCAACATTATTGGCAGGAGGAGCGGAGTTATCTTAAACTGGCAAAAAAAATCCCACTGGAAGAGTGGGATCAAATAGTAAGGTTGATGGAAGATAATTTTTCGGCGTTAATAGCCATCCTGAATCATCAGGCTCCCAGGCGATGAAATAATTCTTTCACCTGATATTCCCATAACTGACTTTGGTCTTTGATTTCATTTTTTTCCGCGAAATCTTTAATCACCAGAATAGTTTGATTAGAAATTTCGGTTTTTTCTATCCGAAATTCAAAGTATTCATTCTTTTCCGTGTGAAGCCAGTGAAAACGTATAAACTTATCCTGTTCCTGATCAAGAATAGAAGCTTTATCGGGTGTACCGCCACTCCAGGAAAAACTGTAAACGCCTTCCCACTCATCTACTTTATCAGCAAACCATTCCTGCAAACCGGCAGGTGTTGCCAAAAATTCGAAAAGGATGGTTGGAGAACATCTTACGGGAAACTCTAAGGTAAATAACTGCTTTTTGCTCATTACAATCTCTTTAACTACCGTCAATCGAAGGCTGCAATAATATTAAATAATCCAAACCCTCCAAATGTTTTTTTAATGAACTGAACCGTTTTATGCCAAAGATTTGTGGATATCTGAATCCGATTATTATAACATACTGAATATCAGTGATTTGTATGGAATGTTTTTTTTGATGGAATGGGAAAAATGCTTAAATTGCTGTAAAGACAGGAAGACGCGCGCGCAGGAGAGAATAAATCTAATACCCGGTTTTATCTAACAACCCTAACATACAACCAAAACTGCTTCTACATGAGTATGCGTCAACTCAAAATCACGAAGTCGATTACGAATCGTGAATCACAGAGCCTGGAGAAATACCTGCAGGAAATCGGAAAAGTAGACCTTATCAATCCAGAAGAAGAAGTGCAATTAGCCATGCGCATCCGTCAGGGCGACCAACGGGCCCTGGACAGACTGGTTAAGTCGAACCTGCGTTTTGTGGTTTCTGTTGCCAAACAATACCAGAACCAGGGATTAACCCTACCAGATCTTATCAATGAAGGAAACCTGGGATTAATAAAAGCAGCCTTGCGTTTTGATGAAACAAGGGGGTTTAAATTTATCTCTTATGCCGTTTGGTGGATCAGACAAAGTATTCTACAAGCGCTGGCCGAACAGAGCCGGATAGTGCGATTACCATTGAATAAAGTTGGTTTAACGAACCGTATCAGTAAAGCCTATCAACTGCTTGAACAGGAATATGAGCGGGAGCCAACAGCCCAGGAATTGGCAGATCTCTTAGAACTAAGTATTGAAGAAGTTACGGCTACCATGAGTGTAGGTTTTCGTCATGTTAGCATGGATACTCCCTTATCAGATGGGGAAGACGGCACTTTAATGGATGTTATGGAAAACCCCAATGCCGAACGAACCGACGAAAACCTCGTACACTACGAATCACTTCGGTTAGAGATAGAGCGAAGCCTTAAAACTTTAACGGAGCGGCAGAAAGACGTACTCTGTTATTTTTTCGGGATCGGGGTAGATAACCCGCTCAGTCTGGAAGATATTGGTGAAAGATTTAACCTTACCCGTGAAAGGGTGCGGCAGATAAAAGACAAAGCCATCACCAAACTACGCAGTACCAGCAGGTGCAAACATTTGAAAGTGTATCTCGGGTAAAAAATCCGTACTATATTTGCGCAGCTTAAGTGAACCTGATATTGGTTCACTTTTTTATTGGTGAAAGCCCGAAATAGTGAATTATGTTCCAGAATCTCTCTGAAAGATTAGAATCAGCCTTTAAGAACCTCAAAGGTGAGTCGCGCATTAACGACCTGAATATTGCCAATACGGTAAAAGATATTCGCCGTGCATTGATTGATGCGGATGTGAATTTTAAAATAGCCAAAGAGTTTACCGATAAGGTAAAAGACAAAGCCGTTGGTGAAAAAGTAATCAATGCGATTAGTCCTGGCCAGTTGATGGTAAAAATTGTACAGGATGAACTAACAGAACTAATGGGTGGTTCTGAAGCCCCTTTTAATATTACCGGAAACCCCGCTGTAATTCTTATTGCAGGCTTACAAGGTAGTGGTAAAACCACTTTTACCGGAAAACTTGCGAACTACCTCAAAACAAAAAAAGGAAAATCTCCTTTATTAGTTGCTGCAGATATTTACAGACCTGCCGCCATTGATCAGTTAACGGTTCTTGCAGAGCAGGTTGGAGTTGACATTTATAGCGAGCGTGAAAATAAAGACGCCGTTGCCATCGCATTAAATGCGATCAAAGAGGCGAAAGCAAAGAATAAAAATGTAGTCATCATCGATACTGCCGGTCGTCTTGCAGTAGATGAGGCGATGATGAAAGAAGTTGCTGATATTAAAGCAGCGGTTAATCCTACAGAGATTTTGTTTGTGGTGGATTCCATGACCGGACAGGATGCTGTGAATACCGCAAAAGCATTCAACGACCGACTCGATTTTTCTGGTGTTGTACTGACTAAATTAGATGGCGATACACGCGGTGGTGCTGCACTTTCAATTAAATACACCGTTAACAAACCAATCAAGTTTGTAAGTAGTGGAGAGAAACTCGACACGCTGGATATCTTTTATCCTGAAAGGATGGCACAGCGTATCCTGGGAATGGGTGATATTACTACACTCGTAGAAAAAGCACAGGCCCAGTATGATGAAGTGCAGGCAAAGAAACTGGAGAAGAAAATCAGGAAAAATCAATTCGATTTCCAGGACTTTCTTGATCAGTTACAACAGATAAAGAAAATGGGAAACCTGAAAGACCTGATGGGTATGATACCTGGTGTAGGTAAAGCCATTAAGGATGTAGACATCAATGATGATGCTTTCAAAGGCATAGAAGCCATGATCAGTTCTATGACCCCACATGAAAGGGCCAATCCTGATAGCCTCACGCCAAGTCGCAAGCAAAGAATAGCCAAAGGAAGTGGAAAAGATATAGCCGAGTTAAACGCATTCATGAAACAGTTCGAGCAGATGAAACAGATGATGAAGATGATGAACAATATGCCGATGGGCGGCAGACTTCCTGGGATGCGGAGATAAATTGTTTGTATGGTACAACTATTTTGATTTTACTGGTGTCATACCAGTTCATAAGCATTTATGCGGGTACTGGTTTGTATATTCTCAATAGGTTTTAGTTTATTCTGCCATCAGGTGATTGGACAGACCGCTATTCTTGTTGCGTCAGATGGTAAGTTTTATGATTTTGATATTGTAAATGGTGTTTGTACAGCAAAAGCAAAAACCAATTTCTGTAACCTGAATGTTCCCGGGTACTCGGTTGCCCAGTACAAAAACAAAGTATACTACAATACACCAACAAACGAGTTATACGAAACCGATCTTTTGAACCCAGCTCTTTGTCGCCCTCTTTCCGTTTTTGCATCAGGAAATGCAATGACAGCAGACAAAAATGGCACTTTGTATTGGGTTAACGGTCAAACTTTATACCGTCTTCCAAATGGTTGGACACAACCGGAAATTTTAGGAGCTATGCCTTTCTCAGCAGCCGGCGATCTTGTCTTTTTTGGTGATAAATTATTAATGGCAGCTTCTCCTAATGCAACAGTGAGCAATTTTAGTTTGGTTGAAGTAAATATTAGTTCACCACGCGATAGTAAAGTATTCATGGAAACACCAGGGTACGACTTTTACGGGATTATGAGTATATCAACCGGTTGTAATGAAAATAGATTTTATGGAATTTCCAATAGCCTTGTTGGAACGGGGAGTGATATTGTGGAACTAGACCTTGCGAATAAAATAATTAAAGGAATATTTTGCTCCGTTAATTTTCAGGTGTACGATGCCGCTTCCTATACCGAAACAGGTGAAGTAAAAGGAATCAATATAAATAACATAAGTGTAAAACCTCAATGCGATGGTTCAGGTTTAGGTGAAGTTGGTGTAGCAGCTACCAGTGCTACTGCATCTGCCAATCTTCTTTTTTCTATCAATAATAATACGGCAGTGCCTTCTGGATTGTTCGCCAATCTTTCTGCCGGAACCTATCCTATCAAAATAACCAGTTCGGATGGTTGTACCAAAGACACATTTGCTACTGTTCCATTTATTGATCGCCTGAGAGTTAATATGATTACAACACCCGATACTTGTGGCACTCTAAAAGGTGGTGTAGTTATTAATGGAATAAGTAATCATACCGGATTTCGTTACTCTCTTGAGAATGCTTCTTATGTAGCAGGAAATGTGTTTAATAATCTATCTGCTGGAATCAAATCATTAAAAGTTATTGAAACAAATGGTTGTGAACTGGATACCAGTTTTACCATCGGAAGTTTTCAACCACCTATTCCAATTAGTTCACTGGATATCACCAGTGCGAACTGTACAAATTCAGACGGATCAATTAAGGTTAATTTTAGTGCAGGTGCAACCATTCAGGGAGCCCGAATTAACGGAGGTTCGGTTCAAACGAATTACCAATTTACCAACCTGCCGGCAGGTACACATCAATTACAAGTTTTAACGGCCAGTTGCATTTATGATACTACCATAACAATACCCAGTTTGTCTACAACACCGCCTGTTGTTTCGTATTCGGCCAATGCACCTGATTGCGGGACCAAATCGAATGGTTCTTTACAGATAAATCTTAACGGAACTGTGGGTCCTTATACCTATAGTTTAAATCAATCACCCTATACGAATAATACTTATTATCCCAATCTGGCATCAGGTGTTTATCCCATCACTATAAAAGATGCCAAGGGGTGTGTTTTTACTGGTAGCGCAACAGTACCTCCATTCGTAGCCCAACCTGTGAACGTACAATGGAATGCAATACCTGCCGACTGCTGGCAGGCAGGTGGTAAACTAACTCTTATAGCCAATGGTTCAGAAGCTCCTTATTTCTATAGAATCAATAATCAGGTATACCAAGCAGGTCGGGAAGCTTCCGGAATAGCTCCGGGTACCTATATCACCCAAATTTTAAATGGGAATAATTGTCCGGTTGATTCCCTTAGCATTACCATTACCACGCAACAATTGCCGGGTGTAGTGTGCGATACCGTTTATGTGCCTACTGGTTTTACCCCCAATGGAGATGGTAAAAATGATGAACTGAGACCAACAGCAGGTTCTGTTATTAACAACTTCATTTTCAGGGTGTTCAACAGATCCGGACAGGTAGTTTTTGAAACAAAAGAAAGTGGAAAGGGGTGGAATGGCCGTTTTAAAGGGATAGATCAGCCTCAGGGTACTTACGTATGGACATTTACCTATATAGGTCCGAATATGCAACAAAAGGTATTCAGGGGAACTACGGTACTGATTAGGTAACAGTATATTAACTTTTCAGTATGGATTAGCTTTGGAAATATAGGTGTAAACACTTATTTTTGCCGCCTGATTCACCCTATTTCTTAACGCCTATAAATTTCTATTTAACATGGCAGTAAAAATGAGATTACAGAGACACGGTAGCAAAAAGCGCCCATTTTACTTCATCGTAGTGGCCGATGGCCGTGCTCCAAGGGATGGTAAGTTTATCCAAAAGATTGGAACTTACAATCCGCTGACTGTTCCCGCAACTATCCAGTTAGACCGTCAAAAAGCCCTGGAATGGTTGAACAAAGGTGCACAACCTACCGATACAGTCCGCCGAATCCTCTCTTTCAAGGGAGTGTTGTACCTGAAGCACCTGTTAAGAGGTGTGAAATTGGGTCTGTTTGATGATGCAACCGCTATGACTAAATTCCAGGCATGGCACAATGAGCATGAAGCAAATATTACCCGTCGTAATGAAGAGCACAGAAAAAATCAGCGTGCAAAAAGAGCTTATACACCAGTTGTAAAAAAGGTGGAAGCTAAAGCTGAAGAAACTGCCGCTCCTGCTGAAGGAACTACAGAAGCTTAATCACGATAAGTTCAACATACTCCTGAAAGCCCCGATAGAACTGTCGGGGCTTTCTTTTTAATGTCAGATATCAGATGTCAGATCGCAGATTTTTACTGCTAAGTATAAATCTGCGATCTGACATCTGACATTCCTAAATTCCTATCTTATTTTTGCACCATGGAATCATACATTCACATAGGCCGTATAGTTGCAAGCTTTGGTTTGAAGGGAGAAGTGATTGTGCAACATGCTTTGGGCAAGAAAACAGCTTTGAAAGATGTAAAAGTGTTATTTGTAGAAGAGCAAAAAGGTTCTTATCTGCCCTATTTTATCGAAAGCTCAAAAGCCAAAGACCAGGATGAAATGTATGTAAAACTCGAAGGCATTAACACCAAAGAATCCGCTGCCAGAATCAGCACCCGAAATGTTTGGTTAAAAGACGCTGATTTCAGAAAGCTGGCAGGTAAGTCGTCCCCAATTTCCTTAATCGGATATACCATTATCACCGACGAAGAGGAGAACCTCGGTCCGGTAGAAGAAGTGATAGAACAACCACACCAGGTACTGCTAAAAGTTTTACTGGAAGGAAATGAAGCACTTATACCCCTTCACGAAGAAACCCTCGACAGCATCAACCACGAAACGAAAACAATTCATGTGGTATTACCGGATGGTTTGCTGGATATATATAGATAGAAGATAGTAGATGTTTGATCTCTGATCTCTGATCTTTGATTTATTAGGTTGGTAATAGCAATTAACGTAATCAAAATTCAAAATTCAAAAATCAAAAATCCTACATCCGACATCAGCCATCAGCGATCAGACATTCCCTTTAGCGCTCGCTCTGCCTGGAGAATATGTCTGTGTTGATGCGCTATATAGAAATTGAAAGTGTCGCCTAGCTTTAGTTTTACCAGTTTTGAGATAGATATCGCACAAGTAGCTTTGCTAAGATCAACTTCTTTTGCAAGTTCCAATAACTGCAATAATTTTTCCTGCTGTTCAATGAATTCAGCTATTACCTTATGGCTTTCTGAATTGGTAGCCGGGTAATGGTTTTTAGGGGATGACATTTTTTTATTTACCATGCCATCATTCCCTGGCATCATTAGTTTGGTGAAATAATTACCTAGCCAACCCGATTTAAACTGGGTTGTTGATCCGTATCCCTTTTCTTTTGCTTTTTTAATGGCTCTTTCCATTTCCGGCAGATAAAAACGACCATAACTGTTCAAGTGCTCAAGACATTGGGTCGCACTCCATTTTTCAGGAGCCGTTTTATAACCAAACTCACTATTTTTCAACATTTGCCACTCACTAATGGCTTTGTCTAAAAATGATTCTGTCTGCTCCTGTAATGAAGATAAAAGCGTTGTAGATGAATAAATAGGCATTTTGCATTGTTTTTATTACTACAAAGCTGAATTAGTTTTATTCAGAAAATCTTGGCGCAGACCAAGATTTTGTAAGAAGGTGAATGGTGAATAATTTTTTAGTCTATAATAGGAATTAATATTTTCAAAATTCAAAATTCAAAATTCAAAATTCAAGTCTCACACCCTTACCCTACCCAGCAATTTACTAAATGTGGTTGCATCAATGCCTAGGTAGGATGCCAGGTATTTATGGGGTATCAGCCGAAGTACATGTGGACTTCTCTTTAAGAGTACTTTAAATTTTTCTTCTGCAGAAAAGCATTGCAATTCTATTTGTCTTTCCAGTACACCCATTAAGGAAAAACTGGTGGCTTTTCGAATAAGGGTTTCGAAATTATGGTAACGATTCATTAGCTCATTTACCTGGAGATAGCTTGTTCTTAAAAAGCTGCTCTTTGTTAATGTTTCAAAGAAAAACTTTGAAGGGGTTTGTGTTAGAAATGAATCAGCAATACCCGAAAAAGAAAACGGGTAGGTGAAAACTATGGTAGCTTCCCTATCATCATCACCTGCATAAAATGCACGCTGTACGCCGTCTAAAACAAAATATAGATATCTTTCTGTCTCTCCCTGTTTGGTTAAAACCGATTTTCGTGGGGCAGCAAATGGTTGCCAGCAATCTGCAAAATCATTCCATTCATCATCCGACAAAAGATGAATCTTATTGCAAAAATCTCGTAAGGCAGATAAGTCTTTGGGATCGACGCTCAAAATAGTTTAACGATTTAATATCCAATTTACGGCAGTTTCTAATACTTTGTCTTTTTTCTGTTTCAAATCTGCAGCGCTAGTATAAACAATATTTTCAGGTATCACTGGCCCAAAATCTTTCTCGTCTTTATTTGCTCTGGTAAATAATTTTGTAGCGCCTCTTGCAATGATATGGCTGTTGGGTAACATGAAATTGTACATCTCTCCAAAATCATTAGGTGATTCACCGGTAGGTTCACCAAAGGTTTTCGCCAGCTTATAACTTACAATACCATCGGCAAGCATATTGGCACTTGAGAAAGTACCTGTACCTATTAAAACGGCAACTTTACCATTAAAGAAAGGTTCCTTCGGAGTTGGTATTGTTAGTTGTTCATTGATGTATTCATAGGTATCACCATCTTTCTGGCTCATATAAAACCGAGAATCGGCATCGTTATAATTAGCCTGCGCTTTCAAAAATGTTTTATAAGGTGCGCTTATTTTCCATTTCATACCACCGGCAAAAATGTAGGGTTTCTTATTAAAATAGCGGATCAGTAATTCCCCCAATTGCGAATCGCCGCCCCCATTCTCACGCAGATCAATGATTAGGCCAGTAGCATTGCTGTCTTTCAGCTTGCCAAAAGTTTCGTCAAGAAATTTTTCAAAGGGTAAGCTTTTATCATTACGCATACTTCTGTAATTCAGGTATCCAACACCATTCGGCAGAAACTTAAATTCATAAGGCTTATTTCCTGTACTGTTTAATTTAACGGCCAATGCCTTATTAATGCTATCGGCCTCGGCACGTGAAAACCCTTCCACCGTATAACTTTTCCGCATTCCATTTTCTTTGATGGCTTCAATTTGGTAAGGACTTCTGATGCCATCCAGAAACAGTAGTTTTCTGCTATAATATCCGATCTGTTCATATTTCCATGTGTCTAGTCCACCAAAGTAATCCAGGTATTTTTTGTTCAATTCCTCAACCGGAATGTTATTAATCTTTACAATGCGGTCATTATACTCTAATAGTTGGGCTTTACTAAGATCGTATGAAACACGCCAGGCATCTTTTTCTGCTTTCCGGATCATAAAAGGGAAACGTATACTATTTGTATATAGACTATCTGTTATCCTGCTGCTTACCAAACCAAGGTGTCCCTCCTGTAATGAAGCACTTAACCTGCTGAATAGGAAAACAGTTTGGTTATGGGTAAGACTATCGCCTTTGTAACCTGCCAGTAAATTTTCAGCCAGTTGAGCCAGCTCTATTTTACTAATACCATGGTAAAGATTTACGTGAGAAGCTTCCTGGGTCGATACCCAGAATTGTATATCATTTCGAACCTGCTCTTTTGATATTCTTTTATAATAAAAATCTGCCGGATGCTTCTGTTCGAATGCAATGGTCTGTTGCCCAATAGAGGACATGGTGCAAAAAAGAATAATCACCACTATAAATACTCTCATCTAATTTTTTTCCATCAAACGTACATTTACTGTAGAATGTTACAATCGCATAAAAAGGGGATTTTTGATGGGCTTTTTGTAGCTATTGCTGTCGGGGGAAACAGCTATTAGCCATTAGCTGTTCAGGGAATTCGGAGTCAGGCTACAAGTCTAGTGTAGGATAGAACAGATAGTGGATTAACAGCAATCAAATAGTTCTTTAACCAGCTCATCTTAAAAGATATCCTCCTCATTTATTAAAATTATAGCAGAAAAAGCTAGTGGCTAACAGCTAATGGCTAATAGCTGTTTCCCCTCGAACAACAATGGCAGCTCATCAAAACTCCTGCTAAATAAAAAAACCAGCCCCAAAGGCCGGTTTTTATCGAATCAATGCTAAGGGCTTGTTTATTTGATTTCTTTAGAGAAAACAGAAACCTGACCGTAAGTAGTAATTTCTAATACGAGTTTCATATCTGATTTATCCATAGATACGAAATAGCTGGTTTCGCCTTCTGCATTTTCAAACTCGATGATGTCTTCGAGTTGAAATTCAGGGTAAGTATACTTGGTTGTAATGGTTTGGAGGGCTGCTTTAGGCAATTTGTCGAATGCAAAAGCTTTTGCAGAACCAATCAGTTCACCCTGGTGGGTATAGAACACTTCTTTTTTAATGCCATTCTCCATAAAGCTAACTTTTTCGTAGTTGGCATCAGCGCTCCAGCTTACTTCTTTCGCACCAGTATAGTTTGAAGTAAAGTGGCTGGCACCGTTGTAACTTACTTTTTTATTGGTATCAGCAAAAGCGCTGGTTCCAAGAGCAATTAGGGCTAAGGTGAGGATAAATAACTTTTTCATTTTTTCTTGTATTAATGTGTTTATAATTAGTTTGTCGTTTTTCTTTTGGTTGAATTGACAAGTCAAAAGTAGAACCGAGTGATATATAGACGAAGGGAATTGTGATTAGTTACAAGCTAATGATGAGTGATGTTATGAGTGGTGTTAATGGTAATGTTAAGTATTGTTAATGCAATGTCCAAACCCTTATCTGGTAAGGCATATGGCCGAATTCTTAAAGAAATATTAAAGGCCTTTTGCCAGTGATGAACTGCAAAATCAATCTGTCCGGTTTAGGATGAACGGTAAAAGATTCGGTGAGGAAGTAGGCCTTGGGCCTGGGACCATAGTCCATAGTCCATAGTCGATGGCCCATAGTCAATGGTCAATGGTGAATGGTGAATAGAATGGAGTCTATATTATAAACTCTATGGTCCATGGACTATGGCCTATGGGCCTAATCTGCAAAGAGCATTGCGACATAATTAATAACTTAGCTCTATGCAAGCTCCGCAGCGATATATAGCTCATTTTGATCTGGACTCCTTTTTTGTAAGTGTTGAGATGCTGAACAATCCTGAACTTAAAGGGAAGGCAGTAATTGTTGGAGGTTCTAGGGATCGGGGAGTGGTAACCACTTGTAGCTATGAAGCCAGGAAATTCGGGGTAAGAAGTGCTATGCCCATGAAAACGGCCATGCGGTTATGTCCACATGCAATTCTCGTTCGGGGTACACGGGGTGAGTACAGCAGGTACTCTAGATGGGTAACAGATATAATTGCGGCCAAAGCACCTTTATTTGAAAAAGCATCCATCGATGAATTTTATATTGACCTCACAGGGATGGATAAATTTTTTGATCCTTTACAATGGACAATCGACCTGCGTGCCCAGATTATGGAAGAAACGCAATTGCCGATTTCATTCGGACTGGCCACCAACAAAATGGTGGCAAAAATTGCTACAGATGAGGCTAAACCTAATGAATACCTTTTTATTAAACCGGGAATGGAAAAAACATTCCTTGCTCCATTACCTGTTAGTAAATTTTCAGGAGTTGGGGAAAGTACATTGAAAGTGTTGCATGCAATGGGAATTCAAACCATACGTGATGTTAGTGAAACCAATATTGAATTTTTAGAAAAGAAACTTGGTAAATGGGGAACTGATCTTTGGTATAAATCACAGGGTATTCACCATGGTATCGTTCATGCTTACCATGAAGCAAAATCTATTTCAACGGAAAATACTTTTGAAGAGAATAAAACGGATATTGAATTTCTGTTGAGTGAATTGGTAAGGATGACAGAAAAAGTAGCTTACGAACTCAGGCAGGATGAAAAACTTGCAGGTTGTATCGCAGTTAAAATCAGGTATCCAGATTTTGAAACAACTTCCCGACAAACCACCATTGATTATACTTTAAGAGATGATGAACTGATACCGGTAGCCATTGATCTCTTTCATAAACTTTACCGAAAAGGGCAGCCAGTTCGTTTATTAGGTGTTCGGTTGAGTGAATTAACCAATCATGCCGTTCAGGCGAGTTTGTTTGATGATGCAGAAAAGAAGAATGAACTCTATAAAGCCATTGATGAGGTAAAGAATCGATTTGGTAAATCTTTACTTCAAAAAGCCAGAACCGTGAAAAATGATCAGGCAAAAGGTAAATAAAGTCCTGAACCTGGTACATTGATACCTGTTTTCTGTATCTTACTGATTCTTATACCTAAATAATCATCATGAAAAAACTACTTTGTTTTGGATTCGCCATATTGATGGTGTCTTTGTCAATAGCTCAACGAACCCTTATTTATTGCGGTCAAATGGTGGATGTAAAGAACCTGCAGGTATTAAAAGAAATGACGATCGCCATTGAAGGCAATATAATTGTTGATGTTATAAAAGGATACTCAGCAGCTAATCCTGGAGATAAAATAATCGATCTCAAATCAAAAACCGTTATGCCCGGTTTGATCGATATGCATGTTCACCTTGAAGGTGAAACCAATCCAGGACAATACATGGAAACTTTCACCTTTAATCCGGCAGATTACGCCTTTCAGTCTGTTGTATTTGCAGAACGCACTTTGATGACAGGATTCACGGCTGTAAGGGATCTTGGAGGTAGCGGCGTAAATATTTCACTTAGGAATGCAATTAATAAAGGACTTGTAAAAGGACCAAGAGTGTACACTGCTGGTAAATCTATTGCAACTACCGGTGGACATGCAGATCCAACCAATGGTTACCGTAGAGATTTAATGGGTGATCCGGGCCCGGAAGCCGGAGTGATAAATGGCGCCGATGAAGCTGCTAAGGCAGTAAGACAGCGTTATAAAGAAGGTAGCGATGTAATAAAAATTACTGCATCTGGTGGCGTATTGAGTGTAGCCAAAAGCGGAGAAAATCCACAGTTTACTGAAGCTGAAATTAAAGCCATTGTAGCAACCGCCAAAGATTATGGATTTAAAGTAGCCGCCCATTGCCATGGTACAGAAGCGATGAAACGCGCAGTACTAGCAGGAGTAAACTCAATTGAACATGGAACTTATATGACAGAGGAAGTAATGGAACTCATGAAAAAAATGGGTACCTACTATGTGCCAACAATTACAGCCGGTAAATCGGTAGGCGATTCAGCAAAAAAACCAGGCTACTTTCCTGCACTGGTAACCCCCAAGGCTCTTGCTATTGGACCAAGAATACAAAATACCTTTTCCAATGCATATAAAGCTGGCGTAAAAATTGCTTTCGGCACAGATGCAGGCGTTTATGCACATGGAAAAAACTGGCTGGAATTTGTGTATATGAATGAAGCAGGAATGCCCGCATTAGAAACCATCCGTTCCGCAACATTATATGCGGCTGATTTATTGGGTGATAATAGAATTGGTGTAATCGAAAAAGATAAACTGGCCGATATCATCGCCATTGACGGAGACCCGGTAAAAGATATCCGCGCCATGGGTAGTGTTAAGTTTGTAATGAAAAACGGAATAGTATACAAAAAAGAATAAGAAATAAGGAATAAGAAATAAGGAATAAGAAAGTGTTAGTTAATACTCACTTTGGACATTTCTCTGTTCCTCTGTTTCTCTGTTTCTCTGTTTCTCTGTTCCTCTGTTATCTCAGTTTTCTAAGCTGCGCCAGCATTGCCCTCAGGTCTTTGGGGAGTTCGGCTTCGAGTTCAAATTTGTTATCGTGGAAAGTGAAGCTAAGTTTATAGGAATGAAGTGCAAGTCTGTTCATTAATGGCCTTTCCTGCTCATCATGTTTGGATAATTTGAACTTCTTTTTAAGTGCAGAAAGCAAAACAGGAGACGGGTCGCCATACAATTCATCACAAACAATCGAATGACCTAAATGCTGCATGTGTACACGTATCTGGTGTGTGCGGCCGGTATGAATTTGAAACTGCAACCAGCTATATAGCCGAAAGCTTTCTAAAACGGTATAGTCGGTTAGAGAAGACTTTCCTTTAACGTGTGTAATCATCTTACCGTTTTTGCCGGGATGTTCCATAATGGCAGCATCAATACTGCCGTTTTCGTTCATTAGTTTACCGTGTACAAGTCCGAGGTAAAACTTCTCAACTTCTCTGCCTTCAAATAATTGAGAGAGTTCCTTGTGTGTATCTTCATCTTTGGCAAAAACAATAATACCGCTGGTATCTTTATCTAAGCGGTGAACAGTATAAATATTTTCGTACCTCGATTTAAGGATATCTTTTAACGAAAGCTCCTGTCCTAATCGATCAGGAATACTTAACAGGCCTGAAGGCTTGTTAACCGCAACAAAAAAATCGTTTTCAAATATAATATCGGGACGCATGTTTGGGATTGGGGGTTAGGTGTTAGGCGTTAGGTATTAGGTATTAGGGGAAGGGCTGGTTTGTATACTAACTAAGAGCTAACGCCTAACACCTAATGCCTAACAACTGCTAATTTTATTTATTTTTTCTCAGGAAGGAATTATTCATAAACTTCAGCAACCTCACTTCTTTTTCATTCAGGAAACGCCATTTGCCTCGGTCTACATTCTTTTTGGTGAGGTTGGCGAACATCACCCTGTCTAACCCTTTTACATCATAACCAAGGTGTTCAAAAATTCTCCTTACAATTCTGTTTCGACCGCTGTGAATTTCAATACCTACAATATTTTTTTGTTTATCGTCTGCATATCCAACAGAGTCTGCTTGAACAAAACCATCTTCTAAAGTAACACCACTTAAAATAGTTTCCAGGTCTTTTTTAATTACCGGCTTATCTAATGTAACCTCGTATATCTTTTTAACTTCAAAGGAAGGGTGCGTAAGCTTTTGGGCGAGTTCACCATCGTTGGTAAGAATTAGTACACCGGTAGTGTTTCTATCTAATCGACCTACCGGGTACACCCTTTCCGGGGTAGCATTTTTAATCAGATCCAATACAGTTTTGCGCCCCTGTGGGTCATTTGCTGTAGTGATGTAATCCTTTGGTTTATTTAATAGGATATACACTGCATTTTTTTGTAGAAATACCTGTTTGCCTTTTACAATTACTTTGTCTTTTGAAGAAACCTTGTATCCTGGTTCAAAAACCTTATCCCCATTCACCGTTACTTTACCATCTTTAACCAGATCAGCGGCTTCCCTTCTTCCACAAACACCTGCGTGTGCAATAAACTTATTTAAAGGCATTTGTTCACCAGGTTCTTTTCCTGGTAAAGAAATGTTGGTGGGTTGAGTTTCTGCTGTTGTATTTTTCTGCTTTTCTCCTCTATACTTCTTACCCTCTATATGGTTTACAGCCTTTTTTTCATCCTTTTTTTTGCCTGGAGCCTGAGGCTTGAAGCTTGTAGCTTTCCCTTGCTCACCCCTCATTTTCTCTATCTTCTTTTTCCGCATTTCTTCACCTGCGGCCCTTGCTTCTGCTTTTATTTTCTTTTTTTCCTGGCGGAAAGCTTCTTTAACTGCGCTGCCTTTTTTCTTGTTGGCAAACTTGTCGAAATTGTCGGTTCTTTTTTTCATGTTTTTGTTTTTGCTGTTTTACAACAGGAATGAAGCTTTAAGCTGCAGGCTGCAAGCTTCAAGAAAATTGATCATAACTTAAATCTTCCTCACAGCTTGTAGCCTGTAGCTTGAGGCTTGAAGCATATACTTATCCTTTATTTGCCAATTGTCCGCAGGCAGCATCAATATCTTTACCGCGACTTCTTCTTAAACGTGCATTGACACGGTTAGATTCGAGAAACTGCATGAAATTTTGTATGCCCTCTTCATCTGGTTTGGTGAAACGGAAAGCATCTATCGGATTGTATTCTATAATATTTACTAAGTCTGCAGGTACCTGACGATAAATTTTTATCAGTTCCTCCGCATCCTTTTGTGAATCATTGAAATTCTTGAACAGGATGTATTCAAAAGTGATTTCATTGCCGGTCTGTTTGTAGAAATAATTCAAAGCTTCAATAAGCACTTTGATATTGTTTGTTTCATTGATCGGCATAATCTCATTTCTTTTTGCATCATTAGCTGCATGCAAAGAGAGTGCAAGTTTAAATCGAACCTGATCGTCGCCCAGTTTGCGGATTGCTTTGGCAACACCAGCAGTGGAAACGGTAATTCTTCTTGGACTCATAAACAAACCATCTTCCGCTGAAATGCGTTCAATAGCTTTCATCACATTACCATAATTAAGCAGGGGTTCACCCATGCCCATAAATACAATATTGGATAATTTTTTCTGAAATTTCTCTTCGCTCTCTTTATTAATCAGTACAACCTGATCATATATTTCGTCGTAAGTCAGGTTGCGTTTACGGTCCATGTATCCTGTTGCACAAAACTTGCAACTAAGACTGCATCCTATTTGTGAGGAAACACAAGCAGTTTTTCTTTCGTCGGTCGGAATCAGCACTCCTTCAACAAGGTGGTTATCGTGGGTGCGAAAGCGACATTTGATTGTTCCGTCTTCGCTATATTGAACCGCATCAACTTTTAATGCAGGTAAACTAAAATTCTGAGCAAGCTTAGCCCTGAGTTCTTTGCTCAGGTTAGTCATATCATCAAAACTATGGGCATGTTTTTGCCATAACCACTCATGCACCTGTTTCACCCGGAACTTTTTCTCCCCCAATCCATTAAAATAATCCTCTAAATCATTGATACTCAGGTGTCTAATATTTGGTAGTTCCGTATTCATTATGCAAAGATACCCCAGAAACAGAGAAATAAGGAATAAGAAATATAGAACTGAAAAAGTAAATCTTAATTATAAACAGAGCACAAGGCAGTTTTCATTAACTGCATTTTACTTCCTTATTCGTTATTCGTTATTCCTTATTTCTCTGTTTCATTCGCTTATCTTGCGCAATATTTATTATTGTATGAATGCTTGTTATATTATAGATGCAGTTCGCACACCAATAGGAAGATATGGAGGGAAATTAAGTTCAATACGTCCGGATGATCTTCTGGCGCATGTAATAACAGCGCTTTTAAATAGGAATAATACCATTGATCCTGCTGCTTTTGAAGATGTGATTGCAGGTGCTGCTAATCAGGCAGGTGAAGATAATCGTGATGTAGCAAGAATGGCTGCTCTTTTGGCCGGATTGCCCGTAACAGTTGGAGGTAATACGGTGAACCGTTTATGCGCCAGTGGATTACAGGCTGTTATGGATGCATCGAGGGCCATTATGTGTGGAGAAGGAATGTTATACATTGCCGGTGGTGTTGAAAGCATGACACGCGCCCCCTTTGTAACAGCTAAAGCAGAAGGCGCCTACAGCAGAAAGATAGAAAGTTTCGACACAACAATAGGATGGCGTTTTGTTAATAAAAAACTGGCATCCATGTACCATCCTTATAGCATGGGTGAAACAGCAGAAAATGTGGCGAAGGATTGGAATATTGGAAGGGAAGCACAGGATGCTTTTGCGTTTGCATCTCAGCAAAAATATTTTGCGGCACTGGAAGCAGGTAAATGGGACGATGAAATTGTAGCGGTTGAAATGATCAATGACCGTTTGATTTCCTGGTTCAACCAGGATGAGCACCCGCGTCAAACCTCTCTTGAAAAGCTAGCTACTTTAAAACCAGCTTTTGCCAAGGATGGCACTGTTACAGCAGGTAATTCTTCCGGTATCAATGATGGTGCATCAGCCATGATCCTCGCTAGCGAAGAAGCCGTTAAACTATTTAACCTTCAACCAATGGCAAGGGTAGTGAGTATGGGTGTTGCGGGTGTAGATCCAGCTATTATGGGTATTGGACCGGTACCTGCTTCACAAAAAGCCTTAATCAGGGCTGGATTAAACATTAATGACCTTGATCTTGTAGAACTCAATGAGGCATTTGCCTCTCAAAGTCTTGCATGTATGAAAGACCTTGAACTGGATCCTGAAAAAGTGAACGTGAATGGTGGCTCAATAGCCATCGGACACCCATTGGGTTGTAGCGGGGTACGTATTTCAACAACACTATTACATGAAATGAATCGTCGCAACTCGAAATATGGATTGGCGACGATGTGTGTTGGCGTTGGACAAGGTGCTGCAGTTGTTTACGAAGGATTACAGTAAATGTTTAGGTAGGGGAAATTATTCGTGCAAAGCAAAACAACAGGAAGAACCTGGCTTCAAGCTGCAAGCCGCAAGCTACAAGCCTTGATGGGTGCTTATTATAGACTTTCTGCTTTTAATGGAATTAAAGAGGGGAGAAAATTTAAAGTCAGTTGCCTGAATAAATAGTTGCTTGCCGTAAATGCATTATCTGCTATTAATAGAACACAGATTTTCATGATTTTCAAGATATATCATGATAAATCATGAAAATCATGAAGATCTCCGTTCCATCATACGAGACACCTACAGCTCGCGGTTAAATTTCCCTGACAACAATAGTTTGAATAACTCAACTTTTTTGTTCTTAAAACTGCATGGAAAGCGATTGCTAACTACATGTTTTTGCTTTCCAATATACTGATGATTGCTTCCTTTTTTCTTTGTGATACAGGCACAGAAAGCCCGCCTTCTAAAATCAATGCTCCGCCGTCTGATTTATCGTAAATGGTAATTTTATCTGGATTTACGAGATAAGAGTGGTGTGTTCGTAAAAACCCCAGCGGCTCTAACAGGGTTTCATATTCTTTCAGGTTTTTTGAAACCAATATCTCCTTTGCAGACTGTAAATAGAATCGCGTATAAGTGCCATCTGCCATACAATAAAGTATTTCACTAACTTTTACGAAGTAGATATTTTCAATGTCTTTGAGTACGATGCGTCTGTCTTTATCTGGCTTACCGGCAATTTGCTGGAGCAATATATCTATTTGGTCTTTTAAAGATTTCGACTCGATATTGGTTGCGGCTTTATCTAAACTAATCTTCAATTCGTCAGGATCAACAGGTTTAAGCAGGTAGTCTATGGCGCTGAATTTAAAGGCGTCTACTGCATACTGGTTATGCGCCGTAACAAATATCAATTGAAATTTAGGTGCAGGTAATTGCTTCATTAAATCGAAACCGGTACCATCTTCCATTTCAATATCTAAAAAAACAATATCCGGATTTTCCGTCTGTATCCGTTGAATACCATCCTTTACACCGGAAGCTTCTACGATTCGGCTGAATGGAAAGCCTATCTGTTTTATAAGTTCACTTAAGGTATTTCTTATGCCCGGCTCGTTATCAATGATTAATATAGTCATGGTTAATTGTGTATGTAAAACTATTTATTAATCACTTATCTATCAAGTTTCTTCATTTAATAATCGGATTGATTCAAAGATTAATGGTTTAAGTCTAAGACTATTCGCTTAAATACTTTTACTGGCCTAAATCTTTAACCAGGAATATGAAGCAGAAATTAGCAGTTTGCTGTGCGATCATTTTTTGCGCCATCGGTTCATTTGCTCAACGAACCGCCTATAGCCGCGAAGGTGCTGAGGCAACTTCAAAGCAGGTTGAGCTTTTGTTTAAAGACCCTTTCATTTTTAAAAAGGGCAAGGTGAATTTATCTGGCGATAAAACCGAAAATAAATCAGCTGTGATGGAAGCCCTGGCTATAAGCGACCAGGTAATTAAAGAGTATGAAGATAAAGTGGATGCATTTATCAAAAGTAAGCCAACGGCCATTGTGGTAAAAGACGGGTACCAAAGTGTAACTGCAAAAGTAAAAAGTTTATCAATTGCCATTGACAAGGCTGCAGACGGCTATAAAAACTGGCGCTCTTTAAGTACGGTTTCTTTCTTGCAAGACCTGTATTTATACCAGGCTTTTATCAAGGGCGCACTAAAAGTATATCCTGAAGCAATTTCGTTGGAAGAAAAGTTAGGAGAAGTTAAAGCGGCGATTGATCTGTACGGGACCAGAGAAAACTACCTGAATAAAATGGAAAAGAATCAGGCTGAATATGTTAAAAACCTGAGAATGAAAAAAGCCGTAATGGTTGATGCAACGGTAGAAGCAAACGCCAAGAAACAATACGAACAAAACTGGCAATCAGAGAAATTGGTAGTAACAAAGGTGAATATCACCACTATTTGGATCATTGAGAAGAATGCATTGGATATTCCTTTACACAAAGAAGTAGAAGTAAATCTTGCTATAAAAAAAGCAGATGGCAGTTGTGCCATAGCTAGTGGTTATGTACGTGCTACTTATGAAGGAGGCGGCAAATATGGTGCTCCTTTATTAATTATGCCAACCCATCCGATTGTTCTTCCATGTGAGAATTTAACTAAATAGACCTAATCTGCTAAAAATGAAACAAGTTTTAATTACTGTTTTACTGCAATGTTCCCTACTCGTCACTGGCTTTTCGCAAGCCAGAGGTGGCAATCCTAAATTTGATGCTGATGCAAACCCTTATGAGAAAATAGTTAAGGAATCAGATCAGGGTAAAAGAACCGCCAAATTCTTCCAAAATTTCATTCAACCTCCTGTGCTTCGTGATTATTTCGATGCATCGCCATGCAACGAATATGTAAACCTTAGCAATACTCGTATCGAACAGTTTACTGATTTTGTAGATGCAATTATAAAAGGTGGAATTGATGCAAAGCAAATGACAAAAGCTGCCAATGATTTCAAAAAAAGAGGCATAGCCACGCAAATTGCAGATATTGATTACCATACTGGTTATATAGAGAAACAAGGCACATTTACTACAGATAACAAAGTGCCGGTTGAAAACCTGCTCTGCAGAGCCAAGGGAAGTTTAGGGGCGATTAAGAGTATCGTTGCTTATTTGGAAGCAGTAAAGAGATTATTTCCATCCATAGATGATATTGATATGGCTATTCAGAAAGGAAAGAGTACAATACATGCCTATCCCGATAACAAATCATTACTAGACAAGATTAAACAAAACCTTAATCAATAAACCTATTATACTGTTTGGGTAAATGCCGCCTGTTGCAGCACTTAAATGTATTGAACTTCCATCTATGTACAGTCAGCCCTATTGCATATAAATATTGTTTCAATCATATTTCAAATATACATTCATGAAAAAATTAAGTTTTAGTATTTATTATATAATCATTGCAGGTATTTTGGTATCAGCATGTGGTAAGAAAGGTGATCAGCAAGCTGCTGTAAAAAAACGATATATTTTAACCAATGAATATAACAATGCGAATAACAGTGCGATAGCAAAATATTTCGTAGATGATGTGCCAACTACAATTGGCAATCCTTCTGTTTCTGAAATATACGGTGAGGATTTAGAGGTTTCGGGAAATGATGTTTATGTTTTAGCAAGCAGGCGGCCAATATCAGGAGGGGCATTTGATGCAGTAGTTTACAAGAATGGCGTTGAGCTTGTTACTGTTTCTGCTGTTGCCGGGGTCTATTATAATTGTTTGGCAGTAAATGGTAGTGATATCTATCTGGCTGGCATGCATTACCCATCTGGAGGTGTCCCTAAAATCATTCAGTGGAAAAATGGTACTGTTACATCCATTACTGAAAACACAGGTTCTAATGCAACAGATGCCAGACCTTATGATATGACAATAGCGGGTTCAGACGTTTATATAGCAGGATATGAAACAGCCACCGGAAGTCCATATAATAAACTGCCCAGGTATTGGAAGAACGGAGTAGCCGTAACACCGAATGCTTCTCCGGGAGTTTATTCTATCATACACAGAATAGTAGTAGCAGGTAATGATGTTTATTGTGCCGGACAATCGGATGATAAAGCAGTATACTGGAAAAATGGTGTACCTGTTATTTTAAATAGTTTAAGTGGTTGGTGTTATGGTATTGCAGTTGATGGAGGTAATATTTATGCTGCCGGATCTATATCAGCCAGTCCGGGTATTTATAATGCAGTTAGCTGGAAAAATACCACACAAGCTATGTTAAGTAATATTACAGCTGCTGGAGTGGTTAGCGTTTATGGTATCGGGTTGGATGGAAATGATGTTTACATCATTGGAAGTATGCCGGAGGCCAATGGCTCAGGCGCAAAATCTGTGTATTGGAAAAACGGCACATTAACGGTACTTCCAACTGGCGATGGATATAATGGCTATGCTTATAGGATAGTTATCAAGTAATTAACCAATGGAGATTGCTAGTATTCAGGATTAAACCTTTCTAAGGTCAGTTTTAGTCTAAAACTATCCAAAGAACATTTCGCCATAACCAGCAACAAACAGCTTGCAGTAATTATTGTCCAGGGAATTATAGCCGCGAGTTGCAAGTTATGGTTAGGTTGGAACACAGGTTTTCATGATTTTCAGATTTATCATGATAAATCATGAAGATCCGTGTTCTATTAATATAAGCATGCCTAAAATAACTGCCAATCAATGTTTGAATCTTACAGCTCAGGCAAAACGAACGCTCGAGACTAAACCCGAATTGCTGGAATAGTAATGTCCACTATAGTGCCCGTACCTGCTTGTTCTTTTATGTTAAAGTTAGCCTCGGCATTAAATTTCAGGTTCAACAAATAAAAACGATCTTTTAAAATTTGACTGGCCCTTGAAATATGGTTTGTTTTTGAGTGATCATTTTTGATGATACCTCTACCGTTATCGGCAATACAGATATGAATTTGTTGATCCTGCAATAATAAATCTACATTAATATGTCCTTTATAATCTATGCTGTTAAATCCATGTTCAATGCTGTTCTCAATAAATGGCTGCATAATCATGGAAGGAATCTGCCACTCATTCAGGTCAATGGCCTCATCGATATTAAAGGAGTAAGTGAATTTTTCAGGGAACCGCATGAGTTGTAAATCGATATATTGTTTTAAGAAAGTAATTTCTTCTTCAATGGTAATATAGTCGTTGTAGGTGCTTTCAAGTGTATTGCGCATTAAACGGGAAAATTTTACCAGGTTTGAAGCAATGATGGACTGGTCTTTTTTTTCAATGAGTAAAGATTGAATTGAGGTCAAAGCATTAAAAAAGAAATGAGGATTCATGCGTGCCCTGTTTAATCGCTGTTCTGTTTCCAGTACTTTTTGTTTATGCTTTAAAGATTGCTGACGGAGAAAGAATCCAATTACCCCAATCGCTAGTAAAGCGATAATTGCAAGAAGTAGATAGATTCTCTTTTGAAGAGAAAGTTCCTGGATCGTCTTTTCATTTTTCGCCTGGTTGTATTTCTTTTCCAGTTCATTGATGGTCGCAGTCTTTTCAATGGAATAAATGCTGTCTCTCAAAAAAGTCATTTCTTCCAATGCAGTTGATGCCCTTTTGAAATCATTGAGTTTTTTTGAACTTTTAAAAATGATGTTAAGCGGTTGAATGGCCAGTTGTTTATTAAAACGAAGGGCATAATGATAGGCTGAATCGCCCATTATTCTGGCAGTTGTATAATTGTTTTGCGTAAAATAGATTTCACTCTTTACGCTATAACCATTTAACAAAAGCCTGTAAAAATCATAAACGCCTTTTGGACAAGCCTGAATAGCGCTATCGGCATAACGGATGGCAGTTTGGTATTTTTTTGTGACAAAAAAGTATTGGCTGATTTTGCTATAAGCATCTGCAAGCTCCAGTAAGTTCTCAGGTTTATTTTGTGAAATGCTTATGCATTCTGTAGCAAGTAGGAATGAGCTGTCTAAAGATGCTTGCGATTTAGTATGTTGATATGATTCGTAATAACTTTCCGCAACCCTTGTAAGTACTGCGGCAAGTATTATCGTATCTTTAGAAAGCCGGGCAAATGATAATGCTTTTCGGCTATAATGTAGGTATTTATTGAGTTGTTGCTCTTGCTGAAAAATGGATGCCAGATTGATACTTGCCCTTGCTGCTGCATACCAGTCTTTTTCTTCCTCTGCCAGAACAATAGCTTTTAAGGTAATGAATGAAACACTATCCCTATAGCCTGCTTCCTGGTAATAACGGGCCATTGTGTTGTAAAAACGGATCAGTAACTTTTTACAGTTTAGTTCTTTTTGAATTATTTCTTCTTTGAGAAAATAACTCCTTGCAAGTGATAACTGTTTTTTTGCAACAGCAATCTGACCTATGCCGTCTAAATAAACAATTTGACAAGCATTATTGGTGGATGCTTTAAGCTCATTCAATACCAGGATGGCTGAGTCTAATTTACCTGAATTATAATATTTCCCAATTTTTTGCCTGAGCGTGTCTGCCGGTTTGCAATTACAGTCTTCCTGAGCAGTACAAATGGCAGATATAAAAAGGGAAATAACTAAACCAATTATGCGCATGGCTGATTTCATAAAATCTTTTCTATCAGAAAGTAATATAAGTTATTTTATAACTATAATTCCTTAAAATTGAAGATGCGAGTTGAGGCTATTACTTGCTTTTGCAGTTATTAATTGAAAGCATTCAACTGTTTAAAAAAAGTCATCAATTATTTATTATTAAGAAATTGGATATTCTTCTCTCTTTGGAGAAATATTAAGGGGTGAAATACCTGCATTAATCTTTTAAATGAAAGGGTAAATTGAGTCACTTAAATGAAGAATGGATTAATTTTTTGGTTGCTATTTGTTGTTTACTAAATTGGTTTTTGAATGTTTAGGCGCCGATGAGCGGAGAATATAGGTTGCAGGTGGTACTGCTGGAAGAATAGCTTTATTTATATAGAAAAATTTACACTACGTTTTCTGGTAAATGTTGTAACTTTTGCTTTGAAAAACCGTTACGCAAAAAACTAAAACCTGATACTCATGAAAAAAATGTTGATGCTTTGTCTACTAATTGGCAGCGCAGTTTTTGTTCAAGCACAGTCTAAAGACAGTACCCTGAACGATTTTGTAGGAAAATATAAATTTCCTGATGGAAGTATTGTTACAGAAGTAGTTGTAAGTATGGAAGGGGAAGGACTTATCATGGGCTCAAGTGTGGGCAATTCTACCTTAGTAAAAACTGGAGAAGACTTATTTTCTATTACTGCATATGATGGCACTGCTCAGTTTAAGAGAGATGCCAATAAAAAAGTTATTGGTGTAAATATTAATGCCGGTGGTTATGTGCTGGAAGGTTCAAAATCAGAGGGCATTGCACTCAATCATGCTGCAGCTATGCTTTTGAAGCGACAAATGTTTTTATCGGGGAAATAAAATACCTGCTATGGACCATGGACCATAGACCATAGTCCATGGTCCATAGCAGATTCTGCTTTTCACTTGATTTTGGCACACTGCCAATATCTAAAGCTGCCGACTAATACCTAATACCTAACCCCTTACCCCTGTGCATAAAATTTAAACAGGTGCTTACTTGTAATAAGTTTCATCCAGGTAAAACAAGCCATCTTCCTGTTGCCAGTACCAGAATTTTTTTCTGTAGATAACATATTTACCCCTGGCAGTCGTTTTAATATAATTTTCTGGAACAAATAAAATACGGGGAGGAACTATTTTATACCTGTAAATAAGGTTGGTTCGTTGATTGGGTGTAAATGCACGGGTAAGTGTTCTGTAGTCTGCCTTTGCAGCAATCTCTTCAGGTAATTTTTCTTTTGGGGTAATGATATTCCCCATACCATCAATCACCACCATTGGTACCAAAGCTTCTTTTACTTCAGGTTTTGGTAACTCCTTCTCTTTAACAACTTTATCTTTTTTTTCAGGTACAGATGCTGGAGTTGTCTCTTTTTTTGCTGGTGCTTTTACCGTGGGTGTTGTAGTAATAACATTATCGGTTTTAGCGGGAACTGTTTTCCTTCCACAACTCATGATGAGCAGCGTTGCAGCAGCTATAATCCATTTTGGCTGTATCATATTGTTGTTTTGCGGTATGATATGCCAATATTGTGCCAGAATGGCTGATAGTCCAAGTCCATGGTCCATAGTCCATGGTCCATAGCAGATAGATCATGGTTTATTGTGAATGGGATATAGACTTAATTAGTCTTTAAAGAAATAGTTAGTTTTTAAATAAATAGTTAATTAACCATTGACCATGGACTATGGACTATGGTCTATCTCCCACGAACACTGCCAATGCAGATTGCTCGATTTCCTCCTGGGTTCCTTTTATCAGGTCTTTAACAACGCAGGTGCCTTGTTCCATTTCTTTAGAGCCAATGATAACAGCGTAGGGAATATTTTTCTTTTCTGCGTATTTGAATTGTTTGTCGAATTTGGCCTGTTCATGAAATAATTCGGCAGCAATCTGCTTAGATCTGAGTTGTTGTAGTAATTGAAATGCTATTTTAGATTCAGCTTCGCCTAAATTGAAGAACAGTACTTTGGTGCCTATTTGCACGGTGTTTGGAAAAAGTTGTAATTCTTCCATTACATCGTATATGCGATCAACACCAAAGCTTATGCCGACACCCGGTACATTAGGAACACCAAATAATCCGGTAAGGTCATCGTAACGACCACCACCACCAATACTTCCCATCTGAACATTCAAGGCTTTTACTTCGAAAATTATTCCGGTGTAATAGTTGAGTCCTCTGGCTAAGGTAAAATCAGTGATGAGTTTGCTGCTGCCGTTTAAGCTGCAATTTGAAAGGATGTGCACAATTTCTGATAATCCTTTTTTCCCTGTTTCATTATCGCCGATGAGTAGTTCGAGTTGACTGATTTTTGCTTCGTTCGAACCATCAATCTTTAAATATTGCTCAACAATATTAACCTGATCGTTTGTTAAACCGCGTTGAAATAATTCTTCTTTTACTTTTTCAATACCTATTTTATCAAGCTTGTCAATTGCAACGGTGATATCCACCATTTTATCTGATCCACCACAAATTTCCGCAAGTGCAGCAAGAATTTTACGGCTATTGATACGAATTTCAACCGGTATACCCAACTGTTCAAAAACAGTTGCATAGATATGCGTTAGTTCAATTTCATTTAACAGACTATTGCTACCTACCACATCAGCATCGCATTGGTAAAATTCGCGGTAGCGGCCTTTTTGTGGGCGGTCGGCACGCCAAACAGGCTGAAGCTGATAACGTTTAAAAGGCATGGTTAATTGACCATGATTCATGGCAACATAACGGGCGAAAGGAATGGTAAGGTCATATCTTAATGCCCGTTCCGTTATGCCCTTATTGTTTTTTCCTTCAAGTATCTTATCAAAATCATGCCTGGCCTGTTCGTGTTTAGCTGGGTTATCAAGACCATTGTTCAGGATTTTGAAAATAAGTTTATCTCCTTCTTCGCCATATTTTCCCATAAGGGTATCGAGGTTTTCCATGGCCGGGGTTTCCAGTGGTTGAAATCCATATATTTCAAAAACCGACCGGATGGTTTGGAAAATATAATTGCGTTTGCGTACAACTGCCGCACTGAAATCTCTGGTTCCTTGGGGTAATCCGGGTTTGTTCATCTTTTAAGCTATTTATTGAGCTGGCTATATTTTGCAATTATTCTGTCGCAGGCTTCGGATAATAAGCCGAAAACATGGTGGTATCCATCTTCATTACCATACCATGGATCTGGCACAGATTCGTCATTTTCATTTATTTCATTCAATATCAGTTTGATCTTTTGAGGATTCCAAAAATTTCCGCTGATACGTTTAACATCCTTATAATTATCCTGATCCATCACATAAATCAGGTCGAAATTGTCCATGTCTGCAGCTTTAAACTGCCTGCAGCGTTGCCTGCTGATGTCGATACCGTTTATACTGGCTACTTTTTGTGAAAGCTGATGTGGCGGTTCCCCGATATGGTAATTACCCGTACCAGCGCTATCAACCATCCAGGATAAACCAGCAGACTGGGCCTTGGCTTGTAAAATGCCTTCTGCCAGTGGACTTCTGCAAATATTACCCAGGCAGACCATCAATACTTTCATGGCTGCAAAGATAATGGTCAACCGCTAGAATGCTGTTCCTGTCTCAGATTCATTGCTGTCAGGGGGAAATGGCTGCAAGCTGCAGGCCAGAACTGTTCGGGGAAAAAACAGCTTCTAGCCACTAGCTGCTGGCTACTAGCCTTTTTTTGCTATTAATTTAACCATCCGCAAGCGTAAATATTGTAATTAAATATTTATTTGAAATAGGATTTTTACAAAACAAATTCGCAAGCTCTGTCAATTATTCAAATAATAGCAGAGAGCCTAAAACAAGCACCAATCAAAGCTAGCGGCTAGAGGCTAGAAGCTCGCAGCTTATTTTCCCTGGACAGTATTGTCTCCTATTTCGGATCCTTCGACTTATATATTTCAAAAAAAATCATAATAATAACTAACAACTGGCAGCATCTTTAACAAAGGTTATTATGGAAAGCTAAAATGAGTGCATCTAAAGAGTAAGAAGGAAATATTTTATTGTAAAATGAACACTTGATTCTTCTGGTAAATAAAATTATTAACTAAATTGCCCACCCCGGGTACAAAAAATGGTCAATATGGAACTGGATTTTAGAGAGAAACAGCGAAAGAGTTACCGAGTGATGAGGATGATTTATGATCTCTCTATGGCAGTTTTTATCCTGGGGATGGCTTTTATATTATTGTTGGCAGAGCAGTTAAAAATTGAACAGTTAACAATGATAGATCCGATGTACAGGTACCTGATGGGGTCTATATCAGTATTGTATGGAGGTTACAGGTTGTACAGGGGGATTAAGCGGGATTATTAACATGCAAAAAGGAATTGTTTATACAATAGGATGGTTTTGTTTGTTTACCATGGTATGGTCTTGTAACAGTCCTGATAAAGTAAAGACTGAGTTAGACACACCAAATAAGGGGACAATCAGGATCAGTGTGGATGAGAGTTTTAAACCGGTTATTGAAGAGCAGCTAAGGGTACATAAATCTTCTTTTCCTGAAACCAATATCATCGTTTCCTATAAACCGGAATCAGATTGTTTCAGGGATTTGCAGAAGGACAGCACCCGTATGATTATTGTAGCGAGGGGATTATCGAAAGAGGAAGCATCGTTCTTTGAGAATCAGTTGTCTTTTAATCCGCAATACGGTATACTGGCTTATGATGCAGTAGCCATTATTGTAAATAGGCAATCACCTGATAGTGTCTTCACCCTGAGCAAACTTCGCAATATCCTGAGCGGTAAGGATAAAATTACCGCTGTAATGGATGGTAATAAAGCAACCAGTACGGTTCGCTATTTAAAAGACAGTGTATTAAGAAATGGCAATTTTGGCGCCAATGTGGTGGCAGCAAAAGATAGCCGGGATGTACTGGATGTTGTAGCTTCCAGAAAAGATGTAGTAGGGTTTGTAGGTATTAGCTGGATCGCAGATAGTTACGATCCTGTACAACTCGACTACCTTAAAAAGATTAGAATGGGATTAGTGGAATGTGTTAAATGTGAAGAAAAAGATATATTCGCAATGCCCTCACAGGCAACCATTTCACGTGGACAGTACCCTTTGGCACGTCCATTGTATTATATATTAAAGGAAAACGTTGCTGGACTCGGAACAGGATTTATGAATTTCATGAGCCTGGAAAGGGGACAGTTAATTTTCCGGAGAGCATTCCTGGTTCCGGCAAAAATGGGATTTGGGAAAAGATCCGGAAGTATTAAAGATGCAGATTAACACACAACTATAAAAACCGACAAATGAAGAAGACCGTTTCTTTGATCGTAACAGCCTTGCTTGCTGTACAGTGTTTGATGGCGCAGGTAGCTGAGGGAATTAAATTCCTCAACTACGAGAAGTATAAAAGCGCCCGTGAAACTTTGAAAAAGGCTTATGAGGCCAACACAAAAGATCCCCAGACGATCTATTGGTACGGTCAGTCATTGATTGCCGCCGAAGCAGGTGGATTAACCAAAGACATGATTGCTTCAGCCAAAGATGTTTACCAGAAAGGGTTACAGGAAATCGGCAGCGATGCATGGTTATTAGTAGGAATGGGTCACCTCGAAATCCTTGAAGGAGGTGATATCAATTCTGCTAAACAAAAATTTGAGCAGGCTATTACAGCTACCACTGCAACTAGGGGGCGTAATAAAGGTAAAGCCGACCCTGGTATCCTGAATGCTATCGGACGTGCAAATGCCGATGGAGGCAGTAAACTGGGAGACCCAAGTTACGGTATCGAAAAACTGAAATTGGCAGCCGCCACTGATTTAACTAACCCTGATATTTTCATTAATATGGGTATCAGCTACCTGAAACTAGGTGGCGAAAATGGTGGTGAAGCTGTAAAAGCATACCAGGAAGCAATTACACGTGATCCTAAAAATGCGAAAGCTATGTACAGGATCGGTCGTATCTACCAGAGCCAGAATAATAAAGAACTGTTCGAGCAGTTTTATGGTAACGCGATTGCAGCGGATCCTACCTTTCCTCCGGTATATTATGTACTGTATGATTACTATGCAGATAAAGATGTACCTCGTGCAAAAGAATACCTCGATAAATATGTAGCTAACGCAGATAAAGACCCTAACACTGATATGTTTGTAGCTGACTATCTTTTCCGCGCTGGTAAATACAATGAAAGCCTTGAAAAAGCCAAACAAATTGAAGCTGAAGTAGGTGGCATAGATAAATTTCCTAAGCTGAACATCGTTTATGCATATAACTACGATAGAACCAATGATTCAGTAAAAGCAAAAGAGGCCATTGAAAAATTCTTTGCAACTGCTGATCCCGCAACAATAACTACCTCGCAATGTGAACTGGCAACAAAAATTTATGCCCGTTTCCCTGGAAGTGAAGAAAAAGCTGTTGCTTATATAGAGAAAGCAATGACTATTGATACCCTGAAAAACAGCAAAATTGCCTATATGGGCAAAGCTGCAGAAATTTATGGTAAAGCAGGTAAGTTCCGCGAACAGTTAAATTGGTTGCAAAAACAGGTAGACCTGAAAGGCGGAGTAATGGGCGAATATGAATACTATCAGTTTACCAATACTGCATTTACCGGAAAAGATTACGCTTTAACCATTGAGTTAGGTAAGAAATACCTTGCGGCATTTCCTGATAAACCACAGCCTTATTCATTCCTGAGAAGAGCTGCTTTTGCTTCAGATCCTGATACCTTAACCGGAGCTGCTATCCCAGTGTTGGATTATCTGGATTCTTTTTACATGAAAGACAAGGAAAAAAACAAGAAAACCATCTTCTTTAATCTTTACTACAGGCTTAAGTATTATGTAGATAAAGCCAAGGAATTGGAGAAAGGCCTGGCAGTAACAGAGCAAATGCTGGCCCTGTATCCAGATGCTGGTGAAGAAAACAAGTTTGCCTTAGATACCAAAGCTGCAATTGTGGAAGGAATAAAAGCTAAAGAAAAACAGGGAAATAGCGGCAAAACCACCTCCGGAAACACATCAAATTCATCCGGAAGCGGGGATTAACGCTAAATGATTAAATAATTCGGTAAAACTCTCCCATTATTGGGGGAGTTTTTCTTTTTATATGCTTCACAGGCTTATTTTTGCGGGACATTAATGTTTTAACATGAACTGGCCGACTTTTTTGTTAGATGCTTCTGCTACAAGTAATGCGTATGGGTACCTTCCGATTGGAATCCAACTGATTTTTGCCGCCGGTTTTGTAGCTACCATGATTGCTGTATCTCAGTGGCTTGGACCAAAAAGAAAGACCTCCGATAAGCTGGAAACCTTTGCAAGTGGTATTGAAAGCCACGGAGATGCTCGCCAGCCTATGGCCATTAAATATTTCCTGGTAGCCATTTTGTTTGTGTTATTCGATGTGGAAGTAATTTTCTTTTATCCATATGCAGTTAATTTCAGGGAACTGGGTTGGGCAGGTTTTTGGGCTGTATTGATGTTTGTTTCCTTTTTCCTGGTTGGCTTCATTTATATTATCAAAAAAGGTGCCCTTAAGTGGGAAGATTAATATGCTGTGAATAATCTTCACGGCTTTTTTGTAAATAGAAAAAGTAGATGGAACATTATTGAGCCATTTATTGTTAATAGAAAGATTATGGCACGTCCGGTACGATTTAATATTAACCCCATCCCAGCCAATACCGCTGATGCAATTTCAACAGTGAAGGCTCCGGAGGGTTTTTCTGGTGAAGGGTTTTTTACCACCCAATTAAGCAGTGTAGTAGGTTTAGCCCGTAAAAATTCCATCTGGCCATTGCCTTTTGCGACATCCTGCTGCGGAATTGAATTCATGGCCACTATGGGTTCGCATTACGATTTATCAAGATTTGGTTCTGAAAGGGTAGGTTTCTCCCCCCGTCAATGCGACCTGCTGATGGTAATGGGTACTATTGCAAAAAAAATGGGCCCTGTTTTGCGTCAGGTTTACCTGCAAATGGCAGAACCCAGATGGGTAATTGCCGTAGGTGCCTGCGCTTCAAGTGGTGGCATTTTTGATACTTACAGTGTGTTACAGGGTATTGATCAGGTAATACCAGTTGATGTGTACGTACCTGGATGCCCTCCAAGACCAGAAGCAATTTTAGATGGCTTTATGAAAATACAGGATCTTGTAGGACAGGAAAGTATCAGAAGAAGAAACAGTGAACATTATAAAGCGCTCCTGAATAGCTACGGCATTCAGTAGATTGTACATAGACCATGGTAGACTAACCATGGACAAAACAAAAAATCAATGGCTTTAACCAACGAATTCATACAAAATGCGCTGAAAGAAAAATTCGGCGAACTGGTTTACAACTTTGAGGAAACCTATGGGATGCTCAGTTTTGAAGCACCTAAGGAGCATAACCTTAAAATTTTACAGTTTTTGTACGATGAAGCATCACTTCAATTTCGCTTCCTGACAGATTTATGTGCCGTAAACTATCCTGATGACGCAGGCAGAGAATTAGCAGTAGTTTATCATTTACATAACCTTACTGAGAATATTCGTATTCGGTTCAAAGTCTTTACATCAGTAGCAAATCCGGATGTTTTCACTGCTTCAAAACTTTTTTCCAGCGCCAACTGGATGGAGCGTGAAACCTATGATTTCTATGGAGTAAACTTTGTTGGACATCCAAACCTGAAACGAATCTTGAATGTGGATGAAATGGATTATTTCCCACTTAGAAAGGAATATCCATTAGAAGATCAGACAAGGATTGATAAGGATGATGAAATGTTTGGAAGAGGATAATTTGGTGAATAGTGAATGCTTTTCATCGCTCATTATTGACCATTCACCATTGATCATTCACAATAATAAATGCAGCAAAGCTGATCAACATAGTAAACATGTTAGCGCAACAACAACATAATATCAAATTACCGGAAGGTTCCATTGAAAAAGAAACCACCACCTTAAACGTAGGGCCTACTCACCCTGCAACACATGGTGTGTTTCAAAATATTATGGAACTTGATGGAGAAAGAGTGGTGTCTACCGAACAAACAGTTGGGTATATCCACCGTGCATTTGAAAAATTAGCAGAACGCAGACCGCTCTACCAGATCACCCCCATCACAGACAGGTTGAATTATTGCAGCAGTCCTATCAATAACATGGGATGGCATCTTACCTGTGAAAAACTCCTGGGTGTTTCTACGCCTAAACGTGTTGATTACCTGCGTGTCATCATCATGGAACTTGCGAGGATTTCAGATCACCTGATTTGTAATTCAATCGTTGGTGTAGATACTGGTGCTTATACAGGCTTCCTGTATGTAATGCAATACCGTGAATTAATTTATGAAATATATGAAGAAGTATGTGGGTCCCGTCTTACTACTAATATTGGGCGTATTGGCGGTTTTGAAAGGAATTTCACAAATACAGCGTTTACGAAACTCGAGAAATTCCTAGCAGAATATCCTAAAGTGCTGAAAGAGTTTGAAAACCTCTTTACCCGTAACCGTATTTTCATGGATCGTACTCAAGGTACTGGTGGAATCAGCGCCGAAAGAGCACTGAACTATGGTTTTACCGGACCAAACCTCAGGGCCGCCGGTGTAGACTATGATGTACGCGTACATAGTCCATACAGCAGCTACCAGGATTTTAATTTTACTGTACCCGTTGGTACTACCGGCGATAATTATGATCGCTTCTTGGTGCGTAATGCGGAAATGTGGCAGAGCTTAAGTATCATCGAACAGGCTTACCAGAAAATACAGGAGTTCAAAGGTGCTGAAGCAGAAGTATACCATGCAAATGTGCCAGAATATTATCTTCCTAAAAAAGAAGATGTATACACAAAGATGGAAGCCTTGATCTGGCACTTTAAAATCATTATGGGCGAAGTTGATATGCCAAAAGGTGAAGTGTACCATGCCGTTGAAGGAGGTAATGGTGAATTAGGTTTTTACCTGATCAGTGATGGTGGCCGAACACCTTTCCGCCTGCATTTCAGAAGACCTTGCTTTATTTATTACCAGGCATATCCTGAATTAATTCAGGGAGGAATGCTGAGTGATGCAATTGTTACAATGAGTAGCTTAAACCTGATTGCAGGAGAGCTGGACGCATAATAAATTTGAGAATTTGAGAATTTGAAAATTTGAAAATGGATTAATTAGTGGTACTCCATTTTCATTTTCAAATTTTCAAATTATTCAATTTTCAAATTGAATAGTATGATAAGATTTTCAGAAGAACAGATGACCGAGTTTAAAAGACTGGTAGCGCGTTATCCGGAGGGAAAACAGAAGAGTGCACTGTTGCCGGTACTGCATCTGGCACAGGATAGTTTTGGTGGTTGGTTGAGTGCCGAAACAATGGACTATGTAGCTGATTTATTGCAAATAACACCGATAGAAGTATATGAAGTAGCAACCTTCTATAGCATGTATAACCTAAAACCCGTAGGAAAACACATGTTCGAAGTTTGCCAGACTGGTCCATGTATGCTTAATGGCAGCGATGATATTATCGCCTATATAGGGGAGAAATTGGGCATTAAACCCGGTGAAACAACGTCTGATGGACTATTCACTTTAAAAACTGTGGAGTGTTTGGGTGCATGTGGCTATGCCCCAATGATGCAAATGGGAAAAACTTATCGGGAACACCTGACAAAAGAAAAAGTTGATGCAATAATAGATGAATGCAGAAAAACTGCAGTAAGTCTAAATTAAAGAGGATGAAAAAAATAATCTATCCACTCTTTATCTGCCTGGTGTTTGTAACCGCTTGTGAGAATATCTCTACCTCGGGTACAACCACGATAACATCAACAGATACTGTGATGGAAGATATGTCGATAGATAAAGTGGATAGCGCTGGCAATCCAATTGGAGCAACAGCGAAAAATTCACTGGATGTAATGGGAAAATATAAGGGTGTTTTGCCCTGTGCAGATTGTGAAGGGATAGAAACGGTGGTCGAATTAAAAGCAGATAGTACCTATAGCAGGGAAATGAAATACCTCGGCAAAAAAGACAACCTGTTTACCGCCAGTGGTAAATGGACCTGGGTTAGTGAATTTGTGATTAGTCTGGGTAGTATTAAAGAAGGACCCAACCGGTATTTTGTAGCGGAAGGGAAACTGTTGCAATTGGATATGAATGGCAAAAAAATCAGTGGGCCTTTAGCAGATAAATATGAACTGAAAAAGCAGTAATGAAAAAAGGGTTAATCATATTATTCACTTTATTTTCTTTATCAGTATTTGCCCAAGGCAAAGCTGAGGGGAAGGTTTTGAATCAAATAAAGGCATTAAATGGCGCCATTTTCATCAACAGGGATAGTGCGGTACTGGCTGGATTAATAGATGAGATGGTTACTTATGGACATTCAAGCGGAAAAATTGAGAACAAAACCGAGATGATCCATAATGCAATGGTAAGTCCAACCACCTACAAAGATTTTGGCATGAGTGATGTCTCAATCAGGATAGATGGTAAAACGGCCATTGTAAGACATGTATTAAAAGCAAGATCATTTGATGCTGCTGGTAAGGAAGGTGTATTGCATCTGAATGTATTGCAAACATGGATCAAGAAAAATAAACAATGGATACTGGTAGCCAGACAGGCTGTTAAGTTACCCTAGTTGAATCATACAAATTCAAAACGCTTTTAGGCGCCGGATATATGAGTAAAAAATTATTATTAGAAAAAGCAGACGTAGAAGGCATCAGGTATTTCGATGTTTACCGTCGTGAGGGTGGGTACCGTAGTGTAGAGAAAGCATTGAAGGAAATGAACCCTGAAACGATTGTGGAAGAAGTGAAAAAAAGTGGACTGCGTGGTCGTGGCGGCGCTGGTTTTCCTGCAGGTATGAAATGGAGTTTCATCGCTAAACCAGAAGGTGTTCCCCGCCACCTGGTTTGTAATGCCGATGAAAGTGAGCCAGGTACCTTTAAAGATCGCTACCTGATGGAATTCATTCCTCACTTACTCATTGAGGGATTGATTGTTTCTTCTTTTGCGCTTGGTAGTAACGATACTTATATCTATATCAGAGGCGAATATGCATGGATTGTTGATATTTTGGAACAAGCCATCACTGAAGCCAAAAACAACGGGTTCCTTGGCAAAAATATTTTAGGTACAGGATTCGATTGTAATATTCATGTACAACGAGGAGCAGGGGCTTATATCTGCGGTGAAGAAACTGCATTGATTGAGTCATTAGAAGGAAAACGCGGTAACCCACGTATTAAACCTCCATTCCCTGCGATTAAAGGGTTATGGGAGAGACCAACCGTAGTTAATAATGTAGAAACACTTGCGGCTGTAGTTCCCATTATAAATATGGGTGGCGATGAGTATGCAAAAATTGGTGTTGGCCGTTCAACCGGAACTAAGTTAATCAGTGCTTGTGGTAACATTAATAAGCCTGGGGTATACGAAATCGACATGACTATTTCTGTAGAAGAATTTATCTACAGCGACGAATATTGTGGTGGTATACCCAATGGAAAAAAATTAAAAGCCTGTATCCCAGGCGGTTCATCAGTGCCTATTCTTCCGGCTAACCTCTTACTGAAAACAGCCAAAGGTGAAACACGCTACATGAATTATGAAAGTCTTGCAGATGGCGGCTTTGCAACCGGATCGATGATGGGCTCTGGCGGATTTATTGTAATGGATGAAGATCAGTGCGTAGTTCGTCATACACTTTCACTTGCACGTTTCTATCGTCATGAAAGCTGCGGACAGTGTTCACCTTGTCGTGAAGGAACAGGATGGATGGAAAAAATTCTGAAGAATATTGAATATGGAAATGGTAAGATGAGTGATATTGATCTGTTATGGGATATTCAAAGAAAAATTGAAGGAAATACGATTTGTCCCTTAGGTGATGCCGCAGCATGGCCCGTAGCCGCAGCGATCCGTCATTTCAGGGATGAGTTTGAATGGCATGTAAAGCATCCGGAAGAAGCGCAGAAAAGAAACTTTGGGTTAGCGCATTATGCTGATCCGATACATGTGCCGGTAGTCTAAGTAAAAAGTCAAAAATAAAAATTCAAAAGAAGAGGGTGTTGATAAGTGAGTTTGATGATTTTGAAGTGAATGAAGGAGAGAAGCCGTATAACATCAGGCATCGGTGTTTTTACTTTTCGAAAGAGCTGATCATATTTGTAGGAGATCATAAATATGATAGGGTTTATAGTTCTTTATTTGATCAATTGATAAGAAGTGGAACATCCATAGGGGCAAATGTAGTAGAGGGGAAAGCTGGAAGTTCTAAGAAAGACTGGAAAAAGTATTTTGATATAGCATTAAAATCGGCGAATGAAACGAAGTATTGGTTATGTCTGATAAGAGATACAATGAATGTTTCTAAGCCAAAAGTAAATGAACTGATCAAAGAAGCGGATGAAATATCAAAAATCATCGCTTCAATAATACTAAATGCTAAATAGTCATAGTCGAAAATAGTTTTTTGACTTTTGACTTTTTAATTTTGAATTAACTGTTATGCCTGAACAACAATTGTTTAAAGTAACGATCGACAACATCACCATTGAAGTGCCTGCAGGAACTACTATTCTGAATGCAGCACGCAAAATTGGTGGTGATGTTACGCCTCCTGCCATGTGCTATTACAGCAAGCTGGAAGGAAGTGGTGGTAAGTGTCGTACCTGTTTGGTTGAAGTGAGCAAAGGTTCTGAAAAAGACCCTAGACCAATGCCTAAATTGGTAGCTTCTTGCCGTACTACCGTAATGGATGGTATGGAAGTAAAAAATATTACCAGTGAAAAAGTAATTGACGCAAGAGCAGGTGTGGTAGAATTCTTATTATTGAATCATCCACTCGATTGTCCAATTTGTGATCAGGCTGGTGAATGCCACCTTCAAGACCTAAGTTACGAACATGGTAAAGAAGGTACGCGATATGAGTTTCAACGCAGAACATTTAAGAAACACGACCTCGGGCCATATATTCAGTTACACATGACGCGTTGCATACTTTGTTACCGTTGTGTATTTACTGCAGATCAATTAACGAATAAACGTGAACATGGGGTGCTCGACCGTGGCGATCATGCAGAAATTGCCACTTTTATTGAAAAGAGCCTTGATAATGATTTTATAGGTAATGTTATTGATGTTTGTCCGGTAGGAGCTTTAACTGATAAAACTTTCCGTTTCAAAAATCGTGTATGGTTTTTAAAACCTGTTGATGCTCACCGCGATTGTCCGACCTGTTCTGGTAAGGTAACTTTATGGAACAGAGGAGATGAAGTGTTTCGGGTAACTGCACGTAAAGATGAGTGGGGCGAAGTGGAAGATGCTGCTGATGGAAAACCTGGCTGGATCTGCAATACCTGTCGCTTCGAGAAAAAGAAAACCAGCGACTGGGTTATTGAAGGACCAAGACTCATTAACCGTCATTCTGTTATTTCGCAAGGACATTATGCCGGTAAAGTGGGTACACACATACCAACGGAAACCTTTGAAGCTGTTAATGACGGCAGACAGCCACAGTTATTAATGGATATTCATTCCGTTAGTGAAGTAAATAAACCCGATGTGCAGTTAAGCCTGATTGATGGTCCTGCACATAATCAAGTATTTAATAAGAACAAAGACTAATCGCATTTTATAATGACACTACTTGCTTTTGACTGGGCCTTATTAATAGAAAAACTCGCACTGATTGCAGTAATTGTATTCGGTAGTCTGGGTATTGCACTATATACCACTTTCGCAGAAAGAAAAGTGGCTGCCGTATTGCAGGATCGCCCGGGACCCAACCGTGCGGGTCCTTTTGGTTTGTTACAACCATTTGCTGATGGCTTGAAACTGATGATGAAGGAAGAGATTATTCCGAATACTTCTAATAAAGTATTGTTTATTCTTGGTCCGGGTTTGGCCATGACTGCAGCATTGATGACATGCGCCGTTATTCCATGGAGCAGTCACCTGGAGTTGTTCGACCGTAAAATTGAATTGCAGATCGCAGATATTAATATCGGTATCCTTTATGTGTTTGGTGTGGTGAGTATGGGTGTGTATGGTATTATGATTGGAGGTTGGGCCTCTAATAATAAGTTTTCCCTTATGGCAGCATTAAGGGGAGCTTCTCAGGCAATTAGTTACGAACTAGCAATGGGGTTGTCTTTAATTGCTGTGCTGATGCTGTCGGGCTCTTTAAGTTTGAAAACCATTGTTGGCGAACAAATGGCTGATGGTAATTTCTGGAATATTGTTTACCAGCCACTTGGCTTCCTCATTTTCTTTGTTTGTGCGCTGGCTGAATGTAACCGTACACCATTCGATTTACCGGAAGCAGAAAATGAATTGAACTTTGGCTATCACCAGGAATATTCATCCATGAAACTGGGCTTTTACCTTTTTGCAGAATATGTGAACATGATCATGAGTAGCGCGGTAATGGCATGCCTTTATTTCGGAGGATATGATATTCCATTCCTGGATGAATCAACCCTCGCACCAAACCTTGCAGCGGTATTGGGAGTAGGTGCACTATTAACTAAGATTGTCATTTTTATATTCATATTTATGTGGATTCGCTGGACAATCCCACGTTTCCGTTACGATCAACTAATGAACCTGGGTTGGAAAACGATGATACCGTTAGCCCTTGCCAATATGCTGATTACAGGGGCTGTGATTTTGTGGAGAGCAGGAGGGTGATGTGAATGGTCAATTGTCAATTGGAGGAAGTTCAAGCTGACTAGTGCCTTTCACAAGCGCGATTTATTGTTGGTAAAAATGGTGGTTAAAAATATTTTTGCGAAAAGTTAAACATCCCGAGGGATAAAAGATATGCAGGCATTAACAAACAGGGCAGAGGAAGTAAGTCGGAAACCCATGAGTTTCATGGAGCGACTGTATCTCCCTGCGATTATGAAAGGAATGGCGATTACATTCAGCCATATTTTCAAAAAGCAGCCAACCATCCGCTACCCGGAAGAGAAAAGACCATTTAGTCCGGTTTTCCGTGGATTACATGTGTTGAATCGTGATGAAGAGGGCCGTGAACGTTGTACTGCTTGTGGACTTTGCGCAGTTGCATGTCCGGCAGAAGCTATTACCATGGAAGCGGCTGAAAGACTTCCGGAAGAAACAAACCTTTACCGGGAAGAAAAATATGCAGCAAAGTATGAAATCAATATGCTTCGTTGTATTTTTTGCGGACTATGTGAGGAAGCCTGTCCCAAAGATGCGATTTACTTAAGTGAAACATTTGCTCCAGCTAATTATACCAGGAAAGGTTTTATATACGGGAAAGAGGAATTGTTGATCCCTAATCCTAAAACCAATCCGGAAGAATATGCAAAAGCAAAAGGATTATAAAATGGATAACCTGTAACAGCCTGTTCTGTTGCTTATGATGAAAGCTAATTAAAACACCAATGAGTATAACTGAAATATTATTCTTTTTCCTTTCTGCCCTGGCTGTATTCAGTGCTATTATGGTACTGGTAAGTAAGAACCCGGTGCATAGCGTTCTTTGGCTGATTGCGGTGTTTTTTGCCATTTCAGGTCACTATATTTTATTGAATGCACAATTCCTGGCCATCGTAAACCTGATTGTTTATGCCGGAGCCATTATGGTATTGTTCCTATTTGTGATTATGTTAATGAACCTGAATAAAGAAACGGAAAGGAATAAGCATGTTTGGATGAAACTGGCCGGTGCAGTATCCGGAGGATGTTTCCTGATGGTATTGATCTCATTGGTGCGTCAGGCAACCGATTTTCAGGATAAAGCAGCGCTGATGGGTACAGGAGATATTGGTTTAATAAAAAACCTGGGTAAAGCATTGTTTAGCGACTTTGTGGTTCCCTTCGAAATCAGCAGCGTATTGTTCCTGAGTGCAATGGTAGGTGCAGTGGTGATTGGGAAAAAAGAGTAAGATTAAGACAATAGTCCATGGTCCATAGTCCATGGAAAATATAATAGCAACCATGGACAATAAACCATGGACTATAAACTAAAGAATATGCCGATACAATATTATATCTATTTAAGCCTAGCACTGTTCAGCATTGGTATCATTGGAGTGTTAACACGTCGCAATGCGATCATTGTTTTTATGTGTGTAGAATTGATGCTAAATGCGGTAAACCTTTTGCTGGTGGCATTCTCAAAAATGCACCATGGTATTGCATTAACCAGTGACCCAGCTACTACGGTGGGTATAGACGGGCAATTATTTGTGTTCTTTATTATGGTAGTGGCGGCTGCAGAAGTAAGTGTAGGACTTGCAATTATTGTAATGATGTACAGAAATGTACATTCAGTAGATATTAATTTTTTGAATCGATTGAAAAACTAATTCCTGAAAAGGAAGCATTGTTGATCCAATCCCAGTAATGGGATAAAAAGACTCCGCCTCAGGCGGAAAGAAGGCTATGAGTAAACTTGTTTATCTGGTTCCACTTTTCCCATTAATCGGATTCCTGATTAATGGACTAGGAAGAAAAGCAATGTCAAAATCAATGATCAGTATCATTGGTTGTGGTGTAATGCTGGCATCCTTTGTGGTTAGCTTATTGGTATTTTTTGATGTAAAAGAACATGGTGCTACAATTGTCAACCTGTTCTCTTTTATCAAAACTTCCGCTTTTCAAATTCCTTTTGCTTTCCAGGTTGATCAACTATCTTCCTTATTCCTCCTGATAATTACCGGCATCGGATTCCTGATTCATTTGTACTCTGCCGCTTATATGCACGAAGAACAAGAACAGCATTTCGGAAGGTATTTTGCCTACCTGAACCTGTTCGTATTTTCAATGTTACTGCTCGTATTAGGTGCTAACTATGTAATCATGTTTATCGGTTGGGAAGGGGTAGGCTTGTGTTCTTATTTGTTAATCGGATTCTGGTTCAAAAATGATCAATACAACTACGCGGCAAAGAAAGCTTTCGTGATGAACCGTATTGGCGATCTGGGTTTCCTGCTTGCCGTTTTCTGGTTGATTTTTAAACTGGGCACCGTTTCTTACGGCGATGTATTCTCCAGTATCGATAAGCTATCAACCTTTGATATAACTGCAATCACTCTATTATTGTTTGTTGGTGCTATGGGTAAAAGTGCCCAATTGCCTCTATATACATGGTTGCCTGATGCAATGGCTGGCCCTACGCCGGTTTCAGCGCTCATCCATGCTGCTACCATGGTTACAGCCGGTATCTATATGATTGCCAGAAGCAATATTCTTTATACACTCGCACCTGTATCACAAACTGTAGTTGCAATTGTGGGATTAGCGACAGCAATTTTTGCAGCAACCATTGCGCTCAAACAAAATGATATTAAAAAAGTACTGGCATACTCAACAGTTAGTCAGTTAGGTTATATGTTTCTTGGCTTGGGAGTAGGCGCCTATACTGGTGCGGTGTTCCATGTTATGACACATGCTTTTTTCAAAGCATTATTATTCCTTGGAGCAGGTTCTGTTATTCATGCAATGCACCATGAACAGGATATTCGCAAAATGGGTGGATTAAAAAAATATATGCCCATTACGCATATCACTTTCTTTTTAGCCTGTTTAGCAATTGCCGGCATACCTCCATTTTCAGGATTCTTCTCCAAAGACGAAATCCTCATGGCTGCATATAACGCCAACCCACTCTATTATTATATTGGAATGGCAGGTGCTTTGATGACTGCTTTCTATATGTTCCGTTTATATACTTTGACCTTCCTCGGATCTTTCCGTGGTACCCATGAACAAGAACATCATTTGCATGAAAGTCCATCAGCGATGACAATCCCCTTAATCGTCCTGGCTGTTTTATCTGTATTAGGTGGATTTGTAGGTATACCAGAAGTATTTGCGTCTGATGCTCATTCTCTGGAACATTTTCTGGCCCCCATATTTGCTGAGTCCACGAAGCATGCTCATGAACATCATTTAACACATACGCAGGAATATATTATGATGGGTGTTTCTACTGCACTGATCGCTGGAATAATTTTCTTCGCGGTTGCTAAATTCAAGAAACCCGGAACATCAACCGAAAGCAGTGGTATCGGAAAATTACTGGAGAATAAGTGGTATGTAGATGAATTATATGATGCAGTTATTATAAAGCCATTACACTTGCTGTCTGTATTCCTGAAAAATATTGTAGAGAAAGCAGGTATTGATGGTTTTGTAAATGGTATTGGTAAACTGGTCGGATATGGGTCCAGACAACTGAGGTTATTGCAAAGTGGACAGGTAGCGAATTATCTCCTGATTATGGTGATGATTATGGTGTTGTTTGTATTGATATGGTTCAATGACCTGACCATCTTAAACTTTTTCAAAAAAATATTTTAACCGCTAAGCGCGATAAAGCATATTTATGATTCCAGTTTTTTTGATATTACTTCCCTTGCTTACAGGTGTGGCAGGATTCTTTATTAAAGAATCTAATGCGGCAAAAGGGTGGGCGCTGTTATCGGCGGCATTGACATTAATCGTGGCAATTGCCGGTATTTATTTTTATCCATCAACGCAACAGTCATTTGACACTGCATGGCTGCCTTCATTAGGAAGCAGGTTTACCCTAACTATGGATGGAATGAGTAAAATGCTTGTATTATTAACGGCTATTTCCTTCCCGATTATTTTTCTGGCTACCCATAAAAATACTTACCAAAAAGCCGGATCATTTTATGCGCTGATGTTATTAACCCAGGCCGGTCTGATGGGTGTATTTCTTGCGAATGATGCATTGCTGTTTTATTTCTTCTGGGAGCTGGCTTTAATACCTGTTTATTTTCTTTGTTCGATCTGGGGTGGAGAAAAAAGAATTGCAGCAACCTTCAAATTCTTCATCTATACTTTTATTGGCTCATTAATGATGCTGGCAGGAATACTCTACATGTATTTCCAAACAGCCGATCATTCATTTGCATGGCAATCGTTTTACACAGTACAATTAGCACCAGCACAGCAATCATTGATTTTCTGGTTGTTTTTTGTGGCATTCGCTATTAAGATGCCCATTTTCCCTTTCCATACATGGCAGCCCGATGCTTATGAGCAATCGCCAACCGCAACAACTATGGTATTAAGCGGTGTAATGGTTAAAATGGGAATCTTTGCTGTCATCAAATGGCTCTTGCCTTTTTTCCCTGCAGCAGCCGATAAATTTGCCCAAATCATCATCATTCTGTCTGTTACAGGAATGCTATATGCCTCATTTATTGCGATCAGGCAGGACGATATAAAAAGATTGATTGCTTATTCCTCTATTGCACATATCGGATTAATGTGCGCCACTTTGTTTACCAATAGCAGGGTGGGATTGGAAGGAGTGATGATTCAAATGTTTAACCATGGTATTAATGTAATTGGACTATGGATTGTAGCCGATGCCATTGAACAACAACTAGCTACACGTAAGTTTAGTGAACTAGGTGGATTAGCTCAAAAAGCTCCGGTACTTGCCATTCTGCTGGTAGTAATGGCATTTGCAAATATTGCACTGCCACTTACCAATGCATTCATTGGTGAATTCATGATGTTTAATGGATTATTCAGTTACAATATCTGGATCACAGCAATCGCAGGTATCAGTATTATCCTTGCAGCAGTATATACTTTGAACATGGTTCAGAAAGTGTTTTATGGAAATACAACTGATGCCACGGTAAATGCAACGGATATCAGTGGCAATATTAAACTGGCATTGGTAGTGTTGGTTATTGTAATTATTGCTTTAGGTGTATACCCTCAACCTATGATAGACCTCACAAAAGATACTGTGGGAGCTACTATGGCGGGTAAATAGAATAGATATTTGATTATTAACAAGTAAAGATGACAACATCTTTACCCAAAATTCCCTCAGGGGATTTGGATATATGAACGCAATTATATTATCGGCATTATTGGGTGTTGTAATGATGTTTAGCGGCATTATTACAAATAATAAATCAGTATTAAAGTATATCGCCGCAACAGGACTGCTGTTGCTGATAGGAGCGAATTTGCTGGATACATATGCATTGTTTAAAATTCATATCAATACCAGGGGCTTACTGAGTTTTGAAAAATTCGGACTCTATTTTAATACCCTGGCTTTCGGAGCAACGTTTATCTATGTATGCCTGAGTGGGAAGGATATTGAAAAGGCCGGTATCAATGTAGCAGAATATTTTGCCCTTATTTTCTTTGTATTATGTGGGGTAAGTATACTGTCTGGCTTTAATGGATTATTGATGCTATTCCTAGGTATTGAAATTTTATCCATCCCTCTATATATCCTTACCGGATCAGATAAACGCAACCTGAAAAGTAATGAAGCATCCCTGAAATATTTCCTGATGGGATCATTCACAACAGGCATTATGCTCATGGGTATAGCCCTTTATTATGGGGCTACCGGTTCATTCGCTTTAAATGCACCTCCGGTAATTCCAACTACCGGCACTATAAATCCTTCCTTTCTTCAGATAGCCGGATTATTACTGCTGTTTGTAGCCATGTGTTTTAAAGTATCTGCCGCACCATTTCATTTCTGGACACCAGATGTATACGATGGGGCACCTAGTGTATTTACTTCTTTTATGGCAACGGTGGTTAAAGCAGCAGGTTTTATTGCCTTTATTCGCTTGTTTCAAAACCAGGCAGTAGCGCTTGGCCCATCATGGAAAATCATCCTGTCATTTGTAATCATAGCAACATTACTCATCGGTAATATTACCGCTGTATTCCAGCAGAGTGTAAAACGTATGTTGGCATATTCGAGTATTGCGCAGGCAGGCTTTATGCTGTTTGCCTTGTTTGCCGGAAACGACCTGGCAAAAGAAGGTATCCTGCTTTATGCAGTGGCATATAGTCTGGCAACCATCGGCATTTTTGCAGTATTGATAAAAATGCCTGATTATACATTCGATGGTTTTAACGGTTTGGCTAAAAAACAACCCGTACTGGCATTCACAACCACCATTTTTCTGCTTTCTTTAGCTGGTATTCCACTTACTGCAGGTTTCTTCGCTAAGTATTATATGTTGGCAGCAGTTGTTAAGAGTGGAGGTGCTTTATGGCTGGTAATCATCGCTCTATTCTTTGCTGCGGTAAGTGTATACTACTACTTTAAAGTAATACAAGCTATGTATTTCAAAGAAGGCGATACAGAAGCCCCTGTAACAAGTGGTGCATTCAAAACCGGACTTGTCTTATTGGCGGCACTGGTAATTCTTATCGGTATTTGGCCATCTTTGATCCTGAACTGGTTTTATTTCTAACCGCTCCTCATTTTTTGGTGCCTGAGGTCTATCCTGACAGCTTTTCTACGTTATCTTTATAGGAGAAATGCTATTATGAAGGGTATGACCATCTTTGATTCTCTATCGCTGGCCTGGCGAACAGTACGCAGTAATAAATTGCGTACCGGCATTACTGTGGCTATTATTGCCTTCGGTATCATGGCATTAATAGGTATCATCACAGCAATTGAAGCAATGAACCAGAGTCTGGTAGAGAGCTTTTCTTCTATGGGAGCTAATGCCTTCAACATTCGATTTAAAGATTCTCGTGTAAGGTTCGGAAATAATTCAGATGTCAAGAAAACAACCAGGGGCAAGAAAGAAAAAAAATCGAACCTGGATAAAGCCATTCTCAAAGAAGAAGCAGAATATTTTAAAGATAATTTCAATTACCCCGGAGCAAAAGTGAGTATTTATAGAAGAGGTCCCGGAGGACAAGAAATTAATTACCGCGACAAGAAAACCAATCCTCAAATAGTAGTATGGGGCGGCGATGAAAACTACCTCGCTGTTACCGGCTATACGATAGAAGTTGGAAGAAACCTCAATTCCCTCGATCAGCAAAGTGGGCGTAATGTTTGCCTCATAGGAAGCAATGTTGCGAAAACTTTGTTTGGAACAAGTCCGGAGAAAAGTTTGGATAAAGTGATTCGTGTAGGAGGACTGCCATACAGAGTAATAGGTTTACTAAAAAGCAAGGGCTCCAGTGCCATGTTGCGACAAGATGATGTAATTGTTACTACCTATACCAATATCCGGCATTTTCAAAACATCAATCGTTCCTATATGCTTGGGGTAATGGTGGGTAATGTAAATGATCTGGAACCCGCATCCGGGGTAGCTACATCTGTCTTTAGGTCGGTTCGAAAACTACAACCCATTGAAGAAGATAATTTTGTGATTGAAAAGAGCGACAAATTCGCGGAAATGTTTATCGGTTTCCTTAGCAGTATTACTGGTTCAGCAGGTGCAATCGGACTTATTACCCTGATCGGCGCAGCCATCGGTTTAATGAATATTATGCTTGTTGCCGTAAATGAAAGAACCAAGGAAGTTGGTTTGATTAAGGCAATCGGTGGGAAAAGTAAAAATGTTCGTCAACAGTTCTTATTTGAAAGCATGATTATTAGTCTGCTAGGAGCCATCTTCGGCATCATCCTTGGCGTACTTGTGGGTAACTTATTCGGACTGGTTTTAAAAACAGGATTTGTTATACCATGGGCATGGGTAATAGTAGGGGTGGTTATCTGTTCTGTTGTAGGGCTTGCAGCGGGCATCTATCCAGCCATGAAAGCTGCCCGATTAAATCCTATCGTCGCACTGCGATACGAGTAGGTAATCTTCTGCCTTATTCTTTAGAATTTGATGTTAGCATTAACAAGTATGCAAAGTTATTTTTGCCTGGCTGCTTGTTTTAATTGGTCGTTGATGTAGTAGATCACATCTTCTTCGGTACTATGCTTCCTTAGCCATTCATAAGTTGGTCTGTTTTGCTGGATGAATGAATGTAGTTTTTCATCTTTAAAACCTGTTAGCGATTGAACCAGTGCAGTATTGAAGCGGTAGTTGATATAGGCTTCTTTTTCATTGGTTTCATAAAATTGCATTGCTTTTCGCTTCTTCTTTTCATGTTTTGAGAACCGATCAATATTCAAGGCAATACCTGCACCGGAATTGGCTTTCGAAACGGTGGGTATGGTATAGTTTACAATATCCTGTAGAAATTCTTTTCTTCTTTCTATGCTATCCAACTGATATCGACTAATGCCACTTCTTGAAGTAACGGTTACATTACCCAGATCACGGGCCAGTGGAGAAAGAAAAGCAGCAAGTGTATCCTGAACAACAAGGTTCTTATTGTACTGCAGTGTGTCAAAAAAATAACCAACTGCTGCAAATGATAAGACATGGTTTTCTGCAGCTTCTATTGCAAATCGCCCCTCATTATTCGTCATAACCGTAGTATTGGTATTCAGGTTACGAACACTGGCAATTTTAATGGGTATATTGGTAACGCTATCTTTCAGGTAACCATAAACAAGCTTTCTTTTTTGCGCATGAAGGCCAAAAGAAATAACCACCGCCAGCATAACCAATACAAACCTTTTCATGATCTTTTTTACAAAGGTACAGGGAAAGGGATTTATGGAGTATGTAAATAATTTGGGGTGAGGTACTGGGTACTAGGTACTAGGTGTTAGGTATTAGGTGTTAGGCTTTAGCGTAAAGAATTTTATAAGCAATAAACATTACTAAATACCCAGTACCCAGTACCTAACGCCTAATACCTAACACCTAACCCCTTAATCATCACTTAACAATGATCACTTTCTGCAAGTATGTCTTCTTATTGTGTAAAATCTTCAGCACATAATACCCATCGCCTACATTACCCACATTCATTTGTTTGGAGAATGTTCCGTTAAAGCCTGGGTATGATTGATTAAACACCCGCTGTCCGGCAGAATTTAATAATTCAATTGCGAGGTCAGCCTTTTCCTTCACTTCAAAACTCAGGTTGAATATTCCCTTATTAGGGTTGGGCGATAAGCTAAGTTTTATTTCTCTTGCAATTACTTCCGGAGGTAATGCAGTAATGGTTACTTGCAATGTATTGGAGGTTTTCTGACAACCTAATGCATCAACCACTACAACTTTATAAACACCAGATTCAATTGGTTTATATTTATTAGAAGTGGCGCCATTGATGCCTACATCATCTTTAAACCATTGCATGGTTGTACCTGTAATACTGCTAACCAGGGTGTCACCTACTTTAGTAATAGCAGGGGTTGGGGCATCACCTACCACTAATTCAACCCGATCACTAGGGCAACTTGTTCCTGTTCTGATCTTCATGTCGTAGAAGAAATAGTAGAATGGGTTAACATCAGCACTTGTATTGGTAAGGTTAACACTATTACCTGTAATCGACATTACGTTAGCAATACTTATAGGGTAAGTAGTACCGGAAATATTATTGTTCCTGAAAATAGTCGCCCCATTTTCATTACAAAGTACCAATAAGATATGATCACCCGTTTCGTTTACTGGCAGATTCAGGTAATAAACAGCCCCTGTATCTGCAGTTGGGTTTCCTGTTACTGCTCCGGGTTGTGGATTTGGATTCGTAGCTGTAACGGAAAGGGTGGTTCTTGATAAAGGCAGATAGGTAAAGCTTCCATCCTGGTTAACTGTTCCCAGGTTGGCTACAATAACTTCTACTGTACCAGGGTTGCCAATATATAAACGAGCACTTTCAATTGTAAGTGGAACTGAATTATTAAACCGTACAAAATTCCCCCTGAAATTATTATATCCTCCCTCTGCATAAGCCATTTTAGTGGTTGGTCCAATAGAAGCTTTCACTTCATTCGAAACATAGAAAGTTTTATTGGTAGGAATGCTGGTGGTAGTTACAGCCGCCCCACTTGCAATTGGAGAAGTAGCTGTTGAACTGTTATACCAGAAATAATTACTGTTCGCTACCGGATTATTCACTTTCAATATAGCCGTGGTATTACAGATGGTCCCTATTGGTGAAGGGTTATCAGCTTTCTTACCAATGGTAAGGTTTGTAGTTAATGTATTGTTACTGGTATTCTGATCACCGGTTACATTGGCTGTGGCCAGAATGGTATAGGTAGTGTTTTGCGTAGTTACAAATGGTGTTTGTAAAGTAAAACTTACATTCGATAAGCCAGGTACTGCCGCCGGGTAAATGCCATTAAGCGTAGCTACAGTTGTAGATCCGTTTTTAACTTCTATTGAAACAGGAATATTTGTTTTAGGTACACTTCCATTGTTACGGATACTTACTGTAAGGTATTGTTTGTTATCCGCACAATCGGCAATGGAAGGGGTGAGGATTTCACTGATGGTAAAGTCAGTAGAAGGGTTCACCACAATCAACCTGAAATCTTCTGTTTCTCCTTTGGTATAACTACCACAAGATGATATATCAGTGGCTGTGGCTGTTTCAACCAGTACGATTCTTGTCCGGAATGTACTTCCAATGGTAAGTGTACTAGGAGTTGTAAATGAACCAGAAAATACTTGCGTGTTTTTTAATACACCACTGGTTGCCACTAATTCGTTTGCATCTGCAAAATCACCATCGTTGTTATAGTCGATGAATATTTTTACCATTTTATCTGCATCAGTTGCATCTGAACTATTTACACGAACACGGAATGGAACCGATTGAGAGGGTTCAATACTAGCAGCTAAAGCAGTATTGTTGGTATAAGTAGTAGCTCCGGTAGGATTTGCATAACGAATCGTTTGAAGACTCACGCTATCAATTCTACCACCAGCATTATTTGTTGCTGCTGAACTGCAATGCGCCGTTCCACCCACACCACTTACGATTAGTGAATAAGCCTGTTGTCCTCTTGTTAAGGTACCCAAAGCACCTTTATGTGTTACAGTGATGGTATAAGTTTCTCCTGCAACTGTGCTGTCTATATCAATTCTTTCAACATTATCCACGGTGTTATCACCCTTTACCGCTGCATTGGCAGGGAAAGCTGGATCAAGCTTCCATGGACTGAAAGTTCTGCTTCCGCTGGTAATGCGTATATCCAGGTCGTTGATAAGTTTTTTCTCAGGGTTGTTCAGCACATTAATCTGGTCTACAGTGCCTTTTACATCTGTCCAGCAAATAGTAGCTTTTAAAGGTTCTTTACCTGTTGCAACAACTGTGGTGCTAAATGAATTGGTCGTTCCATTGAAAAGATTTTCGTACATCAGGTGTTCACTGGTAGCACTATTGTTAGATGCTACAGAAGCAGAAATAACTGCTGCTGCTTTTTGTACATTCAATAATCCCCAGCCGTTTTGATAGTCGGGTCCCGGAGTTATACCTGCTTCATCTGCAGTGTGTATGGCAAGTCCCTTAAGGGTTGCCGAACGCAGAAAGTTGCCATTTTTTAATTTTGAATAATGATCCTGCAAAAGGAACAATGAACCTGAAGTATTAGGAGTGGCCATAGAAGTACCACTTAAACTTGAATATGCTGTAGTTGATGATGCATAGGATGATAACACGTTAACGCCATCTGCTACTACATCTGGTTTTATCCTGCCGTCATCTGTTGGGCCCCATCCGCTAAAAGAACTCATCACCACATCTTCTGGTCTGTTATAACCACCGGGAATTCCTCTTACCGCACCAACAGTAAGAATATTTTTTGCATTCGCATCCCATGGAATACTGCCATAACTATCATTGCTGCTGATATCTCCTGGTCTGTTTCCGGCAGCAGTCATCTGGTTTTGCGCATTTAAACGGAAATAGGGATCTCCGACATTCGGACCTGTTTCTCCGCGGTTATTACCTGCTGCTTTAACTATCAGATAGAAAGGTGCATTGTATGCAATTGAATCCAGTAACTGCGCATCTGTACTATAATAACCGAATTTATAATCTTCGGTTTCATTAGGTCTGCCCCAGAACTCCCAACGGTTTTGATCTTCATTAAAATTCCATCCAGAAACTACGTTGTAAGAATGGTTTGATACCAGCAATCCCGCTGCCTCTGTAGCTTGTTCCGCATAACTGTTGGTGAAGTCATAGGCAATCATACCCTGCGCACCATACGACATTCCTTTTACACTTGGATTAACACCAGATGCTATCATAGTACCCGCAACGTGAGTAGCATGGTTATCATTGGTTGAGGGATTATCTTTTTGGGTAATTCTTCCTGTTAATTCCACATGCGATGAAAGTACCCGGCCCCCGTCCCAGATACCAATCTTGTTTTTCAGGATAGCTGAATTCGCAGAAAGATTCAATCCGCTGGCACCACCTTCCCAAAGTTGGTTTGCTCTGGTTGTAGCTGCTGCAATGGTATTGTTATCTGTAATAAAATATTTGGGAAAATTGAATCCATCTACACCTACCAAAGTAGCCAGTCTGCCATCCTTAGAACGTATACTTAGCGGCCAGTTTTTTTGTTTGGCTAATGACATGGCTTTGGTATACTCAAGTCTCTCTTTTAAAGTAATACCCTGGGCTGCTTTCTCCAGTTCCTGAACATTTGTAGCTACCTGACCAGCCGCAAATGTTACGATGGTTAAGCATCCAATAAAAGTGGGTAAAAATCGTCTGAGCATAATATAGTTTAGTTTAACTTCATGATCACCGGCACACCCCCGGGAATATTATTAAAATTAGATACTTTCACCATTCAAAGTGAAGCATGAGAAAGATTCTTTTTAGCCTGTTTATTGCCATTTTAACATTTTCCGCCTGTTCGTCGTCAAAAAAGGCCCAAAATGGTGAAATTAAGCAGGGTATTTCTGGAAACATCACAGAAGTTAAGGGAAATCAGATGCCAAAAGTCGGTGTTCAGCCACCTACCCCCAAACCCGTATCAACCACTCTTTTTGTCTATTTACCCACCCATATCTCACAGGTAACACCGGTAGAACCCGGATCACCCCTATATACGGCAATTAACAGCAAACTGGTTGCTTCTGTTCAATCAGACAGTCTGGGTCGTTATAGTGTTGCTTTGCCAGTAGGATCCTACTCGCTTTTTGTTAAGAAAGGTGCGCATTATTTTGCCAATTTGTTCGACACACAAAACAATATTCAACTGGTACAGGTTGATTCAGGGAAAATTACACCCATGAATATCCTGATTAATTCTAGTGCAACTTATTAACCTAACAAAGGTTACCTTTGCATCCCTGATTTCGGTTTTTAACCGATAGCAGGATTGGCACTATGAACCTGAATGTGTTGTTGGAGCAGTACCAGAATAACCCCCGGCTATTTCAGCTGGTGGACAGGCTTTCTTTTTCCCAACCCCAGCAAATTTTCCTGAAGAACCTGCAAGGTAGTAGCTCCGAATTCGTTGTGAGTAGTGTGTTTAGCCATCCTTCCTGCCAAGAGCTTAATCATTTAGTAGTATTGAATGATGCTGAGGAAGCAGCTTATTTTCATAACACACTCGAAAACCTTACATCGGCGCTTGACCTTTTTTATTTTCCTTCCTCCTTCAAAAACCGCAAAAATTTCCGGATACTTAACAGCTCCCATGTAATGCTTCGTACTGAAGCACTTACCAGACTGGTCGCGGGAGGAAATAAAAAAATACTGGTAACTTATCCTGAAGCGATTTTTGAAAAAGTAGTACTACCGAAAACCCTCAGCAGTAATATCATTACCATCAAAACAAATGATACCATTAATCCAGACAGTTTAATGGAATTATTCGTGATGTATGGGTTTGAACGTACGGATTTCGTATACGAACCCGGACAATTCGCCATAAGAGGTGGTATTCTCGATATTTATTCATTCGGAAATGAAAAACCCTACCGCGTCGAACTCTTTGGCAACGAAGTAGACAGCATCCGCATATTCGATCCGGAAACACAGTTGAGTGAGCGAAAATTATTACAGGTAAGTATCATTCCAAATGTAGAAACACAATTCAGCACAGAAGAAAAAGTTTCCTTATTTGAGTTTCTTAGTCCAAATACAACCATCTGGCTGAAAGACTGGGACGTTATATCCGAGAAAGTACAACAACAATATGATGAAATGCTCGGATTTGTTGAGCTGCTGAAAGACGGATACCAGATGAAAGGCAATGAGGATGATGAAGAGATCAGGGTGCTTAAAGAGATATCAGCAGAGGATTTTGTAACTATATCTTCGATCGAAGAAGCTATTCAACAAAGACATATCATCGAATTTGGTTACAAACCACAGCTGGCTAATTCAATCATTGAATTCAACACAAAAGCACAACCTTCTTTTAACAGACAGTTTGATCTGTTGATACAAAACCTCTCTGTTCATGAAGCTGCTAAATACCAGATTTACATTTTCGCTGAGCAGGTAAAACAGCTTGAAAGACTAAACACCATTTTTGCCGACCTGAAAACGGAAATTCAATTTGTTCCGGTACCAACTGGCATTCATGAAGGCTTTATTGATGAAGACCTGAAAATTCTTTGTTATACTGATCACCAGATTTTTCAGCGTTACCACAAATACAAGGTTAAACAGGCTTACAATAAAAACAAAGCACTTACCCTTAAAACCTTACGTGATCTTCAGCCTGGAGATTATGTAACGCATATTGATCATGGTGTGGGGAC
>NZ_CAMLMJ010000026.1 GCF_946481145.1 uncultured Sediminibacterium sp.
GTCGGATGTCGGATGTCGGATGTCGGATGTCGGATGTCGGATGTCGGATGTCGGACAATTTTTGGGAATCCAAGTTAACAAAGTTCCTGGAATGTCCCCTAAATCCGACATCAGCCATCAGACATCAGCCATCAATTCAGTACTTCTTTCGATTTTTCAAAATCAAACTTATCCGTCAGTTCTTTTATCTTGCCCCAGCCGCCTACTACATTGCGGAGGTTATGGATGCCTTGTCTTTTCATGAGAGAGGCTGCAATAACACTTCTGTATCCGCCTGCACAATGCACATAGATATTATGGTTGTCTTCGAGGTTTGCCATACTACCTGGGTCCGTCAGTTCATCTAAAGGAATGTTCAGCGCTTCTTTGATATGTCCATCTGCATATTCCGGTACTTTTCGAACATCTACAATAACCAGTTGGTCATCGAATGGCATATCCATCGCCAATTCATCTGCTTCTACATCAATGATCATATCAATTTGTTCCTGGTTATTTTTCCAGGTTTCAAAACCACCGGACAAATGCCCACCAAATTTTTCGAAGCCGACGCGGGTTAATCTGATGATACTTTCTTTTTCACTGCCGGTTTCAGTAACCAAAACAATTTCTTTATCGAATGGTAACAAACTACCTGCCCATTCCGCAAAGCGACCTTCAAGTCCGATAAAGATGGAGCCTGGAACAAAACCTTCTGTAAATACATCGGCTTTTCTGGTGTCAACGATGATTACATTCGGGTCTTTCATTTTAAGTTTGAAAGCTGGAATATCTAAGGTATTCATACCTGTGGCCAGCACGGCTTCAAGATTATTATATCCTTCTTTATTGATGCGGGCATTAATCGGAAAATATTGAGGAGGAGCTGCTAATCCTTCTGTAACCGCTTTAATAAAGTCCTCTTTACTCTGTTGTTGTAAGGCGTAGTTACTTTTTTTCTGTTCACCAATGGTACTGAATGTTTCAGGACCAAGGTTTTTGCCGCAACTGCTACCGGCACCATGAGCAGGATAAACAATGATTTCATCTGCCAGCGGAAGTATTTTGGTTTGAATACTTTCGTACATCATTCCCGCAAGGTCTTCCGTTGTTATTTCATTTGTTTTTTGGGCAAGATCGGGTCTACCAACATCACCAACAAACAAAGTATCACCGGTAAAGAGGGCATAATCTTTACCAGTTTCCTCTTTCAATAAATAACAACTGCTCTCCAGAGTATGACCTGGTGTGTGTAATACAGTCATACTCAGTTTTCCTATAGAAAATACCTCCCCATCCTTTGCAACATGAACAGGGAAGTTGGTTTGGGTGGCTGGTCCATAAACAATTGTAGCACCTGTTGCAGCAGCAAGATCAAGGTGGCCACTTACAAAATCGGCATGAAAATGCGTTTCGAAAATGTATTTTATTTTGCTGTTCCTTTCTCTTGCAAGGCTGGTATACGCTTCAATGTCGCGCATAGGGTCTATCACTGCTGCGATTCCATCACTTTCAATATAATAGGCTGCTTCGCTGAGACAGCCAGTATATAGTTGTTTTACAAACATATTTTGGCGAGTTTAGGCAAAGATACACCCAAGGATCAGGCCAGACCCTTATGAATTATGGAAAAACAGGCGTTTTGTCAGTTAAACTGTCAACCAACCAGCGATTCTACAAACCCGACTACTTCGGATAATCGGCTGTAGTTGACTGAATAGAAGATGAACTTACCGTCTCTTGTAGTACTTACAATACCGGCTCGTCGGAGGATGGCGAGGTGTTGTGAAGCTACAGATTGCTCCAGCCTAAGCTTTACATAAATTTCTGTAACCGTCATTTTTTGATGATCGTCGAGTAATTTGATGATTTGCTGTCGGAGCTTGTGGTTGATCGAGCGGAGTATCAAAGCAGCCTTCTTCGTATGGAGGAAGTCCACCTTTACCGCGTTTTTGCCGTTGTTTAATACAACGGATTGTAATGATTGACTCATGACAATTAAGTTATGATGGGGGGTTAACAAACTAAAATTGCACTTATAAAGATATATAAATCTTTATACTTTATAGGCATATTTTTTAGGTCCAAGATTTTTGACGTGTTTGTTCACTTTTTCGCCGTATCAAAAAATGGCTTGAGATACAATGGTTCGCTGTAAGCAAGGTCGGCGAAATCCTTTCGGAAAAAGGCTTTTAGCGAAAGGGAAGCAAGGTGACTACTATCATGTTTCACCTCCTCAAAACGGGCATTTGGGTGGGATAAAAATTTGCTTAATTTTTTCATTCCTGATCCTGAAAAACAAACAGTTTCCTTCTCCAAAAAATCCGCAAACGTTTGCTCTTCCAATACCAGTGCCTGTGGTTCCAACCGAACTTTGAGTTCTCGGTTGTAAATGGCCGTAAATACTTCCATTCTCCTGGCATCTATTAGTGGACAAAAACAGCTAATAGGCTCATCCACAGCTTCTATGGCAGCAATAGCCATTACTTCCAGTGTGTTTACTATGATCAGGGGTTTATTTATAGCAAAGCATAGACCCTTGGCCGTGGCCATGCCAACCCTTAATCCTGTATAGCTACCCGGACCGCCAGTAACTGCAATCGCTGACAAGTCGGTAAGTTGGAGGTCAGATTTTTGTAAAATTTCAGCAATGGCGGGTTGAATAAAACCAGCATGGTTTTTTTGATCATCGCTTGTCAGCATAAACAACACAGTATCCTCTTTGCTAAGGCAAACACTGGCACTCTCAGTTGCGGTATCAATATTTAGGATATAACTCATTTTGCGGCAATCGATTGTACATATTCATTTTCAAGAGCCGGCGCAGGGGTATAGCGCTTGTCTTCTTCTGAAAGCATCGACAATAACTTGTAAACCTTTTCGATCCCAATTTTTTCACACCATTCAAAAGGACCCATCGGATAATTAGTACCCAGTTTCATCGCTGTATCTATATCCGCCTTACTACTCACATTATCGCCCCAGGCAAAATAAGCTTCATTAATAATCATAGAAATTACCCTTGCTGTAATCATACCAGGTACATCAGGTACAAACGTATAGGGCCAATGTAGCTGATTCAATATGTCTTTTACTTCTTCTTCATGACCACCAGCTACAAGTTCTACAATTGGTCTTTGCAAAAAACCATTCCATGCATTGATGCGCACGTAATTCGGAGGTAATTCAGACTGAGTAAGCAGCACAGCATTCGCAAAAACAATACTGTCGCCCGCTTCAGGAATCGGCTGGTCATCTTCTTCAAAATTTAGATTGAACCAGATCGCTTTTTGTTCGGGCAAACTATCATAACCATACCTGTAAATCTGGCAACCAGCCGGTATGGGTTTTGATAAAAATTCCTGGTATTGCTCTGTTGTTCCTTTTACCACTATTTGCATCTTGCAAATTTAGGTTGGTGGGTTGATAGAAAAACACCAAATTGCCGGCATAAATAAAGTATCCATGTCAAAACAAGTCATCAATACCCCGAAAGCACCCGCCCCCATTGGTCCTTATAGTCAGGCAGTTAAAGCAAATGGTATGGTTTACCTGAGTGGTCAGGTTGCCTTCGATCCTGCTACGGGAGAGTTGCTCACGAGCGATTTAAAAACAGAAACTCACCGGGTAATGCAAAACCTTGCAGCAGTACTCGAAGAAGCCCATATAACATTCGAACATGTTGTAAAAACGACCATATTCCTCAGTGATATGGGGCATTTCGGAGAAGTGAATGAAGTATATGGCAGCTATTTTAAAGGAGATTTTCCTGCACGTGAAACAGTAGCAGTAAAAACACTCCCCAAAAATGTGAACGTAGAAATCAGTATGATTGCTGTGGTAGATTTATAATAGTGTGATTCGATAACCAGTTGTACAGTTAATTGATTCTCCCGGTTGTAAATATTTCAACCCAATTTTATTATTAAATGCATCAGGTGCAGCGGTAAGATTTTCTATCGCTATACTCTTGCGATGCGGTGGTGTATATACCTGTAAATATGGATAAGTTGAATCAGGTTCGATACTGATCATTATGTTACTATTCTTTAAAATGCAGGTTACTGATTCATTTTGTGATAATGCATAGCAATTATCTAGTTCAATACCAGCCAGTAAAGTACCATTCAGAAATCGACCATCTTGTTCTTCTTCACCAGTAGGTAATAAATCAGCATCAAAAACCAGTTTTTTAGCTGTATTAAACTGAAGTGTAGCTGTATCAATTGATTCTCCAACGGTAAAATAAGGATGCCAGCCATCCGTAAATGGAATACGATTTGTGTGCAGGTTGGTAGCTTCTGTAGTTACGGTGAGGTAGTTGTTGGCGTATAAGGTCCAGGTAATAGCAAGCCTATATTCAAAAGGAAATCCTTTATCGGTCCCCTTGTAATGGTAGGATAAACATACCCATGCTTTTTCACCGTTTGCACCCTTTTCTGTGATGGTAAAATCTGCATGGCATAAAAGTCCATGTATGGCATGTCCATTCAAATAGAAGCCTTCGATTTTGAAGTTTTGTTGTTCGAAGCTGTATTGTCCATCCCGCATCCTGCATACAAATGGACTCAGTTTTGCACTTTTGAAGCCATTATTCATTTCCAGCCTTGCATTTGCCACATCTACAAAGCCATCGATGATATTATAACTTAGTCCTTCTTTTTGCGCAGTAAAAGCATTTAATAATGCACCAAAGCAGAAGATTTCTGCCGTAGTTCCCAAGGTTTCGTCACAAAGAATGATCTTCTTATCGTTGCTTAGCCCCTCTTCCCTGATGCTGAATGCCATTTTATTCTTTTTGTAAACTTATGCATCAAAAAACTAACGATTGTTAACCATTTGAAGGAAAGCCGTAAATTTGCATCTCAGTGAAAAGAAAGGATATGTCGTACCAACCACAGCATAAAATACGCATTGTAACTGCAGCCAGCCTGTTCGACGGGCATGATGCGGCTATTAATATCATGCGCAGGATTTTACAATCGAAAGGAGCAGAAATAATACACCTTGGTCATAATAGGAGCGTGGCAGAAATAGTGGAGTGTGCCATCGAAGAAGATGCTCAGGGAATAGCCATTACCAGTTACCAGGGCGGTCATGTGGAATTCTTTAAATACATGCGTGACTTACTGGATCAGAATGGCTGTGGACACATCAAAATATTTGGCGGCGGCGGTGGTACTATCTTACCGGAAGAGATCAGGGAACTGCATCATTATGGCATTACCCGGATTTATAGTCCGGATGATGGTCGCCAAATGGGACTGGAGGGAATGATTGAAGATGTGATTCGTCAATGTGATTTTAACCTGAATGGGAGTGGTGTTTATACCAAACCCATGACTTTGGGTGAAGTAAAAGACATTCGCACCATTGCGCGTCAGATTACCAATGCAGAAAATGGAGTAAATAGCAAACAGGTTGAGAAAAACATACAAAAGGAAGATAAACCAATACCTGTTTTAGGCATTACAGGAACAGGTGGTGCAGGAAAGAGTTCAGTAACAGATGAGATAGTACGTAGGTATCTCCAACTATTTGAAAATAGTACCATCGCTGTTATCTCGGTTGATCCTTCCAAGAAAAAAACAGGTGGTGCACTATTGGGCGACCGTATCCGCATGAATGCCATATCACATCCACGTGCTTATATGCGCAGCCTGGCAACACGCGATGATAATACCGCATTAAGTGCGCATGTACAGGATGCTATTGATATCTGCAAAAAAGCTGCATTTGATTTTATAATTCTTGAATCAGCCGGGGTAGGACAAAGTGATGCCTCTATCCTCGATTTCTGCAATGTGAGTCTTTATGTAATGACACCGGAATACGGTGCTGCATCTCAACTCGAAAAAATCAATATGCTTGATTATGCGGATGTGGTTTGTATCAATAAGTTTGATAAAGCAGGTGCATTAGACGCACTACATGATGTACGTAAACAATATAAACGCAACCATGGTTTATGGACCGCAAAAGATGAAGATCTTCCCATTGTAGGTACTATCGCAGCTCAGTTTAATGATGCAGGTGTAAATACATTGTTTGAAAAAATAATGCAGGTTGTTGAAACAAAAACCAAAGTAAAATTTGGGGATTATTCAAAGGAAGTTACATCTGGCGAAACAACCACCAAATCGCAGATCATTCCTCCTAAGCGTGTTCGGTATCTGGCAGAAATTGCAGATAATAACCGTTCTTATGATGTTTGGGTAAATGAACAAACAACACTGGCAAGCAAACTTTATCAAATCACCGGAACACTTGCTTCGGTAGAAGGTGAGCTGGCAAAGGGGTTGGAAGAAGTAAAACAATCATTCGAAAAGCAATTGCACCCAGATTGTAAATCACTTATCGATCAATGGCCCTCACTGGTTAATAAATATGAAGCCGACTTTTTTGAATATAAAGTACGCGATAAAATAATCAGACAGCCACTCACAACTACTTCACTTAGTAAAACACGCATACCTAAAGTAGTATTACCGAAGTACAAGGATTGGGGCGATATTCTACGCTGGCAGTTACAGGAAAATGTACCAGGCTCATTTCCTTATACCTCAGGTGTGTTTGAATTGAAAAGACAGGGTGAAGATCCAACTCGTATGTTTGCAGGTGAAGGAGGACCAGAGCGCACCAATAAACGATTCCATTATGTGTCTTTAGGGCAACCTGCTATTCGGCTTTCTACAGCTTTCGATAGTGTAACACTTTATGGGGAAGACCCTGCGGTACGTCCGGATATTTATGGTAAAATTGGTAACAGTGGTGTAAGTATTGCCACTGTTGATGACGCCAAGAAATTATACAGCGGTTTTGATCTGTGTGATCCAAAAACTTCGGTTAGTATGACCATTAATGGTCCAGCACCTATACTGCTTGCATTCTTTATGAATGCAGCAATTGATCAGTTATGTGAAAAGTATATCGCAGAAAATGGTTTAAGAGACAAGGTTGAAGAAGTGTTTGCGCACAAATACAAACATGCACCAAAACCGGTTTACTATAATCCGGCTTCACCAGAAAGATTACCCGAGGGCAATAGTGGGCTTGGACTGGGCTTGCTTGGTTTAACGGGTGATGAAGTGTTACCTGCAGATGTATATGAAAAAATTAAAGCAGAAGCTTTATCACAAGTGCGGGGAACCGTACAGGCAGATATTCTTAAAGAAGATCAGGCACAGAATACCTGCATATTCTCTACAGAATTTGCTTTGAAACTAATGGGTGATGTACAATCTTATTTTATCGATCATAAGGTTCGTAATTTTTATAGTGTAAGTATTAGTGGTTACCATATAGCGGAAGCTGGCGCTAACCCAATTACACAATTAGCCTTTACATTGGCAAATGGCTTTACTTATGTAGAGTACTACCTAAGCAGGGGAATGTATATCGATGATTTCGCACCTAACCTTTCTTTCTTCTTCAGCAATGGAATGGATCCTGAATATAGCGTGATAGGCCGTGTAGCCAGACGTATTTGGGCGAAAGCCATGAAAAATAAATACAAGGGAAATGAGCGTTCTCAAAAATTAAAATACCATATTCAAACCAGTGGAAGAAGCCTGCATGCACAAGAGATAGATTTTAATGATATCAGAACTACGCTGCAAGCACTTTATGCCATCTATGATAACTGTAATAGCCTTCATACCAATGCTTATGATGAAGCGATCACCACACCAACGGAAGAAAGTGTGCGGAGGGCAATGGCCATTCAATTGATTATTAACAGAGAACTTGGAACAGCTAATACAGAAAACTTTATCCAGGGAAGTTTTGCAATTGAAGAACTGACTGATCTGGTGGAAGAAGCAGTATTGACGGAGTTTGAAAGAATCAGTGAAAGAGGTGGTGTGCTAGGTGCAATGGAAAGAATGTACCAGCGAAATAAGATACAAGAAGAAAGCCTTTACTACGAAACCTTAAAACATACGGGAGAATTACCACTGATTGGAGTAAATACTTTCTTGAATAAAAAGGGAAGTCCTACAGTGTTGCCTGGCGAAGTGATTCGTTCTACTACCGAAGAAAAGGAACAACAAATTCAGAACCTGCAGGCATTCTGGAAAAGAAATGAAGACAAATCTGCCTCTGCAATTGCAACACTCAAACAAACGGCCCGTCAGAATGGAAACCTGTTTGAAGCATTGATGGAGACGGTGAAATACTGTTCATTAGGACAGATAACACATGCGCTGTATGAAGTTGGCGGACAATACCGACGTAATATGTAAGGCTTCCAAAAAGTTTCAGTATTTTGAGTGCTCAATAATATTGATCTGATGCATAATCTGTTGACCCGTATTATTATCGTTTGTTTTCTTGCATGTCCATTTGTTTCAAATGCGCAACAAGCTGCCCGTAAATACGATTCTACCATGAAAATTGGTAAAGCAGGCTATAAAGTAGTTTGCAATAATCGTAATGCAGATAAAAATACCATCAGCATTTCTCCTATTGGTTTTGATAACAGTGTTCGTGATTTCAGTTTTGAAATCATGGGACGGGTTCGCAGGGCAGAAGTGGATGATGTGAACCGCGATAATTTCCCAGATCTCGTATTATACGTATATAATGGCGATACACTAAATAAAGGAACAGTTATTTGTATCAGCTCTGAAGGAAATAACAATGTAATGCCAATTACTTTTCCCGATATCCTCGACGACCCTAAACTGAGAGATGGCTACAAAGGGAACGATGAATACTTACTTATGGAAGGTATTCTCACGCGCAGGTTTCCATTATTCGCAGCCGATAGTTCCGGGGTTTCAGTGCCTACCGGAAAAACCAGGCAGGTGATGTACCGAGTTATACCGGGTGAAAAAGGGGGACAGAAATTTACGGTCATGCGTACTTATGATTATGTGAAGCAGTAATTTTTAGCTACAAGCTACAGGCTGCAAGCTGCATGCCTTGATTGGTGCTTGTTATGGACTTTCAGCTTTGGGTGTAATAAATTAGAAAACGTGCTAAATAGATATTATACCAAGTCCTGTAAATAAACACTTGTTTATATAGCCGAATTTAAATAAGCGATTTGCAGCCACATTCATTTATTCCAGTATTAGCACATAGTTTACGATAAGTACCAATCGAGGCCTGCAGCTTGCAGCTAGAAGCTTGCGGCCTAACTATCTACTTGCAATATTCCTTTACTTCAAATTTGTAATAACAATTTTCGTGGCAACTTTTTCCTGTCCATCATCGTCCCTGATGATTACCAGATATACACCACTTGATACTTTAGTGCCGAGGTAATTTTTACCATCCCAAATTGCTTGTCCACCCAGTGATCTGGTCTGATAAACAAGCCTGCCGTTCATTTCAGTAATTTTTACCAGTGCATTATTAACTAAACCTCGAATGGCAATAGTTCCACTAAAGCCCGGGGGAACCGGATTGGGAAATACCAATACCTGCTGAGTTGTATTTGTACCCTCGGTAGCAGTACTCCTGAAGCTACAGATGCCGTTGTATGTTGCCATAAATACTTCACCGCTTACCGGATCAATGGCTAATTTGCGCACATCATTGCTGAGGAGGGGACTATTTTCTTCTGTAAATCGATAGATAATTTTTTCTCCATTTGCACTGATTAACCATACACCATTTCTGGTACCCACCCATTTTCTGTTTGCTCCATCTACTGCAATGCATTGTACAACTTCATCACGAAATAATAGTCCGGCAAACTGACTTTGCTGTACTATGGGTTGAATGGCATCACATCCACTTCCTTCGAAAATATTTTCGGTACACTGAATAATGCATAATCCCTTATCGGTTCCAACCCATATATATCCATTCTTATCTTTTGCAAGTGAATAAACATTGTTTGAAGGAAGATTACCGCTGCCTGGTCCCTCCCGATAATATTTCCATCTGTCATCATTGAGATTATCGATATTATTTCCAGGGTTATAGCAAAAAAGCCCATTCCCTTTTGGGCTCATGATCCATACATGATCATAATCATCCACTACAATTTGTGCAACAGCGTTTTCTGCGTTGTTTAAAGGGATAGTGAATGAAGCCCAGGTACTATCCTGTTTTCGGACCTGCAGATTTTGTGGTGCACCATAATTACTGATCCATAACCGTTGCTTGCTGTCGAATGCCAGTCCGCTAACTCGTACACTGCCAGGATCGCCTATGGCAGCACGCAGACTGCTATTATATTCTTTGAATATCCGGATACCTGATTCTTTAAATTGTACAAGACCACCTCCATAGCTACCTGCCCAGATACTCTGATCGCGTGGATCTTGTGTTAGGGTGATAAAATCAAGTACAGAGTCGAGTACACTGGTGTTATAGTATCCGCGAAATGACCACTGGTCTTCTTTTAATTGAAAAATACCATCTCTGTTGTATAGATAGTTCCATGCGTCATTAACACTACCCGCGGCAGCAAATAGGGAAGATCCATTGGCTAATAATTCTCCAGTGGCAATACCTGGTGGGCCATTAGGAATAAAGCGATCTACTGAGCTACTGAAATGAGAGAGACCACCAAACTGATCAGCCACCCAAACAGTGTTATTGTCGAGCAATGCAGAACCCGGAAGAGAAATAACACCTGGTTGAGCGCGGGTTTGCTCTATGTTACCGTTTGTATTCAAACTGATTACACGGGCAATACCGGTATTGGTACGTTGACATACTACCAGACGGTTTTCGCTTGTTGAAGTATTTATTATTGGCCATGCCGCATCAAAATACAAGAGTTGCCAGCTATTGGCATTGCGTATGAGCAATGAATCGTTTCGTTGCACAACTATACTTCCATTTACTAATAGAACCTCTTGGCAGGGCCCGTTTGGTAACCCTCCTGCACCACTCAGGTTTTGCCAATTGCGATAGTCGGCCAGGTTACTGCTATTAATGGTAGCTGTTTTTAGTCCTTCAGCAGTTGCTGCATACCACTGGTTACTAAAGAAGGTTGTTCCTGATACAGCAACCTGTGTACCATTAGTGCCAATGATCCAGGTATCTTTTATTTCTTTTTTTGTAAGATCAACTACGATGATGCCTAGTCCGGTAGATAAATACGCGAAACCATTACTACAGAAAATATGTTGAATTATTTTGTTTCCTGAAATATTACTCCGCTTAATGTCGCTAATGTTTTTAACGGTATTTTCTTTAAGCAGATCGATATTACTGTTTTTATAAGCAATGACGAGTTGATTAGTTGTTTGATCCCATCCGATTGCGCTAATCCCAATATCATTTAAGCCTGTTACTTTAGAGAAACGTTGGGCTTCATTTTTTTCGTTGATAGCGAATAGCGCTTGTTCGGTTGCACAATAAATACGATCGCCCTTTATAACCTGGATCGCTTTTTGGTAGTTAAGGTGTTCGCGCCATTGCCCAATTGGTGGAATTTGTGCATATGCATTTGTAATGGAGAATAGGGAAAAACAACAAAGAAGGATTGATGTAAATATTTTTCTCCTTTTAAACATAGTTAAAGTTAGTGAATCTGTGAGTAATGATGGTGTATAGAAAGGAGATAGTACTTGATTGGAAAGTATTTACCACATCAATGGTATCGGAAAGATGCTTTTTAAAATCAGGTATTTCTACGTGATTTTTCAATGGAAAGGATTTTTATTTTGGCAGTTAAAATAAAAGCTATGAAGAGTAGAATAGCCATTGATACATTCAGGAAAATTGATGAACTGATTGTTAGGAAATGTACTGGTAAGCCTGCAGAAATGGCAGTAAGGATCGATTGTTCTTTGACCACTTTATTTACTTACTTATCAATGATGCGCGAGATGGGGGCGCCGATTAAGTACAATAAATACAAGCAAACTTATTACTATGAAGAAGAGGGAAGTTTTGTAGTTGGTTTTAAAACCAGGAAATAACAAAACCGAAGAAACCTTTATACGCTTACAATACCATGTTTAATGGCAAAGATGGCGAGTCCAACCCTTGTTTTGATATCCAGTTTTTTAAACAGGTTATCACGGTAGGTATCTACGGTACGTGGACTGATATGCATTTCTTCAGCGATTTCTTTGTAGGTTTTATCGCTGCAGATCCATTGCAGGAAGATGGTCTCATTTTCTGTGAGGCTGCTCAACGGAGAGCCGTCGCCCAGGAATGAATCTTCGTTGCTGATATAGTGCATTAGCTTGTCGCTAACCAATTCATTGATAAAATACCCTGTATCGCGAATATTTTCGAGTGCCTGTTTAAAAACCTTTGGTTTACTGTCTTTGAGGAGATAGCCTCGGGCGCCATTTTTTAGCATACGGATGATGGCTATATCGTTTTCCAGCATACTCAGTACAAGTACACGGGTATCCGGAAGGTTGGCTTTAATCCATTCTGCTGTTTCAAAGCCATCCATCATGGGCATATTGATGTCTAGTAATACGATGGCTGGGGGTTTGTTGGTCTTTAAAGCCTCGATGAACTCTTTACCGTTGCCAGCTTCCATAACTACCTTAAAGCCTTCGAATGAGTTAATCATCGAGGCCAGCCCGCTGCGCAGTAATTCATGGTCGTCCACTAAGGCTACAAAAGTCATACAAATTGGAATTATTTGGATTTTGCCTGCAATATAATAGCTGTTCCGTTTCCGGGCTCACTTTTTATATCAACAGTGGCATTTATCATTTTTGCCCGGTTAAAGATATTCTGTAATCCGATACCGGGGCCTGCTGTTTTAAATTTCTCCATATCGAAACCAATACCATTATCTGCGATGCTGAGCTTAACCTCATTCTCATTCCCTTCCACATCTACCGAAATATGGTCGGCTTTGGCATGTTTCATGATATTATTAATGATTTCCTGAACCATCCTGAACATGATCAGGTCTGTGTTTTTATCGATACCGGTAAAATTTTCTTCTACTTTCAGATCTGTTTTATATCGGCCACTTTTCTGGAGGTTATTGAGTAATTGGCGGATTGATTCAACGATGCCTATATCCTGGATCCGGTTGGTTTGTAAGCTGTGGCTCAGGTCGCGAAGATCTTTGATGGCTTTCCCCAGCAGTTCATCGGTATGTTCCAGTTTTTCATGTTCAGAGATATCGGTAAAAGTGCTCAGGTTTAATCTAACCAAACTTAATACCTGGCCGATATTGTCATGAATTTCGCGGCTGATATGGCTGAAAGTCTGTTCCTGTATTTCCAGTTGCGATTTGAGGATGGTTTGCTCAAATCTGTTCTTCATTTCATCGCGCTCCTGTTGAAACTTTCGCTGTCGGCGCAAGAAAACGAATACTATAAGCAATAAAAAAAATCCTATCAGCACCAAAAATACTGAAGCGATTACGATGGTGATTAGGATGTCTTCCTGTTCTTTCGGCATAATATAAATGCAATGCTGAATGAGCCGTAAAGCACCACATTCAGGCTGTTATTGATAAAGGAGTAAATCGTAGTTCCCTGCTTTTTTAAGGCAGTGCTTGTAAGATATTCAAAAAGTGCATTAATTATTACTGATCCCAGGTAAAAAATCAATAACCCAATACAAACCCAGAAGAAGGGATGTAAAGATAACTTTGTATCCAGGGAATCAGGTAATATTGACTCGTAGAGAAAGAAACAACTGTACACGACCATTAAAAAAGCGCCAACAAGAAAGGTATAAGTATGGAATTTGTAAATCCCCTGAATGAAAGCAATATTCAATACAACCAAAATAATATAAACAGGGATCAAGAAAATAATTGTTTTTCTAAGGGCTTTGCTGGAAATATAAAAAAGAAATACCCAGGAATAAAAAATGAACTCACAGGTTGTAAAAATATTAAACATCATATATCGTACAGATCGATCTATACGGTCAATGTTTTCATTCTCTGCTGTCAGGAGAAATTTAGCTGTAAGTTCTACTAGTACAGTAATTATTAAAAATGGGATGAAATATACAAATCCTTTATTTCGCTTGAGGTACCTGAAATTAAGTAAAGCAATAAGAAGGCAAAGTATTTCAAGGTAAAGGTGTGAGTAGAGTCTTAGATGTTCAATCATGAGCCAGGCTTAAGATATAAACCCCTTCCAATGTGGAAAGGGTTTATAAAAATTCTTTAATGTATTATGCTAATAACTGATAGCATCGATTAAGGAACCAAGCCACCATGATTCAGGAAATCTTCTCCATCTGAAGGACTACCAAAATCACTGTTTCTTATGCTGCCTGAACCACTTCTCTTATCACCAGAGAAGAAAACTGTCAGACGACCATTATCATACAAACCGAAGTTTACATAGATATTTTTTGAACCAGCTTTTCTAAGCAGGTAAAGATAGTTTTGGATATCTTTTACAGAGAATGCTACAGCAGTACTTTTATTAATACGGGCAGCAGCATAGCGAGCCGCTAAGCTAGATGCTTCATTTTTGTTGATAATACCAGGTATATCAGATGCGCTTACCTGAATTGCAGTTACTGATTCTTCATCAGTAGCTTTTTTGCTTACTTCATTCGTAACACCATCCTGTTCTTTCTGGCAGGCTACCAGAAGGGTGGTAACAACTGACAGCAGTAAAACTGTGCCTAAGATTTGAAACTTTTTCATCTAAACTGTTTTTAATAGGTTTTGACCAAGGTTTTTTGAATGGGTATTACAAGGTTTTTGAAGGGAACTATTCAATATCTAATTCCCATCAAGTACAAAGTTCTGCTTTTTTTCTTATGTATCAGCAGTTTAATCACGGAATTATTATGTTTTTTTCACTGAATTTACGTACGGTGTTTTCACCGAATATTATTAATTAAGCTGCATAATTAATTGATATACAGTATATTTAAAAACTATTTTTTATGTGTTTTCTTATGTTGATAAAGTTGATTACCCCAATAAATAATAAAATAAATAATGCTGTCAGGGCAGTTTGAACACTTAAATAAGGGGAAATATGGGCCTGCTGTTGCCCTAAAATACTGTGTAACCAGTATTGTAATAGCCCTACTGCTACTAATGAAACAACAACAATCAACACATTTGAAGGGAAAAATTGACGCATTAAAAATCGGGTCAATTGTTTTGGTGAAGCACCTAAAGTTAACAACAATGCAATCTCTTCTTTACAAGAACTAATGGTAAGTTGAATGAAAAGTGTAAAGATCAATATTGCAAACAGGAGCATCAGTAAACCAGTAGCTCCGGAAATATTCACCACCATATCTACAATTTGGCGATACCTGCTGAATCTTGTTTTATCTCGATCTGTGCTTAAATTTTTTTCTTTCAAATATTTTTCAAGCAAAGGATTTCCGGGGTCTTTTGTTCTTATGATAATTCTTGATGGGGCATTATAACTACCTGTGCCAAATGCATTATTTGCCCAATCCATAAATGATTGCGGAACCAGTAATGACGATATCCTGTCACTGAAACCAACTACACGGCCACGCATGCTGTGTGCAACCCCATTCTCATCGTAAAGGTTCACCTGGAAAAAAATCATTTTCACCACTTCTCTTGTTAACTGAGGCAACCCCTGAGATAATGAAAATTGGAAATTGTAAATATCCAGAAACATGCCGGGTACGATAATCGGAACGAAATTGCTGGATTCGTTCCAGGCCCATTCTTTCGTACTTACATCGAGGAAACTATCTGGTACACTTTCAAAAGCGATATCAGTGTAAAATGGGAATTGTGCACTACTGCTTTGTATGGATGCTTTAAACCGGCTACTTTGCAGGATGCCAATGGCATCTGTAAAACTTTGCGCTTTTATATCAGCAATTTCCGCAGCAGATAAAGTGGCATTTTTTAAATTCTGATCGGTAAGGGTTTTATTGATCACCATAAAATTCGCGATACTATCCCTGTTGCCACTGCCATTCAGTAATTCATTATAATTACTTTGTAGCTGAACTGCAGAAAGTATCAGCAACATAGCTACGGATAAACCAATAACTGCCATGGCAAAACGAAATCGTCCTGCACCGGTTTTGATAAGCTTCTTTAAAAGTATTTGAAGACCTTTCATAAGCAATTATAAATCGAGTTTCCTGGTGTATTCAAAGTATTGGTCGTCGTGCAGATCAGTAATAATTAATCCTGCCTTTCTTTCTTTACAGGCCATAGCAATTAGTGCAGCGGCTTTCAATGTATTGGCTTCGTCTAAATGACTAAAAGGTTCGTCCATAATCAACCATTCAAAGGGTTGAACAAGTGCCCGGATGATGGCAATTCTTTGCTGCTCACCATAACTGCAAATTGAAGCGTTTTGGTGGAGAATATGGTCCACACCTAATTGCTTTGCCATTGCATCAATGCTTTCACGCGAACAATAGGGTTCCTGTAAAACCCTGTTTAATTCAATGTTTTCAAAAGCTGTGAGATTTGCAAATAGACGAAGATCCTGAAATACAACACTGATTTTTTGCTGCCTGTATGCCGCAAGTTTCTCAGCAGATATTTCTTTCAAAGGTTGATTATCCCACAGAATCGATCCGGTATAATCAGTTCTTAATTTGTAGAGAGAATGAATAAATGTTGTTTTGCCCGTACCACTGGGAGCTTTTATTTTAACCCAATCTGGTGTAGTAAATTCAACATTATTGTTCCAGATACCAGACGGTTGCCGGAGTAATTTATCTTTTAAAGGAATGGGAACTACCTGCTTCAGTTGAATATTCATACGGAACCATCAATTTTGGAAACCAAAGAAAAAGTCCTGCATTAGCAGGACCTTTCCCTATCGTTTATTCAATATTAATTTGTTCTGATCATCGCGGGAATGCCACCTGGGAAAGCTCTTTCTTCCAGTAATTTCTGTCTTTTATTGGCTACACGCATATCAACAGCGATATCTGTTATTAAACTGGTTAGTGTTACCAGGCTATTTTGTTTTTCGTTTTGCATACGAACTTCAAAAACACCTTTTATACTATTACCATCAAAATTATCAGAAGTACCAATTACATCTTTGAAAGTTTCTTTTGCAGTTTTCATCGACTTATTATAGTCACCATTGCTACCCATAAAACCAGCCAGGGTATTGGCGATATCAAAATAAACAACCGAAGATTTTCCTTTGAATTGATTCAATACTTCTGTACTAATTACCGCCTTGTTATTATTCGACATATACTGTGTATAGGTAATTGAATCGCTGGCGATGATAAAGTTTTTGTCATCAGCAACCATATAAATACCCAGCATTGCCATTAATTCACCACTTTTATACGTGCTGCCTACTTTCTTGATATAACCTGATTCTGCTGCTTTATCCATCAGTTTGGCAAAACTTACTTTATCACCAACAGGGGCATTGAAAATCATTTTACCCATTGGCTTTTTGCCCATCATATCTTTTTCATCCTTTTTTTCCTGTGGTTCTGGTTGACTGGTACCTAGATCAGAAACAACAACAGCAATATCACCTTTCAGTGATTTATATAAATCCTGCGCACTAAAACCAGTTTTTTCCATCATGCCATTCACAAGGCCTTCAACCTCCAGTTGTTTGAGGAGTCCACCGAAAATTTCAGGATTGAATGAAGCCATAACGATCCCGTTTATTTTGTCGGAAGGGTATTTTTCAATCATGGAAAGATTTACTGTAGGACCTGCATATTGTTTCAGCACATTGCTGAGTACAGGATTGGTATAGGTGGCAGATTTTGCTACAATTTTACCATCTTCAAAACTCAAAGTAGCAGTTGAATAATTGTCTTTTAAGAGTTCTTCAACTTTTGGAAGTGATAATGGTAGCATACTCAATGCATTCAGTGATGCATTTGATGAACTGAAGAAATAACCATCTGCCCTGTCTTTGAACATTTTGGTAAATGCAGCAACATCAGCCATAGAAGCTGATTTTTCCTGTGTGAAATAACCATCGACTTCTTTTTTCAGATCTGCTTCTACATTCTTTTTTTCTGGTATGTTGAATTGTTCTGTAATCGTGTCATATTTAGGCACTTCCAAATGATTATAGATTGTTACCAGCACATTTTTATCTGTCCACGATAGCATGGTATTATCTTCCGCTAATACATAACTATAGTTTTTTTCTTTGGTGATGGTTTTTTTAGAAAGTTCTTTTTGCGTTTTAACCCATTGTTCAAACTTGCTTACATCAGCTATGCCCCCCATTACATTCATAACAGTGGTTGATGCTTCTTTTGGATTGCCTTTCTGAGAGAAGAAGAAGAACAACTGGCTTTTCCAGTTGATGCCGGCATTATTCCTGAACTCGTCTAATTCTTTCCTGTTTTCTGAATCACTGGAATCGCGGGTGAATACACGGCTTAATAAAGTGTCTACACTTATACCTCCTGCAGTTAATTTATCCTGCATGGAACCTGGATCCAGTACTAGAACAACACTGGCCGTTTTTGGTATAAGACCCGCTTCTTTTGGTCCTTTATTGGAGCATGAGCTGAAAAAAAATACCAATAGGGCAGATGGCAGTAGATAACGCAGAGCAGACTTCATATGCTTATATTATTTTATAGCTTACGAAGTTAACGGCTAACAGCGAGAAATACCAGAAATATGGTTCTACTTCTTTATAGCTCCATAAATGGCTTCCTGAATGTTTGGACGCACATTCATTTTGCCCAGTTTATTGTCGTTTCTGGTCGGATTTACCCTGCTTGACAGAAAAATATAAACCAGTTGCTGCTCAGGATCAACCCAAACGCAGGTTCCGGTAAAGCCGGTATGCCCAAATGTTGCAGCAGAAACACTTAGTGAAGGATAGGGCTCTTTACGGGTAGCATTGTCTTTTTCAGGTTTATCGAACCCCAGCCCTCTGCGGCTGATTTCACTATTATAGGCGGTAAATAAGTCGATAGTAGCTTTTTTTAATAGTCTCACCCCATTAAGCTCTCCTCCGTTCAATAAAAGCTGGTATAGTTTGGCAAGGTCATAGGCACTACTGAACAAACCGGCATGTCCGGCAATACCACCAAACATAGCCGCACCTTCATCATGTACATCGCCATGCATTTGCTGTCTGCGAAAATGTGCTTCTACTTCAGTAGGAACCAAATCACTTAATGGCATGGTATTACGTGGTCTGAAGCCGGTTGTTGTCATGCCAAGCGGTTCATAAAAAGTTTTGCGTACATAACTATCGAGCGACATACCGCTGACTGCTTCAACAATTTTACCCAGGAAAATAAAATCGTTATCACTATAAACATATTTCCCTTGTGCAGTTAATTTACTTTTCAGGATACGGCTATACATAGTATCCTGCCAATCGTTACGCAGGTAAAGGTTCTCAGCCACTCTATAAGCATATTGTGGGGTTGGTGACTGCACAAAATATTGTGGCTTTGGAGCTCCTGTTGCAGTATCAATTACTTCGCGGTAAAAGGGGATAAAAGGATTTAAACCTGCCTGGTGCAATAAAATATCCCTTAATCTTAATCCTGCTTTATCAGTTCCTTGAACCCATGTGAGGTAATCTCCCAGGGTTTTGTCCAGCTCTACTTTTCCTTCTTCATACAATTTCATGATGGCCACTGTGGTTGCCGAAACCTTGGTAACAGAAGCAAGATCAAAGACCATTCCATTACTCATCGGAACCTGTTTGTCGGTATTTACATAGCCAAATGATTTATGATAAACCAGCTTGCCATTTTTAGCAACCAGTACAACCATGCCAGGTGTGGCACCACTGTCGATAGCAGCCTGGGCAATGGTGGCAATTTTATTCAGAGAATCGCTGATTAATCCTACTGACTCTGGAACGGCAATGGGCAAACTGTTGTTGTAGACTATGCCATCACCAAAATGAAATCCTTCACATACGGTTACAGGTAGTTTACCCTTTGCGGTTATTTTGCCAAATAAAAGATCTGCAGCAGCTTCTTGTGTGATGGCATCATCTTCGTAGCACGCAACCAGGTTTGTGGCATTACATATGTATTGAACAGCATAAGGGTTGCCAAATGCAAAAGTGATACTGTTGTTTTGCTGGAGCTTCGATAATAATTCGATACTGTTTTTGCTCAATCCAAACTGGTTAGCTGGCCTGCGATTGTAATTATGAAAGCCTACAACTACGGCATCATAATTAGTAAGTTGTTGTAAAATATTGGCTGCTTTTTCACTGTTGTCTTTGTTTTCAAAAAAGAAAAACTCAGCATTCAGTTCCTGTTTTATGCGGTTGGCAAAATTATTGGGCTTATCAATCCCAATGCCGACAAATGCTACTTTACGTGCTTTCATCGGAAGCAGGTTATCATTTGTTTTACGCAATAAGGTTAGTGCATTTGCAGCGAGTGCTTTTTTAATTTCTTCCGTTTTTGCATTGAGGTCTGCCGCAATATTATTAGTATCAATTACCTGTTTTTTATTTAGTCCAAGATGGTATTTAGCAAGTAATACTTTTTTTACCCGGGCATTAATATCATCCCAATTCAGTCTGCCATCTTTTATGGCTTTTCTTACTGCTGCGATACTGCCGGGAATATCTCCGGGCAGACAAAGCATATCATTTCCTGCGATCAGCGACATTACGGAAGCATCACCTTTCGGAAAAAATTTAGCTACACCCTGCATTTCCAAAGCATCTGTAAAAGAAATACCCTGATAACCAAGTTCGTTGCGTAATAAGTCTGTTACGTTTTTTACTGAAAGAGAGGTTGGCAGGTTGGCGGTTGTGTCGATGGAAGGAATGGCGAGGTGAGCAATCATCATGCTACCTACGCCTGCTTTAATCAGTTCGCGGAATGGATACAACTCAAGCTGATCAAGTTGCGCACGTGATTTATTGATTACCGGTAGATCGTAATGTGAGTCTACACTTACATCACCATGACCTGGAAAGTGTTTGGCGCAAGCCATTACGCCCATGTCTTGCATTCCTTTCATATATTGAACACCATAGAGTGCAACTTTGTATTTGTCTTCTCCAAAACTCCTGTCGTTGATAACAGGGTTCATCGGGTTATTATTAATATCAATATCCGGAGCATAGTTTACATGGATGCCAATTCTTTTACATTGTTCACCTACTGCAACACCAAACTGATAAATCAATCGTGCATCCGGCACCGCTCCCATCATCAGTTGTCTTGGGAAGTTGATCACACTATCGAGACGCATGCCTAATCCCCATTCACCATCGATAGCAATCATTAATGGTGTTTTGGCAATGCCCTGGTAGAAATTAGTCAGCTTAGCCTGACGAACAGGCCCACCCTGGAAAAAACAAAGTCCACCTACGTTGTATTTCTTAATAAGATTTGTTACTTCTTTTACATGATCCGGCCCCAGGTTACTATGTGCCCTTATAATCATAAGTTGGGCAATACGTTGGTCTTTCGAAAGTTTACGAAACTGTTTCCTCACCCATTTATCAGCGGCAGGGGTATGCTCATAAAACTGTTGAGCCGATAAACTGCTCAAAAGCAACATACATATAACAGCAAGAAGAGATCTTTTCATATAAAAATGTTCAGGCCACAAGTTAAGGATTCTGCTTAATCTTGCGGTTTTTTGCGGTTTTTTTAAGGCTTTGCCCCAAAATACTGCCTTATATAGGGTCAAAAAAGCCGCACTTTTGGGTGCGGCTGATATAATTAGAGGTCTTTTGAAGTTTAGGCTTCAGTTTCTTCTTCTTCGGTTTCCTCCGTTATTTTTAATTCTACTTCATTCGCTTTCAGGATACCGAACCATTTCACCATTTTCTTCATATCGCTGGCATAAACGCGCGAAAAATCCATATCAGGATATACTTTTTCAAAATAGGCTTTTACTGCTTTTGGATCTCCCTCAGCAGGCAAAGCTTCCTTGCTAGCGAGCATTGCTTGAAATACTTCTACCAGGTTCACGTTTTCACGAACAGTATATACTTCAATGCTCTCAAGATGCGAGAAATTATGTACCCGGCTGCTTACGAATTTGGTTGTTTTGTCGTCTAAAGAACGAACAATAGCACCATCTGTTTTACTGCCTACCATTTCAAATAAACCACTAAGGCCGGTAATTGATATCAGTTTACTATACTCCATATACATATTATTAGGGCTGCAAAGTAAGGGAAAAAGGGTTAGACTCGGAGCTGGTTTATGATTTATTCTATAGGTTTCTTCCTGCCCTTTTCTGATGCGGTTTCCTGCATTTCTCTACCAGACAACTTGCTTATGGACCTCTATCTGCAGCCGGCTATCAAAATTGTACCGAAACGGTAGGATTCATCGATGAGAGGTTATAATTTGTGACAAGCGATGCATAATTGACAAGCTGTTCTTTGTCTTCTGAAAAATTGCCTGCTATGAAAACCGTATTGCTCACGCTATTATTATTACCACTTTTTTCTATCTCTCAAAATGCGAAACGTCCTCGTTGCGCCGATCAGCCTGTATATCAGCAATTTGATTTTTGGATCGGGGAATGGGATGTATTTGCTACTAACGGTCAACTGGCGGGTACCAGTAAAGTGGAACGTTTACTCGACAGTTGTGTGCTACTAGAAAACTGGTACAGCAAAGGTGGCTCAAGCGGAAAAAGCTTTAATACTTATAATGGTGCAAAAGGGAAATGGCAACAATATTGGGTTGATAACAGCGGTGGCGTTACTGAATACCTGAACGGATATTTTGAAAATGGATCGATGATCATGGAAACAGCCAAGATGCCGCAGCCAGATAAAACATTTAAAATTATGCGAATGGTGTTTACACCACTTTCAAAAGATAAGGTTAGGCAGCATGGACAAAGTTCAACAGATGAAGGGAAGACCTGGAAAACAGATTTTGATCTCGAATATCGTCGTAAATAATAAATGTTACGCAGAGCTATTGCGTACAATATATAATGGAACGTAAAACATTTATAAAAACATTTTCGGCTGGGGCAGCTTCATTATATGTAGCTGGTGCAGCCATTGGACAAACGAATCGGCCGCCGCAACTTGACAAACAAATGATTCAGGAATTTGTAAGTGCCGGACATAATAACCTTGCAAAAGTGAAAGAAATGTATGCGGCCCAACCGGAATTAATTTATGCAGCACATGATCTTGGAGGAGGTGATTTTGAAACTGCACTGGAAGGTGCGGGTCATGTAGGTAATAAAGAAATTGCTTTGTATTTGATAGATAAAGGAGCAAGAACAAATTTGTTTGTACTTACCATGTTAGGTAAAACAACGATTGTAAAACCCTATCTGGAATCATTTCCTTCTTATGTTTTTGCAAGAGGGCCACATGGACTAACCCTCTTACATCACGCGCAGAGAGGTGGGGAAGAGGCAAGGGAACTACTTGAATATCTTCAGGGTAAAGGATTAAAAGAAACAAAAACAAAACTCTAAACTAAAACAAAAAATTATGCAACATGCCATTAGTTGGTTTGAAATACCCGTATCGAATATTGAAAGGGCGCAGAAATTTTATGAAGCTATCTTTCAATTCAGTATGATACCACTCGATTTCCCTAATATAAAAATGCGGATGTTTCCGGTGAGCAGTCCGGAATCAATTGCTGGTGCTCTTTGTGATAGTGGAGGTTTTCACCAACCATCTGCAACGCATGGTCCACTCGTGTACCTGAATGCTAATCCTGATGTACAAATTGTACTTGACCGGATTGAGGCAGCAGGCGGTAAAATATTGGTTCCAAAAACTGAAATTTCACCTGAATATGGTTGTATGGCTGTATTTCTGGATACTGAAGGAAACCGTGTTGCATTACATAACGTACCTCAATAAAATAATAACCAAAATAAACAAACAATGAAAAAAATGATGACTTGCTGCATGCTGTTTTTGCTTTTCGCAAAATTTTCAGATGCGCAACTATCCAATGAATCGATTAAAGCAAATTTGATCAAGGATTGGGAAAGAGCTAAAGCGTATACAGATGAATACCTGGCTGCAATGCCTGCGGATAAATACACGGTGAAACCTGTTGATGGTATTCGAAGTTTTTCACAACAAATGTTACACCTTGCACAAGGAACGATTGGACTAAGTGCAAATGGAACAGGTAAAGCAAGAATTTTTCCAGGATTTAATATGGAGCAATCGGCAACCGCGCAAACAAAAGATTCGGTAACCTATTATGTAAATGCGGCTTATGATTTTGCTATTGCCGGCATTAAAGAAATGGATGCTTCCAAATTTGGTGAAATGGTAAAACGCGGCAACTTTGATGAGTCGAGATTAAGTTGGATCTCAAAAGCACACGAACACCAGACACACCATCGCGGCCAATGTACTATTTATATTCGTTTTCAAGGTGTTACACCTCCTGCAGAGAAATTGTTCTAATGCTTTAATACATGATTAACAAAGTATTTTATATTTTTAAATATGCGGAAGTTAAAAATATTGGCTACACCCAGGAGAGTAATATTGTTCCTGATTCTTGCGGTGCTGGTTTGGTTTATCTTATTACCTAAAGTGGATAAACTTGAATTCATCGGAGCAGTTCTTATAACGCTGTTATCCTATGAAGGCATTTGTCTTTTATTGCCGGCCGATCTCTTTAAGCGATTCAGGGGTAAAGAACATAATCCTTTGCTTGATAAAAAATAAGTAATTCTTTTTTAGCCACAGATTCACAGATTTTGAATGATAATCTGTGAATCTGTGGCTAATCTATTTAAACTAATCTGGGAATAATGTTTTATCAATATTAGGTATAATGCGTAGGGCGTTTTTATAATATACTTTTTTCAGCACCTCATCACTTAACCCCATTCCGTACATTTTCCAAAATGCATGGTATTTTTTATGGTAAGGAAAATATTCGTCATTCGTTTCTAAAACCCTGAAGTAAGTCGGATATTCTTCAGGCACCCAACTGTCTTTACCAAACATTATCCTATCCTGGTATTTATCAAAAAAGGCTTTTGCCATACGGGGTTGTCTACCAAGTTCCGCAATGATTGCCCCAAATTCAACATACATATTGGGCATTGCATCTAGTAAGCTCCCCAGTTTAGCCAGATCATTCGGATACCAACCAAAATGCGCTGCAATGAAATTTGTTTTTGGGTGCCGCTTAATGATATTATGTTGTTGTTGAATCAGGTCGGCCCAGGGAGCGGGATCAGTATCACTGCGTTTTCTATCTGGACGGGTAGCCAGCTCAAGCCAACGTTCGTTTTTATCATCTAATGGTTCCCAAAATGGCTCGGGATCCGCGCTGTGGATGAGTACAGGAATTTTCAACTCACCACATTTAGCCCAGATTGGATCGAGCCTGGGATCATCGATACGTAATAGTTTACCTGTATTATCCTTAAAACTGAAACCAAGGTTCTTGTATATTTTTAAACCATTCGCACCAGCTTTCACATCTCTTTCAAGTTCTTTTACGGCATTATCGGCCCAGCCGGCTTCACCAACTCCAATAAATGAAACGTTGGTAAATTGAATAACCCGATTGGGAGTCGCTTTTTTTACATTAGCTATTGCATCAACAAGGTATTGCGGGTCCTGGATACCAAACTGTCCGGCAACCGATTTAAAACCTCTTCCACTCAGGTTAACCATTACGCGCATATTGAGTTCATCCATCTGTTTCAATAAAGCCTTTACATCTTGTGTGGGCATACTGAACTGGTGATTATGCACATCAATAAAAGGAAATTTTGCTCGTAAAACTTTATGTTCAGGAACAACCAGCTTACTTATTGGCTCATATTTTTCGAAATCCATGGTAGCTTTTTGTGCAGTAGCCAGTAATGTAAACAGTGATAAGGCAATCGTAAAGGTCTGTTTCATGTGTGTTAGGTTTGAAAATGGAAACTATTATTCATCAGCTAAATGCTTGCGCCACTCTTAAATCTTAACGTTTTCTTTCGTAATTTAATTACCGTTCATTAATTCGTTCAAAACTGCATCCAGCCTTGCTTTCAAGGTTTCATAGTCAGTATAGCCTCGTGCCAGCAAATGAAATTTAGATTCGCTAACCTGCAATAACAAACATGGATAACCAGTAACCTGAAGCTGCTTCACCAACGAAAACTCATAATAGGCCTGTTCTTTATATTCCTCACTTTTTAGTTTGGTATAAAAGGTTTCAGGGTTTATACTGTATTTCTCTAATAAATGTCGATAAGCTTCATCATCGGTAAGATCTCTTCCTTCAAAATGCAATGCATATTGTAAATCTGAGGCAAATGCAACCTGTTTATCGGGATAGAATTCTTTGAAAATACATAAAGCTATAGCAGGCTTTTCTGAGTTGGGAAACCAGTCGCTTAAATCAGGGTTATTAATATGCCATAAATAGTCTGGTCCAAAACTAATACCGGTATATTCCTCCACTGTTTTATAGGCCTTTTGAATATAACCAGCTGTAGCAGCTATAGATACAGGTTCTTCCGGCAAAATCATACCACCCGATAAAACTTCAACCGGTAACTGAGGGTAATTCTGATGAATCTGCTGTATAACAGGGCTAAACCCATAGCACCAACCACAATAGGCGTCGTAACAATAGAATAATGTAGGTGTCATGGTGTAAAGGTACATTTGAATTTGTTGATGTCAGATCTCAGATGGCAGATGTAAAATAAATCTGCCATCTGAGATCTGACATCAGACATTGGAATTTCCTTTCTATTTTTGCTTCCTAAATCAATTTTATGCCCGGTTTTGAACTATTTGGTGATGAGGAAAGAAAAGAAGTGAATGACGTCCTGGAAACAGGGATCCTGATGCGTTATGGTTTTGATGGGCCTCGCAAAGGAATCTGGAAGGCACAGGAACTTGAAAAAGCCATTACAGAAGTATTTGGCTGCAAATATGCACAGTTAACTTCAAGTGGTACAGCAGCACTTACCACTGCCATGGCTGCTTTGCATATTGGTTATGGGGATGAAATTATTATGCCTGCATTCACTTTCGTTGCGAGTTTTGAAGCCGTATTAAGTGTTGGTGCTGTACCTGTACTTGTTGATATTGATGAAACACTCACTTTAGATCCAGCCGCTGTAAGGGCCGCAATAACACCGAGAACCAAATGTATCATGCCGGTACACATGTGTGGAAGCATGGCAGATCTGGATGCATTGAAAGAAATCTGTAAAGAACATAACCTTATTTTATTGGAAGATGCCTGCCAAAGTATTGGCGGTACTTATAAAGGCAAAGCCCTTGGTACAATCGGAGATGCAGGTACTTTCTCTTTCGACTTTGTAAAAACCATTACATGTGGGGAAGGTGGGGTTGTTATGACAAATAATGAAGCGGTTTATACCAAGTCTGATGGGTATACTGACCATGGACATGATCACTTAGGTGTTGATCGTGGTGCCGACCTGCATCCCTTCCTTGGTTATAATTTCAGGATCAGTGAATTGCATGCGGCTGTTGGACTTGCACAAATTCGCAAGTTGGATACATTCCTCGCATTACAACGAAAAAACAATAAAGCTTTACGCGCTTATCTCGAAGCAATACCTGAAGTAAGTTTCAGAAAAGTACCTGATGAAGCAGGTGATAGTTGTTCATTTCTTTCCTGGTTCTTACCTACTGAAGCACTCACAAAAGCAGTAGTAGCTGAATTAAAAGAGCAGGGAATACTTGCAGGTAATTTTTACTGGTATGCCAATAACTGGCATTATATAGCCAAATGGGATCACCTCAAAACCGCCGCCAGCCTGAATAAATTAAATGAACAACAGGAAAAAGCTCTATTGAAATTGCAGTCAACCCATTTTGCAGCAAGTGATGCCGTAATGAGCAGGTGTATTTCTACAGCCATTGGATTATTGTGGACCGATGAACAAATCAAAGAAAAGGGAGAGAAATTATCGGCAGCTATTCGCAAAGTACTTGCTGGTAGCACAATACATGCATAGTAAATAATCTGGCTCCTTATTTGGGATCAAAATAATGTACAATTATTATTTGTGAAGCAGATATTGCTGCTTCATGGAAGCAGGCAGAAAGCGCTGATGTTTACCTTCAAGTTTGTTAACCTGATCGAGACTTCCTAACCTGAAACGTAAAGGCAATTTGGTGATTTTTTCGATTTGCAATTCCTTTTTACAAAAAAAGGTAAGGTTGTTGCTATAATAGTTTTCAGGTACCAAACGAAATCCAGTGTATATAGTACTATCAGACAATGGCCGGGTAAGCATAACGGGTTTGCTGGTCATCTGGGCTTTAGCCGATATGACAGTAATTACTAATAAATTCACAAACAAACAAATCCGTTTCGCCATCATCTTGCATTGATTGTATGTAAATTTACAGCGTTTTATATTTAAGCGCTGTTAAAGCCAGGTTATGGAATACCTGATGTTTATTTTTGTATTTAGATTGTAATATGTCGTTAAGCCAGTCACTACAACAGAAATTACTGCAAAAGCTGTCACCACAACAGATTCAGTTAATGAAACTGTTGCAGGTACCTACTGCCAATCTGGAAGAAAGAATTAAGGAGGAGCTAGAAGAGAATCCAGCATTGGAAATGGATGAAGAAGGTCATGCAGATGAGTTTGGTGATGAAATGAAAGATGAATTTGAAACGCAGGACGATGATATAGAACGGGATGGTAGTGAAGAGGATTATGAAAATGTAGATATCAGTGAATACGTAATGGATGATGATGGAGAGATTGCGGATTATAAATTAAAGGATGATAATTATCCTGAAATGGATGATCAGAAAGTGATTCCTATTCGGGTTGAAACTAGTTTTCATGAATTGGTGCTAAACCAGCTTGGCATGCTCGAGCTAGATGAGCGTCGCTATAAGATAGCTGAACAAGTTGTTGGTAGTTTGGATGATGATGGATACCTGCGCCGTGAACTCAGTTCTATTTCAGATGACCTTGCTTTTCGTCAGGGACTTTCCGTAGACGAAAAAGAAATTGAAGCCATTATTCAGGAGATACAACAATTCGATCCACCAGGTGTTTGCGCCCGTGATCTGAAGGAATGTTTGTTACTGCAACTAAAAAGGAAATTGTCAGAAGGAGGTGCTGTTGAATTGGCTATTCAGGTGCTCTCGAAATATTTTGATGAGTTTACTAAAAAGCACTACGAGAAAATACAACGGGGTCTGAACCTTACAGACGATCAGATAAAAGAGGTGATCAACCAGATCATTAAACTCAATCCCAAACCCGGGGGTAATGTTGGTGAAATCAACAAAGCAGAAAGTTATATTGTTCCTGACTTTTTCATGCTCAACAACAACGGTAAACTCGAACTTACCCTAAACGCCAAAAATGCACCCGACCTCAGGATTAGTGAAGGATACAGGGACATGCTGAAAGAATATGAAAGGGGGAGCAAGAAGGATAAAAGACAGAAAGAAGCTGTTTTATTCATCAAACAGAAAATTGATTCTGCCAAATGGTTTATTGATATGATCAAGCAAAGGCAGGATACATTGATTGGTACCATGAGTGCCATTATGAAACACCAGCAGGAATTTTTCCTGACAGGCGATGAAACAGCCATGCGCCCGATGATATTAAAAGATATAGCTGAATTAACTGGTCTGGATATATCTACTGTTAGTCGTGTTGCGAACAGCAAATTTGTGCAAACAGAATTCGGCACATATCGCCTTAAATTTTTCTTCAGCGAATCACTCAGTACAGATAGTGGGGAAGAAGTTAGTACGAGAGAAGTGAAGAAAATTTTGAGTGATATTATTGAAGCAGAAGATAAGCGTAAGCCACTGAGTGATGAAGTGCTGACAGACATGTTGCAAGAGAAAGGATACAATATTGCTAGAAGAACTGTTGCCAAATACCGGGAGCAATTGAACATACCCGTAGCAAGATTACGCAAAGAGTTGTAGTGATATCCCTACTTTATTCTTCATTTACTTTAATCTTTTAATTTTCTGTTGTTTTACGACAACTAATCTCATTTATTTTTCTGCTTTTAGCTACCTTTATTTTAACCTGCTAAGGCAGTTAAAATTCAATATCCATCCACGTGAAAAAGCGAAAGGTTTTATTTGCTTTATTCATGGCTATAGGTATAGCCATGCCTCAACACTATCTGCTCGCCTCAATTCGGCCAGATACTTCCCGATTTATTATTCAGTCTGATACAACTATTTGTAAAGGTGTTACAGTTGAACTTCAATTGCGTGACCCATTACCAAAAGATACCATTTTGCCTGGGGTATGGAAACTGTTGATTAGTGGTACACAAATCAATCCGGCCTTTTTCAATATCAAACCATTTGGTTATGATAGGGTAAATCAATTTCTCTATTCCATTATTAATCGGACTGTTACAAGATTTGACCTTAAAAAAAACGAAGTAAAAATTATTCCTGCTGCTAATTGGCCTGGTGACTATTCGGAGTTTGTATATGACCCGGTCAATAATCGTTTATTGTGTTCACGAAGTGGTCGTGATAATATATATGCACTTCCGGCAGATGGTGGCACTTGGTCGCTTGTGGGTAGCGGTGCAGCAGATAATGAATGTTATGGTGCATCAGTTTATTGGAATCCATTGTTACAACAACCAGGACTTTACGGTGGATACGGCTCAGCACAGGTTAAAAGCTGGATTTATGAACATGATGGGATAGCCTGGCAGATGAAAAAAAACAATCCGGCAATAGATATGGCTCCCCCTAAGGGTGGAAATATTGTAGCAGGTAATAAAGATGGGTCTAAACTCTATCTTTTTTCAGGACAAGGTAATTATAGCGGTAGCGAGTTAACAGGTAGCTGCACATTGGGAAGTCCATGGGCAACAGCAACAGGCATTTTTTGCTGGCTCAAAGATTTATGGGAATTAGACCTGGCTACTTATCAGTTCAAAAATATATTACCGATAAATGATCCTTCTATTCAATATGAAGGAGCATTGGCCTATGATTATGAAAAATCACGGTTTTATTTATTTGGTGGATTTCAACCTACCGGTGATTTTATCACCAATCAGTTTCTTACGAATACACAAAAAACATTTCGCTTTACTCCTTCCAAAGACGCAGGTTTTGTTGAATTCGATCCCGAAGGAACTGTTCGACCACCGGCAATGCCAAGAACTACCTTAAATAATTATGCCTATTATGATGAAGTAGATAAAAGAATTATCTGGGCCAGGTACGATGGGATATGGGCATATTATCCCGACTCAACAAGTGCCCCAAAGCCAGATACAATATATACATGGTCTACAGGGGCCACAACAAAGAATATTTCTGTTGAACCCGATAAAACAACCCGATACACCGTTACCAGAACCATTGGTTCGGAAATAGCTAAAGACAGTATACTTATAACAGTGCATGCAATAACACGATCCTTAACTGATAGTGTAAAGGTTTGTGCTGATAGTACACTTATAGATGCAGGTGCCGGTTTTAATACTTATTCATGGAACAATGGATTTTCTTCACAAACACTCTGGGTTAAACAAACCGGAAAATATACCGTAACAGTTGATGACGGAATTTGTACTGCTAAAGACAGTACTGAAGTAGTATTGGGAGAAGAGATAAAAGATTTTATTATCCTTTCGGCAAAAGATTCTGTATGTAGTGGGGAATCAGACTCTTTGTTTATTGAAAATCCACAAGCAGGCATTACCTATCATTGGTATATGCCCGGTAATGCAACAGCAATTGCTACGGGTAATTTTATTAAACCAAGTAATATAAAAGCTGATTCCAGTTATGTGGTAAATGCCACAGGAATACTCAATATATGTCAGGCCAAAGCAGCCAATACAACCGTTTTTGTACGAAAGAAATTAGCTGCTCCTGTTGTATTGGCTGATAATATTACCGGTAATTCAATTCGTTTTCGATGGAATGCAGTGGATGATGCATTGGGGTATAAACAAAGTACAGATAGTGGGTTAATTTATAATGATCCCTCTTCGGGTTTTCAGGGACTTACACACAGCATCAGCGGATTACAACCAAATCAAACCATAAAATTATGGGTGAAGGCAATTGGCAGGTTTGCTTGTGAATCAAGCGATAGTGTTAAAGTAGTGGCAACTACCCTGAATCCATTTGGAGATGGAATTTATGTGCCGAATGTATTTACACCCAATGGAGATGGCGTAAACGATATTTTTCAGGTATATGGTAATACGATAGAAACAATGCGATTGGTTATTTATAATCCATGGGGACAGGAATTATTCATTACAACAGATAAACAGAAAGGTTGGGATGGTTCTTATAAGGGAAGTCAATCGCCGACAGGCAGGTATACTTATGCGCTCGAAGTAAAAACACCAACTGGGAACAGTATTAAAAAAGCAGGTTCATTTAACCTGATCAGATAATTGATGGATAAAATTTGTGAAGCATGCGTAAACATTTACTAATAACAATTATGCTCCTTACACTTATAGCCGGTAAAAGCCTGGCACAGATGGATGCTCATTTCACGCAATACTATGCGCATCCACTTTGGCTTAATCCGGCTTTAACAGGTGTAAATGATGGCTATTACCGGGTTTCCGCGAATTATCGATATCAATGGCCCAGTATTTCCGCTCCATTTATTACCAAAGGTATTTCTGGCGATATAGCAGTTTCAGATGCTTTTTCTGTTGGTCTAACCTTATTAAACCAAACTACTGGGGATGGTGGTTATCATTATAATAACGGATACCTGTCGCTGGCATATAAAGCAAGACTAACTGAGTACAAAATTATCAGTGGTGGTTTTCAGGTAGGTATGCTGAACAGAGGAGTTGATCCGGGGAAATTTCAATATGGTAATCAGTACAATCCATTGATTGGATATGATCCTACTCTTCCTTCCAATGAACAGTTTTTAAGAACCAATGCCACCGCATTGGATGGAAGTATTGGTTTGGTTTATTATGATGCCGAACCAGATAAGCGAACAAATGTGTTTTTTGGTGTAAGTATGTATCATCCTACCAAACCAGGAAATCAGTTTCTTACAAATGGTAATGATAATAAAATACCCATGCGATTTGCCGTACATGGCGGTATGCGTATTAATATGACGGATAAGCTCGCGCTAACACCACATGCCGTATTGCTGAAGCAGGGAGATGCTCATGAAATAACCGGTGGTTTATCACTCAATATGCAAATTCAGGATGGTGCTGATTTGTTGTTGGGAACAGCTTATCGCTTGAATGATGCAGTAGCACCTAATATAGGTATTCACCTGAATGGATTAACCATCGGTTTTAGTTATGATATTAATATGTCTAAGATAAAATCAGCTTCAACCGGAAATGGTGGATATGAATTGTCGATCAGTTTTATTGGCAGAAAAAAAATCACAGATACTAAGTTTGTATGCCCAAGATTGTAGCCCCAAAATATAGCTTACATTATTTATTGTTCATACTATTTGCGCTGGTACTTCATCAGCAATCTTTGTATGCCCAACGTGCAAAGAAAATATTGAAAAAAGCAGACGCTTCCTTTGCATCCAAAAATTATTACCAGGCTGCAAAACTATATGAGGCTGTTTTGTATGATAGTCCACTGGTAAAAACAACCAATAAAATGGTTTATCCATATTTGCCTGTTAGGGGTAAGGGGAAAATTAAACCTACAGAAAGAACCAAGGCTGTCTATCAATTGGCAGAATCTTACCGGCTTCACGATAATTATCAGGCAGCTATGCTGCAATACAAAACCTATCTTGGTTTAAGAGATAACCGATACCCATTGGCAAAGCTTTGGTATGGCTCTATGCTACTCGCTTCTGGTGATCCGCAAAATGCCAAAATAGCTTTCACTACTTATCTTGATAATAATAAACAGGAAGACCAATACACAGAAATAGCCAAAACAGGCTTGGCTTCTAGTTTATTTGCCATAAAAGCAGTGAATGAATCACCGGTAGCTACTGTACAAAAAATCAGTTCTACCCTCTCTGCAGATGGATCGAATTTTGCCTTTGAAAAATTTAATGATAGTAGTTTTTTGTTTACAAGCTCAAGACATGAAAAACGCGGCAAACAAAAAATCTATCCTGTTCGTCTTTATGGAGGTAATGAACTTTCACCAACGGTACAAAAGTTGGTTATTGAAGTTCCGGATAATTTTAATATTGGGGCGAGTTCTTTATCTGCGGATGGACTAACCATGTATTTTACCGGATGGAAATCTGAGGAGGGAAAACCAGACCAATACAATATTTATTACACTCAGCGACCTTCGCAACAGGTAAAATGGGGGAAACCGGTAATTTTACCAGAGCCGATTAATCAAAAAGGAGCGAGATCCAAGCAGCCATTTATAACTCCTGACGGAGAATTTCTTTTTTATGCGTCCGACCAGGCTGGCACAAACGGCGGTTTTGATATTTGGATGATTAAGATGAATGGCATAGAACCGAATGGTAATCCGATAAATGCCGGAATAAATATCAATACAAAAAACGATGAGGTCTCGCCCTATTATGATGTTGCAGATAGTACCTTATACTTTAGCTCTGATGGACGAATAGGCATCGGTGGAATGGATATTTTTAAGACCAAAGGATTGCCAGATGTTGGAGAATGGTCCCTGGCAGTTAATCTTGGTATGCCTATAAATTCACCTAAGAATGACCTGTATTACCGAAACTACAAAGGTTCTGATACCATATCATTCAGTTCCGACCGAAATTCTTCCTGTTGTCTGGAAATCTTTAATGGATTGCTGATACCGTATCAACCTAAAGTAGATAGTGTTAAGCATATAGTAGATACACCTTTAAACACTAAACGCATTGAAATACCTTTAAAAGATACAGTTGTACCTGTTACATTGGTAGATACTATAAAGCAGGAAACAGATTCTATATCATTGGTTACCACGGCTCGTTATAATATCAATTACCATTTTGCAAGTGCTAAGATTCGTAAAGTTGATATTCCGGTACTTGATCAAATGGTTAAACAGTTGAAAGAAAATCCAACATTGAATATCCTGATTGCATCATTTACTGATTGTATTGGAAGCAGAGAAGCTAATGTAAGTATGTCGAAGAAAAGATCTGCATCGGTAAAAGCTTATCTTATTAAAAAAGGTATTACAGCAGATCGTATTAATACTGATTTCTTCGCTAAAAGATATTTCCTGATGGCGTGTAAAGAAGATGCTACTTATGATAAGGCTGCTCAAATAGCTAACAGAAGATCGGATCTGATATTAACGACCGACAAACACCCAACATGGAAGCCTTCAGGAAATGAAATAGATGTAGATGGGCAATCAGATAACAATCAGACTTTAACTGTCAAACCTACATCTCGTGAATCTAATGTAATCATAGAAAAAACGATATCTCCTGCTGCAGAAGCCAAATCAGCTTCTGTTATAAAGAATAAGAATTCAACCAAGGATAAAACAAAAGCTTCCACTAATACCAAATCAGTTGATAAATCGACGGAAAAGAGTGGGTTTAACTTTAAGAAACAAGCACCAGTTAATGACGATAAATTATCGAAAGGAACAACAGCATTAAAAAATGCTAACAAAGCAAATAGAAAGCTTGAACAAAAAATTGATATTGGCGAACTATTGGAATTTGTTCCGAAAGTTAAAGAATCAAATCTGGTAGATGAAATGAAAATGCGTATTCCAAGTAAGCCATTGTTTGTGTATACAAAATCGGATTCGGTTCGAATTGATCTTTACGACAATGGAAGTTTTGATTACGACACGCTCTCAGTAATTTATAATAAAGAGATCGTTGTTTATAAACAGTTATTGTTAACGCGTAAACCGGTAACTTTCTATGTTAAACTGGATACTGATCAACGTAAAAATGAAATGATTTTCTTTGCAGAAAGCCTTGGTATCACACCACCCAACTCAGCATTAATGGTAATCACCGATGGGGATAATAAACGTACAGAAGTAAATATTTCAAGCGATTTCAACACGAATACGGTGGTGTATTTCATCAAAGTCAACAAGTAGTCGTAGATTTGCGGTGTTAAAACTTTAAGTCTTATATGAAAGATGTTGTTGGAATTCAGGAAAACAGGCAGCCACTCATTTTAGTGTTGTTAGGGAAAGTTGTTTCATATGTGTTTCACCCTTTATTTATTCCAACCTATGTTTTCTTCTTTTTAATGACACAAGTGCCTTATGAGTTTGCGGGTATCACTAACTGGCAACTGAAGATGAGGTTATTTGGTTTGTTTTGGTTAACAGCTTTTTTTCCGGCATTCGCTGTATTTCTTTTGTGGCGCTTAAAATTCAGTGAAAGCATATTCCTGAAAACCCAAAAAGAACGCATCATTCCTTTTGTGATCACCATGTTTTTTTACTGGTGGATGTACTATCTAAGCAGGAATTTTACAGACCAGCCCATTGTACTTAAGTTTTTCTTTATGGGGATTTTTATTGCAACTTCTGTTGGACTGGTATTTAATAATTTCATGAAAATCAGTCTGCATGCTATGGCAGCGGGCGGTGCGGCTGCTGCTATTATTTTATTTTCCTATTATTACCAAACCCCATTCGGTGTGTTTATTAGTATTGCCCTTTTGCTTACCGGAATCATATGTACCTCCCGTTTACTGGTAAGTGATCATACGGAAAAGGAAATTTATTTTGGATTACTAGTGGGTGCCGGATGCCAATGGGTCTCCTATATTTTTGTGATGTAATCAATGCCTTTTAGAATCGTACACACCTTGTTTTATCAATAGTTGAATTCCTGATTTTGAGAAAACCTTTATAGGTAGCAGTAAGTTCTAGTCCACCACGCCAGTTGGATACGACTTTCAGTTTTGAAATATTCACATCATAGCTTACCCCAACACTGAAATGTTCAAATTCCATTTTAACGGTTGGTATCAAAGCATCTCCCCAGCGCATAAAGCTACCGATGTAGAAAAGGTCAGGTTCATTTCCATCATCATATTCTCTGATGGTCATGCCGTATAACAGGCCTCCCAGTATTTGTTTATTATTATTCTGGGTGAAATAATCCACAAAGCCCATAATTCTTCCTCTTTCTCCTGAAGGGGCACTGATACCTGCATTCAGAGATAGCCTTGGCGATAAAAAGTTTTCCGTAGACCCTGTTACAGATTTAATAGTCGGATTGGTTACATGTGATAAACCAGCAGCAATGTATACCCTTGTTTTATCGTTGAATGAAGTACTGAAAGATAAACCAGTGCTCAAATCCCAGTAATTATACCCCGTATTCGTAATCGGTTGTGCTGTGGGGTTTGCTGAATTAAATTCTCCTCCCCGATACTGATCACCCAGTTTTAGTTTGGAAGCATCAAACTGACTTGATACAGGGCCACCCATAAATGCTAAAGACAAATAAGTATCATTATCATTACTCAACGATTTATGATAGTTAATAGCAGGAAGAATTTGTGTTCTTCTTAGTCTTAAATCACCTGCAACATCAACACTCATCTGAGATGCGATTGTTAGGTAATCGTTTTTTCCTCCCATTGGTAGTTTATGTTCTATGCTTAACGAGGATGTTTTATATGGTACGGTTACACTTCCCCATTGACTTCTATGCACCATAGATGCTCTTATGTCGCCGGTAAATACACCTGCCAATGCCGGATTTCGTAATAGGGGTTGTTCATAAAATTGTGAGAAGGTGAAGTCTTGCGCTTCAATTTTGCTAACCAGTAACACTGTAGTCAGCATAAGTAATTGTCGTGTAAAATTTTTCCTCATTTGAGTATGGTTATATTGCCTTTAAATATGGTTGGTAATCCTTTTTCACAGATCACTTCAGAAACATAAACAAATACATCAGGGGTTGCTGCTTTTCCAAAAGCCTTTCCATCCCAGGCATAAGCAGGGTCGCCGGGAGAGAAATTTGATTTTTCAAAAACCAGCTGACCCCATCTGTTGTATATCCTAAAGCTTTTAATGAGTTTTATTCCTTTACCTTGTACAAGGAGTATATCATTGATACCATCACCATCTGGTGAAAATGCATTCGGCACAAACAATTCTGTAGCTGGGCAGAGTGTTTTAATACATAATGTATCGGTACTTATACATCCATAATTGTTGACTACAGTACAAGACACACAGGCATCGTTCGAAAGTTTTACCTCAGGGGTAGCACAGGTTGGGCAACTGATAGAACCAGCGGCACTGCTACCCCAGCGCCATTTTCTTATTTGGTCGTTTCCGCCGTTGATATTAGTCGTTGCCAATACACGAAGCTGCAGGCTTGTACCCGCGGTAATTGTTGTGTCACTACCTATGTTGATTGGGGTTGGACGACCAACCACTACTTTAATTTGAGCTGTATCTGCAAAACAGTTGTAATCGTCTTTACCAATTACATTATAAATGGTTGTTTCTACTGGTCTTGCTATAGGATTAGCAACGGCGCTGTTGCTTAAGCCTGTTTCTGGATACCATTTATAACTGCTTGCACCTGTGGCAACCAGTTGTTTGCTTTCGCCGATACAAAGTGTGTCACCCTGTGCTGCAAACATTTTCAGTGGCTGAATAACACGAATGCTGGTAGATTTTATTTCACTACATCCAAATTGATCATATCCGATAACGCGAATTGTGGTAGAGCCAACAGGTTTCACCGTATTTGTATTTGGCCCGGAAGCAGTGATATTGTTAAGCTGATCATACCAGATATACCTCATGGCACCTGTAGCAGTTAATTGAAGAGACTCACCTTTACAAATCGTGCTATTTGGTGTTACATTAATTACAGGTAATGGGTGAACGCTCATTGTTTTAACGGCAGAGTCGAGGCAGTGGTTTACAGTAGATGCGGTTAACCTGACTGTGTATTGTCCATCTACCAGGTACCTAACGGTGATGATAGAATCTGAACTTTTAGTGCCATTACTCAGGTTCCATAAAATCATGGCAATGCTATCTCTGGAATTCAGTATTGGAGAAAGTTGTGTTAGCTGTCCCTGACAAACATCTCTGATGGCATCAATATCAACGTGAGGGAATTGGTAAACCTTAACTGAAAACTGCGCCTGTAAATTGCTAATACATCCTGCTTCACTCTTAACAGTAAGGTTCATGGTATAGGTACCTTCAGCAGTAAAACTGTAGCTGTGTTCTTTTGTATTAACCGTGTCGCCGGGTGCAATGCTCCATTTCCAGTCTTTTATTCCAAAATTTGAAGTGCTTCTGTCGTTAAATTGGTAGACTGTATTTCCGCAGTTATTTACGCCTGTTAATGTAAAGTCTGCAGTTGTTTTATCTACTTTAATATTTACCGTATCACTGGAACTGATACAAACTCCGTTCGATATCTCCCAGATAAATTGATAACTACCTGGTAACAGACCGCTGATCACTGTTTGAGGATTTGAGGGATCTGCGATAACAGCGCTATTCGAACCAGGAACCTGTCTCCAGGAACCAGTTCCTGAGACAGGCATATTCGCCTTCATGGTAGTTGTGGTTCCAGCATTACAAATTACAATATCAGCTCCTGCATCTGCAATGGTAACAGGAGGTGTTACCATAATACTTACCGGGTTTGTATACATAATGGCACAAGTGCCATTTTTTACCAGGGTACGGTATAAAGTATTTTGCGTAAGGTTATTGTACCTTAAAGTATCTGTATTTGTTACGTTAAGTACATTCCATGTAGCGCCACTTGTTTGAGAAGCTTCCCATTGGACAATATTCCCCAGCTTTCCCGAAAGTATGATAGATCCATTATTTGTATTGTAACAAACAGTATCGATTCCATTTAATGTACCTGCAACGGTTGCAGCATCAACAGTTATATTTACTGTGTCACTAAATGCTGCCGAACAAACACCACTTTGAACCATAACCCTGAAGAGGGTAGAAGTAGAAAGGTTGTTAAAACTGTATCTGTCTCCAGTATAATTTATCAGACTCCAGTTGTTACCATTATCAATAGAAGATTCCCAGCGGATAAGATCACCCACATAATTTGTTAATTGCAATGTGCCATTGTTAGCTGTTACACAAACTGTATCATCGGCGGCAATATGTCCACCTACTGTGAATGGATTCACTGTAATAGTTACGGTATTAGAATACAAGGATGCACAAACACCGCTTTGTACCAGTACCCTAAATCTGGTTGTACTATTGAGATTGGAATAAGTATATGTTGACTGATTATTGTTGATAATACTCCAGCTATTACCATTATCGTTTGAGCTTTCCCATCTGATAATGTCACCTGTATAATTAGTAATTGACAAAGTTCCCTGATTCAGGTTCGTGCAAACTGTATCGTCGTTTCCAAGTATGCCTGCAGAACTTGGTGGATCAATCCGTATTTCTGTTTCATTGGATGATGCAGGACAAACTGTATTGTCAATGGTCCACCTGAAACGATAAGTTCCGGTTGTTAACCCAGACAGGTTTGTGGCAGCCTGGTTATTATATTCAAAGATGGCAGTAGTCGGGCCACTTATCTGACTCCATAAGCCATTACCCGAAGATGGGGTATTGCCATTTAATCTGGCTGTAGTATTGTTACAAATAAACTGATTCATACCGGCAACAGCAGGAGTAACAGTTGGCATAACTGTAATTAATACTGTATTTGAATAGCTTGTTGCACAAACACTATTTTTTACTAAAACCCTGAATAAGGTAGATGTGGTAAGATTTGTATAATTATAAGACGAAGAAGTATTTGATAGTACTGTCCAGCTCGATCCATTGTCGGTGGAGAATTCCCAGTGTAAAATATCCCCGGTATTTCCTGTTAGCTGAAGCGTTCCGCTATTTGAATTTGCGCAAACAGTTGCATTTGAAGATAAATTACCAGGCACTGTTAATGGCGCAATGGTAATGCTTACCGTGTCTTTTGAATCAGCGCAAAGCGTATTTGAGATTGTCCACACTAAAGTATACGTACCCGCAACAAGTCCGGATACAACTGTATTAGGGTCGGTATCATTTGCAAATACAGGTGTTGACGGACCAGAAACAGAGGTCCATTTGCCGGTACCAGAGGTAGGTGTATTAGCCTGAAGCATAGTTGCAGGAGTACTGCATAAAGTCTGATCCGCTCCTGCATTTGCAATAGTTACTGGCTGTAATACAGTTATGGTTACTTCATTTGTAAACATCGGAGCACAAACACCACTTTGTACTAAAACCCGATAGCTTGTTGTTGTATTTAAGTTACTATAAGTATAGGTGTTACTTGTATTGTTGATATTAGTCCAGGAACCACCGCCAGTTGTGGAATATTCCCAGCGAAGAATATCTCCGGTATAAGCATTATGTGAGAGTAAGTTGCCATTGCTTGTAGCACACACTGTAGCATCAGCAACTAAATTACCAGGTACAGTTTGTGGGTCTATTGTAATAGTAACCGTATCTTTTGAATCAGTACAGGTGCCATTTGCAATGGTCCACACAAACTGATATATGCCGGTTGTAAGTCCATTAACGGTAGTAGTCGGGTCTGTAGCATTCGTGAAATTGGCGACCGTTGGGTTACTTGTTAAGGCAGACCATGTTCCGGTTTCTGATAATGGTGAATTGGCGTTTAATGTGGCCGATGTGGTATTACACAAACGCTGATCAATACCTGCATTAGCAGCAGTAACAGGAGGAATTACCGTGATGGTTATTTCATTTGAATAAAGCGATGAACAAACTTCATTTTTTACCAGTGCCCTGTAAGCGGTAGTAGTATTGAGATTGTTATAGGTATATGTATTTGTAGTATTTGAAATATCGTTCCAGTTGGCGCCATTGTTTACAGAAAATTCCCATTTAAGTATATTTCCCTGCATGCCGGAAAGGGTAAGTATGTTGGTATTATTCGTTGCACAAACGGTTGCAGGTGCAACCAGGTTTCCTGCAATAGTAGGCGCGGCAATATATATGGAAACAGTATCTACAGAGTTGGCACACATACCATTTGAGATAGTCCATATAAACTGGTATGTTCCGTGGGTAAGTCCGTTTACAGTTGTATTTGGATCATTTGGATTGGTGAAACTAGCAGCAGACGGTGCGCCTGCAACCACTGTCCATGTACCAGAACCAACACCAGGTGTATTTGCATTTAGGGTTGCTGATGTTACATCACATAAAATCTGATCAGTTCCTGCATTGGCATTTGTAACAGGTGGTATAACTGTAACGGTTACCTCATTTGAATACAAGGCAGTGCAGATTTCATTTTTTACAAGAGCTCTATAAAGGGTTGTTGTATTTAAGTTGGTATAAGTGTATGTATTACTGGTATTTGAGATATTGGTCCAGCTACCACCGTTATTAATCGAAAATTCCCATTGTAAAATGCTTCCATTATTACCAGACAAGCTTAATATATCTGAATTGTTGGTAGCACAAACTGTTGCAGAGGCAACAAGATTTCCTGCTGTTGTTGGTGGGATAATACGAATTTCAACAGTATCTGTTGAACTGGCACATAACGCATTTGAGATGGTCCAAACAAAACGGTATGTACCAAATGTTAACCCATTTACTGTACTATTTGGATCTGCTGCATTAGTAAAACTAACAGCAGAAGGAGCGCCAGATAGTAATGTCCAAACACCTGTTCCAGAAACAGGTGTATTACCATTTAAAGTAGCGGCAGTTACATTGCATAATAACTGATCTGAGCCTGCATCAGCAGGTGTTACTTCTGGTAGAACAGTAACTGTAACGATATTCGTATACAATGCAGGACAAACACCATTTTGAATCTGAGATCTGAATTGGGTAGTTTGTGATAGATTATTGTAGTTTACCGTAGCGGTATTTGAAGTATTACTTATTGTAGACCAATTCAATCCATTATTAATGGAATATTCCGTTCCGACAATAGTTCCAAAATAACCGGTTAGTGTAAGTGAACCGATATTGCTGGTAATACAAACAGTGTTGTCGGTATTTAGGTTTCCGGCAATTGTCGGTTCTTGAATAGTAACAGTTACTGTGTCTTTAGAGTCAGAACAAATACCATTTGAAATAGTCCATACAAATTGATAAGTGCCAAAAGTTAATCCGCTGATTACTGTATTTGGATCTGCTGTATTTGAGAAAGATGGTACTGTTGGACTACCAGCCAATGCAGACCATGTTCCCATTCCTGAGGTAGGTGTATTGGCAGCAAGTACAGATGAAGTTGTATTACATAGTAATTGATCCGGACCTGCATTTGCAGGTGTTACCAATTCAAGCACAGTAATAGTTGCGGCAATACCTGAATAAAGTTCAGCACCTACGCCGTTTTTAACCAAAGCGCGGAATAGGGTTGTCTGTGTGAGGTTTGAATACGAATAACTATCCTGATTAGTGCCAACAGTAGAACTGATGACAGACCAGTTAACCCCATTATCAACAGATAGCTCCCATTGAAGAATGGTTCCTAAATAATCAGTGAGGTGTAAAGTGCCACTATTGTTTCCGGTACATACAACAGCATCAGGACCGATAACACCAGGATTTGTAGGAGGCTGTACTGTTATTTGCATAGTGTCGCTTGATACCGGGCAGTATCCGTTTGAGATAGTCCATACCAGCAAGTATTTACCATCTGTTGGTGGTGCACCATGTACATAATCTAAACCGGTAATAGTAGCTTTTGGATTGGTTGTGCCTGAGAAATTTAAAGGGCTGGTTGCACCAGGCACTACAGACCAAACGCCAGTACCTGATACTGGTGTATTTCCGTTAAGCGTATAACTGGATACACCATTGATAAAAGTGGTATCAGGACCTGCATTTGCAGGTGTTACTGGTTGTAATACAGTGATGGTGTTTAAATTACTGTATAAGGTTGGGCAATTTTGATTTTGTACTGCTGCCCTGAACACGGTTGTAGCACTGAGGTTGGTATAGTTTAATGTATTGGTAGTATTAGAAATGGAGGTCCAGGAACTACCGTTATCAATAGAAGATTCCCAACGTATAATATTTCCGGTATTACCCGATAATGTTAGCGTGCCATTATTTGAAATGGCACAAACTGTAGCAGCGGCAGTTATGTTTCCAGGAACTGAAGGTGGGTAAATAGTTACTTCAACTGTATCTTTTGAATCAGCACAGGTTCCGTTTGAAATAGTCCAAACAAACTGATAGGTGCCGGCAACCAATCCATTTACAGTTGTGCCGGGGTTCGATGCATTGGTAAATACAGGTGTAGAAGGTGCACCCGGTAAAACAGTCCATGTACCGGTTCCGTTAATTGGGGTGTTGCCATTTAATGTAACTCCTGCAACATTACATACAAATTGGTCAGTACCTGCATTAGCGCTTGTTACAGCGGGTAATACAGTTATGGTAATAATATTGGAATATTGTGGACTACAAACACCACTTTGAACGGAAGCTCTATACTGCGTAGTTGTACTGAGGTTAGTATAGTTGAGCGTGTTGGTAGTATTACTGATAGTGCTCCAGTTGGCGCCATTATCAACAGAAGATTCCCAATGCAAAATATTACTTGTATATCCTGTTAGTGTAAGTGTGCCATTATTAGCAGTGGCACAAACGGTATTACTTGCAGACAATGTTCCAGGAACTGTTTGCGGATCTACTGTAATGGTTACCGTGTCTTTAGAATCAGCACATGTACCGTTTGAAATGGTCCAGATAAACTGATAGGAACCAACGACCAAGCCATTTACGGTTGTATTAGGGTTATTACTATTTGTGAAACTTACTGCTGATGGGGCACCTGCAGCCACAGACCATGTGCCGGTTCCATTCACAGGTGTATTTGCAGAAAGAATGGTAGCGGTTGTAAAACATATATGGGTATCTGTACCGGCATTAGCAGGTGTCACCGCAGGTAAAACCGTAATGGTAACGGTATTGGAATATTGAGGATTACAAACACCGCTTTGAACAGAAGCTCTGTATTGTGTTGTTGTACTGAGGTTAGTATAGTTGAGCGTGTTGGTAGTATTACTGATAGTGCTCCAGTTGGCGCCATTATCAACAGAAGATTCCCAATGCAAAATATTACTTGTATATCCTGTTAGTGTAAGTGTGCCATTATTAGCAGTGGCACAAACGGTATTACTTGCAGACAATGTTCCAGGAACTGTTTGCGGATCTACTGTAATGGTTACCGTGTCTTTAGAATCAGCACATGTACCGTTTGAAATGGTCCAGATAAACTGATAGGAACCAACCACTAAACCATTTACGGTAGTATTAGGGTTATTACTATTAGTAAAACTTACTGCTGATGGAGCGCCCGCGGCCACAGTCCATGTACCGCTTCCATTAACAGGGGTATTTGCGGATAAAATGGTAGATGTGGTAAAACAAACATGGGTATCTGTTCCTGCATTCGCAGGTGTTACAGCAGGTAAAACCGTAATGGTAATGGTATTGGAATATTGAGGATTACAAACGCCGCTTTGAACAGAAGCTCTATACTGTGTAGTTGTGCTGAGGTTATTATAATTGAGGGTGTTGGTAGTATTGCTGAAAGTGCTCCAGCTAGTTCCATTATCAATAGACGATTCCCAATGTAAAATGTTTCCAGTATACCCTGTTAGTGTAAGCGTACCATTGTTTGCAGTAGCACAAACGGTATTATTAGCAGATAAAGTGCCTGGTACTGTAGCAGGATAAACGATTAGTTGAACAGTGTCTTTTAAGTCGGTACATATTCCGTTGCTGATTGTCCATTCGAATTGATAAGTTCCTGCAATTAATCCATTTACGGTAGTATGCGCATCAGCAATATTGGTGAAACTAACTGCTGAAGGTCCAGTTACCATACGCCAACTGCCACTTCCTGCAACAGGCGAAGTTGCATTAAGTGCAGTTGCGGACACATTACAAACACTCAGGTCATTTCCTGCGTTTGGCGTTTCAACAGGTGGAACAACGGTAATTGTACTGGTGTTTGAATACAGGGATGGACAAACGCCACTTTTCACCAGAACCCGGTATGCTGTTGTTGTATTCAGGTTATTATAACCCTGTGATGTGCTCGTATTTGAAATGGTTGTCCAGCTTGTACCATTGTTAATAGAAAACTCCCATTGAAGAATTGAGCCGGTATAAGTATTCAAATTTAGAGAACCGCTATTTCCTGTTGCACAAACTGTTGCGTCACTTGATAGAATACCAGGTACGGTAACAGGGTTAACGGTAATAGTAATTTCATTGGTATAGGCAGGGTTGCAATTGCCGCTTTGTACTACCGCTCTGTAGGTAGTTGTTTGTGTGAGGTTGTTGAAAGTAAAACTACTGGTGTTAACTGCATAGCTTGTTGGCCAGGTTGTGCCACCATCAGTTGATGATTCCCAACGAATAATATTTCCTGTATTGCCGGAAAGAGTCAATGTGCCGGTATTACTTCCTGAACAAACAATAGTGGTTCCGGTTAGTGTTCCAGGTACTGTTAGCGGATCAACAGTAATTAATACATTGTTGGAATACTGAATACTGCAATTTCCACTTTGAACAACCGCCCGGTATAAAGTGGAAGTGGTAAGGTTATTGAATGTCAGCGTAGTTGTTATATTATTGACAGTAGTCCAACTGTTTCCGTTATCGATTGAAAATTCCCAACGAATGATATTACCAATATTTCCGGCAAGCGTTAATTGACCAGTATTATTTCCAAAACAAACATTGGTTGCGCCACTAAGTGTGCCTGCAACAGTTTCAGGGCTAATGATAATCGTTACACTGTCTGCCGATACATTACAAGGACTGTTTGAGATAGTCCATGCAAAAGTGTAGCTACCTGGAATTAATCCGCTAACCTGACTGTTTGGAAGTGAGGCATTACTAAACGTTACTGTTGAAGGACCATTTACAATTGTCCAGGTACCTGAACCAACCAATGGTGTATTTCCGTTTAATTGAACAGCAGTAAGATTACAAAGTGCCTGATCGGTACCTGCTAAAGCAATAGTAGGCTGAGGCTTAACGGTTACATCAGTTGAATCGGTTGTACTACATCCATTAGAAGATGTAGTAGTGATTTTGTACCGTACAATCGCATTCACCAGGGTAGTATTGCTGAGGATATCAGTAACGGAGTTTGTGTTTGATGGGCTATTATTATTTGTTTGTCCCGAACTTACACCGGAAATATTTGAAGCAGACCAGGTAAACAATGACCCTGGAAGAGAGCTGCTGAATTGAATATTTGTTGCCGTTCCTGAACAGATTATATGGGCATTATTAGTAATGGTAATAGCAGGATTTGGATTAACAGTAGCTGTAAGTGTAAATGGTGTGCTGCTACATCCGCCATAAAATGGGGTAATCGTATAGGTAACTACAGCGGCATTTGTGGTAGATGTGTTTATCAGCAAGTCATTAATAGATCCAGATCCATTAGCAGTGTTACCGCTACCTGAACCACTTGTAAAAGCGGAAGTCCATAAGAAAGTGCTACCAGGTTGTGCTGAGATTGGTGAATAAGACAATAGTTGGTTAGAACAAATAGATCTGGTAGTGTCTGTACCAATATTATTTGGATAGATCCTGAGTATCATTGAATCCTTACTGGTATTAGTACCGCAATTACCAGTAGCGTTATAAGTTGATGTTCCGTTAAAGTACAGTTTTACTAAACCGGCGTTTTTATCTGCGATACTAGGTGTATAGGTAGGGTTTAATGAATTTATGTTAGAGAATGTACCTGTACCAGAGCTGCTCCATGAATAGGAGTTTGTTACGTATGAAACTGCTGCGGAAAGATTAACGCTATTAGTGTTGTAACATATTGAAGTGTCTTTTGAATTTTGAATACTGGCTAAGGCTACCGTGTTTTTAAATACAACCTGTGTATCACTACAACTTACCCCGTTGGTAGTAAACTGTACACTTACAATATATGCTGCTGAACTGTTAAACTGGAAACGTGGGTATTGTGAATTAGCATTGTTAGAGCCCTGAAAACTCCAAGATCCGGAGCTTGACACATTCCATAAATAGCTATTACCCGCATTGCTATTACTATAAACAACTTTGTAATAGGTATCTGTGGCACTATAACTGGTAATACCATTGTTACATTCTATTACGTCGGAATTTAGTTTTACTGAGGCTACCGTAAGTGCAACTGCTGATGATGCAGTAACACAAGTACTGGAACTTAAACTGGAAACATCCGGACCAACAAGTACCCGGTAAGATGCACCATCTGTATCTGTAACACTGTTGATAGTATAACTACTGGTGGTACTTGCAGTACCAATATTTGTCCAGGTAGTTCCACCATCTGTACTTTTTTGCCATTGATAGGCTGGCGTGGTGAATGGATTATTGACAATGGAAGCATTGATGGTAGTACTCGTGCCAGAACAAACTGTGGTACCATTGCTGAATGAAATTGAAGCAGTAGGGGTACAGGCTGTAAAAAGAATATCATCAATAGCAAGGTCATTACCACACTGCGGTTGCCCACCATAGGCGTCTACCATTTCAAGTACTAAGGAAGTAGTACCTGAAGGCAATGAAAAACTGAAACCATATTGCTGCCAGTTTGGGGCAACAGATCTGTTGGCTGTCAGCGGAAGATTTCCAGTGCTATAAGTAGCTAAAACTGTTCCAGAAGTATTTTTAATGTTAAAAGTTACATTAGGATAAACATAGCCACTGCCACATATAGGTAAAGTGTTACTGGTTGTATTTACGTTTGCCAACCATGCGGAAAAATTATAGGTAGAACCCGGACATAGATCATTAACCTGTTGCGTAAAGAAAACAGAACCACCAGTGCCAGCATTCACCAGAAACATATTGCCATTTGAGTTGCCGGTATGGTCGGTGCCTTGTGCCCAATCGTTACGACCAGAATTTTGAACACGTGGTGTAACCATATATTTCCCGTCATCAAGTGCACCACTGCTTTGAAAAGAATAGTTGGTATTAAAGCCAGATGGAACAGTAGTTTTTGAAGAAGAATTGGTACCCTGTCCAAATGTTTGTGAAAAAACAGGTGCTAAAGCATTGCTGGAGCAAATACCTTGTGCTTTTGTCAATATACAAGTATATAGACAAGAACACAGTAGCACAACATGGTATGTGTACTTCCGGGGGATCATGGATATTGGATATAAGGTGTTATCAGAAAAAAGCGGATAGTTTACTTTTCTCTGTATACAGCTCTCACAGGATGATGCAATGTACAATACTGCCCGCGCTAATCAATGTTATCTGTATATGACATATTCTTCTTTTCTTTGTAGTTCAATTCCTACATAGTTAGTTACAGTGATTGTATCTTTTATACATTAAGAAAAATTCTATTAATAGATCATGTGGTATAGATTGGGTCAATTTATTCTGAGAAGACGTATCATTTTATTGTTTTTGCTGTTGATGGCTACAGGTGTTATGACCTATTATGCCACTCAGGTAAAACTTAGCTATGAATTTACAAGGGCGATTCCTACCGATAATCCCAAGTACCAGGAGTATCAATCATTTCTAAAAAAATTTGGTGGTGATGGTAATATGCTGGTATTAGGTTTTGATAGTAAAGATTTTTATTCTGTAGCTTATTTTAATGAGGTAGCGATTTTGCAGCAGTCATTAAAACAGGTAGTAGGCGTTACCGGAATATTAAGTATTCCGGACGCGGTAAATCTTCGCAATGATCGTGAGCAACAACAACTTGTTCCGGAGAAAATATTTCAGTACCCATTTCAGGGGCAGGCGGAGTTAGATTCTGCCAAACAGGTTTTCAATCAATTGCCTTTTTATAAAACCTTACTGTATAGCGATTCTGGCAATGCTTACCTAATGGGCGTGTCGGTAAATGGTGATACTATTAACAGTAAAGGGAGAACAAGACTGATCAATGATATCATGAAACAGGTTAACCTGTTTGAAGAAAAAACAAAGAGTAGTTTGCATATTAGTGGACTTCCCTTTATCAGAACAACAGTGGGAAATAGGATCAAAGATGAAATGAATTGGTTTCTGATAGGATCCCTTGTTTTATCTGCAGTTACTTTATTGATTTTCTTCCGATCATTGAGTGCAATGTTGATGAGTCTTGTAGTAGTTGGTATTGGTGTGGTTTGGAGTATTGGAACAATGGTGTTGTTTGGTTACAAAATAACATTGTTGAATGCATTGATCCCACCATTGATTGTGGTGATAGGTATTCCCAATTGTATTTACTTCCTCAATAAATACCATACAGCGTATCGGGAGATAGGCGATAAGGATAAAGCCCTGATTACAATGGTAGGCAGAATGGGTATTGTAACGCTGTTTTGTAATATTGCTGCTGCTATTGGATTTGCCGTTTTTGCGCTTACCAAAAGTGCTTTATTACAAGAGTTTGGCATAGTGGCTGGCATTAATATCATGGCGTTGTTTGTGATATCACTTATTTTCATTCCTGCTGTATTAAGTTTCCTGAAACCACCGAAAAACAGACATACTAAGTATTTGGATAATGCATTTTTAGAGAAAGTGTTGGTAAAAATTGAACGGTGGACTTTTCATCATGCCAAATGGGTATATGGTATAACGATTGTTATCAGTGTATTTGCCATTGCAGGTATTTTCCGTTTAAAGAGCGAAGGTTTTATTGTAGATGATCTTCCTAAGAACGATAAAATCTATACCGATTTAAAATGGTTTGAAGCACATTTCGGCGGTGTGATGCCACTCGAAATTTTAGTTGATACAAAAAAGAAAAATGGGTTGTTGCGTAATACTGGTCCTGTTTCAAAAATCAATGAACTCTCGGCATATATTGGTGCAAGACCAGAAACGGCTAGGCCTTTATCTTTTGCAGAAGGATTAAAATTTGCCAAACAGGCTTATTATGATGGTGATACATTAAGCTATGATGTTCCTTATGAAGGCGATCTTGCGTTTATGTCGCCCTACCTTAAACAGCGTTCAGATAGTAATGCCGGAACAGGTGTTTCAAAAATCATCAGCAGCTTTATGGATAGTACCAAGCAGGTTGCGCGCATTACGGTAAACATGAAGGATGTAGGAAGTGCACAATTGCCCCTTATGATTGCGGATTATCAAAAGAAGGCAAGTGAGATTTTCGATACTGCATCTTACCACATTACATTTACCGGAAGTAGTATTACTTTTTTAGAAGGTTCAAGTTTTATCATCAGGGGTTTAAAGGAAAGTATATTCTGGGCGTTTTTACTTATTACGTTGTGTATGCTTTATTTATTCCGTTCATTCCGCATTTTGGTATGTTCATTGATACCAAACCTCATTCCATTATTGATTACTGCAGGAACAATGGGATGGATCGGTATAACTTTAAAACCATCCACTGTGTTGGTATTTAGTGTGGCATTGGGTATTGCGATTGATGTAACTATACGATTCTTAATAAACTATAAACAGGAATTACCGCATTATAATAACCAGGTTGCTCAAACGCTGGTTCAGACTATCAGGCATACTGGCATCAGTATAATTTATACATCGCTGGTGTTGATAGCCGGTTTTATTATTTTCTGTATCAGTGATTTTGGAGGAACGAAGGCTTTGGGATGGCTTACTTCTCTAACGCTGGTAATTGGTACCCTTACAAATCTGGTACTATTGCCGGTACTCATCTTACATTTCCAACAGAAACGCGCAAATAAAAAGTAAATGACCTTATTGCAGGGTTAGTGGTGGATGTTTTAGTTTTTTATATTAAATATATGCACCATATAATTAGTTAAACAATTCTATATTGAACATTTAATGTTATAAATCATATCATGGTTTTATATATTGATTTATAATATATTAAATGGTATAAAATTAAATAATACAAAATTCTTTCCTGATTTTTCGGCGAATCAATCTTTTTTTAGGGTAAAACAGCGTTTTGTTTAACCCTGCTGTCTATTTTTATTACTTCTATAAACCTAAAAACCAAATGCGCATGAGAAAAGTATTGGCACTTGCTGCCAGTGTTGTGCTTTTTATGGTACAACTTCAGGCACAAACTAGCCGGACCTTCACAGGAAAGGTCACAGATTCGAAGGGTTCGCCGCTATCTGGCGTAACTGTTTCAGCTGGTTCAGACAGGAGGACTGTTACAGACAATTCGGGAAACTTTACCATCCAGGTAGGTTCGAATGTTAAGTCGCTCCGCTTTAGTTATGTTGGCTACAACATCCTCGAAGCCAGCATCTCCGACAAAAATTCCATTACCGTAAGCATGACTGAAGAAGACAAGTCTTTGTCTGAAGTAGTTGTGGTAGGTTATGGTACCCAAAAGAAAAAGGAAATTACCGGTAGCATTGCCAGTGTAAAAGGCGATGCATTGGCCAACAAACCAACACAAAGCTTTGATCAGGCTTTGGGTGGTCGTGCGGCTGGTGTGCAGGTAACCATTCCGAGTGGTGTATTGAATGCGCCACCTGTATTGCGTATTCGCGGTACCAATTCAATTTCCCTATCTTCTTATCCTTTGATTGTATTGGATGGAGTTCCAATGTTCACAGGTGATTTCAGTGCTACCAGTTCTGCTGGTAATATCCTGGCGAGCATTAACCCCAACGATATTGAAAGTGTAGACGTTGCAAAAGATGCAGCAGCTACAGCGATTTACGGTAGCCGCGCTGCGAACGGGGTTCTGTTTATCACAACTAAAAAGGGTAAAGCAGGTCGTTCAAAAGTTACATTAGACAGTTGGGTTGGCTTCAGCCAGGTTCAGCGTTTGCCTGAATTAATGGATGCTTTCCAATACACTGACTACAAAAACTCAGCCCTAGTAAATGCCGGTACTTTTAACGCAGCAACTAATGCTTTTGCATTAACCAATGGTCCTGATGGCAAACCCATCAACACCCGCTGGTACGATTATGTTTACCGTACGGGTGTACAGCACAGTAATACCATTAGTGTATCTGGTGCAAATGAATCTACCAGTTATTATTTCTCTGCCGGTTATACAGAGCAACAAGGTATTATTAAAAGAAACGATTATCGTCGTCTTTCTTTGATGATGAATGTTGATCATAAAGTAGGAAAAGCAGTAAATATTGGTGGTAAGATCCAGTATTCTTCAGAGAAAAACCTTGCAGCAGTTAGCTCTGGTTCATTGGGAGATGCATTTGCTACTGCAGGTCTTGGTCGTGTAGTAATGGTAACTGCACCAAATATTTCTCCGTACAATAATGATGGCACTTACAACTATAATGGTGCGTTGATTGGTGTAATGGGAAATAAACAAGGACAAGTTGGTTTTAACAACCCCGTTATACAACTTGATCTTAACAGAAACGATAACTATATCGAACATATCATCAGCAATGTATATGCTCAGATAAAACCATTTAGCTGGTTAACAGGTCGTACTACTTATGGTATCGATTATGTATTATCAGATAATGATGTTTTCTTCCACCCAATTTCAGGTGAAGGTTTTGCTTCAACTGGTTCTGTTTCTGCTACCTATAGCAAGAACAAAAGATGGGTTTGGACAACCACTTTACAGTTTGATAAAAACTTTGGTGAAAAACATAGTGTAAGTGCACTTGCAGGTATTGAGCACCAAAAGTCTGACAACAATGGTTTCGGTTTGAACCGTATTACGGTTTCTGACCCTGCTTTCACCAATATTCAGGGTGGATGGGCAACACCAAATACTTCTGGATTAAGTATTGGTGAAAACTACCTGTATTCTGAATTTGGTCGTGTACAGTATAACTACGATCGTAAATATTATATCACTGGTAACCTTAGAAGGGATGGTGCATCTCAATTGGGTGCCAATGTAAAATATGGTACTTTCTGGGGCGTGTCTGCAGGATGGGAAGTGATGAACGAAAAATTCTGGACCGCTGCAAAACTGGATCGTATTTTCAGCAGTTTCAAAGTTCGTGCTAGTTACGGTAAAGTAGGTAATATCGGGGGCTTAGGAAACTTTGCTTCATTATCTCAGTACGGTTCTGGTTTGTATGGTGGCGGTGCTACTGTACAATATAGCCAGGCTGGTAACCCTAACCTTACCTGGGAAACCAGTAAGAAAACCGATATCGGAATTAATTTTGGTATCTTAAAGGATAAGATTACTGCGGAAATTGGTTACTACAATAGTAACAACAATGGTTTGTTGTTATTTGTACCTCAACCTCCATCTGCAGGTCTACCTTCTTCTATTCCTCAGAATATCGGAACCATGTATAACAGAGGTTTCGAGTTTCAGGTAAACTGGAATGCAGTGAGTAAAAAAGATTTCAGTTGGAACACTTCACTGAACCTTGCTACCAATGCCAATAAAGTAACTTCACTGGCTCCTGGCATCAACAGCATTATCAGTTCAACAGGTGGTTTGGAAAATCCAAGTATCACTGTTCCTGGTCAACCAATCGGGATGATATTTGTGACCCGTACAAAAGGTGTAGATCCTGCAACCGGACGCAGAATTTTTGTAAACTCACAAGGTCGTGATGTTTACTTCCAACATGTGGCTCCTGCTGGTCAGTCAAGATTTATGTATGCTGATGGCACTACCGCACCAACTGTAAGTAATGCTGATGCGGTTGTTTACAAAAACACCAATCCTAAAATCTTTGGTGGTTGGGAAAATACATTCCGCTACAAAGGTTTTGAGTTAACAGCCTTATTAACCTACCAGTTTGGTAACTACATTTATTATGGTACACAAGCAGGTTTAAGAGACCAGCGTTTCTGGAACAATGAAGTAGCTGTTTTAAGAAGATGGCAGAAAGCCGGTGATGTAACTGATATACCAAAACCAATTTTTGGTGATAACGTATCAAATGGTTCATCATTCCCGCTTGATATCAACGTATTCAAAGGCGATTTTGTTAAGTTGAGAACATTAACCATTGGATACAATCTGCCTAAGTCTTTACTTGAGAAAGTGAAGATCACCAGTGCACGTTTCTATGTGAATGGAAATAACCTGTTAATCCTCACCAAATATCCTGGCCCAGATCCAGAGGTTTCCTCAAATGGTAATGGTACTACCAACTTTGGTGTAGACAGAAATACAGTTGCTAACCAGCGTACACTCACTGTTGGTCTGAATGTAGGATTTTAATTGTTAACCTATTAATGCAGTAAAATGAAAAAGAAACTATTATATGTGATCATGGCTGCAGCGGTGGTTCAATTGACCTCCTGCGCCAAAGACAAATTTCTAAGCCCGGTACCAACCAATGCAATTTCTGACCTTACCGCTTTCGATAGCAAAGAAAGGATTGAAGGTCAGGTTCGTTCTATTTATGCATCTATTAAGAATGCAGGTATGTATGGCGGACGTTATCAGATTTTCAACGATATCCGTGGAGAAGAATTCATGAATGATCGTACAAATGTGGTAACAGGGTTTGATGTATGGAACTATACACCAGCCAATAGCTCAACCAATAGTGTATTGAATCATTGGTCAAGGGCCTATTATGTAATTAACCTTGCGAATGTATTCATTGACGGTATGGCCGCAAAGGGAACCGCTGTAGTAGGTGCTACTTTGTCTAATAATTTTCTTGGTGAAGCAAGATTGCTTCGCGCATTAAGTTATTATTCTTTGTTGCAATTATATGCCCGCCCTTTTTGGGATGGTAACGGTAGTAAACCTGGTGTTCCACTTCGTTTAACCGGTAACACAGGATCTGGCGATTATGCACTTGCCCGCGCAACTGTTGCGGAAGTATATACACAGATTTTGGCTGACCTGACTTTTGCAGAACAAAACCTGCCATTAACAAATGCAAATGCAACGCTGAACACAACACGTGCACACAGGAATACTGCAATTGCACTTAAAACCCGTGTATTGCTTAGTATGCGTCGCTATGCTGATGTTATCACAGAAGCAAATAAAATTGTTAGTGCAACAGCTCCGTTCGTAGCGAGCTCTGGTGTGCCTCATGCATTACAGGCTGATTACAGAACAATGTTTACCTCTAACTATTACACAACTGAATCAATTTTGTCGATGCCATTTGCTTCCAATGAAACACCTGGTACACAAAATCAGTTGGGTTATTATTATGGTCCTTCTGCCTTCAATGGTGGTAATGGTGAATATTCTTTACTATCTACAGGTATCATATCAGATGCAGGGTGGTTACCAACTGATAGAAGGAGAAGTTTCGTGCAGGTATTCAGTGGTAAGAGCTACCTGACTAAATACAGTGTTGCATCTACTTTTATTGACCCAGCTCCGGTAATGCGCTACTCCGAAGTATTGCTTAACCTTGCAGAAGCACGTGTTCGTTCTACTAATACCGTAGACGCACAAGCTATTGCATTGTTGAATGCAGTGCGTGGTCGTTCTGATGCTACTACTGTATTTACAGCATTGAATTTTGCCAATGCTGATGCACTTGCTGATGCAATTGTAAAAGAAAGAAGAATCGAATTCCTTGGTGAAGGTTTACGCGGAACGGATCTTACCCGTTTAGGTTTACCATTGCCTGCAAAACCAGGTGTGTCTGCTATCGCTGCTACAGCACAGCAATATATCTGGCCGATTTCTTCCAGTGAATTATTATTGAATCCGTTATGCGTAGATAACTAAGATGATTACGGAATAGATAATTGTTAGGATTATTTTACAAGGGGTCGTATCAGTAATTGATACGACCTCTTTTTTTGGTATGAGTGCTCCTTTAAAATTTTCCAGATTTGAATCTATACTGTTCAGAGAAATTTGGCTGAGCGCTTCTCCACAGGTGTTATTATAACTAACCATTGCTCTCTGAACAATAATATTTTTTATTTATCTGGTTGGTCAGTGTAAACAGGCAATCTCCCATTTTTAAAGCATAGATACTGTTCTTGAGTGCCAGCTTACTTAATATTCCTTACCCATAGGTGTTTTTAGGTCTTTTCCTCAGTATATCTACAAGCTAGTAACAGTATTTAAACACTTCCAAACACGAACTATATGTTGTGCTGTGTTGTTGCTGTGTTGATGATGTGTTGATGATACAGGTAAATCATTGATAATGTGCGAATTAGAATTATGTGTTTTTTGGTGAAAATTGCTGTGAAGGACTCTTTAAAACCCAAGTACTTTAACCCAAAAAACAACTCGCTCAAATCAAAAACTCCACCGTTCTTCATCACCAGGCCTAAAACAGATACATTTATTTTTTATTAATATTAAACTCGCGTTACTTATTTATGAACATTATATGAATTACAAATAATTATATTCGTTGTTTTTTTGATCAAAAACGCAGCTTTTTCTTGTCTAAACATGTCCATTAATGTGCATTTATGTTTTCTTTAACTAAATTGCGACTCGCATTTTTTATTTAAAAACTGAAATATGAGAAAATTCGTTACAGTCTTTCTGTGCGCGATGCTAACCATTGCGCAGGTTTGGGCACAAAACCAAACCGTTACAGGTAAAGTAACAGACCAAAAAACAGGGCAACCCCTGGTTGGTGTTACAG
>NZ_CAMLMJ010000027.1 GCF_946481145.1 uncultured Sediminibacterium sp.
CCCTAAATACCTGGCTCCTGTTTAATGTCTGGTTTACTAATTACTTGCAGCTTGTGGCATGTAGCCTGTGGCTCAGAAGATGCTAGCAAATTTTCCCCGGACAGCAATGGCTTGCGACTTGAAGCTTGAAGCCAAATTTCCCCGGACAGTAATAGCTAGAAGCCAGTAGCCTTATCCCCATTCATTTTTCTTACATAAAGCCAGGTGCAAAATGCTGGAACCAAAATCTGGTAAAGCACCATAAATAAACTACTCCATAAATTATTTTGCTGCACACTATTTTGAGCAATTGGTATCAGGAGATGTTTTCCTATTGAACCATCTGAAAATACAATGCTTCCCACTGTGTTCCATCCAAGGTGTAAACCGATTGGCAGAAACAATGAATTTGTTTTAATAAAAGCATATGCATACATCCAACCCGCTGCTGCTGTAATGAGGAAAATAAAAATCATTTGAACGGGATGATTCCATGCATTGTAAGAAAACCAGTGATATACGCCGAAGGCAATCACTGATAACCAAAATCCTTTGGTAACACCCAGTCTTTTTAAAGCAATATAAAACAGCGCTCCCCGGAAAATGAATTCTTCATAAAGTACAGAACGCAACATCCACCAAAGACCTATACCAAACTCACTAAAAGAGTATGCTTCATTAAATTTCCAGGATATTCCGGCAAATGCTGATCTGGTTAAATGAAAAATGGAGGCCAGTGTCATGGCAATCAATAGTCCGATAAAAAACTGTTGTATTCTTTTTAAAGTTGGTAGTAAACCAAGTACGGAAAGCCCTTGTTTTTCAATTAGTTTTAAGAGTAGTAGTGATAACAGTAACTCTACCAAAATACCTGCCATAACTAACTGATTTTAAGTTTTTTATATCTGGTTTTCATCATTTGAGATAGGTGGTTTCCAAATAAAAGCTGCCAGGCTTGGAAAATTATGTTTATTTTTTCTATTTTTACAATCATGCAACGCTGCAATCAAATGTGGCGTTGTATTTTTTTTACCCTTTTTAAACCGCAAGATTATGAGTGAGAGTACTATGTATGTTACAAAGGAGACATTTGAAAAAATGCGTGAAGAGCTTCAGAAGATGAAATCGGTTGACCGACCGGCTGCGTCAAGGGCTATTGCAGAAGCCAGGGAAAAAGGAGATTTAAAAGAAAATGCCGAATACGATGCGGCCAAAGAGGCCCAAGGCATGCTTGAGGCCAAAATCAAGCAATTGGAAGGTGCCATCGCAAATGCAAAGATTGTAGACACCAGCGATATAGATACAAGTAAAGTAACTATACTTACTAAAGTAACCATTACTAATGTAGCTACTAAAAAAACGGTTACTTACCAGATTGTAGGAGAAAAAGAAGCTGACCTTAAAGCAGGAAAAATTTCTGCAGGTTCTCCTATTGGTAAAGGATTGATGGGAAAAGTAAGAGGAGAAGTGGCCGAGGTAATTGCTCCTACAGGAGTTATTAAATTTAAGATTGAAGACATCACTGTTTAATTAATTCTTCGTTGTTGTATGTTTCCGAAAAGCATACAACAACGAATTTCATATCTACAGGTTATGACCATTTTTTCCAAAATCATTGCGGGTCAAATACCATCTTATAAGATAGCTGAGGATGAACAATTTTTTGCTTTCCTGGATATTTTTCCACTGGTAGAAGGTCATGTGTTGGTTATTCCTAAACATGAAACTGATCGTTTCTTCGATCTATCGGATGAGTATCTCTCTGATATGTTGCTTTTCGCTAAACCAATTGCCAAAGCAATCGAAAAAGCTTTTCCCTGTAACCGTTGTGGTATAAGTGTGGTTGGGTTAGAAGTTCCACATGCACATATGCACCTGGTGCCAATTAATAGCGCCGATGACCTGAATTTCACCAGAGGTAAATTACAATTGAGTCCTGAACAACTGCAGGAAAGTCAGCAACGGATATTGGCCGCGCTTTTAAAGTGAATTGTGAATGGTGAATTGTGAATGGTGTATATTACTTAATCCTTTACTTGTTGTGATTTCATATCTTTATTGATAGATGCATGTTATCTATCCTATTGCTGCAGCTTTCCAGGAATGCTAAAAAACAATGGACAATTCACCATTGACAATTCACTTTCCCCTAACTTTAGAAAAATAAACCCCACCGTATGCAAACTACTGCTTCAAAACGGGTCATTAATGGTTGGGCCATGTACGACTGGGCCAACAGTGTTTATAATCTAGTTATTACTTCAACCATTTTTCCTGCTTATTTCGAATCGGTAACCGGAGATGGTAATGATGCCACTACCAATGATACCGTTCAGTTATTTGGCAGAGAGTTTGTAAATACCTCTTTATATAATTATGCATTAGCGGTGGCATTTATGATTGTTGCACTGATATCGCCCATGCTTTCTTCTATTGCTGATTACAAGGGGAATAAAAAAAGTTTCTTATTCTTTTTCTGTACCATGGGCAGTTTAGCGTGTAGCGCTTTATTTTTTTACGGAAGTACGAACCTGGCATTTGGCTTGGCCTGTATGATTGTAGCCTGTATAGGTTATTGGGGCAGCCTGGTATTTTATAATTCATTTCTCCCGGAAATAGCTGCACCTGCCGATCAGGATCGTGTTAGTGCAAAAGGGTTTGCCATGGGATATACCGGCAGTGTAATTTTACAGATAGTATGTTTTGTTTTTGTGTTGAAACCAGATTTGTTTGGTATTACAGTCGGCAAAGCCTCACAAATTTCTTTTTTACTTGTTGGTGTATGGTGGTGGGGTTTTGGTCAGTTGGCATTGAGCCGTCTGCCTAAATCAACTCCTGCCGGAAATCTCAACAGTAAAGCGAGCATTTTCACAAATGGCTATAAGGAACTTAATAAAGTATGGAAGCAGCTTAGCCACACACCTATATTGAAAAGATATCTTGGGGCATTTTTCTTTTTTAATATGGGTGTACAAACCGTAATGCTTGCCGCCACTTTATACGGTAAAAGTGAACTGAATATACCTACAACCAACCTCATTATCGCCATATTAATAATTCAGTTGGTTGCCATTCCAGGTGCTTATACTATTGCAAAGCTCTCCGATAAACTGGGAAATTTCAGGGCATTGATGATTACAGTGGCTATTTGGATATTGATTTGTATTATCGGGTATCTATTGCCAAGAGATGGAGTGAATGAGTTTTATGCGCTGGCAGTACTGGTAGGATTTGTAATGGGCGGCATTCAATCTTTAAGCAGAAGTACCTATGCCAAACTAATGCCTGAAACAAAAGATACCACATCTTTTTTTAGCTTTTATGATGTTACAGAAAAAATTGCCATTGTAATTGGGATGTTTAGCTTCGGCTATATTAATGAATACACAGGCTCACAAAGAAATTCAGTATTGGCACTTGTAGTATTCTTTGTTATTGGATTGATATTACTCAGCTTTGCATCAGCAACTAAGCATAAACAAGGAAAAGTAGCATAGGTATGAAATTGTATTCGGTTAATAGTGGTTATTTTAAGTTGGATGGTGGGGCAATGTTTGGTGTTGTACCAAAATCAATGTGGAACAAATTAAATCCGGCTGATGAAAATAACATGTGCTCCTGGGCCATGCGTTGTTTGTTGGTGGAAGATAGGAACAGACTTATTCTCATTGATAATGGAATGGGCGATAAACAGGATGCCAAATTTTTTGGTCACTACTACCTGCATGGAAACGATACACTAGATAAATCACTTGCTCAATACGGTTTTAATAGAAATGATATCACCGATGTATTTTTAACCCATCTTCATTTCGATCATTGCGGTGGAAGTATAATTCGGGATGGAGATAAGCTGGTTCCGGCATTTCCCCATGCAACTTTCTGGAGTAATGAAAAACATTGGGATTGGGCCATAAAACCCAACGATAGAGAAAAAGCATCTTTTCTGAAAGAAAACATTCTTCCTATTCAGGAAAGTGGACAGTTGAAATTTATTAATACTCCATCAACAGGCTTTACAAGTAATGGACAATTAGAGACAGCGGCTTTTCTCGAGAATTTTTCTATCCGTTTTGTAAATGGACATACCGAGAAAATGATGCTGCCGCAAATAAATTATAAGGGGCATACCTTGGTATATATGGCAGATCTGCTTCCTTCCGCCGCTCATTTGCCTATTCCTTATGTGATGGCGTATGATATGTTTCCATTAACCACACTACATGAAAAGAAGCATTTTCTACAAGAAGCAGTTGAAAAGAACTACATACTATATTTCGAACACGATCATTTAAACGAATGTTGCAGCCTTCAGTTAACAGAAAAAGGAGTGAGGGTCGCTGAAACTTTCCCCCTCCACGCATTGTAAAGCTATCCTGGTTTGTAGTGTTTCACCTAATAATACCGCTTAAAAAATCCGTGAAAAAACGTGATAAAATCGGTGTTTTTCGGACTTCATTGCCATTTATTCATATTAAGTTTACGTTGAAATCCTAGCTTTAACACGCTATTTTAAAATCCAATGTCCAGAAACCAGGAAACCGGATGTCCTAATTGCGGATGCAGGATATCCTTCAGGCAGTTTATTCTGCTAAACAATTTTTCCGCCATCAACTGCGATACCTGCAATGCACGAATCGAAATTTCGAACCGGAATGGCAATGCAGTTATCGCAGTTGTTTCAGGAGTTATATCTGCTGCCACAGTGGTATATGCTGCTTATGCCGGTAAAGAATATTTAAATTCCTTTTTATTAGGTCTTATTGGAGGGGTTATACTTGCTACCCTTTTTGTGATAATTATCTGCAGGGTGCTATATAAAAGATCCCAGTTGTCGCGTAACGTACAAAGTAACCCTATACAGTATCCAAAAAATGCGATGGTGTCTAATGGTTAAAACTGATCATTGAACTAAGCGGGTATCTTAGGTTACGGTATTGCATCATGTCTACTTTTACACTTCCAACGATTATTGGACTTTCAATCCGAAGTGGTATATGATTGGGGTCGTCGCTCACCCATACCGTCATTTTTTCCCCACCTTCAAACAATGTTCCCTTAACCAGTAAGGGTTTGAATTTGATGGCCCTGAATTTACCATACTTTGTTTTGATGGTTTCCTTGCCTAAATACTTTATGTATAGGTTATAAACTTCATTGTCCAGAAACATGGAAAAGGGAATTTTTTCTTCAGGTTTATATTTATTGAAGTCAATATTCCGGGCATAATAAATAGAACTCAAAACATCCTGTACGCAACCGGGTACTTTAAATACACCTTCAGTTGTAACAGCGGTATTAGTTTCTTTATTAAACGTAATGTTTTCAAATTTTTTATAACCACCTTCGTCAATGTTCCGAATAAATTTTAGAGGCTGCAGATCGGTAGTGTCGATATATGATTCATACTTGTCCCTAACTTTAAAGATCCAGTCATAACTGGGGTTAGAGCTTCCTTTTCCAACTACATGGTAGGCAATTCTGTTGTTCATCTTATCGAGAGAAACGGAAAAATTGGCATTACCTGCATTTACATATAATCCAAGTACAGAATAAAATACATTAAATGAAATACTTTCACCTTCTTGAAAAGCGGTGTTCCGGATTCCGCAGAATTCATCTCCGGCCGAAAGGGGCTTTAAGGAGATAAGCCATATTAATAGTAAGAAAATTCGTTTCATGCTTGCCTGTTTACTTATTGTTTCTGAACAAACGAATGCCCAATAGAAATATACTACCTATTATAGCCGGAATAATCAGGTTTATTATCCAGATACTTCCGGTTGATGCAATGATGCCTAGCAGGTTGTTACTCAGTATGCCAAACAACTGTAAACTCACTTTTCCTCTTATTCCAATTTCCGCTAGTGTAATACTTGGAATAATGGTTAATATGACCAACAATACTGAAACAAGTGCTATTGTATCCCATATACCTATTCCAACCTCAAACACTTGTATTACTAGCACATATTGTACCAGATATACAACGTATCGGAAAATAGAAAGAAGTAAAATTTTTGTTAAGAACTGCCACCCCAAACTTTCCATATTTTCTACTACAAACCTGTATCGCGACACAATCGGAATCTTTTCCAGTAGCCGGATTAGCCAGGATAATTTAAAATATAAAAGAAAAAGCAATGCAGTTGCAAATCCGAGTACACTCATTAATCCTGTCAGCCAAAACATAGACAATCCCTCTAACTGATGGGTTGCATCGAAAATAAAAATGCGCATATATACCATTCCGGCTAAACCGAAGGAAAGGGTAGTAATAATCAGGCTCATGCTTCCTACTAATGAAATGGCCATGCCTTTCAATCGATTCCCATCATCCAGATATATTGATCTGGCAGCCGATTCTCCAAACCGATTAATACTATTAAAAACCAGCGCATTGCCGGTAATGGTTGCTTTAAGGGCCTTGGCAAAAGAAACTTTTTGCACTTTTGATACCAGTAATTTCCATTTATAGGATTCAATACCCAAATTGGCGAATACAAACAAAATTGCCAGTATGAGTTTCCAGGATTGCGGACCTTTTAAAGACCGTAAAATCATATCCCATGCCTGCTGAATATCATCCTGATGCTGAACCTGCTGATAGATAGAGTAGGCCAGCCAGATAAAAAGTACTGGTCCTAGAAAGTAGTTCAGGAATATTTTTAGTCGCTTCTTCAGTCTATTTCGAATTAAGTACCACAAAGAACGGGTAAATGTAGCAGAATCATGGACTATACGTCTTGGTCAATAGACCATAGACCATAGTCCATAGTCTATGGCAGATTGCAAATAGATCGGGGTTAATAGTGGAGTATACATGGGTTAAACAAAATCCTTCATCATGGACCATGGACTATGGACCATGGTCCCTCTCTCCACAAATCTTCCGTATTTTCACCTGCGAATGGGAAAAGATGAAATTATATTAGGAATTGATCCTGGTACCCAGCTAATGGGTTATGCGTTGTTAAGGATTCATAAGGGGCAGCCGCAGGTATTGTTAATGGATATTTTGAAATTAACCTCACAGAAAGATATTTATGCCAGGCTCGAAACAATTCATGCAAAAGTTTGTGAGCTTATCAGGTTATATAAGCCTTCCACATTTGCCATTGAAGCACCCTTTTTCGGAAAAAATGTACAGAGTATGCTAAAGCTAGGCCGTGCACAGGGTGTTGCTATTGCAGCAGCCATGCAGGCAGGTTTAACGGTAACAGAATATTCTCCTAAAAAAGTGAAACAGTCTATTACCGGCAATGGTAATGCCGATAAAGACCAGGTATGGAAAATGTTACAGCGTATTTTACAAATAGCCGAAAAGCCACAATATTTTGATGCTACAGATGCTCTGGCGGTTGCCCTCTGCCACTATTACCAATCATCCTCACCGCTGGCAATTAATGGAAAAAAAGGAAAGGGGTGGGAGGATTTTATTGCGAAAAATCCAAACAGAATTAAATAATGTCAGATGTCAGATGGCAGATGGCAGATTTTTTTTAAATCTGACATCTGACATCTGACATCACACAATCCAAATCCAAATCCGACATCAGCCATCAGCCATCCTCCCTCTCTACTTCAGGTATCCCGTCAGTACAAGCACAAGCAATATCGCTCCGCCAATCACTCTGTACCAGCCGAAGAGGCGGAAGCCATGTTTTTGTAGGAAGCCTATGAAGAATTTGATGGCGAGCATGGCTACGATAAATGCTACCAGGTTACCGACTGCAAGTGCGATGAGGTTATCGGTATTGGTTAATATTTCAGGATTGTCTTTCCAGGCTTTTAATAACTTATAACCGGTTGCGGCAGCCATGGTTGGTACGGCAAGGAAAAAAGAAAATTCTGCTGCTAATCCCCTGTTTAATTTTTGCTGCATACCTCCAATAATACTAGCGGCACTACGACTCACACCCGGTATCATTGCAACGCATTGCCATAATCCAATCATGAATGCGCGAACAAAACTTACTTCCTCTTCTTTATCAATAACTGGCTGCTGAAAAAGTTTGTCAATAAACAACAATACAAAACCACCTGCCAGCATGGTGATGGCGACTGTAAGTGGACTTTCAAGCAGATCATCAATCTTATCAGAGAAGAGCGCACCGAGTGCCAGGGCGGGAATAACGGCTATTAAAAGTTTTAGGTAAAAGTTCCATCTGTTAAGCGGAAAGAATTTTTTTCTGTATAGAACTACCACCGACAGAATAGCTCCAAGTTGAATGGCTACCTCAAACAGTTTCGTGAAATCGTCTTTCGCGATACCCAAAAACGAACTAGCAATAATCATATGACCAGTAGAAGAAATAGGCAGGAACTCGGTTATTCCTTCTACAATGGCAATTATAATGGCATCGAATATAGACATGGAGTAGAGTTGAGGTAGTCCGAAAGTCGGTTTGTCTGAAAGTCCGAAAGAAAGCTTAGTGTATAGTAAATCCTTCAGTGTATTTCTGTGTCTTCAGGGGCATTAATATTGCCACTGAAGACACAGAAATACACTGAAGGGTAGGGGATTTATTTTCCTTTTTTGAAGATCGCATAAATCTCTACTGCCAATCCGATTACGATAAGGATTGGTGCGATGGTAATGCGCGTGGTGCTGTAAACAACTTTGTAATCAAACACATTTGGGTCATTGCTTTTGCCGCCACTCATCAGGAAAAAGCCCAGGGCTATAATAACACCACCTATCAACATCCACTTGTAATTATCTTTTGTAAAAAGTGGAGCTGCTGTATTTTTTGTTTCAGTCATATCAGTCAGTTTTTAAGAATTATTATTTGTTCAAGTATTTTCTTTTAACCATTTACCATTCACATCTAATAAAGATCGTCCAATTTCATTTTTAAATATTTCAGTACGCTTCTGTAAGTACTGTACACTGAAATGCCTACGCCCAGAACAATCAGGCCACCAAAAAGTATAAAAGTAAGTTTCCAGTCGCGAATGGCTTTTAACTGCGGAAACTGACTTTCAGCCCAACTGATGATGCTGAATAACAATACGATCGCAATACCTGAACTAATTAATCCATTGACTATTGCCCTGATATTCAAAGGACGGGCAATGAAATTGCGCGTAGCCCCCACCATTTGCATGGTTTTGATCAGGAAGCGATTGCTGAACATCGCCAGACGTATTGTATTGTCAATACTTACTATAACGATAATACATAGTATGATGGCAATCACCAGGAATATGAGCCCGATTTTGGCCGCCCGCTCATTCAAATTACCCACCAGGGTTTGGGGATATTGAATATCGGTGATTTGGTTGCCATATTTGCCCAATAATTCGGTGGAAATGGCGTTTAGACTGTCTTTGTTTACGTATCCGGCTTTGGCATAAAAATCAATGCTTTCCGGAAGAGGGTTCATATCGAGTATTTTGGCCCAATCTTCATTGTTTTCCCGGTTCCAGATTTCCTGTGCCTTCTGTTTATCTACATAAGTAACAGTTTTTGTATAAGGACGACCAGCAATGTATTGCTGAATTTGCCCGATGGTATCTTTATTAAGGGTACGTAAATAGGCGCTGATGCGGATATCTTCCTTAAATGCATTACCCACCGAATTAATATTCAGGAAAAACCATCCCATGATACCCATAATCAATAGAACCAGGGCAACACCAATAATGGAGTAGATATAATTGGGTTTACTACGTTTTAAAGAAGATTTTGCGCTGTCTGCCATACTAATTCCTGTTTTTTTCTTTTCCCCCTTCTCCACCCGTGGAGAAGGGCAGGGGATGAGGAGCAAATGTAGGGTTTTGACGCCTAAAGACTTACATTTGCAGCCACTCTAACGATTATTTCGCTTTTGAAAAATACCGTAATCCTGACTTATTTGGGTTAAAGATATGTTAGGATTACCGGCAGTTGCCGAAAAGTACTGAGCCTTCAGTTTCTGATCAGCAGACCTGCCCAATTAATAACGCTTTACAACAACAAAAAGTATACAGAACAGGACCAAATATGGAATACAATTTCAGGGATATTGAACAAAAATGGCAGTCAGCCTGGGTAAAAGACAAAACCTATCAGGTAAAAAACAATTCCGATAAACCAAAGTATTATGTACTGGATATGTTTCCCTACCCAAGTGGTGCGGGATTACATGTGGGACATCCCCTGGGTTATATAGCTTCTGATATAGTGAGTCGTTTTAAAAGACTCAAAGGATTCAATGTATTGCACCCGATGGGATATGATGCTTTTGGTTTACCTGCCGAACAATATGCCATTGAACATGGTGTACATCCTGCTAAAAGTACCGCACAGAATATCGATAATTTCAGGAAGCAACTGGATAATATAGGTTTTAGTTACGATTGGGATCGTGAAGTGCGTACCTGTGAGCCGGGTTATTATAAGTGGACACAATGGATATTTCTGCAGTTATTCAATAGTTACTATAACAGGCAACTACAAAAAGCCAGTCCGATTACAGAGCTAATCGCGGCTTTTGAAAAAAATGGTAATGCAGATCATGTTTGTCCGGGTGATAACAGTATTCAGTTTACTGCAGATCAATGGAAGGCTTATTCAGCAAAAGAACAGCAGGATATTTTGATGCACTATCGACTTGCATTTTGTGGATACGGTGAAGTTAACTGGTGCGAAGCCCTTGGTACCGTATTAGCCAATGATGAAGTTGTGAATGGGGTGAGTGAACGAGGGGGACATCCTGTTGTAAAAAAGAAACTACGCCAGTGGTACCTGCGAATTACTGAATATGCTGATCGCTTACTTACTGGCCTCGACACCATCGAGTTCAGCGAAGCCATGAAAGAAATGCAAACGAACTGGATCGGAAAGTCTTCGGGAGCAGAGATCGGCTTCAAGCTACAAGCTGCAAGCCACAAGCAAGAGCCATCAAGCTTGCAGCTTGAAGCTTGTAGCCTGGAGCTCAATGTTTATACTACTCGCCCCGATACCATCTTCGGAGTTGACTTTATGGTTGTAGCGCCAGAGCATGAGCTGATTGAAAAAATTACCACGCCAGAGCAAAAAGAAGCGGTGGAGGCTTATGTAGCTTATGTGAAAAGCAGAAGTGATAGAGAGCGTCAGGCAGAGAAGAAAATTACCGGATGCTTTACGGGTGCTTATGCCATCAATCCATTCGACGGAAGAGAGATACCGGTATGGATTTCAGAATATGTACTGGCAGGTTATGGTACAGGAGCTATTATGGCTGTGCCATGTGGCGATGAGAGAGATTTTAAATTCGCTCAACATTTTAATATTCCTATTACCAATATAATCGGTGAAGCATTTGATGGTAAAGAAGCCAATCCAACCAAAGATGCCCTACTCAGTAACAGTGGTTTCCTCGATGGTATGAAAATGAGGGATGCCATAGAACTGGTGATTAGTAAACTGGAGGAGATGGGTATCGGCAAACGCAAAGTGAACTACAAAATGCGTGACGCTGCTTTCAGCCGCCAGCGTTACTGGGGAGAACCATTTCCTATTTTATGGAAAGATGGTATTGCTTATCCGCTGGATGAATCGCAACTACCCTTAACCTTACCAAATGTAGAATCGTATAGCCCTGGTCCGGAAGGCGAAGGTCCACTGTCGAATATTCCGGATTGGACCAATCAGTTTGGTGATAAAGGAGTGTTGGAAACCAATACAATGCCTGGTTATGCCGGAAGTAGCTGGTATTTCCTGCGATATATGGATCCCCAAAATGATCAACAGTTTTGCGACAGAAAAGTAAGCGATTACTGGAACCAGGTTGATCTTTATATCGGTGGTACTGAGCATGCGGTTGGACATTTATTGTATAGCCGTATGTGGACCAAAGCTCTCTACGATTTAGGGCATATTGGTTTTGATGAACCATTTAGGAAATTGCTGAACCAGGGGATGATACAGGGAAGTAGCAGGTTCGTGTTTCGGAAAAAAGGAACACAACTTTTTGTGTCTGCAGGGTTAATAAATAAAGAAGAAGTTGATCAGTTACATGTCGATGTAAACATAGTTGATGGTGTTGAATTAGATATTGAAGCCTTTAAAAAATGGCGCAACGGCGAATATGCTAATGCTGAATTTATGTTGGAGGATGGGAAATATATCTGTGGGGTGGAAGTGGAGAAAATGTCTAAATCCAAATTCAATACCGTTAATCCGGATACGTTGGTTGAGAAATTCGGTGCCGATACATTCCGTATGTATGAAATGTTCCTGGGTCCAGTTGACCAGAGTAAACCATGGGATACTAAAGGCATTGAAGGTGTACACCGTTTCCTGAAGAAATTATGGCGCTTATTCTTTGATGAAACAAAGGGTAAGGTCTGGACGGATGCAGCACCTACTGCTGAAGAGTTAAAGGTGTTACACAGAACCATCAAAAAAATTGAAGACGATACAGAACGATTCAGTTTCAATACGGCAGTAAGTAGCTTTATGATTTGCGTAAACGAACTGAGTGATTTAAAGTGCAACAAAAAAGAAATCCTTGAATCTTTACTCATCATGCTTACTCCTTATGCACCGCATATTGCAGAAGAACTCTGGCAACAACTTGGTAACAGTGGGTCTATACTGGATGCTTCTTATCCTGTATTCAATGCGGCACATGTTACTGAAACCAGCAAGGAATACCCAATTAGTATCAATGGCAAAATGAGAACCAATCTTACCATTGCACTGGATTCTACGGAAGAGCAGGTAAAAGAACTGGTACTGGCTAATGAACTGGTTCAAAAATGGATGGAAGGAAAGCCTTTGAAGAAACTGATTTTTGTGAAAGGAAAGATGATTAATGTGGTAGTATAAAGACTTGATTTAGGGGAGATGCCGGTTTTCAGGCATCTTGCCTAATTTGGGCATCTTCTGTAAAGTGAATGTTGGCGCTTCTTCCTGCGTGTCTCCTTTAACTGACATGGTTATAAATAATAAACCATCTTTTATATGTCCAGGCCATTCATCTGTAATGTATTCACCTAAGCTATTTTGTGAAGTAACCATAATAAGGTTACTTTTTTTATTAAAACAATACTTTGTATCATTTATCATTAATTCTCCCATGAACCGCATACTTAATTTCGATGCGGTTGTAAAGTCAAATTCAATGCTGCCATACATCATTTTATGTATATCCATCAGCGCTTGTTTGGCAGAATCAGCACCATTGTTGTAAGCTCCTGGAAACACAGACATAGAATCAGTCAGGAAGTTGAAAAATCCATCTTCCGTTTTTACGCTAACAACTCTCCAATTACCAATTAAGCTGCTATCACATTGTGCATGAATCTTATTAACTGAAATAAATAAGACAATAAGAAAAGTAGCTTTTTTCATGTTTTTGATTAGCTTAATTCCCGCAATATATAAAAAAATTTAATATTTTTTATCCCGTTGTTAAACCGTCGGTCAATCCAACCTTTTTGTCATTTATAACTTAAGTATATTGTACATCCAAAAACTGCATACATGAATAGGATCATTTCCTGCCTGCTAGGCTGCATAAGCCTCGCCAGCGTACAATCGCAATCCAATCAACCTTACTTTTTATCAAACCCGGCTATAAGTCCAGATGGCGAAACCATCGTTTTCGCCTTTGAAGGAGATCTATGGAAAGCTGCCGTTAAAGATGGCAAAGCCACCCGCATAACAGCTATGCAAGGTTATGAAACCAGTCCACGCATTTCACCTGATGGACAATGGCTGGCTTTCAGCAGCAGACAAAAAGGTAATGCAGATATTTATATCATGCCAATGGCAGGTGGCGAAATAAAGCAAATCACTTATCACAGTGCCAATGATGAAGTAAATAACTGGAGTTGGGACAGCAAGAAAATATATTTCACTTCTAACCGTATGGGTCAGATTTCAGGCTTTACTGTTGGCATCAATGGAGGCACACCACAAAGATTATTCGGTGATCATTTCTTCTTACTGGATCATGGTTTGGCTGAACATCCTTCCGGAGATATCTACTTCAACGATACCTGGGAAAGTACCAGCCAGATAGCCCGCAAACGCTATAAAGGGCCTTTCAATCCAGATATTCAATCGTACAATATCTCCAAAAAACTGTATAAAAAACACACCGACTGGGAAGGAAAAGATTTTGCAACAACCATCGATAAGAGCGGTAAACTATATTTTATTTCTGATGAAGCCAACGGAGAATACAACCTGTATACATTAGAAAATGGAAAGAAAACAGCGCTGACCCGTTTCAATAGCTCTATTAAAACACCCGTTGTTAATGCTTCAGGTTCTAAAATAGTATTTGAAAGAGATTACCAGTTATGGCTATATGATGTTGCATCAAAAAAAGCTGAGAAATTGTCCATCCAGTTAAACAGGAATTATGTGTTACCTGCCGATAAAGATTATAATGTGCGCGGCGAAATCACAAACCTGGATGTTTCACCAGATGGAAAGAAACTTGCATTTACATCAAGGGGTGAAATATTTGTGAGTGATGTAGACGGAAAATTCATCCAGCAAATCAATAAAGGGAATACCGAAAGAGCCAGAGAAGTAAAGTGGATGAGCGATAATAAAACCATCCTTTTCAATCAAACTGTAGATGGATTTCTGAATTGGTTTACTGCACTGGCAGATGGATCCGCACCAATCAAACAAATCACAAAAGATGCTAAAAATAACCGTTCCGGTATATTGAATAAAACAAGAACAAAATTAGTTTACCTGAGCGGTCGAGATGAAGTTAAATTACTTGACCTCAAAACTTGGGACAACAAAACCCTGGTGAAAGATGAAATCTGGGCTTTCCAAAATTCAGATCCTGGTTTTTCGCCTAACGATGAGTATGTTTATTTCACTGCAGTGAGAAATTTTGAACAAGATGTATTTATCCATAACCTGAAAGACAACAAAACCATCAACCTTACCAATACCGGTGTTACAGAGTCTAGCCCGATTTGGAGTCCTGACGGGAAATATATCTACTTTATCTCTTCACGCACAAAGCCATCTTATCCATTCGGCATGCAAAACCCTAAAATTTATAGGATGCCGCTGGAGAAAATAGATGCGCCTTACCGCAGTGATAAGTACGAGGCACTTTTTAAAGTTGAAAAAAAGGACAGTGCCAAAAAAGAACCGTCACCTATTAAAATTGATTTCACTAAAATCATGGACAGACTGGAACAGGTTGGACCAAATTTCGGTTCACAGTTCCTAGTGAATGTAATACAGAAGGGGGAGAAGACGATTGTTTTATACGTGAGCAATCATGCGGAAGGTCGTGGTGCTCTATGGAAAACAACAATCGAGCCTTTTGAAGCACCTAAAACAGAAAAAATAAATGGAGCCGATGTATTTGGTGTGGATTATGCCGAAGGTGGTGATAAAGCAATGGTGTTGATCAATGGTAATATTTTCAAACTAAATATTGATGCTAATAAAGTTGATCCCGTAGCCATTTCAAAAGTATTCAGGAGAAATCTTTCTGCTGAATTTGCGCAGGTATTTCAGGAAACATGGGGAAATGTAAATGAGAATTTCTATGATGAAAAATTCCATGGAATCGATTGGCTTGCTACGCGTAAAAAGTATGAAGCATTTGTTCCTTATGTAAACACAAGAGGTGATCTGCGCATCTTGTTGGCTGATATGCTAGGTGAGTTGAATTCCTCGCACCAGGGCTTTACTTCTAATGGTGATGAAGAAGCTATTCAGCTTTCAAACAGAACCATGGAAACAGGTATCATATTTGAAAATACGAACCCCTATAAAGTGAAATATGTGGTACCAGGAAGTAACGCAGACAAAGCAACTGTTGATATTCGCCCAGGAGATATTTTGACAAAAGTGGATGATGAAGTTGTTGATCCGTCTAATGATAGGAACTACTATTTCAGCCGCCCCTCTTTAGATGCCGAGATAACACTTAGTTTCAATCGTAATGGTCAAACCATGACCACCAAATTACATCCACAGCCTTCTTTGTTTGCGAATCTATCCCTGGAATGGAGTGAGATAAATCAAAAACGGGTAGATGAAAAAACCAATAACCGTGTGGCTTATCATAACATGAAAGATATGGGTGGTGGAGAGCTGGAGAAATTCCTGATAGATATGACACAGGATTTTTACCAGAAAGATGCGCTCATCCTTGACCTTCGTTATAATACCGGTGGTAATGTACACGATGAAGTGTTGAAGTTCCTGAGTCAGCGTACCTATTTGCAATGGAAATATCGGGAAGGTAAGTTAACCCCCCAATCAAATTTTGCTCCGGCAGATAAGCCCATTGTATTGTTGATTAACGAACAATCACTGAGTGATGCAGAAATGACTTCACAAGGGTTTAAAGCGCTTAAACTGGGTACTATCATTGGGATGCCTACTTATAGATGGATTATTTTCACCAGCGGCGCAAGCATGGTAGATGGATCCTTTGTTCGCTTACCTAGCTGGGGATGTTATTCATTGGATGGCAAGGACCTGGAAATTACCGGTGTGGAGCCTGATATAAAAGTGCCAATGAATTTCGAAGACAGAATCAATGGTCGCGATCCACAACTGGATAAGGCTATTGAGGAAATCATGAAGAAACTCAAAAAATAATCTTTCATAATCTGTGAATCTGTGGCAAAATATTTTAAGCCACAGATTCACAGATTAAGTTTAATCGGCTCTTATGTTTCATTCCATTGTTCCTTTTGAAAAGGGGACAGACTTACTTTTTCAACTCGACCTTACTGCCAATAACACAGCGGTAACCAGTGAGCTGGTAAATGATACCATTGCATTTGATGCTTATATAACTGCTTGCCGGCTGAATGCAGGTGCCCGATATGCGATTGGAGGATATAATGAGCATCGAACAGTTTATAGCAGGAGTGCTGTATTTGATACTGCAGATGAACCACGTCGCTTGCATTTGGGAGTTGATATTTGGGGAGATGCAGGTACACCTGTATTTGCACCATGCGATGGTGAAGTGCATAGTTTTGGATTCCATGAAACCTATGGAGATTACGGAGCGGTGATTATTTTAAGGCATATAATTGAAGATGCAGAGATTCATAGCTTATATGGACATCTTTCTTTAGGTGATCTGGATGGTTTGTATGAAGGAAAGCCCATAAATGGAGGCGATCAAATAGCTCATTTTGGACTACCTGAAGAAAATGGTCATTGGCCACCGCATTTGCATTTTCAGTTGATTAAAGATATGCAGGGCATGAAAGGAGATTACCCCGGCGTATGCAAATTCAGTGAGCGTATAAAATACCTCAATAATTGTCCTGACCCAACCTTTATTTTGCGACACACATTCTAATCTCTTCTGTGGCCTTCTGTGGCTTTCTGTGCCCTCAGTGGCAATTAATAATGCCACTGAGGGCACAGAAAGCCACAGAAGAGTTAAAACAGGTTCAATCATTCACAATTCAATATTTAGTAGCTTTGGCCCATGTTAAACCCAAATCTTAACAGTGATTCTGGTAACCTCAGTGGTTCTGAAAAAGAATTTGAGAATGTCATTCGCCCGGCAGAAATCAATGATTTTTCAGGTCAGCCACAGTTAATTGAGAACCTTGTTATTTTTATCAAAGCTGCTAAGCTAAGGGGTGAAGCATTGGATCATATCCTCTTTCATGGTCCACCGGGCCTGGGTAAAACCACCTTAAGCAGAATTGTTGCCAATGAACTGGGGGTAAGTATTAAAGAAACATCGGGCCCGGTTATTGAAAAACCGGGTGACCTGGCAGGACTATTAACCAACCTTCAACCCAATGACGTATTGTTTATTGATGAAATTCATCGTTTGAGTACGGTTGTAGAAGAATACTTATACGCTGCGATGGAAGATTTCAGGATCGATATTATGATTGATTCTGGTCCGAATGCTAGAAGTGTACAGATAAACCTGAATCCATTTACCCTTGTTGGTGCTACTACCAGAAGTGGATTATTAACAGCCCCATTATTGTCAAGATTTGGTATTAAGTCGAGACTGGAATATTACCAAGCTGAGACACTACAAAAAATTATTGAACGTAGTGCTGCTATATTAAACACCTCCATTCAATCAAATGCGGCATTTGAAATAGCCCGAAGAAGCAGGGGTACACCTCGTATTGCAAATGGCTTGTTGAGAAGGGTGCGCGATTTTGCTCAGGTTTTGAATGACGGTGAGATTGATTTAGGTATTACACAGCATGCCCTGAAAGCTTTGAATGTGGATGAGCATGGATTGGATGAAATGGACAACAGGATTTTATTGGCCATCATTGATAAGTTTAAGGGAGGCCCTGTTGGGTTGACTACCATAGCAACTGCAGTAGGAGAGGAAGCTGGAACTTTGGAAGAAGTATATGAACCTTTTTTGATACAGGAAGGCTTTTTACAGCGAACACCAAGAGGGAGAGAAGTTACTGCTAAAGCTTATACCCATCTTAATCGTGCTTTTAAGCAAACGGGTAATCAATCAGATTTATTTGCTTAAATAATTAAGCCACAGATTCACAGATTATGAACGATTAATCTGTGAATCTGTGGCTTAATAAATTATTGTTAGTGGTACTAAGGTGCTACCAATCTGAATCCATTCCCGTGAATATTCACGATTTCAATATTCGTATCGTCTTTCAGGTATTTGCGCAGCTTTGCGATATACACATCCATACTTCTACCATTGAAATAAGTATCACTACCCCATATTTTTTTCAGCGCACGTTCGCGGGGCAATAAATCATTTTTATGTTCGGCAAGCATTTTCAATAACTCATTCTCTTTAGGAGAAAGAGTTTGCGTGCTATCGCCGGTTTTCAACTCACGTAACTTTGGATTAAAATGGTATTTACCCAGATCAAACTCAATATTTTCATTGGTTTTGTTTTCTTCTTCGTTACGCTTAAGGATAGCCCTGATTTTTAACAATAAAACTTCACTGTCAAAAGGTTTAGTGATATAATCATCAGCGCCAAGTTTGTAGCCCTGGATAATATCTTCTTTCATGGTTTTAGCACTGAGGAAGAACAGAGGAATATCCGGATCTACATCACGAATTTCTTCAGCAAGGGTAAATCCATCCATATTGGGCATCATTACATCTAGGAGGCAGATATCATATTTCTCCCTTTGAAATGCAGCAAGCCCTAATCGTCCATCGCGTTCCAGTGTTACATCGTAATCGTTCAGTTCCAGATAGTTCTTTAATACCATACCCAGATTGGTATCGTCTTCGCACAAGAGTATCTTAAATTTTTTCTTGTCTTCCATGGTTCTAAAATTTATGTAAATAAAGATAATTCACTACTACTTAACATCCTATAGTCTGCAATCTTTTGTTAAAGGTGGGGTATTAGGTACTGGGTACTAGGTATTAGGTACTAGGTGTTAGGTATTAGGGATTAGGTGCTGCTTGTGGTCGATGAGTACATTTATTAAACGTAACCTCTACGTATTCCTAGTACCCAGTACCTAGCACCTAACACCTAACGCCTAACCCCTACTCCCAACCGCTTATCCGTTAAGGTCCTTAAAAATGCAACCAGGTCGGCTTTTTCTTGTTTGTTCAGACCTAAAGGGGCCCCCATGGTACTATCCATATTAATCGGATTCAATACAAAAGCTCCGGGGTTATTGTAATATTCTATTACTTCTTCAAGGGTTTGAAACATGCCATTATGCATATAAGGAGCAGTAAGTGCTATATTCCGCAGACCTGGAGTTTTGAATTTTCCAAGGTCTTCTTTTTTTCTGGTGATCAGGTATCTGCCCGAGTCTTTCAAAGCATATCCGTCGAATAATCCAATATTTTTAAACTGGTCATCGGTAAAATCTGGCCCTCTATGGCAATCGAAACATTTGGTTTTTTCACTGATGAATAATTTTCTTCCTCTTTCTTCCGAATCAGTAAATGCGATGATATCATCTATATAGGCATCGAATCTACTGCTGTCTGTTTCCAGCGTTTTCTCAAAAGCTGCGAAAGCGGCACCCAGGTTATATTTATTGGGGGTTGTTTTGAAGATACGCAGAAACAGTTTTTTATACTCGGCATTTGTATTTAATCGCTTTACCGCTTCGTCAATCGATAATCCCATTTCATCAGGATGTGCAATAGGCATCAGTGCCTGTTCTTCCAGTGATTTGGCACGACCATCCCAGAAAAAATAGGGGCGGTTTTTCATGTTCAAAACAGAAGGTGTATTTCGAAGGGTTGATCTTCCTTCAATTCCTATGCTGAAAGCCAAAGTATCAGCAAAGCCAAATTCAGGCAGGTGACAACTTGCACAACTTATACTATTGTCTTTTGAGAGAATTTTGTCGTTAAAGAGTTTTTTACCCAGTGCAGCTTTTGTATTAACAGTCGGCGGTGAAGTATAGGCAGCTAGGATGATTCCTGAAAACATTATAACCAGAATGGCTGCAATAGTCTGCTTCATGTTACAAAAATACTGAATCACCCGATTTTCATTTTCTGTTTTATTTTTACGGATTCAAATAAGGATAAACAGCTGTATTATGTTACTTACATCAGACAATAAATTCAAAAAACTCATTGTAATTGGCGACAGGGTACTGGTACGACCATCCAAACCTGATGAACAAACAGCGAGCGGTTTGTACCTGCCACCCGGTGTTCAGGAGAAAGAGAAAGTACAACAGGGGTATATCATTAAAACAGGTCCTGGGTACGCTATTCCAATGCCCGTTGATGAAGAACCCTGGAAAACAGATGAGGAACAGGTAAAATATGTGCCCTTACAGGCAAAGGAAGGAGATTTAGCAATATTTCTGGTCAGCGGTGCTACGGAAGTGATGTATGAACAGGAGAAATATTTTATCGTGCCACAGAGTGCGATATTGTTGTTGGAGAGAGAAGAGGAGCTTTGAGCTGTTAGCCATTAGCCTTTAGCTATTAATGCGAATCAAGGGTTGAAATTTCATAGGAGCGGGCAATAGAACACAGATTTATCATGATAGATTATGATAAATCCGCGTTCTATCTAAGCAGCCAAATAAGATTAGGAGTTATTATTTTATAGGAGCCTGCTTTAATGACTTCAAAATATCACTCTATCGATGATTTTCTCATAATTGGCAGATTTCAACCCTTGATTCGCATTATTAGCTAACAGCAGGTGTTGATGTGAATTAATATTCTATCAGACTTTTATTGGTATAATTTTAAATCAATAAATTTCCAAGAAGCTAAAGGCTAATAGCTAACAGCTAAAAGCCAATTTTCCTTATCTTCCAAAATCAACATCCCATAAATCATACCATCAAAAAATCATTATGTCAGATCAGCAGGTATTTGTAGACGCAATTAACGCGGGATATGGTTTTAAAGGCGAACAGGTAAAAATAGGTGTGGCCATGTTAAATGGTGAAGTAGTGCCTGGTGCTGATATAAAGCTGCCACTTAAAACCATGAATCGACATGGTTTGATTGCCGGTGCAACCGGAACAGGGAAAACAAAAACTTTGCAACTTTTGAGCGAGGCCCTGAGCGATAATAGCGTACCTGTGTTATTGATGGATATTAAAGGTGATTTGAGTGGTATCGCTGCTGCAGGACAAGCAAACGAAAAACTAACGGCTCGAAGTGAAAAACTGGGCGTTCCTTTTGTGCCTACTTCATTTCCTGTTGAACTGCTCACTTTAAGTAATGAAAAGGGAGTTCGGTTAAGGGCTACTGTAAGTGAGTTTGGTCCGGTTTTATTAAGTAAGATTCTTGGTTTGAATGATACACAGGGAGGTTTGGTAGCTATGATTTTTAAATATTGTGACGACCATAAAATGCCCTTGCTAAACCTGAAAGATTTCATCAAAATACTTCAATACATAGGTAATGAAGGCAAGGCTGAAATAGAGAAGGAATATGGTAAAATTTCAACAACTTCAACAGGTACCATATTGCGGAAAATTATTGAACTTCAGCAACAAGGTGCAGATATTTTCTTTGGAGAAAAAAGTTTTGAAACCGATGACCTCATGCGAATCAGCGATGATGGCAGGGGAATGATTAACGTTTTGCGTGTAACTGATATGCAAGACAGGCCAAAACTGTTTTCCACTTTTATGTTGCAACTACTGGCTGAATTATATGCCAGTTGCCCGGAAGAAGGAGACCTCGACAAACCTAAACTGGTTATTTTCATTGACGAAGCACACTTGGTTTTCAATGAAGCTTCCGATGCCTTATTACAGCAGATTGAAACAGTGATTAAACTAATTCGCTCTAAAGGAGTGGGTATTTTTTTCTGCACCCAGAATCCTCAGGATATTCCTGCCTCTATACTAAGTCAATTGGGTATGAAAATCCAACATGCATTGCGAGCTTTTACTGCTGCGGATAGAAAAACAATCAAGCAGGCGGCAGAGAATTTTCCAGAAACCGCTTTTTATAAAACAGATGAGCTGTTAACACAAATGGGAATCGGGGAGGCGCTGGTAACCCTTTTAAATGAAAAAGGAATACCTACACCACTGGCACATGTTATGCTATGTGCACCTCGTAGTAGAATGGATATTTTAACGGAACAGGAAATCAACCAATTAACGAGTTCCAGTAAACTGGTGGCAAAATACAGTCAGGAAATCGACAGTCATAGCGCCTATGAAATATTAACCGACAAACTGGAAGAAGCTGCAGCAAGGAGTCAGGAAGTTGAAACGATGACGGAAAAAACAACAGGTAGAAAAAAACAGGATGACAGTTTTTTTGATAACCCTGTGGTTAAGCAGGTTGGAAGAACAGCAGCAAGCATAATCACCAGAAGTCTATTAGGCGCATTGGGATTAGGAGGGCGCTCCAGTTCAAAGACCAGAAGAAGGAGTTAAATGAATATTTCCGGATTCGTTTATTGTTATTAGTCCTTCACTTTGTAGAAAGTCAAGCACTACCCACCATTTTTCGCCCGAAATGTTTTTCATTGATGCGAATAATTGATCAATGGTGCAGTCGCCTTTTCTTAATTGCTGTTGAATGTTTGTTTCAAGTAAACTGAATTCTTCAACGGAAAGATTTTTCTTCTTTTTAGCTAAACAGTTATCACAGATACCACACTCGCGGATGGTTTTGTCACCGAAATAAATGCCGATAAACTGGCTGCGACAAGCTTCATTATCTCTCAGGTACCGGATCATGTCGTGTACTCGTTTTTTGAACTGTTCTTTTCTTTTAAAATATGCATCATGATCTATGTGAAGATACTTAGCTGGTGCCCGATTTAAAAGATAATGAATTTGAGGTGTTTCTTTTTGTGGTAAATAAGTAATTACACCGTATGCCATTAATTCGCGTAATTGTTTTTTTACTGTTTCAACGGGTAGCCTGGTTAGTTTTGCGAGTTGTGATTCAAAAACAGAGACCTGGTTGTCGAAAATGCCTTCATACCCCCTGAGCAAACTTCTGATAGTAAGTTCCAGTGTCGGGTGAGCATTTTCAAAATTGTACAAAGCGTCTTTGTCAATGGTAAACTGAACTTGTGAGGGGAGGAAAATATTTTCTGCATAGCTGATATGTCCTTCCTGCTCCAGCACTTTCAGTGTGTTGACGGTGGTGATCAGGTCGAATTTAAAGCGGTCTGCAAATTCCCTGATATCAAAATCATAATAAGCCCCTTCTCCTGAGCCTACGGGCAATTGAAAAAAATCGGCCAATGCCTGGTAAATGGATTGTATAATCGGAATAGCTGGGTAACGCTTTTCTGGTAATTGTTCTAGTTGGTAAAGGTCGTCTTGCTGGAATAATGATACGGCAAATGCCCTATTTCCATCCCGACCAGCGCGACCTGCTTCCTGATAATAATTTTCAAGGCAGTCAGGAATATTAAAATGTATCACCGAACGAACGCCCGATTTATCGATTCCCATTCCAAATGCGTTGGTACAAACCATGATCCTTATTTCATTGTTGATCCATCTGGTTTGTTTAACTGTTCTTTCATCCTGTGATAGACCGGCATGGTAAAAATCAGCGGATAAGCCATGCAACTGTAATAAGGAACTGACTTCTTTTGTAAGTTTTCTGCTATTACAATATACAATGCTGCTACCCGCAACGTTATGGAGTATTTGTATCAGTTTATTGATTTTGCTTTCAACCGGAAAACAACTGTAAGACAAAGCAGGTCTTTCAAATGATTGCCGGAAGAGATGGAAATCTTTGAATTGTAATTTCCGGATAATATCTTCCTGAACTATTTCAGTAGCAGAAGCGGTAAGGGCGATTACTGGTACATTACTCAGTTCTTTTCGTAGTTGGGCAATGCGAATATAAGGTGGTCTGAAATCATACCCCCATTGCGAAATACAATGCGCTTCATCTACCGCTATCAATGATATATCTAAAGCAGGTAAGTATTCCTGAAACAGGGTTGATTCTATTCTTTCCGGTGACAGATAAAGAAATTTAAAATCTCCACGAACTGCTTTTTGTAATGTGTTTTTTACTTCTGCATAACTCATGCCGCTATTTAGTGAGGCGGCAGGAATTCCTTTATCCAATAAATGTGTAACCTGGTCGCGCATGAGTGCGATAAGCGGACTAATTACTATACACATACCATCCATCAACATGGCCGGTACCTGGAAGCAGATTGATTTTCCGCCACCGGTTGGTAAAAGCGCTAATGTGTCTTTCCCCTCCATCACAGACTGAATAATATCTTCCTGCATTGGCCGGAAGCTATTGTGTCCCCAGTATTTTTTTAAAATGTCGATTGGAGTAATCATGGAAAAGAATGAAGTGTTCAAAAATACGGGGAAATATCAGATGTCAGATGGCAGATGGCAGATGGCTGATGGCTGATGTCTGATGTCTGATGTCTGATTTGAAGGGATTGCCTCCGCCATTATTGGTCGCCTCCGCCATTGTTGGTCGCCTGACCAACAATAGTTACACAGACAGGGTGTTCGCTTTATATGTGCACTTAATATTTATGGTGGCAGCAAAATAAATCATAGCCATGGAAGTAGTTTGTAGTTGGTGAGGCGACCAACTGCGGTAGTAGATTTTGCCTGTTGTTAGAAATTAATCTGATTTAACCGTATATTAGTATATCATGTTAAAATATCGACTATTCTTTTTTGGAGGGTTGTTATTACTAATTTTGATATTAGCTGATGTTGCGTGGTGGATTGCTAATTTTACAGAAACAATATCCTACGAAGAGAATACAAAAAAATACCTCAGTCGCTTTCCGGCTTTTTTACAAAACGCAAGACTTACCACCGTTATTGAAATAGGTATACTATCTATAGCGCTTGTTGGATTTTGGAAGTCTAAGCGGGCAAATTACTTAAGAAAAGTAGCTGTACTATTATTTGCTTTAACCTCAGTTGTATTATTTTGGTTATTATTTACCCTTATGTGAAATATATTTTCTTATTTATTCTAACACATCAATAAATAAATTTGCCAAGCTCCTATTTCAATATTATTAATTGCAAGAATAAACAAATTGCAATGAGGTATCTGATATGTCTTTATTGTTTGAGTTTTGTTTTAAGTGGGTATTCACAGGAAAAGCGGCAGAGAACTTATGTAAATGCGGCGGCTGGTTTTTTCAGGGTATCTACAAATAGTGATAATATTTCTAGTACTCCATTTATGCTGGATTTCAAAATAGGGGGTTTTCTGGGGGATAATGATGTTATTGGTTTACAAATCTCTACAAGTACACAAAGTATTCCGACAAAGGGAACTACAAGATCCGTTTATATTGCTGATTTTGGATTGCCAGAAACATACGGTAGACTGACACATAAGTATACTGCAGTTGGTATGTTTTATGATCATTTTTTTTCGATTGGTAAAAAGATCGACATCTTTCCTTCAGCTTATTTACAATACCTGGAGTACAGGGCAGAAGACAAAGGCAATATTGTTGTAGTAACTGATTCATCCAGAACTTATTTAAATAAAATTGAGAACAGTTTTAAAGGTAGGGTAGGCATAAATTTAAATTTGCAATACGCTTTAAATCAATCAACTTCTGTAACGCTCCGTTTTGTTCAGTTTGATTGTAAACTATGGGATCATACAAAACAGAATCTTTCTTTGGAAATGCCTTTATTAGTGGGTGTTAGGTGGATTCTGCGGTAGAATAGTTGAGCATTAACTCCCGCTGTTGTTGTTTAGGCGACCAACAACGCGTGGGTTATTCTTTTCCTTTCATATTCCTTATTTCTCTGTTCCTTATTCCTCTGTTCTCTCACCCAGCCCATCCTTCACGATCAAGGCTGCGATAATGAATCGCTTCTGCCAAATGCTCCGGTTGTATATCAGCACTCCCCGCTAGATCAGCAATCGTTCTGCTCACTTTTAAAATGCGATCATAGGCTCGTGCACTAAGGTTTAGCTTTTCCATGGCACGCTTGAGTAAGTTTTCTCCCACATTGCTGATGCGACAAATTTCCCTGAGTTGTTTACTGCTCATTTGGGCATTGGCATATACACCGTTCTCACCATTATATCGAGCTGCTTGTATTTCTCGAGCTTTAATAACACGCTCACGAATCGCTGCTGAGTCTTCTCCGTTTTGTTGGTTGCTCAGTTCACTGAAAGCAACGGGTGTAACTTCTACATGCAGATCAATCCTGTCTAATAAGGGACCGGAAACTTTGTTTAAATATTTCTGCACAATACCCGGTCCGCAGGTACATTCTTTTTCAGGGTGGTTGTAGTATCCACAAGGGCAAGGATTCATCGAAGCTATCAACATGAAATTCGCTGGAAAATCCAGGGCAATTTTAGCCCTCGATATAGTTACCCTTCTTTCCTCCATGGGCTGACGCATCACTTCAAGAACGGTTCTTTTAAATTCTGGCAACTCATCTAAGAATAAAACACCATTATGCGCTAAAGATATTTCACCCGGCTGCGGAACACCACCACCACCTACAAGGGCAACATCACTAATGGTATGATGCGGTGACCTGAAAGGCCGCTTACTAATCAGTGCACTATGCTCAGGAAGCTTACCAGCGACACTATGAATTTTTGTAGTTTCCAGTGCTTCCTGTAAACTAAGCGGTGGCAGAATGGTTGGTAAACGTTTTGCCAGCATAGTCTTACCCGCCCCCGGCGGACCAATTAAAATGGCGTTATGTCCACCAGCCGCCGCAATCTCCAATGCCCGTTTGATGTTTTCCTGTCCCTTTACGTCTGTAAAATCGAATTCAAACTGGTACTGGTCATTGAAAAATTCTTCACGGGTATTAACAACTACAGGTTGAAGGCTGTTTTCATCTTTAAAAAATTCCACAACCGTCTTAAGATGATCAACACCATAAACCTGCAGGTTATTTACCATTCCCGCTTCCCGGGCATTCGCCATAGGTACTATCAATCCTTTATAACCCTCTTTTCTGGCTTGAATGGCAATGGGTAAAGCTCCTTTAATCGGTTGTATACTTCCATCCAGACTCAATTCTCCCATGATTACATAATCTTTCAAAGCATCGGCATTATCTAATTGCTCACTCGCACCGAGAATACCTAATGCTATCGGAAGGTCAAAAGATGAACCTGATTTTCTGATGTCTGCCGGAGCAAGATTTACCACCAGTTTAATCCGAGGCATATCATACCCATTGGTTTTAATGGCACTCTCTGTGCGCTGTAAGCTTTCCCTGACTGCATTATCAGGTAACCCAACAATCTGGTAGCCCTGCCCTGCACTCACATTTACTTCAACTGTTATCGTAATGGCCTCAACACCATAAACAGCACTACCAAAAGTTTTTACAAGCATGAATGAAATTCAAAAGTGAAAAATAAAAATTCAAAACGAGGGTAAGATAGGGAAGAGTAGGAAAGAAAAAATGAAATGAGGGGAAATACGGGGGACTTATACTTGAAAATGGCAGATGTCAGATGGCAGATCTCAGATTTGTATGTCGGAATTGATGGATTACAAGAGGGTCGCAGTGGAAGTTGATATTTTTGATTTAAAAAATGGATAGACAAATACTTGAGCAACGAACAAAGCAATTTCATATTGATGTGATCAGATTATGTTTATTGTTACCTAAGAATAATGTGGGGTATGAAATAGGAAAACAACTCATTCGATCAGCTGGCTCTGTAGCTGCTAATTATAGGTCGTCGAAGAGGGCAAAATCTATGTTAGATTTTATTTATAAAATTGAAATTGTTTTGGAGGAGGCAGATGAATCTTTATACTGGTTACAAATAATTAAAGAAGTAGCGATAATTCAGAATCATAACATCAAATCATTGATTCAAGAAGCCCATGAACTAACTGCCATATTCTCCGCAACAACCAAAACTGCCAAAAGCAAAATAAAAAAATAAATCTGACATTTGCCATTTGACATCCAACAATCTCCTCCCTACAGTTTCTGCAACAACTCCACCACTCCCTCTTTTCTTAAAATCAAGTATCCAAGTCTGTCGTTGCTGATGCCTTCTTTGAGTTGGTAGCTGAAAATTAGTTGATCGTCACTAACACTTGTTTCGAAATAACGGAACTGGATATTGCTATGCTGTTGTAAAGCATCACCAATTTCATATAAGTGGGTGGATAGAATAAATAGTACATTTTTCATTTTTCGTAATCCCTCTATCACAGTACTGCTGCATTTCATGGCATCTTGTACATTGGTGCCTTTGAAGAGTTCGTCTATGAGAATAAGCCAGTTCTTTCCATCACTTATTTTTTGAATGGTATTTCTGATTCTCTGTACCTCATTAAAGAAATAACTTTCTCCTTTGATGATATTATCTACAACATTGATATTACTTAATAAGCCATCGAATAAACTCATTTGCATTTTTTGAGCGGGTACGCCCATACCCAGATGCGCCAGGTAAACACTTACGCCTACAGCTTTGATAAAAGTGCTTTTACCAGCCATATTAGCTCCGGTGAGGAATAGGAAATTTTTTTCGCGGCTTAACTCTACGTCATATGATACCGGTATCTGTAATAATGGGTGATATAAGGCTGATGCTTCTACGTAAGGCTGCTCAGATTTCCGGATTTCAGGAAAGCAGAATGCATATTTTTTACAGGCAATACTTAATGAAAGAAATGCATCAATCCTGCTGTAAATGTCAATCAGTTCAAAGAACTGATTTTTGTAGTGAGATCGCACAAAATCTGCATAGCTGAGTATTCTCCAGTTACTCAATCCTTCTTTACTTGCCTGACCCATTTCGGGGATCATGCCCTTGTTCAATAGCATTTCTATTCGATCGGCCCAAATGCGTAAATGCTTGCTGGTAGCATTTTCTTTAAGTAGCTGAACAATTTCCTGCATTCCTTTTACAAAATCTATGCAATGACTAATCGTATACCTCGTTAAAGAAAAATCAGGGGCATTAAATAGTTTGTAGATAAAGCTGCTGAACACATTAGGTTGCGTCGGATATTTATTAATCTGTGATTCATAAAACCTGGCAATTACCATGATGGTACCATTGGTGATGGTAATTGGCCAACGATCAATTAAAGGAATGAGGTCACGAATAGTTTGCTGATTGTTTTCAATCGCCTCAACTGTAGATAAAGGCTTGGCCACCATGTCATAGAGATATTCCCTACCACCAGTTGTTTGTGTATGATCCAAAAAATGAACAACGGATAATTCTTCCTCACTATGAAATATGGAAAGATCGGCAAGTGTAGTTTTGTCTATCTGCATCTGTTAAAGTTAAGAAAGTCCGGAAGTCGGAAAGACCGGAAGTCCGAAAGATGAAGGTTTATTTTTTAATAAGCTACTGTTTAAAAAGTTTTAGTAACTAAACAATCGAGAAAAAGCTTAGCATGATAATGTATACGTATGGATTGGACAGGGACTTTCTTGATTATGATGATTTATCATGAAAGATCATGAAAATCTGTGTTCCATACTCACCCTTCCATGTCTGTGGTTAAACAAAAACATACAGCAATACAAGGAAGGGATCTATACACCATCTATATAACTTCCGGACTTCCGGTCATCGGACTTTCCGACTTAACCTCTATCGCTCAAACCCCAACCTCATCCCTTTCTTAGATTCATCAAATACCCCTTTTCCATATACAGGATGACCATTTACAAAAGTATATTCAACAGTAGCTGGAATAAATTGTCCTTCTAAAGGGCTCCAGCCGCATTTATAGAGAATATTATCTTTCTTAATAGTATAACCTTCATTCATGTTAACCAGTACCAGGTCAGCATAATAACCTTCCCTGATAAAGCCCCGGTCCTTTATCTGAAAACAGGTAGCTACTGCATGACTCATTTTCTCTACCACTTTCTCAATACTGATCTTTCCTTCTTTTACATAGTGCAGCATTAGTCCAAGGGAATGTTGCACCAACGGTAAGCCTGCATGTGCATGTTCATAGTCTTCCAGCTTCTCAGCCCAGGTATGTGGGGCATGATCGGTGGCGATAACATCCAGGCGATCGTCGAGTAATGCTTCCCAAAGAGCTTTACGGTTATGCGGCGCTTTAATTGCAGGATTGCATTTAATCTGGTTGCCCAGTCTAGCATAATCATCACTGGTAAAATGCAGGTGGTGCACACATACTTCAGAAGTGATTCTTTTTTCTGCCAGTGGCAGCATATTGCCAAATAGCTGTAACTCTTTTTCAGTGGTGATATGTAGTATATGCAAACGGGTATTATATTTCTTAGCGTATTGTATGGCTTTGAAAGATGATTCAAAGCAAGCATCTTCGTTTCTTATGATTGGGTGATCTGCAGGCTCCAGTATTCCTTTCTGTGCTTTTAGTGCCTGGAAATTTTGTTTGATGATACTTTCTTCTTCGCAATGGGTAGCAATCAATAATTCAGACCCTGCAAATACTTTTTCCAACACCAGCGGATTATCTACCAGCAGGTTGCCGGTGGATGATCCCATAAATATTTTCACACCACATATCTCGTTCTTCTTATCATTGGTACGTAATATCTCTTCCAGGTTATCATTGGATGTTCCCATGAAGAAGGAATAATTAGCCAGCGAAGTATTCTTTCCTGTTTCATATTTCTGCTCCAATAAATCATGGGTAAATGCCGGTGGACTGGTATTCGGCATTTCCATAAAACTGGTTACACCTCCGGCAACTGCGGCTTTAGCTTCGGTGTAGATGGTTGCTTTATGGGTTAAACCTGGTTCCCGAAAATGTACCTGGTCATCTATTACGCCTGGTAATAATAATTGGTTACTGCCATCTATTTCAATGGCATTTATAGCTGGACTCAGGTTGGCGCCGATTTGTTCGATACGTGCATTCCTGATCCATACATCGCCATAAGTTATACTGCCTTCGTTTACGATGCCAGCATTTTTAATGATATAATCCTTCATAACAAAGATTGCCTTTGTGGCAAGCAATGCAATTTATTACATCATTCTCACTAAACCTTAATCTTCGAGGTGAATGGAGAAAATGATCATGCGCGACTGAATTTTGTCGAGCACATTGGAGAAGCGCAGGGTAGGGTCGTATTGATGGATATTGGACAACCCATAACTGAATTTTATTTCCGGAGATACGGTAACAAAAGGCAGGTAAAAGTTGAAGCCAATGCCAGCCTCAAAACCAAAATCATTTCTTTTCAGCTTTAATAGATCTTCAGATAATCGGGCTGCTGAATTGGAAGAAAGATCCGTATCCAACTTAATACCACCAAGCAGGTATGTTTTAAAATTGCCAATTCTATCTGAATTGAATTTAAAATGAAGGGGTAAGCTGATCAGGGTAGCTGGCAGTGTTTGTCTTTGAAGCGCCGCTTCTCCAGGTCGGGGTTTACCCAAACTATAATCAATGTATTTTGACCCGCCGATAATTAGTTGGGGATTTGCACGGAATTCAAGGTGGTCGGTCATTTTTACCGTGGCTAGTAATCCCATGGTAATACCACCACTAGAACCAGGTCGTACCGCCAGAATCGAATCATTTTGTAAAAAAAGAGGTGATTTCTGCTGGTGTAAAAAGGAGCTGTTATAACCTAGGGTAAGACCAAAATAATAAGGCAGGTCATCGTGGTTTGGACGATAACGCTGTTTCTGTGCCATAACAGCCAGTGTACAGGTAATAAAGAGAGATAGCAGGATTACTTGCTTCCGCAATAAATGGTGCATATTCCGAAACTGAGTTTTTTCAAATAAGTTTGGGTAAATCCTGCTTCATGCATAATATTTAAAAAATTCTGCCCTTCCGGAAAGGCTTGAACACTATCGTTCAGGTATTGGTAAGCATTTTTATTTTTAGCAAATAAGCCACCCACTCCAGGGGTAACTACATTGGTATAAAAGTCGCACAGTTTTCTGAACAATGGCTGACTCGGTCTTGAAAACTCCAGCACCACCAGTTTACCTCCTGGTTTTAGTACCCGGAACATTTCTGCCAAACCTTTATCCAGGTGTGCAAAGTTCCGAACACCAAAGGCCACGGTAATGGCATCGAAATGATTATCTGGAAAATGAATGGTTTCACTGTCGCCTGTTTGAAGCTCAATTGCCTCATTCAATCCGAGTTTGGTTAGTTTTTCTCTACCCAAAGCCAACATTCCTTCAGAAATATCTATGCCAATGATCTTTTTGGTCTTCAATATCCTGTGTGTCATAATGGCTACATCTCCTGTGCCCGTAGCCACATCCAGTACCAGTTGAGGTTGAACGGCTTTTAACTGCCTGATGGCTTTTTTTCGCCATTGTACATCAACCCCTGCTGTGAGGAAACGATTCAGAAAATCGTACCTGAAAGCAATACTGTTAAACATCTCCGCCACCTGTTCCTTTTTACCCTGACCACTCTCCGGGTTAGGAACCACTTCGTCGTGCGCAAATTGTGCCATATCGGCAAAGATATTGAATTCCGGCCTGAAGGTCCGTGTTTGTAGACTTATACCGGCCAAATCAGGGGTTAATGTTTAGCAAATATTCGCTGTTCTGTGTTAAATCAGCTTAGAGTACTGTCTAGGGAATAGGCTGCAAGCTACAAGCTTCAAGCTGCAAGCCTTGATTCGTGGTTATTTTAGGCTTTCTGCTAATGATGAAATAAATTGGAGGCAAGCGTATTATAAACATAAATCTTACTGGGGAGAGGAAGTGCCTAATTAGTAGGCCTTCCCATTAAAACGAATAATTGCTGAAATCCTTAAACATGCACAAATCAAGGCTTGTAGCCATTGCTGTCCGGGGAAATTTAACCGCGAGCTGTAGGTGTCGCGTATAATGGCACACAGGTCTTCATGATTTTCAGGATTTATCATGATAGATCTTGAAAATCATGAAGATCCGTGTTCTATTAATAGCAGATAGTGCATTTACGACAACCAAATATTTCTTTAAGCAACTGACTTTAAATTTTCTAATTCGCAAGCCCACCTTTAATTTCATTAAAAGCAGAAAGCTTAGAATAAGCACGAATCAAGGCTTGCAGCTTGCGGCCTGCAGCTTGCAGCCAATTTTCCCCGGACAGTTCTGGCTTGAAGCTTGAAGCATGTAGCTAATCGCCCTTTTTAGCTGCCTTGCTTTCAAGCCCCCATATAGATACGTTAAAACCCATAACCGCGTATTATCTTCGTGGCTCATGAAAGCCAGAATTTATAAATCTACGGGTAGTTGGTATGTGGCCAAAGCTGAAAACGGGGAAACCTATCAAGCACGTATCAAAGGGGTCATGAAAATAGAGGGTATTACCTCTACCAATCCTATTGCGGTAGGTGATGAAGTGGAAATGGAGATCGAAGCTATTCAGGAAGAATCGGCAATCATCAGTGAGATTTATGACCGGAAAAATTATGTGGCAAGGGTGTCTCCCCATAATAAACACCAACATCATATAATAGCTTCTAATCTCGACCAGAGCCTGTTATTTGTTACCCTGAAAGATCCTAAAACATCACAGGGTTTTATGGATCGCTTTTTAATTTCTTGTGAAGCTTTTCATGTACCCGCCATCATAGTTTTCAATAAGGCGGATCTCTATAAAAAGAAAGAGTTAGAGAAATTTGAGCGGCTGAAAGAAATTTATGAAGCTATCGGTTATATTGTTTTATTGTGCAGTGTGGCAGAACAAAGAGGATTGGAAGAAGTAAAAGCATTGTTGCATAATAAGGTTTCCTTACTCAGTGGACATAGTGGCGTTGGTAAGTCTACGTTTATTAATGCGCTATTCCCTGAATTCAAACTACGCACACAGGAAGTAAGTGGATGGAGCGGAAAAGGATTACATACCACCACTTTCGCAGAAATGTTCGACCTGCCAGGTGGTGGACAAATAATTGATACCCCCGGTATTCGTGAGCTAGGTATTGTTGATGTAAGCAAAGAAGAACTCGCGCACTATTTCCCCGAAATGCGGGACCGCATACAAAACTGCCAGTTTAATAACTGCATGCACATTGAAGAACCCAACTGCGGGATCAAGAAGGCCGTAATAGATGGAATCATTTCCGAAGAAAGATATATCAGCTATCGTACTATTTTGGATACGATGGAGGAGGAATGGTGAATGGTGAGTAGTTTGGGTGAATAATTTTACTCACTATTCACTATTCACCATTCACAACCTCCTCAATACTCCTCAATACAACCTCACAAACTTCTTCCAGTTCTTCCGTTGTAATGATTAATGGAGGTGCTATTCGCAGCCTGTCTGGGGCGAAGAGAAACCAGTCGGTTATTAAACCATTCTTTACACATTGATGAACAATTTTTTGATTCGTTTCAGCATCCTGAAATTGCAGCGACATCCATAGTCCATGTATTTTTTTATCCTTGATGGCAGGGTGATTGAGCTTCTTATTTAGTATTTCTGCCTTTTTTTCAACGGTATCGATCATATCATTGTTGGTTAATACCTCAAAAGCTGCTTTACCAGCCGCACATGATACGGGGTGACCACCAAAAGTGGTGATATGACCAAGCACAGGATCATAGGTTAGGGTTGACATTAATTTCCTGTCTGCAATAAATGCACCTAAGGGCATTCCACCACCTAGTGCCTTGCCTAACAATAAAATATCGGGAACAACATCAAATTGTTCAAATGCCCATAGCGTACCTGTTCTTCCAAAACCTGCCTGTATTTCATCGAATATGAGTAACACGCAATGCTCATTGCATTTTTGCCTGATTTTTTCCAGCCATTCTTTTCGTGGGGCAGTGATACCGCTTTCTGCCTGCACAGTTTCCATTACCACACAAGCCACCGTTGAATCGATCGCATCTATCACAAGATCATCGTCGTAATTATAATGATGTATATCGGGTAGCAAGGGTCTGAATGCATTTCGCCAATATTCACCACCCATGATACTTAATGCTCCTTGTGTACTGCCATGGTAGGCATTATTGAATGCAATGATTTTTGAACGACCTGTAATTCGTTTGGCTAATTTCATTGCACCTTCTGTTGCTTCGGCACCGCTGTTGGTGAAATAAACACAATTCAATAAAGTGGGTAAATGATCTGTGAGTAGTTTAGCATATTGTACCTGCGGACTTTCTATAAATTCTCCATACACAATCAGATGCATATAAGTGGCGGCCTGTTCCTGTACAGCTTTTACTACAGCTGGATGACTATGACCGATATTACAAACACTGAAACCGGAGATAAGGTCCACATATTTTTTCCCCTCTGCATCCCATAAATGAATGCCTTCCGCCTTTATCATTTCAATGCCAATAGGTGCTTGTGATGTTTGTGCAACATGCTGCAAAAAAACTTGTCTGTTAGAAATACCACTCATTTTACTAACTTTCATTAAAGTTCATTTATTACGCATTCGAAATTCGATATTTTATGCCAGTAATTCTCCCGGTTCTCGGTAAACATCCTCAATTTGGTGAAAATTGTTTTATAGCGCCCAATGCCACTATAGTTGGCGACGTGGTAATGGGTAACGACTGCAGTATATGGTTCAATGCCGTGGTGAGAGGGGATGTTCACTATATAAAAATGGGTAATAAAGTGAATATCCAGGATGGAGCAGTCATTCATTGTACGTACCAGAAAAACCCAACCGAAATAGGTAACAATGTTTCTATCGGTCATAATGCACTGGTACATGGCTGTACTATACATGATAATGTATTAATCGGCATGGGTGCCATTGTAATGGATCGTTGTGTGGTTCATAGTAATTCTATCATAGCTGCGGGTGCCGTTGTATTGGAAGGAACGGTTGTAGAAGCAGGCTGTATTTATGCGGGAGTACCTGCTAAAAAAGTAAAAGATATATCACAGGAGCTGATCCATGGCGAAATAGATCGTATTTCGAATAATTATGTGATGTATGCTTCCTGGTTTAAGTAGGGAGCATTTGGTCCATAGTCCATAGACAATTGACCATTGACTTTGGACTATGGTCTATGGACTATGGTCTATGGTCTATACTATCAACAAGGCCCCATTCTGCAGAAGCGGCTGTATAATTTTTCGTAAACCGGAATGATGTTTTTAATGTCGAACCTGCAAGCTTGCTGGTAGGCAGCTTCTTTCATATTCTCCATTTTTGTATCGTCCTGTAATAATTCAATCGCATATTGGCTCATGCTGGCAACATCACCTACATTGGCCATAAAACCGGTTTCACCCTGAATATTTATTTCACTTAAGCCACCTGCATTAGAACTGATGACTACCGATCTGGCCGCCATGGCTTCTAAGGCAGCCAGGCCAAAACTTTCATATTCAGATGGTAACAGGAATACATCACTAACTGCCAGTATATCTTCCATTTGCTCCTGCTTACCCAGGAAACGTACATCGTCTTCTATGCCCAATTCACGACTCAGTTCTTCCATGCCTGGTCGTTCAGGTCCATCGCCAACCATTAGTAATTTAGCCGGCATGGCTTTTCTTACATTGGCAAAAATATGGATCACATCAACCACCCTTTTTACCTTCCTGAAATTGGATGCATGTATAAGTATTTTCTCCCCATTAGGAGCAACCACTTTACGAAATGCGTCAATGGGTTTTTTATTAAAACGACTAACATCCACAAAGTTGTGGATCACTTCAATCTCCTTTTGAATAGGGAAGAACTTAAATGTTTCTTCTCTTAAATTTTGCGATACAGCAGTAATCGCATCGCTTTCGTTTATTGAAAAAGTCACAACGGGTTCGTAAGTCTTATCCTTACCAACCAGTGTAATATCTGTTCCGTGTAATGTAGTAATAACCGGTACATTTCTATTTGCTTTCTGCTTAACTATCTGCTTGGCCATATATGCAGCAGAAGCATGTGGTATTGCATAGTGTACATGCAACAGATCTAAATCGTGGTTCATGATAACATCAACCATGGTGCTGGCAAGCGCCACTTCATATGGCGGATAATCAAAAAGCGGATAGGTAGGTACCCTTACTTCATGATAAAAAATATTGGCATTGAAAACATTCAGCCTTACCGGCTGCTGATAAGTAATAAAATGCACCTGATGCCCTTCATCCGCCAATGCTTTCCCTAACTCAGTGGCCAGTACCCCGCTACCACCAAATGTTGGGTAACAAACTATTCCGATACGCATGATTCTATTTGTTTAATTTGGAAGTCTATTAGCTTGTGGTCGATAGTCCATAGTCCAAGGACTATCAACTATGGATCAAAGATCAAAGATCACAATCTTTCCCCTGCAATTAACAACAATTATCCCAATCCTGTTTTCCATTCATATAACTGGCGAAAACATGACAAATGATTAACTTTAGGCTTATGAAAAAATTGATACTCCTTTTATTACTCTCGCCCATTGCCTTGCTGGCTCAGCAGGAAGACGCGGCAATGATCAAAAAAATATCGGATGAAATACTACGCAATGGAAAAGCGTATGATTTATTGTACCAACTCACGAAACAGGTTGGGGGGCGTTTGGCTGGTTCCCCGCAGATGTATAAAGCGGAAGCCTGGGGTGAAAAAGCCCTAAAAGAAATGGGGGCTGACAATGTGTATCTCCAGGAATGTATGGTGCCTCGCTGGGTGCGTTATGGTAAAGAAGAAGCTACCATATTAAGCGCAGATGGTAAAACAATAAATAAAAAACTGGACGTACTTGCATTAGGTAATTCCCTGGGTAATGGAAAGCCCGTTACTGCAGAAGTTATTGCATTCAACAGCTTTGAGGAAATGGATAAACGTAAGTCGGAAGTGAAAGGTAAAATTGTCTATTTTAATCACTCATTTGACCCAACTAATATTAAACCATTCATATCCTACGGGCAAACTGGTGTTTCTCGCAGGGCAGGACCCAGTGCCGCTGCAAAATATGGTGCAGTTGCGGTTATGATCCGCTCCCTGACAGAATCAACGGCCAATGACCCGCATACAGGCAGTACCGTTTATAATGATTCATTTCCTAAAATACCAGCCATTGCCATGGGGCCAAGAGATGCAGATTATGTTTGGGGACTCTGCCAAAAATCTGTCGTAAAAGTTACGATGAAAACAAGTGCCAAATTTTTACCAGATACCATTGGGCATAACGTAATCGGTGAACTGAAAGGGAGTACTTATCCAGATGAAATCATCACTGTAGGAGGCCATTTAGACAGTTGGGATGTAAATGAAGGAGCACATGATGATGGCGCTGGTGTAGTGCATACTATTGAAGTAATGCGCGCTTTAAAAGCTATAGGTTTTACACCAAAACGAACGATTCGCTTTGTATTGTTTGCAAATGAAGAAAATGGCATGCGAGGTGGTAATAAATACGCAGAAGTAGCAAAACAAAAAGGAGAAAAACACATTTTCGCCCTCGAAAGTGATGAAGGTGGATTTACACCAAGAGGTTTTGGTTTTACCGCAACAAAAGATAAACACGAGAAAGCACAACAGTGGTTATCATTGTTAAAACCATATGGCACCGAAGATATGTCGGGAAGTGGAGGTGGAGCAGATATTGGTCCACTGAACAGACTTTTCGGAACACCTATTGCAGGCTTTCTTCCCGACCCTCAGCGATATTTCGATTTACACCATGCACGTACAGATGTTTTTGAGAATGTAAATAAAAGAGAGTTGTTATTGGGTGCAGTGAATATGGCAGGGTTGATTTACCTTGTTGATAAATACGGTCTTTAATATGAATAAACGTAAAATTATCTGGACCATCGTTACGGTCTTGCTTCTCGCCCTGGTAATCTTCATATACTGGCGCTATTATTTTATTTATGCGGAAGGTACCAAAGCCGGACAATTAAATACTTTTCAGAAAAAGGGAATACTATTTAAAACATGGGAAGGTAAAATCATTCAAAGTGGTTTCAGGGCTAATGTTCAGAGTAATGAATTTGATTTTAGTGTAACCAGTGAATCTGTTGCTGAACAATTGCTAAGGTGTTCAGGCAAAGAAGTTGAACTGCATTATAAAAGATATATTGGCACTTTGCCATGGAGAGGCCTGGAAAGAAACATTGTGGATAGCGTTTATGAAGTAAGAGCTACATCAACAGAAAGTGTCATCACACCAAAATAACCTTTTAAGCGGATTGAATGGACACGGATTTTCATGATAAATCTTGAGAATCATGAAAATCTGCGTTCCATATTCCTCACCCCATTTCTCAAGTATGAATTTTACCGCAGAGAACGAGAGATAAAGGAGGTAGCGCAGGGTTATTTATTAGGTAGCATGGAGTAAAAATATTGCCAACCGTTTATGAATGTCTGGCAGTTGGTTTTTCCATTCCTTTATGGTTTTGGTTTGAATAGACTCGGCAGGAGCTGTAATATTCCTCACCCCTTTTCTCAAGTATGAATTTTACCGCAGAGAACGAGAGATAAAGGAGGTGGCGCAGGGTTTTTATTAGGTGGCATGGAGTAAGAATATTGCCAGGCGTTTATGAATGTCTGGCAGTTGATTTTTCCATTCCTTTATGGTTTTGGTTTGAATAGACTCGGCAGGAGCTGTAATGTCTACCGCAATACAAAGCTTTGTTTCCTGACGACAATATTGAACCATGTCCTTGATTAGTGGATTATTACGATAAGGAGTTTCTATAAAAATCTGTGTGCAGTTTCTTTTATGTGATTCAGTTTCCAGCTCTTTGATTTTTTTCTTTCTCTCTGCAGCATCAATGGGTAAATACCCGTGGAACTGAAAAGATTGTCCGTTCATACCACTGGCCATTAAAGCAAGAAGTATTGAACTAGGTCCTACAAGGGGTTTAACTGTTGCCCCGATTTGCTGGGCCGCCTCAACCAGTATTTGACCGGGATCAGCAATGCCAGGGCAACCAGCTTCACTTATGATGCCAATATTTTTTCCCGCCTTTAATAACTGGATAAAGTTTGCTTTAACGGATGATTCAGCTTTGTGAATTACAAACCACTGATAATCATCAATGACCATTTCTTTCCATATTTTTTTCAGGAAACGACGTGAAGTTTTTTCCTGTTCAACAAAAAATACGGTGCAATCTTTTACTGCATTGAGTATATAGGAAGGAATGGTTTCCAAAGCCTCCTCATGCAGTACAGTAGGTATCAGGTATACTTTTCCGGTCATGCCTTGTTTCTTTCATTGGCAGGGTAAGTACTCAGTGTGGCTGCTACAACCGCATAAGCAGGTGCTAATATCCATCCAACTATCGGAAGTATATGCATCATATAAAAAATTATGCCATTACCCAAAGCGAGCCCTTTATGATGACCAATATAATAAATACTTTCAGCAGGTGTTTTTTTCTGGCGTTCCATGGTATAGTCCAGCATAGAAAATCCATAATAATAACATTCTACCAAAATTGCCAGAATGGGTGTTAACCATCCGACTAATGGAATTAAACTTAACACTAGAATTGCCAGCACATAAACAGTTTGCCATACACTATTTCGTAAAGCAATGGAAATACCCCTCAGAATATCTTTCCCGAGCTGTTTAAAACTGAATGGATATTCTTTTCCTTCAATAATGGCGGCAGTTTTTTCACTCAGGTAAGCAAATAAAGGCGACCCAAGAATTAGGAAAAGATATTTGAACAATGAAAAATACAAAAGCATTAATACAAGCCACATCAGGGTAGTGCCAAATACAAAAAGAAAGCCGATAAAGCTGCTTGATAATTCATCGATCCATGTTCTCAGTCCTGTTTTTAGGGTCATCCATTCAATAAAATCAGCAGCAGTTTGCCCGAAATAATACATTCCGGTAATAAAAAGCAGGGTATATAAAATACCAGGTATTAAAATCCATTTCCATAGCTTATGACGCACAATAAAATGGTGTGCCTGAATGTAAGATTGTATGGCTATGATGAGTTCTTTGAGCAAAAGGAGTGGTTTTGATCCACTAAGTTAATGTATTCAGTATGTTTATCCAGTGAAAGCTTTAACAGAATACAGGCAGCAGCAATTAACGCAAGCATTTTACCGAAGCAATAATGTTTGTGCCATTGCAAAAGACCTGATTGGAAAAATACTGATTACCTGTTTTGATAACATAGTTACAGGCGGACGTATAGTGGAAACAGAAGCGTATAATGGTATAGTTGACAAAGCCTCGCATGCCTATGGTGGAAGGTTTACTAATAGAACTGCTGTAATGTATCAGGAAGGCGGGCGAGCCTATATTTACCTCTGTTATGGTATACACCACTTATTCAATGTAGTTACAGGCCTAGAGGGCAATCCCCATGCGGTTTTGATAAGAGGTATTGAGCCTATAATAGGCATGCCTATTATGCTTGAAAGAATGAAAAAATTAAAACCAGACCCTTCGGTTGGCAGAGGACCAGGTAATGTTGCAAAAGCGCTGGGGTTAAGGGTGCCACATACCGGCATTGATTTATGTGGCACAGAGATATTTATTGCAGATGATGGCTATCGGGTTAAAAAAACTGCTATACTCGCCACACCCAGAATAGGGGTTGATTATGCTGCGGAAGATGCACTTCTACCCTATAGATACATTGTAAAAGGTCACCCACAGGTTACACCACATAAACTGAATAAAACTGGATAAAGCCGGTAGTATAAAATGACTAGAACTTTGGACAGTTAACAATCTTATCAGAAGAAGGTCTTCTTATATAGATCAGCGATAACTCAATACCACCGCGATTCATAGAAGCCGTTTTTAAAGAAGATGAATTATAATCATAACTAACCCCAAGTCTGAAATCGTCAAATTCAAGTCCTACATAGGGTATAATTGCGTCCTTAAATCGCATCCAGGTACCAACATATAAACTGGTTGCCTTAATATCATCAGGATTAGCATTGAATTGAAGCGCAGCCCCCAGCATTGTTGATGATGTGCCACCCTGAAACATCTGCATACCGGTTAAATGCAGTGAAGTGGTTGTTCCTACCGGAAAATAAGTTCCTGCATGTACGGTAGTGCGGGTTGGTAGTATGTAGTTAGCTCCGGTAAACGATTGCTTAGGCCGGTTGAGGTGGTACATGCTGATGCCAAAGTAGAAGTTATTGCGCTCATTGGTGCTGCCATTGTACAATAATCCTGCATTCACATCAACATAACTGGCTTTTAATACGCCAGAATTAAAGACTTCGGATGTTACACCTGTAAAACCTGATGTAGTTAACTGATCCTGGAATTTCAGCATATTGGTATTGATCAGCATATTGGCATAAGTAACCTGGAAACCTGCACCCAATTGATGAAAGCCATCTTCATCCAATCCTTTATGGTATGCAGTAGATATGGCCCCATAATTAAACTTAACTGCGCCATTGGCACTGTTATCTGTATAGCCCATAAATCCCAGTCCCCAGGTATCATTACTGGAAATTTTGTCTTTCATGACTTGAAAGTCTGCAGAAGCAGTTGCTGTTGTATAGGCTTTCTCAATACTGGGCCATTGGTTCCTGTAATTACCAGCAATTCTATAACTACCGAAAAATTTACCTGTAAAAGCCGGGTTGAGGGTAAGCGGAGAGGAGAAAAACTGTGAGAAATTAGGATCCTGTGCCGATGCATTTAATGATAACATCAGTAATAAACCCATGCAGCTTATTTGGTACAGCTTTTTCACTCGGCGTCGAATTTAAGATAATCTGGTTAAATCATATACGCATGACCGGAACATTAGGTTGTCCTTAACGCATAGGGTTGACCAGAAAAATGACAGGATCGCTGCTCGGGTCAGGATTGATTTTTAGTGCCGAAAGCAAGGTCTCCGGCATCTCCAAGTCCGGGTACTATATACCCTTTGGCGGTAAGTTCATCATCGATATCACCACACCAGATATGTATTTTATCGCCACATTCTCTGTGAATGAGTTCAATACCTACAGTACAGGCAATGGCCACCACAACATGAAACTCACTTGGAGTGCCCTCGTCTTTCATATATTGGATTGTTTTCACAATCGAAGCACCTGTTGCAAGCATTGGGTCGCTGATGATCACAATACGGTTATCAAGGGTTGGACAACTCATATATTCGAGGCTAATCTCAAAAGAGCCATCGCGATGGTGTTTTCTGTAGGCAGAGATAAATGCATTGTCTGCTTTGTCGAAATAATTCAGCATTCCATTATGCATGGGTAAACCTGCTCTTAGTATGGTAGCCAATACAGGTTGTTGCTCTAGCCGTTTACTCTCGTGGGTACCAAGTGGGGTAGGTACTTCTACAATTGTATGAGGTAAACGTTTGCTGATTTCATAAGCGGCAATTTCCCCGATACGTTCCAGGTTACGGCGAAAACGCATACGATCACCCTGGATATTTACATCTCGCAATTCAGATACCCAGTTGCTAACGAGGCTATGCTCCTGACTAAGGTTTACAATCATGGTTCAGATATATAGGTTGCTAAAGGCTTCAAAACTAAAATCTATCTGCTGGAATGAGAAATTTAAGTTTAAAGGCTGGGAATCATCGTCTCGCTGGAAATGTTCTCTCATAAGTTTTTAATGGAATAAAAACAGGGAATGGCTTATTTTGGAGGAAATTATAAGCCCTTATGCAAAAATACCTGGTGGTTTTGGTCGTATTGGCGCTGTTCGCAGCCTGTAAAAGCGACAAAAAAGAAAAAAACTTTGATAATAACAGCTATGAAACGGTAAAAGAAACACTGGCCGAAAAGGAAAAAAATAACCCGAAGCGTTTCCTGATGGTAAGTAATACAGATAGAAAAAACCTGATAGGACAAACTGTAGTCAAGGGTTCCATTTCAAATAAAGCAACCATTTGCTGGTATAAAGATGTTGAATTGAGACTATCCTTTTACAGTAAAACGGGTGTTAAACTCGATGAAGGGCTTGAAACCATCTATGAAAATATCGGTCCGGGGAAAACCATCAAATTCAAAACAAAATATTTCGCACCCAAGGGAACGGATAGTGTTGCCATCAGCATCAACAAAGCTTCCGGAGATATTTCCGCAGCAGAATAATTTTAAACAGGCTTTTGATTTCTATTAGAGACCATTGTGGGGACAGCTTTTAGCCTTTAGCTGGTTTCTCCCGGAAAGCAATAGTTAAAAGCTTAACTTATTCAGTTTTAGATAAAAGGGCAAATCCATCACCATCAAATAATCCTTTGTCGCTGAGTTTTAGGTGTGGTATCACCAATAATGCCATAAAACTCAAGGTCATAAAAGGTGCCTGAAGGGTTGACCCTAATTGCTTGGCCATACGATCAATATTTGTATAGGCTTCTGCAACAGTATATCCATCATTTATACTCATTAAACCCGCAACAGGTAATCCGAGTACCTGCTGGTTATCAGCATTGGCATAACAACTAACACCACCTTTTTCGGCAATTACCAGATTGATTGCAGCGGCTAAACTTTCATCATCTACGCCTACTGCAACAATATTATGACTATCATGCGCAACTGATGATGCAATGGCACCTTTCTTCAAACCAAAATTTTTAATAAAGCATTTCGCAACCGGGGCATCAAAGTATCGGTTTACCACCACCATTTTTAATATATCTTCCTCAACATTTGCTTGCCAGAATCCATCTTCCAAAACTCCCGGAAGGGAAAGTTTATTGGTGATGAGTTGTCCATCAAGCGCTTCCATAACTGGAATCATTCCTTCTGTATTCGGATATTGTTTTTGGGCAATTTTCATATCGTTGGCAGTTACAGGCTTACAGCTAAACTGATTAATCGTGTCTGCCGCTACCTGTTCGATTAAACTCTTACCTTCTTTAGCTACTAATTCGCCATTGATATAGGTTTCCAACACTTTAAATGTTGTCAAATCCTTTACAACAATAAAATCTGCAGGATCACCTTCCTGTAATAAACCAACAGGCAGTCTGTAATGTAAAACAGGGTTTATGCAGGCGGCTTTCAAAACATGAAATACATCGATACCTTTTGCTACTGCCCTTGCGCATAAATCATTGATATGTCCGGCAACCAAACTGTCAGGGTGTTTATCGTCACTGCAAAAAAGAACCTGGTTGGGATGGTCTTCCAAGAGATCAATCAATGCTTCAAAATTTCTTGCTGCACTTCCTTCACGGATGATAATTTTCATACCGTATTGCAATTTATCAAGTGCCTCATCAAGGGTAAAACATTCGTGGTCGGTAGAAATACCTGCTCCAATATATCTTTTTGCGTCATCACCCCTCAAACCAGGTGCATGTCCATCAACCGGTTTCCCGGCCTTATGTGCAGCCGCAATTTTTTTCATCACTTCCGGGTCATTGAATAATACACCCGGAAAATTCATCATTTCACTTAGGTAGGCAATTTCAGGTCTTTGTAATAATGCTTCAACCGCAACACTGTCTAAAGCAGCTCCCGCCGTTTCAAATACAGTTGCCGGTACACAACTCGGGGCACCGAAATTGAATTTGAATGGAACTTTTTTTCCATTTTCAATCATGTAATCAACCCCGGCAATACCACACACATTGGCAATTTCATGCGGATCGCTCACAGTACCAACCGTGCCGTGAACAACAGCAAGTCTTGCAAACTCCGAAGGGATAAGCATGCTGCTTTCAATGTGTACGTGGCTATCGATAAATCCTGGTAGCAAATAATGGTCGGGTATCGGGCTATCTGCTGGCAATGCTTCGATATGAGTGATCTGTCCCTCTTTAACCTGAACCTTTGCCGGATAAATCATTTTTTTTTGAATATCTACCAATTTGCCCGAAACGCTGAAATGACTGTTTGCATTCATAATACAAAGATAATTCTTCTGCGGATGTACTGTTATACAGGGGCTTCCCCCATTCATCATATCTTTTAGTTAAACCGCTGCATACTAACAAAACTGTCTGTAAGTTTACAGGTACAGAAAATACAAAACAATGAAAAAGCAAATCCTGACGAGTTTAGTGTTATTGCTCACTTTATGTGCCTCAGCACAAACTGTGGAAGAAATAATCGGCCAATATGAAGAAGCCAATGGTGGAAAGAATAAACTGAAAGCCATTAAAACACTTCAAATGGAAAGTGTGATGAAAATGAATATGATGGGACAAACCTTCGATATAAACCTCAATAGTATTCGTGAAAGAGGCAAATTATACCGCAAACAGATGGGTGGTATTATGGGTATGGGTAATTCCTGGACGATGGTAACAGATACAGCAGGATATATCCTGGTGCCAGCAATGCCTAATTTCGGAGGAGGTGGTTTTGGTGGACCCGGTGGTGGTGGTGGACAAAGAGGCGGTGGAGGAAATACGGGTAATAGTCCGACAATCACTAAAATGACGGATGATGATCTCAAAAAACAACAGTTTGAACTTGATTGTGCCGGCGCATTTTCAATGCTGGTTGACTATGCAAAAAAGGGTTACACAGCTGAATTACAGGGCACTTCAAAAATTAATAAAGAAGAATGCTACAAGATTAAGTTGACCATGAAAGATGGTTTGGTTGGTACATTTTTCATCAATAAAAATACCCTGCTGGTTCAACAGGTAGATGCAACTGATGATATGGCCGCTGCAATGTCTGGCTTTGGCAGTATCATGCGTATGATGGGTGGCGGCAGACGTAACCTCAAAGTGTCTATTCAATACAGCGACTACAAAGAAATTGCCGGAATTAAATTTCCGATGAAACAAGTGATTAGTCTAGGCCCGGTAGAAACCGTCATTGAACACCTCGATATCAGGTTGAATGAACCGGTGGATGAAGTTTGGTATAAAGTGAAGTAACAGAAGAATGTCCAATATCCAATGTTGAATGTTCAAGTGTATATTTTAACGTTGGATATTGGATATTCGACATTCATTGTTGTCGGAGAAAATTAATCGCGAGCTGTAGGTGTCGCGTATGATGGAACACAGATTTTCAGGATTTATCATGATAGATCTTGAAAATCATGAAAATCTGTATTCTATTAATAGCAGATAGTGCATTTAGGGTAACCAAATATTTCTTCGAGCCACTGACTTTAAATTTTCTCCCCCTCTTTTATTCCATTATAAGCAGAAAGCCTAAAATAAGCATCATCAAAGCTTGCAGCTTGCAGCCAATTTTCCCTGACATCAATGACTGGACATTCATTTTTTACTCGCTTTTTCGTACATTACTTTCCCAATTTAATACTGCGTATGAAAAAAAACTACTGGTTGTTGTCAATTGCTCTATTGACAATAACACAACTCATTGCTCAGAAACCTGATACCAGGAAAACAACTACCCCAATCAAAGATCCTGAAGCTGTTTTTATGGAAAGCATGAAGTACAGGCTGGTTGGTCCTTTCCGGGGCGGCAGAAGTGCTGCGGTTGCTGGAAGTTTTAAAAACAAAACAACTTTTTATTTTGGTGCTACTGGTGGTGGTCTATGGAAAACCACTGATGGGGGAAGTAATTGGAAAGCTATCGGAGAAAAATCGCTTGGTGGAAATATAGGTGCAATTGCAGTAGCTCCCAGCGATGATAATATCATTTATGTAGGTGAAGGAGAGAACACCGTTCGGGGTAATGTGGCAGAAGGATTAAACGGAATGTGGCGTAGTGATGATGGCGGACGCACATGGAAAAATCTTGGCTTGAAAGAAGGGCGCCATATTATCAGGATCATCATACATCCGCGCGATCCGAATACTGTTTGGGTTGCTGCATTAGGTCATTTGTTTGGTCCTCACGAAGAAAGAGGTGTGTTTAAAACAACAGATGGCGGTAAAACCTGGAAAAAAGTACTGTATGTAAATAACCAAACGGGAGCTTCAGATCTTGTAATTGATCCGGAAAACCCGGGTGTTTTGTATGCAGGTATGTGGAGACTAATCCGTACACCCTACAGTTTAGAAAGTGGTGGCGAAGGAAGCGGTATGTATAAGAGTACGGATGGTGGCGAAACCTGGACAAATATCAGCACAGCAAAAGGACTTCCAAAAGGAGTCTGGGGTATTGTAGGTGTAGCCATTGCTCCTTCAAACACGGATAAAGTGTATGCTATCGTTGAAAATGCCAATGGTGGACTATATACAAGTAATGATGCAGGTGAAACATGGTCTTTAACCAGTAGTGATAATAATATCAGACAGCGCGCATGGTACTACAGCAAAATTTTTGTCGACCCTAAAAATGAAAACCTTGTCTATGCTTTGAATGTGGGTTTCATGCGCAGTCGTGACGGCGGACGTACTTTTCAAAGTGTAAGAACGCCTCATGGCGATCACCATGATTTATGGATTGATCCGGAAAATGGTAATAGGATGATTGTGGCAGATGATGGCGGCGCTCAGGTAAGTTTTGATGCAGCTGATAATTGGAGTACCATGGATAATCAACCAACAGGTCAGTTTTATCGCGTATCAACTGATAATGCTTATCCATATCGAATACTTGGCGCACAGCAGGATAATTCTACTATCAGGATTAAAAGTCGTGGTGCAGGAGCTGGCATCACCGATCGTGACTGGGAAGTAACTGCAGGTTCTGAAAGTGGTTATGTGGTTGCAGATCCACTGAATCCGGATATTGTTTATGGAGGTAATTATGGTGGATACCTTGCACGATTAGACCATCGCACCGGAGAAAACAGGGCTATCAATGTTTGGCCTGATAATCCGATGGGTGCAGGAGCCGATGTATTGAAATATCGATTCCAGTGGAATTTTCCCATCTTCTTCTCACCACATAATCCTAAACGATTATATACAGCAGGTAACCATTTGTTTGTAACTGAAAATGAAGGACAGAGCTGGGAAATCATCAGCCCGGATTTAACTACCAATGATAAAAGCCGCCAGGTGTCCAGTGGTGGTCCGATTACAAAAGATAATACCTCAGTAGAATACTATTGCACCATTTTTACTGCTGCAGAATCTGTTTTGGAAAAAGATTTATTATGGACAGGTAGTGATGATGGATTATTACACATCAGTAAAGATGGAGGTAAAAACTGGGAAAATGTAACACCTGCAGACGCTGGTAAATGGATGATGTGGAACTGCATTGAAACAGATCCATTCAAAAAAGGAACGGCTTATGTTGTAGGTACTAAGTATAAACTGGATGACTTTACGCCTTATATCTACAAAACTGAAGACTATGGTAAAACCTGGAAAAAAATTACCAATGGCATCGAAAAAATGCATTTTGCCAGGGCAATTCGTGCAGATAAAAAACGTCCGGGATTATTATATGCAGGAACAGAATATGGTATGTACATTAGTTTTGATGATGGTGCCAACTGGAAGAAATTCCAGCTCAACCTTCCTGAAACACCTATCACAGATTTAACTATTAAAGAAAACGACCTGATTGTAGCAACACAGGGTCGTGCTTTCTGGGTATTGGATGATTTGAGCGTAATACAACAAATGAATCCTGCATTGACAGAAAAGAAATTACATGTATTCGATGTAAACCCGGTTTACAGATCTGAAGGAGGTGGAAGAGGCAGAAGAAATTTTGGCGGAACGCAAAATAACATGGGTGCAAACCCTCCCACGGGTGTAGTTATTAATTATTACCTGAAAGGCGTTACCGATAGCTCAAGGGTTTCAGTGACGGTTTTTGATAAGCAGTCTAAGCCAATCAGAACCTTCAGTAAAAATGCCCGTGAAGCATCTGATAAAATAAGTTTCACTGAAGGAATGAATCAGTTTGAATGGGATATGCTGTATCCGCCAGCCGAACGCTTGGATGGATTGATTCTCTGGAACGGAAGTATTGGATCTCCCAAAGCTGCCCCAGGAAAATATAAAGCACGTATTCGTTTTGGTAAAGATTCAGTAGATGTGCCATTTGAAATTAAACCAAATCCTAACTACGCAACTACAGAAGCTGGATACGATGAACAAGTTAGTTTTCTCTTACAAGTACGGGATAAGTTTAGTGAAGTGCAAAAAGCTATTAAAAATATCCGTGCTTTAAGAACACAGATGAATGAATTCACCGGCAGACTCGAAGGCAATAAAGAAATCAAACAATTTGCAGACAGTATTAATAAAAAAATAACTGCCATTGAAGAAGCCCTGTATCAAACCAAAGCGAAAAGCAGTCAGGATGTATTGAATTTCCCGATTAGATTGAATGATAAACTGGCTGGCTTATACGGTGTTGCTTCCAGCGGACAAAACCCGCCAAGCAAACAGGCCAAAGAAGCATTTGCAGAATTAGGTGGACAGGCAGATGTTCAACTTGGGAAATTGAAACTCATCATGGAAAATGATGTAAAAGCGTTGAATAAACTGATTAATGAAAAGCAGGTACCGGTAATTGGTATTAAATAATCATTCGTGCCTGAGTAAATTTAGCAGCAAGCCTTGATTGGCATTAATAAGGAACTGCTAATAAACTTCAAAAATAAGAAGCCATAGATATTTCAAGTATCTATGGCTTCTTTATAAACTATACCAACTAATTAATCAACTTATTGATGATGTAACAAAACTTAAAAACTGTTGCAAAAAAACTTTCCAATAACCATAGGCCTTATGCAGCTAAGACCATCTTCATTACTATACTTTCGGTAAAAAAAATGAAATAAGTAAAACCCCAAAAACCGCGCTTTATAACCAACAATATCGAATTAAGCACCATGCCAAAAATCCGACATCCGACATCAGACATCATCCATCCAAATCTGAGATCTGACATCTGCCATTTGCCATCCGCCATCAGACATCATCCATCAAATCCGGTCTTCTCTCTTTCGTTCGCTCGAGTGCCTGCTCATATCTCCACTCTTCCACTTTTTTAGGATCGCCCTGCAAAAGAATTTCCGGAACTTTCATGCCCCTGAAATCTGCGGGCCTGGTATAAACCGGAGGTGCAAGCAGGTCGTCCTGGAAGGAATCTGTGAGTGCAGAAGTTTCATCATTTAATACGCCGGGAATGAGTCGGCCAATTGCATCAACAACTACAGCCGCAGCCAGTTCTCCGCCACTGAGTACATAGTCACCGATGGAAATCTCCATGGTTACATATTGCTGACGAATTCTTTCATCTATGCCTTTATAGTGACCACAAATGATTAATAAGTTACCCTTTAGTGAGAGCAGGTTCGCTTTGCGTTGATCAAAACGACTTCCATCGGGTGTCATATATATAATTTCATCGAATGGGTAATCTTTCTGAAGTTCATCAATGGCATTTGCCAATGGTTCACACATCATTACCATTCCTGCGCCACCTCCATACTGATAATCGTCTACCATGCCATATTTGTTCACGGCCCATTTACGTAGCTGGTGAACATGTATTTCTAATAAACCTTTTTCCTGTGCCCTTTTCATGATACTGTGTGAAAAAGGACTCTCCAGTAATTCCGGTAATACGGTTAATAGGTGAATGTGTAACATACTGCAAAGGTATGAAAGACAGCTAAGGAATTCCTTTTGTTCAGGAAATTTGGCTTCAGGCCACAAGCTGCAAGCCATTGCTGTCCGGGGAAATTTAACAGCGAGCTGTAGGTGTCGCGTATGAGGATCTGTGTTCTATTAATAGCAGATAGTGCATTTATCGCAACCAGATATTTCTTAAAGCCAGTTGCTTAAAGAAATATTTGATTACTTGAATTTGCATTAGGTGAAAAATTTCTCTGAAAGTAAAAAAACATATTTTATGCTGTTATACCTGGTAACTCCTCTCTCCCCTGTGGGATGATGAATCCAAGTTTTTTTATTTTCACAATATGATACATTAGAGTGTCTGATTGAGAATCAGTTTTTTGTAAACCGAAGCTTTTATCACCACGATTCAGTTGCATTAATTCGTACTATAAATAAAGTCAGGTCGAATAATCAGAGCGTTCAGTGAGAATCAGAACGTGAGAAATATTTAGTCGGCTAAAAAATCGCCGAGGTCACGTCTTTGCTTTTTAGTAGGTCTTCCTATTTTACTCAGTCGTTTTCCTGTCTGGTAGGTAGCTGCTTCATATTTTACCCGATCCAGTTCTTCAGCCGGGGTGAGGTCGATATAGAATTTTATGGCTTCGCTGTACTGTACACGATGGTCCAATAAGCCTGTTACTTTTACCACCCATCTTTTTGTTTCTGTTTTAACTTCATATTCATCGCCAACGGTAACGATGCGAGAAGCTTTAACAGCAGTACCATTCATTTTTACTTTGCCTTTACTGCAGGCATCACCTGCCTGGCTCCTTGTTTTAAACAAACGTATGGCCCAGAGGTATTTATCGATTCGTAATTTTTCTTTGACTTCACTCATAGTAAAAAGAAGGAGCAAATAATTTATTTGCTCCTTGTACTATTTATTTTGATGCTGAATAGTATTGGTGGAAATAAGGAATGGTTTCAATGCCTTTATAGAAATTGAAAATATCGTATTTCTCATTTGGACTATGCAAGTTATCGCTGTCTAACCCAAAGCCCATAAATACAATCTTTAAACCCAGTTCCTTTTCAAATAAAGCACAAATAGGAATACTTCCTCCGCCACGTACTGGTATGGGTTCTTTGCCAAAAGTGGTTTCAATGGCTTTTGCAGCAGCACGATATTCATTAGAATCAATTGGTGTCATATAAGGTTCACCGCCATGATGCTCATGTGCTTTTACTGTTACACCCGCAGGAGCTATACTGGTAAAGTAATCCAGTATCTTCTTCGTAATTTTTTCTGATGATTGGTTTGGAACAAGACGGCAGGAAATTTTTGCATAAGCTTTAGACGGTAATACGGTTTTAGCACCTTCGCCGGTATATCCTCCCCAAATTCCATTTACTTCAAGAGTGGGTCTAATGCCGGTTCTTTCATTGGTGGTATATCCTTTTTCACCCCATAACTGATTTATGCCGAGGTCATTTTTATATTCATTTTCATCAAATGGAGCTTTTGCCATTTTCGCACGCTCTTCTGGACTGGCTTCAACCACATCATCATAAAAACCAGGTATGGTGATATGGTTATGCTCATCATGACAAGAAGCAATCATTTTAGCCAGCATGGTAGCTGGATTGGCAACAGCGCCACCATAAACACCACTGTGTAAATCGCGGTTAGGTCCGGTTACTTCTACTTCAATATAACTTAAACCACGCACACCAATATCAATGGAAGGAGTATCCATACTTAACATTGATGTATCACTAATCAGAATAACATCTGCTTTCAGTAATGCCTTATTGGCTTTTACAAAAGTTGCGAGGTTCGGACTACCCACTTCTTCTTCACCTTCAATCAGGAATTTTACATTGCAGGAAAGTGAATTGGTATTCGTCATGGTTTCCAGTGCTTTCACATGCATGTAAAACTGGCCTTTGTCATCGCATGCACCGCGCGCATAAATTTTCCCATCTTTAATCACCGGCTCAAAAGGTCCGCTATGCCATAATTCCAGTGGGTCTGCCGGTTGTACATCATAGTGTCCATAAACCAATATGGTTGGTTTGGCAGGGTCAATAATCTTTTCGCCATAAACAATCGGATGTCCGGCAGTAGGATATATATGTGTAGTTTCGGCACCTGCGTCTTTAAGACTTTTCTCAACCGCTTCGGCACAACGTATCATATCTTCTTTGTGTTCACCGCGGGCGCTTACACTGGGTATGCGCAGTAATTCCAGTAATTCGTTGAGAAAACGGTCTTTGTGTTGTTGCTGATAATCTTTCCAGGCTTGCATAGCAATGGTTTTTGAATGAGGATGCAATTTAGGGTATGCATTGAAAATTTATATTTTTTTACCATAATCCGGGAAGATTTTAACGGAATAAAGCTTGCAGCCATTGTTGTCCGGGGAAAAACAGCTTCTAGCCACTAGCTGCTGGCTACTAGCCTTTTTTTGCTATTAATT
>NZ_CAMLMJ010000028.1 GCF_946481145.1 uncultured Sediminibacterium sp.
CAGTTCCGATCTGAGCAGTACCGGTTACACTTAAGTTAGTTAAGCCACTTAAGTTACTGATCGTTGCATTGGTTGCACTTACAGTTCCCGCTTCAATCGTTCCTGTTGCACTTAAATTAGTTAAGCCTGTCAGGTTAGTGATATTAGCTGTTGTAGCACTGATCGTATTAGATGTAATATTACCAGTAGCAGTGATGTTCTGGATATTAGCCAGGTTAGTGATTGTACCCTGCGTACCATCATTTAAAGTAGCACTGATCGTACCACCTACGATATTACCTGTTACAGTGATATTGTCAAATGTACCTGAGCCACCATTTACATTGGTAGCACTTACAGTTCCGATCTGAGCAGTACCGGTTACACTTAAGTTAGTTAAGCCACTTAAGTTACTGATCGTTGCATTGGTTGCACTTACAGTTCCCGCTTCAATCGTTCCTGTTGCACTTAAATTAGTTAAGCCTGTTAGGTTAGTGATATTAGCTGTAGTAGCACTGATCGTATTAGAAGTGATATTACCCGTAGCGGTGATGTTCTGGATATTTGCCAGATTAGTGATTGTACCTTGTGTACCATCATTTAAAGTAGCACTGATCGTACCACCTACGATATTACCTGTTACAGTGATATTGTCAAATGTACCTGAGCCACCATTTACATTGGTAGCACTTACAGTTCCGATCTGAGCAGTACCGGTTACACTTAAGTTAGTTAAGCCACTTAAGTTACTGATCGTTGCATTGGTTGCACTTACAGTTCCCGCTTCAATCGTTCCTGTTGCACTTAAATTAGTTAAGCCTGTCAGGTTAGTGATATTAGCTGTTGTAGCACTGATCGTATTAGAAGTGATGTTACCAGTAGCAGTAATGTTCTGGATATTTGCCAGATTAGTGATTGTACCTTGTGTACCATCATTTAAAGTAGCACTGATCGTACCACCTACAATGTTACCTGTTACAGTGATGTTGTCAAATGTACCTGAGCCACCATTTACATTAGTCGCACTTACAGTTCCGATCTGTGCAGTACCGGTTACACTTAAATTAGTTAGGCCACTTAAGTTTGAAATATTTGCATTCGTTGCACTTACAGTTCCCGCTTCAATTGTATTAGTTACACTAAAATTAGAAACACCTGTAAGATTCGTAATATTCGCAGTAGTAGCACTGATCGTATTGGTACTGATCGTGCCACTCGCTGTTAAGTTCTGGATATTCGCCAGATTAGTAATGGTATTCTGCGTGCCGTTATTTAAAGTAGCACTGATCGTACCACCTACAATGTTACCTGTTACAGTGATATTATCAAATGTACCATTACCACCATTTACATTAGTCGCACTTACAGTTCCGATCTGAGCAGTACCTGTTACACTTAAATTACTTAAGCCACTTAAGTTTGAAATATTTGCATTCGTTGCACTTACAGTTCCTGCCTGAATCGTATTTGTTACACTAAAATTAGATACACCTGTAAGGTTCGTAATATTCGCAGTAGTTGCACTGATCGTATTTGTACTGATCGTACCACTCGCTGTTAAGTTCTGGATATTCGCCAGATTGGTAATTGTATTCTGCGTGCCGTTGTTTAAAGTAGCGCTGATCGTGCCGCCTACGATGTTACCAGTTACAGTAATATTATCAAATGTTCCATTACCACCATTTACATTAGTCGCACTTACGGTACCAATCTGAGCAGTACCAGTTACACTTAAATTACTTAAGCCACTTAAGTTTGAAATATTTGCATTCGTTGCACTTACAGTTCCTGCCTGAATCGTATTTGTTACACTAAAATTAGATACACCTGTAAGGTTCGTAATATTCGCAGTAGTTGCACTGATCGTATTTGTACTGATCGTACCACTCGCTGTTAAGTTCTGGATATTCGCCAGATTGGTAATTGTATTCTGCGTGCCGTTATTTAAAGTAGCACTGATCGTACCACCTACGATATTACCCGTTACAGTGATATTATCGAAAATGCCTGAACTTCCTGTAATATTTGTTGCACTTACACTACCAGCCTGTATAGTATTGGTAACACTTAGATTAGTAAGACCAGAAATATTCGAAATGTTCGCATTTGTTGAACTTAATGTTCCGGCTTGTATAGTTCCTGTTGCACTTAAGTTTGCTAAACCAGTCAGGTTGGTAATCTTAGCATTTGTAATATTGGCATTCGTAGCCGTAATCGAATTTACATTTGCAAGATTAGTGATACTTGCCTGAGAAGATGGGGATAATGTTCCGCTAAAAGTGCCTCCAGTGATAGTTCCGGTTACAACAAGATTAGGAAGTGTATCAATATTCACTTTCAATTGAGCCATGCTAGCCCTGATGGCTGCTAATGAATCTAAGAACCTGTTCTCCCGCACATAACCGCTAAGCATCACTGCCGTGTCTTCAACAAATAAAATACTGGAAGAAGGTATCTTTCGAAGCACCCCACCAAAAGTGGTAACTATTGAGTCTGTTTTTAATCCATTAAACGCAGGTGCAGTTAATGTACCTACTGATTTCGGCTCCCATGTACCATTACCAGAATTAAATACATAAACCTGCCCATTTGCAGGTGCTGTTCCCGATATCAAACGCGACATCAATCTGTTCGCATTCCAGATAGGCGTCAGATATTTAGCTCCAATAACCCAATCGTTTCCATTTACTGTAGTTACTGTTACACTTTCATCACCGTTCATGGTAATAGCACCTGCATATCCATTTAAAGTTACTACACCCGACGTTCCACTGGCACTACCAAAGCTTGTCCACACGCCTCTTTGTCTTACATAAAATTTTTCGTCTGCCAGACTATAAACAAGCATACCATTAATGGCACTATCCTGTGGAATAGCCAAAGTATCTGATATACGAGGCAACAACAATGCTTTATCAACACCATCGATTTGTAAAGCAATATGTCTGTTAAAAATGATAGAAGTACCGATGGCAACCCCTCTTGCATTAAGAATCAGGTTACCATTCATACGCAAAGTGTCATCTGCCTTATGGTTTCCAAGATTATCCCCAAATATCTGGGCATTAGTTTTGGTAGACACCAATGATAATGATACAGCTAAGAGGATAATTAACCCTTTAGGCAACGATGAAAATTTTCTCACTATGCGTAGAAACCCTATCAAAATAAAAATTATTTAATAATTACAATTTTATACTGACTCCCTTTCACATTCACGGGCTTTGCTGTAAAGTTGCCAAATCGTATATGCACAACCTCATCTGCACTACACCATGCACTGTATACAGTCCAGTCTTTATAATCATCTAATGCTGTAACCAAAATCGAATCCCCTTTTTTTGCATTCTTAACAGGAAGCGTAATCACAGTACTGGTATTGGGATTAATTTCTGCATCAGCTCCAAGTGCCGTGTTTAGATTACTAGATATATTAGTTACCTGTGTAACATTTACCTGTGCAGCTTGGGGGGTTGTCCAGTTTACATTTCCAAGACTATCCGTTGTTAAAAATGTATTTGGCGGACCTGCAACAATATTTGTATTCACATTCGTTACACTTGCATTACCTGCATACATAGCATAAGGCACACTCATAATTTGTGAGGTACCGATATCAACATAATTATTTGCAGGTATCCACCATGGAGCAGCAATTGATGGAGCAATCGCAATTTTTGTATTTACAAAATATGGACCATTACCCCAGTCAATCTTATTCAAACTATCTTTTAAGGTCGGGTTATTGGTACGGATTCCCTTTCCCATAGTATATCCGAATACACCATCATTATCAGATTGCACCTGCTGCGATTCCTCATATACCAAAGTTCCGTTCACCGGAGTTCCATGATATATCCCAAGGCGCAAATGAATAGTTCTATTGCGTGCAGGATTTCCCTGGTTGTCTTTTGCAACACTTTGCAAAAACCAAAATGGTGGCGGTTGGGCAATCAGACTCTCTGCCATAAAGACAAACAGTAATAAAATACCCAGTTTGATGGTTGTGTTTTTCATACACGATTAAATTGTATGGTTTCCAAATAAGTTTTACTTAATGGTTTCCCATAGGATACGGCTTTTAACCTTTTTTGGTTTTTCAGAGGACAAGACTTTTAAAAACTGGTTTTTCATAGGATATGTCAATGTCTTCCAATATGTTAGGGTAATATTGTAAAATACGAAACCTATCTTACAAAAATACCATATTTAGCCCCGTTTCAACGATTATAATTTGCTTAATTGCAAGCTATAACGCTTGTTCATCAACTCAACGGTTACCACATAAGTACCAGCAGCCCATCTATCTCCATTGATTTTAAAGCCTGCTTTAATCTTACTCATCTGGATCCGCTCGCCAAATAGTATTTTCCCATCTAAAGCAATCACTTTAACTACACAAAACAGATTCTCATCAAAATCACCTGATGCTTTCAGCGTAGTCGAACCACGAGTAGGATTTGGATACATATTTAACGACAAAGAGAACTTCATAGTGTCTGCAACAGGAGGCTTTTCTTTACAAGACGGGTCAAAAGCCCCGGTTCCGTTATTTGCCACATTCAAAGAAGCGGCCGAGCCACCAATTACCAGACATTTAGAAGTACCACCCAAGTTCATAGATGGGGTACTTATAATTCCTCCATTCGAACTAAGGAAACTAATACTCATCTGAGCCTTACCAGAAACACTGGCAAGTACCATTATGGCAACGATGATATATGTTAGTTTCTTAATTGGCATAGTAAACTTCTCTCACGATCTGCGCTGGTTGTCCTGCAGGAGCGGTAATCTCCAGGTCCATTGATTTCTCTTTTAACTCACGGATCACATAATCCCTTGTCAAAGCCCCTAATGGGCCATTGTTGATTGACTCTTTTAACTGAATTACACTTAACAGAAATGCATCTCCTCTGTTTCCATCATCATCGAGAAATGTGGCGAAAAAGGGTGTTTGCGTTCTTGTATAGGTTTTGTAATACTTTTTCTGGGCATCAGTAAGAGGCTGAATTACGCCATTTACATACACCGCTTTTAGAAACCATTGCTTATTACCAGTGCCAGTGAGGTAATCAAAAAGTTGCTCATGTTCAGATTTAGGAGTAACAGTTTCTTTACCACAACCAGCAAAAAACAAAGCGCCTGACACCAATAGGGTAGCCAAAATAAACGCTTGCATTTTTTGAATCAGTTTCATCTTTTGTTGATTTCCGGATTAGTTTGCTTGTTTGCTCAGAAATTGAATGCTTTCTGATTAGCATGGCTTGCAGAGGATAACGACCGTTTGTCATCTGTACGGGGCTGTTTTTGGATAAACTGGCATGACCGGACAGATCAAAGAGACGTGGATGGATTGGATCGGTTTGGTTTCAAAGGATTGGACCTGGTGTAAGCGGATTAAGACTTACAAGATTCGGCGTTGTGTTAAAACGCTGTCTTCAGAGAATAGGATTTTTTGTTGCTAATAATTGAAAATCAATTATTTAATACAGTAATCACAGCTTTTTCAAGGACTGGATTAAGTGTAGGTTGAGTTTTTAAACTCATTAGGATTCAAGGCGCGGATTAAAACGTGGTACTTTGTAGGATTGGATATTGTTGTACAAAGATAGACTATGATGTGTAGTGAAAAAACTACTTATGATATTTTAAGCTAATTATAATCTCATAAAAAAAGCCCCAAATTGGGGCTTTTATATAAAATAAAGTTTATTTATACTTTAAAGTGAGAGAAGGCTTTATTTGCTTCAGCCATTCTGTGGGTATCTTCTTTCTTTTTAAAAGCTGCACCCTCTCCCTTACTGGCCGCTACGATCTCATTCGCCAGCTTATCTGCCATGGTACGACCATTACGCTCACGGCTGTAACGAATCAACCATTTCATGCTCAGAGAAATTTTACGGTCTGCACGAACTTCAGAAGGAATCTGGAAAGTTGCACCACCGATACGGCGGCTTCTAACCTCAACAGCAGGAGTTACATTAGCAATGGCCTTTTTCCAGGTCTCATAACCATCTTCACCAGTCATCTTGGTTACCTTGTCTACTGCATCATAAAAAATGTTGATTGCAGTACTTTTCTTACCCTGCCACATCAGGTTGTTAATAAAACGGGTTACCAGTTTATCATTGAAACGACCATCTGGTGCTAAGGGTAATTTTTTGGCTTGTGCTTTACGCATGACGTATTGTAATTAGCTGATTAACAGAATATTAGGTTATTTTTTTGCCTTTTCTTTCTTAGTTCCGTATTTAGAACGGCTCTTCTTACGATCTTTTACACCGGCAGTATCCAGGCTACCACGAACAATGTGGTAACGTACACCCGGAAGATCCTTAACACGACCTCCACGGATCAGTACAATTGAGTGCTCCTGTAAGTTATGTCCTTCACCCGGAATATATGCGATAACTTCTACTTTATTGGTCAGACGCACTTTCGCTACCTTACGCAGAGCTGAGTTTGGTTTCTTTGGAGTAGTTGTGTATACCCTTGTGCAAACTCCACGACGTTGTGGACAAGCATCCAAAGCCCTTGATTTACTTTTGGCCCTGATAATTTCGCGACCTTTTCTAACTAATTGCTGTATTGTAGGCATTATTTACCGTTTAAAATTTCGGACGGCAAAGGTAATGGCTGCATCTGAAAATTCAAAAAGTTTTCGAAATTTTTACTGGAGACTGTGGATAATATCCTTATTTAAGCCATTTATAGGGCAAAAATCGCTCAAAAAATACACAAATAGCCGTGCTTAAACCCTGTTATTCCATTAAAAATAACCTCAACTATTCAGTAAACTCTTTATAACACCAACTGTAAAGTTTTTCAATAGAAGACAGTAAATAAACCCCCATCACACCCCCATCCTATCCCGATATAACTCCCATCAAACCCCAACCTTTAAAAGACGGGATTTAAATGGGGCATGATAGAAATTTATAATGAATAATATTTCTGTGTAACACTATGCATTAGTGTTATTTGTGTTTATCTGACCATCATTTAATACTTTGAAAACCCTTTACCAGCTCATGTTGATATTTATCCTGAATACTCAATATTGGAAAATGTTAAGCCTTAAGCCTTTGCTAAACTGAAAATTTATGCTCTGGTGCGAGATTGTACCCATTGTTGTCTGGGGAAATTTAACCGCGAGCTATATGTGTCGCGTATGAAGACCTGTGTTCTATTAATAGCTGATTGTGCATTTAGGGCAACCAAATATTTCTTTAAGCAACTGACTTTATATTTTCACCCCCTCTTAAATTCCATTAAAAGCAGAAAATCTAAAATAAGTACCTATCAAGGCTTGTAGCCTGCAGCTTGAAGCCAATTTTCACCGGACAGCAATGGTTTGTACCTGTTCAAATGCTAAATGTACATACCCGCAATGGCCTCTAACAGGTAATAACCGCCTAAATCTGATGAATTATTACGCTGTTCATCTCAAGCCTTACTTCCGCTGATTGTCATGACCTAGGTTTATCCCGCAAAGTTCAGGATATGCCAAAGCAAATATTTCACCTATTTTATCTATTGTTATCTTCCTCTGTATTAAGAGGCCAACAATTGCCTACCCCTTTGGGCTATAACGATACCTCCTTAACCCTTCAACAGTCATTTAATACACTTCCTGTAACCGGAAGCATCAGCCTCATAGGCAAAGGTCCTTTTTCATTAGCCGATTCACCACTTCTTTTAACTGGGTTGGAAGGATGGTTTATCAGACAAATGACAGGCTCCCAATCAAATACAAATTTTTCAACCAGTACCGGCTCATCCACGGGAAGTGGTGTGTATAGTTTTGGTCCTTCGGGTAACATTAACAGAGCCCTGGGCACATTGGCTTCCGGAACTGGTATTTATGGATTTGGTATCATACTCAAAAACGAAACCGGAATAATACTGAATCACTTAACCATCCAGTTCCTCGCTTCACAATGGAGAAAAGGAGGTTCAGGCAATATCAATACCTGGAAATGTGGTTTTATCCAAAGTGATTCTTCAAACCTCCATCTGGATAGCATTAAGTTTCTCCCAAACCTGAACCTCAGCTCCATTCATACCAGTTCCGGTTCTGCCACTTTAAATGGGCAATTACCGATTAATCAAAACCTCATTTCAAACACCATTACAGACATACGATGGCTTCCAGGTCAGTATTTAGTATTTCAATGGTCAGATGCCGACGAAACAGGCTCAGATGATGCAATGGCTATCGATGATTTTAGTTTCAAAGCAACACAGGAAATCGGGCCACCAACTATCGGAGCAATTCAGGTTGATTCGATTTCAAGTCGATCAGGAATTATAAAAGCAATTATCGATGATCAATTAGCTGCTACTAACTTGGAATTATTGTTAGATACTTCCATACATTTTACAACACCTATTTCAATTCACTCATTGATTAATGCAGGAACCGGACCTGTTTTAGTTACAAATCCTATCCTAGGATTGCTTCCTAAAACGAAATATTATTTCCTTTTAAAAGCCATCAACCAATCTGGAACTTTACTCAGTAGCATTGACTCCTTTACAACAACTGTGGATTTGCCAATTATTACTACAGATTCAATCACACCATTAAATGAAAAAGATTGCATTATTCACGGCACTATAATTGCCAATGGTGGTAGTCCAATTATAGCATCTGGTTTCTGTTGGGGACGAGACTCGCTCTTTAATGAAAAAACATGTATACCAAACACTGGCTCCTTCGTGAATTTTAATGATACTATTTTTCAACTACCTACCGGAACAGCGATTTATTTTCAGGCTTATGGTACAAACGAAGCCGGAATCGCCTTTGGAAAAAACATTTTATGGCATACACCAACCATTGTGCAATCTTTTGAAAGAACGGGGAATGCCATCACTAATCTTGATACCGTTTACTATCGCATCTGCTTCAAAGATTCTCTGCACAATATCAGCGCCGGAGATTTTCAATTATCTGAAAATACAAATTCGGATGCAACAATTGTTAGCCTTACAAATGAAAGCTACTCCTGGCTGATTGCTATATCAACCGGGAATTCTGACGGCATAATTACGCCCGTTTTTTTAAAGAATAATACATATCAACCAGTAGTTTTCAATGCACCTTTTGCTGCCAATCAGACAATAATAGACAAAACAAAACCATTCATTAAATCAATCACCTATGACAACAAACCTTACAAGGCAGGAGACACCATACAATTAACAATAAACTTAGTTCCAGAAAAAAATTCATTAGAACTTATTAACGGAAATTTAGCAGGATATCCACTCCAATTGTTTACAAGGTTGAACGATAGTTGTTGGAAATCATATTGTGTAGTCAAAACAAATTCAGGAAGTCGTGAAATAAATGCTTCAGAAAATTTATCCGCAACAATTCGCATCCGTGATCAAGCGGGAAATGAAAATATAGATTCTATATTCATCATCAATTATGATAACGACCCTATTGATTTAACGAAACCCAAAATAGAGAGAATTGTTTTGCCAGAAAAAATGATGTATAAATCTGGGGACAGTTTATTCTTACAAATACTTTTTACCGAAGCAATAAAAATAGATAGTTCATTAGGTAGCCCATTACTGTCCATTACTATCGGAACCAGGGTGAAAAATCCATACCTCTACCGATCCTACTCCCAATCACTCGAATTTTGCTACATCATCCAACCTGATGAGCTAGATATGGACGGTATCAGAATCAGTAACACCATCACACTAAACAACGCCATAATTTTAGATTTAGCAGGCAACCAATTGATCAATCAAATTCCCAATGCGGGTGTTTTTAGTCAACATCGCGTCGATGCAGTTGCTCCTATAGTAAATAATGTGATCACACCTGCTGCAAAAAATTATGGAATGGGCGACACCATTTCTTTTTCTGTATTCATTTCAAAGCCACTCATTATCCCATCGAATATCCATGGATTCGGCATTCAAATCAGCGCAGCTTCCAACATCTATAAAGCCCTCTATATTGCTGGAACACAAAACCCGTTAAAATTTTACTGGATTGTTCCAGCTGGTGTTTCAGATAAAAAAGGTATCAGCATTTCATCGATATTAATGAATTGTGCTGGCATTACCGATAGTAGTGGGAATGATTTATTCCCTGTGTTGAGAAATATAGGAAGCATGAGTAATATTATTGTTGATGGAATTGTGCCGCTTTTTATGGATAGCTCTAATATTGTACAGGTATGTTCAAAAGGAGTTACCTCAATGATTTCCATCTTGCAGGCAGCAAATATTGAATTGGGAGAAAACATTGAATGGAGTTTGGTAAAAGCCCCTTCAACCGGAATTATTTCTGGACTTCCTGCAAGTAGTAAATGGACTTCCAACAATAATAGCTTGCCAACAATAAGTTATTCTTCTTCCGCATTTTTCGCCAGAACTGATGAATGTATTATCCAGGTTTCAGATGGTATAAATTCCAGCAGGAAAAAAATATTCTTACAGGTTAATGAGCCTATCAACGTAAATCGTATTGTATCAGGTCAGGTTATTTGTGCTGGTTTTTCTGCTGTTCCGCTAACTGGTGATGCCAAAGGTGGAAATGGCGTTTTTGAATTCAAATGGGAATCAGCAGATACAGGTATAAATAAATCTTTTGTCACAGCCAGTGGTCAATTTAACCAAGCCAGTTATTTCCCATTAAATCTCCAGCAAAGCATGAGATACAGACGGATAGCATATTCTGGCGGATGTGTGGATAGTTCTGCGGAAGTACTGATTCAGGTAAAAAACAAGGGATTATGGTTGGGCAGCAGTTCAGACAGTTGGCATCATGGCGCCAACTGGTGTGGTGCTTTGGTACCAGATCAGCTAACCGATGTTTATTTATCCGAGACAGCTACTCATCGATCTGTAAAAATTACGGATAGTGCATTTGCAGGTTCAATATTCGCAGCACCGAATACATCTTTACAAATAAATGGCACGTTGGTTTTGAGAAACAATATCACTGGAAACAATAATATAGACGCAAGATCCGGGACGCTTATAACAAGTTCAAAAGAAAAACAAGCATTGAAAACTGGATCTTTCCTAAATAAATCTGTAGCCAGACTTATCGCAAAAGGAACAGAATTGGAAATCATTGATACAATCAATGTCACAGATTATTTATCCATTCAAAAAGGTCAATTAAATACCAATAACAAACTTATCTTATCCAATAACGCTTCCAATTATCCAAATGCGCCTGGCACTATTCTTAAGGGCGACATTCAATACCATCATTTAATTAATGGCAGGGATCGTGAGCAATTTCTGCATCATCCATTTCAATCAGATTTACCTATTTATCCTAAGGATACAAACCGAGTGATATTTGAAAATGATCAAACTATTTTCACCTCTACTACTTTCCCTGCAGATAATGTTTATACATTGGGTGGAATACAACAAACACCGGATGGACTTCCATTATTATCATGGCAAAAAATACAGTCAAATCCGGTTTTTCAAGGAACAAAATGGGCAAAACAACAAGGCATTATTTTATCTATTCCCGGAACCATAAAAAATGAAGCAGCGCCTATTTCCTTGCTTTTTAAAGGTCGTCTGGAAACAGGTGATGTAACTGTTGAATATCCTGCATCACCAGACAGTAATTTCATTTTTACTGGCAACCCATTGTTGGCTGATATACATTCAAAAAATATCATCAGGTCTGAAGGCATTGGTAACTATTATTGGATTTGGGATACCAGTATGGCAGAAAATGGAGCATACCGTACAAAAGCTTTTAATGCCAACAATCGAATTAAAAAGTTTGAAGGATATATCATAAAAACAATACCTGATCAACCCATTTGGCTAACCTATCCTGAACAATCTAAAATGGTATCCCCAATTCCTGATTCTTTAGCTGATATCATCGAAAACACTTATCAAATGGAAATATTACTTATGCATGATAGCATTATTTATGACCAGGTTTTGTTACTTGATACTGATATAGCCCGAACAAGATTTGATGCAGCAGATGCGGAAAAAATAGCCAACCCTGGCGCAAACCTTTATACACTTAGCGCAGACAGCATACCCCTTGCTATAGATGCAAGATGGATGACAAACCGAACCTATATACCACTATGCATTCATGCTAATCCACCGAAACAGTTTAGTTTAAAATTTTCAAGGACCTGGTTAAAGCCAGGCATTCAACTTGAATTACATGATCATTTTACAGGAAGGAAAATGAGTATTACTAAAAACAAATCTTATGATTTTGAGATAACATCCGATACGGCAAGCTTTGGCAGCAACAGGTTTGTTATAAGATCACCCATACCACCAGAACCAATTGAAGAACCTTTACAATTACAACTATATCCGGTTCCCTCCTATAATATGCTTACACTGGTTTTCCAGGGACGAAAAAAAAGCCTGACAACCATTCTGGTAAAAACCTTACAAGGACAGGTATTGATCAGCCGAGCTATGGGAGAACAGCTAAGTTTTACAGAGCAGGTTTCACTTTCCGGTTTATTAAGAGGTACTTACCTTGTCGAAGTACATTCAGGGAAACTGGTAATTGCTAAAACTTTTATTAAACTTTAAATGGGTATCAAGGTTAGCATGAAGGTCCATAGACCATAGTCAATAGTCCATGGAGAATTGACCATGGACTATTGACTATGGACCATGGTCTATGGTCTATGGTCTATGGTCCACACCCTTAAAAGTTCAAATGAAATAAATCGTATTAAACACGATACATCCAGCCATGGGTATCTGCTACCTTTCCTTCGCGGATATCGGTTAACCTGGCTTTTAATTCAGGAGCAGTTTTCCATTTATCTGTATCAAAATGCATTACATAATCCTTATAACGCAATTCTTTAATCATTGAAATAGTTGCTGCAGTGCCTGTTCCGAATACTTCGTACAATAATCCGGCACGATGCGCATCCATCAGGTCTTCAATACTGATTTTTTTCTCAATAACCTCAAAGCCCATGTCTTTAAGCACTTCCATCGCACTATCCCTGGTTACACCAGCCAATATCGTTCCTTCTTCAAGTGAAGGAGTTACCGCTGTATTTCCAATGATGAAGAATACATTCATGGTACCTACTTCCTGCAAGTAACGGTGTTCAAAAGCATCTGTCCAAAGAACCTGATCATAGCCTGCTTTTTTAGCTTGCGCTGTAGCAAGCATACTTGCCCCATAGTTACCAGCATTTTTAGAGAAGCCCACCCCACCCGGTGCTGCACGTGTGTATTTTTCTTCTACATAAATTTTCATCGGGGCGGTGTAATATGGTCCGGTAGGACTCAATATTATCATGAACTTATAAGTATCAGAAGGTTTTACACCAATTACAGGATCAGATGAAAACATAAATGGACGGATATACAATGAATGGTCCTTCATTGATGGAACCCAGTTCCTGTCTATATCAATCAACATACGCATACCTTCCATGAAAATTTCTTCAGGTACGGTAGGCATCTGCATACGCTCAGCAGAAATATTGAATCTTTTAAAATTATCCTGTGGGCGGAAAATGGCAACATTACCATCCTGGTCTTTGTAAGCCTTGATTCCTTCAAAAATAGCCTGACCATAATGCAGGGCAGCAACTGATGGCTCCATCAGCAAAGGCTGGTATGGTTTTATTTCTACATTTTTCCACTCACCGTTCTCATAATCAGCCTCAAGCATGTGATCCGTGAAATATTTCCCAAAAGGAATATTTTCCAACGTCATATCGAGTAACTTACTGGTCTCAACTTTCGTAACGTTTATGTCTAGTGCTGCTGTCATAGTTCTATATTTGGCGCAAAGAAACAAAAAAATTAAAAACTAACAATCGTTAATATTTTTAGTGGAATGGATCCATCAAAAACACAACTTCCCGATTTCGTGCTTTCCGATCTGTATAAATCACATCTGGTGGTTATTGAAGCGGCATTAAGCGAAGGCAATTTACCGAAAAAAAAAGAGCCGGTTGCCCCAATAAAACATGAATTTTTAGGGGATAACCGTAAAAATATCAGCATTTTAGTCAAAGATGCCACTGCGGTTTACCTAAATGACCATTCCCTGCAGTTTTTGTCTGCCATTTTATCAGCCTGCAAACTGAACCTGGGTGATGTTGCCATTGTAAATCATTTGAACACCCCCCTCGATTTGACAGCGATTAAAAGCTGGCTCCATCCAAAATACCTGATGGTTTTCGATATTGCTGCTGCTGATTTGCAGTTACCTTTTGACCTACCCAACTACCAGGTACAGGCGTATGATAACTGCTCCATGCTATTCGCTCCCTCTCTTGAATTGATGACCGCTGACACCAAAGAAGCTAAGCTTGAAAAAAGTAAACTTTGGCTCAGCCTTAAAAATATGTTCAACCTGTGATGAATAAACCCATACTCATTTTTGCCACAAATAATCAGCATAAAGTTGATGAAATCAATAATGTGATTGGCAAACAGGTGCAAGTGATTAGTCTTAAAGAAGCTGGCATCGACATAGATATTCCCGAGCCTCATCCAACCCTCGAAGCCAATGCAACAGAAAAATCTGCCACCATACATCGGTTAACGGGAAAAAATGTATTTAGTGAAGATACCGGACTTGAAGTTTTTGCACTCAATGGCGAACCTGGTGTAAAAAGTGCACGTTATGCGGGTGATGACAAAAACTTTCAGGCCAATATCGACAAATTACTTTTGAACCTAAAAAATCATTCCGACAGATCTGCCCAATTCCGAACTGTCGTATCGCTGATTTGGAACAATCATGAATACCAGTTTGAAGGAATCTGTAAAGGCAACATTGCTTTGATACAAACCGGCAAAGAAGGATTTGGATATGATCCTGTATTTATACCCGACGGCGCTACAGATAGTTTTGCAACTATGAGTATAGATGAAAAGAACCAATTCAGTCATCGCAAAAAAGCCATTGTACAATTGGTGGATTTTTTAAACCAACAAGACCAATGAACAGAATAAAACTAAATCTACCTCCTATATTTTCGTTCACAACAGAACTGGTAATCCGTATCACTGATCTGAATTATGGAGGTCATGTAGGCAATGATGTATTTTTATCGCTGATCCATGAAGCCCGACAGCAATATCTTTTATCACTTGGATACCAGGAACTATCTTTTGAAGGCACCGGACTTATTATGGCAGATGTGGCACTTGAATACAAAAAAGAATTAAACCATCTCGATCGTATCCGCATCGGTGTTGTAGCCGCAGATCTCGACAAACTTGGTTTCGACCTCTATTACAAAATTGAAGTGGCAACAACAGAAGGATGGGTTATTGCTGCTAAAGCCAAAACAGGCATGATTTGTTATGATTATACCGCCAAAAAGAAAACCAGTATCCCAGAAGCGGCCATAACCAAGCTTACTCAATTTTAAGTTTTGTAAAATGAAGCAGTTTCGAATAATCATTATACTGTTCGCTGCATTGATTACCTGTGTCGTTAGCATTGCACAAAACATGCTGCCTTATAAAAATAAATCTCTCCCAATTGCTGAAAGGGTAAAAGACCTGCTCTCGAGGATGACCAAAGAAGAGAAGTTCTTTCAACTTTTTATGATACCAGGCGAAATCAAAAAAGGAGAAGAAGATAAATTTAAACATGGATTATTCGGATTTCAGGTGAGTGCTGGTTCAGACGGTAATGCATCACAACAAATGCTGCAATACAATACACGAGAAAATGCAGTTAGTCTGGCAAAAAAAATAAATGCCCTACAAAAGTTTTTTGTAGAACAAACAAGACTGGGGATACCGATGATACCTTTTGATGAAGCGCTTCACGGGCTTGTAAGAGAAGGCGCTACTGTTTTCCCTCAAAGTATTGGCTTAGCTGCGTCCTGGAATACAGACCTTATGCGCGAAGTTTCGGCAGCGATAGCAAAAGAAGCAAGTGTAAGGGGAATCAGACAGGTATTATCCCCGGTAATTAATATTGCTGCAGATGTTAGATGGGGACGAACAGAAGAAACCTATGGTGAAGATCCTTTTCTAAGTTCTGCAATGGGAGTTGCTTTTATTCAATCATTTGAGCAACGACAAATCATCACCACCCCTAAACATTTTATTGCCAATGTGGGAGATGGTGGCAGAGACAGCTACCCTATTTATTACAACGATCGTCTATTACAGGAAGTACATTATCCCCCGTTTATCAATGCCATCCAAAAAGCTGGCGCAAGGTCTGTTATGACGGCCTATAACTCTGTTGATGGTTCACCAGCTACCGCAAATAAAAAACTACTTACAGAAACGCTTAAATCAAAATGGGGCTTTAAAGGGTTTGTAATTTCAGATGCCAGTGCGGTAGGCGGCGCCAATGTACTTCACTATACAGCTTCTGATTATGATGACGCAGGCAGACAAGCGATTGAAAATGGTCTTGATGTAATATTTCAAACACAAATAGATCATTACAAACTTTTCAAACCACCATTTTTGGATGGCCGTATTTCCAAGGAAAGGATCGATGATGCCGTTTCAAGGGTTTTGAAAGCTAAATTTGAACTGGGACTTTTTGAGCAACCGTATGTAGATGAAAATGCGGCGACTGATACCAGTTTTCAAAAAGCGCATAGCCAACTGGCCAGGAAAGCCGCACTTGAATCTATTGTATTACTGCAGAATAAAAATAAAGCACTACCTCTTTCGAAAGATATCCGTTCAATTGCCCTGATCGGAAAAGATGCGGTTGAAGCTCGACTTGGCGGATACAGTGGTGCGGGTAATAATAAGATTAATATTTTACAAGGATTACAGGCATTATTACCTAACACGATTATCAGGTATAAAGAAGGAGTTCCGAGAACCGATGAACCATATCCCCTAATTCCTGAAAATGTTTTGTTCCATAAATCCGGGAACAATATTTTACCTGGACTTCAAGCCGAATATTATAACAATGTCTCCGTTTCAGGTGTACCTGTTCTGGAAAGAACAGATAAGCAAATCAATTTTCACTGGACCTTATATGGCCCTGATGCACGTTTAGAGAATGATTTTTATAGTGTCAGGTGGAAGGGAATTCTACGTGCACCGGTAACCGGAAATTATGAAATTGGCATTGAAGGAAATGATGGCTTTCGTTTATATATCGATGACAAACTGGTAATTGATCAGTGGGAGAAACAAAGCTATCATACCAGGATGTATTCAATTAATCTTAAAAAGCAGCAAGATTATCCGATAAGAATTGAATTCAGAGAAACCAATGGAAATGCGCATATCCAGTTACGCTGGAATGTAAATTCACCGGATAATCATGAGGCTGCCATAAATGAAGCTCTTGCTGCTGCCAAAGCATCAGATATAGTTATTGTAACTGCTGGTATAGAAGAAGGCGAATTTCGCGACCGGGCCTCGTTAAAATTGCCTGGTCACCAGGAAGCATTGATCAATGCACTCACAAAAACAGGCAAAAAAATAATTGTTGTTTTAATTGGCGGCAGTGCCATTAACATGACTGATTGGATCGATAAAGTAGATGGCATTATCGACGCCTGGTATCCCGGAGAACAAGGTGGATATGCCATTGCTGATGTGCTAACTGGAGCCTATAACCCTTCAGGAAAATTACCCATCACTTTTCCAATTTCAGAAGCACAGTTGCCCTTGGTCTATAACCATGCTCCCACTGGTCGTGGCGATGATTATAATAACCTTAGTGGACTTCCCCTATTCCCGTTTGGATTTGGGTTGAGTTATACCAGTTTTGAGTATACTGATTTAAACATTGAAAAAAGTTTATTGAAAAATGGAGACAGCACAACCGTTTCCTGTATGGTTCATAATACCGGTAATCTAGCAGGTGATGAAGTGGTGCAATTATATATTCGGGATAAACTGTCTTCTGTTGCGCAACCGGTTATGCAATTAAAAGGATTTGAGCGCATTCACCTGAAAGCGGGAGAAAGCAAGAAAGTTCAATTTAAAATATTACCCGAACATCTTTCATTACTAAATAATGAACTAAAAAAAGTAATTGAACCAGGCACATTCAGCATAATGATCGGCTCCTCCTCCCGAGAAATTAAACTCAAAACCACATTAAGGGTAGAATGATGATTTTTGATTTTTTGATCTTTGATTTTTGAATTCTGACTTTTGAATTTTGAATTCTAATCAATTCACTTCGATATTGAATATTGGTTATTGGATATTGGAAATTCACCTCCCTTTCCCTTCGTTCCAAATTCTCCAACTTTCTTCCGCTTGGATTACCAGCATTTCTGCGCCATTTTGAATAGTAGCGCCGGCTTCTTTGGATTTTTGGAGGAATAATGTTTCTGAAGGATTATAGATTAGGTCGAAGCAATGATGCGCGGCTCTGATAAAAGAATAAGGTATTGGCGGACATTCATTGATATTGGGAGACATGCCCAGTGGCGTTGTATTGATGATTAATGTGTATTCCTGCATGGTTGCTTCATCAAGCTCCTGATATGAAATGGCCAGGTCAGAAGATTGTCTTGATACGTATTTGAATTGAATGCCCCGCTTGTTAAAAACATAAGCCACTGCTGCTGCTGCCCCGCCTGTTCCAAGTATCAATGCCTTGGTATGGTGGGGTTTCAGGAAGGGTTCTAAAGATTTTTCAAATCCAACCACATCGGTGTTATGCCCGGTAAGAACGCCATTTTCAATACGCACACAATTACATGCTCCCATCGTTTCTACTACTGGCGACCAAAACTTGAGAAAAGCAAGTATTGCTTTCTTATAGGGAATAGTAACGTTAAACCCACAAAGGTCTGTATTGGCCTTTAAAATGTCCGTTAATTCATTAATATCGGGAATGGAATAATTCTCATAGAGTGCATCCTCAATCGATTCCTTTAAAAATTTTTCCGTGAAATATTTTTGTGAAAAGGAATGACTGAGCGGATACCCGATAAGACCGTAGCGTTTCATCTTAGGCTTTATTGAGATAAAGCTCAAAAGTATCGCCTCGCAAGCCTACACGCATTGCTTCCAATGCAAGTATTTCGTTGGGGGCAATATTTCCAAGGTTTACATTGCAACCAATAAGCTCAAGGAAATATAATTGTTGTGCTTTCTGCGGTGCTTCCCAAATAATTTTCTCTTCTGGTATCTGCGTCAGAATTTCCTGAACAAGTCCTTCACGAACTTCTCCGCTTCCTCTGTAAATACCCACATTACCTGCTTCTCTTGCTTCCGCAATAACATAAGATGAGCCAGCTTCAAGTTCTGCCCGCATTAATTCAATCCATTTATAAGGAGGGATAATATGTGCGGCATCTTTACTACCAACTTCACTTAATACTGTACCGTGTTTGGTTAACTTTTCAATATAACCACATTTTTCAGCATGCGGGATACTGATAGAGCCATCGCTTACTTCCATGTATTGAATACCATAGTCTTTACAAACATTGATATAATCTTCAAACTGATTACGAATCAGGAAAGCTTCAAAAAGAGTTCCACCAAAATAAATTGGAATATTATACGACTGGTATGCTTCAATTTTCTGGCGAAGATTAGGGGTAACGAAAGAAGTACCAAACCCAAGCTTTACAATATCAACATGCGGACCACCCACACTCATGAAATTATGGACCTCATTAATACTAAGTCCTTTATCCATTACCATTGTTAAACCGGAAGTACGAGGTTGTTGTGTTCTGACAGGAATCTGTGAAAGGTTAAAATTCATGTAGGTTGTTTTACGCACGCAAAAATAAGTTAATCAGCGCATTTTGCAGGCGACCTTTTCACGTTTAGCAGGAAAGCAGCAAATTGTTTATATTTTTTTCCCCTTTTTATAACGGGCCACAATATCTACAACCTGGTTATTTTGGAGTATAGCAGGATTTAATTCAATGAATTTCTTTACCAGTTTGGGCGCCTTCTCCATTCCTTCTTCTAATTTCAGTAATGCATCTTTGGATTTTCCCATCATAAAGAGCAGGGCACTCTGGTAAAAAAGAAATAGCGGTTTACCGTCGGTTGCTTTTAGTGCCGCCTGACTTTGCTCAATGGCTTCTTCATTAAACCCGGCTTTGATCAGGCAACGAATCAGGGCTTCCCATCCGGCTACATTTCGGGTTTTATGTCTGACCCCAGTACCGAAATACTGGATCGCATCTTTGTAGTGATGGAGGTTCATTTTGCATTCACCCATTGCCAGGTTGTATTCCGGAACAGATCTATGAATGCGCATGGCATTTTCCAACTGTTTCACTGCACTGGCCCACTGCTCTTCCAGCATATAGGTAACCGCAATTTTGTAATGCAGTTTACTGTCGTCCGGATTCAAATGCACCGCTTTCTTATAATGAAATCTTGCCTGGGCATAATTACCCATACGGTGGTAGCAATGACCGATTGCTTCGTAAATCACATCTTCGGGGCGTGTAAGCTCTAATACTTTTTCAAGTACTTCAATTGCTTCCTTGTATTTACGCAGTCGTAAATAGGCATCGCCCATATTGCGATAGGCGTAATCAAATTTTTCGTCGATTGCCACCGCATATTGGTAGGCGTCAATTGCCTTTTCATAGAGTTTTAATCCCTGATAGGCTGCGGCAAGGTTAAACCAGGCCAATTCACTAAAGGGATGATCTTCTATTATGCACTGGTGTAAACGTATGCTTTCCTCGTTCCTTCCGGTGAAATCGGTCCAGAAGCAGATTTTATACAATGCTTCTTCATTGGATGGGTCTTCTTCCAATATCAGCTTCAGGCAATCAAAAACTTTATCAAACTCTTCATAATCATCGTACACATCTGCCAGTTCAAACAATAAATCAAGCCTTTCTTCCCCTTCGAATAATTCCAGGGCGGCTTCTAAAAGCTCCACGGCCCTGGGCTGCTGGTCGAGGGCCAAATATGCATCTGTTTTTAATATGTAGAGGTTGATATCGCTGCTATCGTATAATTCGGCATTTTCCAGTACTTCCAATGCTTCTTTGTACTTTCTGGAGGCGAGTAATAAATCGGCCTTTTTGATCATCAGTTGCGATGAGTACGGATATTGCTCCAATCCCATCTCAGCAGCGTCAAGTGCTTCATTGATATCGTCTTTCTCATCGTAATAATCTATAATACGTTCGAAAGCATCTTCTTCAATAAAGCTGTGTTGCCGGCCTTGTTTGAGGTTTTGATACTGTTGGAGGAGTTCTTTGAGGGCTTCTCTGTCTTCGCGGTACGGATTATCTCTCATCTTCAATGGGTTTACCTAAAATAGGCTAAAAAAACCTTTTTTCAAAGTTTTCCGTAACTTTTTTTACAACTAAACGTTAACTTAATATTGTGTAAATTGTTTTTTTATTTAATAAATATTTATCTTTGTTAAAATGATAGTCCGTAAACATACCAGAAAATTAGCGATTGCAGCCCTGTTTGTACTGGGTGCGCAATTGGCATTTGCTGCGTTTACTTTTACGGGTATTACAGAAAAGAAGGCAAAAGACGCTACTTATAGCCTGAAGAATCTGAACCACCTTTCTTCTAAAGCGGTTTCTTACGCATCATTGAAATATTCACTGCACCTGAAGAATGGTACTCAGCCATTAAATCAACAAGCTACTTCTAATGGAATGGAAGTTACTTCGCTTGTTCGTTATAATAATGGCAACACTTCTTACGTATACCCTTACAAATTCAAAGTAAAGGTTCCAAAGTTTAAAACGCCTGCACCTGCGCAGCGTTAATCTGTTTCCTGTTTTATTATTGATTCTCCTTTGACTAATTAAGTATTCTGTACCCGCTTGTTGGTATATCAAACCTTGATGCCGCTACAGGATTAAAACTAATTTGAGATGCGGTATACTTTATTTTCTTCCCCTCGCCTTCTGTTGCTTCATATTCAAGAACCAAACCAGGAATATCTTTAAACTGGTATTCAAATTCTTTTACAGACGGAGCGATATTATTTGCATAATACACTGTTAGACCCGTACCATCGCTTAATTCCAGTATCATTTTCTTACACTCATATCCCAGGATGGTTTTGGTTTCGTCAGATTTAATCAGTTTCATATTGTCGTATCTGGCATGTTCTGCAATCCATTTTTGCTGATCCAGCTTGGTTAAAAACTTATTGGCCCCGATATGACGTAAGATCGTTGCAGTAGATGTTTGTTTATTATAAATAACAGATTGTGAGAAAGAAGGACTCACCAAATCGGTTCGGCTATTTACCCCTTTTATATAAACTGTTTTAGTAGTAGCACGAAGTGTTGCTGCTGCAGCTGCATCGGTGGCCTGATCGTCGAGGGTTATATTATACACTACCGTACATTCTGCCACAACACGCTGCTGTGCAAACATTAAGGTTGAGATGAACAGCAAATAAGTAAATATTACCAGTTTTTTCATACGGGTCATTTGTATAAATAGATACAATTCCGTGCCAATGTTAATAAAAAAGCCCCGCAACAGGTGCAGGGCTTTCAAAAAATATTGATTTAACAAAACCATGGCTTATTTACGCTTCTGGTTTTTTTCCTTTAGATCCTGTAATTTTTTCTGGCTTTCCATCATTTGCTCATAACGCTCCTGCCATTTGCTCTTTTTCTTAGGCGCCTTGCGTTTCTCGTCTATTTTAGCCAGAATCTGATCGTGGTTAATGATATAATTCTGAATCACAAACTGAAGTCCAAGGGTTACTAAGTTCGATACTGTATAATACCAGGTTAATGCCGATGGCAACCTGTTGAAAATGAACAACAGCATGAATGGGAAAATATAGGGCATATACTTCAACATAGGGTTATCCTGCGTTGGAGTCATACTCATATTATAAATAGAGATCAGGAAACTTGTTACAACCGCTGTAATGGTAAACAAACTGATATGATCACCAAAACCTAATGGTATGGAGAATGGCAGCGTAGCAATCACATCATAAGAAGAAAGATCATCACTCCAAAGGAATGATTGTCCCCTCAGTGAAATATTAGCATTAAAGAAGCTATAAAGCGCGAAGAATATGGGAATCTGTAATAATGCAGGAATACAGCCACCCAATGGATTTACGCCAGCTTCTCTAAATAGTTTCATCTGCTCCATTGCGAAGCCCTGTTTATCATCGCCGAACTTACCACGTAATATATCGAGTTCCGGTCTTAATGCTTTCATTTTAGCACCACTCAGATAACTGCTATAAGTCAGTGGAGAAGTTACCAAACGGATAAATAAGGTTAACAATAATACCACCCAACCGAAATTGGAAACGAAACCGGCAAAGAAATCAAATACCGGCATAATGATGTATTTGTTGATCGGACGCACGAATGAATACATATCCCTACCCAGGTTAACGATACGATCCATTTCCGGAGCCTGCTTTTTCAGGATAGCATAATCACTCGGACCATAATACAACTGAAAAGGAACCGATACAGAGGCCGATACAGGCAATTTCATCTGCAGGTTGGTCTCTGCGGTAGCCAGGGAATTGGTTGAGTCGGTTTTACGTTGCCATTGTACCTGGCCACTGTTAAAGCCATTCTTAGCAATCAAAGTGCTATTGAAAAACTGCTGTACCACACTCACCCACTGTACCGACGCCTCAAATTTCTTTTCATAATTGGCAGAGATATAATCAAATTCATTGTTTTCAGAGAAACAGATATTCGACATCTGACGTTCATATTCAGCAGAACGTTCCATTTGTGATGTTTCGATGTTCCATTTCATGTTCAGCAATCCCTGGCTCAACAACTTATCTGCTCCTGTTAATGCAACGTTCCAATCGATCATATAAGCATCCTGCTTAATGGTATACTGGTGCACAACTTTTTGTCCATTTTCGGCAGCAAGTATAAAAGTTACCACCTGCGAGCCATCAGCACTGCGCGTAACGGGTTCTGCAGTAAAGAACAATTCACCTGTATTGGCAGACTGGTTGGAGCCGGTATTGATACTGTAGCCCATATTCGCTTTATCAGCCAGCACAACTTTATTACTATCGGCTTTTTTATAATTTTTAAGCTCTACTGATTTCACCTGACCGCCTTTATTGGTCAATACCACTTTCATCACATTATTCTCAACTGTAACCAGTGATTCTGTTCCATTAGCAGCCGTAGTGAAATTTCCTGCCAAAGCAGCCCGGTCTGCTGAATCTCTTCTTGCAGCGTCCAATTGCATTGTGGCAGTATCTACCACGGGGCGTTTTGCAGCGTTGACACGGGCGAGTGAATCCTCCTGTTTTTTCTTTGTTTCAAGGATGGCAGTCTGTTGTTTATTGCTGTACCAGAAGTACATAAAAAACAATACACCCAGTAAAACAAAGCCAATGACCGTATTCTTGTCCGTCTTCATACTATATTTTATTGAGGGGCAAAGGTAATATTTGCGGGGAAAGATTGGTACCCTAAGTTTTGATGCGTTAAATTAGATACAAAAACGGCCAAAATATTACAAAAACGGCAAAATCATTGTTTCTTTATACCTGTTCCCACTCAACCAAAGGCGAATTTTCCAACTTCTACCCATTTTTCTTTTTAAACCCTTTGTATGCAGGAAAAAACACAGGTAATTTCCGAAAAGGAGACCTATACCCCTACCCGATGGAGAAAATTCTTATGGTGGCTGTCTACCGCAGAAGAAGAATTGATTACAAATTGTGTAATAGACAGAAACCGTTATGCAATTGTGGGCATGACTGTTTTAGGCACCTGGCTCTTTGCAACCCTTGCATGGACCTATTTTTTCAGCACTGTAACCAGCTCTGTAATAGCATCGCTGTTATTGGGATTATTCATGGGGGGCATCATTTTATCGATCGACAGAGCCCTCATAAAAGGGATAGCCAAAAACAATAAAAGGAAAGCATTCCCTTTGGTTTTCAGAATACTACTGGCATTAACCATCGGATTATTCATGGCGCAACCTGCATTGCTTTATCTTTTCGATAAAGAAATTAAAGTGCAGGTATCCATTGATAATGAACAACGGAAAAAGAATAAAAGGATTAGTCAGGACTCTGTATATGCAACAGGCAAAAAGGAACTGACAGATCAGAAAGCTGCACTTCAGTTGCAACTTGATAACCGCTACGTAGAAGTAAGTGCGGCGAGGGACCGCTTCATCAGCGAAACGGATGGTACAGGCGGAAGCAGGAAAATTGGTTTGAAAGATATTGCCCAGGCCAAACAAAGAGAATACCAGCAACTTGATGCTAATTATATTGCCTTAAAAGAACAATTAACACCTCAAATTCAACGGATAGACAGCCAGTTATTGGTATTTGAAAAAAACATACAACAGGAGCAAGCCAACTTCGAAGTCTTATTGAATAATGGTTTTATTACACGTATTGAAGCTTTGAATCATCTCGTAAGCAATAATACTGCTGTTGCTTTCAGGTATTATTTACTGGTAGCAATATTGATGCTGATTGAATTAATGCCCGTAATTGCCAAAACACTACTCCCCGATGGCAGCTACGATGAAAAAGTTCGTTTACGTGAATCACTCGAAAAAACACTCACCCAAAAAAATCATGAACGGGAGTTAGCGCTGAAAGAATTACATAACCAGACTGTTTTCGAACAAGACAGTGAATTTATTAAATCTGGTATAGAGGAAGCAAACAAAGTTCGGAATGAGCATATAAAACATACCATGACAAACTGGAAAAACGAACCAGGCAATTCACTCAAATCAACCTGGAACGAGATGAAGAAGAACTTGTTGTTGAAGCAAGAAGAATAGGAAATGAGGAATAAGAAATAAGAAATAAGGAACAGAGAAAGTAAAGTAAAATAAAAACCACTTTCTTATTTCTTATTTCTTATTCCTCATTCCTCATTTCTCATCTCCCTCCCGGTGGACAATATTGTTTCAAGAAATTGGTGTACAGCCTTGAAAGGTGTTGTGTGGTTCCTTTGCCTTCTGAGATTCCGTGTGAGCGATTGGGGTAACTCATCAGCTGAAACTGTTTGCCATTTGCTACCAATTCATTGATCAGCATTTCAGCATTGTTATAATGCACATTATCGTCTCCTGTTCCATGGATGTATAAGAGATTTCCTCGCAGATTTTTTGCATGGGTTATGGGTGAACCATTGATAAAATCTTGCCTGTTTTCCTGTGGAAGTCCCATATACCTTTCCTGGTAAATATTATCGTAGGTTAACTGATTGGCAACTGCTGCAATAGAAATACCGGTTTTATATATTTCAGGATATTGGAACATCAGGTTAAGTGTAGCTGAACCACCTCCGCTCCATCCCCAAACTGCAACACGACTGGTATCGATAAAACCCCATTTGAATATTTCTTTTGCTGCCATGGCCTGGTCGCGGATATTCACAAGACCAACTTTGCGGTAAATGCTTTTGCGCCATTCTTTTCCTTTTGGTACCGGCGTTCCTCTATTGTCAACGGTGATATAGATATATCCATCTTCAGCCATATTTCCCGCATAAAGTCTGTTACTTCCTGCACCATATTGATCCTTGGCATTGGCGCCGGCTGGTTCAGTGTATACAAAAAACACCACCGGATATTTTTTTGAAGGATCAAACTGACGTGGCTTCACCATCCATCCGTCCATTTCAACACCATCAATGGTTTTTACTTTGAAGAATTCAACATTGGAAGATGCTTTATTCGATTTGGCAATAGCATCATTTACTTTATTGCCATCTATTGGTTTATGTCCATCAAGTGCAACCCATTCCCTTGCATTGGGTGTATAATAATTCGAGAAACTATGTTGTGCATAAGCACCAGTGGGTGATACCACATAGTTGTGTGTACCGGGTTGATTAGCGGGTGTTAATCTTTCAGGTGCACCGGAACCGTCTAACTTAGTACGGTATAAATATTTCTGGGTTGCATTATCCGGTGAGGCAGCAAAATAAACATACCCTGTTTTTTCATCTATTGCCTGGAGATCAATTACATCATAATTGCCTTTTGTAATCAGGGTTTCCGATTTACCATCTATAGATAGGCGATAGAGATGTCTCCAACCATCTTTCTCTGATGCCCATAAAAATTCTTTTCCATTATTCAACCAATCCCATCCACCATAATCATAATCACTATCCCATTCACCCATCGTGCTGATCCAGGCATCGTCTGCTTCATGGTAAATAGATTTGGTAGCACCGGTTGAGATATTACAAAGCATAATATCGGTCTGGTTTTGTTTACGGTTCATGTGTTGGATGATGAGTTCCTGATTATTGCTCCATTCCATCCTTGGAACATAAGACTGCAATTCAGGATCGGTTGGAATTTTCATCCACTTTTGTGAAAGGTTGTTGATGTTTACCACGCCTATTTTATAAGGGGAAGGCGGCTCTCCTGCAGAAGGATATTCAACAGGAACAGCAAATGAATAAATAGAATCAGTGGTATTCAGCATCAGGTAATCTTTGGTAGCGGCAGCATCAATTTGCCAGAAAGCAACATTTTTGCTGTCGGGGCTCCACCTGAAACCATCCCTGCAACCAAACTCTTCCTCATATACCCAATCGAATGTACCATTGATGAGTTTTCTGTTTCCATTTTTTGTTAATGCAGTTACTACTCCTGATTTCAGGTCTTCACAGTAGATATTATATTCACTTACATAAGCAACTTTTTTACCATCGGGTGAGAACTTGGCAAACATTAGGGAAGACACTGGCCTACCTTTTCCAAGTTGTTTTAACTGTTTGGAGTTAAGGTCCAATAACCAATAATCTCCCTTCGTATCATATCTCCAAACTTTTTTGGTATTGGTATATATCATCACCTGCTGGTTATCTGGAGAGAAAAAGAAATTCCTTACGGATAAAGGAGTGGTTGAACCGGCGGGTGTGAGCAGCTCTTTTGCGACGATCGTTGTTTTGGAAAAAGTAGGTAATTGTGTTAGCACAATATTTCCATTTTCCACAGCAAAATAACCTGTCCCATCTTTCGACCAATGCGTGCCAGTAGGTGGTTGGGCTTTACCTGTATTAAGCAGCACTGCAAATAAAAAGCATACCGTTCCGAAAAGTTTTGTTCTCATATTGATGGTGCGTTTATTGGATGCTGAAAATACAGGTTTCAGTTGAGGGAGACAAAAAGACCCGGAGATTCCGGGTCTTGATAATATTATAAATTGAAAATAGGCTGCTAGCTTCTAGCCTCTAGCTGCGAGCCTTGATTGGTGCTTGTTCTAAGTTTTCTGCTATTATTTGAATAAATGACAAGGCTTGCTAGTTTGTTTTGTAAAAATTCTACTTAAATAAATATTTAATTCCCATATCTATGCTTGTGGATGCTTAAATTAATAGCAAAAAAACCTAGTAGCTAGAAGCTGTTTTTTTTCCCTAACTCTGCAGACTTGTTTTCCTTGTGGCTGTTTTTTGTTCCTGGTATTTTTTAGCAGCTCCGATGAAATGCACGAAAAGTGGTGCTGGTTTTTCTACGGTACTTTTCAGTTCCGGGTGATATTGTACACCGATAAAAAATGGATGTGCTGGTATTTCCATAATTTCTACCAGTCCTGTTTCAGGATTACGGCCACTGGCAATCATTCCTTTTGCTTCAAACTGATCGAAATAATCGTTGTTGAATTCATAGCGATGCCTGTGACGCTCAGTTATATTTGTTTCTCCGTAAATAGTGTGTGCCAGACTTCCAGGTTTTATTTCGCATGGGTATGCACCTAAACGCATGGTTCCGCCCATCATTTTGATCTTTTTCTGTTCTTCCATCATATTGATAACGGCATTGGCGGTGGCTGTATCCATTTCAGTTGAGTGCGCATCTTTGAGCCCAAGGATATTTCTCGCAAACTCAATTACGGCCATTTGCATACCAAGACAAATCCCAAAGAATGGTAACCCATGTTCGCGGGCGTATTGCACAGCAGTTATTTTTCCTTCTATACCACGGTGTCCAAATCCGGGAGCTACTAATAGTCCATCCAATCCTTCCAGTTTCTCTGCTACATTTTCCGGTGTAATATATTCGCTATGAACATTCACCACCTGAACTTTTACTTCATTCATTGCACCGGCATGTACAAAGCTTTCCAGGATAGATTTATAAGCATCCTGCAGTTCAATATATTTCCCGATAAGTCCGACAGTAACTTTGCTTTTCGGATATTTCAGTTTATCAAGAAAGCCTTTCCATTTATCCAGGTTTGGTTCGCTGTAACTGGTGATATTTAATTTTTTCAGGCAAATAAGATCAAGCTTTTCACGCAGCATCAGCAATGGCACTTCATAAATGGTAGATGCATCCATCGCTTCGATAACGGCTTCTGTTTTTACGTTACAGAAGAGTGCAATTTTTCTTTTGATATCGTCATTCAATGGCTCTTCTGTTCTGCATACAATGATATCCGGATGTACACCGGTTTCACTGAGCATTTTAACGCTGTGCTGAGTAGGTTTTGTTTTTAATTCTTTGGCAGCGCGGAGATATGGAATAAGGGTAAGGTGTACAACCATTACATCTTCTTCCGGTAATTCCCATTGTAGTTGACGTACTGCTTCAATAAAAGGTAAGCTTTCGATATCACCTACTGTTCCGCCTATTTCTGTGATAATGATATCGTATTTATTATCTTCTCCCAGCAATAGCATTCTGCGTTTAATCTCATCGGTAATATGAGGAACAACCTGTACTGTTTTTCCCAAAAAGTCACCTGCTCTTTCCTTATTGATAACTGTTTGATAAATACGTCCGGTGGTAACATTATTGGCCTGTGAGGTATAAATATTCAGGAATCGTTCGTAGTGACCCAAGTCAAGATCTGTTTCTGCACCATCTTCTGTTACATAACATTCTCCATGTTCATAAGGGTTAAGTGTACCCGGATCTACATTGATATAGGGGTCAAATTTCTGGATGGTTGCCCTCAGTCCTCTTGCCTGTAATAATTTGGCAAGTGAAGCTGCTATAATTCCTTTTCCTAAACTGCTCGTTACCCCTCCGGTAACAAAAATGTACTTGGCCATGTTATGCTATTGTTTATTCGTTTATCGCCTGTTTGCTCATCGTATTATTTTATTATTGATAAGGTACAAACAACTTAACGAAGGTTGTATATAACAATAAAAAAAACGATACCCATTGTATTGATATACAACCAGATAACGCAAAAAAATATTGACCTTGTAAATGAGCGGTAAAAAAATTCAGAGGTCATACAAAGGTACAGCAAAAAAACTGATTTAAAAAAACGCCAGCGGCGGATTGAACGATTCCAGCCCGAATGTGTTAACTTGAAGTGTACATCTTTATTCATAAAAATTTGCTATGAAAAAATTATTCATTCTGACCATCGCAGCTTTTTGTACTGCTGCATTTCTGGGATACAGCTATAAAACCCCTGTACCTGCTCCATTAACACCTGATTGTTATGTCAGTTGTTTTACTGCTGAGATCATGGATCAGTTTAAAGCAGAAGCTTCTACCAAGTCATTTGCCATGATGCACGAAAATCCATTAGCATTTAAACTGGCCGATGCTTCCGGTAAACCTGTAAGCTTTAAAGCTTCTGATGGCACTACTGCCATGGGTTATGAAATCCGCAGCAAGAAAAAATCTAACAAATGGCTTTTTGTGATCCAGGAATGGTGGGGATTGAATGATTACATTAAAAAAGAAAGCGAAACATTTTACACAGATCTGGGAGAAGATGTAAATGTTATTGCCCTAGACCTTTACGATGGTAAAATTGCCGCAACTGCCGACAGTGCCATGAAACTGATTCAGGGTGCTAAAACTGAAAGACTCGAAGCCATCATCAAAGGTGCTATTGCTTATGTTGGCGGCGACGCAAAAATATTTACCGTAGGTTGGTGCTTTGGTGGTATGTGGAGTTTACAAAGCAGTTTATTGGCTGGCAAACAAGCTGCAGGTTGTGTTATGTACTACGGTCGTCCGGAGAATAACCTCGATAAATTAAAAACACTCAACTGTGATGTTATAGGTTTCTTTGGCAACAAAGACCGCAGTCCTTCACCAGAAGTAGTCAACAAATTCGAAGCCGATATGCAGGCCGCAGGAAAAAAACTAACTGCCTATAAATACGATGCAGGCCACGGCTTTGCCAACCCAAGCAACCCGGTATTCAACAAAGAAGCCGCTACAGATGCCCATGCGAAAGCGCTGGCGTTTTTGAAAGAAAGGTTGTAAGAACAGAGAAATAAGGAATAAGAAATAAGAAACAGAGAAAGTATTGGATAAGTAATAACCTACTTTCTTATTCCTTATTTCATATTCCTTATTTCTTATTCCTTATTCCTTATTTCGTATTTCTCTGTTTACATATCGTTTACAATCTTTTTATAGCTTGTAACAACCCCACGTATAAGTGAAGAGCTAAACCCTTGGTGTTCCATTTCATTGAGGCCGGCGATGGTGCAGCCTTTGGGGGTGGTTACTTTATCTATCTCTTGTTCGGGGTGGGTATTTTTCTGTAACAATAATTCCGCAGCACCTTTTACTGTTTGTGCGGCAATCAGCGATGCAGTTGCTGCGCTGAATCCTATTTCAATACCTCCCTGGATATTTGCCCGGATGTATCGCATTGCAAAAGCAGTTCCACATGCACCCAGCACTGTGGCAGCATCCATTAATTTCTCTTCTATAAAAACAGATTTTCCCAACTGATTGAATAAGGCAGCTACATATAATACCTGCTCTTCTGTAGTCGCGGATGCATATATGCAAGTCATGCTTTCCTGAATCGCAATAGCAGTATTGGGCATAGCACGGAAAATGGGTATAGTATCTCCTACTACTTCTCTTATATCATTCACCCAGGCACCTGTTACCACACTTACCAAAACATGCTTTTCAGGTTGAAGATAGGGTAGCACCTGACTCAATACTTCTTTTAACTGGAAGGGTTTAACGGCTAGCAATATCCAGTCGGCATATTGCACTGCCTCTACATTGTTATTGCTAACCAATGCACCCTGTTCTTTAAGGTGTTGGAGTGTGTGGGTATTTCTTTTGGTAACAATCAGGTGCTCAGGTTGAATAAACCCACTTTTAATCAATCCTTCGGCCATAGCCGCACCAAGGTTACCACCTCCAATGATGGCAATTTTTTTGTTCATATCGGTTGCTTTAATGCTGCGCTGCGCTGAGCTTCGCGGTCCATAGTCGATGGTCCATGGTATTGAAAAACATTCCTGCTATGGTCTATGGACCATGGACTATGGACCGCGAAGCGAAGCGCAGCGCGCTACTCAAATTTACCCTAAAGTTCTCAGATAATTTCTGACGTAATCGTCAACACCGGCTTCCAGTGAGTAAAAAGAATCGGTATAGCCAGCTTTGCGAAGCTTCTGCATGTTAGCTTCTGTAAAATACTGGTATTTGTCGCGGATATCTTCCGGCATATCAATGAATTCAATGGATGGATCTTTATCCAGGCCAGCGAAAGTGGCATTTACCAAATCTGTAAAAGTTCTGGCCTTGCCGGTTCCTAAATTATATAATCCATTCAGTTGGTTAGACCATCTTCCTTCTACCATGGTTTCCCTCATCCACTCAATTACCTTCACCACATCTTTCACGTACACAAAATCGCGTAACTGTTCTCCATCCTTAAAATCGGGACGATGGCTTTTGAACAACTTCACATAACCCACATTTTTAATCTGGTTAAATGCATGCCATATAACACTGGCCATTCTACCCTTATGGTACTCATCAGAACCATAAACATTAAAGAATTTTAGTCCTGCCCAACAAGGAGGTGTTTTTTCCTGAACCAATGCCCATTTATCGAATTCATTTTTGCTGATGCCGTAGGGGTTCAGTGGTTGCAATTTTTCAACTATGTCATGGTCATCGTTATACCCTAGTTCACCTGCACCATAAGTTGCTGCAGAAGATGCATAGATCAGCGGAGTCTGATGAAGGGTGCAATAATCCCAAACCGATTTTGAGTAGGCTACATTTAATTCTTCATGTATGGCATAATCAAATTCAGTGGTATCGGTTCTTGCACCAAGGTGTATAAAACATTCAATGGCAGGTTCATGTAATTGCAACCAATCGAACAGGTTATATCGTTCAACCAAGTGGGCATACCCTTTTTGTTCCCAGTTCTTTCTTTTAATTTCTACTCCGAAATCATCAACCAGTACCAGGTTTCTATATTCAAGTGTATTGAGGTGCTCCACCATGCGGGAACCAATAAATCCGGCAGCCCCAGTTACTATAATATAAGCCTCGTTTTCCGGCATATTACTGATTGATCAGGTTTTCGATGGCAGTATCATACAGGTTTTTCCAACTATCAATAGTTCCCCATGATTCTCCATTTACTTCTATAGACCCACTGGTTACTTTACCCAATATTGTTGTTTGAATTCCTGCAGCTTTTGCAGTTGCTTCCAGCTTACTTAGTTGCTCCTGTGTACAGGAAACAACTACCCTGCCTTGTGCCTCACCAAACCAGTATGCATCTTTGCGTAAATCAGACTCTGCCGTAACAGAAAAACCTAGTCCACGATTAAAACCACTTTCCAGCAGGTTAATGGCTAGTCCACCTTCACTGATATCATGTGCACTAACCACCTCTTTATTTTTAATTAATGTAGCAACGAGTTGTTGTACATTAAATTCTTCATCAAGGTTAAAATATGGTGCTGGCGAGAACGCTACATTTTTCAACTTATGCAGGTATTCTGAAGAACCAATATCATTTTGTTGTTTACCGATGAGTACAATGATGTCACCTTCGTTTTTAAAGTCAAGGGTCATACGAGCATCCACATCATCTACAATACCTACCATGCCTATAGTTGGTGTCGGATAAACCGGACCATCCGGATTTTGGTTATAGAAGCTAACGTTACCGCCTGTTACGGGTGTATTAAATTTGCGGCAGGCATCACCCATACCGGTTACAGCTTTTACAAACTGGTAGTAAACTTCAGGGTCATAAGGATTACCAAAATTCAAACAGTTGGTAACACCGATAGGTTCTCCTCCGCTACAAACAATATTTCTTGCGGCTTCAGCAACAGCAATCATTCCTCCAGTGTATGGATCTGCAAAAACATATTTACTGTTACAATCCACTGTTACAGCTAGTCCTTTACCTGTTCCTTTAGCCAACACTACCGTAGCATCGCTGGGTGCATTGGTGGAAGTATTGGCAGCGCCAACCATGCTATCGTACTGGGTATATACCCAACGTTTGGAAGCTATGTTAGGAATCTGAACCAGTTGTGTTGCGGTTGCTTTAATATCTGTAACATCATCAATATTGTTGATATCAAAGGCTTTGATCTTTTCAAAATATTTAGGTTCGCGGTATTCGCGGGTATATTGTGGTGCACCGCCACCGAGTACCAATTCATGTGCGGGTATTTCAGCTTCGAGTTCACCGTGCATATAAAATTTAAGGAGACCGTCGCCTGTTACTTCACCAATATTACTTGCTGAAAGATCCCATTTCTCAAACACTTTTAATACGGCAGCTTCTTTTCCTTTTTCAACTACGATCAGCATTCTTTCCTGGCTCTCACTTAATAAGAGTTCCCATGCTTTCATGTTTTGCTGACGTGTAGGTACTTTCTCCAGATCGATACGCATTCCCACACCACCTTTTGCACTCATTTCGGCAGTAGAACAGATAATACCTGCGGCCCCCATATCCTGCATTCCTACCACAGCTCCTGTGTCGATAAGTTCCAGACAGGCTTCCAATAATTTCTTTTCCTGGAAAGGGTCACCTACCTGCACAGCCGGTAATTCTTCTGCACTTTCAGAAGTAATATCAGCAGATGCGAAGGAAGCACCACCAATACCATCTTTTCCGGTTGCACTGCCCACAAAAAATACAGGGTTACCAATACCGGCTGCTGTTGCACTGATCATATCTCCTGCTTTCATGATACCTACACTCATGGCATTCACTAAAGGATTGGTATGGTAACAATCTTCAAAGTAAACTTCACCTCCAACGGTTGGTACACCAAAACAGTTTCCATAATGTCCGATACCATGCACTACCCCACTTAAAAGGCGTTGTGTTTTTTTATCTTTCAGGTTACCGAAACGGAGACTATTAAGAGATGCAATTGGACGGGCGCCCATGGTAAAAATATCGCGCTGTATACCACCTACACCTGTTGCTGCGCCCTGAAATGGTTCAATGGCACTGGGGTGGTTATGACTTTCAATTTTAAAAACAACGCCGAAGCCATTGCCCATATCCATCAAACCTGCATTTTCTTCTCCGGCTGCTACCAGCATTCTGCCACCGTCGCGGGGCAGGGTTTTAAGCCACTTGATGGAGTTTTTGTAACTGCAGTGTTCACTCCACATGCCACTGAAAGCACATAGTTCAGTGAAGTTGGGGGTTCTGCCTAATTTTTGTTTGATGAGTTCGAATTCTTCTGCTGTAAGTCGCAGCTTCTCGGCGGTTTGAACGGTGATTTCCATGATGCAGCGAAGGTAAGAAAACTGCGTGGCAAGAAATGAGGGATGGGGAGAAAAGTTTGGAGGGATTAGGTGTTAGGTATTAGGTAGTAATCTTTTATATAGCATTACCATACCTGCAACCCAGTACCCTGCACCTAATACCTAACACCTCACCCCTAACTCCTACCCCTTCACAATCCTACCACTACCCGCTTTATGTGTGCGTACATTTTTTGCGCCGCCGATATAATATATATTACCACTGCCGCTGATGCGGGCATCTATCGAGTTATTAGCCTGAACACGGATATTACCGCTGCCACTTATATGTGCGGTTGCATCGTCGCTCACCACTTCTTTGCAGTTAATACTTCCGCTGCCGCTTATGCGGGCATCTACTTCATCGGAGATTCCTTTCATGATTACGCTACCGCTACCGGAAACAGAGGCATCAATGCGATTAAATTTATTGAAATCCACTCTTATACTACCGGAACCGGAAACACCAATATTAGTAGTTCCCTGGTTTGAAAAATTTCCTTTCCCGATCATATCACCGCTACCAGAGAGGTATAATCCGGTTATTTTACTAAGGGTTACATAAACAACAATCTTATTCTTAGACCGGATATTGCCATTTTTTTTGGCTCGAATACTCAGTTTGTTATTTTCAACCTTGGTTTCGATATAAGGCAAGAGGTTTTCATCTCCTTCTATTTCAATAGAGGTACTATTGCCATAGGCCAGCATAACATCCCATGAACCTGAAGATGCTACGCCTGTAAATGAACCTACTTCACGGGTTTCTTTTTTATATACTCCATTTCCTTCTACTTTAAACCAGTTCCACTGGGCAGTACTTGTAATGGAAACCAATACGGTTAAAACCAGCAATAATCTTTTCATGGCGTTGTTTGTTTTAGCGTAAAACGGGACAGCCGACAGAATGTTACAAAAAAATAGCAGCCTTTTGAGACTGCTTTTTTTGGTAACATTATTACGTAAATCAGCGGTTGCAATATAGTCCATAGACCATGGACCATGGACTATGGACTATGGACTATGGATCATAAACCATTAGCACCCTATTCTTCTTTTACTCATTAATTGACTTTATTCACTAATGCTCAATGAATTGTAGAATTTATCCATCAGGGCCTTATCGTTCCCTTGTTTACCGGGAATATAACTCAGCATGATGGCGTAATGTTTATAAAATACAATACGGGTTATATTTGAGACTTTTTTATCATCCTTTGGAACTTCCAGGTTAAACTGAAAATACAAATGCTTATCCGCATATTTTCCTTCAGATTCAGATTTTATCTCCCCTCCGTTTGCTACAAACCCACCTTTAATCTGCTCTTTAAAGTCCTCGGTATCTTTTAATCCTTCCAGCATTTCTTCCGTAACACCAAGTTTCGTAAAATCGAGCAGTATCAGCGCCAATTCGGTGGAATCTGTCATGATACACTTTTTTATTTCCTGAGGACCACCCTTCGAGTCTACAGGGAGCGGTTCTGATGGCATACTCAGTTTTACTTTTTCAACTACATCAATTGTTTTCCAATCTTCAGATAAGGGTGTAAACGCCATGAATAGGCTGGTACTTATTAAGACCAATAATTGCTTCATAATTCTGTTTTAGTATTAGTTGCTGAATTGTTGCTTTAATTACAAAAAAGGGCAATTTAGTTCAGAAAATAATATAAACGATTGTGTATCAATAAAATAACAGTTCCCTACAACTAAAAAGCATTCAAATTAAAAAATATTACATGTTTTTATTTTTCCACAAAAACACCATTTTTTATGCATCTGATTGTCAAAAAGTTAATTTTATGGGCATTTAACCCTTAATTTTACCCTGTCAAAAAAAACTTACCCTATGTCTTTACGCTTTAATGCGATCAGCAGCATCAACAACAATGAGACAAATATTCCGGCAAGTGCCAAGATTACCGGCATATTCGGAACGAATGTTTTCACCCTTAAAACTGCCCGTGAATACCTGAGCGATGAAGCTTACAAAAGTCTTGTTACCAGCATCCGTGGTGGTAAGAAAATAGACCGCAGCGTTGCTAACCAGATTGCCAATGGCATCCGTGCCTGGGCAGAAAGTAAAGGTGTTACACACTATACACACTGGTTTCAGCCTTTGACGGGTACCACCGCAGAAAAACACGATTCATTTTTTACCCTGAAAGGTGATGGAACAGCCATTGAAGAATTCGATGGTGCTGCCCTAATTCAACAGGAACCAGATGCATCTTCTTTCCCTAGTGGTGGTTTACGTGCAACTTTTGAAGCGCGTGGTTATACTGCATGGGATCCTTCCTCTCCTGCTTTTATCATTGAAATAGGTCAGGGTAAAACACTTTGTATTCCGACCATTTTCGTTTCTTATACAGGTGAGTCACTCGACTATAAAGCTCCATTGCTGAAAGCATTGGAAGCATTGAATAAATCAGCCGTTGAAGTATGTAATTTCTTCGACAAGAATGTTACCAAAGTAACCCCAACCCTTGGATGGGAACAGGAATACTTTGTGATTGATGAATCATTGGCCAATGCCCGTCCTGACCTGGTACAGTGTGGCCGCACAGTTTATGGCGCTGCACCTGCGAAAGGCCAGCAGTTGGAAGACCATTATTTCGGCTCTATCCCAGAGCGTGTATATGCTTTCATGCGCGATTTTGAGCAGGAGTCCTATAAATTAGGTATTCCTTTACGTACACGTCACAATGAAGTTGCACCTGCTCAATTTGAGTGTGCTCCTATCTTCGAAGAAGTAAATATTGCGGTTGACCACAATACCCTTTTAATGGATGTTATGAGCCGTGTGGCCAAGCGTCATAAACTGGTAGTATTGTTACACGAAAAACCATTTGCCGGCATCAACGGTAGTGGTAAACACAATAACTGGAGCATGGCCACCGATACAGGTGTTAACCTGCTTGCTCCTGGCAAAACGCCTAAGACCAACCTGATGTTCCTGACCTTCTTTGTAAATACCATCAAAGCAGTTCATGACTATTCAGATATTATGCGTGCGGCTATTGCTTCTGCTCCTAACGACCACCGTTTAGGCGCGAATGAAGCACCTCCTGCCATCATTTCTGTATTCGTGGGTCAGTACCTGGCTAAAGTTTTATCAGATATTGAAACAAGGGTTAGCACTAAGTTCGATGAGCAGGATGAAGCCATCCTTAAATTAGACCTGCACCGCAGCATTCCTGAATTGATGCTCGATAATACCGATCGTAACCGTACCTCTCCTTTTGCCTTTACCGGTAATAAGTTCGAGTTCCGTGCTGTGGGTTCATCTGCAAACTGTGCGATCTCTATGACTGTTCTCAATACCATCATGGCAGATACCCTGAAGAAATTCAAGGCAGATGTTGATGCAATGATTGAGAAAGGTGATAAAAAAGAAATCGCGATCATGCATGTGATCCAGAAATATATTGTGGAGAGCAAAAATGTATTGTTTGAAGGTGATGGTTATAGCGATGAGTGGCACAAAGAAGCTGAGCGTCGTGGTTTACCAAACCTCAAAACAACACCTGTTGCGCTTGATGCAATGGTTACCGAAAAAGCGAAAAAACTGTTCGAAAGCAATGGTGTTTATAGTCATACAGAACTGGAAGCCCGACATGAGATTGAACTGGAGAAGTACATCAAAAAAGTACAGATCGAAGCACGTATCATGGGCGACCTCGCAATTAACCATATCCTGCCTGCAGCTATTGCTTACCAAAATGATCTGTTGACAAATGTAAACGGATTGAAAGCAGCCGGTTTGGGCGAAGCATCTTATAAAAGTCAACTGGCTATCCTGAAAGAAGTAAGCGATCATATTCAGGTAATTCACGACAAGGTTAACCTTATGGTTGAAGCACGTAAAGTGGCCAACAATATCGCCGACAGCCGTGAAAAAGCTATTTCTTATGAGTCCATTAAATCTACCTATTTCGACGAGATCCGCTACCATGTAGACAAACTGGAGCACCTGGTAGACGACGACAAATGGACCCTGCCTAAATATCGTGAGATGTTGTTTTTAAGATAATCGTTCTTTTTTGACTTGTTAAAAGCCCTGTACCTGCGGTACGGGGCTTTTTTGTGAATTGTGAATTGTCAATGGTGAATAGTGGGTACCCACAAATTGACCATTCACCATTCACCATTCACCTCTGACTGCTCACTGCCCCTAATCGCCCGTTCACCGATATTCATTTTCTTGGAATAAACGAAAACCTTAACTTTCTGTCTATAAACTAAACAACAAAAACATGAAAAAGGTAATTGTATTATTGTCATTCGGATTGGTTTGCACTGTAGCTGCATCAGCACAGGGTGGCCAGCAAATGACTCCTGAGCAGCGCGCTGCTATGATGAAAGAAAGGGTTAAAGGTCTTAACCTCGGGTTGTCTGAAGCACTAACAGATTCTGTAGTTGCAGTATACGGAGATCGTTCTTACATGCAAGGTTTAAACTTTCGTGAAATGGACGATGCTACAAGACAGGCAAAAATGAAAGAGATTGGTGATTTGAGGACTAAAAGACTTATAAAAGCTGGTCTAACCGAAGATCAGGCTAAAAAAGTAGCTGAAGGAATGACTATGCGTCCAGGCGGTGGCCGTCCGGGCGGTGGCAGAAAAAAATAACTAAAACTGAAACGGTGTTATAAGGCTGTACCATTAGGTACGGCCTTTTTTGTTAAGACAAGTAGGTTAGTTGAAGGTGACTATGAGCATTAATAGACAGATCCTTCTGAAATTTCCATAACATCACTAGTTAAAAAAATAAAACCCCGGCAAATATTGCCAGGGTTTTATTTTTCTATAGAATAGCTAATTACTTTAATTTAAATGTCTCCAGGAACTTAGTCGTAAAATTACCTTTCCTGAAGTCTTCATTCTGCATCAGTTGTAAATGGAATGGAATGGTTGTTTTTACACCTTCAATCACATACTCGCTTAATGCACGATACATGGTATCAATTGCTTCTTCGCGTGTTTGTGCAATGGTAATTAACTTACCAATCATAGAATCATAATAAGGAGGAATAACATACCCGGCATACACATGACTATCAACGCGAACTCCATGTCCACCAGGTGTATGTAACACCGTTATCTTACCAGGTGAAGGTCTGAAATCATTGTATGGATCTTCTGCATTAATACGACATTCGATCGCATGCATCTGAGGTTCGTAATTACGTCCACTGATCTTCTCACCCATCGCTATTTTAATTTGTTCTTTGATGAGGTCGAAGTTGATTACTTCTTCAGTTACACAATGTTCTACCTGGATACGTGTATTCATTTCCATGAAATAGAAATTGCGGTGTTTGTCTACCAGGAATTCTATGGTACCTACACTTTCATAATTAATGGCTGCAGCAGCTTTACAGGCAGCTTCACCCATTTTTTTACGAAGCTCTGGTGTCATAAAAGGTGATGGTGATTCCTCTACCAGTTTCTGGTGGCGGCGTTGAATAGAACAGTCGCGCTCACTCATGTGGCAAACGGTACCATACTGGTCGCCGGCTACCTGAATTTCAATATGTCGTGGTTCTTCCACGAATTTCTCCATATAAACTCCATCATTCTTAAATGCAGCGGCTGCTTCGGTACGTGCGGTGGTATATGCTTTTTCAATTTCACTTTCTTCCATTACCACACGCATACCTTTACCACCACCACCGGCTGTTGCTTTCAGAATAACAGGATAGCCGATTTCTTTTGCAAGCTTTTTTGCTTCTTCCACACTTTCCAATAAACCCTCACCACCTGGTACAACTGGAACGCCAGCTTTGATCATGGTATCCTTTGCGGTGATCTTATCTCCCATTTTATTAATCATCTCGGGAGTAGGTCCAATGAATTTAATACCATGGTCGGCACAAATCTGAGAGAATCGTGCATTCTCTGCCAGAAACCCATATCCCGGATGAATAGCATCTGCATTGGTAATTTCCGCTGCGGCCATAATATGTGGGATATTCAGGTAAGAATCTACACTCTGGGGTTTGCCAATACAAACTGCTTCATCTGCAAATTTCACATGCAAACTATCTTTATCTGCAGTAGAGTATACGGCTACCGTTTTAATGCCCATCTCACGACAGGTGCGAATAACGCGCAATGCGATCTCTCCCCTGTTGGCAATCAATATTTTCTTGAACATTGAATTAATTTGAAAATTTGAGAATTTGGAAATTTGAAAATGATGGCAAACAGATAAATTTAAAAACTCAAAAATGGAGCAACCCCATTTTCAAATTTTCAAATTGTGCCATTTTCAAATTATTTAGGTTCTACTAAGAACAACGGCTGATCGTATTCAACCGGACTGGCATCATCTACCAGTACTTTTACGATTGTGCCGCTTACTTCACTTTCAATTTCATTGAAAAGCTTCATGGCTTCGATGATACAAACCACTTTTCCTGCAGATATCTCTGTTCCTACATCGGCCAGAACTGGTTTATCTGGTGAGGCGCGACGATAGAATGTTCCGATCATCGGGCTTTTTATGGTGATCAGGTTATCTGCCTTTGGTGCTGGTGCCGCTGGTGCTGCAGGAGCAGCTGCTGGCTGAGGTGCGGCAACAGGAGCCGGTGCTGTATGATAAACCTGTGCAGCAGGCGCTGCAACGGTCACAGGGGCTTCTTCTTTTTGTTTGATTGTAACCTTACCATCTTTGTCTTCTATACTGATTTCACCAATATTACTCTTATTGATGATCTTGATTAACTCGTGAATTTGCTTTAAGTCCATAATGGCAATTTTTGGGGTAAAATCGGTTAGTTTTAGTCAAATTGGGGGGCAAAATAGCCTTTTTTTGGTAAAAACAGGGATTTTTTGATCTTTTTTGGCATTGCGCTATGCATGTGAATGGTCAATTGTGAATGGTCAATTATTATTGTCAATGGGATTGCTCATGAACATTGAATAATCATTAGTCAGCTATACGACCACAGCCCCCCCTATTCACAATTCACCATTGACCATTCACAGTTGACCATTCACAAAAAAAGGCACCAAAAGTGCCTTTTACTCTAATTATATCAAATTATTCCTTTACGCGTTCAACGTAATCTCCGGTTTTAGTATTTACGCGGATCAGTTCACCGTCTTCAACGAAAAGGGGTACCATTACGGTTGCTCCGGTTTCTACTGTTGCGGCTTTCAGGGCACGGGTAGCGGTATCACCACGTAAACCCGGCTCGCAATAGGTGATTTTTACCACGATTTTTTCAGGTAATTCAGCACCAATTGGCTGATCGGTTTCAGTATTAATGAAAACAAACACTTCAGAACCATCTTTCAGGAACTGTGGAGCATCAATCATTTCTTCTGCCAATGCAATCTGCTCAAAGGTTTCATTGTTCATCAGGTTAAAGCCGCTCTCGTCTTTATAGAGGTATTGAAAGGCTTTTTTCTCCACCCGTACCGGAAAAATGGTTTCACCACTGTTCCAGGTTTTTTCGATGGAACGCTTATTGTCCACCCCTTTCAGCTTAGCCCAAACTTTGGCTGCTGCACGTGCGGTTTTGTTTTCGCCAAACTCTACCACTGAATATAAACTGCCGTCGAGCTTTAAAATCATGCCGCGGCTGATGTCTGATGTAGTTGCCATATAAACTTTTGTTTCTGGCGCAAAAGTAGGGAATTGGGGGAGATTTGGGGATGTCAGATGGCAGATCTCAGATTTTTCGTCATTTAAGTACCCATAATGCTTCTGTGTATACAGTGCTTTCAGTGGCATCCCCTTCAAGAGAATACCGTATCCATCATTCTTTCCCCTTTCGATTGATTATCTTGCTAGCATGAAAAAACTGGTATTATCTGCCTTTTTTATCCTGGCAATTTCGCTGCTCTCTGCCCATGAATTCTGGTTGGCTCCAGATAAATACTTTTATAATATCCGTGATATTGCATTGATCCGATTTCGGGTAGGTGAAAACTTTACGGGTGACAACTGGGGTGGAAATAAAGAGCGGATAAAACAATTTACCCATTATCTCCCCGATGGTAGTAAAGCAGACCTATCCGACCGTTTGTCTATGCAAAAAGGCGATTCTGCCAGGATTCCATTGCAAATGGCAGGTACCCACATGATTATTTTCAATAGCACCAATTCAAAAATTGAGTTAGATGCAGAAAAGTTTACTGATTATTTAAAAGAAGATGGACTGGAATCTGCAATTGCCTACCGCTCTAAATACGGGGAAACGGGAAAAAAAGGGAGGGAATTTTATCAACGATCTGTAAAAACCATTATTCAGGTAGGGTCAACCTTAACCGATGCCTGTACAAAACCCTGCGAATTACCACTTGACATAATCCCTTTTGAAAATCCTTATACTCCACCCGGAATTGAGCCAAGGGGTAATTTACTAACGGTACGATTCAAAGTGCTTTTTAAAGGAAAAACGCTGGCAAATCAACTGGTTAAAATATGGTACAAAGATGAGCAGGGAATAAAAAAAATGACGGAATACCGCACCAATAACCGGGGAATAATCAGTGCTAAACGCTATTCTGGTCCATTTATGGTAAGCACCGTTTATATGGAAAGATTAAGTGAAAACCCGGATGCAGACTGGCAAAGCTATTGGGCCAGCCTTAATTTTGAATACTCTTCTTTCTATTCATCTGGGCGGTAATATAGAAATAGAATGAACAAACTTTGCTTCAATAGGCAACATCCGTTCATTTTCTCCTATTTTTGCGCCAAATTTCAACATACAAGAATCCATTACCATGGCAGTATTAGTGAATAAAAACTCAAAGATTATTGTTCAGGGCTTTACCGGAACAGAAGGTACTTTCCACGCTACGCAGATGATTGAATACGGCACCAATGTGGTTGGTGGTGTAACACCTGGTAAGGGCGGAAGCACACATCTCGATCGTCCTGTTTTCAATACAGTAGCAGATGCAGTAAAAACAGCAGGTGCTGATGTAAGTATCATCTTTGTACCGCCTGCTTTTGCAGCCGATGCAATTATGGAAGCTACGGATGCAGGAATTGGCCTGATTGTTTGTATTACAGAAGGTATTCCTGTTCAGGATATGGTAAGGGTAAAAAATTATATGCTGGGTAAACCTACCCGCCTGATCGGACCTAACTGCCCTGGTGTTATCACTGCTGGAGAAGCCAAAGTAGGTATTATGCCAGGTTTTATCTTCAAACCAGGACGTATTGGTATCGTTTCAAAAAGTGGTACCCTCACTTATGAAGCGGCCGACCAGGTTGTTAGAGCTGGTTTAGGCATAAGCACAGCTATTGGTATTGGTGGTGACCCAATTATCGGCACCCCAACCAAAGAAGCCGTTGAACTTTTGATGAATGATCCTGAAACTGATGGTATCATTATGATTGGTGAAATCGGTGGTAGCATGGAAGCGGATGCTGCTCGTTGGATCAAAGACAATAAAACAAAACCTGTTGTTGGTTTTATCGCAGGTCAAACTGCCCCTCCAGGCCGTCGTATGGGTCATGCAGGTGCAATCATCGGTGGTGCCGATGATACCGCAGCAGCAAAAATGAAAATCATGGCTGAATGTGGCATTGATGTAGTGGCCAGTCCAGCAGATATCGGCATAACCATGGCCGCCGCCCTAAAAAAATAAAAGTCGTAACTTTATAGCTTAGAAAGCCTGCCTACAAGCAGGCTTTTTTATGCATTGCAGTCACGCGAAATTTAACATAACGCTATTGGTCCATAGTCCATTAGCTAATAGCAGATTGATTTGGACATTAATAAGTTTCCCCCACCCTTTCTTATTCCTTATTCCTTATTTCATATTTCTTATTATTTAATCATTACCAAATAAAATACCAACTAAACGGTATAGGTCGATTGGAAACAAGTTTGCAACTTGCACTTGTTATAGAAACTCAAAGGAGTATTCAAACAATTACAAATTGGGGGTAAAGCTTGTGGCGAAAGTCACAAGCTTTCGTTTTTTCGGCTAAACTTTTGTTAATCCAATACTTTAGCTATGAATATGAATGATGTTTGCATCTCCTATAAATAGAACGTATTTTTCGACCAAATTCCATTGCATGCGATCAAGTTTGTTACTCCTTTTACTGAGCTGTTCTTTTATCCTTAAAACCCAGGCTCAACAAACCGATACTAGTTTTTTAAATGAGTGGTTCTCCATCGATACCCTGATCCTGGAAAGAGGACTTCCCAAAACTGCGTTAGAAAAGGTAAATGCACTATATACAAAGGCCGTTCAACAACAATTACCGGCGCAACAGATTAAATGTCTTATTTACCGGTACTCTCTTGAAAACAGTGCAACAGAGAAAACAACCAAAGATGCAGTAGCTGCGCTAACAAAAGAAATTGAAACTGCAAAAGACCCGGTTGCAAAAGCAGTACTTCAGCTATTACTGGCTAAAAAAACCGCATCCTATTTTTCACAAAAACGCTACCAGATATTAGACAGAACCCCTGTTGAAAATGATCAACAGTTAACTATTGACACCTGGTCACTGGATAATTTTTACCAGTTTATTTCGAAATTATATTTCACCGTACTTGAACAGGATGCTTTACTAAAAAGAGTATCGATCAGCTCTTATGATGCTGTTCTGAAAAGAGGTACTAAAAGATTTCCCAACACCAGCATCTATGATCTTGCGATAAATGAATCGATGGAGTTTTTCAAGCTGTCGGACCTGTATCAGATCAATCCTATTAATAGGTTTACTCTAAAAGATGTAAAGGCGCTCGCTATTTTACCCGAATTCATTCAACATTCATTTACTACTACCGACAGTAGCTCGGGTGTATGGATTACCCTCAGACTCTACCAGCAAATACTCAAGCACCATATACAGGATGCAGATAAAAGCCTACTTATATTCCTGGATCTGCAAAGATTAAACTGGGTTAGTCTGAATAGCCAGATTGATAAACAGGAAATGCTTCGCGAAAAAAATTACCGATGGCTGGCAGAGCAGTACCCTGCTAATAATGCAACGGCAGAAATCTGGTCGCAGGTTGCTCAGATTCATATAAACAAAGCATATAATTACTCAGCATCGGGCGATACCACCAATCGTTTTGAATATATCAGGGCGAAACAAATAATAGCGTCTGTTATTCATCAGTATAACGACAGTGTTTATGGCGTAAAACTTATGAATAACCAATTGGCCCAGATTCAGCAGGTGCAAATGAGTCTTACTGCCGAACAGGTAAATAGTGTACAACTACCCTTCAGGGCAAAACTTGATTACCGGAATATGGATAGTGTATATATCCGTATACTCCGTATTGATGATACATTCAATAATATGGACCGTGTTTGGGAAAACGGGTTTTGGAAAAAAATAGTAAAGCATAAAATTTTTAAAACACTATCCTTCGCATTACCCAAAACTAATGATCATCAGTTACACAGTACAGAAATAGCATTGCCCGGATTAGCAGCAGGCAATTATGCTATTCTTTGCTCTAATGACCCATTCTTCAACGATAGCCTGAGTAAACTCAGATACCTCCCAGTAATGGTGTCTAATATCAGCTATATAAAAAATGGTAGCGATTTTTTTGTTGTGCACCGAGAAACAGGAAAGCCTTTGGCTAATGTAAGCGTAACCGTTCAACAACAATTCTATGATGGAGTAAAACGCAGATACGATTTCAAAACTGCACTAAAAATACTTACGGATAAAAACGGACATTTCAGTTTTGTTGAAAAATACAACAGTGGGTATTTCAGGTACCATTTTGAAACAAAGAATGACCAGTTAAAATTCAATAGCGGAGAATATGAATATTTCACGTCAGCTTCAAATGATGATGTGGTGATAGACCCTAATACAGAAGAAATGATACGTTTTGAAAAAGATGCAAGACGGATTTTCTTTTTTACCGACAGGTCTATCTACCGCCCCGGACAAACCGTATACTTCAAAGGTATTGGCGTTACAAAGTCGTATGAAACACGTAATAGTAAAGTACTTACAAAAGATTCAGGCTGGGTTATTCTGCGTGATGTTAACAGAAAAAAACTGGATTCCATACGTTTTGTTTTAAATGAATACGGATCATTCAGCGGCAGTTTCAAACTACCTGCAAAAACATTAACAGGTAGCTTTGGATTGTATACAACCGGCATACCAAATGGCTACACTTATTTTTCAGTAGAAGAATATAAGCGCCCTACTTACTCGGTAAACTTTGAAAAAGTAAAAGGCAGTTACCGGCTAAACGACAGTATTACACTTACAGGTAATGCAAAGGCATTTGCGGGCAATAATATCGATGGTGCAAAAGTTCGTTACAGCATAACCCGTTTTACCAGAAGATTTTACCCCTGGTACCGGAGAGGTCCTTCAAGAGGTGATGACAAAAGAGAAATTGCAAATGGAACATTAACTACAGATGCTTCGGGTAATTTCAAGGTTCATTTTAAGGCTAATGCTGATGACATAAACGAAGATGAAAACACCAACACCCAGTTTACATTTTCCGTGTCGGCTACCGTTACTGATGGTAATGGTGAGACCAGAACTGCGAATACAGATATTACAATGGGTTACCAATCATTGCAGTTAGACATCAACTCCCCGCGTTTAGCCGACAGCAAAGACCTCAAACAAATTGGTATTAAAACCACCAACCTAAGCGGCGAAGCTGATCCCGCAAACGTACAGGTACAAATATTTTCATTAAAAACACCTGAGAGACTGGTCAGAAAAAGGTTATGGGAAAAACCTGATCAGTTTTTGATGACAGAACAGGAATTTTTACGCCTCTTTCCTCACGATGAATATGCTGCTGAAACCGAAATAACTACCTGGCCAATTGCGTCATTAGTGTCAGAGGAATCCATCAATACCGGGAACAGCGCAGGCCTTATGCTAAAACAGGCATTACCAGCCGGAGAATATAAAATTGAAGCAACGACCAAAGATAAAGATGGCAAAACGGTAAAAGCAGTTCAATATATGAGTATAATGAACCTTGCTTCAAATCAAATACCACACCTAAGCTATCAGTTAATTCATTTGGAAAAAACAACCGCGGTTCCAGGTGATACTGCAGCTTATACTGTAGGCACATCGGCTAATGAAGTATATGTAATACAAAAAACAGAAAGAAAAAATCAGCCTGTTTTAATAGGCTATCAGAACAGGAAAGCAGGTTTTGCCAATAACCAATTTATTCCTGTTGAAAAAGACAGAGGAGGCTTCGCAGTTGCTGAAGCCTATGTATTACATAACCGTGTGTATATAACCCAGACAACTATTGAAGTGCCCTGGACGAATAAATCGCTGGAAGTTCGATACAGTAGTTTTAGAAACAAAACAGAACCAGGAAGCGAAGAAACATGGACGGTTGAGGTTAAAGGTTCAGATAACAACAAAGTTGCCGCCGAGTTATTGACAACCATGTATGATGCATCGCTCGACCAGTTTAAGCCATATCAACTGACTTCACCTGGCATCTGGCAGAACAATTATTTCAATAATACTTTTTCTTCCGGAAGAAACTTTATTCAGGTTGGCGCTTCTGAGAATTATACTCCGTCATGGAATTATTTACCTCCAAGCTATACAACCATTGACCGGCTGGCAGAACATTACAATGATTTTCTGGAAGAAAATATCAGGAACTGGATTACATTGAGAAAACCGGTTATTTCAGATAAACTGGTGAAGTATGTTGACCAGATGTTAACAGCCCGGTACTCATACAATATGGTATCGAGCAAGGCCATTGCAGGCTCTACAGCAGCCGCAAGCTTTCGAAATGATACTAATGCTCCCCCACCTGCTCCATTATATGAAACAGTATTAGCCGGCAGAGCTTCCGGTGTGCAAATACGTGGAATTAGCAGTTTAGCAAAGACTAATGACTTAAATGTGCTTTATGTTGTTAACGGAAAACCTGTTAGCGAAATTCCCCAGATTTCACCGGAGAAAATTTTACAGACAAGTACATTAAGTCCTGAAGCCGCAACTGCATTGTATGGACCAGCCGGAGCCAATGGAGCCATTGTGATTACGACAGCAGATGAGCTAGCTCCAATAACCATCCGCAAAAATTTTAATGAAACGGCCTTCTTCTTCCCGCACCTGTATGCCGATTCTTCGGGTACTTATAAATTTAGTTTTACTATGCCTGATGCCCTCACCAAATGGAAATGGATGAGTCTGGCACATACAAAAGAACTGGCATTCGGAACTACAAACAGCTATGTTACTTCACAAAAAACAGTGATGATACAAGCCAATGCCCCTCGCTTTGTAAGAGAAGGCGACCAGTTGGAGTTCAGTGCAAAACTGTCGAACCTAAGTGAAAAAGAATTATCGGGCCAGGCAACACTGGAACTGATAGATGCCGCTACGGGCAACCCTGTTGACGGATGGTTTCAGAATGTATTCCCTGTGCAATATTTTACAGCCGGCGCAGGACAAAGCACTACCATCAAATTTCCTTTTCAGGTGCCTTTTAGCTTCAACAAAACGCTGAGCTGGCGCATTACCGCGAGAGCAGAGAACTATAGTGATGGGGAAGAAAATATGCTGCCCGTATTAACCAATCGCCAATTGGTTACTGAAAGCTTGCCAATCTTAATAACCAATGACACCACTCAATCATTCTATTTTGAAAAACTGGCAAAAGCTAATAGTCCAAGTCTTACCCATGAAGCCATTGCTATTCAGTATACATCGAATCCTATTTGGGAAGCCATACGCGCCCTACCTTATCTGATGGAATACCCTTATGAATGTGTTGAACAAACCTTCAATCGCTTCTATGCAAACACACTGGGCAATTATATCGTTAACAGAGATCCCAAAATTAAAAAGGTATTTGAAGCATGGCGCAAAGACACAGCAACAGCAAAAAGCAAGCTCCAGTTAAATGAATCGCTCAAACAGATTATGCTGGAAGAAACTCCATGGGTATTTGCTGCCCAAAGTGAAACTGAACAACAGCAAAACATCGCTCGTTTATTCGATGTATTCCGTTTAAATGAACAGACCAGCCAGTTGATTAAAAAACTGCTGGATATGCAATCAACAGACGGCAGTTTCAGTTGGTTCAAAGGTGGATCAGGCGATCGATATATGACTAATTATGTGGTTACAGGACTTGGTAAATTAAAACGAATCGGTGCGCTTACACCAGACATCGCTATTCAACTGAAACCAATAATTGAAAAAGCTGTGAAGTTTCTTGATGCAACCATTAACACCGATTACCAGTACTGGAAAAAATCAAAACTGGATACCACGCAAACACTCATTTCAAACCTGCATATCCAATACCTCTATATGCGTAGTTTCTTCCGAGACATCGCTCCACCAAAAAACAATGAGGCTTATCAATTTTTCTACGACAGGGGTAAGTTTCAAATTCAGCGCCAGTCGATTTATAACAGAGCTTTGCTTGGACTGGTTTATTACAGGAACAATGAAATTCGCTATGTGAATGTAAACATCCGTAATGCCATACTTGAAAATGCTGTTCAGGAAAAAGGTAAAGCTTCTCTGTACTGGAAAGAAAGGTATACTTACTCCTGGTATCAGACGCCTATTGAGCACCAGGCAACCATGATTCAGTTCTTACAGGAACTGCAACAGGGACAGCCAATGTCGGATGGTAATAAATCGATCGACCAGGCCCGTAACTGGTTACTACTGAATAAACAAACCAATCATTGGAATACCACCATAGCCACGGCCGAAGCCTGTTATGCCTTATTAATGACGGGTTCTGATTTATTATACGCGGATAAATATGTAAACATACAGTTAGGAAATACCAGCTATTCAAATCAAAATAAAACAACAGAAGCCGGCACAGGATATTTCGAGCAAAGAATTGAAGGAAGATTGGTAAAACCGGAAATGGGAAATATAAAAGTAACCGTTCAAACCAAGGGCAATAGTCAGGCACAGGGACCATCCTGGGGTAGTGTGTACTGGCAGTATTTTGAAGACATGGATAAGATTACCCGTTCTGCAACTCCGTTATCAATCACCAAACAATTATTTGTTGAACGCAATAGTGACAAGGGAAAAACACTTGATCCGGTGAAAGAAAATGATGCCCTGAAACCTGGTGACAAAGTAGTGATTCGCCTCATACTAAAAACTGACCGCGACATGGAATACCTGCACCTGAAAGATACCCGTGCAGCAAGTATGGAGCCGGTAAATGTACTGAGTGGTTACAAATGGCAGGGTGGACTTGGTTACTACGAAAGCACCAAAGATGCCAGCACCAATTTCTTTATCAGTAATCTGTACAAAGGCACTTATGTTTTTGACTACCCTGTATTCATCACCCATACCGGCATATTCACCACAGGAAATGCCAGCATCCAATGCATGTATGCCCCGGAGTTTACAGCTAATTCGGGTGGAATGAAAATCAGGGTGGAAGAATAATGTTTGATGTCAGATGGCAGATGTCAGATTTTATAATAGGGGTAGGAAAAGCATTAATTATTCTGAAAAAGAAATTAACTTGCCAACCCAAATATGTCTGACATCTGACATCTGACATCTGACATCTGACATCTGACATCTGACATCTGACATCTGAC
>NZ_CAMLMJ010000029.1 GCF_946481145.1 uncultured Sediminibacterium sp.
AGGATTCGAACCTGCGACCCCCTGGTCCCAAACCAGGTGCGCTACCGGCCTGCGCCACTTCCCGATTCACCCATCGAAGCCTTGGCGAAGATGGGTTCTGTTTGCTTTTATTCCTCACCCATCGAAGCCTTGGCGAAGATGGGCCACCTACGCTAAAGCTTCGGTGGACAAGTGCGGTGAGGGCGGGATTCGAACCCGCGGTACAGTTTAACCCGTACGGCAGTTTAGCAAACTACTGATTTCAGCCACTCATCCACCTCACCGGGCTGTTTAAAAGCCTATCCTTTCTTTTCAGAGAGGGCTGCAAAAATAGGTAGGTAAAACTTATCTGCCAAAAAATAAAACCCGGTAAATACCGGGTTTTAAAAATATTTCTTTCAAAATCGCTTTGAATGTTTCTACATCGCTGCTAATTGCACTTTCTGGGTCAGTTCCATCACGTTTTCCCTGAAGATAGAATCGGTATCCATCAGGTCTTTTACTGTTTGACAGGAGTGAATTACAGTGGTGTGGTCACGTCCGCCAAAATGCTCTCCGATGGTTTTCAGTGAATTTTTGGTAAATGCCTTTGCCAGATACATCGTTATCTGGCGGGCCTGTACTATCTCACGTTTACGGGTTTTCTGTAATAATTTGTCGTAAGGCACATCGAAATATTCACAAACCATTTTCTGGATCGCGTCGATAGTGATTTCCTTACTGCTTGTTTTTACAAAATTGCGCAATACCTTCTTGGCCAGTTCTACATCAATATCTTTTTTATTCAATGACGACTGTGCCAGCAATGAAATAAGTGCACCTTCCAATTCCCTTACATTAGTATTGATATTGTAGGCAACATATTTAACTACTTCTTTGGGCATATCAAGACCATCATTCTTCATTTTGCGCTCGAGGATCTCAATACGTGTTTCATAGTCAGGTACCTGTAAATCGGCACTTAAGCCCCAGCGGAAACGACTTAATAAACGTTCCTGCATACCATCAAGGTCCTTAGGAGGTTTATCAGATGTTAGTACCAATTGTTTACCACTCTGGTGAAGGTGGTTGAAGATGGCAAAAAATGCATCCTGACTTTTTTCCGCCCTGCTGAAAAACTGTACATCATCAATGATCAGTACATCTATCAACTGGTAAAAATGGATAAAGTCGTTAATCGCATTATTACGGCTATGATCCTGGAACTGGTTGATGAATTTTTCACTGCTTACGTATAAAACCACTTTACCAGGATGGGTTCTTTTTACCTCATTACCAATGGCTTGGGCCAGGTGGGTCTTACCAAGACCAACACCACCATATATAACCAATGGGTTAAAGGAATTAGCACCTGGTTTTTCTGCTACGGTTTTACCTGCTCTGCGTGCAACCCTGTTACAATCGCCCTCAATAAAAGAATCAAATGTGTACATGTGATTCAATTGCGGATCGATCTGCATTTTTTTCAAACCAGGAATAACGAATGGATTTTTTACCGGGTTATCAATAACCAGCGGAAAATTCATTTCATTATTGTTGTATGTTTTCATGTTGCTCGCAGGCACATCCATAGAACCACTTCTTCCATTGGTGTTTCCGCTATCAACCATGATCCGGTATTCGAGTCTTGCATCCTTACCTAATTCACGCTTAAGTGTTTTTGCAAGCAGGTTTACATAATGCTCCTCCAGGTATTCATAAAAGAATTGACTGGGCACCTGAATCATTAAAACGTTTCCTTTCAGCTCTACAGGATTAATCGGTTCAAACCATGTTTTAAAATGTTGCCATTCTACAATGTCTTTGATGATCTTCAAACAATTGCTCCAGACTGATTCAGCATTTTTAGCCATACAAAAAATGAACAATTTTATAATGAGTTAACGTATTCGCTTAGCCTTCAAGTTATCTTATTTTTCCCACATGTGGAAATGTTGAAAAAAAACAGATACAGGGGTGCGAATATGTAGACTTTATGTTGAAAAAAAAATTTTTTATTCACTTGTTTTTTTCCCTACAACCACAGTATGGGATTTTGCGAGATTTTTTTTCCCGAAACGAGAAAAATGATACTCCAATCTGCCAAGCTGAATCCCGCCAAAACCCACCTGATTTACCAGTACATCACCGCCTTTCTTATTCGTATACTTCCTGGGCTCTTCAAAAAAGCGATGTGTATGTCCGCCAATAATCAGATCGATGTCGAAACTTTCTTTTGCCAATACTTCATCACTTACCTTATTATCGGTATATCTGTCGCCCAGGTGCGACAAACAGATAACCAGATCACATCCTTTTTTATGCAATAATTCCGCTGTATTATTGGCCGCAACGATCGGATCCTGGTATACAGTTTTACCATACAGGTTATCCGGTACCAATCCTTTTAATTCAATACCTATTCCAAACAGACCGATTTCAAGTCCACCTTTCTTAATAATCTTGTAAGGCAATGTTTTGCCTTCCATGGGTGTTCCGGAAAAATCGTAGTTCGACATCAATATGGGGAAAGAAGCATGTTTTAGCTGGGTAGCAAAATTTTCCAATCCCAGGTCAAAATCATGATTCCCCATGGTAGATGCATCATATTGCATGGCCGCCATGGCTTTTATCTCAAGTTCTCCCTTATAAATATTGAAATAAGGGGTACCCTGAAAAATATCCCCTGCATCCAACAGTAATACATGCTCATCTTCCTCCCTTATTTTTTTAATCAGGGCTGCCCTCGCCGCAACGCCTCCGAGTCCCTGGTTGCGGCTCCCATCCATCGGGAAGGGGTCAATACGGCTGTGCACATCATTAGTGTGTAAAATGGTCAGCTTTTTTACCGGATCTGCCATTGCAGCCAGATCGCCAGGTGCAAATAGGGAAGAAGCCAGTATTGCGGCTCCAGTTTCTTTGATAAATTTTCGTCTATTACCGGCCATTTGTTACTCTGTTTTCAAGTACAGGGTTTACTGTTAGTCCTTTACCTGTTAATTCTGTGATATAATCTATAATCGCATCCCTCATCAAATACCCGCGGTTTATTTGAGGGATGGGTTTTAACATCGTACAATCTTCTCCTCCATTTGCGATATAATCGGAATGGGCAACTACATAAACAGCATTCGGATCTAATGGCTTGCCATTGATCATTACCTGTGTGGCTTTTTTATTGCGAATAACCATCTGAACACCTTTTGAAACCGGCCAGCCACCGTCTTCAGCCATTTTATCGAGGTAAGCCTGTAAAACAGTTCCTTTCAGTTCCTGTAAAACAAGCATATTATCGAAGGGCATTATTTCAAATACTTTTCCTACGGTGATATTACCTTTTGAAAAATAAGATCGTATACCACCTGCATTCATAAACCCGGCATCTATTTTACGATTGAAATTTTTTTCTGCCATTGCTTTATAGGCATCCGCAAGAAAATTTCCTATCTCACATTCAGGTCTGTTTCTATCGTATTGATTTGCGCTGGTGCCAATTACCTTATTCATCGTTACATTAAACTCTTTTGCATAAGGTGAGATTAATGCAACCATAGATGAATCTTTTTTCAGGTCTGGTTGAATACGATATTGTGTGTATTGTAGCGATGTAGGTTGGTAGAAACTGGAGCAGGAGCTTAGCAAAAAGACAATAGAATAGAAGAGGTATTTTCTCCTGTACATAGCAGTTAAAGGTTAGTTTCGGAAGGTACAATATAATTCATAGCCTCCCAGCATTTTTTCACTTAAAAGCAAATTTTAATGCTACTTTTACGGCCATTAAATTATAAATGAATGTCTTACGAAATTACCGGAAAACTAGTCGCCAAATTTGATATCGTTCAGAGAAGTGAAACCTTCAAAACAAGAGAATTTGTGCTGGAAAAATCAGAAGATATTGGCGGTAGAGTTATTACCAATTATGTAAAGTTTCAATGCGTTCAGGATAAGACAGCTATGCCCGATCGTTTTAATATTGGAGATGAGGTAAAAGTTCAGTTCAATATCAAAGGATCTAAATGGGTAAAGGACGGACGCGAGAATTATATCACCAACCTGGATGCATGGCGTATGGAAGCCATTAAACTCGGACAACAAGACGCAGGCTCCGGAAATGCCTATAATGATATGCCTCCTCCGGCGGATGTGGTGGATGATTTGCCGTTTTGAGTGGAGTCGGAAAGTCCGGAAGTCCGTGAGACCGGAAGATCATTCGTTAGAATAGTGGCTTACACCAAAACCATCATCTCCCGGACTTTCCGACCCCCGACTCTCGGACTAAAATTCTGGAAGTCCGAAGTCCGAAAGTCCGAGAGACCGGAAGGTGATTCGTTAGAAAAGTTGCTTACATAAAAACCATCATCTCCCGGACTTTCCGACCCCCGACTCCCGGACTAAAATTCTGGAAGTCCGAAGTCCGAAAGTCTGAGAGACCGGAAGATGATTCGTTAGAATAGTGGCTTACATAAAAATAATCATCTCCCGGACTTTCCGACCCCCGACTCCCGGACTTCAAATAACTTTTTAGGCTAAATACCTAACAGTATGCAAAAACAATTATCACTCAAACTAAAGCCTGCGGAAGCGGCTGATGAAAAAATTATTCGATCTTATATCGCTGGTGCAAGTGGTGTGAAAACGGAAGCTATTTCTGGCTTTCATTTATTGAAAAGGTCTATCGATGCACGAAGCCGGCAACAAGTATGGATTAATATAACTGTACAGGCTTTTATTGATGAACCTTTTTCTAACCGGGCAATCAACTCCATTCAATTTCAGGATACAGGCAATGCTACGAAAAGCGTCATTATTGTTGGTGCTGGTCCGGCAGGATTATTTGCTGCATTGCGCTTAATCGAGAAAGGAATTCGTCCCATATTACTCGAAAGAGGAAAAGATGTTCGGGCCCGCAGACGGGATCTTGCTCAATTGAATAAAGAGGGAATAGTTAATCCAGAGAGCAATTATTGTTTTGGGGAAGGAGGTGCAGGTACTTATAGCGATGGAAAACTTTATACCAGGAGTACCAAAAGGGGTGATATCAATCGTATTCTTCAATTATTGTATCAATTCGGTGCATCAGAGTCTGTACTCTTTGATGCGCATCCACATATTGGAACTAATAAACTCCCACATATCATCACCGCCATGCGTGAGCAGATACGCAATAGCGGGGGAATATTTTTGTTTGAAAAGAAAGTAACGGACCTGCTGATTGCAGGATCAACCCTGAAAGGGGTGATAACGGCAGATGGTGATGAATTGTTAGCTGATGATGTAATTCTTGCAACGGGTCACTCGGCAAGGGATATTTTTTTCCTGCTAAAAAACAGGGGGATTAAAATCGAAGCAAAGCCGTTTGCGCTGGGCGTGAGAATCGAACATCCCCAGCAGTTGATAGATTCGATACAATACCACTGTGTTATCAGAGATGGCGATTTACCGCCTGCGGCTTATGGACTGGTTGAACAGGTAAATAACCGGGGTGTGTTTAGTTTCTGTATGTGTCCGGGAGGTATTATAGCCCCCGCTGCTACCAACCCTGGCGAACTGGTTGTAAATGGATGGAGCCCAAGTAAAAGAAATAATCCGTTTGCCAATAGTGGGATGGTGGTACAGGTTGAACAAGCCGATGCGGTTCGTTTTTTTGAAAGAAATAAAAATTTGCTTGATGCTGTTTACTCTAATAGCAAAGATGGGACCTGGAAAGAAGATGCTTTATTACTGATGCATTTTCAGTCTGTGGTTGAGCAAACAGCTTTTCAATCGGGTGGGGGTGGTTTTGTTGCACCTGCACAAAAAATGGTAGATTTTTGTAACAATAAATATTCTACAAATTTACCTGAGTGTAGTTATCTGCCCGGTGTTGTTTCCTATCAGTTAGGTGCTGTGCTGCCTGATTTTATACATAGCAGTTTACAGGGTGGATTTAAAGCATTCGGCAATAAGATGCGTGGTTATTATACCAATGAAGCCCTGGTTGTAGCTACAGAAAGCAGAACATCTTCGCCGGTTCGTATACCAAGAGATGCGGTATCACTGGCACATCCTCAGTTCAATAATTTATATCCATGTGGTGAAGGCGCTGGTTATGCAGGCGGTATCGTCAGCGCTGCAATGGATGGGGAAAGGGTTGCAGATACCATCATAGCGAAAAGGGGATAAAGAATTATCCCCCTTTCATTGTCCTTGTAATCCTATTAAAAACTGAAAACTCAGGAAAGAGATAGGCTACCAGTATTCCCCCCGGTCATGGCAGCTATCTCCTGCGTTAACAGTGTTATTGAACTGCTGTAAACGCCCCTTCATGATGTAAAACTACCATGAGCAGTTTCCGCCCACAATGTGAAAAACACCCATTTTTTGGAGATTAGCTGAAAGTAGCAGAATTGTCAGGGAATTTGGCTGCAAGCTGCAGGCTGCAGGCTGCAAGCTTTGATTGGTGATTGTTGTAGGCTTTCTGCTATAATTGGAATAAATTAACGGGGCTTGGAATTGGATCATTTAAAATGAACTGGTAATGAAATATTTGCTTGCTTTAAATGCACTACCTGTTATTAATAGAACACAGATCATCATGATTTTCAGGATTTATCATGATAGATCTTGAAAATCATGATAATCTGTGTTCCATCCTACGCTCAACTAAATACCCCATATAGCAATAACTTGAAGCCTGCAGCCTGTAGCTTACAGCCAAATCCCCCCATATAGAAATAGCTAGAAGCTAGCAGCTAGTGGCTAGAAGCTTTTACTTGCTAACAACGAACTCAAAGTGTCACTAATTCATGCCGAATAGCATAAATAGCAAGCCCTACTCTTGTGGTAACCTGTAGTTTTTGAAAAAGAGCATCGCGGTAACCATCTACGGTTCGGGCACTTACACCCATTTCATCCGCAATTTCCTTGTAAGTTTTTTCAGTGCACGCCCAACGGAGAAAAGATAATTCACCTTCATTAATCATGCTTTTTTGTAAAGGCTCTTCTTTGTCTACTTCCTTTACTTTCATACGTGGAGTAACGAGTTCATTATAGAAATATCCCTTTTCATAAACTTCACGAAGTGCGTAACGTAGTTCTTCAGGTTCGCAATCTTTAAGGATATAACCACGTGCACCATTTTTAAGCATACGTATGATGATCAGGTCGTTTTTAATCATGCTGAGTGCTACCACCTTTATATTCGGATGATTTTGTTTGATCCATTTGGTGGTTTCAACCCCATCCATTACCGGCATGGTAATATCCATCAACACTATGTCGGGAATATTGTCTTTATTCAGTTGATCAATAAATTCTTTACCGTTGCCGGCTTCCATCATCACATTGAAATCCTGCAGCATACCGATAAGTACCGATAAGCTTTTTCTCAGGATTACATGATCATCAACCAATGCTATTTTTATCATGATGCTGCTTCTAACTTAAAATTCAGGTTGAAAGTGGTGCCGATACCCGATTCGCTATCAATTTGTGCAGATGCGCCAATCATTTCAGCCCTTTGTCTGATACTGCTTAACCCAATGCCAGGCTTGAAATTTTCTTTTAATTCATCGAATCCTTTTCCATTGTCCTTTATTTGTAAATTGATCTGGTCGCCTTTTTTCATGATAGCTACATCCACTTTAGTAGCATCGGCATGCTTTAAAATATTATTACAGATTTCCTGAATCATACGGTACAGGAAAATGGTTTTACTTTTATCGATCTGCAGACGGTCTGTTTCGGTATAAAATGAGGTAGTTAGTAGTCCGGTTTTTTCTAATTGTTGTAATTCGTGTTTGATAGCGATTATTAAGCCTTCTTCAGCAAGACGGTCGGCATAGTATCCTGCACTCAGGTCCCTTAGTTCGCGGATGGCTTTGCCGACGAGTTCGGCTATATTGGTGATTTTTGGGTCACGTTGGCCTTCCATCATGAGGATATTGAGGTTTACTTTTGCAAGACTCAATATTTGCCCTACATTATCATGTATTTCCTGGCTGACTATTTTAAAGGTATGGTCCTGCATCTCAAGCTGCGTTTGTAAAAGCTCTTGCTGAAACTGAACCTCCCTTACTTTCTTTTCGTAAAACATTTTCTTTTTTCTCCGGAAAAAATTTACCAGCACCAGCATAGTTACAATGCTGAATAGCAGGATGAACATTGTGGCTGTTATGATGCCGACAAGGACTTCTCTCGATACTTTTTCCATAAGAATATAGCTACGGTGATAAATCCGTATAAAAATACGCTTAAAACCCTTGGGAAAAAGTGATAGATTTTTACTCCCCAGATCATAATAGGTTCACCTTTCAGAAAATAATGTAAAGCGAAACTGATGCTGTTGCCAACATAAAATAATAGAATACCCATTACCAACCAGAAGTCTGGTACATGAAAAAGATTTGTTTCGTAGTCATCGCTCACGATAAACTGTTGGTACATATATGCACAGGAAATGCAACAAAGGAAAAAACCTCCTATTACATAGGTGTTGAAGTATAGCTGTATATAAACAGGCAAAAAGCAAAAATAGGAGAGCATGGCCAATACCAGCAAAGTAGTACCTACTGCAGTGATCCACTTCCATAGTTTAGACTGGAAGATTTCATAAAACTGATAGCCAAAAAATATAAATCCAAAAACGACTACCCAAAGGTATATATGGGTATTACCTGTTACATAGTCTGCATAATATTTTGCAAAATGTGATCCGCCAAATTCACCCAATAAAGTAAAAGCCAGAAATGGGATGAAATAGAAGTAACGGGTATTTCTGATATGCTTCAGGTTATATAGAGCCGCCAGCAATGCCAGCAGCTCTACGATGAAATTACTTAATATAGGCATCTTATAAAATTATGGTGCAGTATTTCCAGTATTATAGGCATTCATCAAATCTTCTTCCGGAACATCATTGAAGAGGTTGTCGGGATCGGGCAAACCAGGAGTTCCCTGCATTTGTCCAAACCTTCTCTTAAACATGTGTTTAAACATCCCATTTTCATTTGCTTTCAGTGCCATATAGGATGGTACTAATAGAACATTTAGTTTCTGATCATCTTTACTGATACAGGGCAAAAAGGTTACGCACTGTTGTTCGATGTCTTCAATTCCGAGTTCAATAAGGCATAACCTGGCTCTTTCCAGGTAATCCTGTATTTCACCAATGGAATAGGTGATGGCTTCCCGGTAGTAAGGAGTTTTCCCAAAAATCTCCCGATACTCTTGTAATTCTTCTTCTGCCAGGGGGTAGGGTACGTGGCTTCCGTAATGTGTACTCATTGCAGTTTGTATTTAAAGGTTAAAAATAAAAAACGGCTGTGCTCCCACAACCGTTTTTTCACCCATTTTTTTGTGATGTAATATAAGATAGTTAATTATTCTCCTGCAGCTTTTTTAGCAATCAGTAAATTTTGTTTGATCAGCTCATTTTTCCTGAATGACTCGAGTTCGCTATCCAACTGTTTTTGCATTGCCGATGATAAATTGCCTCCTAATGAGCTAAGATCTGGTTTGCCCGCATCTACCCAGGCGGTATACCAAAAATCGGCAATCAGTTCAGAGGCCTGTAATAACCGGTCATTGATACTGGTTTTTAAAGCAGCGGCATATGCTTTTGCAAATTCAGATGTATATGATTTCGATTCTTTACCTCTCCTTATTTGTACCCGATATTTTTGTTCGTCTGTAAAATGGGCAGAAACCTCTTTTTCTTTTGCGAGCATTTCCGGAACCATATCAAACCCAGTCCTTACAGCTTTCCAAACTGCCGCAGTGGGGTCTTTCAGATAAGTTGCCTGATGCGATGTATACAAATTATAATTTCCGATTTCAATTTCGGGTATCATCGATTCCCATAAACTATGTAATCCTTTCTGGTCAGTGAGTTGTCCGTCATAATTAACGGTTGTATGTAATGGCACATGGGCATCTCCGATATAATGTCCTAAATCAGCAGCATAGAAAAGGATACTGTCTTTTTGTTTCATTTTGAAAGCTGCAGTAAGTTTCGCCTGCATATATATAATATGGTATGGTACATAACCATATTTCAGCAGGCTGTCTTTTGAATAAACCTGTATGGCTTTTTCCCATTCTGTGGGCATTTTATGTGAAGCATCGGGACCATACATTTCAAAATCAATAAAATGCTTAGTGGCTTCAGTACTATCGGTGTTTCTTCTTTGGTCGGGTCTTGGGGCATTGGAAACCAGATTTTCCATGTTCTGGTAAAAAAATGACCTCACCGGATCCGGTAATTCATAAACAGCCAATTGGTGAATGGTTCTGTGTACCAGGAATCCCCATCCGGAACTAATAATCGTTACGAAAAGTAAAATGGGGAGAATAAGTAGTTTTCCAGCTTTTTTCATAGTATTTTTTGTAGAATGGGAGCGAAATTAGGATTTTAAGTACCTCAAACTGTAATATTTGATCATATTGAACTACAAATGGCCTGGGTGAAGCGCTTTTATTACCTTCAATCCCGGAAATTGTATCCATTACCATAACCAAACATGAATATGAGTAAGATTCTTGAACTGCAGGCATTAAGAAAATATTATGCTACCCAGAAAGCCGTCGATGATGTCAGCTTCTCCATCGAAAAAGGGAGCATATTTGGCCTTCTTGGTCCGAATGGAGCGGGTAAAACCACGCTCTTGCGTATGATCACAGGTATATTTTATCCGGATATGGGTGAAATTATACTGGATGGCAAGAAATTCGATGCCTTGAATGATGTACAGCTTATCGGATACATGCCCGAAGAAAGAGGTTTGTATAAAAAAATGAAAATTGGCGAGCAGGCACTATACCTGGCCCAATTAAAAGGATTGAGTAAGGCGGAAGCCATGGAAAAAATAAAGTTCTGGTTCAAGAAACTTGAAATGGAAACATGGTGGAACAAAAAGGTAGAAGACCTTAGTAAGGGGATGAGCCAGAAATTACAGTTTGTAACTACAGTGCTTCATGAGCCTAAACTGATTATTCTCGATGAACCATTCAGCGGATTAGACCCTTTGAATGCTAACCTGATTAAAGATGAAATCTTTGGTCTGGCACAGCGGGGATCTACCATTATATTCAGTACCCACCGTATGGAACAGGTGGAAGAAATCTGTGATCATATTGTGCTGATGAATCTCGGCAAAAAAGTATTAGATGGAACTGTTTCTGCAATCAAGCAAAGTTTCAAGGAGAATAAGTTTAGCATCAAAGCATCTGGCGAACAGATAAATACGGATAACCCGGCTTTTTCTCTTTTAGAAACTACTGCTAAAGGATATGTGGTAAAAATTAATGAAGGATATACAAGTAATGATATTTTAAAACATTTTTTACAGCAGGGTGCAAGCATTGAAGCATTCAATGAAATATTGCCATCATTAAATGAAATATTCATTCGTTTGGTAGAAGGCAGTAGCGCACGTACCAGATCATTTCAACAGGTAGATTAATCATTGGATTATTTATCACTTATCAACCACTAACGCTATAACTCATGAATAAAATATTATTAGTAGCAAGAAGGGAATTTTCAACCAGGGTACAGAAAAAAACATTCCTGTTAACAACCATCGGTGTTCCCGTACTCATTTTTGCATTTTATGCAGCAATGATTTTCTTCTCGGTTAAATCTGCCGATCATTTTAATATCGCTGTATTAGATAATGCCAATGTATTTAATGGTGTAATAGAAAGCAAGAAAGGCGGCGATATCAATTTCGAATTTGTAAAAGACGATACCAGCATACTTAAATCCAAACTGGATAAAAAAGAGTATGATGCCTATTTATATGTTCCGGCTACTTACACTATTACCGGTAATACAAACGATTCTCTACAGTTCAGGTCTGCTAAAACAGTCGGTCTGATGACCCGCGAGAAAATTGAAAGCCGTATCAGTAAAGCCCTCGAGGAAAAAAGACTGATGTCTATGAATATCTCCAAGGCACAATTGGATAGTATTCAGAACCAGAAAGAATCAATCACTTTTGCCAGTTCATCAGGTAAAACAGAAAACCAGACCAAAGTTGGACTCAGCTATGGCGTTGGTTTTGTTTCCGGATTTATGATTTATATTATCCTGTTTATCTACGGAACAATGGTAATGCGCGGGGTGGTGGAAGAGAAAGTTAGCCGCATTGCCGAAGTAATTGTGAGCAGCGTTAAACCTTTTCAATTGATGATGGGTAAGATTGTTGGTATTGGTGCAGTCGGTTTGCTACAGTTTATAATCTGGGGTGTATTAATATTTGGTATACAATTATTGATACCGGTATTATTCCCTCAATTATTCGAGCAAATGCAATCACAGCCAGTTCAGCCTGGTATGATGGCGGCCGCTACTAGTGCTAAACAATCGGGTGCCCTAAGCGGCATTATGGCTGGATTAAGTGAAATAAACTTCCCGCTTATCATTGGTTGTTTTGTGTTTTATTTCCTCGGTGGATATTTTATGTATGCATCCCTTTTCGCAGCAGTAGGTAGTGCAGCCAATGAAGACATGCAAGATGCTCAGAGCCTTCTGTTACCTATTATGATGCCCATCATTTTCTCCATCGTAATCATGATGCAGGCCGTAAATAATCCAAATGGTAATCTGGCAATTTTTGGTAGCTTATTCCCACTTACTTCACCCATTGTAATGATGGCAAGGGTTGCACACGGTATCCCAGACGGCGTAACCGTTTTCCAATTAATCCTAAGTATGGCATTCCTGATCCTCGGATTCTTCGGAACCACCTGGATCGCCGCTAAAATATACAGAACAGGTATTCTTATGTACGGTAAAAAAGTTACCTGGAAAGAACTTTGGAAGTGGGCGGTGAGGAAGAACTGACATTGAAAATAACGAATAAGGAATAAGAAATAAGGAATAAGAAAGTGAGATGCTGCTTCTACTTTCTCATTCCTTATTTCTTATTCCTTATTTCTTATTCCTTATTTCTTATTCCTTATTCCTTATTTCTTTATATCACCAGATTCAACACCAGTACCCCCACAATCCCCAGCACCGAAATAATCGCTTCCATTACGGACCAGGATAGGAAGGTTTGTTTGAGGGTGAGGTTGAAGAATTCTTTAAACATCCAGAAACCGGAGTCATTGATATGCGATCCAAAAACGCTTCCGGTTCCTATAGCCAGTACCATTAGCTCTGGAGAAACTGCACCTGCTGTTACCAATGGTGTTACAACACTTGCAGCGGTAATACCTGCAACCGTTGCCGATCCGATGGCGATTCTGAGCATCGCCGTTATGATCCAAGCAAAAATAAGGGGAGGCATTTGCCATTTACTGCTGAATGAGGCAATGTATTGATCAGTACCACTGTCTTGTAATACTTGTTTGAATATACCTCCGGCAGTAATAATCAATAGGATAACAGCAATCCCCGAAATGGCTTCATTCAACCATTTGGTGATGGTTTCCATATTGTTCCCGCCTTTTATACCGAAAAACCAGATGGCCATAAAAACAGCAATAAGCAAGGCAATCGTTGGGTCGCCAATAAACAAAACCGCTTTTTTGAATAGTCCATCTGCTAAAAAATATTGAGCCAGCACTGCCAGCGTAATAAGTATAACAGGAAGGAGTCCGATCAGAAAACTTGGCAATGTGCCGGGTAGTTTTTTGTTTTCTTCTGTTGAAGTACTAAACAGAAACGACGAAATATTCACTTCCGTTTTTTTCAATAACCTTCCAAGCATAGGGCCCGCAACTATTACAACAGGTATCGTTATAATCATTCCATAAACCAGTGTTTTTCCCATGTCTGCATGGAATGCATTTACCAGAAATACCGGACTCGGATGGGGTGGAAGAAAGCAGTGGGTAGTAGATAGCGCGGCAGCCATTGGAATAGCCACATATAATAAAGGGAGTTTTGCTTTATGTGCCACAGAAAATACCAATGGTACAAGTATTACAAAACCTGCATTATAATAAAGCGGAATACCGATAAAGAAACCTGTTAACATAATGGCCCACTGGATATTTTTTTCACCAAATCCATTAATCAGGGTCGTCGAAATTTTTTCTGCAGCACCACCTGTTTCAAGCAATTTTCCTAAAATAGCACCCAGGCAAATAATTAGTGCCAGTCCTCCCAAAGTATTTGCAGCTCCTTTCTCTACTGATTTAATTATTTCAGCCGGTTGCATGCCCAAACAAATACCAGATAGAATAGCAACGATCAACAGTGATAAAAAAGGACTCACTTTTTTATAAGTAAGGAATAGTTGCAGGCAGATGGCTAAAAAAATGACAAGCAGTTCCATATAATACTTTAAAAAGGTGAAATATTTATTTCGATGATGGAATAGCCATCACAGCTTCCAGAGCGGGCTTTGGTTGTTTATTTGTATCCCATAATAAAGGATAATTGGTTCTGTTTGGAATAGGGTAGTCGTTTTTCCAACTCATTCCATCATGTATTCCCCAGCAGGTTACACGGGCTATTTTATCGCGTCTGCCATAAAAAATACCAAATAGTTCTTTGTACCGGTTGGTTAATGCTTTTTGTACATCATCCGGCAATCCTTTTTGGTAAGGGTCTAAAAATGTTTTGAATTCTTCCAACTGAAATTGTTTATCGCTCATGCCTTGCCCGATAATCTGTCCTTCTTTTGTCAATGGTAAAACATCTACATCCAGTTCAGTGATCATTACTTTTACGCCCGTAGCAGCATAAGCATCAATGGCAGATTCAATGTATTCGGTTTTAGGGAAGTTAAGTCCCCAGTGACCCTGAATACCGACACCATCAATCCTGATACCTTCCTTCTGCAACATTTTTACCATTCGAACAATGCCATCTCTTTTGGTGGGGCGCCATGCATTGAAATCATTATAATACAATTCAGTATTAGGTGCATATTGACTGGCAAATTTGAATGCATACTTTACAAGTGTATCGCCATTGCCAAATGCATTTACCCATGTTGTGGGCCTGTAACTACCATCGTTGTCGATTACTTCATTAACTACGTCCCAGGCATGAACCCTGCCAGCATAACGACCGGCTACTTTTTCAATATGACTGCGCAGTCGTTCAATCTGTTCTGCTTTAGTGTTTGGCTGTCCATTTGCATTAGTAAAAAACCATGCAGGCACCTGATTATGCCAAACCAGGGTATGACCCACAATAAACATTTTATTTGCTTCGCCAAAAGCAACAAAAGCATCAGCCGGACCGAAATTGAATACACCGGGTCTTGGATTAACCAGTGCAGCTTTCATCGAATTTTCCAGTGTGATACTGTTGAAATGCTTCACCACAATAGCTTGTGAAGCTGCATCGCTTCCTGATACGATAGCATCGTTAACTGCTGCGCCAATAAGGAATGTATTTTTATAGGCATCTTTTAATCCAATTGTATCCGCCTTTTCCTTACCCGTAAAACTTACAATCGCATAAAGTACAAAACCATAAGCTGCAATCAGGAGCCATTTTTTTTTCATATAGCTGGTATTTCTTTTCAATCAGGCAACTATGTTAACCAATGTGCCGATTGATTCGATGGTAATGCTTATTTCGTCTCCGCTTTTTAAAGTGAAGCTGCTATCTGGTACAATACCGGTGCCCGTCATCACCAAGCAGCCGAAGGGAAAACTCGCTTCTCTGAATACAAAAGATACTAATTCTTCCGGAGTACGTTTCATTTGTGACAAAGTAATTGATCCTTCAAAGACAGTCTTATCAGCTCTATTAATAGAAAGCGTTATTGCTGTTTCTTTACTAAGAGGTTTGTCGGTAAGAAAAATACAAGGACCAACTGCAGCACACGCATCATAAGTTTTTGCCTGTGGCAGGTACAAAGGGTTTTCTCCTTCGATGCTTCTGCTGCTCATATCGTTTCCGATAGTATAGCCAATAATTTTACCTGAAGAGGTAACTACCAGTGTAAGCTCTGGCTCCGGCACATCCCATGTACTGTCTTTTCTGATCCTTACTTTTTCACCATGCCCTACAACCCGATGAGGAGTTGCCTTGAAGAATACTTCCGGTCTTTCTGCTTCATATACTTTTGCATAAAAATCTGCCCCACCACTGTCTTTACTTTCTTCCTGCCGGCCTATTTTACTTCTCAGATAGGTAACACCGCAAGCCCAGAGTTCCTGCTGGTTTCCAATAGGCGCTTTTAATGCATCATCCTCTATATGTTTAATAGGTTGAGCCTTTCCCGAATTGATCCATTCGGTTGACTGAATTAACGCATTATCGTTATTGATAAAGCTGTTCCAGTCTTCTCCGGCTGCAAAGAAAAATTGACTGTCTTGTTCTAATGCAATGCCATGCTGTAAGTGATAGGCCTTCATTTGTTTTTATTTTAACTTAATCCTTAATAAATACATATCATTGGTAACAAATAATGTCTTTTCATCGGCAGATAAAGCGACATTGGATGCTGCTTCCTGGAGTTTTATTTTACCAAGCAATACCGCTTTACTGTCGAAGATCCAAATACCACCCGGACCGGAAGCAAATACAATTCCTTTGCGGTTTATTTTAAGTCCGTCGGGTAAACCTCTTTCACCTTTTTGCATTTGTGCACGATAAAATATTCTTCCGTTTTTAAGTTGACCGTCTGATACATCATAAATATACCAGTTTGGTTTTGCGGGGTCTGAGTTTGCAACGATCAATTGTTTTTCACCAGGCAGAAAAGCAATACCATTTGGACGGGTAATACTGTCAGTAAGTAAAACAACTTCTCCAGATTTATTTACTTTATAAACGCCATTGAACGAAATTTCTTTTTCAGGATCCTGATCGTTTTGCATAGGCAATCCATAAGGAGGATCTGTGAAATATAATTCACCTGATTGACTGAAAACAGCATCGTTTGGACTGCTGAATTTTTTACCATCATAATTTCCGGCAAGGGTTGAAAAAACAGGCTTAGGGTCATTTAATCCAGCTTCCATTCTCGCCATTTGTCTGTTTCCATGTTGACATAATACGAGGTTGCCGTTTTTATCTAATAATAGTCCATTACTACCTGGCTCTTTACTTTTTGAATTGGTACCACTAAATCCGGATGGGGTGAGGTAAACCTCTGTTCCTTTTGCGGCTGTCCATTTATAAATCGTATTCTTTGGCACATCTGAGAATAAGAGCATATTATATTTAGCAATCCACAGTGGCCCTTCACTCCAATCAAAACCTTCTGCAATAATTTCGGCCTTGCTTTCAATATCAATGACTTTGTCCAAAGAACTGTTTAATCGTTCAATCGAACCTGTTGTTTTATATTGTGCGAATAAAGAAAAGGGTAGAGCAAGCGAGACTAATAAAAGAACGATAGTGTTTTTTTTCATGCTTTATAATTAATGTGAATCTCTGGTAACTACTGAACCGGAGCTTCCCTGTAAAAAGTCGAGGTCTGCGCCTGTATCTGCTCCCATTACGTGTTTAATATACAAGCTAACATAACCGCGGGTAGCAGCAGGAGGAGGGGCAATCCATTTACTTCTTCTTTCTGCAAGTTCTTCTTCAGAAACATCGAGATGAAGTTTTCTTGCTTCAACATCCAGCTCTATCAGGTCGCCGTTTTGTACCAGTGCCAGATTTCCACCGATAGCCGATTCAGGGGAAACATGTAGAACAGCTGTTCCATAAGCTGTTCCGCTCATGCGGCCATCACTTATACGAACCATGTCTTTGATTCCTTTTTCCAGTATTTTTTTAGGTAATGCCATATTACCAACTTCAGGCATACCTGGGTAACCTACGGGGCCAACATATTTTAATACCATCACACAATTTTCGTCGATATCCAGATTGGGGTCATCTATACGGGCATTATAGTCTTCAATGCTTTCAAAAACCACAGCTCTTCCTTTGTGTTTCATTAAATGAGGAGACGCTGCAGATGGTTTTATAACGGCTCCATTTAATGCAAGATTTCCTTTAACAACAACACAGCCTGCTTCCTGAATCAGGGGCTCGTTATAAGTGGAAATTACTTCTGTATTATAGCATTCTGAATGGCCTTTTATATTCTCATGATGGTTCTTTCCTGTTACCGTAATTACATTCTTGTGTAATTCGTTACGTAGTTCATTTAATATTACCGGTAATCCGCCAGCGTAATAAAAGTCTTCCATTAAAAACTTTCCGGACGGCATCAGATTCAACAGCAAAGGTATTTTGCTTCCTAAGGTGTCAAAGTCGTCGAGTGTAAGTGGTACACCTATTCTTCCTGCAATTGCCATGAGGTGAATGATAAAGTTTGATGAGCCACCAACAGCAGCGTTTACTTTTATGGCATTTTCAAAAGCTTCGCGTGTGAGTATTTTGTCGATGGTAAGATTTTCTTTCACCATTTCAACAATTCTTCTGCCACTCAGTTGTGCCATTACTTTTTTTCTTGAATCGGCTGCCGGAATAGCAGCAGCGCCGCTGAGTGTAAGTCCAAGTGACTCTACCATACATGCCATAGTAGATGCAGTTCCCATCGTCATACAATGACCAATACTTCTGCTCATACAGCTTTCTGCATATTCACATTCTTCCTGGGTCATTTTGCCCGTCTTCATGTCTTCATCAAATTTCCAGACATGTGTTCCACTGCCAATGGTTTGTCCTTTATAACGTCCATTCAACATAGGTCCACCAGGAACTACAATGGTTGGAAGTCCCACACTTGCAGCGCCCATTACAGTAGAAGGTGTAGTTTTATCGCATCCGGTAAGTAGTACTACACCATCCATCGGATTTCCCCTGATTGATTCTTCTGCATCCATGCTTGCCAGATTTCGGAAAAGCATGGCAGTTGGTTTAAGCAATGTTTCACCCAAACTCATAATCGGAAACTCAAGCGGGAAGCCACCTGCTTCTAATACTCCTCTTTTAACGGCTTCTGCATGATCGCGGAAATGAGCATTACATGGAGTTAATTCACTGAATGTATTACAAATACCAATTACGGGTCTGCCATCAAACATATCTGTTGGCATACCCTGGTTTTTCATCCAGCTTCTGTAAATGATACCGTCTTTATTCTTTTTACCAAACCAATCTTGACTGCGTAGTTTTTGGGACATATTCTTTATGGTCTTTTATACTTAGGTGTATTGTATATAATCAGTGAATATTTAATTCAATTCTTTTGCCGGAGTGCATTGCTTCATAGATGGCCTGTAAATAGATTACATCTCTTCTACCCATTTCGCCAGTAACAATGGATGGTTGATTATTCATGATCGATTGGGCAATTGCATCCATTTGTTTTGCCTGTTGGTTTACCTGCGGAAAGTGCATTATTCCTTGAGGTGTTTTACCACTTAGGCCATTGTAGTTATATGCAGTAGTTAATTCAAAAACACCTCTCTCAGCTTCAGCCTTCAAAAAATTCATGTTATCATCGTAGCTGGCATATCCTTTACCAATGAGGCCATCCGGGAACTCAAATTGCCAGCTAAGCGATTGTTCCACTTCACTAAATCTTGATAAATCTGTTTTTTTTCCCTCCTTTGCAGTAACTGCTATAGGTTCCATACCTGTAGTATAGCACATGCTTTGAACAGCATATATGCCAACATCCATTAGTGGACCACCACCGGCATATTTCTTGACAAGCCGCCATTCACCCATTTTTGGTTTAAATCCAAAACCGCCACTGATTTGTTTTATACGCCCATATATTTTTGAAGTGCCCAGTCTGACCATTTCAAGATTATAGGGCTCGAAATGTAAACGATACCCGATAGACAGTGATTTATTAGCTTTTTTTGAGGCCTCTATCATACGATCGCAATCTGCTACGGTAATTGCCATTGGCTTTTCGCATATCACATGTTTACCCGCAGCAAATGCACGTATGGTGTACTCGGCATGCATACTATTGGGTAATACTATATAAATAATGTCGATATCCGGGTTGTCTTTAATTTGCTCAAAATTGTCATAACTATATATATGGGTATCAGGTAATTTATATTTTGCCTTCCAGGCTGGAATCTTTGACGGGCTGCCAGTTACAATACCTTTTAGTTGACAATTATTGGTTTCTAATAATGCAGGTCCGAGTTGACCTGTCGCATAAGCTCCCAATCCTACCAATGCAATTCCCAACTTTTTAGGTTGATCCATACTTGTTTGTTTTATATCTGAAAATACCGGATTCTCGGCTAATCCCCATGTTGGTATGGCTAAACCCGCCATGCCGATGGTGTTGATGAACCTGCGTCTGGATAGTTGTCGGGTGACTTTCATTTCTGTAAAATGTGACACGTAATATAATTGTTATTTGAAGAAAGAAAGATAGATTTCCACTCAAAGATTTTAATTGCATAGATATCAGTAATTGGACCAAATAATTTGCCAACTGATTGCATTTGTTGCATATAAATTTTATAGATGATTATTTCAAGTAATTGATTAACAGATGTTTATAGTTGTGCATCGTTGCGGCCACTGATAAGGTAAGTTGAAATATTTAAAATGCTAAGTATTTGTTGCAATAATCAGTTACAACAAAAGATTAGTTTTGCAATCGACCACTCAATGTTGCATTTTAATTGCATCATGGAATTGTGTATAGCTCCATTTCTATGCTCGCCTTTTTTTTGCTGTTTTGATTATCTCAACAAGTTAGTAATCATAATTGCTTTATTCAGAAATGAATACCTATTAAACATTACAATACACTTTCTGGATGTACTTTATTGGAGCTGGTAGAATTTTTGACCTTACAGTAGTAGGTCATAATACATTTACATTATTGTAAAATGTTTCACTAGTAAAAGTCAATTTTTCTCATGTGTTTTATAAAAAATGCAAAGCGACCCGGATTTCTATCCGGGTTTTTTGTATTGGCTGTTTTAATAGTTAACGCTTTCTATGGCTAATTATCCAGAACATTATTCATGTGCTATGAATAAACAGAATCTTTGCCAGGAGTCGTTCGGCCAGTGGTTTTGGTTTTCAATTATACGATTGTTGTTATTGATGTTTTTTTAGTTTATTTAATAACAGTGTTCCTTACTTTGGATTAAAAATCAATGCACTATGAAATATTTTTATAGGTTTTTGTTCAATGGAATTTTTTTCTTAACTGTTTTTGCTTTACATGCACAGGTGAAAGTTTCTTTTGAAAACCCACCTTCCGAACCAGCCATTTTTTCGGCAGGGGTGATAAGTACCGGATTAGCTGAAAGAGATTTTGCCTTATCACCTGATGAAACTGAAATATTCTATACTGTTCAATCACCATTGGGTTATTTCCAAACCATCGTTTACATGAAATTGGGAAAAGACGGATTATGGAGCAATGCAGAACTGGCACCTTTTGCCGGTAATTTTAGTGACCTTGAACCATCTTTTTCTCCTGATGGAAAAAGGCTTTATTTTTCCTCTAATAGACCTGTCAGTGGCGATAAACTAAAGGACTATGACATTTGGTATGTTGAGAAGAAGGATGGCATGTGGTCAGCTATCCCTGTTAATATTGGAACACCTGTAAATACCGAAGCCAATGAGTTTTATCCTTCCTGTACAAAATCTGGTAACCTGTATTTTACTGCATCGTATAAAAACGGAGTAGGAAGGGAAGATATTTTCGTGGCAATTAATGAAGATGGAAAATTTAAGGAACCGGTTGCCCTTGATACTGCCATAAATTCTGTATTAGATGAATTCAATGCGTATGTATCTCCTGAGGAAGATTTTATTATGTTTACTTCCTATGGTCGGAAAGATGATATGGGCAGAAGCGATTTGTATATGAGCCAGAAAGATGCCACTGGTAAGTGGACCAAAGCAGTGCATCTTCCATTCTTAAATTCGATAAGAATAGACTACTGTCCTTTTTTAAGCTTTGATAAAAAGAAACTTTTTTTTACAAGTGAACGAAATCAGTTAAAACAAATATTTGAACCCAGAACTTCGCTTGATCAGTTAAAAAAATTATTTGGATCTCCACAAAATGGTACCGGAGATATTTATTGGGTGAATTTTGAAAAGGTTTTGGCAAGTATCAGGTAATTCTTCTCATTGAAATATTTAAAACAGGAGTAATAGCTGAAATTACAGTTTATTACTCCTGTTGTTATTTACCAACTACAGTTTGCTGCGTTTGAAATACAGCTTTTTAGTCAGCAGTGATTTTTACTTCAATTACTTCCTCTTGTAGACAGATTCCTGCTGTTGGTTGAAAAGAAAATTTTTTAAGCAATAGATGGCAAAAATTTACTGTCAACTAAATAATGTCTTGATGTAAAGAATGAACAGTACAGTTCTTCTCATACATACAAAAGACAGCATGAAAACTATTTTCTGAAACTAAAACTTACTCTATGAGAAAAGGAATTGTTTTATGGTGTTTTGCGCTACTCAGCAGTTTATGCTTGCTTGCGCAAACACGTATCGTCAAAGGAAGGGTTACCGATGAAACGGGTAATCCGATTGCTGGTGCATCTGTTCAGGTCAAAGGCACCCAGAATGGTGCTACTACAGACGGCGATGGTAATTTCTCTATTTCAGTGCCGGCTACCGCAAAACTTTTTGTTGTATCATCCCTAAACTTTATCAGAAAGGAAGTTGTTATTGGGAAAGGAACTTCACTAACCATCGCATTAAAATCAAGCGATGCGAGTTTGGAGGAAGTGGTAGTTATGGGATATTCAACTGTTCGAAAGACAAATCTTTCGGGATCAGTTGCAAAAGTTTCAGGTGCAGAAATTGAGAATCGTCCAAACCTGAGTTTTGATCAGGCTTTAACTGGTAAAGCTGCGGGGGTACAAGTAAATACCTCTTCAGGCTTAATTGGTGCACCGGTTAATATTCGTGTAAGAGGAACTTCATCCATTTCTTCAGGTAGCCAACCTTTAATTGTAATGGATGGTGTACCGCTTATTCAGGGTGATAACGGTCAGTTGTATAACCCAACCAATGCATTGGCAGATATTAATCCCAATGATATAGAAAGTGTTGAAGTATTAAAAGACGCTTCTGCAGCATCTATATATGGAAGTCGTGCTTCAGGTGGTGTACTAATGATCACAACAAAAAAAGGTAAATCTGGTGCTCCGCGAATTACCTACAATGCTTATTTCGGATATAGTCAACCATCCCGGTTAATGAAAGTGCTTGATGGTCCTCAGTACACTTCCGTAATTAACACTATGAGAACAAATGCGGGATTAACAGCTTCGGCAGCCAATGGCGACTTTAATGGCGATGGGATAACAGATAATACCGATTGGCAGGAGCAGGTTTATAGAAAAGGTATTACACACGATCATCAAATCGGCATAAGCGGGGGCTCAGAAAAAACAACCTATTATGCTTCTTTAGGATTCAATGATTTTGAAAACTATATCATTGTTAACAGACAAAAAAGAGCTTCTGCACGTTTAAACCTAACCACAAAAGTTACCAATTGGTTTGAAATTGGCATTAAAACACAGTTTACCAGAACAACTCTATATGGCTTAGGTTCTGGTACTGGTGGAGCATTAAGTGGCGTTCCTTTTGGTCCTTTAACTGCTTACCCCAATGTACCTGTATATGATGCTACCGGAGCTTATTATGTAGGCAACGGAGGTAATACAGTGGCGCAGAATACACCCAACCCCGTTGCTGTACAAAACCTGAATTATGATACAAGGGATAACAGAAGATTTATCAACAGTGTATATGGTGAGTTGACACTGTTAAAGGGACTAAAATTAAAATCGCAGTATAATACCGATATGCAGATTGGTTTTACCGATCAGTATTGGGATCCTTCAGTAGGTGATGGGCAAGGCCTTGCAGGTTTGGGTCAGACGGTAGCTACAGATTCCAGGGTATGGAGCTGGTTCAACACGCTTAATTATAATAAGAAATTCGGAGACCATGATCTGGGCGTATTAGCTGGTGCTGAATACACTAAGAGCTATGCAACATTTAATTACGCTTTTGGTATTGGTCTGAATGATCCACTAATCAGGATCATCGATCCTGCAAATTTCGCTACAAGTGGTGGTCAGAATGGGATTGATATCAATAATGGGTTGGCTTCCTATTTCGGAGGATTCAATTATGGTTTCAAAGGAAAATATTTGGCGAGTTTTAATATCAGGAGCGATGCTTATTCAGGATTTGGTCGCACCAACCGTTGGGGATACTTCCCATCAGGTTCTGCCGCCTGGAAAATATCGCAGGAAGATTTTTGGAAATCCAGGTTAATATCCGACCTGAAATTACGTGCCAGTTATGGTATTACCGGTAACTCAAATATCGGGAACTATCCTAGTCTTGCAACTTTTGCGCCAACTCAATATGCAAATATTGCATCCTTAAACCTGAACAATCCTGGTAACAGTAATCTTCGTTGGGAACAAACTGGTCAGTTCGATGTAGGGGTTGATTTGGTAATGGGTAAGGGGATCAATATTGTGTTGGATTATTATCGCAAAAAAACCAAGGATCTTATTCTTAATAATCCCATTCTGGCTACCGTAGGATTCCCGGGTAATACCATCACTGAAAATATCGGAAGCATAGAATCATCAGGATTCGAACTTTCGTTGAATGTACCAGTAATTAATAAACGCGACTTTAAATGGGATATCAGTTTTAATGGTGCTACCAATAAAGCAAAAGTTATTTCAACCAATGCTTTTGGAAATGATATACTTGGCGGACAGAGCATTGTACGTCCAGGTTATAATATGAGTGCCTTTTACCTGATACGCTGGGCAGGGGTTAATAGTGCAAACGGATTACCAACATTCCTTGATGTAAATGGCGTATTGAAGCAATATGATCATGCGGCACCGGCAGCTAACAGGTGGACCAGGGTAAGTGATGGTGCTGTAACCACTGCTATTACGGCTGCTGACCGTGTTGTGTTGAATGATAAAACACCTTATCCAAAATTCTTTGGAGGATTATCGCAGCATTTTAGCTACAAGCAAATGGATCTTTCTTTTGATATGCAATATTCTTTTGGCGCCTACACTTTTAATAATACCATGCAAAACCTACTGCTTATGACGGGTACGCGTAATAAGAGTACAGAGATCTTAAGAGCATGGACAAAAGCAGGTGACCAGACAGATGTTCCCAAATTGTTTTTTGGTGAAAATCAATCAACACTTGGCTCTACCAGATTTCTTGAGAAAGCTGATTTTGTAAGGATGAGGAATATTCAGCTTGGGTACACTTTACCAAAGAAATTGCTGGAGAAGGCACATATTTCAAACCTGAGGGTATATGCTCAAATACAAAACGCATTTACCATTACTGGCTATAAAGGAATTGATCCGGAAAGTAATGCGAATGGCAATGTAAATATTGGATTAGGTATTGATGGCTTCAGACCATATCTGGCCCGCACATTCACTTTTGGTATCAACTTAGGACTCTAACATTAAATTTTTTATCATGAAAAAAATCATATTTAATGCATTTTTTGTGGCAACCATTCTTCTGGTTTCCTGTCAGAAAGAAGTGACTGAAATAGTACCGCCTGATCGTTTGTCGTCGGATTTGGCTTTCAGCACAGCACAAAAGACGGAAGCCTCTGTAATGGGAGCTTATAACGGACTGCAGGATGCAAATTTTCTTTCAGGAAGGGCATTGGTTTATGTTGATCTTTTAGGAAACGATATTTATGATCGCACCAATTTTTTTGGAGATATGCCTCGTTATAACCTGCTTTCCAATACCGGGTTTTCAGCAGGTTTATGGAATGCGGGTTATATTTCAATTGCCACTGCCAATCGTGCCATTGCAGGTATTGCGGCAAATTCTGGCGTAGTAAGTTCAGCAAAAGCAAAAGAATTGACTGCGGAATGTTTGTACGTACGTGCAGTCAGTAATTTTTATCTGGTGAACTTTTTTGCGCAACCTTATAACTTTACGGCGGGTGCAACGCATTTGGGTATACCTATTGTTACAGAAAATTTCACCAGTAATGATCCTGCAGCTAATAAACCACGCGCCACAGTAGCCCAGGTTTATACATCCATCATTAGTGATTTAACGGCAGCTTTGGCAGATCTTCCCGCAACTTATGGGGCAGCTAATTCTTATGCATCCAAAACAAGGGCTACAAAAGCAGCGGCGGCGGCCTTATTGGCAAGGGTGCATTTGTATAAAGGTGATTTTGCAAATGCAAAATCTGTTAGTCTGAATATTATTAATGGACAATATGGAGCTTTTGCGTTAAACAGTTCTCCTTCCGGTGCTTTTGGTCCTGGCAATTATCAGACTGCTGAAACTATTTGGAGTATTCCTAATAGTACCACTGATAATCCTAATACCAATAATGCCTTACCGCAACATTATTTCCCGGGAGGAAGAGGTGATTTGGCAGTATCAAATACTTTTCGTGATATTACCACTAATACATATTTCGCGCTCGATGATAAGAGACGAAACATGATTATACCAGGCACTACTTCAGCTACAGCATCTAGCTTTTTCACCAATAAATACCCTGATATAGCCACGAGGTCAGACTGGTCTCCGGTACTTAGATATGCAGAAGTATTACTAACCTATGCAGAAGCTTCAGCACAGGTGGCAACAGGTATTGATGCGGATGCAATTACTAAATTAAACCTGGTACGTGATAGAGCCAGGGTAACTGCAGCGCCATACACAATTGCAAGTTTTACTTCAAAGACCGATCTGATAAATGCCATACTTGGAGAAAGAAGAATTGAACTGGCTTTTGAAGGGCATCGCTTTTGGGATATTATGCGACAGAAAGGAACCGTAACGAATAAATATGATGGTGATGGTGTTACCATATTACCAGCACAGGCATTCGGCGCAAATAAATCTATTCTGCCAATACCACAGGGCGAAGTGGATAAAAGCGCCGGAATCTTGGTTCAGAATCCGGGATACTAAGTGTCATGCTTTAACCCATGCATTTTACAAAAGAGCTGACCTATGTCAGCTCTTTTAAATAAAAGTCACTCAAATGGAACATGAATTAAAAAAACACCTGCATAATATTCTCAAAGAAGCAGGGAATCGGAAAAAGAATATCTGGAAACGACTCGGAGAAATACTGGTAGAAATACTTATCATCGTTTTTGCCGTTTCATTCGCCGTTTATATGGAAAAGCAAAGGGAGCATGCACATGAAGAAAAGGAAGTAAAAGAATTTCTGATAGGATTAAAAACTGACCTCGAAAATGATATCAAGGAAATGACTGGAGATATATGGGGATATTCAACCTGTTCTACATGGCTGAAATACTTTGTAATGGAACAGCAGGTAAATAAAGATTCTTTAAATAAATACACCTGGGTTTTAATTAGTAAAACACATTTGCTGCCAAACAAGGGTAGGTATGAAGGATTTAAAGCCAGCGGGAAAATGAATACTATTCAAAATCATAAGCTGAGAAACAATATACTTGATTTGTATGAAGAGCGTATAGTAGGACTTACTAATGCCACTAAAGAATATATTGAACTAAAGGGTAAAATGCTGCAGTTATTATTTGCTAAAAGAATGGGTATAGGCACAAAATCGGATAACCTGGTAATGGTTTTGAAAGATAATGAGCTTCGAAACTATCTCCTTGCCCTGGCCGATGTGGGAGAAATTATTCAGCGATACCAGTCAGCCATTAAAGAGGTAAAAGGTATTGTTCAAATTATTGATGAAATATATCCGGAGCATTAAAAGAGCCTACAATAAAAAAAGATGCTTATCAGCCTTGTTGATTTTCCAGTAATTGCTGGATAAATTCTTTATACCCTCTGCCAATAGGGATACTTTTGCCTGCAATTTCAACATCGGCGGCACTATAGGCATCTATTTTTTCCTTGGAAACAATAAAAGACCGATGAATTCTAAGAAAGCCATTCTTGCCTAATTCCTGTTCAAGGTAGGAAAGTTGGGTTTTGGTAATGATGGTTTTTCCGTTTGTAGTGAATATTTTCACATACTCTTTTAACCCTTCAATATATAAGATGTTTTCCAGGAGCACACGGATTCTCTTCTTATTGACATTAAAAAATATAGCAGGCTTTTCTGCGGGTAATACCTGCTGAGAAGGTGATGGGGCAGCGGGCTGATGCTGCAATTTGTTAACTGCCAGTAGAAAACGGTTGAATTCAATGGGCTTTAACAGGTAATCGAGTACACCAAGTTCAAACCCCTCTAATGCATATTCGTGGTAGGCAGAAGTAATGATAATCTGGGGAGGGTTTTTGAGCATTTTTATAAATTCCATCCCTTTAATCTTAGGCATATGGATATCCAGGAACATCAGATCTATTTTTTCTTTCTGGAGTATTTCCATGGCATATATCGCATCTGAACAAACGGCTACTTTATGTAAGAAGGGCACTTGTTGGATATAATCGCTGAGAATTTCAGCGGCAATTGGCTCATCTTCCACAATTATGGTATTATAACGTTGCATTCCTGGTTAGATTTATCGTAAGTATAATCTTAAATGAATGGGTGGTGACATCAATTTGTAAGTTGTGTTCAGTATATAAGAGTTCTAACTGTCGTTTTACATTCTTCAATCCAATTCTGTCAATTAGTTTTTCACTGGAATCAGGTTTTGAATTCTCTATAATAAATCTAAGAAAGCCATTTTTTAAAATAGTGCTAATCGAAATATAAGATTCAAACCTGGTTTCACTTATGCCATGTTTAAAGGCATTCTCTACAAATGGAATCAGGATCAATGGCGTAATCTGTTGCTGCTGATTGTCGATATCTTCGTGGTAAGTAATATTTAACCGGCTACCATATCGTAACTGCTCCAGTTCAATATAATCTTTTACCACTTTTAACTCATCAGATATATTAATAGATTGATGAGCCGTTTCGTAAAGCATAAACCTGAGTAGTTTGGAAAGCTTCATCACGACTTCAGCAGTGTCGTCTGATTTTTTTCTGGCTAAACCGTAAATATTATTCAGGGTATTAAATAGAAAATGCGGGTTAATCTGCGATTTCAGAAACATAAGTTCTGTGGCCAGTTTTTTCCTGGCTGTTTCTTCTTCCTTTTGCCTGATTTGTAAATTTAGTCGTACCAGTTTAAGGGCAATGGCAATACCACAGATAAATGAAAGTAAAAAGGCATTATAGAAAATGGAGGCAAACTTTATATTGGCAATTTCTTTCGCCGGTAATCCGTATATATTAGGTACTACAACCAAGTCGTTTAACAGAGTAAAGAGTAAAGTGCCTAAAATGATAAAACTGCCCGAAAAACCAAAGGTTTTCAAGCCACCCCATTTTTTTGCATTGAACTGGTCTACAGCATAGAATAAGGTATATACCAACGGAATTTTAATCGTAAGAAATACCAATTGCGCCTTTAGAGATACTAGAATAATTTCAGCCAATGAAACATTTTCTCCGGAAAGAGGATATGCACTAACATTTAGATAGGTTTTGAATGCTACATAAGCAATCCAGAATAATGTATGGTGCAGAATTCGTTGTTTCACAAAGCTTTCATTTAGGCTGACAAGGGCTTGTTTTTAAAATTCATGTAAATCAGTTAATTAATTCAACTAAATATACCAAATTCCAAAAACTATGTCTGAACGACTGATTTTGGTCTATGGATATAATTGGTGGGTTGTGCCTGTAGTTAGAAGGTAATTGTTGTTTTGGTTGATTTTGAAATTTCTTTACCTTGTCAGTCCAAATAATTGCCATGAGAAGAAGATCATTTATCCAGCAAACTGGAATGGCTGCAGCAGGTATTTCTTTATTATCAAGTAGCCAATCCATTGCAAACACCAATGCCAGTAAAGTACGTATAGCAATCATCGGAACAGGTTTAAGGGGGCAAAACCACCTCGATCTCATTCTACGTAGAAATGATACGGAACTGGTAGCAATTTGCGACATAAATGATACAATGCTGAATAGTGCCAAATCAATGATTGCAAAATCTGGCAAACCCAATCCCCAAATTTTCACAGGCAACGCATATGCATGGAAAGATCTGCTGGCTAAAACAAAGCTTGACGGAATTATTATTGCAACCCCTTGGGAGTGGCATAAAGAAATGATCCTAGGGGCAATCGATGCTGGCATTAAATATATCGGTTCTGAAGTAGTGATCGGAATAACACTGGAAGATCATTGGGAAGTGGTTCGGGCTGCAGAGGCTAAAAAGGCCCATGTAATGATGATGGAAAATGTTTGTTACAGAAGAGATGTAATGGCCATTTTAAATATGGTTCGCCAGAATTTATTCGGTGAATTGATTCATTTACAGGGAGGATATCAGCACGATCTAAGAGAAGTGAAATTTAATGACGGTGTTCATCCATATGGCTACGGGGCAGAATTTGGTGAGAAAGGATTTTCTGAAGCCGCATGGCGTACGGCACATTCTGTAAATAGAAATGGTGATTTATATCCTACTCATGGTATTGGACCGATTGCTCATTATATAAATATCAACAGGGGAAACAGGTTTGTTTCACTTTCTTCTTTTGCTTCAAAAGCAAGAGGATTGCATAATCATGTTGTTAAGATGGGAGGAGCGAATCACCCAAATACAAAAGTGAAATTTAAACTGGGTGATGTAGTTACCACCAATATCCTTTGTGCGAATGGCGAAACCATTTTATTACAACACGATACCAATTTACCCAGACCCTATTCATTGGGTTTTCGTGTACAAGGAACCGAAGGTATCTGGATGGATGTGAACAAAGGTATTTACCTGGAAGGAAAGGCCGCAAAGCCACACCAGTGGGACAATGCCAAAGAGTGGCTCGATAAATATGATCACCCTCTTTGGCAACGCTGGAGCAAAGAGACCGATGGGGCCGGACATGGTGGAATGGACTTCTTTGTAATTCATGCATTAGTGGAATCCATAAAAAATAATCAGCCTACACCAATGGATGTATATGATGCTGCAGCCTGGAGCGCTATTACTCCTTTAAGTGAACAATCTATTGAACTGGGTAATCAGACTGTGCCTTTCCCTGATTTTACTGGAGGACAATGGATGTATCGTAAACCGGTATTTGCTTTGGACGACAGATATTGATAAGCATGCTTAGTTTACCACCTGAAGAAGTTTTAAACGCCTATGGACTTAATCCAGCGGAAATTTCCATTTCGGTTTTAGGAAATGGCCTCATCAATCATACCTGGAAATTAACTTCTTCAGATAATTCCTGGGTACTGCAAAAAATAAATGAAGCCGTTTTTGGTAATCCTGATGCAATTGCTCATAATATTGAAAAGATTGGCGCTTTTCTTGAAAAGGAATTTCCTTCCTATTTATTTACCAAGCCGATTAAAAGCATAACAGGCACGCAAATGGTTCGCTACAAGAATGCCTGTTTTCGTTTATTTCATTTTATACCAGAATCAGTTACTGTAAATGTGGTAAGTAATCCTGAACAGGCTTACGAGGCTGCCAGACAATTTGGCTTGTTTACAGCATCCTTACACAATTTTGATATTAGTGGTTTGGAAACAACACTGGCTGACTTTCACAACCTGGAATTAAGATACCGTCAATTTCAGGAATCCCTGGTGAATGGTATCAGGGAAAGAATAACTGCCAATCAAGACTATATTGAGTTTCTGAAGGAGCATCAATATGTCGTAGAACAGTATAAGGACATTTGTAATGACCATAATTTTAAGCTTAGGGTTACACACCATGATACCAAAATCAGTAATGTATTGTTTAATAAAAGTGGTAAAGGTTATTGTGTAATAGACCTTGATACCGTTATGCCTGGTTATTTTATCAGCGATACAGGCGATATGTTCCGTACTTATCTTTCACCTGTAAACGAAGAAGAAACCAATTTCGTATTGGTAGAAGTACGGGAAGAAATTTACAAAGCGATTGTAGATGGGTATTGCAGTGCTATGCAACCTTATTTATCAGAGATAGAATACAAGTCATTTTATTTTGCCGGACTGATGATGATCTACATGCAGGCATTACGTTTTATGACGGATTATTTGAATGGCGATAAATATTATGCCATCACTTACCCGGAACAAAATCTTAACAGGACTAAAAATCAACTTGCTTTAATGGAACGATACCTGGAGAAAAAAGAGCAGTTAGCGCATTATCTCCCCAACCTTTTATAAAGGCAGACAAACTGACGCGGTAATAAAGCCAGGTTGATTTTCAAGCACTTTAAGACTGGCTTCTTTACCATATAAGAGTGATAATCTTTTCCTTATTTCATCAAGTGCACCAGATTCTGCTTCTACATATGAATGAATGTTCCCATTGCTAATAACACCGAAGCAATGAAGGGTTTCTTTATATTCAGAATAGATTTCCAGTTTTGTATGCTCGCTACTACTGTTTATGCCAAATTTGATGGCATTTTCAACCAATGTTTGTATTACCATAGCAGGTACTGGCTGATCCAAAGTATCTTCATCTATCTCATAAAATACCTGCAATTGATCGGAGAACCTGATTTGTTCGAGGGAGATATAGTCTTTCAGAATTGAAAGCTCTTTTTCGAATAGTGTTTTCTCTGCTTTATCAACCTGAATACTGCTTCTCAGGATATTACTGAGCATTGTAATGGCAGACCTGGCTCTCACAGGATCTTCTGTAACCAATGACCGGATGCTGTTTAAGGAATTGAATAAAAATTGCGGGTTGATATGCGACTTAATGGTCGTTATTTCAAGTTCTTTCAGCAGGTTTTCCAATTTGGCCTGTTCTACATTTTGTTGCCTGGTTTTTTGAATATAATGGTAAGTGAAATAGAGAAGGTTCCAGATCAATACAAAATGAAAATAGGAAAAGGCAAAACGGATGGCAATATTAAAAAAGGAAAAATCAGTCAGGTTCACAGACTGTATGTTCATAAGCATTTCTGTCGCAACGATACATAAACCGATCAGAAAAGAAAAGAACAGAGACAGAATAGTTAATGCTATTAGTTGTTTCTTAAAATCGAGTAATAATATTTTCGTTTTTTGAATAACAAACCGCATCAAATGGGTAAGCCAAAAGCCAATAAATACATGGGTAAGCAATTGCTCAAAAAAGAAAGGCTGGGGTTCAGACCTGATAGATAAATAAAAAAATATATATATAAGACAGTAAAGTGCCCATCCTGCAACCTGAAAAATCCAGTAATTTTTTTTGTGATTACTCATTAGGGACTAAGATATTAAATATGCTATTATACTTCGCATATAGTGTATGTACGGTAATTGAATAATTTTTATCGGTGAGTATATGGTTGAATTTTGGGGAATTCTTCATGAATTATCTATAAATTTCGAGTTCAATAACCAACCACCATGAAGAAATTACTTTGCTTTTTATTATTGACAGTTCTGGGCTCTGCAATTACCTACGCTCAGGTAAAAGAAGAATGGAATACGATATTCCGGTCCATAAATGAGGAAGTCCAGAAAAATTCAAAAGCCTATGCTACTTTAAAAGAAGCCACTGAAACCATTGGGCATAGACTTACCGGCTCAAAAAATGGAGAAAAGGCAGAAGCTTATGCTTATCAGTTACTTAAATCTTATGGCTTTAAAAACCTGCGCTATCAACCTTTTGAAGTCGAAAGCTGGAGTAGGGGAACCATTCTCGTTGAAACAGGGGCAAATATGAATGCATTGAAAGAGGTAAAATCGGTTACGCTCGCACATTCTCCGGTATCAGCCGATATTAACCTTGAAGTAGTAGACATGGGAAATGGATTGGAAGAAGATTATCAATCTAACCCTGGAAAAGCGGAAGGTAAAATAGCGCTTGTTTACCTCGGTGTATTACCCGGATCAAAACCAGGAACAAGGAGTTTACATCGTTCAGAGAAAACAGCTCTTGCTACCAAATATGGTGCAAAAGGTATCATCATCATCAATACTGCAGATGGCGGTATTCTATTAACCGGAACAGCTTCGGTTACAGGAAAATTAATTCCTATACCAGCAGTATGTATCGGAAAAGAAGATGGTATGGCACTTAAAACAGCCGTAGCTGCGGGAAAACAATATGCCCATATTAAAATGACCAACTTCTCCGGCATGATTAAAGCAAGAAATGTAGTTGCTACGATTAAGGGTAAATCTAAACCAAATGAAAAGATTGTAGTTGGCGGCCACTTAGATAGCTGGGATCTTGCAACCGGCGCAATTGATAATGGAATAGGTTCATTCTCCGTTCTCGATATGGCCCGCACATTTATGGCATTAAAACTACAACCTGAAAGAACGGTTGAATTTGTAATGTTTATGGGTGAAGAAGAAGGCTTACTCGGGTCAAAAGCTTATGTTCAGGCAGCAGTGAAAGATAAGAGCATCGATAATATTCGTTACATGCTTAATTACGATATGACCAACGATCCAAAAGGATATTCAACAACTGCAGAAGAAAGTCGTGAATTATTCCAGGGCATCGGCGCAATTGCCAAAAGTATAGATACCAGTTTTACCAACCAGTTCAGAAGTGGTGCAGGCTTGCACAGCGACCACCAGCCATTTATGTTACATGGTGTACCTACTGGTGGTGCAGCAGGGGGTCGATTACCTAATAATGCCGGACCATGCTATCATGCAGACTGCGATGGTTTTAAACTGGTTGATGAACAAGGAATGAAAAATACTGTTCGATTCAACACCATGCTCTTATTTGGTATTGCAGATACTGATGTACTCAAAGCCAAACATTTTACGGATGCTGAGACAAGAGAATTTCTACTTAAAAGCAACCTGAAAGAGCCGCTTAAGATTGCGGGTGAGTGGCGTTGGGAAGACTAGAGAACAGAAGAATAATGAATGTCCAATTTTGAATTTTGAATTTTGAAGTTGGACATTCATTATTTGTTATTCAATATTTGCTTCAGCACTTCAATCCTGCCATCGATTTTTTCGGGGTCATAGGTTAGGCCTAGTATAGAAGCGATGATTGGGTAAACGTGGATGTTTTCGAATCCATCAATTTTCATTCCTTTCTTAAATGCGGGCCCCCATGCCTGAAAGCTTGCTCTCATGTCTGGGATCGTTGGATCATAACCATGTTTCCCCGGACTGGTCCACTTGCCATCCTTGCTGAATATTTTAGGCAGCTTTGCAATTAGTATAATATCTCCAATACGGTTATGCCAATCGTCTGATACACTGTAGTGGAACTTTTTCGGCATGTCTTTTTTCCGATAAACATCATAATCTTTTGCAGTGTTGCTTAATTCCTTAAACATGGGTTCAATGTCTGCTGCATCTTTTGCATACAGTTGAACTACTGCACTTCCATTACTGATATCGAATTTTTTTCGATCAATCGAAGAGGGATAAGGCATTGTATTTTTATAATCAACTTCAGCCATTCCATGATCAGCTACAAAAATGAAATTTACCGGTAACCCTGATGCCTCGGCTACTTCCTGTAGTTTGCCAATGCTTTCGTCTACAAACTGCACAGCATCGGCAGCTTCTTTACTCTCTGGTCCATATTCGTGGGCGGCATGGTCTACTTCGGGGAAATAAAAACTGATAAAATGCGGCCTTATATCTTCCGGTAAGGCAAGCCATTGTCTTACTTTTTCGATGCGATCAGTTATGCTGATCTTTTCATTATAAATAAAATGGTAGGTTGGAAATGTATTTTGAATAGGTGCTTCAGATGCTACCCAATAGAAACTCGCTGAGACCATTGATTGCTTTTCTGCTAATACCCAGATAGGCGTGCCACCATACCAGTAAGGGTCTGGAACCATTTTTTTATTACTCATGGAATAAAACTCGGTTCTGCTTCGATCGTAAAAGCTATTATCTACCAATCCATGATGTGCAGGGTATAGACCTGTTACAATAGTATAATGATTTGGAAAAGTAAGGGAGGGAAAAGAAGGCGTCATATAATCCGCATAAGCTCCTTTTTTACGGAGAGACAACAAGTTTTTTGCCTGGTATTTTTGTGCAAAATCAGCCCGAAAACCATCGGCAGATATCAGTATAACATAAGGTTTTTGCTGCTGTTCAATACTATTCTTTCTTCCTTCGATGATTTGCTCGGTAGTGTCCTGAGATTTTACTGTACAGAATATTACCAGCAAACAACAGGTTAGTAACAGCTTTTGCATTATAAAGGTTTTATGCAAAGCTAAGCACCAATGTTGGGATTCAGGTATCCGGATATTAGCAAATAATCAATTTTTACCCCATTTATGTTGCAGATACAGCGATATATAAATGGTAATAATGGCAGATAACATGCCACCGGCCAGATCAATGGGAAAATGTTGTGCCAGGTACACCCTTGAATAAGCAGCAGCCACTGCAATTAATAAACCAATTGGCATGATCCATTTTTTCTTAATAAAGAAACAGCCAAGCATGAAAACGGTAAAAACTGTGGTAGTATGGCCAGAGGGGAAACTGTTTAAAGTATGTAATGTTACACTTTCAACATGGTGAAATAATGTGTTGTCTGATATAGCAAGTGAAGGACGTGGGAAACCTTTAAAAAAGACATTCTTGCTAAGTTGGGCAATCAGTGTGGAAACAATAATAGCTGAAAAAGACAGTATCCAATAATCTCTTCTAAAGAAGAGTATACAGAGTGTTACCGGTACCCACATTATTCCGTCACCTGCATAAGTCAGGTATTTGAAAAACTGATCTGCCACAGTTCCCAAATCGGCATTGAGCAATAGAAAAGCGTTTTCCTTTCCATACCACAATGAAAAACCAAACAATAGGGCACTTAACATTAAAGTAATGCCAATTGCTCTTGATAGGTTTTGGGGCATATGACGCTTTGAGGAATTCACAAAGCGAAGAAAAGGAAAACGCTGCTAAACTGCAATTATCTTTATGCCACACCTGCCAGTTCCAGGCTTTTTTTCTTCAGCTTAACCACATCAAGGTTGTCGATTATGGGGTCCGCAGTAAGAATCAGAGAGCTGTTGTTCTCTTTCCACCAATTACTGTTGATTAGCTTGCTTACATGTAAAACACCAACCAGGTATTTTCTCTCTGCTTCTGCATGCCATTCTTCGATCCATTCAAATTCTTCCCTTGGAATATATTTCCAGTCATCAAAACTGATATATACTTTAAGGTAAAAATCATTGGTTAAAGTATGCGGTGTATGGTGGTATAATTTTTTATATTCATACCTGTAATTATACCTTAATGCTGCAATGTCACTCAGTACAGCAGATGCAGTAGGGAAGCTACCTGCTCCTTTACCATAAAAGAATTGCTTATCGGCAAAACCACTTTCTATTACAACTCCATTGTATTCATTTTTAACAAATGATAATGGATCATCCTGTTTAACGAATTGTGGTAAAACGAAAGCCGCTACGGTACCGTTTTTAAGCTTTTTGGCCTGGGCAATTAATTTGATATCCAGATTTTTTTCTTTAGCTACAAGGGCATCGCTCAATTGAATATTTTGTATGCCGCTAAATAAAAGTTCTTCCGGTGTTGAAACAATACCATACGCATGGTTCAGTAATATAACCCATTTGTTCAAAGCATCATATCCTTCAACATCCAGCTTAGGGTTACTTTCCGCAAAACCGAGTTGTTGCGCAAGTAAGAGTGCCGATTGGAAATCGAGCTTATCCTCAAACATTTTGGTGAGTATAAAATTGGTTGACCCGTTCACAATAGCTTTGATGGAATGGAGAAGATCATTGTCATAATATTCTTCCAGGTTCCTGATTACGGGAATGGAGGCACAGGCAGATGACTCATATAAAAATGACTGGCCAGTTTGTTCCTGAATTTCCAGTAGTTCCTGTAAATGTTCTGCGATCATTTTTTTGCTTGCACTTACTACAGCTTTTCCATTTTGTAAAGCGGTAGATACAATTTCAAAGGCCGCATTGGCATCGTCGATTACTTCAACAATCACATTAATTTCAGGATCGTTTAAAAGTATTTGCCTTTCCGTAGTAAATAAATCGCCAGGGGCATCTCTTTTTTTATCGGCGTTTCTGATACAAACTTTTTTGATTGTTGCTTTCAGGGAAGGGGTTTGTTGTAATACTTTGTACAAGCCTTCTCCCACTACTCCAAATCCAAATAATCCAATTGTTAACTGTTTGTGTGCTTCCATTAGTTTATGCTATTGTTTGTGTTGAATATTTTGATTGTTTGTTTTTTATCCGGTCAAAACTCTCTTTAAGGTCATTGATCAGGTCTTCTGTTTCTTCCAGGCCGATTGATAGCCTGATCAGGCTATCTGTTACGCCGGCTGCTCTTCTTTTTTCTGCCGGAATAGATTTGTGTGTCATATTAGCGGGATGTGATACCAGGCTTTTAATGCCACCCAGGCTTTCTGCGAGTTTGAATAATTGGGTGCTGGTAACAAATTCAATGGCTGCTTCTGCTGTATCTTCTTTGAGTGAAAAAGAAATAATACCACCAAAATTTTTCGCCTGTTTTTTCGCAATCTCATGATTGGGATGTGAAGGAAGCCCGGGATAATACACTTTATCAACCGCAGGATGTGTTTCCAGGAATTCTGCTACAGCCAAAGCACTATAGCAGTGCTGACGAATGCGTAGGTGTAATGTTTCGATACCACGAATAACCAGCCAGCTATCAAATGGCCCCAATATTGCACCGCATGCATTTTGAAGGTATTTAAGTCTTGCCCCGATTTCCTTGTCCTTCGCCACCACGATTCCAGCAATAAGGTCACTATGCCCACCAAGGTATTTGGTTGCACTATGAACTACAATATCAGCTCCCAGTGAAAGAGGTTGTTGAAGGGCGGGTGTTGCAAAAGTATTATCCACGCAAAGTAAACAGGCATTAGCTTTCGCAATTTTTGCTATTGCAGCGATATCTGAAATTTTAAGGGTTGGATTGGTAGGGGTTTCCAGCCAGATCAGCTTTGTATTGGGGGTAATTGCATCTACAATATTGGCTACATCAGTGGTATCTACATAATGCACTTTTATTCCAAACTGTTCGTAAACATTGTTGAATAACCGGAAAGCGCCTCCGTAAATATCATCAACCGCCACAATTTCATCGCCGGTCTTTAATAATTTTATTACGGTATCAATGGCTGCCAGTCCGCTTGCGAAAGCAAGTCCAACTTCACCTTGCTCCAGTTCAGCAATCAATTTTTCAAGTGTGGCCCTGGTTGGGTTTCCGCTGCGGGCATAGTCGTACCCTTTGTTTACACCTGGCGCATCCTGTACAAAAGTGGATGTCTGATAAATAGGAACTGCAATAGCACCTGTCAGTGGGTCTACCGGAATACTGTGGATCAGTTTTGTTGCGTTGCTCATTGTTAAACAGTTTGCTCCTTTCAGATGAAAGGAATGATGAATGTTGTTAATCAGTGTTTTTTTCGAAGCAACGAATCGAGAAGGAGAGCAGACTTACCGGGAGAGCATAAAAAAAGCTCACCTGGTAAGTCAGATGAGCTTGAACTATGTAGAACGGCGAACCGTTTAAAAATCAAACTATTACTCTGACTTATCTCTTTCCGCCTGGGGCGGAATCGGATTTGGCACCTTCGTACCGCTGAGTAAGCGATATGGGTTGCCAAGGCATCATCGGGCCAATTCCCTCTGCCTTTCTTGATAAGTTGTTGTGAAAAGAACTGATGCAAAAGTAGGGTAGCGGGAGCGAGATTACCAAATCTGTTTGGGAAATTATTTTGGTAATTCTCTGTAACCCTTTCCTGTAAAACATTCGAACAAATAAAAAAATATTACTAACGACTGTTCAGGTGCAACAAAATAGCTGCCCGGATGTTCCTATCTTTACTATTCAACTATGGCAAAGAAGACGTTAAAAGAGACCAAAAAGGAAAATTCGCAATTACAGGATGATCAGATTGCGGTTTTTGGAGCGAGGGAACATAACCTTAAAAATGTTGACATCCAGATTCCTAAAAACAAACTGGTTGTATTTACAGGTGTTAGTGGTAGCGGTAAATCATCACTTGCATTTGATACTATTTACAATGAAGGCCAGCGCAGGTACATGGAAAGTTTCAGCGCCTATGCCCGTCAGTTTTTGGGTGATATGGAGCGCCCAGATGTAGATAAAATTACCGGGTTATCTCCCGTTATTTCCATCGAACAAAAAACTACCAATAAAAATCCACGCTCTACTGTAGGAACAGTTACTGAAGTGTACGATTTTATGCGATTACTCTTTGCAAGAATTGGTGAAGCATACAGTTATAATACTGGAAAAAAAATGACCAAATTCAGCGAAGAAGAAATCGTTGAAAACATCTTCCAGAAATTCAAACAAAAGAAAATCACTTTACTGGCGCCATTGATTCGAGGTCGTAAAGGACATTACAGGGAACTGTTTGAAGACATCCGTAAAAAAGGATACCTCAAGGTTCGGGTTGATGGTGAAGTAATTGATCTTACTCCAAAGCTTCAGGTAGACAGGTATAAGATTCATGATATTGAAGTTGTTATCGACCGCTTACAGGTAACGGATGATATGCGCGTAAGACTTAGTCAAAGCGTGCAACAAGCTTTAAAAATGGGAAAGGACCTGATGTTCCTACTCATAAATGATACCCATAAAACGGTTCAATATTCAAAACAACTGATGTGTGAGGAAACTGGCATCAGTTACGAAGAACCTTCTCCCAATGCCTTTTCCTTTAATTCTCCTTATGGTGCATGTCCAACCTGTAAAGGATTGGGAAATGTATATTCCGTAAGTATGGAGTCGGTTATACCAGACAAAACACTGAGTATTAAAGAGGGTGGAATTGCCCCTTTAGGCGAACAACGTGATGCCTATATGTTTCGTAATGTGGAAACACTGGCAAAAAAACATAAGATCAGCTTAGATAAACCGATTAAAGACCTGCCCGAGAAATCGCTGAATATATTATTGTTTGGTAATCCAGACGGTATCACGGAAGAAACCATCGACATGGAAGAAGTGTCTGGAGGAACACCTTATGATGGTGTTTTTGAAGGAATCGTTCCCATGCTTAAACGTTGGTTCACCGGAACAGGAAGCAGCGAATCGTTGCGGGAATGGGTAGAACAATTCATGGAACTAAATACCTGTCATGAATGTAATGGAGCGAGGTTAAAGAAAGAAAGCCTTTGGTTTAAAATTGACGATAATAATATTGCAACACTCAGTAACCTGAACCTGGATAAACTCTACCACTGGTTTGAGGGAATTGAAAAAAGATTGGATAAAAAACAAAATGTCATCGCAAAAGATATCCTGAAAGAAATCAGGGAAAGGCTACAATTTTTGCTTGATGTTGGTTTAACCTATCTGTCCTTAAACAGACCTTCCAGAACCCTTAGTGGAGGCGAGTCGCAGCGTATCAGACTTGCAACTCAGATTGGATCTCAATTGCAGGGGATAACTTATATCCTCGATGAGCCCTCAATTGGTTTGCACCAGCGCGACAATCACCAACTCATTAAAGCCTTACAGAATCTGCGTAATATCGGTAATACCGTTCTTGTGGTGGAACACGATAAAGACATCATGCTGGCTGCCGATCATTTGGTGGATATTGGTCCAAGGGCCGGAACCTATGGCGGACAAATAGTAGCAGCAGGAACGCCCGCTGAAGTATTGAAAAGCCAATCAGAAACGGCTCAGTACCTTAATGGACAAAAACGCATTGATATACCATCGGAGAGAAGAAAGGGGAATGGTAAAATACTTGAACTAAAAGGCGCAGCGGGTAATAACTTAAAAGAAGTTAGTGTGCAGTTTCCATTAGGTAAGCTGATTGTAGTAAGTGGTGTAAGCGGAAGTGGAAAATCTACGCTCATCAATGAAACACTATATCCACTCTTATCAAAACATTGTTACAATAGCAGAGTGAATCCGATGCCATTTAAAACCGTAAAAGGGTTAGAGCATATTGATAAAGTTATCGAGATTGATCAATCTCCCATTGGAAGAACGCCAAGAAGTAATCCTGCCACCTATTGTGGCTTCTTTACGGAAATAAGGACATTGTTTGCTTCTGTTCCTGAAGCGAAAATTAGGGGTTACAATGCCGGACGATTTTCTTTTAATGTAAAAGGTGGCCGTTGTGATATGTGTGAAGGAGGAGGAATGCGTGTAATAGAGATGAACTTTCTTCCGGACGTATATGTGCATTGCGAGAAATGTAATGGTAAACGATACAATCGGGAAACGCTTGAAATCCGATATAAGGGAAAATCTATCAGTGATGTATTAAACATGACGGTCGATGAAGCCTGTGAGTTCTTTCAACCTGTGCATTTTCTCTACCGTAAAGTAAAAGTGTTGCAGGATGTGGGATTGGGTTACATAACACTTGGTCAGTCTGCAGTAACCTTGAGTGGAGGAGAAGCACAGCGTGTGAAACTCGCTACAGAACTGGGAAAAAAAGATACCGGTAAAACTTTCTATATACTCGATGAGCCAACAACTGGTCTTCATTTTCAAGATATCCGTCACTTATTGGATGTATTGAATAAACTGGTAGAAAGAGGAAATACAGTATTGGTAATTGAGCATAACCTGGATGTAATTAAAGTAGCTGATCACATCATTGACCTCGGACCTGAAGGAGGTGATGGCGGCGGTCTGATACTCTTCGAAGGCACCCCCGAAGAAATGGTGCACAACAAAAAAAGCCACACAGCTAGGTTTGTAAAGGAGGAATTGGGACTATAGACCATAGACCATGGTCTATGGTCATCAAGCCCTAACCATTTCCACGTGCTCAATGCCATCTTCCAGGTACATTTCGCTTACCTGAATAAAGCCGAGTGACTCATAAAACTTTTTCAGATATAACTGAGCCCCGATTCGAATGGGTTGGGGACCGAATAATTGGTGAGACTTTTCAATTGCATGATTCATTAGTTCCTTACCGGCTCCAGTGCCCCTGTAAGCAGGGGAACTAACAACCCTCCCAATCGAAATCTCCTGGAAGGCAAGTCCTGCAGGCAACAGACGGCTATAAGCTACCAGCTTATCTCCATCCCAACCCATAAGGTGCCAGGAAGAATAGTCTTTCCCATCGGGATCCAGGTAGGGGCAGTTTTGTTCTACCACAAATACTTCACTTCTGAGCTGCATAATAGCATACAGTTCATGTGGGGTAAGCTCATCAAAGCTTTTACATTGCCAATTATAAGCGCTCATAAAGGAATATCTGGTTGATCCGGGCAAAAATAATGGTAGTACCATATTTATTTCACAACTTTGGCCCGCTAAGAATAATTTATTTTTTGCACGAAAGGAATATGAAAAAACGAATAGCCATAATTGGCGCAGGCCCGGCAGGTTTAACTGCAGCCTATTTATTAGCCAAAGACGGACAATCAGTAACTGTTTTTGAGAAAGATCCTCAATACGTTGGAGGTATTTCCCGAACTGAATCTTATAAGGGGTATCATTTTGATATTGGCGGGCATCGGTTTTTTTCAAAATCAAAAGAGGTAGAAGACTTTTGGACAGAAATACTGGGCGATGAAATGCTGGAAAGACCCAGAAGCTCCCGCATTTATTATAACCATAAATTCTTTTCATACCCACTTGTTGCGTTTGAAGCTTTGAATAAGCTTGGAATTATTGAAAGCGGACTTTGTGTATTGAGTTACCTCAAAGCAAAATTGTTTCCGATTAAAAATCCTGCAAATTTTGAAGACTGGGTAACCAATCAATTCGGGAAAAGACTCTTTAATATTTTCTTTAAAACCTATACCGAGAAAGTTTGGGGAATACCCTGTAATGAAATAAGTGCTGATTGGGCAGCTCAAAGAATTAAAGGGTTGTCACTAAGCAGTGCCATCTGGAATGCACTCGTAAAACCTTCTAAAAAAGCTGGAGATAAAGTAATCAAGACCCTGATTGATTCTTTCCGTTATCCTAAACAAGGACCAGGAATGATGTGGGAAGTATGTGCCGAGAAAGCCAAAGCAAATGGCATGGTGCTTGAAATGAACTGCGGCGTTCAGCAAATTCAGTATGAACAGCAAAAATGGTCAGTAGTAACGAATAATAAAGGTGTGTTCTCGGATTTTGATTATGTACTTTCTTCCGCACCCATGCGTGAACTTGTTGCAAGCGTATCACCTGCATTTGCGCCATCAGTGCTAAAATCTGCTGCATCATTAGGTTATCGCGACTTTTTAACAGTGGTATTAATTTGTCGCGATGAAGACGCATTTAGCGATAACTGGATTTATATTCATGACCCAAGTGTTAAAGTGGGAAGAATACAAAACTTCAAATCATGGAGCCCATACATGGTTCCCGATCCTGAAATGGCCTGTTACGGGTTGGAATATTTCTGTTTTGAAGGAGATGGTCTCTGGACGAGCAGTGATGAAACGCTGATTGAACTTGGGAAAAAGGAAATTGAAAAAATCGGTCTAACCAAAGCGGCCTCTGTAGTGGATGGTTATGTAGTGCGTCAACCTAAAGCTTATCCGGTATACGATCAGGAATACAAATCTCATGTGGAAAGCATTCGTCAGGCTATAAAAGCTTATCCAGGCTTATACCTGGTAGGAAGGAATGGTATGCACAAATACAATAACCAGGATCATAGTATGATGAC
>NZ_CAMLMJ010000030.1 GCF_946481145.1 uncultured Sediminibacterium sp.
CAGAAATACACAGAATAGTCGTTTAACCGTTGTACAACCCAAATCTGCGATCTGCCATCTGCCATTCCTCAATCCATATCCGCCATCAGCGATCCGACATCAGCCATTTCCCCATTCCTCTTAAATACTGGTCTTCTTTTTTCCGCATCAGCGCGATATCGGCTTTTTTCTTGTCTTTATAACCGCATAGGTGTAAAGCGCCATGGAAAATTACCCGCAACATCTCATCGCGGTAGGGGATGCCCAGTTTTTTGGCATTGTCTTTAACCCTGTCGGTACTGATATAGATCTCCGCCTCAACAGGCTCGCCGGGAGAAGAGAGTCCAAAAGTGATGATATCGGTATAGTAGTCGTGCTGTAAAAAACTGCGATTAATCTCGAGCAGGTATTCATCGGAACAGAATACGTAGTTAATGTCTCCTAGTGATTGCTTTTCCTTTTTGAACAAGGTTTCAATAAATGAGCGGATAACAGTTTTCTGTCCAATATTTAATCGGCGGTCTGCATAACGAAAGCTAATCTTGTTCATATCTGAATAATCTGCTAATACTCCAAAATTCGTAACAAAAACCTATTGCACCATCCTACCTTTATAGAATATTTATAACCAGGCGATGAAAAGACTGTCAGATTTAGAAGCAGGTCAGAAAGCGGTGATCAATTCTTTCGAAAAGGATGAGATCTTTATCAAACTTATGGAAATGGGCTGTGTGCCAGGAGAAATTGTACAGGTTGAACAGGTGGCTCCTATGGGCGACCCGATATCAATTTCCGTGGCAGGATATCACTTAAGCCTAAGGATCAGCGAAGCAAGAAGTATCTTTGTAGAGGAAACAGAATAATTATAATCAATTGATTATCAATTAGATAAATGAAAATTGGACTCTATTTCGGCTCTTTTAACCCCATTCATACCGGTCACCTTATTATTGCATCTCATGTAGTAAACCAGACCGATATACAACAAGTATGGCTGGTAGTATCGCCACAGAATCCGTTTAAACCAGCCGCCGGACTGCTAAACGAATACGACAGACTGCATTTGGTTAGTTTGGCTATAGACGACGAAACATCCATCCGCGCATCAGATGTTGAGTTCAAATTACCCCGACCCTCTTATACCATCGATACACTTACCTATCTAAAAGAAAAATACCCGCAACACCAGTTCAGCATAATTATGGGTAGCGACGGATTTCAGAACCTGCCCAAATGGAAGAATGCCGAACTATTGATTAAAGAATACCCCTTCATTATTTATAAACGACCCGGTTTTGAGGTTACCGAAACCTGGAACGCCAATGTTCTGGTACTAGATGCACCCATGCTCGATATCTCTGCTACACTGATCCGCAACAACTTACGCGAAGGAAAATCTATTCGTTACCTCGTGCCCGATAAAGTGAGGGAAGAAATAGAGCGGAATAATTATTATTCGAAGTTGATTTAAAGAAAGCTACAAGCCGCAAGCCTCATGCCGCAAGCTTTGATTGGTGCTTGTTTTAGGCTATCTGCTATTAATGGAAAACGAATTTTCGTGATCTATCATGATAAATCTTGAAAATCATGAAGATATGTGTGCCATTTTACGCGACACCTACTGCTTGGGGTAAAATTTCGCCAGACAGTACTGACTAATAACCCCTATACTCCTTTATTGCAGAGAGAAAGGAATCTGGATTATCATTGATAATCTTAATTTTAACATTTACCTGCTGATTCTAATTTCATTCTAACATTAAACTAATTAGCACCTAAGCTTCTAGCATTATTATTGGATAAACCATCTGGGCTGCTGCACGCAGGGTAGATAATAGATTCAGTAAAAACAGAAGCCATGGAGTTAAATACAATAGATACACTACAAAACCAGGTTACACTACGTCAGCTTGGTATAGAAGATTATGAAGCAGTTTCCTCACTGCAACTTTTAGCATTTCCGGAAATGAAACCCTGGCGCGAAGAGCAATGGGAGAAAATTGTTACCACTTTTCCTGAAGGACAAATAGGCGTATTTCTGAATGATGAACTTGTTGCCTCATCAAGTTCACTTTTGTTGAACTTTGACGAATTTTCTTCTTCTCATTCCTGGTTACAGATCACCGGTAACGGTACCCTGTCTACACATAATCCCATAGGAGATACCTTATACGGTATTGAAATAATGGTATCTCCCAAAGCCAGGGGTATGAAACTGGCCCGGCGCTTATATGAAGCAAGAAAAAAACTGGCCATACAAAATAATTACAAACGTATAGTGGTAGGCGGACGCTTACCCAATTACCATCGTTATGCAGACAATCTTACCATAAAAGAATATGTACAGGAAGTAACCGACAAAAAAATATTTGATCCTGTACTAACTACACAACTCGCCAACGATTTTAAACTAAAACGCATTATCAAAGATTATTTGCCTGGCGATAAAGAAAGCTGTGGTTATGCAACATATATGGAATGGGTGAACCTGGATTATAGTCCAGATGGTATCAACGCACAAAAACTAAATCCATATGTACGGGTTTGCGCAGTACAATACAGAATGCGACTGGTAAATAGTTTTGAAGAGCTGGCGAGTCACTGCGAGTATTTTATTGATGTTGCATCAGATTATAAAAGCGACTTTGTTCTATTTCCCGAAATGTTTACCATGCAGCTGCTTTCCTTTTTGCCCAATAAAAGACCGGGTAAGGCTGTTAGACAGCTTACCGCATTCACAGAGCGGTATATACAATTCTTCAGCAGCATGGCAGTGAAATACAATACCAATATCATTGCCGGCTCCCATCTTACAGAAGAAGAAGATGGCGACTTATATAATATCTCTTTTCTATTCAGAAGAGATGGCTCATTCGACAAACAATACAAAATTCATATCACGCCACATGAAAGAAAATGGTGGGGAGTAAAGTCGGGAAAGAAGGTTGAAGTGTTCGATACTGACTGTGGAAAGATTGCCATATCTATTTGTTATGATGTTGAATTTCCAGAACTGGCGCGAATAGCCACTATGAAAGGAGCCAATATTCTTTTTGTTCCATTTAATACAGATGATAGAAGAGCATATAACCGGGTTCGTTATTGTGCGCAAGCCAGGGCTATTGAGAACCAGATATACGTAGTGCTTGCCGGCTGTGTGGGAAACCTGCCACAGGTTGATAATATTGATATACAATATGCACAGAGCGCAATTCTTACACCATCGGATGTAGAGTTTCACCGCGATGCGGTTGCCGCTATTGCAGAACCGGGCGATGAAACATTGATATACCAGGACCTCGACATGAACCTCTTACAAAAGAACCGTGTGGCGGGTAATGCCCGAACCTGGAACGACAGAAAAAAAGACTTATACCAAATAGTTTACCATGAAGACGAAACAACGCTGATAGTATAAAACTACCGGCATTATTATTAACCTTTAAAAACCGAGACCATGAAAACACAACAGATATTGGTACCAACCAATTTTTCGGAATCGGCATATAAAGCACTACTACATGCAGCCACTATGGCTGGTGAGCTTAATGCTACCATTCACCTGGTACATGTAACCAATTATTTTGCCGGCTCCTTTGTAAAAACACCAGAAGTGCAACAGATAATGCCTGATGCCTATTCAAGCTTCTGGCAATCGAAAAAGGCGCAACTGGAAACCACTAAAAGATGGGTAAGAGAAAAATTTGATGTACCCATTGAAACGCATTTACTGGAAGGGAGTATATCCGGACAGATAAAAGCCTATACAAATGAAGCAGATATAGATTTGGTAATATTATACGACCAACATAAAAAGTCATTCTGGCAAAAACTCTTCGGCACGAAAACAGATATGCTGCAGAAAGAATTATCTGTTCCTGTATTAACATTACTTGAAGTACCTGGACAACCATTTGAATGGAGCGATGTGGTTATTCCTATAACCGACTTTGTGCCTGAAACAAGGATCAATACTATTGCCGCTTTTGCGGAAAGATTTCGATTTACTATTCATCTGGTAGCGCTCAGGGCATTAGGCAGAGCTGGTAGACCTTTGCATTTATTGGTAAACTCACTCCAGGCTATTAAAGCAAGGTATAATGCCAGAGTGGTTTGCCGTGAAATACAGGGTAAGCAATTACATGAAGCAGCAATGGCTTATGCCGATGAAATTCAGGCAAATGCTTTGATGGAAAACAACAAGGCCCAAAAAGCAAAGAAGAACTTCTGGCAACGAATCACCGGATATTTTGATAATGCAGAGTATCCTTATTTACAGTGGAATATAATTCCTCCACGTTAAGGAACCTTGATCGATACAGCCTGTATAATGTATACGAAGCTGTCCGGGGAAAATTGGCTTCAAGCCGCAAGCTGCAAGCTTTGATGGGTGCTTATTATAAACTTTCTGCTTTTAATGTAGCTAAACGGAAGGCTTGGGAGTTAGAATCTTTAAAGTCAGTTGCTTAAAGAAATATTTGGTTGCCGTAAATGCACTATCTGCTATTAATAGAACACAGATCTTCATGATTTTCAGGATTTATCATGATAGATCTTTAAAATCATGAAGATCTGTGTTCCATCATACGCAACACCTGCAGCTCGCGGTTAAATTTCCCCGGACAATAATGGCTTGCGGCTTGTAGTTTGCAGCCAAATTTTCCTACCCGCTAATTTCATCCACCCATAAAATTCATTTTTGCTTCCCATTTGCATACAATAGCTTTAACGGATAAATTTCCCAAATGAAAAATAAACTGCTTATTGTCGGCATTTTCCTGGTCGGCAGCTCGGTTAATGCTCAGTTAACCGTAGAAAAAATTATGCGAGATCCTAAATGGATCGGCTCCTCACCTTCAAACGCTTTTTGGAGCGCAGACAGTAAAAAAATCTATTTTAACTGGAACCCAGACAAAAAATCAGCCGATTCCGTATATGTATATACTATTGGCGCAGCCGCTCCGGTGAAAGCCTCTTTATCAGAAGTGCAGCTTGCACAGGCAACCAATAATGCGGTTTATAATGATAAGCGAACCAAGATGCTTTACGCATTCCGCGGCGATCTTTACATGGTTGATCTTGCAACCAATAAAACAACCCGCATAACGCAAACACAAGATCAGGAGTTTGCGCCACGTTTTATTTTGAATGATGAATGGGTGGTATATAACCGTAATCAGAACTTATACGGATGGAATACCCAAAACGGTATAACCCTTCAGCTTACTAATATTACAAGGGGAACCGAATCAGCAACAGTAACTTCTGTTATAACTGCCGGAGGCGGAGGACGTGGCGGTTTTGGCGGAGGATTTGGTGGTGGTGGTAACCAGGGGCAGGTAAGACAAGCCCCTCCAACATCATCCAACACCTTAACACAGGAGCCTTGGTTGCGTAACCAGCAACTCGATCTTTTTGAAGTATTAAAAGAAAGAAAAGAAAAAAGAGATGCCCGCGCCGAGTTTATGCGTAACCACAGGGATTCTGTAGAACTTCGTACCATCGGTATCGGAGAAAAAAGCCTTCAAAACCTGCAGATTAGTCCAGACGGTCGTTTTGTAACCTATCGCCTCTATACAGCACCAACAGGTAATAAAAATACCATTGTTCCTGACTATGTTACGGAATCTGGTTTTACCACTGATATTCCTGCAAGAACAAAAGTTGGGGCACCATTGGGTCGTTATGAGTTTTACATTTTTGATAAAACAAAAGACAAAGTATTTCCTCTTGTATTAGACTCTTTATCTGTTCCTGGTATAACAGATCAACCTGATTATGTAAAAGACTATCCTAAACAATTTGGTAACCGCAGGGCGCCTGTTCGTGGGGTAATGGTTAATGGTCCTTACTGGAACCCTTCTGGCTCGGCTGCTATTGTAGATATCCGGTCGCAGGATAATAAAGATCGTTGGATCATGCAACTGGATGCCGCAACAGGAAAATTAAAATTACTCGACCGCCAGCGCGATGATGCCTGGATTGGCGGACCTGGTGTCAGCGGTTTTGGTGCTACACTTGGTTGGATAGATGATGCACAGTTCTATTTTCAGAGTGAAGCAACAGGGTACTCACACCTTTATACCTACGATATTAAGACTAACAACAAAAAAGCACTTACCAGTGGAAAGTATGAAGTACAATCCGTTTCCTTGAGCAATAACAGCCAATATTTTTACCTGCTTACCAATGAAGAGCATCCTGGTAAATTAAACTGGTACCGCATTCAGAAAGATGGTAACGGAAAAGAAAAAATTACCGATAAAACAGGTGGATACGAAGTGAGTCTTTCCCCGGATGAAAAATGGATTGCTTACCGTTACTCTTATAGCAATAAACCATGGGAATTGTTTGTACAGGAAAATTCAGCAGGTAAAGCCGCTACACAAATTACCAATAAAGCGGTTTCTGATGAATTCAAAGCCTACCCATGGAGAGACCCGCAAATGATTACCATTCCGGCTCGTGATGGTCAGCAGATTTATGCAAGACTTTATGAACCAACCAAAGCCAAGAAGAATAAAGCTGCAGTAATATTTGTACATGGTGCTGGCTACCTACAGAATGTACACTACTGGTGGAGCTCTTATTTCCGTGAATATATGTTCCATAATTTACTGGCTGATCAGGGCTATACTGTAATAGATATCGACTATCGAGCAAGCAGTGGATATGGCCGCGATTGGAGAACAGGTATTTACCGCCACATGGGTGGAAAAGACCTGGACGACCATGTAGACGCCGCAAAATTCCTGACAAGTAAATATGGAATTGATGCGGGTAAGATCGGCATCTATGGTGGAAGCTATGGCGGATTTATTACCCTTATGGGATTGTTTACCACTCCAGATGTATTTAAAGCAGGTGCAGCCCTGAGACCCGTAACCGATTGGGCACATTATAACCATGGCTATACCTCCAATATATTGAATGAACCTTTTAATGATAGTATTGCCTATGCAAAATCATCACCTATAAATTTTGCGAATGGTTTAAAAAATAACCTGCTTATCTGCCATGGTATGGTAGACGTAAACGTACATTTTCAGGACGTGGTTCGCTTATCACAAAAACTGATTGAACTGGGTAAAGACAACTGGGAACTCGCCGTTTATCCGATGGAAGACCACGGATTTGTGGAACCGAGCAGTTGGACAGATGAATATAAACGGATATTGAAATTATTTAATGATAAGTTATTGAAGAAGTAAAAAACTTCAGGCTTTAAGATTCAGAAGAGGGTGCGTGTTATTCACGCACCCTCTTTTTGTATGGTTTCTTAACAATCAGATAATCTCAAGCAGTCTATTTCTGTGCCAATTTTACGGTCTCAAAATCGACGTAATTCTATGTATACAGAAAGCGCTTCTTTACTGGTTAGCGTAGCAGCTGTTAAAGAAGGCACTGAAATAGCATTCACGGCATTATTCAATGAGTACCATTCTAAATTATTTCGATTTTTTCAAAAAAGGGTTGGGCAGCATGATATAGCAGGTGAGCTTACACAGCTTACTTTCATCAAAATATGGCAAAGCCGGCATACACTTTCTACAGAACATAGTTTAGACGCACAGTGTTTTACCATTGCATCTTCTGTATTAATTGATCATATCAGATCATGCACAGCAATAAAAAGATCTACAAAAACAACGGATCTTGAATTGGCTGAAACTGCCATGGTTCATGCAGATGGTAGTTTTGAAACCACTAATTATATTGAAGCCGCTACCAGCAGTTTGCCCAAAGTCAGGAAGCATATTTTTTTACTCAAAGTGGTACATGGTTATTCAAACAAAGAAGTGGCGGAAGCGCTTTCCATATCTGTAAAAACAGTAGAAGATCATTATTCCAAAGCACTTCGTCAACTAAGGTCAATCGCAACTGTATCACAACTCTTCCTCTTTATCAACTCATAGTGTTACCAAATTATTACCAGCAGGGGTAAACTATTCTTTTCTGCGTATTAGTATTTAGCAGCGTTTATTTTTTATGCAGGTAACCGAAAACCTTTTACAGCGTTTTTATGATCAACAGTGTTCAGCCGAAGAGGCAGACACTGTTGTATCATACCTGCGGAATAATCCCGAAGTAGTAGAACAATGGTTGGGACCCGACTGGCAACAGGCAGGCAAGGATATTCCCATTCCTGTTGCTTATAGGAATGAATTATGGAAGCGGGTAAAAGCGTCAGTGGAAATAGAAAAACCGATAAGAAGCATACGGGTAAAACAATATATTTCTGTAGCCGCAGCGTTTATTTTATTACTCTGTAGCTGGATGTTTTTTACTACTGACAAAAATACGGATAAGACTACGGCACAATTGGTTCAGTTGCAGCAGGAAAAACCAGTATTTAGAACCAATACCACCAATGCCCCTATTAATATTAATATGCCCGATGGTTCTACGGCAGTACTTGATCCGGGATCTGTGATAAAATATGCGAAAGGGTTTAAAGGAAAAGAACGAAAAATAATACTGAGTGGCAGCGGCTTTTTTGAAGTGAGCAAAAACCCGAATCGCCCGTTCATTGTAGTATCGGGTGATATAACCACCACTGCATTGGGCACATCTTTCCGTGTAACAGAAAATGCTGAAAACGTTACCGTAAAATTATATACTGGTAAGGTTGTGGTAAATAAAATCGGGTCACACAAAAACTGGAGCGGCCCTGTTTATTTATTACCAGGAACCGCTATGACATACTCCATTAAACAAATGCGTACAACGGTTGCAGGATTTGTGCCTGAAAAATCTTTACTGGTAGCAGCAAAAAAACATGGATTAATAAAAAAGAAAACAACAGAAATAACAACAGAACTGGTTTTTGATAATGCACCACTAGCAGATGTATTGAAAGCAATAGAGCAGCGTTATGGTGTTATCATTAAATACGATGAAACAGTTATTGACAATCATTATTTCACCGGAAAAGTTTTGCCAACCGATGCAGCCGAAACACTGCTGCATGTAATTGGAAATATGAACGGATTAACGATTAAAGAAAATGGAAGTAACCATTTTCAGTTAACTAAAAAGCAATAGATAACATATAAACAAGGCATTAACACATGGACAACCATGTGCTGGAATCTTTTTGCAATAACCGAAACAAAATAAAATGAGAAAGCTGAAACAGACCAAGCAACTGTTGTCTTTTTTGATGCTGATGGTAATTTCCATTGCACAATTAAATGCACAGTCTACAGCAGCCGACGTAACGGGCTCTGTGTTAACTGAAAAGGGAGAAGTATTACAAGGCGTTACTATTGTAGCCAGAAAACAAGGCGCACCAGCTAATGAATTAGTAACAGCAACAACAAATGAAAAAGGTGTTTTTGTTTTCAAACAGCTACAGGTTGGTAGCCGCTATAACTTTAGTTTTTCTTTTGTTGGTTATGAGGATGGAACACAGAATGGGTTTGTAGTAAAACAACAGGCACAAACCAATTCCATACTGATTAGATTGAAAGAAAAAAATAGCCGTCTTGATGAAGTGGTGGTAACGGCCCTTGGAATTAAGCGCCAGGAGAAGGCATTGGGTTATGCGGCCCAAACCATTAAAGAGAATGATGTAAATGATGCCCGTTCGAATAACTGGGTTGGCTCTTTGTCTGGCAAGGTTGCTGGTCTGAGTCTTATATCTCCGGGCTCTGGTCCATTGAATTCTGTACGTGTATCACTACGTGGTGATGCGTCCATGAATCCGGAAGGAAACAATGCGCTGATCGTATTAGACGGCGTTCCTATGAACAGCGGTCTTACTTCATCGGGTGTGAGTAATGCTTATGGAGCAGGATCTGGTAATGATGTTCCAATTGATTTTGGGAACGGAATTTCAGACATTAACCCGGATGATATCGAAAGTATAACCGTGCTAAAAGGCCCGGGCGCAACAGCGTTGTATGGTAGTCGCGCAGCCAACGGTGCATTATTGATTACTACTAAGTCTGGCGCAAGAAAAGACAAGGGAATCGGCGTAACCGTAAATACCAATGTAAGTTTTAATACGGTATTACGCTGGCCAGATTACCAGTATGAATATGGTCAGGGAACAGGAAAGGCACTTAATTCAAGCGGACAGAAATATTATTCCTATGGTGCTTCTGCTGATGGAGCCAGTACCGGCGGAACCAGCAGTGCATATGGACCAAGGTTTGATGGACAGAGTTATTTCCAGTACGATCCAACAGTGGAGGGTCAATCGCCGACGAGGGTTCCATGGAGACCATATACCAATAATATTAAAGGATTCTGGAGAACGGGTTCAACCATCACTAATAATATTGCCCTCGAAGGTGGTGGAGAAAATGGCTCTGTACGTGCTTCACTGACCCATTCTAAAAATGAATGGATCATGCCAAACACAGGCTATCAGCGTATCACAGCAGCGCTGAGTGTAAACCAGAAAATATCTGAGAAGCTCCGTATTACTTCAAAAATTAATTATACCAATAAACAAAGCGATAACCTGCCGGCAACAGGTTATAATAACCAGTCGATTTCTTATTTCATGATATTCCAGAATCCAAATGTGGATCTCGCCTGGTATAGACCAATCTGGAAAAAAGGGCAAACACAAATTGATCAGGTGCATCCTTTCAGCTCATTCATCGACAACCCTTACCTGATTGCTTATGAAATGACCAACGCAGTAAAAAGCAATATGATGGTAGGTAATATTGCTGCTACTTATGAGTTCTCTAAAAAATTAGATTTCATGGTGCGTTCTGGTGTTAGCATGACGAATGAAGAACGCGAACAAAAACGTCCATATAGCACTGCTAACTTCCAGAGAGGATATTATAAGCAACAAACCATTTTAGATTATGAGATTAATACAGATGTTTTATTGTCTTATAAAAACAAAATCGGATCAAATATCAACATCACTGCATCAGCAGGTGCCAATGCAATGAGTCGCTCATATAAACGTGTGGATGGTACTGTTGAAGGATTGGTTACACCGGCTGTTTACAAATTGAGCAATGGTGTTAGTAATCCACTGATGACAAATGTTAACAGCAACAAGAAAGTGAACAGTGTTTATGGAACAGCATCGTTCGCATACAAAAACAAATTTTTTGTTGATGTAACCGGAAGAAATGATTGGTCCAGTACATTGCCACTGCAGAACAATTCCTTCTTTTATCCATCTATAAATACAAGTATCATATTGAGCGATGTATTTCAACTCCCGAAAAAAATATCTTTTGCCAAACTGCGATTCTCTGTGGCACAGGTGGGTAATGATACCGATCCTTATAAAACAAGCAAGTATTATGGCATGAGTGATTTCCCTAGTTCTGCCTCTGTTCCAACTATATTGCATAATGTAAACTTCAAACCGGAAATTTCTACCAACTATGAAGCTGGTTTAGATATTCGATTGTTTAAAAACAGACTGAACCTGGATCTTACCGTATACAGCAACCTTACAAAGAATCAGATCCTGGATGTACCTCTTGATCCTACAACCGGATATTCAAGAGCAGTGTTGAATGCAGGAGCTGTTCGTAACCAGGGTATTGAAGTGGTGATAAATGCCAACCCGATAAAAACAAAAAACTTTAGCTGGAACACAATTCTTACCTGGTCTAAAAACCAGAACAGGGTAATGGAACTGGCTGAAGGTATGGATGGAAAACAGGATATTGGCTACGGAGGTAATGCAACTATTCAGGCAAGGGTAGGCGGAACAACTGGCGATATTTATGGGTTTGGATTTGCCCGTTCACCACAAGGAAAAATCATTTACAACAGTGCAGGTCTACCTGTGCGTCCTGCAGAAATTCAATATATAGGTACTGCTTATGCCGACTGGAAAGGTGGAATACGTAACGAAGTCACTTATAAGGCATTTCGTTTCAGTGTATTGTTTGATGGACAACTGGGAGGAAAAATATATTCTCAAACACACCATAAAATGACCGAGCAGGGTAAACTAAAGCATACACTGCGTGGAAGAGAAGAGAACTTTATTATTGGTGATGGCGTAGTGGAAAACCCGGATAAATCTTATTCACCTAATACAACCAAAGTATTACCGGTTGATTATTATGTTGAATATTACCGCAGGGCAAATGTTGAATCAAACACATTTGATGCATCATTTATAAAACTTAGAGAAGCAAGACTTGAATATAGTTTGCCAAAGCGATTATTGGCCAAAACATTGTTTAAGCAGGTAACATTGGCTTTATATGGTCGCGACCTGCTGCTGATAACAAGCTTCCCAATTTTCGATCCGGAAACAGCAGCCCTCAATGGTTCTACCATATTGCCGGGTGTTGAAATGGGTCAACTACCGTCGAGCAGAACATTTGGTGCAAATATTACCATTAAGTTTTAAAACTGATAATAAAGAAACCGAGTGTGAAAATCAACTAAAAGATAAAAGATGAAACAGCATAAACTATATACTTTTTTTCTGCTTGCATCAACACTGTTATTCAGTGCATGCGATAAAGATTTTGCAGAGGTAAATACAGATCCGAATAGGATCGATAAAATAAGTCCGGGTACTTTATTAAACCCGATTATTTATGAGGTATCTGCATTTAATGCAAGAAGAGCCGATGATTTTACGTTTAACCTGATGCAGGTTGCTTTACCATTTCCAAGTGCATCTGGTGGTGTACACCGTTATGATATTGCAGAAAATGCGGGTAGTTCTACCTGGACAACCTACTATCGTTGGTTAACCAATGTGAAGGAAATGTATAACGCAGCGGTTGACTTGAATGACCCAAACTATACGGCGATTGCGCTTACATTAAATGCATGGATCTATGCTAACCTCACCGATTGTTTTGGGGATGTACCTATGACAGAAGCAGCAAGGGGCGATGAAGGTATTCTGCGTCCGGTATTTGATAGTCAGAAAGATATTTATACTAAGATTATTGGTGACCTGGATTCTGCGAATATCCTTTTTGTTACTTCAAGGGCGATGAATTTCGGAACAGAAATTTTGTATGCGAATAATGTAACTAACTGGAAACGTTTTTGTAATTCATTGCAAATGCGTTTGTTGTTGCGCGTATCGAAAAGAACAGAGCTCAATGCTATGGCCAAACTTCGTGCGATGATCGACAACCCGACTAAATATCCGGTGTTTACCAGCAATGATCAGGCGGCTGTATTAAAAGTAAGCGGATTGGTACCGAATGTATCTCCCTGGGGTAGGGCCATTGATTTTACTACATTCAGGGCAATGGGAAAATTTTTCCTTGATCAGTTGAACAACCTCAGCGATCCGCGTCGTGATAAATTTTCAACTACTGCGAGGCCTTCAACTGGTACAGGTAACCTGGGTTATATGGGTATACCAAGCGGATATACAGGTGGCGAATCTCAGTTTAATTATATTCCATCCAACTTAAATATTGCACTGGTAACTGCACCAATGATTTGTGTATTGATGCCTTATGCTGAAGTAGAATTTATTAAATCTGAAGTAGAGTTGGCGTTCAACAATTTAACTGCATCTAAAGCAGCTTATGAAAAAGGCGTGAAAGCTTCTGTCGAACAATGGGGTGCTGTAATGCCATCAACCTATTTTAATAATACGGCGGCTGCTTTTAACGGAACACAGGAGCGAATCATGTTACAGAAATATATTGCTTTGTTTTTTGTGGATCATCAGCAATGGTTTGAATACAGAAGAACCGGGTTCCCCGTTTTACCAACAGCCGATGGAATGGTGAACAACAAAAAGGTACCTGTGCGCTATATGTATCCGATCAATGTGCGTTCAACAAATACAGAGAACTATACTAAAGCAGCACAAGCCATGGGCGGAGATAACTTCAACGCCAAAGGCTGGTGGGAAAAGTAATTATCCTTTCTGTGTCATTCTGTGTCCCCAGTGGCAATAAATAACTATTAATCATTTCAGTAGTTATATTAGTAGCCGTTAATTGCCACTGAGGGCCAGAAGAGCACTGAATAAAATATATTTTATGCAAAGAAGATCATTCTTAAAAAATTTCAGTTTAGCAACCATTGTATTGGGTGCACCTGCAATTAGTAGTGCAACCACTAATGCAAAGCAAAGAACCGTATCGGGTAAAGTGCATAGTAATGGAAAAGGTATTGCAAATGTTGCGGTAACGGATGGTTATACTGTAGTTAATACAGACACACAGGGTAATTATAATATAGATGTTCATAACAATGCAGAGTTTGTATATATCAGTACACCTGCAGGATATACATTCAACCAGCAAAACCATATTGCCTGGTTTTACCAAACATTAGCGGCAGACCAATTAAATGCCAAAGCAGATTTTTCTCTTGAAAAATTATCGGTAGATGATAACAGACACCAGTTTGTGGTTTGGGCCGATACGCAAATGATTTCACAGGCAGACTGCGATCAACTGAAGGCGACTGCTGTTCCCGATTTAAAGGCACTTGTAGCTTCTTATCCGAAAGACAGTCTTTTTCATGGTATTGGATGTGGTGACCTTGTTTGGGATAAATTTCAGTTCTTCAAAGATTATAAAGAAGCCATTGCTGCAACCGGAGTAACTTTCTTCAATGTAATCGGCAACCATGATATGGATCTGGACGCACGCACCGACGACTTCTCATCCAAAACCTTCAAACAGCAATTCGGTCCAACGTATTATTCTTACAATCGCGGACAGGTACACTATGTAGTGTTGGATGATGTGTTCTTTGTAGGCACTGCAAAAAAATACATTGGTTATATCACTGAAAACCAGTTGCAGTGGCTTGAGCAGGATTTGAAGCTGGTTAAACCAGGAACAACAGTAGTATTAAGTGTACATATTCCTACAAATACCGGTGCTGCCAGAAGGGCCAAGAAAGAGGAAGAAATGGGGGGAACCGTTACCAACAGAAAGCAGTTATATAAAATACTGGCACCGTATAAAGTGCATATCATGTCGGGCCATACCCATTTTAATGAAGCATGGGAAGAAAACAATATCATGGAACATAACCACGGTACAGTTTGCGGTGCCTGGTGGACCGGCCCAATCTGTGGCGACGGAACACCGATGGGTTATGGTGTATATGAAGTAAATGGGAATGATATACAGTGGTATTATAAATCAACCGGAAAAGATAAAAACCACCAGCTAAGGATTTATGAAAAGGGAAGACTAAAAGATGCACCGGAAGAAATTGTTGTCAATGTCTGGAACTGGGATACTAAGTGGAAGGTAGAATGGTGGGAAGATGGTGTTGCTAAAGGAAAGATGGAGCAACGTGTAGCCAGAGATCCGTGGGCGATTGAATTGTATGCTGGTCCTTCATTACCATCCAAGCATCCGTTTGTTGAACCCACGCTGGCGGACCATTTATTTTTTGCTAAGCCATCAGCGAATGCAAAGGAGGTAACGGTAAAAGCGACAGATCGTTTTGGTAAAGTGTACAGCGAAACAATTCGTCTGGTATAGTTAAGCGTCTTCTTTCAGTGGTTTTCTGTGCCCTTGTGGCAATACATAACAATTCTACATTCGGTAGTTATAAATTAAAAATTGATTGCCACAGAGGGCACAGAAAACCACTGAATAAAAAAGCGGTAAACATTTTCCTGTTTACCGCTTTTTTAATTTTGACTTTTTACTTTTGAATTTCTTACCTGTTCATTGAAGCGAGGAACTCTTCATTGTCTTTTGTTCCTCTCATGCGCTTGAGTAATTCATTCATAGATTCTTCGGTGTTCATATCGTTGATGTATAGACGAAGAATATTCATGCGTTGTAAAACTTCTTTATCCAGTAAGAGGTCATCCCTACGTGTAGAAGAACCAACCAGGTCAATAGCAGGGAATATGCGTTTGTTGGCCAGACGACGATCAAGTAATAGTTCCATATTACCGGTACCCTTGAATTCTTCAAAGATCACTTCATCCATTTTACTACCTGTTTCAATGAGGGCAGTTGCCAGGATGGTGAGTGAGCCACCGTGTTCAATTTTACGGGCAGCACCAAAGAACTGTTTTGGTTTTTGCATGGCATTAGCTTCCACACCACCACTTAATACTTTACCACTGGCAGGTGCAACAGTGTTATGCGCACGGGCCAGACGGGTAATAGAATCGAGGAGGATGACTACATCATGACCACATTCAACCAGTCTTTTTGCCTTCTGTAAAGCAATGGTAGAAACCTTAACGTGTTTTTCTGCGGGCTCATCGAAGGTAGAAGCAATAACTTCTGCCTTAACGCTGCGCTCCATATCAGTAACCTCTTCCGGACGCTCATCAATCAATACCACCATAAGGTAACATTCGGGGTGGTTGGCGGCAATGGCATTGGCCACTTCTTTCAGCAACATGGTTTTACCCACTTTAGGTTGCGCCACAATCAATCCACGCTGTCCTTTACCTATTGGTGTGAACAGGTCCATGATACGGGTACTGTAATTATTTGCGGTAGTAAAGAGGTTCAGTTTTTCATAAGGGAACAAAGGGGTAAGGTAGTCGAATGGAACGCGGTCGCGTACTTCATCCGGACGTTTACCATTGATATGATCCACTTTAAGGAGCGCGAAATATTTTTCACCTTCTTTTGGCGGACGAACAGCGCCCTGAACGGTATCACCTGTTTTTAAGCCGAATAATTTTATTTGAGAAGGAGAAACATACACATCATCTGGAGATGATAAATAGTTGTAATCAGAAGAACGGAGGAAGCCATAACCATCGGGCATCATTTCCAGTACACCTTCACCGAGGATAACCCCTTCAAACTCAATATTAAAATTAGGTTCCTTTTTGTGCGGGCGCTGTGGTTGCTGGGAAGGAGCTTCGGCTGGTAAGCTGTTTTCCGGCGCCTGACTAGTTTCAGCTTCAGTGGCCTGCTCATTTGCTTCTGCGGGAGTATTATCTTCCGTAGCGGCCTGTACAGGTTTTTCGTTCCTGCTGGTTTTTTTAACCGGACCACGTTTAGGCGCAGCTTTTTCAGGAGCCTCTTGCATTACTTCCGCTTCTTCTGTGCCGTTGGCGGTTTTAACGGTAACCGGCTTGCGGGCGCGGGCTGTCTTTTTCTTAGGATCGTCTTTCGACTCACTGGCCTGAACAGCCTGGTTATCGAGGATCTTGTAGATAAGACCCTGTTTGTCGAGCTTTTTGGCTCCCGTAATCTTTAATTGCTCAGCAATGTCAAGAAGCTCGGGCAGCAACATGTCGTTTAATTGCAGAATATCGTACATAAAAACTATTGATAGAAAAAATTCAAATTGTCATCGTTCAAAATCCAGTCTAAGGGAATTGCAGGCTCAGATCGGAAAAACTTTTGGGTATTGTTATTGATTTGGAAGAGGATAAACTGATGCGTCGAGCGCTAATTGAAGGACTAAATCAGCTTGGTTTCCGATGCAATGTTAAGGAAAAAAATTAAAAACAAAAGAAAAATTGGGGCTTGTGCCATTAGCTCTTAGCTATAAGCCAGTTGTTTATGTTTGTTTTATCTTATAAATAACAAACTTATCTCATGCCGAACGATAAGCTAAAGGCTAAAAGCCAACTGCTAATAGCCTTACTGCGTCTTCGACACGATCCTGCTGATCATCTGATCCAGCTCATGAGCACTTATTTTTAAATATTGTAATATCTGCTCGTTTTCTTCCACCGATTTGTTTTTTAGGTCCATGAGGTCGGTAAGGCCGGTGATATTGGCAACAGGACGGCGTATTTCGTGGGACTGTATTTTGGCGATTTCTTTTAGGGCATCCAGGTGCTTTTGAATTTGGAGCTCCTGCGTTTTACGTTTGGTAATATTGGTAGAAGCGATAACAACACCGGAAACATCTCCATTATCTTCAAACACGGCAAAAGACCTGCGATGGTACCATTTTTGTTCCCCATCGGGGTAAATTACCAGGTGTTCATGCGAAATAGATTTTTTTTCCTCAAATATTAAACGCATGTACTCCTTTCCGATGGTATTATATTCTTCCGGATAATATTCTGCGAGCAAATGTCCGGTTTCAAAGGGGCGGCCAAATAGTTTATTGGCGTGTTGTTGGGCCTTTCGGTTGGCATATTTAATACGAAGGTCTTTGCTGATATAAAGCAATACATTGTCTGAGCTATTGATGATAGATTGAAGGGTTCTTTCCGAAGCAGCAATCTGGTCGCGGTTTTGTTTCAGCTCAGTAATATCTTTTGAAATACCGGCAATATGCGTAATCTGACCAGCTTCATTTTTTATGGGGAATAACTCACTAAGACTGGTGGTATTATCTTCAAAATTTTCTTCAAAACTGATGGATTGCTGTTTTTCAACGCATTCTATAAAACGAAGCCGAATCGAATCAAGGATACTATCACGCAGCATTTCTTTGAATTCCTTACCTATAACAGATTCTGGTGTAACGCCAAACTTTGTGAGATAGGCCGGGTTTACATATTCCATATAGAACTCCTTACCGCCCGGGTCTACACGAACTATAAACACCGCATCAGAGGTGAGTTCAATCAATGATTTGAACAGATTGGATTGGATCATGCGGTTTGGATATGGAGTCTGAAAACCGGTTAAAAGTATACATTTTGAGGTAAAATTTGAAGAAAAGCTTGGTGTTTGGCTGGATAGTTGTTTGTAAAGCCGACACCAAGTTTTGGGCCACAAGCTGCAAGTAGTTGACCTTACCTTTGGCGAGCCTCACAGTCAATCAAAACATACAGACTAAAGCCCTTCAACTTGTGGCTTGTGGCTTGTAGCTTACAGCTCACAGCTTCTGCTTATCTTTGCTGCAAATCAAGCAACAGCAAGCAATGTTTAACAACAGAACAAGGATTAAAGACCTGCTGAAAAGCGGTCAGACCGGACAAGACATTATCGTTATGGGTTGGGTACGTACATTTCGTAACAACCAGTTTATAGCATTGAACGATGGGAGCACCAATAATAATTTACAGATTGTAGCGGAATTGGGTTTATTAGACGATGCCACCCTAAAGCGCATTACCACCGGAGCTTCATTGAAAGTTACTGGTACGGTAGTGCCATCGCTTGGGAAGGGACAAACAGTAGAGTTGAAAGCAAATACTATTGAAATATTGGGGGATAGCGATGGAGAGAAATATCCCCTGCAACCCAAAAAACACAGCCTCGAATTTTTACGTGAGATTGCGCACCTGCGTTTCCGTACCAATACATTTGGTGCTGTATTCCGCATCAGACACGCACTCGCATTTGCGGTACATAAATTCTTTAACGAAAAAGGGTTTGTTTACCTGCATACACCAATTATTACCTCAAGTGATGCGGAAGGTGCTGGTGAAATGTTCCGTGTAACAACTTTGCCTTTTGATAATCCTCCGCGTAAAGAGGATGGTAGTGTTGATTTTGCAGAAGACTTTTTCGGTAAAAGTACCAACCTCACTGTAAGCGGACAGCTGGAAGGCGAGTTGGGCGCCATGGCGTTTAGTGAGATCTACACTTTTGGTCCAACCTTCCGTGCAGAGAATTCAAATACAACGCGTCACCTCGCAGAGTTTTGGATGATTGAACCAGAGATGGCTTTTCATGATATTGAAGACAATATGAACCTGGCAGAAGAGTTCATTCAATACCTGATTAAATATGTGATGGAAAACAATGCAGAAGACCTTGCATTCCTTGATCAGAGACTGGCAGAAGAAGAAAAACAAAAACCACAAAATGACAGACAGGAATTCGGACTGCTGGAGAAACTGCGTTTTGTGGTTGACAATAAATTTGAACGCATCACTTATACAGAAGCCATTCAGATTTTGCTCGACTCACCAGCGTACAAGAAAAAGAAATTCAAGTTCGATGTGAAATGGGGTATTGATATGCAAAGTGAGCACGAGCGTTACCTCGTAGAAAAGCATTTTAAAAAGCCTGTTATCGTTACAGGTTATCCCGCAGCCATCAAAGCATTTTATATGCGATTGAATGATGGTTGTGAACCAGGTAAAGAAACCGTGGCTGCAATGGATATCCTCGCGCCAGGTATTGGCGAAATAGTAGGTGGTTCACAGAGAGAAGAGCGACTCGAAAAACTTGAAGCACGCATGCAAGCCATGCATATACCACTCGAAGAAATGAGCTGGTACCTCGATACCCGTCGTTTCGGAACAGTACCACACGCTGGTTTCGGACTAGGCTTTGAGCGTATGGTACAATTTGTTACTGGCATGACGAATATCCGCGACGTAATCGCCTTCGCACGCACTCCAAAGAATTGTGAATTTTAGGAAGGCTACTAGCTGCTAGCTTCTGGCTACTAGATTTTATAAAAATATTTCTAGCAGCTGGAAGCTAGTAACTAGCAGCCTAATGGTGAACCTTTCCCCCTCCCCACACGTATATATTACATGCAAAACGAAAATATTACCAGGCTTAAAGAGCAGCTGGAAGAAGTGCGGCCCTCACTTGTTGAACATGCATTATACCATCGGTTAGAAGATATTAAACAATTGCAATTGTTTACTGGCTACCATGTTTTTGCGGTATGGGATTTTATGAGTTTGTTGAAATCATTGCAGCAAAAATTAACCTGTACAACCACACCATGGGTACCTATTGGTTCGGCCAATACAAGATACCTGATCAATGAAATTGTATTGGGCGAAGAAAGTGATGTAGATGAATCGGGAAACAGAACAAGTCATTTTGAGTTGTACCTCAACGCCATGAAAAAAATGGGTGCTGATACCACACCGATAGATCAACTGTTGATCTATTTACAAAATGGTATATCGGTTCAACAGGCCATGGAGCAGTTGCAGTTGCCAAATGCCATAAAAGATTTTGTAGGATACACTTTTAACATCATCGAAAAAGCACCTGTGCATGTACAGGCAGCAGTATTTACTTTCGGTCGGGAAGACCTGATACCCGATATGTTTATGGGATTGGTAAAAGACCTTTCTGCACAATACCCCGAACAGCTCTCCGTATTCAAATACTACCTCGAACGACATATAGAAGTAGATGGTGATCACCACAGTCATCTTGCCATGGAAATGGTAGCCGAGTTATGTGGCGAAGATGCGTTAAAATGGGAGCAGGCAACAGAAGCTGCAATAGCCAGCCTGAAACAAAGAAAATATTTATGGGATGCGGTGTTGGATTTGGCTGTTAGGGGTTAGGTATTAGGAGTTAGCTTTTAGGTAAAAAATTTAACTAGCTATTTAGATGGAACACAGATTTATCATAATCTATTATGATAATCATGATAAATCTGCGTTCCATTTCTCGCTCAGATAACATGTCAACCCTTGATTAGTAAAAATTCTTAAACCCAAATTATTATATTTATACAAATCCCTTACACATGTTACAAAAGCAGGTAATGGTTTGTATAGTGCTGATGGTAGCTTCCATCGCTTTAAGCGCACAGACGCTTAATCAACCTTATCCTTTAAAGAAGGAATCCACTTCAACCTATCGTTACGGATCGCAATCGTTTAAATGTGCCACTGGAAATTGTGAGAATGGACAGGGTACATTGTTGGTAGAGTTTAAATACAAACTAAAAGTTTGGGGCGACTGGACAAATAAAGCAGAATACTATGCGGTAGAAGGCAATTTTATCAATGGAAGAATTAGTGGTTTTGGAAAAGTGATGCAGTTTTTTACGCAGGATGCTTTTAAACAATACAAACCACAGCCATATGATTCGCTTCGTATGATGAATGAAGTGTTGCAGTCGTTGAACAATGATTTCTATGATGCCAGCGCGGGATACTTTATAGGAGGTGTGATGCGCAGGGGCATGTATATTGATAGCTATAACAGAATCTGGGATGCGTTTTATGATAGGTCAACCGTTGTGTTTGGTACACTCAGTATTCCGAGCCAAAAACAGGTGTACCGCGGTTTTCTTTGTGCAGCGGCTGTATTACCAAACCAGGGCTGGATTGCCAATTATTGTCCGATTGTAGGTCTGAGGCTCGAGATAAAAAATGATACTTCGAAGCTTGTTCCTTTTGGTGATAATATCAGCGTGAATGATGCGCTGGTATTACCCTTTTCCGAATCGGTATACGACCCCAACAGAAAACCGGTGCAGCAGTTAAATTTTGATAATGGTATTTACAATGGCGAAGCTGTAAATGGTGTGCCGGAAGGTTTTGGCGAGTGGATGAGTAATGATTATCTCTGTATAAAGTTTGGGTATTTTAAAAATGGAAAACTACATGGACTGGCAGCATTGAACTTCGATATCAACCAGGGGAAAGGCCCGGAAATAGTATATGGTTATGCGGTGGCACAGTTTAATAATGGAGTAGCTGCAAGGGCATTAACAGGTATCTGGAGTTCGTATTATAGGGGTGAAATAAACGCTGCTTTTTTGGCCAGTGGTTATGGCGTTAAGATGAATTCGATGTTGCAGTTGAAATATGAGGAGGGTTATTTTGAAGATGGACAGTTAAACGGAGCCGGCAAACAAACATATACAGATGGCAGGGTTGTGTCTGGCAATTTTGTAAAGGGTAAACTAACGGCAGGAACTACCACTTATACCGTAAACTCATTGCGTGTTGGTGATGTAGTGCGGGTAAACGGGAAAAAATATGCAGTTATTGAAAACCCCTGGGATCCGAATACCTATCAAACCTTGCGGGGTTATGTAAAACTACACGATGGCAGTATGTTGAAAACCGGGACAGATTTTGAAAAGCTGAATGAAAGCAGCGGACAATTTTTCGAGATCTGTAAAAAATGCGTGGGTACAGGCGTATTACAGCAATATAACAATACCAAAGTGGTAACCTCGGTAAGTCCCATGATGAGCCGCACGGTAAATACCCCCCAGGGCTATAGGGAAGAAACCTATTATAACTACTCCTATGGAACCGAGCTAAAACACAGCGGCAAAGTAACCTGTAATGAATGCAATGGCGCGGGAAGGTTTGTAAAGAAGCAGTAGGGGTGCTAGTTGCTAGGTATTAGGTTTTTTGCTAAAATGTCCAACTACCTCCTAATACCTAACCCTTTTTCCAACAAAAATCTTCCTTTGAATGTGGATTATATGTGAAAACCCCCTATTTTTGCCCCCCGCTTACGCTAAAGCTTGCGCCACCGCTAAAGCTAAGGCGACACGCGGTCAGCGGGCAAGCCCGGAAAAGCTTGAAAAGCTTTTAATACGAAGTATTCAGTGCGCCTGCGCACCGAAGCTTCAGCGAAGGTGCGGTAGCTCAGTCGGTAGAGCAAAGGACTGAAAATCCTTGTGTCGCCGGTTCGATCCCGGCCCACACCACTTGTCCACCATAGCTTTAGCGAAGGTGGACTGAACTTAGAGAGCTTCAACGGAAATGTTGAGGCTCTTTTGCTTTTAAGGCGTTACCCGCCAATTGCGTGCCACTTAAGCTTTAGAAAAGGAGGAATATCGAAGATCACGCCAAAAATGTTTTTGTTGGTTAGGCGACCAAAAATGCTTGGAGAAACCACGCTCAGAAATGCCATGTGTGTTATTCTGAATAATAATTATCCGTTAGCCTTTGCCCCTCATCTGTACACACAGTGGCCCTGAAATGAGGAATATTTTTAATGAAGCTTATATTTCGGTTAGATAAATTCTCCTGCTCATTATGCAAGCGAAACTGTATTCAACAATAATTCAACCTAAAGGGTATACATATAAATATCACCCTTTACAAAAGATGATATTGCCAAAGTGTTTGGAAGTTAATAAAAACAGATATTACCCCCCGATAATACTTGTATATCAACTTCCAAACGCTTTCAAAAAGGATTATTTTTCCTGTATGATTAATTTACACTAACTAGTTTGTCATTTTTTATATCACGAGAATTAATGCTGTTAACCAACCTCACTTTGCAGAAAGTCTACTTTGTTTAAATAATCATGAAGACGTAAATATGTTTCCATAAAGAACCCTTGAGGGGTTTATAAATACTATTGCAAAGGAATTAAAATGGATAATTCTGTAAAGGGGGTTTTCCTGTTTTTATAACGGGAATTTTCCCGGTCTCTAATTATTTTATTCTTCGTTCTTTTACTGAAATAATAATTGTTAACTCAGGGCAACTAGCGAATAGCAAATACTCCCCCACAAAAATTATTATTGATTACTAATCTTCGAGAAAGAAAGCGGGTTGCAGTAAAGTTCATAAATTAGGGGATGCTACACCTGGTACCCCTTAGCTTAATATTTGAGTTGATTGCGGCTATTGCATCTTTTAAATATCTGAGAAATGAAAAGGAGAATCCGTGGAAATGGTTTAAATGGTTTTTGTTATTTGTTTTTGTCCTGGAATCTTCAGCCTATTTATATGCTATGATACCAGTATTCCACGGATATGAGATAAGACGAAATTACTTTTTCTATAAAATATACCTACCTATAGAAACGATTTTTCACAGCTGGTTGTTATTCTTTTTTTCGAAGCAATTTAGATTACTTAAGAGGTATTATGCAACAGTTGTGATTTTGTTCTTTTGCCTTTTCTTTTTTGAATTTTGTACTGTTTCATTAAATACTTACCTGGTTAACACAGATTTGTTTGCAACACTTTACCTATTGATTGGATGTTTTCTCTACTATTATTTTTTTTTAAAACAAACGAATCATGTAGAAGTAATAAAATATGCACCTTTTTGGATTGTAACGGGGCTTTTCTTTTTCCATTTTATAAGTTTTTCTATCACTTATTTTTTTCACGAATTAACGCTTATACATACCCAAAAAGGTTTTCCGATAAGATTCTATGCAATGAGTGTATTAAATCTCCTATTTTATGGTTTTTGGGTGTACGCATTTAAAATTCGACAGAAGCAGATAACATGATCAAGAGTATACTATTGCTAGTACTGCTTTTTTTTGTAACGGGCAGTTTTCTATTCGCTTATATACTATTATACAACGAAAGAAAACGAAAGCATGCAACTGAAAAAAAAGAAATGCAGCGGCTGTTTGATGAACAATTGCTGCAATCTCAATTTGAGGTACAGGAACATACTTATTCTGCACTCAGCAGAGAACTGCATGATAATGTGGGTCAGCTTCTGAACAGTACCAAACTTCTGATCGGCGTGGCACAAAGGGAAATCGAGAACCCGCCAGCTATACTTGATACGGCTAACGAAATACTCGGCAATGCCATTGGTGAGATCAGAAACCTCTCAAAAAGCTTAGACAAAGAATGGTTGCAGCAGTTTCGGTTATTGGAAAATATTTCACTGGAAATAAAAAGAATCAATACTTCCGGAACCATTAGTGCATCACTGGAAACAGATATAGAAAAGGTTGAACTGATTTCAGATAAGCAACTGATACTGTTTCGTATTATTCAGGAAGCACTACAAAATGTCATTAAACACAGTCAGGCAAATACAGTAGTAATAAAGATCAGTGAAAAAGATCAGACATTGCATATAAGCATATCTGACAATGGCATCGGCTACCACCCTGAACAAACAGCCTTAGCAGGTATGGGTATTATCAACATGCGTAAACGATGCGAGATACTCGGAGGTAATATGCAAATGACCCCAAGTGATTTAGCTGCAGGACTTACAGTTCATATTTCTATACCATTATTCTCTGAGCATGCATAAACACCCTCATATGATTCATATAGCACTGGCAGACGACCATCAGTTGTTTTTGAAATCTCTTACGCTGATGTTACACAGTTTTGGGAATTATAAAGTGGTGATGGAAGCGCTGAATGGAAAAGAACTCTGCGATAAACTGCCCGGCTTATCCATAAAGCCGGATATTATTTTAATAGATGTAAATATGCCCGTAATGGATGGTCCTGCAGCAACAAAACAGATCAATGCTCTTTATCCAAATATTAAGCTGGTGGCCCTTTCCATGAATAATGAGGATCATACGATCATTAATATGCTTCGATCAGGCTGCTGTGCCTATCTGCTAAAAGATACACACCCCGATGAACTGGAAAAAGCACTCAACGAAATACATTCCAAAGGATACTACAATGCCGATGCGGCTAATATAAATTTTCGAAGACTTTTATTTGCAGAACAACGGCAAGACACAAATAAAATAACCGAAAAGGAACTAAGCTTTTTACAATATGCATGCACCGACATGACATACAAACAAATTGCCCATATAATGAAGCTGAGTGAAAGAACCATCGATGGTTATCGAGAATCTTTATTCGGAAAACTACAGGTACAAAGCAGGGTTGGGTTGGCAATGGAGGCGTTAAGAAGAGGATTGATAAAGCTTTAGAAACAGAAGAATATATATAATGTGGAGTATGGAACACTGATTATGATGACAATCATGATAATCCGTTTTCTATTCACACTATCTCAAATCTGAGATCTGCCACCTGCCATCCAACAACCCAAATCCGACATCAGCGATCAGACATCAGCCATATTAAACCGCATTCCTAAGCAGCCTTGTCCACGTGGTTTTAGTGTGTTCAAAGTCCTGGAAGTGTTTGGTAACCAGCTTGCGGTATTTGTCGAACTCGGTGAGTATTTTATGGAACTCTTCGGTTTTAAAGTAGCTGCATAGTTTAGGGATTGTGGTATGCAGGTTGGTTTTCATGGTTTCCATGGTGGTTTCGAAATAGGAGCGGTCGGTTATATATACTAGTAGTGGTTTGTAACGTACCCAACCGATAGCTGCATTCACAAAACGCATCAGCACTTCACGTGTGTTGTTTTCAACGGGTTTAAGTTCTACGGGTAGTACACCATTTAATAAATTATTGTACATAGAAAAACCATCATGAAAAGTATAACAGGGTACTTTCACGACTTTTAGTTTGCTCAATGCAGTGCTCATAAAACTATCTTCGCCCCTGGCTCCTGGTGGATTGTAGAAAGGTGGAAAATCGCGGTAGTTCTTTAAATTGAAACAAAGGTTAGCTCCGGAAATAAATTTCATGCCATGCTGTTCAGTCACTTCATAGGCATAAGCGTTGTTTAGTATTTGCTCGTCTGCATAAGTAACACCCTTTTGCTGAATAGTTACCTGTTTCATTTTATCCCAGGTAATGATATCGTTACTTAGCGCTTCAATAAACATCCTGAAATCATTTTCCGAAAGTAAATTATTGAATTCGATAAAAGGAATGGGAGAGATATACCCACAGTGAAGTCCATGGGTTATGTCAGCGTCGTCGTTATATTTTAAATGGGTACTGAGAATGCTTTGTCCCATCCATAATAAATTATCCTGTTTGTTTTTATAACTGGCCAGGGGATATTCATCATCATCAATGAATAGTAGTTTATCCATTTTAAGTTTGATGGCGAAATAGGTTACAATATTTCTCTTCTTGGCATAACCTTCTCCAAAAAGTAGTTGACAATCTTTTTCGTCGATGGTATTATCGGTATCAACCAGCATTTGTATTTCATTCTTTACTTCATTCACGCCGTAGAAATGAATTGAAGCAACGGTTTCCTGTAGCTCAGCAGGCACATTTTTATAATCGTTGGTATTGGTATTTTTATAACGCAGGTCATAACAAACCAATACATGAATACGCACTTTAGTGTTCTTGAGTAACCCATGTTCAATCCAATTATTGATATAGGTTTTTAATACATTTTGAAAGAGCAACCGACCAGTAACAAACCCAATGCCGATATTAACTACTTTGGAATCATTCATAATTAAGCATTTTAGGTAGTATACTGATTATTTGAGAAAGAGGCAAAAAAGATTATATGGCTGATGTCTGATCGCTGATGTCGGATATGAATGGAGAGATGTCAGATTTCGGTTGGGAGGCATGGAACGCGGATTATCATGATCGACCTTGATAATCTGTGAATCAATGGCTTAATCATTTTTATTGCCACTGAATACTCAGAAAAATCACAGTAATTGAACGACTATTCTGAGACCCTCTGAGCACTCAGTGGCAATAAAATTTGCTAATACAAATAATTACAAAAGAAAAAATCTGACATCTGACATCTGCCATCCAACAATGCTCATTTTATTTTTCTATCTTGTTAGTCCGCAACTACTTACAATACATGCATATGAAAAAACTAACTATTTTATTTTCCAGCCTATTGCTGGTAATAACCTCTTTTGCGCAGGATACTGCTGCTATTTACCTTAAACTTCAGGAAATTGCCATCATAGACCAGAAAGTGATGATGCCCATGCGCGATGGCATTCGACTGGCTACCGATATCTATCGACCCAAAGGCAACCAGAAAGTGCCCATTGTGTTTTCCAAAACACCTTACCAATTCAATACCTGGGTAGATGGTAAAATGACCACCCGCACCATGGAAGAAGCATACAATGCTGTTTCGCGTGGATATGCTTATGTGGTACAAAATGAAAGGGGCCGTTATTTCTCCGAAGGCGAATGGGATATACTAGGCGCACCCATTACTGATGGTTACGATGCATTTACCTGGATGAGTAAACAGCCCTGGAGTAATGGTAAAATAGGTGTGATCGGTTGTTCATCAACTGCGGAATGGCAGATGGCTGTAGCATCTCAAAACCATCCGGCACTGGCAGCCATGGTGGCACAGGGTTTTGGCGCCGGCGTAGGCCGTGTAGGTAAATTCATGGAACAGGGTAACTGGTACCGTGGCGGTGCTCAACAAATGTTGTTTACTGCATGGCTCTATGGTACGCAGAACGATAAATTCAAACCCACATTCCCCAAAAATATTCAGCAAAAAGATTTACAACGTTTACAACGCTTCTATGATATGGCTACAGAAGCGCCAAGGGTTGATTGGGCCGTAGGACTTCGTCACCTGCCGGTACAGGATATCATTAAAAATGTTAAGGGCTCTGAAGGTGTTTATGAAGATATGATCCGTCGTAAACCCAACGACCCTAAATGGTTTAAGGGTGGACTATACCACGATAACATGCCGTTGAATGTACCTGCCTACTGGTTTGTATCCTGGTACGACGTATCATCGGCTCCCAATATTGCCCTGTTTAACCATGTACGCAATAGCGCAAAAAACAAAGCCATTGCCGATAACCAATACCTGGTTATTGCACCGGTATTACACTGCTCTTACAAACGTGCTACCGAAAATACCATTGTAGGAGAAAGAAGTGTGGGTGATGCACGATTGAATTATGATGAACTTACCTGGGGTTGGTTCGATATGTTGTTGAAAGGAGAGAAAAACGATTTCAAAGAAAAAAATCCAAGGGTACGTTATTATACTATGGGCAGTAACAAATGGCAACAGTCTGAAACATTTCCACCAGCAGGTGCAGAGATGCAATCATTTTATTTAGCCAGTGGCGGAAAAGCAAATACACTTAACGGCGATGGACAGCTTAAAAGCGCTGCACCCAAAGAAGACAAACCCGATGCATTTCAATACGACCCTATGAATCCGGTGCCTTCTTATGGTGGTAATGTATGCTGCACCGGCAACGCAGTTCAAGGCGGATCATTCGATCAATCGAAGATGGAACTACGTGATGATATTTTGGTATATACTTCAGATGAACTAAAAGAAGGAGTAGAGATCACCGGCTTTATTGAATCAACATTATATGTTTCTTCATCAGGACCTGATACAGATATTACGTTGAAGTTGATCGATGTACATCCGGACGGGAAAGCCTATAACCTCGATGAAACCATACAGCGACTACGTTACCGTGAAGGATACGATAAAGAAGTATTCATGGAAAAAGGAAAAGTTTACAAGGTGGATCTAACACCAATGGTTACGAGTAATTTCTTTGCTGCCGGACATCGTATTCGTATTGAAGTAAGCAGCAGTAACTTCCCCCGTTTCGAAAGAAACATGAATACCGGAGGGAATAATTATGATGAAGCAACAGGAATTAAAGTAGAGAATAAGATCCATCATTCAGAGAAGTACCCTTCGGTGATTAAGTTGCCGATGCAGAAGAAATAAGGAATAGGAAATAGGAAAGGATGGTAGATGTCAGATGGCAGATATCAGATTTTTTTGAATTTTGAATTCAAATGTTGGTTGTAAAACAAAAAAGCTTTCGACATTAAACCATCTACGCAAATAAAACCTATACCAGTCCCTGCGGACGGGCCTCATTGGGGTCGGTGTCGAGCGAAGCGATGACAGATCAGATTATGCTAAGCTAATCTGATCAGAGGCCAATGCAGCCCGGTAGTAGGGACGAGGCCATGCGGCCTGAGTAAAAAGCATATCGAATAAAGCGAGCATATATTTTGTAGAACTACAAGCATAAAAAATAAACCATCTAAGCGAATAAAACTCATACCAGTCCCTGCAGCCTGAGTAAAAAAGTTTCAATTAAAACGAGCTTATAGTTTGTAAAATAAAACGGGAGTAAACAACTACTCCCGTTTTGTTTTATCAAACAAAATATCATCGATAGATTCTTTATCTTCAACATTCAAACCACGCCATATGAAACAGACCATGTTCCGTTCTATTGTATGCCTTGCATTGTCAATGGCATTTATTACCATCTCCGCATTTTCTGATAAAAATATTGCCGCAGAAAACGACCAGGCCATTATTGGTCGCTGGGATCTTACCGTAAATATGGGTGATCGTATTGCACCATCCTGGTTGGAGGTGAAACTATCGGGGATTCAAACATTGGTAGGGCAATTTGTTGCCGATGGCGGTAGTGCAAGACCTATTGCTCAGGTGAAAGTGAAAGAAGGAAAAATAACTTTTTCTATACCTGCACAGTGGGAGCGTACAGATAAGGAAATGGTATTTGAAGCTACGCTCGAAAACGACCAACTCAAAGGAACTATTTATGCCAGCAATGGTAGAACCTATACATTCACCGGTGAGCGAGCACCTCTGTTAAAAAGAACAGCCCCTGTTAGTTGGGGTAAACCCATTCACCTGCTCAACAAAACCAATTTAGATGGTTGGGTTGCTCAAGGACGCAATAATCAATGGCAAAATATCAATGGTGTTCTTACCAGCCCCAAATCGGGCAGCAACCTGATGACCGTTGAAAAATTCAACGATTTCAAATTACATGTAGAACTACGTTATCCTGCAGGAAGTAATAGCGGCGTGTATTTGCGCGGCAGGTATGAAGTGCAGGTAGAAGACAATGCAGGTAAAGAACCATCATCTACTTATTTCGGCGGTATCTATGGTTTTCTTACACCAAACGAAATGGCAGCCAAACCAGCAGGTGAGTGGCAAAGTTTTGATATAACCCTTATAGGAAGAAGGGTAACCGTAGTAGCAAATGGTAAAGCCATTATTGTAGACCAGATTATCCCCGGTATTACAGGAGGAGCAATCGATAGTAAAGAAGGAGAACCGGGTCCAATTTTGTTACAAGGTGATCATGGTCCTGTAGAGTATAGAAATATTATTATTACGCCGGCTAGATAGTCCGCAAGTCCGAGAGTCCGGGGTCCGGAAGATAAGAGGTCTTTATGACTAAATTGATTTCTGTGCACTCAGTGGCAATTAGCCACCAGCGATCCATCTTTCGGACTTTCCGACATCCGGACTTTCGCTCTAAAATAAAACCGTATGCATAAAAAACTCGCTCTCTGGTCCATCACCGTGGGTTTGGGTGGACTTCTATTCGGTCTCGATGTTGCTGTAATCTCCGGAGCGGAACAAGCTATTCAACAGTTATGGAACCTTAGTGATTGGATGCATGGAACGGCCATAGCCATGGCATTGTACGGAACAGTAGTGGGTGCTGCAATGGGTAATATTCCCGCCAATAAAATAGGCAGAAAGAAAACCCTGTTTTGGATTGGTATACTCTTTCTCGTTACTTCTATCGGTGCAGCATTATCGATGGATGTATACAGCTTTATGTTTTTTCGTTTTGTGAGTGGGTTGAGTATCGGCGCTTCATCAGTTGTGGCACCTGTGTATATTTCAGAGATCGCCCCACCCAAATACCGTGGCCGCATGGTAATTTCCTTTCAGTTGAATGTGGTAGCTGGTATATTGCTGGCGTATTTATCCAATTATCTTTTACAAGGTACAGGCGGCGCAGAAGACTGGCGATGGATGCTTGGTGTAGTTGCCATTCCTTCTTTGATGTTTTCAGTGTTGATGCTGTTTACACCAGAATCACCACGTTGGCTGGTACTGTATAAAAACGATGCGACTGCTGCGAAAAAGGTTTTATCCATTACAGGCGAAGCCACCGATGAAATGATTGAAACCATCCGCAAATCGGTATCTGGCGTAAAAGAAAAACTCTTCTCCAAAAAATATGCAAGACCATTAATACTTGCATTTCTCATAGCTTTCTTTAACCAGCTCTCTGGTATCAATGCCATCATCTATTTCGCTCCAAAGGTTTTTGAAATGGCTGGTATTGAAAGAAACGGCGCTTTGCTATCAAGTGTAGGTATTGGAGCTGTTAATTTTATTTTCACCTTAACCGGCTGGTACCTGATTGACCGGTTTGGAAGAAAGGCATTGATGTACCTCGGTTCAATCGGATATATTGTATCCTTATCGCTGATAGCATTTGCATTCAGCAGTGGTAATAGTTCCATGATCGTTTATTATGTATTCCTGTTTATTGCGGCGCATGCTGTAGGACAAGGTGCTGTGATCTGGGTGTTTTTATCTGAACTGTTTCCAAATGCGGTGAGGGCGAGTGGTACTTCTTTCGGGTGTTTAACCCATTGGGTGTTTGCAGCTTTGGTAGCTCAGGTATTTCCCTTTTTCGCTGCCAATGTACCCGGCGCATACATCTTCGGGTTCTTTGCCTTCATGATGGTTTTACAACTGCTGTATGTATGGAAAATGATGCCAGAAACAAAAGGGGTGGCACTGGAAGACATGGAACAGCAGATAGTTTTACATTAATGTTTGAACAAGCTGGTCTTTTTATTGTTTATAGCTAAACAAACCGGCATTATGTTAAACAGACTGGCACAGCTATTATTATTCACGGCGTTTTTATACACCGGCTCTTTCGCGCAAACTACCCAACAGGGGATACTTTCGGGAACTATTACCGATAAAAACTCCCAACGCCCCCTTAATGCAGCAACCGTACAGCTTAGTCCGGCTGGAGTTACCGTTATTTCAGATAGCACCGGTCGTTTTCGCTTTACCAGTTTAACTCCCGGCACTTATAACCTCACCATTAATTGTTTAGGATATAAATCCGTATTGCTCACCAACCTATTGGTCACCAATGGTAATATCAACGTACTCAGCGTTGAAATGGAACCAACCAGTTCTATACTGGCAGATGTAACTGTAACCAGTAGAAGAAATACGGCTCGTGCAGCGAGTATTGAAACACCTCTGAGTGTACAGAGAATGACGATAGAAGAAATTAAAAGAAACCCCGGGGGTAATTTTGATGTAAGCAAAGTAGTACAATCGCTCCCCGGTGTTGGCGGAGGTGTTGGTGGAGGAGGTTTCAGAAATGATATCATCATACGTGGTGGAGCACCTAACGAGAATGTGTATTACCTGGATGGAATAGAGATTCCCCTGATCAACCATTTTGGAACCCAGGGAAGCGGCGGTGGGCCGCAGGGTATACTGAACGCGAATTTTATTGAAGAAGTAAAATTGAGTTCAAGTGCGTTTGATGCCCGATATGATAATGTGCTGAGTGGAGTTCTGCAATTCAAACAAAAAACAGGCAACAGCACGCGTACACAGGGAAATGTTATACTCAGCGCAACTGAACTGGCCTTAACGGCTGATGGACCATTGAGCAGCAAAACCACTTATCTCGCTTCGATCAGAAGAAGCTATTTGCAGTTGTTATTTCAGGCAATTGATCTCCCTATCAGACCTAATTATTGGGATCTTCAATTTAAAACCACTACAAGAATTAATCCGACCACCACACTTAGCTTTCTTGGCTTAGGTGCCATCGATGAATTCAGGTTTGCTGCTCCTAAGAAGGCAACGCCAGAGAAATTGTATGTGATCAACAGCAATCCAATCATCAACCAATGGAATTATACATTCGGTATGAGTTTGAAAAAGCTAACCAATAAGGGATATTGGAATTTGGCATTGAGCAGGAATACACTTAATAATAATGTAGAGAAATTTGAAGACAATGAAAATCCAACGCCAGCTACACAAACTTTATACACAGATAGCAGGGAAACAGAAAACAAATTGCGTTTTGATGTAACAACTAACACAAAGAACTGGAAAATAAGTTATGGCGCTGTGCTGCAGTATGTTGATTTTGTAAATCGTTTTGAAAACCTTTATCGCAAAGAACTACGCGATCAGAATGGTAATATCATTCAGCCTGCAGTAAGGATCAATGCCAATAGTAATATTGATTTTGTACGTTATGGTTTATTTCTCCAGGCAGGAAGAAAATTGGCACAAGACAAACTGGCCTTTAGTGCCGGTATCAGAATGGATGGAAATAGTTTGGCGAATAGTGAATCGAATCCGCTTAAACAAATATCACCACGTATCTCATTTAGTTATGCAATGGCCGATAAGTGGAACCTTAATTTGAGTGTAGGATCATATTATAAACTGCCATCTTATACACAACTTGCATTTGTGCAGGCAGGGGTTAGCAATTCAGGAAATTATATTCATGCCAATCATTATACTGCTGGCATAGAATACCTTCCTTCCACAAGTTTCCGACTAACCCTGGAAGGTTTTTATAAACGATATAACCAATATCCGGTAAGTATAACAGATGGAATAAGTCTGGCAAACAAAGGAACAGAGTTTGGTAGTATAGGTAATGAAGCAGTGAATCAAATGGGTAATGGAAAAGCGTATGGAATGGAATTGTTTATGCAAAAAAAACTCACCAAACGCTTCTTCGGAATACTTAGTTATACCTTATATAAATCAGCATTTACCAATAGTGCAAATGTTTATTTGCCTGCAGCCTGGGACAATGGCCAACTATTAAGTATTACCATGGGATACAAACTTCCACGTAATTGGGAGCTAGGTTTAAAATTTCGATACCAGGGAGCAGCTCCTTTAACACCATTTGATCTGGCGGCATCTCAACTAAATTATTTAAGTCTGGGTACAGGTGTGTTGGATTATACAAAATTCAATTCTAACAGATTACCTTCCTTCCATGCAAGTGATATCAGGATCGATAAAAAATGGAACTATAAAAAAACCACCCTTAATCTTTTTCTTGATATAACAAATTGGTATGGTGCTAAAGTGAGTGGTGTTCCACAATATACTTTTCAGCGAACTGCAGATAATAAGGCGTTCGTAACCACCAATGGACAACCCATAGCGGCGAATGGGAGCAATGCCATTCCATTAATATTGTCTAACGCAGATGTTCAGGTAACACCTACCTTTGGATTAATCATTGAATTCTAACTCCCGAATCAGTGGTGATGCATTAAACCAAAAAAGGTAATTAGGGTCAAAAAGGTGCATTTATGAAAAACCACCTGCTAATCATATCCTGTGTCCTGGTACTGTATTCTTGTAAGAAATCAGCACCTGTTGATCCTATTAGCTCAACTTCTTCATTGTATTTTCCTCCCAGTACTGGTTCAGAATGGCAATCGGTAACACCCGCCAGTCTTAAATGGAACGAAAACGGATTGAATGATGTGTATAGTTACCTGCAACAGAAAAACACAAAAGCATTTATCATCTTAAAAAAGGGGAAGATAGTTGCTGAAAAATATTTTGGCAGTTTTACTGCAGACAGCAATTGGTATTGGGCCTCTGCAGGTAAAACCATGACAGCTTTTTTAACCGGCATTGCACAGGAGCAGGGTAAGCTGAATATTAATAATAAAACATCACAGTATATCGGTACCGGATGGACATCCCTTCCCCTTGAAAAAGAAAACCTTATTACCGTTAAGCACCAGCTAACCATGACATCAGGTTTAGACGATGGTGTTGGAGATGTGGATTGTACATTACCATCCTGCTTGCAATACAAGGCAGATGCTGGTACAAGATGGGCCTACCATAATGCCGCATATACATTACTTGATAAGGTAATTGAATCTGCTACCAACACTAATTTCAACACCTATTTCCAGCAAAAGATCAGGGATAGAATTGGTATGAATGGGTTATGGTTAAGAGTAGGATATAATAATGTGTATTACAGTACGGCAAGAAGCATGGCGCGTTTTGGATTGCTTCTGCTGGCGAAAGGTAAATGGGATGCAATAACGGTATTAGGAGATACGAACTATATTAAAACCCAGACTATGAGCTCTCAGAGTCTGAATCCTTCTTATGGATACCTTACCTGGCTCAATGGCAAAGGTTATTATATGCTGCCCACTGTTCAGTTTTTGTTTACGGGCAACCTTATGCCAAATGCACCTGCAGATTTATACGCCGCTCTTGGTAAAAATGACCAGAAAATTTATGTAGTACCTTCTCAACAACTGGTTGTTATTAGAATGGGTGAATCTGCTGGACAAACACAACTTGCAGTTTCTAGTTTTGACAATGAATTATGGGGTAAACTAAAAATAGCGGGTGTTTTTTAGTGCTTATAAGCAATCCAAACCAGGTCGCCTTTTTGAATACCTGACTTATCGGTATGAATAATCAGCGACTGTTCGCCATTGCTTGCAGTAACAGACCAGTAAGCGCCGCAGAATAATACATGCGTAACCACACAATCAACAGCATTTTCATGTGTATCGGACAATAATAACTGCTCAGGTCTTATAAATCTGTTCACCGTTTTATTGTTCAACTCCCATTTGAGGTGAAAGTTATGGTGATTCATTTTTATTAAGTTATATGGTCCGAATAATCCGGCAACATATTCATTGGCGGGTTGCAGGTAAATTTGTTGTGGTGTATCGTGCTGCATTAATACTCCATCTTTCAATACCATTATTTCATCGGCCCAGCTAAGTGTATCAACCGGATCATGTGAAACCATGATACAAGTAATTTTCAACTGCTCACTTATAGCATGAATAACGGCATTGATGTTTTTTTTCTGTGGAAGGTCGAGGTTAGAGAATGGTTCATCCAGCAATAATAATTGTGGAACACCAACCAGCAATTTGGCCAGTGCCACCCTTTGTCTTTCGCCACCCGATAATTCATCGTTTTTACGATTCATCAGGTGACTTACTTTACATACCTGGTATAATTGAGCGGCCGATTCAGGAGTCAACAGGTTTTTATAACTTAATAATTCGTGGACCTTATAATTATTACGAAGTTCAAAATCCTGCGAGAGATAAGCAATGCCATTATGACCAGGCAACAGTGTTACCGGCGGGCTCCATACCCTTTCACCATTAAACAATATTTTACCGGAGTCGGGGGCAATATGTCCGCCAATCATTTTCAATAAAGTACTCTTACCCGACCCTGTTTCACCAACGATCGCCAGTTTTTTTCCGGCCACTAACCGAAAACTAACCGGATGTAAAATGAGGTTACCAGATTGGGTCTTTGAAATACCCTCAACAACTAATAATGGTGAATGCTCCATGAACGCCGTGAAAGTAAATAAACTTTGGGAACAGAGGAAGAAAGAAACAGATGAACAGAGAAATGTCGAATATCCAACTTCGAAGTTGAAAATTTCTCTGTTCTGCAGTTGAATATTATAATCCGACGCCGTGAAAGTAAATAAACTTTGGGAACAGAGGAAGAAAGAAACAGAAGAACAGAGAAATATCGAATATCCAACTTCGAAGTTCAACGTTTATCTGTTCTGCAGTTGAATATTATAATCCGACGCCGTGAAAGTAAATAAACTTTAGGAACAGAGGAAGAAA
>NZ_CAMLMJ010000031.1 GCF_946481145.1 uncultured Sediminibacterium sp.
GTATACCCCATATTTTTACTCCTGATATAGTGTAATTGCTTCTGGATGATAAAAGTAGATACCAATAAAAAAAGTGAAATACCAAATTGAAATACCGTTAAGGATCTTCTAAGTGTATTACCTGAACCTGATCTTGCAAATGATCCTTTCAGTACCTTAATCGGCTGAAACCGCGAAACAACTAGAGCTGGATAGCTGCCCGATAAGAAAATAATAACCAGCATAGATCCTAATAATGCCAGAAGGATCGTTTTTGAATAAAACAGACTGAGTGGAATTTCTTTATCTGTAAGTTGGTTGAATAGTGGTAAAACAAGCCATACGATTACTACAGTAAGTAAAGTGGCAATTACGGTTAGTATAACCGATTCACCCATAAACTGTACAAAAATCTGTTTGAAGGAAGCGCCGACTGTTTTACGGATACCTACTTCTTTAGCACGCTCAAGGGATCTGGCAGTATTTAAGTTAATATAGGTAAAACAAGCGATCAATAAAATCAATAACGCCACCCCGGTTATGATATAGATATACTGAATATTATTATTCGGTTCAAAGCTATCGTAAGGAGATAATAAGTGAATATTAAAAAGTGGTTCCAGGAAATAAGTGAGGTAAACACTGCCCTGGTCTTTCATTTCTTCTTTGATAAAACCAGGAATCTTTGCTTCTACTGTTTTAATATCATCCGGACTTCGCATCAGCAGATAAGTAGTATAATTGGCATTCCAATACGTTCTGTCCTGATTCGCTTCCAGAGAGGAAAAAGAAGCCAGCATATCAAAACGCATTTGTGAGTTGGATGGAATATCCTCCATAATGCCGGTAACTTCGTAGGGTATACGGTTTGATCCTACATATAAAATTTTGCCAACCGGATCGGTATTCGTAAAATATTTATATGCGGCAGTTTTTGTAAGAATAATTTTGTTTAATCCTGATAAAGCCGCTTTGGGGTTACCCTGCGCCATTTTAAAATCGAAAAGATCAAAAAAGGTAGAATCGGCAAACATTACTTTCTTCTCAGAAAAAAGTTTGTCTTCATACGATATTACCCTTTCATACTGTATCATCCTGACACCTTCCTCAATCTGAGGAAACTGTTTCTTGAAGGCAGGTAAAACTTTGGTGCTGGTAAAGTTGCCCGTAGTTACGCTTCCGCCAAAGCTATACTCCATTATAACCCTTGCAATACGATTTCCCTTACTGTGAAATTTATCATAGCTTGTTTCATGTGCAATGTATAAGGTAATTAGTACGCAACAGGATAAGCCTACCGTTAAACTAAAGATGTTAATGGCAGTGTAAAACCTGTTTTTGAACAAACTTCTTAATGCAGTTCTAAGATAATTTTTAAACATAATACGTGTTTTATGTACAGTGTTATATTATTCTGATCGCAAATTTTTAACCGGATTTTCTGTGGCTGCTCTAACAGCCTGAATGCTGATTGTTGTTAGTGCTATCACTGTTGCTAAAATACCTGCAACCAGGAATATCCAGAGCTGTATGTCAATCCTGTATGCATAATTGCTTAACCATTCCGACATTGCCCACCATGCTAGTGGACTTGCTATTAAAATGGCAATACATACCAAAAAGATGAACTCTTTGGAAATCAGTTGAACGATATTCCCGACGGACGCACCCAATACTTTTCTAATGCCAATTTCTTTGATCCTTCTTTCTGCAGTAAATGCGGCTAATCCAAATAAGCCTAGTGCTGATACGAATATGGTAATGAAGGCAAACAAAAGCATGAGGGTAGTTATCCGCTGATCTGTTTTATATAATTCTTCAAAATCCTGGTCCAGGAAATGGTATTCAAAAGGAAGCTTAGGGAATAATATTTTCCATTCTCTTTCTATTGCAGCGATTCTTTCGCTGGTATTGCCTGAAGCTATTTCAAGAAAAATGGTAGATTTCCAGGATGATTGTCCGGTGATGAGTAAAGGAATGATTTTTTCGTGCATACTCCTGAAATGGAAATCCTTCACAACGCCAATAATTGTTCCAGTATCACCACCACGTGTAAATCGCTGACCAATTACTGGCTTTCTGATGCCTAACTCTTTTATTCCTGTTTCATTGAGAATATATCCATGCTCGTCGGCTTTGTTATTATCCCTGAACCAATGTCCATCGATCATTTGAAGATTAAACATCTCCTTAAATGTTTCATCTCCAGAAAGGATGGAAAGGGTTGGATTAAAATCCTTATTCCTTCCGTCCCAGTCAAACCCGCCGGAAGAAGAACTCTGGTTGTCAAGAATTGATCCATTAGCCTGTGAAATACGGTTTATACCGGAGATCTTACTAAACGAATATTTGATTTTATTGGAAAAAGCAGGAATTTCTTCTCGCTTCATTCCTTTAGTAACGTTCCAGGGTAGGGTTAGTCGTACAATCTGATCTTTTTGGTATTGATTATTGCTCTGTTGTATATGTTTCATTTGCATATAGGCAATAATCGTACTACCAATAAGGGTAACCGAAATGGTAAATTGTACTACCACTAGTGCTTTTCTGAAAAAACTATCTTTTACTACCGGTAAGCTACTTCCTCTTAAAACTTGTAGTGGCTTAAAGGAAGTGAGTATCAATGCAGGATATACTCCATTTAATAAGGTAGCTAAAGTAAGTGTGCCTATTATAAGTGTAGGAATTTGCCAGTTGGAAAAGTTAAGGCTGAAATTATTTTCTGTGAAACGATTGAAATAAGGAAGGGTTACCTGAACCAATAAAATTGTTATCAATAGGGCGACAAAACTTACCAAAGCAGATTCCGTCATGAGTTGTATAAACAACGATTTATTACTGGCACCATTAATTTTTCTGATGCTGATTTCTTTGGCCCTGATACTTGCCCTGGCAGTACTTAGGTTTACATAATTGATACAAGCAGTTAATAATACAAGTATGGCTATAATAAAGAAAACCGTTACTATTTGCTTGTTGGTATGAGGAAAAGTATGGTTCTGTAGATCAGTTTCGAAATGTATATTTTTTAAACCAACTAAACTGGTGCGAATGGTGCTGTCTTCCTTGTTTTTACGAAGTAATTCTGTTAGCTTGTCTGCAACTTTATTTGCATTACTCTGTTCATTAAGCCGAATAAATGTTATGAAATTGAAATTGCCCCAGCTTTGTTCATTTCTGGCCCGCTCGGGGTCTTTAAGTAAAGCGGATATATCAGCTAAAATATCAAACTTGAAACTTGAATTGGATGGAATATCTTTAACAACTGCCCTTACAGTATAGTTTAAGCTATCCATCCTGAGCGTTTTTCCAATAGGGTTATCATTCCCAAAGTATTTTTTTGACTTTGTTTCTGTCAGAACAAGGCTATATGGGTTATTGGAAAAATCGGTAAAACTTCCTGCCAGTAAATCATATGAAAACAAAGAGAACCAGGAAGAATCAACATAGGCAATATTTGATTCTTTAATCAACGAGCTATTGTGCTCAAAAATGAGTGGGATCCAATTCCCGGAAATCATCTTTGCGACTTTATTGATTTCGGGTACCTGAGAACCTGCTACCTTGGTGTAGGGTAGAGGAGAATTTTCCCATACCCAGGTTTCATCTGGGGAGACCTGAATATGATTGGTAATCCGATATATGTTGTCTGCTTGTTTATGGTAATTATCATAGTTTATTTCATTAACTACCCAGATTAGAATAAGTAAAGAAACAGTCATGCCAATCGATAACCCACTGAGGTTAATGATTAATGTTCTTTTCTGTTTAATCAGGCTTCTATAAGCGTTTTTAAATAAGTTTTGCAGCATGTATGTTAGATTATTCGGTTCTCAAACTTTTTACCGGATTTGATGTAGCTGTTTTGAAAGCGTTTAGTCCAACAGTTATCATACAAATAAGCAAAGTGATGCAACCCACCAGGAAGAATATACCAATGCCCATATTTATCCTGTAGCTAAAATTGCTTAACCACTCACTCATTAACCACCAGGCAATCGGGATAGCAATTGCAAACGAAATAAGTACCAGTACAAAAAACTCCTTCGACATAAGTGTAAGTAAGCTTTGAACAGAAGCTCCCAGGATTTTCCGGATACCTATTTCTTTGGTTCTTCTTTCTATGGAAAAAGAAACGAGTCCGAATAAGCCAAGGCAGCATATGAAAATTGCAAGACTTGCAAATAGGAAAGCCAGGCGAGCAATAAGTTGTTCATTCGCAAATTTGTCGTTAAAGGTGGTATCAGCGAACTTGTATTCAAATGGGTATTCGGGGATATATTTCTTGTAATTGTTTTCGATAAGGGCCAGCGCTTTCTTAACATCTGCGCCTTCTTTTACCCTGATGTTGATGCTGCCAACCCAATTAGGTTCATATGAAATCATTAAGGGAATAGGTAACGCAAAAGGAGAAGTCATAATAAGGTCATCAATAATACCCGTAATTCTTTTTTCTCTACCGCCCCAGGTAATGGTGGAGCCAATCGGATTTTTTAATTTCATAACCCGAATGGCTTCTTTATTAAACATTACAACACTGGAATCACCTGCTTTGAAATCACGGCCCTCAATCATTTTAGCCTTCATGATATTGGTGAAATTTTCACCGGTTCCAAGAAAGCCAATAACGAGGTTAGGATCTTCCGGAGCACCGACCCATCTTACACCAGAGGTAAATCCGAAAATGTCACTTACTGGTAAACTGGTTACATTTACTGCTTCAATTAAACCACTGGCCAGTAAGCTGTTTTTCAACACTTCGTAGTTTTTGGCTGCGTCATTATTAGCTGTTACCATGATCAGGTTATTGGTATCATAACCTAAGTCTCGGTTCTGCACATGTTTTATTTGTTGATAAATGATGAGCGTAGCAGAAATCAGGATAATCGACACCGCAAATTGCGCCGTAACCAATACACGCCTGGGAAGTAATGCACGTTTGCCAGGCAGAAAACTGCCTTTCAACACTTTAACAGGTTTCATGGCAGATAAATAGAATGCCGGATAACTTCCTGCAATTAATCCTGTAACGATAATTATGCCTAAAGTATAGAACCAGAACTGAGCTTGTGCAAAGGGTATGGGTATTTCCTGCTTTAGTAACCTGTTAAAAGGGGGTAAGCCAACATAAATAATGCATGCTGCGAATACAAAAGCAAAGATGGTCATTAATAAAGATTCACAAAGGAACTGCGCCAATAATTGCTTTTTCTCTGATCCTAATGTTTTCCTGATACCTACCTCGCGTGCTCTTTTTTCAGAACGTGCGGTAGAGAGGTTCATGAAATTTACGCAGGCAATAATTAAGATGATAATGGCAATCCATGTAAACAGGTTTACGTACTGAATGCGGCCGCCGGTATTTTTACCATCCCTGAATTCTTCGTATAAACGCCATTTACTCATGGGTTGCAATAGTAAACTGCCTCTTGTAGTAGGATTTTCACTTGGAGAGTTTTTCTTGATCAGGTTCAAAAACTTTTGTTCCAGTTGGGCAATGTTTGTCCCGTTTTTTACTTTATAAAACGTTCGGTTATTACAATTTACCCAATCATTAATGGATTGCTTGATCCAGTCTGAACTCAGGTTAAAAGGAATAATTGCATCAAATACCAGCGTAGAGGATGGTACAATGTCTTTGATTACGCCTCTTACGGTAACAGATCTGTGACGGTTCAGTTCTAATATTTTTCCTACAACATCGGTATTGTTGAAAATAGCTTTTGCAGTACTTTCTGTTAGAATAATGCCATCCGGTTCTTTTATGGCTGAGGGATCGCCATGCACAAAATCATAAGAGAACACATCAAAAAAATCGCTTGTTACCGTAATGGTAGGGCGTTTAATTTTCTTTTCTCCGGCGGTAAAGAGGGTGTTTTCTCCATAAGACACTAGGGTAGAACCTTCTACTTCCGGAAAATTTTCCTTTGCTGCTTTTGGAAGGGGAAACATAAGGTCTGAGCCAGTGGTGAGTTCTCCATTAAAATTTCTTGTAGAAAACCCCTGGTAAACCTGGCTGTAGTTGGCCTGTGTTTTATTCCAGCTTTTTTCATACTGTACCCATAAAAATATCATTATGGTACATGCCATACCAATACCTAATCCAGCTATATTTATAAAGGAGAACATTTTGTTCTTCCAGATATTTCTCCAGGCGATGGTGAAAAAATTGCGAATCATGTATATTCTTTTTAGTATTTTTTGATTATTCAGTTCTTAAACTTTTTACTGGGTTGGTAAGCGAGGCTTTGATGGCCTGTGCACTTACCGTTATCATTGCAATAAGGATTGCGATGAAGCCTGAAAGGATAAACACCCACCATTCTATATTAATCCGAAATGCAAAACCTTGCAACCAATTATTCATCACCCACCAGGAAACCGGGAAGGCTATAATTGTTGCTATGAAAACCAGCAGTAAAAAATCTTTGGATAACATGGTGGTGATATTCGAAATGGTAGCACCTAATACTTTGCGGATACCAATTTCCTTAGTGCGTTGTTCAGCCATATAGGTGGCGAGTCCGAATAAACCTAAGCAGGCAATAATGATTGCCAACAGCGAAAAAGAAAAGGCGATACTTCCCATTCTTTGCTCACTTCTATACATATTTTCAAAACTTTCATCAAGGAAACGATAGCTAAATGCCAAGGATGGAGCCATTGATTTCCATTTTGATTCAACCTGTTTTATTAAATCCGGGATATTATTTGAAGCAATTTTAAAACAACCAATCCATCCTCTAGAGCCAAGTTTCATACAAACAGGACCTATTTGTTGACGAAGTGATTCGAAATGAAAATTTTTCACTACGCCAACAATCGTATAAGCGGTGACACCTGCATTACCGTCATTAAAGTTATCTCTTGTATAGATTTGTTTTCCAATCGGGTCTTTATAACCTATCATGGCTGCGGTGGTTTCATTGATAAGTATGGCTGTAGAGTCAGTACCAAACGCTCGATTGAAGTTGCGCCCTTTAATTATTTCCATACCAAGGGTATTGATGTAATCGTAATCAATTTCCCAAGTTTGCATATTCCAGCTGTTTTTGGAATTCATAACAGCTTCGCTTGAGAATGTGTTATCACTTCTTGATGAAAAAGAAACTGGTAAAAAACTTGTAATTGTGGCACTCTTTACTCCCTGAATTTGAAGTACTTCATTTTTGAAGGCAGTTGCGCCTTCATTTAATCCATTAATGCCACTAACCAATAACACTTGTTCTTTATTGAATCCTAATTTTTTATTTTGAATAAAGTTCAGTTGTTGGTAGATGACTAAAGTGCCTATAATCAGTATTATGGATATGGCAAATTGAAACACAACTAATCCATTTCTTAACCAGCTTTTTTTGAATCTGCCGAGTTGATTGCCTTTTAAAACTGCCAGAGGTTGAAATTTCGACAAGAAAAATGCTGGATATATGCCTGCAAAAATCCCTACTACAATAGGTAATGAAACTAAAATGATTAAAATGTTGCCTTTTCCAATGCTTGCACTGGAAAGTTGCTTGGTGGCTACTACATTAAAATAGGGTAGTATTAAAATTGTAATTAGGATGGCGATCAGAAGAGAAATAATCACCATTATGATCGACTCACTTAAAAATTGTTTAATAAGGCTGGATCTATTTGAACCTAATACTTTTCTGATACCTACTTCCTTTGCTCTGTTCGCTGATCTTGCAGTACTTAGGTTCATAAAGTTGATACAAGCAATCAAAAGGATAAAAAGTGCAACTGCTGAGAAAATGTACACAAATTGAATGCTTCCGTTCTGTGACAATTCAGGAAATCGATCTGATTTTAAATGAATATCTCTTAATGGTATCAGCGAATAGCTAAGGTTGTTTCCTGCACGCTTAAATTCGTCCATGCTTTTGATATTCATGAACTGGCTAGCTTGAGGTAGAATATACCTGTCAATAACCTGAGTGAAGTTTTTTTCAAATTCTTTTGGATCGGTTCCAGCTTTTAACTGAATATAAGTATGAAAATTATGGCTCAAATAATTCCCCATTTGGTAATTGACATTTTTCATGGAGAAGATCATGTCAAACTTAAAATGGGTATTCCCCGGTATATCTTTCATTACCGCAGTGATCTTATAAGGTGTTCTATCTGCTTCAATATATTTGCCAATGACCTCTGTAGAATTAAAATATTTTTTCGCTGTTGTAGCTGAAATAACTACGGTGTTCGGTTCAGATAGGGCAGTATTCCTGTCGCCACTTAGTAATGGCAAAGAGAATACCCGGAAAAAAGTAGAGTCTGCATGACATACCAGTTCTTCATTGATAAAATCGTTTCCTTTTTTTACAAGTTTTGATCCAGAGGAAGCATAGATGCGGGTATATTCAATAACCTGAGGGTAATCTTTTTTCAGGGTTTCACCCATAGGGTCAGCTGATACTGCAAGTTTGGATTCATTTCCTGAAAATAATATATCAGAATTGATTCTATAAATATCCGCGCCATTGCGAAAATGTCTATCGTAACTTAACTCATCAGATACATATAATGCTATCAAAAGAAAACAAGCCAGGCCAATAGCTAAACCTGAAATATTAATTACCGAAAAAGCTTTATTCTTTAACAGATTTCTCCAGGCAAGTATGAAATAATTTTGTAGCATAAGGCATTAGTTATGTGGTGAATTTTACTAAGATCAAACAAGCATATTTTCAATTACAGTTTGCCCATCAAGCATGCGAATGATTCTATGGCTATACCTTGCGTCATGTTCAGAGTGTGTTACCATTACGATTGTTGTACCCTGTTCATTCAAATTGGTGAGTAATTCCATTACCTCATTACCATTGGATGAATCGAGGTTTCCGGTAGGTTCATCTGCCAATATTAATTTGGGGTTATTAACTACCGCTCTTGCAACGGCAACCCTTTGTTGTTGACCACCGGATAGTTGTTGTGGATAGTGGTTTCGCCTATGCATGATTTGCACCTTTTCGAGCACTTCTTCAACTTTGGCCTTTCTGTCCGCAGCTTTTACACCTGTATAGATTAATGGTAATTCTACATTTTCAAAAACGGTTAATTCATCTATGAGGTTAAAACTCTGAAATACAAATCCGATATTTCTCTTGCGTAAATCGGCACGCTGGCGTTCATTGAACCCCGCAATCTCCTGGCCATTGAAAATAAAACTGCCTGCATCAGGATCATCCAGTAATCCCAGGATATTTAAAAGAGTAGATTTTCCGCAACCCGACGGACCCATCACTGCCACAAATTCACCTGCTTTAATTTCCATTGAAAGTTTATTAAGTGCAATGGTTTCTACTTCATCGGTTCTGTAAACCTTTTCTAGATTGGTGATTTTTATCATGTTGTTTTATTTGATAGTTTTTTTGTCAATTGTCAGTTGTGAATTGTCAATTGTGAATGGTGAATAGTGCGTTGTCAATATATAAGTCATTCACTATTCACCATTCACAATTCACTGCTTCTTCAGCACCAACTCCTGCATATTTCCAAAGTTTTCATAACTGGATGTGATTACTTTTTCCCCTGGTACCAAGCCCTGTACTACTTCATAATAATCAGGGTTCTGACGATTCAGTTGTATGTCAACGCGATATGCTTTCTGGCCATCTGCGCTTAACTTAAATATCCAGTTGCCACCTGTTTGCTGATAGAATCCTCCGCGGGGAATCAATAGTGCTTCTGTTTCATCACTTAGTGCAAGACCAATCTGCAGTGTTTGTCCGCGTCTGATTCCTTGTGGTATCGCTCCTTCAAATTCCATATCTACCTGAAACCTTCCTGCATTAACCTGCGTATAAACTTTGGTGATCTTAAGCTGGTATTGTTTGTTTGCAAATGTGAAATCGCCTTTTAATCCGATGAATACCCTGGAGATATAATGTTCATCAATATCAACACGTACTTTAAAACCATTTAGTACGTCTATCTGTCCAAGACGTTCGCCTTTGTTCTTATTCTGTCCGATTTCCGCATCAAGTGAAGTAAGCTGTCCGTCAATAGGGGCGCGCACCACCAGATCGCCTACTTTTTTTCTGGTTAGTTGTAATGCATTTCTGGATCCTTCAAACAATTGTTTGGCTTGTTCAAGACTTTGTTTTGTTGAAACTGAATCTTGTCCTAATATTTTTTGTGCGAGTTTCTTTTTCTCAAGCTGATAATTGTAATTATTTTCCGACTGTTTGAATTCCTGCGCACCAATAGCTTTTTGTTCATACAGGTGTTTGTTTAATTCATAGACCCTTTTGGCTTCTTTGAGCAGATTATCAACATCAGTCATCTGGTTTAGTCTGGTAACGGTATTTTGTTCCGCAGCATTTCTGGCAATTTGCATCTGGGTAAGCAGGTTAAATACTTGTGTTTCCTGCGTAACGAGGTTAAGTGCCAGATCGGTGTTGGATAGTCGCATAATCGGCTGTCCTTTTTTCATGATAGCGCCATCTTCTACATATTTTTCTTCTACACGTCCGCCTTCCAATGCATCGAGGTAAATGGTTGTAAGTGGTAATACCACACCATTGACTGGTATAAATTCTTTGAATGGCGCTTTTTTAACCTCGCTGATGGTTAATCGCTCAAGGTCAACATTCAGTTTTGGTTTACCTGACGTATAATAATAGCTGGCACCAATCAGCAGAACGATTCCAATGATCCCCACCAGGGTCATGATTCTTTTGGAATTCCATTTCTTTTTTTGAATAACTCTGTCCACTTGCTGAATTTTTCGTTTAAATAAGGGTAATAAAATGGGTAGTTGATATCTCAATTGCCTGTTGCGGACCATTATCACAAAAAACAATAACACAGGCTACCAGGCAACTGGTAAATGCGATTAGCAGGAAGCCCGGGATAAAGTCTTTATGGATAATCCACTTTTTCATACGATTTCTTTACGCTGAGGATATTGAAAGGATAATGCCAAAGCTTTTTAGTTATGATAATCAATTAGTTATAATTTTAACCTCTTACAAAACTGTTCGCTTTTGATACAAAAACTGTCCGGTTTTGATACAGTTCCGGAAACTGCCATTTTGCTAATATGTTCGTTTTCAGATTCTTAGCTAACTGGTATATTTATGGGATGAAATGGAAGTACAAAACATTTCTATAAAATGAACGGCATGAGTTTGAAAAAAGCACGCATATTGGTTGTGGATGATGATACGGATGTTTTAACGGCTGTAAGATTATTGTTGCGTCCGGAGGTTAAAGAAGTGGTTACGGAGAAAAATCCAGAGCAATTACCCGACCTGATTATTACTGGAAACTTTGATCTGGTATTGTTAGATATGAATTTCAACGCCTCCATAAATACAGGTAATGAAGGAATTTATTGGCTGAAGCGGGTAAAAGAATTAAAACCTGATATAGCTGTTATTATGATTACGGCTTATGGCGACATCGATCTAGCCGTTCGGTCATTAAAGGAAGGTGCAAATGATTTTGTTGTAAAGCCCTGGCATAATGAAAAATTAATAGATACCATTGAAACCGTTTTAAAAGGATCGGGTTTGAGTCGCTCGAATGATCAAGGTAGTAAGGGGATTTCCATCGGCAATTCAGGTAGTGCTATGTTGGGTGAAAGTGAAGTGATGAAGGAAATATTTTATAAACTGGCCAAAATAGCCCCCACAGATGCCAATATCCTGATACTGGGTGAAAACGGAACGGGGAAAGATTTGATCGCTGCTGCTATTCACCAGCAATCGCTCAGGGCGAACAAACCCTTTATTAAAGTTGATGTTGGTTCATTGACGGAAAGTTTATTTGAAAGTGAATTATTCGGACACAAGAAAGGTGCATTTACAGATGCAAAAGACGATCGTGCCGGTCGTTTTGAAGCAGCCGATGGAGGTACTTTATTCCTTGATGAAATTGGTAATATCAGTCTTCAGCAACAGGCCAAATTATTAACCGTATTACAAAACAGACAGGTTACCCGATTGGGAGCCAATCAGGCAGTAACTGTTGATATTCGGCTTATTTGTGCAACAAACCTTCCATTACAGGAACTGGCCAATGAAAACAGGTTCAGGAAAGACTTGATATATCGGATTAATACAGTTGAGATTGTTGTACCACCATTGCGTAAAAGAAAAGATGATATACCATTATTGGCCAATCATTTTGCCAAAATATATGCAGGCAAATATTTTAAGCCCAATATTAAGTTTGCTGCATCAGCAATAGAAAAGCTGCAGCAATACTCGTTCCCTGGTAATGTAAGGGAGTTGCAATACACGATTGAAAGAGCCATCATTATGGCAGAAACAGATTTAATAGAAGCCAAAGATTTGCTCTTCTCTCCATTAGAAAATGCGGAAACAGAACAGGAAGAGGACCATGACCTGAAATTGAGCACCCTGGAAAAAAATACCATCATGAAAGTCATTGACAAGCATAATGGGAATATCAGCAGGGCCGCAAAAGAATTGGGATTAACAAGAACGGCATTATACAGGAGGCTTAGCAAGTACGAACTTTAAATAAATGGGCATGAATAACAGTAACAATAAAAGAGGGGCATCGTTTCAGTGGGATATATTATTAAGGGTTATTTTATTGTTGTTGGTAATTACCGCAATGGCATTTCTTTTTGCCTACCACTTCTTTATCTATGCAATATTGTTATTGCCAGTGATCAGTTACCAGGTGTATGATTTTTATCGGTTTCATAAAGTAGCAGAAGCCGAAGTGCGCGATTTTGTTGAATCGATTCACTATCGCGATTTCTCCCGGAATTTCAACGTAAAAAATGCGCCACATGAATTACAACCTTTGCGTAAAGGGTTCAATGATATTAATTCAACATTTAAACTTATAACCAGAGAAAAAGAAACGCAGTTTCAATACCTGCAGAAAATATTAGAATTGGTTGATACTGGAATTCTATCTTATGAGTTGGAAACCGGAGAAGTAGTCTGGATGAATGAGTCTTTAAAGAAGATGTTGCTTACACCCTACCTTAAAACAATCCATTCATTGGAGAAAAGAGATGCAGTTTTGTATGAACAACTTAAACAGGTAAAACCAGGTAATAGTGTGGTTGTAAATGTGCACCAGGAAAAAAATAATTTACGTGTGTTAGTCTCTGCAACTGCTTTTCAAACCGATGATAAGGTTTTCAAATTAATTGCATTCCAAAATGTTAATGAAGCACTCGATGAAACAGAATCTAAAGCATGGCAAAGATTATTGAGTGTTATGACCCATGAAATAATGAATTCAGTCGCGCCTATTTCATCATTGGCAGATACATTACACCACAGACTCGAATCTTCTGCGAAGCAACTTACCAGTGGCAATGGCTTGGTGGAAGACTTAACGATCGGGATTGATACTATTAAGAAAAGAAGTGAAGGACTATTGAAATTTGCAGAAGTTTACCGAAACCTGAATAAAGTTACGCAGCCAAATCTGCAGCAGGTTTTTGTGCGCGATCTGTTCGAGAATATGTATCATTTGATGTCGCCCACCTTAGATCAGAAGAAGATTGAAATGGATATAGTATTGAAGGAAACAGATCTTTCTCTTGAGCTGGATCATAATCTCATTGAGCAGGTGTTGATTAATTTAATCATCAATGCAATGGATGCCGTAAAAGAATCACAGGATCCCCGTATTACTTTATCGGCGACTTCTTTGCCAAATAAAAAAGTAGTGATTAAGGTAGCGGATAATGGAATAGGCATGAGCGAAGAAGTGATGAACAATATTTTCATACCGTTTTTCAGTACCAAAAAAAATGGCAGCGGCATTGGACTTAGCCTCTGCAAGCAAATAATGATGCTGCATAAGGGCAATATAACGGTGCAGTCGGTGGAAGGAACGGGAACTGTTTTTGCTTTGCAGTTTTAAAGTGAATTGTGAATTGTGAATGGTGAATGGGAGGGGGTATTTGCCAGTCAGTATTAAAATTCAAAATTCAAAAATCAAAATTCAAAATTCCAAACTTTCCATTGACAATTCACCATTCACAATTCACGCCTCACTACTTAATTATCACCGTCCCCAATTGATTCGTTATTGACTGTTCGGCTTCTTTGAGGTATTTGTGTACTTCGAGTAGTTGTTTGAAATCGTCGATGGAAGCGTGTTCGATATCGCGTTGGTTTTCTTCAATCATTTTTTTAATCCGGCGGAGCTTGTAATAGTTAACGCTCATCATTACATCCTGTTTGCTAGTATCTCTGTTTACAATGTTCATACCTTCCAGCACTTCATCCCAATTCTGACTTAATTCGAATGGAAATACAGATATGCTGACGATCAGGTTTCTTAACTCATCATCATTATGATACAACATGGATTTGGTAGTGGGTTCAAGTCCCTTGGCATACCATGATTTATACTCTTCAAATAGTTTTTCCAACGCCGGTATTTCAAAGTGAAAATGTTCCAGTTCTTCGAAAATATAATCGGCCATATTGCGGGTCTCATCCCATGGTTTAAGACCATATTCAAGTAATACCCTGAGGATATTTCTTTCATGCGCTTCATCCTGTGCAAATAGGCGACTGGTATCGTCTAATACATCTTCCGGTTGACCGCCGTCCTGTAACTGGTTATTTATTTCGTCAAAGGAAGGATTCCTTTTCTCCTCTTTGGCAATTTTATCGCGCTTGTATTTATTGACAAGATTGGTTAAGCCTGCTTCATCAATCCTTAATAAACCTGCGGATTGCCTGATATAATCCTGTTGGCGGGTAAAGTCTTCCGCTTTGTTGATTTTACTGAGGGTTTCAGCTATCTGGTTTACAACGGCACTTTTTCTGCTGACATCATTACCTGCTTCTTTCAGCATCACTTCCAGTTGGAAGAGGATGAAATCTTTTTTTGATTTAGCTACAAACTCATTGAAAGCAGTAACACCAACTTTGTTTACATAGCTGTCGGGGTCTTCGTTATCGGGTATAAGAACAAGCCTAACATTAAGTCCTTCTTCCAGGGCCATATCCAATCCACGCAATGCTGCTTTCACACCTGCACTGTCGCCATCATAAATGATGGTAAGGTTGTTGGTATATTTTTTAATCAGACGAATCTGATCTGTTGTTAAAGAAGTACCCCCACTGGCTACTACATTTTCAATGCCAGCCTGATGTAAGCTTACTACATCTGTATAACCTTCTACCAGTAAACATTCATCGGCTTTATCGATGGCCATTCTTGCCTGGTAGGAGCCGTATAATATCCTGCTCTTTACATAGATTTCATTTTCTGGAGTATTGATGTATTTGGGGCCGCGATCACTTTTGCCAATAACCCTGGCACCAAATCCGATTATTTTACCTGTATTGCCGTGTATAGGAAAAATGATACGGTTACGGTAATTATCTACCAGTTCATCATTATTACGTAATGCAACCAAACCGGTTTTGGGTAATATTTCACGGTTAAACTGGTTAGCAAGTAAGGCTTTGGTAAGTGTGTCACGTGCTTCCGGGTTATAACCGATCTGAAATTTTTGAATAATTTCTTCCCTGAATCCACGCTCCTTTAAATAGGAGAGGGCAATATTTTTTCCCTCTTCGGTTTCAAATAATTGTTGAGAGAAGAATTTCTGCGCAAAATGATTGATGGCATATAGGCTCTCTGAAGTGAGTTGCTGTTGTTTTTGTTCGGGACTTACTTCTGTTTCTTCAATTTCAATATTATATCGGGCAGCGAGCCAGCGAAGTGCTTCCGGGAAACTGTATTTCTCATGTTCCATCAGGAAAGTGATGGAATTACCGCTTTTGCCACAGCCAAAGCATTTGTAGATTTCTTTGGTAGGCGATACGGTAAAGGAGGGGGTCTTCTCGTTATGGAAAGGGCAGTTGCCAATATAATTTGTACCTCTTTTTTTCAGTTTCACGAATTCACCTACAATATCAATGATATCGATACGGTTGAGAATCTGTTGTTTAGTGTTTTCTGAAATCATGGTAGTGAAAGGTCAATGGTGAATTGTCAATGGTAAGATTGGTATTAACCATTCACCATTGATCATTCACGAAACGAATGCCGGAAGGCGAAAATACAATTTTGCCCCTTAGGAAATTGGGCAATTGTATCATTTCCTTATTTTTAACCATGCTAAAGAAAGAACGTCAGGCTTATATTATCCAGCAGATCAATATTCACAATAAGGTTTTGTCTTCAGACCTTAGTGTGCAACTGGATGTTTCGGAAGATACGGTACGTCGTGATCTTCAGGAACTGGCAGAAGAGGGGAAGCTTATTAAAGTGCATGGGGGAGCCCTTTCCAAGTCGTTTCACTTCACCCTTGAAACAAGCAGTATCTATTCTTTAACCGAGAAGAAAAGGATTGCCTATAAAGCGATAGAACTGATAAAGGATGGGATGTTCGTGGTTTTATCGGGTGGTACAACCATTCGTGAACTGGTGAAAGCGCTGCCACCTGATTTAAATGCCACATTTATTACCGTAAGTGTACCTATTGCACTGGAATTATTGGAGCATCCGAATAGTGAAGTAATATTTCTGGGTAATAAACTTTCCAAAACGGCACAGATATCTGTGGGTGCGGAAGTAATCCAGCGTTTATCGGGTATCCGGGCAGATTATTGTTTCCTGGGTACAAACAGTATGGACGTAAATTATGGCATAACGGATCTGGAATGGGAGATTATTGAAGTGAAACGTGCGATGATGCATTGTGCCCAAAAGACCGTGTCGCTGGCTATTTCTGAGAAATTGAATACTACACAACGTTTACAGGTATGTAAACCAGAGGAAATTGATATCCTTATAACAGAGCTTGAACCTACGGATCCTAAGCTTGCACCCTATATTCAGAAGGGTATTACCGTTCTATAAAATTACGAAGATTTACAGATTTTGAACAAAAACCGACGAAAACCTGCTATTTATGGGTAAAAATGCAGGTTTTTGCGGAAATTCACGTATTACCCGCAAAATGTGTAAAAAATTATCCTCAAATATATTCGTTAATATGCACCGTAAACTTTAACATTGCTTTATTATTCCGCTTTTCGATAAATCGACTTGATTTTTGCAGCTTTTTGCAGCATTAAAAAACCAATTCGGTGCATTGTTTTGCGGGATTTGATTGTCTGTCATGGATTAAGGAAGAACTCCTTACACCTAAAATCGAAAACATACCAAAATGAGAAAATGTCTAACTGTTATGAGAATGGCTTTAATGCTGTTTTTCATCTCCTCGCTGCCAGCCTTTAGTCAGGCCCAGTCTACTGTATCGGGTACGGTACTGGCAGATGAGGATGGAACGCCACTGGTAGGTGTTACTGTAACCAACGCTAACACCAACAAAAGAACGCAGACCAACACAGCCGGTTATTATTCAATTACGGCTGAAAAAGGTCAACGTATCACTTTCGCTTATGTGGGTTATGCCTCCATTACCATGACTGTTGCTGATGAAAAAACCATCAGTGTTAAAATGGTAACCAGCGACAAAGAGCTGGGTAATGTTGTGGTAACCGCTTATGGTCAACAAAGAAACAAAAGGGAACTTGCCTATCAGGCTCCTGTTGTTAAGGGTGATGATGTTGCCCAGACCAGAAGAGAAAACTTCCTCAACTCACTTGCAGGTCGTGTACCTGGTTTAGCGGTAACTTCTACATCAGGTTTGCCTGGTGCGAGTGCACAGGTTGTACTTCGTGGAGGTGCCTCAATTGCAGGTAATAACCAACCATTGTTTGTAGTGGATGGTGTTCCTTTAGATAATAACTCTCTTAACCAGGAAGCTTTACCTGCTGCATCTAACCCAAGTGGTATTGCAATGGGTAACAGAAACAGCGACTATACCAACCGTATCGCTGACTTAAACCCTGAAGATATTGAAAACATCACTATCCTGAAAGGACCAGAAGCAACAGCTCTTTATGGTTCTGATGGTACTTCTGGTGCGATCATCATTACTACACGTAAAGGAACTGCCGGCCGTACAAGGGTTAGTTATGATAACTCTTTCCGTTGGGATAAAGTATATCGCTTCCCCGAAATTCAAACAACCTATAGCCGTGGTGCTGCTGGTTTATATGATCCAAATGCTTATGCTACTTATGGTTTCCGCATGTTTGGACCTAAATACGCCAACGGAACTAAAATTTATGATAACCTCCGTAATTTCTTCAGAACAGCTAAAACACAACAACATAATGTAAGTGTTGAAGCTGGTACCGCTGATGCAACTTACCGTTTCTCTGCTGGTTACCTGAAGCAGGAAGGTATCGTGCCTAATACCAGTTATGAGCGTATGAACTTCCGTCTTACAGGTTCTGCCAAACTGGGTAAAAAAGTAACGATGAGTTCAAGCTGGATGTACACCATTACCAATAATGATAAAGCTCCAAAAGGTCTGAACTCTTATTATCCTAATATCATCAACTGGCCCGTTGAAGACGATATCAGAAATTATATCAATGCAGACGGAACCAGAAAGCCTTTGAGAAATAACCTGAATGGTAATTTGTCTGGCGAAGCGGATAACCCTTTCTGGGATGTTAACAAAAACAAATCGAACGATAAGAACGATCGTATCACCGGTAATATCAACCTTGCGTATAACGCTGCCAAATGGTGGAACATGAACTGGATCGTAGGTCTGGATCAATATGCAACGGATGGTATGTTCGTAACACACCCTTATTCAAGATGGGGTTATATTACCAGAGGTTATTTGAGTACTTATCAGCAGAACTTCAGAAATATCAACGGTACTTTCAGAACTACTTTCACCAAAACTATTGCGAAGAAATTCTCTAATAGCTTAACATTCGGTGCATATATTGAAGATGCTAAACGCTCTATCACAGCACAAAGAGGCGAACGCTTCTATGAGCCTGATTTCGTTTCTATCAACAATACCGATCCGCTTTCAAGGGATGCAAGACTTACCCGTGAGCAGGTTCGTAAAGTAAGGTTCTTCAGTAACTATACATTTGGATTTAAAAACATTTTCTTCGTTACTGCATCTGCAACAAGAGAAGGTGTTTCTACCCTGACTTCTAAATTCAATGATAAGCAGCCATTCTTTAGCTATGGTTCACTCTCTTCAAGCTTTATCTTTTCTGATCTTCCAGTGTTCAAAAAAATGGAATGGTTAGACTACGGTAAGTTGAGAGCTTCGTATGCAACGAGTGGTAAAGCACCTTATGTGCCTTATGTAATTGACTATAGCTTCGGTAGCCAGATAACTACCGGTGGTGGTTATGCATTGGGTGTATTTGGTAACAACTTCGATCTTCAGCCTGAGCTGTCTAAAAACTTTGAAGTAGGTGCTGAATTAAATTTCCTTAATAAGAGAATCACTGTCGACGTTGCTTATTTCAATAATAAAGTAACCAAACAAATCGTATCAAACCGTTTGAGTTATGGTACCGGATTCGTACTTAAATATATCAATGGTGGTGAATTGTCTGCTAAAGGCTGGGAAGTTCAGTTGAAAGCAACACCAGTTCGTACCAACAAATTGACCTGGGATGTAACAGTGAACTTTGATAAGAGCAGGGTAATTGTTGAAAAAATGCCTGCTGACTTACCAGCGTACTATGATTCTGATACATGGTTATATGGTAACGCACGTTCTCAGGTATCTGTAGGAACATCACTCGCAAATATTTCTGGTAGTACTTACCGTAAAAATAGCAGAGGTGATATCCTGATCTCTCCAACTACCGGTTTGCCTTTGATCCAGGCTAACTTTGATCCGATTGGTGACAGAAACCCAGATTTCAAAATTGGTTTGATTAACCAGTTATCATTTGGTGAATCATGGCAGTTAAGCTTCAACCTCGATATCCGTAAGGGAGGTGATGTATTCAATGCCAATGAAATGATGATGCGTACACAGGGTACAAGTGTAAATACACTTGATCGCGAAACGCCAAGAGTTATCAGAGGTGTGCTGGCTGATGGATTAGAAAATACGGCTAACCCAACTTATAACACCATTGCTGTAACGCCATTCCTGAGAAACGATTTCTATTCTTCTTCTGCATCTGTATCTACATTGCCTGAAGCAGAATTCATAGAGAATGTTAACTGGATCAGGATGAGAGACCTTACATTGGCTTACAGATTACCAGCTTCTATCCTGAAGCGTCAGAAAGTATTCAAACAAGCTTCAGTGTTTATTACTGGTACAGACCTGTTCATGATTACCAACTATTCAGGTGTTGACCCGAATGTAAATGGTATCAATGCAGGTAATGCACGTGGTTTCGGTGGACAGGGTATTGATTTCGGTTCTGTTGCTACTCCACGTGGTATTAACGTTGGTTTAAAAGTTCAATTCTAAACCTGATAAATAATTAATTATGAAACAAAGAATATATATCGCTGGTTTCTTATTAACCGTGCTGATTGCATCATCAGGTTGTAAGAAATACCTGAACATAAATTCCGATCCTGATACAACTCAGGCTCCTTCAGTAGCATCTGTTTTTCCAGCTATGCTGGCTGCGGTACCCCGTGGTATACAATACGATGCACGCTATGTAGGAAAGTACATCCAAAACTGGCTTACCCTTAACAATAATAACAACGACGTATGGGACACACATAGCTATGTTGCCAACAGCGATGCTTCCGGTGATATCTGGCGTCAGACTTATTATGGACTGGGTAAAAATCTGGACTATATTATTACCTCTGCAGACAGGGACAAAAAATACGATTATGTAGGTGCTGCTATGGCGCTGAAAGCGTATATGTTCCAGACTGCTACTGATTATCATGGCGAGATCATCTTCAGAGAAGCATTTAAAGAGAATACTTACTATTTCAAGTACGACACTCAGGATATCGTTTACAAAGGTGTTGATTCATTATGCCGTGTTGCCATCAAGTACCTTGAAATGGCAGAAGCTGTTAAATCAACCAATACACTTAGCCTGAGTGATTATTCTTACGGTGGAGATGTTACCAAATGGAAAAGATTTGTTTACGGTATCCTTGCCCGTAACTACAATCACCTGTCAAATAAGGCAAGCTATAATGCTGATTCTGTAATCAAATTCTGCAATAACGCATTAACTTCTATCAACGACGATTTTGTTATTCCTTTCGATGCAAGTAAAAACGATGATGCCAATTTCTTTGGTCCTTATCGTGATAACCTTTCTTCATTCAGACAAAGTAACTTTATCGTTCGTTTACTTGATGGAACAGCACTGGCCGGAAATACCTGGGCTGAAAACAGGGATCCTCGTATGCCTCATATGATTTCTGCTTCTGCGGATACATCAGGTACAAACAATGGCGGTTACCGCGGTGTAAACCCAGGTACTGGTGATCCTTTGAGTGCATCTACTTCTGGTGCAAACTTTAGAAAAAGAGTACCAGTATTATGGGCCGATAGTACCATTGGTAACCCTTCAGCAGCTACTTTCCTGGATAATGGTAAATACCTGTTCAAGAATAAAGCTGTAATGCCTATAATGACTTTCGCTGAAATTAACTTCATCAAAGCAGAAGCTGAATTCAGGAAAAATAACCTGGCTGGAGCACATGCGGCTTACCTGGCTGGTATTAATGCACACTTTGATTTCATCAACAGAAACTACAGCAGTTTCAGAGGTGCTGCCAATATCTTTAACGGCAATCAGATTTCAGCAACACAACGTAATAATTACCTGGCTTCACGTAATGTTAAGCAAACTTCAGGTTTACTTACTATGACAGACATCATGTTGCAGAAATATATTGCTGGTTGGTGCTGGAACTGGGTTGAAACATGGGTTGATCTGAGAAGGTTCCATTATACTGACCTCGATCCTGCAACCAATGATCAGGTTTTCAAAACATTTCAAATGCCTACTTACGCTGCAGTGAATCTGGGTAACCCTGTTCAGCGCGTAAGACCAAGATATAACTCTGAATATGTTTGGAACCTGGATGAACTGCGCAAATTCGGCGGTGATAAAACAGATTACCATACTTATGAAATGTGGTTTAGTAAACCTTAACGACAATCTATAAATTGTTAATAATGAAATGAGCCATAATAAGTATTGATCGTATCAGTAAAATTTATCGGCGAATTCCATGTGACCCAAATCAATAAAAGATACACACATGAAAAAGATTATCATACCAATCATAGCGATTATCGCAGCCGTAGGGTTGATGTCCTGTGAGAAAAATATCCAACGGGAATTGGAAACTGTATCCATTGATGGAAAAGCATTTGTAAAAATCAACTATGCAATGGCTTTTACCGTTAACTCAAATGCGCAGTTAAAAATCAATGGTACCAGGGTTAGTACCACACTTACTTTCCCTTATCCATTTCCAGGTGGTGGATTAAACACCGGCGGATCAAGCAATCCTGATTACCTGGCATTGGATCCTAAACAAATTGATCTGGTAGTTTCCAGACCAAAAGCTGGTAGTTCAGAAGATTCAGTTGTATTGTTCTCCAAAAGTTTTGCAAGCAATGCAATATTTTTCGGTAGCAACTATACTATCCACTTAACCGATACAGGTGCAAATGCAACTGGTGTTGTGGTAACAGACAATATCACTTTGCCTGATTCAGGTTATTCAAGGTTTAAATTCGTAAACCTGCTGCCTAATCAAACTGCACTTGATCTGTATAACGGAACTGTGAAAGTAGCTTCTAACATTGCGTACAAAGGAACCAGTCCGGAGTTTACCATTCAGGTTACTGGTACTTCGGCAGCATGGGCCATTAGACCTGCAGGTGCGGCATCAACAACTACTGCATTGGCTACCTATTCTATGACTGTACCCAACCAAAGATCTATGACCGTATTTGCGTCTGGATATAGCGGAGCGGCAAGTCCTAGAAATGCAAGAGTTTCACTTCTTTATAACAGATAAATTTTGTATATTTACAGAAGTAAAGCCCCGCTAAATTTTTTGCGGGGCTTTTTTTTCACCTACTGAACTAAACATGAAAAACCTGGTATCCCTGTTCTTCTTCCTGGCCTTTATGAGTGGCCTACAGGCTCAAACAGCAAGTAACTTAACCAAACTTAGTCCCGATTCTGCCTTGCAAAAATTCCGGGCAAATTACCCGCAGGAAAAGGTATTTGTACAAACAGATAAAGACAGTTACCTCTCGGGAGAAACCATTTGGATGAAAGCCTGGTGTACACTGGATGCTGTTCCCAGCTTTCTCAGTAATATCCTCTATATCGATCTCGTGAATGAACAGGGGAAAGTGGTAGTAAAAAAAATGTACAAACTTGATTCACTTAGTAGTACACCTGCAGATTTTGAACTGGATGCTAACCTGCTTTCCGGTAACTATATCATCAATGCATATACATTATGGATGCTTAATTTCCCGGGTTTTATTTTCCAGAAGCAAGTTTATGTGTATGGCGCTGATTACCTGACGAAAAAAAGAGAAACATCGCGACCCTCATTAATCTGTCAGTTTTTTCCCGAAGGAGGAAACCTGATTGAAGGGATTAATAACCGCATTGCATTCCTTGTTACAGACCAGCAGGGAAATCCACAGCAGGTAACCGGTAAACTGATTGATCAGGATGGCAAAGAAGTTTCAGTAGTGAAAACAGTACACGCCGGAATGGGATCGTTTGAATTGGAAGTAAAACCTGATGCAAAGTATAAATTGAATATTCCTTTTTCTAATGGTTCTAGCATGGATTTTCAATTACCACTTGCATCTCAGGAAGGTATCGCTATCCGGATTGAAAATGGTAACGCCAACCGATTAACCGCACTAATTTTCAGGGGTGAAAAAAACAAAGAAGCCTTCAATAAAATAAAATTAGTTGCCCAAATGAATGGGCAAATGATTGCCATGGCCGACCTGAATTTTGAAGAAGGATTAACGGCCTTGCCAATCGCTAAAAAGAACCTTCCAGCAGGTATTATTCAACTAACCGCTTTTGGTGAGAATGGACTACCACTGGCGGAAAGAATTGCATTTATCGCCAACCATTCCATTATTCAACCCACTGTAAAGGCAATTACTGGTTCTGCAAAAGCCAGGAGTAAAAATGAATACCTGATAGACCTGAAAAACGTTAACATACCTAATGTTGCCATTGCAGTGACCGATGTAACCGCAGATACAAGCCTCAGAACACCTGATAATATTGTTTCATCCTCCTTATTAAGTTCGGATGTCAAAGGTTATATACATGAGCCTGCTTATTATTTTAAAGATAAATCAAAGGAAAGACTTGAACATCTTGATCTGCTGATGATGACACAGGGTTGGAGAAGATTTGAATGGAAACCAATGGTAGAGGATCAACCCATGGCACTTAAATATCCGGTTGAATCATCTTTAACAATCGGAGGGGTAGTTAAAAAATCTGACCGGAATACGGTTGTTACAGAAGGACATGTTTCCTTTATCATCAAAACAGACGACTCCACAACCATCATGGCTTCTGCAATGTTGACGGATAAGGGGGAGTTTTTGCTTGATGGACTTTCCTTCCAGAAGAAAGCTACTTTTTACTACCAGGGTACCAATAAGAAAAAAGAAACTTTTATTGTTGATGTGGCCTTGAATCCTTCCTATATCGATTCCTTGAAGCAGTCTGGGTACAAACCATCCATGAATCTTGATACGATTGCCCTTAATGCAAATGCCAGTGGGTTGGCCGCATTTCTTTATGGAAAGCTAAAGGGTATTGATACTACGGCAGGTGTCTACCTTGGTAACGTGACAGTTAAAGGAGTAAGAAGAAAAATTTCAAAAACCGATTCGCTTAACCTTGAATATGCGTCAGATATTTTTAAACTGGGCAGATCTATTGACCCTGGTGAAACTTCCTTTGCAACTTCTATCTGGCAGATCATTCAACGATCTGTACCCGGCATCAGTGTTACAGGAGATATGATTAATCCTGTCGTTCGCTTTAATCGCTTTCAGGGGCTCGACGCATTAAGTGAAAATAACAATACATCCTACCTCAATGCAACAGGTAGTGGAGAAGACGATTTCGGTACCATGATGATTGAAAGAAATGGTGTGACCTATTTCCTCAATGAAATGAATGTATCTATGGATGTGATATCAACCATCAATGTAAATGATGTTGCACTCATCAAAGTATATGCAGCGGAAGGAACTGCACTGGGAGCTTCTGGTCCGGCTATTGCTATTTACACAAAGAAGGGAGCTGTAAATGCAAAAAATATTTACGATAAAAGTTTTTCTTCTGTTCAAAGAACCGGTTATTCATTGGTAAGGTCTTTTTATTCACCTTTGTATACTAGAGAAAAACAACCGGAAGATGCATTAGACTCACGAGAGACTCTCTATTGGAACGGGTTTGTGAAGCCAGGCAAAGATGGACAGTATCGTCTTCAATTCTATAACAACGATTTCGGGAAAAATAAAAAAGTAACCATTCAAGGTATTGGTACAAAAGGTGAGTTGATTTTTACAGAAATTATTTTATAAGGAAGGCCCCTTAATGTATAGCAAAGCGCAAAATATTAAAGCGATTAGCAGTGCCAGCCATATTTTGTAGCGATGCCAGTAATAATTTCGTAAATAATTTTTGCGGCCTGAAGCAATATTATCTAATATAGATTGGGTAAGTCCTTTTATGCTACTTAACCTTGTTGCAAAAAGTAAATAATCCTCCTTTTCCAGATGAATACAGCATTCCAGAAGTTTTGCTGTTATTAAGGTATTATAATGTTCGTTCTGAAATCTTTCAAGAAGCTGAATATGGTACACAGATAAAATTGCATCGATATCGGCCGAAAGTTTATCACGGTTTATTCTGTCAGGATTCAACACCTGTAACCTTGTGCCAAGCGATTGAATCATGCTATAAATATCCTCAGGTGTTTTAGCTACAGGAGTATGCTGATTCGTCTGTATATTACTTAAGCGGTCGTATTTTTTTCTTGAAGCAGGATTTCCCAATATTTCATACGCTTCTATAATGTCTATAAAAGCCTCCGCCGCCCCCGGCGATGTATTTTTATCCGGGTGCATCAAAAGCGCAAGCCGCCGATAAGCCTTTCTAATGTCATCCGCCGAAGCAGAGGAAGGGATTTTAAGGATATGGTAGTAGTCTTTGGGAAACACAAGTAAGAGATTTATGGATGTCAGATGGCAGATGTCAGATATAAAATATCAAATCAGACATAACCCATTTATATCTGCCATCTGACATCTGATATCTGACATTCTATTATTGATTAACATCACTAAACTCCATCTCATCTCCATCCAATAGTTCTCTTTCAATTTCTTCCATCTGCACTATATCCCAGGCTTCACTTTCGGTGGGGGTGAAGTTTAGGAAATCGAGTAGTTCTTCTTTTTCAAAAACGGCTTCAAGGGGTTCTTTGAGGTTGCAGATGACAAAAGATGCGTTTTGTTCATAAAAACGCTGCTGTAATGCTGCAATGCTATTGGCGGCTTCCGGATCTATCTCCGTTACCGGCTCGAGGTTGAGGATGATGTTTTTTACCTGCTGATCGAGATAGCTTGTACAGGTTTCGGCCAAATTTGCTGCTATATTGGCAGAAATATGGGGTACAACTGGTGTTACAACGGTGAATTTCTCTTTGGTATCAATTTTGACTTCCATTTCCGTGAGGTTAGGTTAACAACTGTGCATAACTGATGCACAACTTCGCTCAAAAATATTCGTTATAATTGTATAAATCCAATTTAGGTTATGGATAATAATTTTTCAGCACAGGTTAAAGAGATCATCTCTTTCAGCAGGGAAGAGGCTTTGCGGCTCGGAAACGACTTCATAGGCACAGAACACCTGTTATTGGGTTTGATCAGGGATGGCGAGAATACCGCTATCAAAGTGTTAAAACAGCTTAATGTAGACCTTTACGAATTACGGAAAGAGGTAGAACTTGCAGTAAAAGACAAGACGGGGAAAAATATTGCCAATATCAATAGCTTACCCCTTACCAAACAGGCCGAAAAAGTAATAAGGGTTACCGTATTGGAAGCAAAGGCACTGAAAAGCCCATTGGTAGAAACAGAGCACCTGATGCTCAGCATACTTAAGAACAAAGAGAATATTGCCACACAGATATTGAACCAGTTCGATATTGATTACGACATGTTCCGCAATGAATTAGGTATGGTAGAATCAACCAATCCGAGTCCAAAAGCAGAGTTCGATGAAGGTGATGATGAGTATGATGAAGAAAAAAGATCTTCTGGTTATCAGCAACCAAAAGCCGGGGGTAAAGCTGGTGCAAATGCAAAAAGCAAAACACCTGTCCTAGACAATTTTGGCAGAGATATTACCAAATTGGCAGAATCCGGTTCACTTGACCCAATTGTTGGTCGTGAAGAAGAAATTGAAAGAGTAAGCCAGATTTTAAGTCGCCGTAAAAAGAACAACCCGATTTTAATTGGAGAACCTGGTGTTGGTAAAACGGCCATCGTTGAAGGTTTGGCCCTTCGCATTGTTCAACGCAAAGTGAGCAGGGTATTGTTTGATAAAAGAGTTATTTCACTCGACCTCGCCGCATTAGTTGCCGGCACAAAATACCGCGGTCAGTTTGAAGAAAGAATGAAAGCCATTATGAATGAACTGGAGAAAAACAGAGATGTTATCCTGTTCATTGATGAGATACATACTATTGTTGGAGCAGGTGGTGCCAGTGGCTCTTTAGATGCTTCCAATATATTTAAACCTGCTTTGGCCAGGGGAGAATTACAATGTATCGGTGCTTCAACGCTTGATGAGTACCGCATGTACATTGAGAAAGATGGCGCACTCGACAGACGTTTCCAGAAAGTAATTGTTGAGCCACCAAGTGTGGAAGATACCATTACCATCCTTAATAATATCAAATCGAAATACGAAGACTTCCATAACGTAAGTTATGGTGATGATGCAATTGATGCATGCGTAAAACTGAGTGATCGTTATATGACCGATCGTCTTTTACCTGATAAAGCTATTGATGTATTGGATGAAGTAGGTGCAAGGGTACACTTGAAAAACATCAATGTGCCAGAAGAAATCGTTGAGCTTGAGAAAAAAATAGAGGATATTAAAAACGAAAAGAATAAAGTAGTTAAGAGCCAGCGTTTCGAAGAAGCAGCAGCATTGCGCGATACAGAAAAGAGATTAGGAGAAGAGCTGGAAAAAGCTAAAAACCAATGGGAAGAAGAAAGCAAACACAAGCGTTACCCAATTACTGAAGAACATATAGCTGAAGTTGTGAGTATGATGACAGGTATTCCTGTTAAGCGTATGGTACAAGCTGAAACCGAAAAACTTCGCAGGATGAGCGAAGACATGAAAGGCATGGTGATCGGACAAGACGAAGCTATTCAGAAAGTGGTGAAAGCTATTCAGCGTAACCGCGTAGGTTTGAAAGATCCTAAAAAACCAATCGGTACATTCATTTTCCTTGGTCCAACAGGCGTTGGTAAAACAGAACTTGCGCGCTCACTCGCCCGTTATATGTTCGATTCAGAAGATTCACTTATTCGTATTGACATGAGTGAATACATGGAGAAATTTACGGTAAGCCGTTTAATTGGTGCACCTCCGGGCTATGTTGGTTATGAAGAAGGTGGTCAGCTTACAGAAAAAGTAAGACGTAAGCCTTACTGCGTGATCCTGTTGGATGAAATTGAAAAAGCACACCCGGATATTTATAATATTTTATTGCAGGTATTAGATGATGGTCAGTTAACAGATGGACTTGGTAGAAAAGTGGATTTCAAAAATACCATGATCATTATGACCTCAAATATTGGCGTGCGTCAGTTGAAAGAATTCGGTGATGGTGTTGGCTTTGCTACCGCAACACGTATTCAGAATGCAGAAGAGAATAATAAGGCAGTAATTGAAAAAGCACTGAAGCGTACTTTCTCACCTGAATTCCTGAACCGTATTGATGATGTAGTAGTGTTTAATTCATTGAACCAGGAAAATATCTTCAATATCATTGATATCCTGATGAAAGGTGTATCAAAACGCCTTCAGAACCTTGGTTTCTCGCTCGAATTAACGGCCGCTGCCAAAGAATTCATTTCTGAAAAAGGATATGATTCTCAATTCGGTGCAAGACCATTGCACAGGGCCATTCAGAAATACCTGGAAGATCCATTGGCTGAAGAAATCCTGAATATGAATATCAAACAAGGAGATGTATTAATTGCCGATCTGGATAAAGAATCTGGCAAGCTGAAATTCGATTTTCAGAAAAGGGTAGAAGAAGGCGAAAACGCCAATGTATAAAGAAGGGTAAGTACTCAATTATAGAGGCTCTGCTGAAAGGCAGGGCCTTTTTTGTGAATTGTCAGACGTCAATTGTCAATGGTGAATTGTCAATGATGTTTTTTGGGGTTTGGCAGCCCTCCCTCTATTGACCATTCACCATTGACAATTCACATCTTCTCACTCCCCCACCTAAATGATGGTAAATTCAGCCCTGCGATATCTAGTATTCTGTCGACTACCGTGGCGGCTGCTTCTTCGATGGTTTGGGGGCGACTGTAGAAGGAGGGTGTGGCGGGGCAAATAATACCGCCTGCCAGTGTTACGGTTTCCATATTTTTAATATGGATAAGGTTATAAGGTGTTTCGCGCACCATTAGAATCAGCTTTCTTCTTTCTTTCAGTATTACGTCTGCGGCACGGGTAACAAGATCATCGCTAACACCGGCAGCTATGCGGCCCAATGTGCCCATACTACAGGGGGCAACGATCATGGTATTGTACTTGGCCGAACCTGAGGCAAAAGGCGCATTAAAATCGTATTTCTCGAAATATCGGAAAGGGTAGTTGCTGTAGTCTTCATTACCCAATTCTGTTCTCCAGACCTCTTTGGCATTTTTACTCATTACAATGCCTACTTCCTCATACTGATCGCGGAGAGAAACAAGTTTATCGAGCAATAATTTTGCATATACAGAACCACTGGCTCCTGTAATGGCTACGGCTATTTTGTTACGCATGGTAACTTTTAGTTGAATAGCAAAGGTAATCAAAAGTCAAAAGTCAAAAGTCAAAAGTCAAAAAGTGAGTACTTCCGCTTTTGACTTTTGACTTTTGATTTTTGACTTTTCAATCATTTATACATGATCTCATAATATTCATGCGCCATCCGGTTACTGTCGAACTGGAAGCGAACATCACGCATACCATTCTTGGTAATTTGTCTCCAGGTGTCAAAATTATCGTAGTACATCGGGATGATCTGTTGTTCTAAAATTTCATAAGCTTTATTCAGATCATATTCATCCTGGTCGTGAACAGTCATGTTAGCGTAATCTGCTTTAGGTACAACAAAGCCATTATTGCCATGGTTAATGAATTCAGGGATCCATCCATCATCGGTAGAGAAGTTAACAGCTCCGTTCATGGCGGCTGTCATACCACTGGTTCCAGATGCTTCGCGCGGAACGCGTGGATTATTCAACCAAACATCTGCAGCTTGTTTAAGTCGCTTGCTGAGTCCTAATTCGTAACCAATCAATACCGCTACATTTTTATAGTTCTTGCTCAGGTGAACAAGATTGTTAAACTGAGAAATAGCCGGGTAGTCTACCGGATATGGTTTCCCTGCCCAAATAATCTGAACCGGACGTTTGGTGTCATTCAGCATTTTTTCGAAGCGCTCCATATCATAGGTAAGCATATCTGCTCTTTTATAGCCAGCAAACCTTCTTGCCCAAACAATGGTTAGTACATTCGGATCGAATACTTTACCTGTTTGATCGGCTACTATTTCAAAAGCTCTTTTCTTAAGGTATTTCTTGCGGTCATCGAAACTGTAATCGTTGCCTTCTTCCATTGCACGATACATTTGTTTATCGGCCCAATAACGCCAGTTCTGTGCGTTGGTGATGGAAGTAATGGGACAAATACCTTCCTGGTTCTTCCACATTTCGCGGCTTACATGGCCATGTAATGCAGAAACCCCGTTGGCTTTTCTGGCAAAACGTAATGCAGCCAGTGAATGGTTAAATTGATCGTCTTTGATACCTGTTATCTTACGCACTTCATCAATGGAAAGTCCGCAGAAATAACTCATTTTATGACAGAGGTAAATATCGTGCTTTTCATTACCCGCTTCTTCTGGTGTGTGGGTAGTAAATACAAGGTGTTCTTTTACTTTTTCAACACTCTTGAATTTATTCAGGAGATAGAATGCAGCGGAAATACCGTGTGCTTCATTCAAATGGTATACATCAGGATTAAAACCTAATTCATCAATCAGCTTAGCACCGCCAACACCCAGTAAGATGAATTGAGCAACCTTTGTGGCTACATTGGCATCGTATAAACGATGTGTAATGGTTTGCGATACATAATCGTTCTCAGGTAAATCAGTGCTCAAGAGAAATAAAGGAGCACTGTTGAAAGTTTCAGGGTTAAGGTAAAATGCTTTTACCCATACCGGATGATCATGTATCAATATCTGAAACTTAATACCGGTATCTTCCAGGAAGCTGTAAATCTTTTCCATAAAAGTTACCTGTAAGGTTTGGTCCTGGTTTCTCGCCTGGTCGTAATAACCATGCTTCCACAGGATACCAATACCGATCATATTCTGACGAAGTTCATAAGCACTGCGTAAGTGTGAACCAGCCAGAAATCCTAAGCCACCACTGTATATTTTTAAAGGTTGATGAATTGCAAATTCCATGGAAAAATAAGCCGCTTTCTTACTGTACTGCTCATTAATCTGATAGGGGACATGATAGTTTCTAAAATTCATAAATGCTCGTTTGGTGATCAAATAGCGCTTGCAATATAGGGGTATTTCAATAAAATGTATTTCTTACACATTGTTATGTGGGTAATCAGTTAGAAATTTCCCGCAACCGATTTAAATACGTTGCAAAGAAATCTTTTTTCAACAAACAATCGTTAGGATTCAATGCAGGAAAGCGTTTGCAAACGTTTTCGGAAAGTATTTTTTCTGTATGTGTCGCAATGTTTATTTGGTGCCCGACTTTTTTTTCTTCACTTTGGGCTCTCTTTTCTTGCGATAAGTATCATCAAAAAAACATTTGATACCGCGATGGTTTCCGCAGCTTCCTTGTTCTTTTACGGTTACATAATTTCCGGAAAATTTAAAATCAATAATACATGGATCCCCATTTTCTGTGAACTGGGCATTACCCGTATTATTTACTTTAAAGATCCCTTTTAATTCACCCACACAGCTTCCTTTGTCTTTTTCAAAATGCAGAAAGAAAAGATAGTGGTTCGCATCTTTACCATCTCTTACAGAAAGATAGTTTTTTTCATTCACCACATATTCCCCACTAAGTTTGTTCATTCTGGGTAACGTGTCTATCGGATTTATTACCGCCGTTTTTTCCGGATCTTCATTACTATCCGTAACTACCAGCATAAAGATACCTGCATCGTTATATACCCATCCTGATCTGGTAAATTTTAAAGTATTATCAGGAGAACTCTTCTCCCTGTTAATCATGAATGTAGGTTCTTTATTAATCGACACAAATCGATAATAACCGCCAGACTGCTGATTGGTCAGTAATTCTTTGGCTGCGAGGTATTTTAATTTTTTATCTGTTACGACAACCACACAGGTTGTTTTTTTCTGTCTGGTAAAGTTTAGCAAGAGATAATTTTCTTTCTCTTTTTCAATGATACCTACCGGTTTTATTATGGCTTTTTTGTCTTTGCCAATATAATCAGTAATAACACTATCCGGCACAAATTGACTTAATGCCTTGTAGCCAATACGGGTTGTGTCGGCTTTGCGGGTAATATTCGAATCAGCAATCAGGTAAGTGCCGGTTATTTTGGGAAAGGCAGTGAGAAAGTCTTCTGCTTTCAGGGGGACATCTCCTGAAAAATCAATTTTCTGTTCCTTACAGGCCAAAAGGAATAACAGAAGTAATGCAGAAAACCAGGGCTTCATGAGCAGAATTTGCAATAAAAATAGGGTTTTCGGACATTATCTTGGATATTATCTTTTTATTTTTTAGGTTTGTCTAAAAATAAATTTAGGTACATGACTTTTTCAATAGCAGAAGAAAATTATATCAAGGCGGTTTATCACCTGCAGCAAGACGAGGAGCTGGTATCTACCAATGCTTTATCTGCTGAGCTGCAGACAAGGCCGGCTTCTGTAACTGATATGTTGAAAAAATTAAAAACCAAACGAATCATCAGTTACGAACCATACCATGGTGTTAAGCTGAGTAGTGAAGGGAGAAAAGTGGCATTGGGTATTATTCGTAAGCATCGTTTGTGGGAATATTTTCTGGTAGATAAACTTCAGTTTGGTTGGGATGAAGTACATGAAGTAGCAGAAGAATTAGAACATATCACCAGCAGTAAACTGATCGATAAACTTGATGCTTTTCTTGGTTATCCAAAATTCGATCCGCATGGCGATCCGATACCGGATAGTCGTGGCCGTTTGGCTTTACAACAGCATGAGCCATTATCTGGTATTTGTGAACATAAGCTTGTAGAAATTACGGCAGTTGGTAGCCAGTCATCAGAATTACTCGAAGTGCTAAAACACAAAGGCCTGCAAATGGGTACCAGGCTCGAAGTAAAAAAAATATTTGAATTCGATGGTTCCATTGAACTGAAAATAAAGAATCAACCTATGGTAACCATTAGCCGCGATTTAGCAGCCGTATTATTTGTAAAAACTGTTTAAGATGAACCAGCATAAAGACGAACACCTTTCATTGAGTGAAGTACATGCTTCGGTTGATACCACTGTTCCCAGAAAAGGATGGCGGAGAATATTGGCCTACCTCGGACCAGCATACCTGGTTAGTGTTGGTTATATGGATCCGGGTAACTGGGCAACCGATTTGCAGGGAGGGGCCAAGTTTGGATATCAGCTTATCTGGGTATTGCTGATGAGTAACCTGATGGCATTATTGCTGCAAAGTCTGAGTGCCAGACTGGGCATAGTAAGGAGAAGAGATTTGGCACAGGCTAATCGCGAAACCTATCCTCCATTGGTTAATTTCTGTTTATATATACTGGCCGAATTAGCCATTGCAGCTACGGATCTTGCAGAAGTTGTAGGTATGGCAATCGGTAT
>NZ_CAMLMJ010000032.1 GCF_946481145.1 uncultured Sediminibacterium sp.
TCTTATTGAATAACGCTTGTTCTTCTGCATTTAATTTGAAATCAAGGATTTTTTCCCAGCCATTTTTTCCAATTACAACAGGAACACCAAGACAAATATCATTTTGTCCGTATTCACCTTCCAGGCTTACGCAGCAGGTAAACAATTTTTTCTCATCACGGAGAATACTTTCAACCAGTGCAGCTCCTGCTGCTCCGGGAGCATACCATGCAGATGTTCCGATCAGTTTGGTTAAAGTTGCACCACCAACCATTGTATCTGCAACAATTTGTTTTTGTTGTTCTTCTGTCAGGAAATCAGTTACCGGTGCACTGTTCCAGGTTGCGTAGCGAATCAAAGGAATCATGGTTGTATCGCCATGTCCACCCACTACTACTGCATTTAAGTCTGCAGGACTGCAACCCAGGTGCTGGCTCAGTTGATATTTAAAACGGGCGCTGTCTAATGTACCACCCATACCGATGATCCTGTTTTTTGGTAATCCGGTTGACTGAAGAGCCAGGTATGTCATGGTATCCATTGGATTGCTTATCACAATAATGATCGCATCCGGAGAATATTTCAGGATATTTTCACAAACACCTTTTACAATACCTGCATTGGTTCCAATCAGTTCTTCGCGGGTCATACCAGGTTTACGAGGCAAACCTGAAGTAATTACCACTACATCAGAACCGGCTGTTTTTGAATAATCATTGGTACTACCGGTGATGCGTGTGTCGAAACCGAGCAATGCAGCAGTTTGCATCATATCCTGGGCTTTACCTTCGGCGAAACCTTCTTTAATATCTAATAATACCAGTTCTTCTGCCAGTGCGGCGCGGGCAATATTGTCGGCACAGGTAGCTCCAACGGCCCCGGCACCTACTACAGTTACTTTCATAGTACAATGATTATTTAGAATTGAGGAATTTTTTCGCTGCAAAGGTAAGGGTTGCGCATGGTTTAGCAGAGGAAGTTTCTGGATTTGACCGATAAATAACAGACCTTTTAGCTTAACGAAAATAGATATCCAATCCGGCTTACTGCTGCTTATAGGAGGATAGTAGCTTATTCAACTCCGGCATTTCAACACCACCTTCAAAAGCCTTTACATAATTACCTTTTTTATCATACACGGCCACATAGGGAGTGTATTTTACCTGAAAAAAGGAAGGTATTCCATAAGTTGGGTCACGGCCTACTTTTAGGTTTTTATGGTTTCCGAAACCATAAGTTTCAGCAAATCCTTTAATATCAGCCATATCACGGTAGCTAGCCCAGAGGATGAAAGTGTTTTTCAGGCTATCCATATTATTCATCATTTCTTTAGCCTCGTACTGACAGTGCCCACAGTCTGGACTAAAATAAACGATGATGGTAAAATCTGCTTTTGGTAATTGCTCATGGGTAAACCAGGTGCTATCTGTTTGCAATAAATTGAATTCAGGTAATTTCTTTGTTTTCATGAAAGGAGGCAGATCATTACCCGTGTTCTGTGCAAATAGCAGAATACTGCAAAAAATGGTGACTATGAATAATGAAATGTGTTTCATGGTATACCTGTTATAGATTCTTCTTATTCATTCCGTTTAATTCCATCATCCGCATCTCTTTAGCATCTTGCAGGAATTCTGATGCAAAAATAAATTTATTCAAGAGCTCATCTTTACTGAAGATGATGTCTTTATTAGTGCCTTCCCATTGCTTTCTTCCCTGGTGCAGGTATACAATATGGTCTCCGATTTCCATCACACTATTCATGTCATGGGTAACAACTATGGTTGTAATATTGAACTCAATGGTTATTTCCTGAATTAATTTATCAATTACCAGCGATGTTTGGGGGTCGAGTCCGGAATTCGGTTCATCACAAAAAAGATATTTGGGATTGAGTACAATTGCTCTTGCAATACCTACCCTTTTTTTCATGCCACCACTGATTTCAGAAGGGTAACGTTTATGTGCATCTTTAAGGTTTACGCGATCAAGTACTTCGTTTACCCTTTTCTTTTTTTCAGCCTGCGACCAGTTTGTAAACATATCCAGTGGAAATAAAACATTCTGTTCAACAGTCATAGAGTCAAACAATGCAGTTCCCTGAAACAACATGCCGATTTGCTGACGTAATAATTTACGATCCTCATTGTTCATTTGCAGCATGTCTTTCTGATCGTAATGTATTTCACCTACTTCAGGGCGAAATAATCCGACCATACATTTGGTTAAAACGGTTTTACCACTTCCACTTGTTCCAATAATGAGGTTACATTTACCAGCTTCCATAACGGCACTGATGTCGTCTAGAATGGTGCGGTCGCCGAAAACCTTTTTAATATTTTTTATTTCAATCATGAGTCTGCAAACTACTCTTTTGTTTTAGAATGCTTCCACCTGGTTTCTTAATAAATCCTCAAAAACATCCCTTTTTCTGATCAGGAGGGCTTTATCATCTTTAATAAGTACTTCAGCCGGACGATAACGGGAGTTAAAATTGCTGGCCATTTCAAAACCATAAGCACCTGCATTATCAAAAACCAGGATATCTCCTTCTCGGGTTTCGTTTAATGCTCTATCCCATGCAAATGTGTCTGTTTCGCAGATATTACCAACAACTGCATAGTTTTTAATTTCCCCTTGTTCATTGCTGATATTCCTAATGCGGTGATATGCTTCGTAAAACATGGGCCTGATCAGGTGGTTGAAACCGGTATCGATACCAACGAAACTGGTTGAAGGCGTATGTTTGATTACATTCACTTTGGCCAACAGAAAACCTGCCTCACTCACAAGAAATTTACCCGGCTCAAACCATACCTGAAAACTGCGATGGTAAATTGATTCGATCTTTTGCTCAAATGAAAGGATCGCATTTGCTAGCAATTGAATATCTGTACCTTCTTCTCCGTCGCGGTAAGGCACTTTAAATCCACCACCCAGATCTAAGAACTGTAAAGCGGGAAAATGTGGAACAAGGTCAAAAAACACATCTGTTACCTTCATGAAAACGTCCACATCTTTAATCTCACTTCCTGTATGTACGTGTAAGCCGGCAATGCAAATCTGGTGTTCCTGCATCAGGGCAATGATTTCATCTAATTGCTCGATAGGTATTCCAAACTTACTGTTTTCGTGCCCGGTTGAAATTTTAAGATTTCCGCCTGCCATAATATTTGGACGTAAACGTATACCTACAGGATAACTCGCCCCGTATTTTTTTCCAAATTTCTCCAGGTTAGAGAGACTATCAATATTGATATTAATACCCAGCGCAACAGCTTCTTCTATTTCTTCGAAAGCAATACCATTACTGGTGTATAATATATTCTGTGGACTGAATCCAGCATACACAGCAAGTTTTGCTTCATTGATTGAACTGCAATCAACATTGCAGCCAATTTGCCGGATATGTTTGAGGATATTGATATTGGTAAGTGCCTTACAGGCATAAAAAAAACGGACCTTATCAGTTCCTTTGAAAGCATTCTGTAGCTGTAAGTACTGATGTGAGATACGGTCAGCATGATATACATATAAAGGTGTACCAAATTCCGCCGCGATGTTTCTTAATTGCTCGTTCGATGGTTTTAATGACATGCCACGAAGATACTTGTCTTCGCGTTAATCCTAAAAACTGTAAGAAAGCTTATGCGAGATTTTCGTCGGAATCTGGTTCCTCACCATGTTGCTCCTCGTCGGTAGAAGAGTCAGTTTCTGTTGATGCATCTGCCTCATCCGACAACATTTCTGTGTCTGCGGCATTTTCATCACCTTGAATAATGAGTTCGCCATCTTCATTTACTGTAAGCAGGGAAGTATCTCCGTCGATAGGCTGTTCAGTTTCCTGCGTTTCTTCCGCTACTGGTTGGTCGGTAAAATCTTCCGGGCGGATAACGGTTCCTTCCACAATCTGTTCTGCCAATACTTCTTTGATTTTTGGAAGGTCTTCCGGAGAATTAATACCGAAATAATCCATAAAGTTTTTGGAAGTAGCGTACACCAGTGGTTTTCCGGGCATTTGTTCGTTACGACCACTGATTAATATGAGTTCTTTTTCCAGTAATTTCTGGATACTGTAATCGCTGTTTACACCACGGATCGATTCAATCTCTCCTTTGGTAATGGGTTGTTTGTAAGCAATAATTGCCAGGGTTTCAAGTGCGGCATTACTCAAACGCTTTAGGAATTTGTCTCCGTTTAACTGAGCAATGGTTTTGTGGAAATCTTTTTTGGTAAGGAATTGCCATCCCCCGCCACTCTCACGAACCTCAAATGGGTAAAATTCAGAATCATATTTCTCACAGATACCCTGGATCGATGCTTCTACCTGGTCGAGGGTTACCCTTTCTTCAAGAAAGCCAAATGTATTGTTGATGAGTTCAACGATATCTAATGAAGTAAGTGGTTTTTCGCTCGCGAAAATCAACACTTCAATGTGTGGTATGATTTGGCTTATTTCCATTATAATTTGAAAATTAGTGAATTTGAAAATTTGAAAATAACGAAATGCTTCAAAAAGAATGGAAAATCTGTTGCCCTCATTTTCAAATCAGCACATTTTCATCCGCTTGAGGCGGACAAATTATCATTTACTATCCCTGTAAAGCTGCAGCACCACTTACGATCTCAGTAAGTTCGGTTGTAATGGCTGCCTGACGTGCACGGTTGTAGCTGATTTTAAGTGTTTTCAGCAGTTCGTTTGCATTTTCACTGGCTTTATCCATGGCAGTCATACGTGCGCCATGTTCACTGGCATTACAATCTAAAACTGCTTTATATAATTGTGTATTGAGGATTTTAGGCATCAGTTCCGCAATCAGGTCTTCCTTAGCTGGTTCGAAAATGAAGTCTGATTTTTTAACCGAACCCGTATTGGCAACTTTAGGGATAGGCAGGAATTGCTCTACTGTAAATCGCTGTGTAGCAGCATTTTTAAATTCACTGTAAACTATTTCTACTGCATCAAATTCTTTGTTTTCAAAAGCCTTCATCGCAGCTTGTGCAGCTGTTTGAACGTTTTCGAAATTCAGGTTCAGAAAAATATCTTTAAAAGTTGCTTCTGCTTTATAGCCAGCTTTTAATAAGCTTTCGTACCCTTTTTTACCAATGTTCCAAATGGTAACATTGCCTTTTTTCTGCTGGGCAGCATATTTTTCAGCGATCGTCTGCTTGGCCAGTTTAATAAGGTTTGCATTATATCCACCGCATAATCCACGGTCACTGGTAATTACTATCAATAGTACTTTCTCAACAGCTCTCTCTTCAGCCAGTTTAATGGTCATGTCGCCTTCCGCATTGCTGACAATATTACTCAGCATTTCCTGCAGTTTTTGTGCATATGGTCTCATTTGCGTGATCGCATCCTGAGCGCGACGTAATTTAGCCGCACTTACCATTTTCATTGCTTTGGTAATCTGCTGGGTACTCTGAACACTCTTAATCCGGTTACGTACTTCTTTTAACTGACCTGCCATGGGGTAAAAAGTTTCAATTTTTCAAGAAACAGGGTACTGGAACATTCCGGTATGCCCTTTTCAATTTGGCTGCAAAAGTAGCAGAAACACCCTGAAATTCCATCAAAACTTTGCTTTTTTAATCACATATACTTACCCGCCTTAGAACCGGTAGTTAAGTGCAAGTCCATTCGATCCTAGCCCAAGTTCCAGGTTGCCACCTTGCTTTTCGAGCCATTTGGTGTTTTTATGGTGTTGCCCATATTGGATAAGGTCGAAAATCAACAAAAAACCACCCTGTAATAATAAGCTATTCCCATAACCAACATTCCTGTCGTTATTCAGGCGGGTGCCCCGTTCCTTTAGATATAATCCTGTAGAAATATATGCCAGGTCCAGTCCGGCATTTAATAGTAGAATTTTTTCTAATCTATACTGTGCTTTTAGGTTGGATTCCCGGTTGTACTGTTGTTTAAGCTGTTTTCTTATTCCAAGCAATCCAACGCCTGCTATGGCCAGGTTTACCGTATTCCAATAAGCGTTCATTTGATGCAAAAAATGCTCACTTCCATGCGTATTACTGGCCGAAATGGTGCCTTGAATAATATTGGCGCCCGCCCATGCACCTAATACATACATATTATTTTGTACCAGTTTTATCCTTTCCCTTGCTATTGAATCTGGCTGGTTTACCTGGGCCTGTGCCATAAAGGCGCAAAATATGGCCATAATCAGCAAACCGCTTTTTGTAATATTCATGCTATTCCGTTAACTAATTGATAAATAAAACCTAGTTTTTTGCCAGCGCACGCACTCTACCCAAATTCTTTACCTTTGGCGGCCTCAGTTGAAAAAGTGCCAAATTGGCTCAATTTTTTTTTGCGCACCGTTTTTGACTGTTAAAATTTTCTAATACACCAGATTAAGATATATATGTTGAAATTTATCTCAAAATTATTCGGTAGCAGTAAAAGTGAAAAAGATGTGCAACAAATTATGCCCATCATCCAAAAAATTGGCCAGTTCTACGACCAGTATCAGCAACTGACCCACGATGAGCTCCGAAACAAAACACAGGAATTCAGACTACGTATTAAAGCCCATCTTGTTAATATAGATGCAGAAATAGAAGCCAAGAAACAGGCTGCTGAAAATCTTCCTGAAAATGAAATACATAATCGTGATATCATTTATCAGGAAGTTGATAAGCTGAAAAAAGAAAGGGATAAAAAAATCGAAGAAATACTGGCTGAAATTCAACCAGAAGCTTTTGCGGTTGTGAAGGAAGCATCCAGACGATTCAAAGAAAATGAAGAGTTGGTTAGTACTGCAACAGCATTAGATCGCGACCTGAGCGTTAAGAAAGATTATATCCGTATTGAAGGTGATAAATGTATTTTCAAAAATACCTGGACAGCAGCAGGTGCGCCTGTTACCTGGAACATGGTACATTATGATGTTCAGTTAATCGGTGGTAGCGTATTACATCAGGGTAAAATTGCTGAAATGGCTACCGGTGAAGGTAAAACACTTGTATCTACCTTACCTGCTTACCTTAATGCACTTGCTGGAGAAGGGGTGCACATTGTTACCGTGAACGATTACCTCGCAAGAAGGGATAGTGAATGGAATGGTACTTTGTTTGAGTGGCTGGGACTTCGTGTAGACTGTATCGATAAACATGAGCCAAGTACAGAAGCACGCCGCAATGCATACCTCGCTGATATTACCTATGGTACCAATAATGAATTTGGTTTCGATTATCTGAGAGATAACATGGTGCATTCACCCGCTGAAATGGTACAACGCAAACATCATTTTGCCATGGTGGATGAGGTGGATTCCGTATTAATTGATGATGCACGTACACCATTGATTATATCAGGTCCTATCGGACATAACACCGGAGAGCAGCAGTTTTTTGAACTGAAGCCTCGTATCGAAAAATTAGTGGAAGCTCAGAAAAAAGCAGTAAACCAATTCCTCAACGAAGCCAAGAAGAAAATAGCCGAAGGCAACGACGATCCAAAAGATGGCGGTCTTGCATTGTTCCGCGCTCATCGTGGGTTGCCTAAGAATAGTGCACTGATAAAATTCCTGAGTGAGCCTGGTATGAGGGTGAAATTGCAAAAGGCAGAAAATCATTATCTCGCAGACCAACAGCGCGAAATGCCTAAAGCAGATGAAGAATTATATTTCTATATTGATGAAAAAAATAATTCGGTTGAACTTACCGATAAAGGTATTCAACTGATTACCAAATCAGGTGAAGATGCTAACTTCTTTATCCTGCCAGATATCAGTATTTCTTTAGCTTCAATCGATAAAAACGAGGCTATTTCTGCAGAAGAAAAATTACACAGCAAGGAACACCTGATTAATGATTATGCTGTAAAAGCTGACCGTATTCATACGGTACAACAATTGCTAAAAGCTTACACTTTATTTGATAAAGATGTAGAATATGTGGTAATGGATGGAGCGGTTAAAATTGTTGATGAACAAACCGGTCGTATTCTCGATGGTCGTCGTTATTCCGATGGCTTACACCAGGCGATTGAAGCAAAAGAAAATGTAAAAATCGAAGCGGCTACACAAACCTATGCAACGGTTACACTCCAGAACTATTTCAGGATGTACCATAAGCTTGCTGGTATGACAGGTACTGCTGAAACAGAAGCGGCTGAGTTCTGGGATATTTATAAACTGGATGTAGTTGCAATACCTACTAACGTAGTTGCTATCAGGAAAGATGAACAGGATCTGGTATATAAAACCAAACGTGAAAAATTTGGCGCCGTTATTGAAGAAGTTGCTAAGTTACGTGAAGCAGGCAGACCAGTACTGGTTGGTACCACATCGGTAGAAGTAAGTGAATTGTTGAGCAGAATGCTTCGCCAGAAACAAATTCCGCATAATGTACTTAACGCCAAACAACACGCCAGAGAGGCGCAGATTGTTGCAGAAGCTGGCTTGCCCGGCGCTGTTACGATTGCAACCAATATGGCGGGTCGTGGTACGGATATTAAACTCGGACCAGGTGTGAAAGAAGCTGGTGGTTTAGCAATACTTGGTACAGAGCGACATGAATCGAGAAGGGTTGACAGACAGTTGAGAGGTCGTGCCGGACGTCAGGGTGACCCCGGATCTTCACAGTTCTTTGTTTCTCTGGAAGATGATCTGATGCGCATGTTTGGCAGCGAACGTATAGCCAAAATCATGGACTTTGCCGGGTACAAAGAAGGAGAAGTGATTCAACATAGTATGATCACCAAGTCTATCGAAAGGGCACAGAAAAAAGTGGAAGAAAATAACTTTGGCATTCGTAAGCGACTGTTGGAGTACGATGATGTGATGAATAAACAGCGTACGGTAGTCTATACAAAACGTAACCACGCATTATTCGGCGAACGTCTCGCACTTGATCTTGATAACGCTTTCTACGGAGTTGCAGAAGATCTGGTGAATTCCTTTAAAGAACAAAATGATCATGATGGCTTCAAACTAGCCGCAATTCTAAATTTTGGTATTGATACAGATATTACAGCCGATGAATTTGCGAAAGGTAGTGATCAGCAAATAGCCGAAAAACTTTACTTGCAGGCTGTTACTAATTACGATAGAAAAAAGCAGGAGATGGCGCTTCAGGCAATTCCGGTATTTAAAAATATTCGTCTCCAGCAGGGAAACCATATTGAAAATGTAATTGTTCCTTTTTCCGATGGAAGAAAAGGGATGCAGGTGCTGGCAAATATGGAAAAAACCTTGCAAAGCAACGGAACTGAATTGGTGAATGCACTTGAAAAAACAGTTACCCTTGCTTTAATTGATGATGCATGGAAAGAACATTTGCGCGCAATGGACGACCTGAAGCAAAGTGTACAAACTGCAACGTACGAACAAAAAGATCCTTTGGTGATCTATAAAATGGAGGCATACAATATATTCAAGAAAATGGATGGAGAAGTGAACACGAATATTGTTCAATTCCTTTGTCATGCAGGTATCCCCTTAAACGATGGTGATGAAGTTCGTGAAGGACGCCAGCAGAAAACAGATTTGAGCAAGCTTAGCACCAGCAAGGAAGATATAGATGCTCCTCCAACAGAGAATGATTATTATGATCCTACACCAGTTAAACAACAACCAATAAGCGTTGGCCCCAAAATCGGCAGGAACGATCCTTGCCCATGCGGAAGCGGGAAAAAATATAAAGCCTGTCATGGTAAGGATTTGTAGGATGAGTTTGTGGTCCATAGACCATGGTTAAAACAAAAGCCTTCCGAGTTGGGAGGCTTTTGTTTTATATTTTTGTGCATCACTGATAATTTGAAGATATGTCTACACTTAACCAATATATCGATCATACCATATTGAAACCTACAACACTGGTTTCAGATATCGAAAAGCTTTGCAATGAAGCAAAACAGTTTGGTTTTGCAGCCGTTTGTGTACCACCCAATTTTGTGAAGAGAGCAAAACTTGCCTTAGAGGGGAGTAAAGTGAAAGTGGCAACAGTTATTGGTTTTCCTTTTGGTTATTCGGCTGTAGAGTCTAAAATAGCCGAGATAGTACTTGCTATAGTAGATGGTGCAGATGAATTAGATGTAGTAATTAATATATCTGCTATAAAAAATGCCGATTGGGTTTATCTGGCAAATGAAATTAATCATATCATGCCGGTTGTGAAATCAAAAGGTAAAGTGATCAAGGTTATCATTGAGTCTGGTTTGCTAACCGACGATGAAATTATTAAATGTTGCGAGTTGTATGGCGTGGCAGGAATAGATTACCTGAAAACCTCTACGGGTTATGCGGAAAAAGGAGCAACCATCGAAGCAGTGAAATTGTTCAGACTTCATTTGCCTGAACAGGTACAGATTAAAGCTTCAGGGGGCATTCGCGACCATGTATTTGCCCAACAACTCGTGGATGCCGGCGCAACCAGGCTCGGATGCAGTGCCAGTGTTGCCATAGTACAGGGGTCTGAAGGAAAAAGTGGCTATTAGAATAACCTGTTAAAGCAATTCAACAAATACCAGTCATCTGATTCGGAGCCGTATCTTTGTATAATATTGTTTATCTTACTGAAAACAAGCATTATGTCTGTGCTGATTCGTTGTATTTCCATTTGCTTATTGTTATTCTCCGCTATGGAATTGTGGGCCGCTGATACAATTGTGGTAAAAAAAGATAGCAGACTTGATTTACTTACTGCAAAACAGGCTCAACTTAATAAACGCACAGCAATGCTCACGAGCGATGGTCAATACAAAGGGTATCGCCTGCAGGTAATCAGCACAAATAGCCGCGACCAGGCATTCCGTATTAAAACAGAATTACTAAGTCGTTTCCCCGATCATAAAACCTATACATCTTATCAGTCACCACTCTTCAAAGTTCGGATCGGTAATTTTGTGAGAAGAGAAGATGCCGAGCAATTCAGGAAATTATTGAATCGCTTTTATCCTAAAGGAGTGTATGTAGTAGAAGATGTGATTGAATATAACCTCGCCGAGGATGAACTCGCACAATAAAGTAACATGTTACTACAAAAGATAAAAGATTTAGCATCAAAATATGCAGCAGATAGTATAGCCATTCGCTCACACCTGCATGCGCATCCTGAACTAAGTTACCAGGAATTCGAAACCTGTCGTTTTGTACAATCAAAATTGCAGGAGATGGGTATTCCTTTTGAAACAATGGCGAATACAGGAGTTGTAGGTATTATTAAGGGAAAGAATCCCGACAGTCGCATTATTGCCTTACGCGCAGATATGGATGCATTGCCTATTATGGAAGAAAATGATGTGGCGTATAAATCACAGAACCCAGGAGTAATGCATGCTTGTGGACATGATGTACACACTTCAATATTATTGGGCGCATCCAGGATTTTGCAGGAATTAAAAGACGAATGGGAAGGAACGGTAAAATTATTGTTTCAACCAGGGGAAGAAAAAAATCCCGGAGGAGCAAGTTATATGATCAGGGATGGTGCTTTAAAGAATCCAGCTCCACAAGGTATCATTGGATTACATGTTCATCCCGGATTAGAAACAGGTAAACTTAGTTTCAGAAAAGGGCGGGTAATGGCCAGTGCGGATGAAATTTATATCACCATCAAAGGAAAGGGCGGGCATGCAGCATCACCCAATCTTACAGCGGATACCGTTTTAATTGCATCGCATCTGGTAGTTAGCTTACAACAGGTTATCTCAAGAAATAAAAATCCATTGTCGCCATCAGTATTATCGATATGTTCAATTCAAGGTGGACATACAACCAATGTAATACCCAGCGAGGTGAAGCTGATGGGCACATTCAGGGCGATGGATGAAGCATGGCGCTTTAAAGCACATGAACTAATTAGAAAAAATGCTGTAGGACTTGTAGAATCTATGGGAGGTGAAATAGACTTACATATTGATATAGGATACCCTACGGTTGATAATGACCCTCATTTTACCGGAAATGCCTGGAAGCAGGCCGATCTCTACATGGGAAAGGAAAATGTACTCGAAACAGAAATGCGAATGGGTGCTGAAGATTTCGGATATTATACACAGGTAATACCCGGGTGTTTTTTTAGACTTGGCGTAAGAAATGAAGCAAAAGGAATTGTACATAATGTACATACCCCACTATTCAATATCGACGAAAATGCCATCGAAATTGGAATGGGTAATATGGCCTGGCTGGGAGCAACCGTATTGGTTTAATTTGCAAGTAGTACGGGTTGTCTCAGTGAATTATTACGCAATTTTTAGTCATCTGTCCTTTCAACATCATGGATCAATAGTTTAGTGCCAAATACCAACTATTGGAACCAATACAAATTCAACACAAAATTTATACCCTTCGTGAACAGAAAGTAATGCTTGATTTTGACATTGCTTTATTGTACAATGTTGAAACAAAAAGACTAAAAGAAGCAGTAAGCGCAACCTGAGTCGGTTTCCACCTGATTTTATGTTTGAAATCAACCCTGAAGAGTATGCTTCTCTAAGGTCGCAATTTGCGACCTTAGAGAAAAAAGGTAAGGGGAAACACAGTAAATACAGTCCTTTTGCTTTTACAGAACAAGGTATAGCGATGCTGAGCGGGTTACTAACCTCACCAAGGGCTATTGAAATGAATATTGCTATTATGCGGGCATTTATCGTTGTCAGGAAACTAATGCTGCAATACAGTGAGCTGACAAATGAAGTTGAAATGATCAAAAGATCGGTTGCCAATCATGACGAGCAACTAAACCTTATTTATGAAGCCATTGAAAACATACTGGATGAGCAGGCTGAATATAAAGCCCTTCAAAACCGCAATCGGATTGGTTTTATGAAATAAAAGCACCTATTTTATTTATATTGTATTTTGCAGCCCTAAATCTGGGTTGCCGGGTCAGCGGACCGAACCCCGAAGTGAGTGACACAACCTAAGTTGAGTTATATTGTGTTGCCGGTTAACGAAAATAAAAGCTATGGCTAAAATTACAGATCTGAGGAAGGAGCAAGCCCTCGAATACCACTCAAGTGGCAGACCAGGAAAGATAGAAGTAGTTCCAACCAAAGAAGCCAAAACACAACGTGATCTATCATTGGCTTATAGCCCGGGTGTGGCGGAACCATGTAAAGAAATACATAATAATCCCGAAGACGTTTATAAATACACTGCAAAAGGAAACCTGGTTGCCGTAATCAGCAATGGAACGGCCGTATTAGGTTTGGGTGATATTGGTCCAGAAGCCAGTAAGCCGGTAATGGAAGGAAAGGGTGTATTGTTTAAAATATTCGCTGATATTGATGTGTTTGATATTGAAATCAACGAAAAAGATCCCGAGAAATTTGTTCAGATTGTAAAAGCACTGGAACCAACTTTCGGAGGAATAAACCTGGAAGATATTAAGGCTCCTGAATGTTTTTACATTGAGCAGCAACTGAAAAAGCAGATGAATATTCCGGTGATGCATGATGATCAACACGGAACAGCGATTATTAGTGGGGCTGCTTTATTAAATGCACTTGAGTTACAAAAAAAGAAAATAGAGAAAGTTCGTTTTGTAGTAAATGGTGCAGGCGCCGCAGCAATGGCTTGTACACAACTCTATGTTGCTTTAGGCGCCCGGTATGAAAATTTCACTCTTTTTGATAAAGACGGAGTATTGCATGAAGGCAGAACAGACCTTGATGAAATACGCAGAAAATTTGCGGTAAAAAAAGCTGATCTCACTCTGGAGAAGTCCATGAAAGATGCGGATGTTTTTCTGGGACTAAGTGTAGGTAATGTAGTAACGCAGGATATGGTTAAATCCATGGCTAAAAATCCGATCGTATTTGCGATGGCCAATCCTGATCCTGAAATTAGTTATGAAGATGCTATTGCTGTAAGAAAAGATATCATTATGGCAACAGGCAGAACTGATTACCCTAATCAGGTTAATAATGTACTAGGCTTTCCTTATATATTCAGAGGAGCATTAGATGTTCGTGCCACACAGATCAATGAAGCCATGAAACTGGCAGCAGTAAAAGCCTTGGCAGAACTTGCAAAATCAGCTGTGCCTGATATTGTGAATATGGCCTATAACCAGACCAATATGTCGTTCGGTCCGGAATACATTATTCCTAAACCTTTAGACCCAAGACTGTTATCAACCGTGGCCCCTGCTGTTGCTAAAGCCGCTGTTGAAACAGGTGTTGCTCAGAAAAAAATAGCCAACTGGGACGCGTATGTTCTTGAATTAAACAGAAGACTTGGCCTCGATAATCAATTATTACGTGTAATTGGTAACAAAGCACGCAGGGATCCAAAGAGATTGGTATTTGCTGAAGCCGATAACCAGAAAATTCTCAAAGCTGCCAGTATTATATACGATGAAGGTGTTGCTTATCCAATACTACTGGGAGATCCGATTAAAATTAACAGAATTGCCGAAGAGTATAATATTGATATAACTGATCTGCCAATCATAGATCCGCGTAGTGATGAAATGGAATCGAAGCGCGAATTTTATGGAGAACTTTTCTTTAAGAAAAGACAAAGAAGAGGATTCAACCATTATGAGAGTCTGAAGATCATGAAAGACAGAAACCATTTTGGTTGTATGATGGTTGAAACAGGTGATGCTGATGCAATGTTATCAGGACTTACCAAAAACTATGCAGAAGCAATCCGGCCAGCATTGCAGATTATTGGTACGGAAGAAGGAGTGAAGAAAATAGCTGGGATGTATTTATTACTCACCAAAAAGGGGCCACTGTTTTTAGCAGATACAACGGTGAATTTTAATCCTACGGCAGAACAACTGGCAGATATTGCCATGATGGTAGCCAAAGAAGTGCGGAATTTCAATCTAACACCTCGAATGGCGATGCTGAGCTATAGCAATTTTGGCAGTAGTGATTCACCAGAAGCTAAATTGGTTTCAGAAGCTACACGTATTCTCAAGCAAAGAAACCCATCGTTGATTGTTGATGGTGAAATGCAGGGTAGTATGGCATTTAATAAGGAAATCCTGCGTGATAACTATCCTTTTAGTGAGTTAGTAGATGAAGATGTAAATGTATTAATCTTCCCTAATCTGACAGCAGGAAACGTGGCATATAACTTACTAAAAGAAGTAGGTGGTGCTGATGCTATTGGTCCCATACTACTTGGACTAAAAAAACCTGTTCACGTATTGCAATTGGGAAGCACGGTTAGAAGTATTGTGAATATGGCATTGGTAGCAGTAGTAGATGCACAGTTAAAATGCCGAATGGATACCAATGATGTTGTACAGCGAAGCAGTTGGTGGAAGCGATTAAAAAAGCGGAAGAAATAGGACTTTGTACAAAAAAGTCATTCAACTATTGGTAATTAAGGCGATTTTGAAAAGAGTAATAACACAATTGCTATATGCTATGAACAATTAGCCATATGTAATAAGGTGTAATGTCGTTATAACGGTAATTTGAAAAAATAAAGCAATGTCATTTTTTACCCATTTAGGATCATATCTGCTCATGTTGAAGGGGATGTTTACCAAACCTGAAAACTGGCGTATGTACTGGAAAGAGTTTATGCACCAGTGCGTAGAAATCGGGTTGGGTGCATTGCCCATCGTAGTCATTATCTCCTTGTTTTTAGGTGCGGTTACTACTGTTCAAACAGCTTATCAGTTGGTGAGTCCACTGGTGCCTCAGGCTACTATTGCACAAATTGTAAGAGATAGTATGATTCTTGAACTTTCTCCTACGGTTGTAAGTATTGTGCTGGCTGGTGTGGTAGGCAGTAAGATTGCCAGCGAACTGGGTAATATGCGGATCAGTGAACAAATTGATGCACTGGAAATCATGGGTATCAATACAAAGAGTTACCTGGTATTGCCGAAAATTCTCGGATCACTTTTAGTTATACCATGTCTGATCACTATTTCAGCCGTATTAGGTATCTGGGGTGGAAGAACTGCTGGTAATATGGCGGGTATTCTTGCTCCTGATATTTTCGATATTGGATTGAGACAAAACCTGAACCTGTACAATATCAATTTCGCGCTGTATAAGTCATATACATTTGCCTTTATTGTAAGTAGTATATCTGCTTACTATGGATATAATGTGAAAGGTGGGGCATTGGAGATAGGAAGGGCAAGTACAAGTGCAGTGGTAGTAAGTTGTATCCTTATCCTTTGTGCAGATTACCTGCTGGCAGCTTTGCTATTGTAATTCAGTTAAAATCAATTGTTTTTTATAATGATTCGCTTTGTGAATCTTACATTTATGGTGTAAGTGCAAAGCCATGAATCCTAATTTTGAATCTTTTCGAAAACAAATTTCGAATCCTTTAAAGTTCAGGCTGTTTTTATTACAGCGACTACCAGCAGCATTTTTTTGCGGGCTAAAAATCACTGATTTAAGCCAGGATGCTGCGGTGATTAGCGTTCGTTATAGCTGGTTTTCTCAAAACCCTTTCCGTTCCATGTATTTTGCGGTTCAGGCAATGGCTGCTGAAATGAGCACCGGCATTTTAGGTTTTGCACAAATTTATCAACGAAAGCCACCAGTAAGCATGCTGGTTTTAAAAGTAGAAGGTGATTTTTTGAAGAAAGCAACGGGACTTATAAAATTCCATTGTTCGGATGGTCCCAGTATTTTGGCGGCCATTGAACAAACCATTGCAAATGGCGAACCTCAAACTGTTCGGTGCAAATCAGAGGGCACCAACGAGCAAAATGAATTAGTGGCCACTTTTTATATAACCTGGACTTTTAAATCCAGGCAATAACTGACGAAAGCAACGATTATGAAAATAGCATTTCATGGTGCCGCAAGAACCGTTACTGGTTCAAAGCACTTACTGACATTACAGAATGGGAAAAAGATTTTACTTGACTGCGGACTCTTTCAAGGCATGGGCAGAGACACAGAAGTTTTGAATAGCTCATTTGGTTTTGATGCCAGATCAGTAGATATCCTCGTTTTATCGCATGCGCATATCGATCATTCAGGACTAATACCAAAATTGGTGAAAGAAGGTTTTGAGGGAAAAATCTTCGCAACTCCAGCAACCAGGGAATTAGGGGCTATTTTACTGGAAGATTCGGCGGTGATTCAGCGTGACGATACAAAATTCATCAATAAAAGAAGGGCCAAGCAGGGCTTGCCTCCTTATGAACCACTATATGACCTTGATGATGCCGCAAAAGCCCTTGATTTGTTTATTGATGTGAATTACAATGAATGGACAAATATTACCGAGGGTGTGCAATTGATGTTTACAGATGCAGGCCATATTATTGGCAGTGCTGCAGTGCATTTAAAGATTACAGAGGAAGGTAAAACAATTCAATTGAGTTTTAGTGGTGATGTGGGTCGTTATAATGACGCTATTCTTCGTTCACCTGCTGAATTTTCGCAGGCAGATTATATCATTCTCGAAAGTACCTACGGAAATAAATTACACGATGAAGTACATGGTACACCAGATACACTTTTAAAATGGATAGAAGGAACTTGCATGGAGAAAAAAGGGAAACTTATTATCCCGGCATTTAGTGTAGGCCGTACGCAGGAATTATTGTATGCACTTAATCAATTAGACCTTGAAAACAGGTTGCCTCGTGTTCCTGTTTATGTAGATAGTCCTTTAAGTAGGGAGGCAACAGAAATGCTGAAAGCTTACCCGCAATATTTTAATAAACGCATTCGTAAAGTGATGGAGAAAGATGATGATCCATTTGATTTTCCCGGTTTGAAGTTTATTAAAACCGTTGATGAAAGCAAATACCTGAATGAACTGCCGCAACCCTGTGTGATAATTTCTGCAAGTGGTATGGCAGATGCTGGCAGGGTAAAACACCATATTATGAACAATATCGGCGATAAGAAAAATACCATTTTGCTGGTAGGTTACTGCGAACCAGGATCATTGGGGGGAAGGCTTTCGCGCGGAGCTGAACAGGTAAAAATCTTTGGGGAAATGTACGAGGTTAAAGCAGAAGTAGGTCAGATGAGGAGCATGAGTGCTCATGGAGATTATGATGACCTTTGTCAGTTTCTTGCTTGTCAGAATCCCAAACTAGTAAAAACACTTTTCCTGGTCCACGGAGAATATGATGTGCAACAGGATTTTGCGAGCAGACTCATTCGCAAAGGATTCAACGAGGTAGTAATCCCCGAAATGCATTACCAAACAAAACTGGAAGGATGAATATTTTGATTAAAGATGCCGGGCGATATTATCATGAACATTTTGGTGAACCGGCATTTATCGTGAGGTCTCCGGGAAGGATAAACCTTATAGGTGAACACACTGATTATAACGATGGATTCGTGTTGCCTGCAGCCGTTGATAATGCTGCTTTTATTTCTATAGGTGAACGTACGGATAATCAGATTCATTTATTTTCTGTGGATTATCAGAAATATTATACGGGCAGCACGGAAGCTATTACGCAAAGCCCTCAGCAATGGCCTAATTATATTCTTGGTATAGTTGATGTGCTTCAGAAATCTGGGTACAAATGCAAAGGGTTTAATGCAGTATTAATAGGGGATGTTCCAATCGGAGCAGGGATGTCTTCTTCAGCTGCTGTTGAATGTGCCACCATTTTTGCGCTTAATGAGTTATTCGGTTTTAAACTCCCACGTATGGCAATGGTAAAGCTTGCGCAAAGAGCAGAAAATGAATTTGTAGGTGTACGCTGCGGCATGATGGATCAATTTGCAAGCATGTTTGGAAAAAAAGGTAATGCCATTGAATTAGATTGCCGATCAAACGAATTTGCCTACTATCCGCTTAAATCAGATGAATATGATTTATTACTGGTGAATACCAGGGTAAAACATTCATTGGCAGAATCGAATGAATATAATACACGAAGACAAAATTGTGAAACTGGTGTGACAAAGGTTCAACAGTTTTTCCCTGAAGTTCGGAGTCTAAGGGATGTTACACCTGAAATGTTGTCAAAGACAATAAACACATTGGAAGATGAAGTATACAAACAGTGTTTATATGTGGTGGAAGAAATCATAAGGGTTCAGGAAGCTTGTGAAGACCTCCGTCAGGAAGATATTGAGGCTTTTGGTAAAAAAATGTTTGCTACACATAAAGGGCTTAGTACTTTATACAAAGTGAGTTGTACAGAACTGGATTTTCTGGTTCAATTTGCTGCTGGCTATAAAGATGTAATTGGATCCAGAATGATGGGCGGAGGATTTGGTGGATGCACAATAAACTTGATCAAAAAGTCAGGAATGGCAGGTTTTGTCGACAGTGTATCTGAGGCTTATTTAGAGCATTTTAAGGTACTGCCTGATATATTTCCGGTTCGTACGGCTGATGGAACAAGTATGATTGTATAAGCTCTTTAGGAATACTTATCGACAAATGCTTTGTAGAAACTTGGCCGAAAGCTTGCAAGGGTGAAAAACATGTTGTAATTTATTCTATCATAATTATTCACAAAGAAATGAGTCAAAGCCAAAGTTTATAAAAGGATATATTAACAACTGATAAGTACAATACTGTTGAATGTTTTTGGTGATGGCTCAAATCAATAAAAACTTTCACACATGAAAAACTACCATATCGTGTCGCGCATCGCGATCTATCTATTGGCTGTTGTAATGATTTGTTTTGGCTTTTATCACTTTCAGCATGCAAGAGAACTGGTTGTTTATATTCCTTCCTCTTTGCCTGGTGGCATTGTTTGGGTTTACTTAGTAGGTGGAGCTTTTATTCTGGTAGCAATTTCTTTCATTACCAACCGAATGGTAAAGACATCTGCATACCTGCTTGCAATGATGCTTTTTGTTTTTATCCTTACACTACATCTTCCCAATTACCTTAATGCTGGCGATAAGGAAATGAAAGCAATGGCCTTAGTAAATCTCTTAAAAGATACGGCCATCGCAGGTTTTGCACTGCATATTGCTGCAGGTGCTCACCACCAGAAATTGCATTTAGAAGAAAGTGACTAAATCAGTCATTAGAATATTTTATAGGAACCCATTTTGCAGGGGCATTGGGTACTATTGAGGCACATCTGATGCAGGCAGGATCATATTCCATCTGCTTCAGGATTTTTACGTCTACAACCAATCCCCTCAGCGAGGGTGCAAATGTTTTGAATTTTGAAAGATCGGCACAGCTTAATTCCGTGGAAAATACATGATCATAGGTAATTCCATCAAGTTCATACCCATCAACACCAAATCGATAATAGTCTTCATCCAGGATTTGTACCACTGCAGTGCCACAAACTTCATCCAGAATTTTTATCTTAAACTTCTTTTTGAGTAAAGCCTCATCGTTTTTTTCACAGCCGGAAAAAACAAGTGTCAAAGTAGTTATAGCGGCTAATAATATGCTTTTCATTCCTTCTTTTTGTCTGTTGACCCAAAAGGAAGCAAATATGTTGCTTTTTTGATTGTTTTTTTAAGATCACTCAGATGCCTTGTCTGCTTCGTCTAATCGATCTTTTGTTCGTCGGCCTTTGATGGTTCCCCTCAAACAATATTCACAATTACAGGGTTTTTTGTTATGGCTATCGGGCATATACCGCCAACCCAGGGTTTGAGGAAGGTGTTTAATTTTGGTGATTTCGGTGCTTTCTATTTTTCGGGGAACAATTAATTCATAACCAAGTGGGTCTGGCATCGACATAATTTCCTTGATAGCGGTGCCGAGGGTAATAAATCTGTGAGGTCTACCATATTTTCCGGCGTATACTTTTTCGGAACTATTGAGACGAAAATAAATGCCCACAAAAGTTTTGGCTCCTGATTGTTTTAGTTCACGCAGCCATTGATGGGTAACAAAAAAATTAGGTAAAACAGGCATACAATAGACGCCTGCGCTATAACGGGTGGTTTTAATTCCGTTTTTTATAATTTTCCCGGAATTTCTTTCGTCTGCCAGGTGAACAAGAATAGGCATTGTGTTTAATTACGGCTACTGTGTAAATACTTGTTTTAGGAATGGGCTATTTCTTCAAAAGAACCTGTTTCCTTGTTTTTTCGAACATTACCAGCAGTAAAGACCCTTCCGTTCATAGCTACGTAAACACCGGGAGGAAGAGATTGAACAAATGCAATTGCGCAGCCGAGATTGAATAATCCGTCAGAACTTCCGAATTTAATAGGAATCATAGCGCCGGTAAGTACAACTGTTTTATTTTTCACCTTCTCAGCAAGAAATTCTGCTGTATGCGTCATGGTATCTGTTCCGTGGGTAATGATGATCTTGTCTTCCTTGCAGTCGTTGCAATAGCCTGCGATGGTTGTGCGGTGAACATCATTCATTTCCAGGCTGTCAATCATCATTAAAGTCTGGATGCTTGCTGGAGCCATACATCTGCCCTTTTGTAAAAGCTCATCGAGGTGGGTGTCTTTAAAAAAGAGTTCACCATTTAACATATTATACTCTTTGTCGAAAGTACCTCCTGTGGCAAATATGCGAATCATCGTTCAAGTGGATTGATTGCCACAAAAATACATGAAATAGGAGATGGATTGGCGGATCTTTCCTGATTGCGTAAAGTGTTTTTCCCAATACGGCATGGCTGAGGGATGGTTAAGCGCTTGTTTTGCACTTCAAAATTATTAAGATTATGAAGAAAGGAATAAGCATGGCAGTTATGATACTGTTTAGCTTTTACGCAATGGCGCAACAGGCATCGATAAAAGGTAAAATCCAGACTAAAGATGGCAGTCCTGCTGCCGATGTGAATATCATCCTTCAATCAAACAAAGCAACTACAGCAGCTCAGGATGGCTCTTATGTTTTGAGGAATATAATGCCTGGAAAATACCAGCTAAAAATTTCATTTACAGGACTGCAAACGATAGAGAAAGAAGTGTCTTTATCAGCTAATCAGGTAATGGAGTTAAATTTCACCATATTAGAAACAGCCCGAGAGCTTGATGAAGTAATAGTACAAGCAAGAAGAAGGGCTAATGAAAAAGCCCTTACCATTGGGAAAGCACCTATTTCAGCGCAAGACTTGCCTCAGGCTGTAAGTGTAATTGAACGTAGACTTATTGAAGACCAGCAGGCACAAAGATTAAGTGATGTATTAAAAAATGCAAATGGTGTATATCTGGCAACTACGAGAGGATCTACGCAGGAAAACTTTAGTGCAAGGGGGTATGGGCTAGGCTCTGGTAATTTATTTAAAGATGGTGTTCGGATTAACTCCGGAGCAATGCCTGAAACTGGTTCACTCGAAAGGGTAGAAGTTTTAAAAGGAAGTGCAGCTATTTTATTTGGTAATGTTTCTGCAGGTGGGATAGTAAATATGGTGACCAAGCAGCCTAAGTTTCAAAATGGAGGTGAGATCATGGTCCGGGCGGGTAGTTATGGATTATTCAAACCCTCATTCGACATTTATGGTCCTGTTTCATCAAAGATTGCTTTTCGTGTAAATGGCAGTTATGAAACAGCAGACAGTTATAGAAACTTTGTTCATTCGACGAGGTATTATGTAAACCCAAGTATATTGTTTAAACTGGGCAAAAAAACAGACCTGCTTATACAAACCGATTACCTGCAACATAAATTCACGCCAGATTTTGGTATTGGCTCCATAGCTAATACACAAATTCCTGATGTAGATCGGGGTGCTTTTTTTGGAGCTCCCTGGCAATATGCAAAAACACAACAGGCGAGTGCAACAGCTACACTACGACATAGCCTGAATGATAAATGGAAACTGAATAGTACGATCTCTTACCAGGATTATAGCCGCGATTACTATTCTATTGAAAGGATACAGGCACAGGCTAATGGCGACTTTTTCCGTCCGTTGAATCGTACCAAAAACCAGGAAGATTATTTAAGCGCTCAGATAAATCTTACTGGCACATTCCAAACTGCATCCTTGAAACATGTTTTGCTGGCAGGTATGGATGTGGACTATTACAATACAACAGCTTACTCATTTAACCAGCCAACCGTTTACGATACCATCAATATTCTTGATCCGAATAAATATGTTGCCAGAACAGATATTCCTGTAGCAAATGCGATACGTATGGTTAAAACGCCGACTATTCGTTTCGGCGCTTACTTGCAAGACCTTATCAGTGTAAACAAACATTTGAAAGTGCTGGTTGGACTTCGTTGGTCTATTCAGGAAGGAAGGCCTGCATCGACCACCAATTTGGTAAATAATGTGACAACAATGGGTGCTGTAAAAACCGATAAGGCATTTTCTCCAAGAGTAGGTGTTGTGTATCAGCCAACTGAGCGTACGAGTTTGTTTGCATCATATGCTAATTCATTTGTTGTGAATAGTGGAACGGATGTTTACGGAAATACCTTGCAACCATCATTGATTGATCAGTATGAAATTGGTATCAAGAATGATCTGGTAAAACATCGTCTCACTGCCAATCTTACTGTATACCGTATAATCAATCATAATCTGGCACAAACCGCACAGTTTTTAGCGGATGGTGTTACGCCAAATTCGAATACAGCAATAAAAGCATTAACGGGTCAAACAGCCAGTGATGGTTTTGAGATAGACCTGATCAGTCATCCGGCAAAAGGCTTGGATATCACTGCTGGTTATAGCTATAATTTCATTCGATACACACGTACACCAGATGTGAAAGGAAACTTCGTGGAAGGAGAACGTTTACAAAATTCTGTAGGAAGTACAGCTAATGCTTCGGCTTTCTATAGTATAAAAGGGTGGAAATTTGGTGCAGGCATTTTTTATACAGGTAAACGATATGCTGGTTTTAATAATACCAAACAACAGGCTCAAAATTATAATCGTTTGTTTGAGGTAGACGGATTTGTAACAGTTGATCTGAGTGCAGGATATAGTTGGAAGAAAATCAGTTTACTGGCCAAACTTTCTAACCTCACCAATACGTTTAACTACTACACGCACGAGAATTACAGTATCAATCCAATTGCGCCAAGGCAATTAATGGCAACCGTGAGGTATAAGTGGTAATACATTGGTACAAATAATAGTACTTAGTTAAAGCCATCCAGCTTAGTTGGGTGGCTTTTGTTTTAAAAGGAAGAGATAGTGAAAACAAAAAGGCACTCAATCTGAGTGCCTTTTGTACCCGGTACGGGAATCGAACCCGTCTTTCCTCCGTGAAAGGGAGATGTCCTAGCCGATAGACGAACCGGGCATTTTTTGTCAATCGGGACGCAAAAATAGGCTTTGGAAACTACCCGCCAAAATTTTTTCACATTTTTATTGAAATAAGGGGGTCTGTATCAGGCGGAGATTAGATTTTAGCCACAGATTCACAGATTATCACGTATAATCTTTGAATCTGTGGCTAAAACTTCAATTCGCATCCCCAAAAATTATCTGCTTTTTTCCTCTCAATCCATGTAAATTTGCCACTCTTTAAGCCATATACCTAAAACAAAAAACAATGAGTACAGTAAAAGTTGCCATCAACGGTTTCGGACGTATCGGCCGTTTGGTGTTTCGTCAGATCTACAATATGGAAGGTATTGATGTAGTAGCAATCAACGATCTGACCAGTCCAAAAGTATTAGCCCATCTCCTGAAATATGATAGTGCACAGGGACGTTTCGATGCCACTGTTACTTCTACTGATGACGCCATCATTGTAAATGGCGAAACAGTAAAAATTTATGCTCAGAAAGATCCTGCTCAAATTCCCTGGGGAAGCCATGGGGTTGATGTTGTGATTGAATCTACCGGTTTCTTCACCGATAAAGAAAAAGCTGAAGCACATATCAAAGCCGGCGCAAAACGCGTTGTAATTTCTGCTCCTGCTACTGGTGACCTTAAAACAGTGGTGTTCAATGTGAACCATAGTATCCTGGATGGCAGTGAAACAATCATTTCCTGCGCATCATGCACCACCAACTGTCTGGCGCCAATGGCTAAAGTATTGAATGACCAGTTTGGTATTGCAACCGGTATCATGACTACCATTCATGCTTATACAAACGACCAGAATACACTTGATGCTCCGCATCCAAAAGGTGATCTGCGTAGAGCTCGTGCTGCTGCGGCTAATATTGTTCCCAACAGCACAGGTGCTGCAAAAGCCATCGGACTGGTATTACCAGAACTGAAAGGTAAACTGGATGGCGGTGCACAACGTGTTCCAACCATCACTGGTTCATTAACTGAACTGGCTGTTATATTGAACAAAAAAGTAACAGCAGAAGAAATCAATGCAGCAATGAAAGCAGCAAGCAATGAAAGCTTTGGTTATACTGAAGACGAAATCGTTAGCTCAGATATCATTGGTATCCGCTACGGCTCTTTGTTTGATGCTACCCAAACCAAAGTAATGACTGTTGGAGACGCACAACTGGTAAAAACAGTAAGCTGGTACGATAATGAAATGAGTTATGTAAGCCAACTGGTTAGAACTGTGAAGTATTTTGCAGGACTAATATCTTAATAATTTGAAAATTTGATAGTGTGGTAATTTGAAAATGTTTTTTTTCAGCATTTTCTATTACCACACTTTTTATTTACGCAGAACCGTAATTTTTAAATTTTCAAATTTTCAAATTCTCAAATTTTCAAATTAATGTATGAGCAAGTTTCTTAATCACAACTTCAGCAACCAAAAAGCTTTAATCCGCGTTGATTTTAATGTTCCGCTGAACGCCGAATTTGAAATTACCGATGATACCCGCATGCGTGCTACCATTCCGACTATTCAGAAAATATTAAGGGATGGCGGTAGTGTAATATTAATGAGCCATCTCGGCAGACCTAAGGAAGGCCCAACAGAAAAGTATTCACTGAAACATATAGTGAAACACTTATCAAGCCTACTAGACGGCAAAGCTGTATTATTCGCGGATGATTGTATTGGTACATCAGCCACTGAACTTTCAGCTGCATTAAAACCAGGTGAAGTATTGTTGCTCGAGAACCTGCGTTTTTATAAAGAAGAAGAAAAAGGCGATTTGGCTTTTGCTGAGAAACTGAGTAAACTGGGTGATGTATATGTAAACGATGCCTTCGGAACAGCTCACCGTGCTCATGCTTCAACTGCAGTGATCGCACAGTTTTTCCCGGGAGATAAAAAAATGTTTGGCACCGTAATGGATGGTGAAGTAGCCAGTGCCGAAAAAGTTATGCATTCTGCTGAGAAACCGTTTACGGCTATCATCGGAGGTGCCAAAGTGAGCGATAAAATCCTGATCATCGAAAATCTGCTTGAAAGAGCTACAGATATTATTATCGGAGGTGGAATGGCGTATACATTTATGAAAGCACAAGGCGGCACCATCGGTAATTCTTTGTGTGAGAACGATCGTTTGGATACTGCCGTGGCATTATTGAAAAAGGCAGAAGAGAAAGGTGTTTGTATTCACCTGCCATCCGATTCAATCATTGCAGACAAATTTGCAGCAGATGCCAACACGTCAACAGCCCCAAGTAACCATATTCCAGATGGCTGGATGGGACTTGACATTGGTGCCAGCGCCTGCGAGCAGTTTACCAATTGCATTAAGCGTTCTAAAACCATCCTTTGGAATGGTCCGATGGGCGTATTCGAAATGGAAAAATTTCAACACGGCACCAAAGCCATTGCCATTGCCATTGCAGAAGCTACGGCCAAAGGAGCATTTTCACTGGTTGGCGGTGGTGATAGTGTAGCTGCAGTAAACCAGTTCGGTTTTGCTGATAAGGTAAGTTATGTTTCCACCGGCGGTGGTGCCATGCTCGAGTATTTTGAAGGCAAAGAATTACCTGGGATAGCGGCGGTAAAGTAGGGGAGAAAATCAAAAGTCAAAATTCAAAAGTCAAAAGTCAAAATTGGGTTATTAGCCATTTTTTTGACTTTTGACTTTTGAATTTTGACTTCACTGTAATATTTCTCCCATTTTGCTACTAATGGTATAAAAACAGGAATTAAATAACTAATTTCATACAAATCAACTTAAACATGAGTACTAAAAATTTAACCTTAATTGTTATTGCAGCATTAATCCTTATTTTGGGAGGATGTGGCTGCAGGGGATATAATGGACTGGTAAAACAGGATGAAGTGGTAAAAAATGCATGGGCAAATGTTGAAAGTGATTACCAACGCCGTGCCGACCTGATCCCTAATCTGGTAAATACCGTAAAAGGAGAAGCGAATTTTGAGCAGACTACATTACAAAATGTAATCAATGCACGTGCAAGTGCAACTCAGATTAAAGTAGATCCGAATGATCTTTCACCTGAGAAATTACAACAATACCAGGCTGCGCAGGGACAACTCTCTCAGGCTTTGGGACGTTTGTTGATGGTGACAGAAAACTATCCTAATCTGCGTGCCAATGATGCTTTCCGTGGATTGCAGGCTCAATTGGAAGGAACTGAGAACAGGATAAAAGTTTCCCGTAATGATTTCAACAAAGCGGTAGCTGATTATAATATCAAAGCACGTTCTTTCCCTATGAATATCCTTGCAGGTATGTTTGGATTTAAAGTGAAAGAAGGCTTTAAAGCAGACGCAGGCGCCGAAAAAGCACCGGAAGTTAAATTTTAATACCTAAGCCACAGTGCTGTTTCAGTGGAGCAATCTTTTAAGATCATTGCCCAAACCTGTTACACACTGTGGCTTTTAATATTAGCCAGTTATGTTCGGACTATTCAGCAAAAAACCAGAAAGTCATTTCTCAGAAGAAGAGAAACAGAAAATTGTTGCTGCTATTCAGTCTGCAGAGCAAAAGACCAGTGGTGAAGTGAGGATTTATATTGAGAATAAATGTGCTTATGTAAATCCATTACATCGGGCACAAGAACTCTTTTTCAATTTGAAAATGGACCAGACTGCAGAACGCAATGGTGTACTGGTATATATAGCCATGAAAGATCGACAACTGGCTGTATTTGGGGATGAAGGTATTCACCAAAAAGTGGGTAGCGCATTCTGGGATCAGGAAGTTAAGAAGATGCTTGCGGAATTCCGGCAACTGCATTATGCAGAAGGGTTGGCTACTATTATAGAAGATATAGGCGTGGCTTTATCAACACACTTTCCTTATGATAATAAGGGTGATAAGAATGAATTGCCGGATGAGATTGTATTTGGCAGATAAACAGTTCACCGGAACCGAAACATTATGAAAAAATTACTCGTCATCTGGCTTATGCTCCTGAGCTTTGTAGCAATACAGGCGCAGGATATTTTACCTAAACCGAATCCACCAAGGTTGGTAACCGACAAAGCCAATGTTTTATCAAAGGAACAACGGGAAGCTTTGGAACAAAAGCTGGTTGCGCTTGATGACAGCAGCTCAAACCAAATTGCAGTTGTACTGCTTCCTACGCTCGATGGATATCCGATAGAAGAATATGCCAATAAATTATTTCGCGATTGGGGTATTGGAAATGCCAAAACAAACAATGGTGTATTAATTATAGCGGCAATTGAGGATAGAAAAATCAGGATTGAAGTGGGGTATGGATTAGAAGGCGCTATCCCCGATATCATTGCGAGTAATATTATTCAGCAGGATATTGCACCCAACTTTAAAGATGGTAATTATTATCGTGGTTTGGATAGAGCCATCGAATCGTTGGCAAAAGCGGCAGTTGGAGAATACAATGTAAAAAGAATAAAGAAGAACAAAGATGGAGTAACCGGCAAATCATTACTCACATTCATTTTCATTCTCTTTGTAGTGTTAATGATAGTGGCGCGCAAAGGCGGCGGTGGAGGACGAGGTGGTGGAATGATGAGTCGTCGTGGTTATGGTGATATTGCAGAAGCAATATTCTGGTCATCCGTACTTGGTGGTGGCAGACGAGGCAGCGGCGGCGGCGGATGGGGAGGAGGAAGCGGCGGCGGTTTCGGCGGTTTCGGAGGGGGAAGCAGCGGTGGCGGCGGCGCAAGCGGAGGGTGGTAGGAAACAAATAATAAGAAATAAGGAATAAGAAATAAGGAATGAGAAAGTAAGTGAGTATTCTTTCCAACTACAACCAAAAAAGAAGCCTTCCAACTGGAAGGCTTCTTTGCTTATAAAACATATTACTTTCTCATTTCTTATTTCTTATTCCTTATTTTTTATTTCTTTTCTTCCGGCAACCTGCTTCTAACATAATCAGCCATTTCTTTCGCACCAGCAGCTTCTTTAGCGGCCGCAAGTTCTTTCAGAGCAGGAAGCATTGTTGGATCAGTTTGAGGGCGGGCTGCGGCTGGAATAAGGTCGCGGAAGGCGAATATAGCATCAACAGCCTGTTTGAATTCACTAAGCTTGGTAAGTTTAGCAGCAAAAGCGGCATAGGTAACACTCATCTGTACTTTTGCAAATGAAAGCGGCATTTTATCGTAGCTGTCAGAAACAACAGCAAATGCTGTCTCATCGCCATAAGTAATTAAAACACCAGAGATTGATTCATTCAAACGACCTTTTGCAGGTGACTTACCTAATTCCTTGGCCAGTTCAAGTGCAGCAATACTATCAATACTTGCTAATGCATCTAAGCCAGCTCCGGCAAGTGTATAAGAAGAATCTTTTGAGGCAGTTAAGAATAAATCACGGTAAGATGCTTTCTTAAGGTTTGATAAATAATCAATGGCTTCTGCTCTTACCGTTCTTTTTGTGTCATTTTTTGCAATGGCTTCCATTTTTGCAATCAAGGCATCGTCAGGGGTTACTTTAGCAAGGTTGGTGATCGCAAGTGAGCGAATACGGAAGTAAGGATCATTTAAAGCATCCATTAATAACTGAACAGCAGCAGGGTCTTTTGTATTGTTTCCAGCAAAAGCAACTGCTTCTCTGCGATCTAGATAATTACCAGCATGTTTAAACTGATGAATAAATTCAGCAAGTGTTTTATTATCTTTTTTATCAACCAATAAATATTTGTCCGCATCTACATTAATCTGATCTGGCTTAGATTTCACATTAAACGTAAAAGTGTCAGCCTTTTTCTCCATCCATACCTGATGCCTTGTTTTTTCATTTCCTTCACAAACATCAATGGTAAAAGGTAATTTGAAAGTTTTGTCACCAGCCTGAATTTGTTTGATAATAACACTTGATTGTTGTTTGGCGGCATCGTATTGATAACTAATATCGATGCGTGGGTGACCACTGCCAAAATACCATTGGTTAAAGAACCAGTTAAGGTCTTTTCCAGTAACATCTTCAAAAGCTAAACGTAGTTTGTGTGCGCTACCTGTTCCAAATTTATTGGTAGTAAGATACTTATTAAGAGAAGCAAAGAAAGCATCATCTCCTACGAGGTTACGCAGCATATGTAATATCCGACCACCTTTATTGTAGCTGATGGCATCAAACATATCTTCTTTGTCTTTATAATAGAAGCGCACCAGATCACGGTTTTGTTGTCCGCTACCTATATAGCCACGCATCTGATTAAAGTTTTCGAACATGGCTTCATCATTTCCATGCTTATATTCTGCCCATAGGTATTGACTATAATCTGCAAAGCTTTCGTTTACGGTAAGATTACTCCAGCTTTCTGCAGTAACAAGATCGCCAAACCACTGGTGAAATAATTCGTGTGCGATAGTAGATTCCCAGCCATTGCCATCAATAAGTTCACGCGCATCTTGCTGAGCGCTTTCCTGGTGTAAGGTAGCGGTAGTATTTTCCATGGCGCCACTTACATAATCGTGTGCAACCATTTGGCTATATTTTACCCAAGGGTATTCCACACCTAGTTTTTTAGAAAAGAATGCCATCATTTCAGGGGTAGATCCAAAAATTTTGCGGGCAACTTTTTCATAAGGCTTATCTACATAGTAGTTAACTTCTTTTCCTTTATATGTGTCCTTAATCACTGCAAAATCACCGATACCCATAAAGAATAAATAAGGCGCATGTGGTTGGTCCATCGACCATGTATCTGTGCGTGTTCCATCAGCATTCTTTTTCTGTGCAATCATTTTTCCATTAGACAGTGTAACATATTTATTCGCCACAGTTAGGTTGAATAATTGGGTAGATTTTTGATTTGGGCGATCAATAGTAGGAACCCAAACTGAAGTGGCTTCTGTTTCACCCTGTGTCCAGATTTGTGTTGGCTTATCTTTTTCTTCTCCTTTCGGGTTAATAAAATAGAGGCCTTTGGCGTCGGTAATAGCTGCACTGCCAGCAACCCTGAATTCATTTGGTTTGGCTGTATAATCAATATATAAAGTATAGCGCTCGCCTTTTTTAAAGGTTTTGTTGAGTTTTATATTCAGAAAAAGGCTGTCGTAATTGTATTTCAGCGGAATGTTTTTACCAGCGCTAACAATCGCAACCTGGTTGATGTTCATGCCTTTCGCATCCAATTGTACGGAATCTGTAGCATAGAAATGGGGTTGGAGGGTAATCCAAACCTTTCCATTAAGGTATGAATGTTCATAATCAAAGCGGGCATCCAGTCTGGTATGCACTAAGTCGTTTTGTTTGGTGGCAAACGCGCGGTACTGCGATTTCCATTCTTCACTTCCCCCGGTTTGAGCCATCAGGAAAACCGGAGCAAAGGCAATCAATAATAAAATCTTTTTCATGTTAGCTTTTTAGATGGCCTAAAGATAAACTTGCTGTGGAAACAGATTGTTAGAATTTTACTAATGGTCTGGCGGGTTATGCACCATTGTCTTTAGCGTTTTTTAAAACAGTAAATTTGTTGGTATGAAAGAGCGGAAAAAACTGAAAAATATCCTGGTGGTTATTATGCTGTTGATAGGCAGTGTCGGTAATATATCGGCACAGTCAACCCATTATCTATTCTTTCAAACCGAAAATAACCAACCTTTTTACCTCCGGATCATGGGTGCCACCCTTAGTTCGAATGAAACTGGTTATTTGTTGATACCCAAACTAACAGATGGTAAATACGAGATACAGGTAGGTTTTGCAAAATCAACCACTGAACAGGCATTTACCTTCAATATGGAGGGGCGTGATATGGGATTTTCTTTGAAGCAGGAGTTAGACAATACCTGGAGTTTGTTCAATCTGGTTGATTTTAGCCTGTTGAGAGGCACGACTGTTAACATTCAAATTGAACCTGAGATAGTAAAAAAGGATACTGTTGTTAAGGCTGAAGTTAAAGCCGAAGTAAAGAAAACAGAGAAAGAGGAAGTTAAAGAACCTGTTGTGCCAGTTGAAAAACCGGTTGTGAAGCAGCAAATAAAAGCAAAGCTGATATTGCCTGAAATATCAAAAATCTATGATCGTTCATCAGTTGATGGGGTTGATATGGTGTTTGTGGTAAAGGAATTAACCAGAAGCGATACGGTTATTTTGTATGTCCCGGCAATAAAACCTCCAGGTATGGCGGGTAAATTGACGGATAACAAGGCAAAGGATCAGCCTTCAGGAGCATTAATATTGTCTACTGCTATAACTCACCCTTTCAAAACCAACTGATGCGTTATTTCCTATCTGTAGCTTATATGGGAACCAGGTATGCTGGTTTTCAGGTGCAGGATGGACAGGAAACCATTCAGTCGCAGGTTACAAAGGCATTGGAAACGCTTTTTAGGGTGCCATTTTCTCTTACAGGTTCATCACGAACAGATGCAGGGGTGCATGCGGAGGAAAATTATTTCCATTTCGATACAGACCTTCAATTAACATTAAAGCATCAATATAACCTAAATGCGATCTTACCTAGTGATATAGCCATAAAGGGTATATATAGGGTGGGAGAAACGGCTCATTGCCGGTTTGATGCAGTTGAAAGGGAGTATAAGTATTTGATTCACAATAAGAAAGACCCATTTTTAACCCAGCGGTCGTGGTTGTATCCATATCCTTTAGACCGGAATATATTAAACAGGCTGTCGGAGGTTTTATTGACTTATACTGATTTTACGTCTTTTTCTAAGCGAAATACCCAGGTATATACCTACAATTGCGCTATCAGAGAAGCAAGATGGGAAGATTTGGCTGGTGGAGGGTTAAGTTTTCACATAAGTTCCAATCGTTTTCTTCGTGGAATGATCAGGGGTATTGTTGGAACGATGATTCGGATTGCAAGGGCAGGAGTAACGATCGAAGAGGCGGAGGAATTGTTTCGAAATATTATAGAAGCCAAAGATTGCAGCAGGGCTGATTTTACAACGCCGGCATATGGTTTATACCTGATGGAAGTAAGGTATCCTGAAGGAATGATGCAGGCTTTAAGTGAATAGTGAATAGTGTTTGAATATTGTTGTTAGTAGTAAATGGTTCTTCCTCTGATAAAACAGGTGTTTGATACCTGTGACTATTTTTTTTCTCTTCTGAAAGTCTTGTGTGGTAAGGCTTTCATCACTCCAAGCTAAAATTATTTTGAAAAAGATTTGGCAGGAAACAATTCACGCCTATCTTTGCAGCCCGCTTTGAAAAAAAGGGGATGTTCTTTGAAGGCAGCTACAATGAAAGGCAAAAAAAAGTTGCAAATTTTCAAAATAAAATTTGCTGGTTTAAATAACACACTTATCTTCGCCGCCCGTTCGATAAAAACGGTAGTTCATTGAAGCATAAATGAGGGTCTGAAAAAATAAAAATCAAATAAAATTTGGTACTAAAAAATAAGCTCTTATCTTTGCCGTCCGTTTGAAAAAAACGGTAGTTCTTACAGCGATTTTGACAGTAAAAAAAGTTTGAAATTTCTTCAAATAATTTTGGCTGATAAAATAAAAGCTTATACCTTTGCAACCCCAACAAAATGGGTAGCTTAGAAAAAGCGAAAAGATCTTTGAAAGTTTGGAAGCAACAGCACAATTAAACATAATTACAAATTAGTTTACTTGTAAGGTTAACAGCAATCAAAAACAATTAACAACAAATCCGACGTTAATTTCGATTATTTGAGATTAAGTCAGATCAAACAACATTTACAATGGAGAGTTTGATCCTGGCTCAGGATGAACGCTAGCGGCAGGCT
>NZ_CAMLMJ010000033.1 GCF_946481145.1 uncultured Sediminibacterium sp.
ATTCTGTGCATTTGGAAAGGCAAGTGAAAAAAGTAAATGGGCGGTCGTGTTTTTTCCAGGTATCGCAATACGTGCCTCATTAATTTGTTGAATGGTTATAGACGGATCTTTTGTAATCAGCAGTGGCCCCACGCCCATACCTAAAGCACCACCACAATTGAGCACTTTATATTGATTCAGTATAAGTGGTAAAACGCCATAGCTTATTTTAGATACATCCAGTTTCCCTTCTAAAGCCCACTGGTTCAATGTTTGTACATCTTCCAATACTACGTCGAACGATAATCCTTCTGTATCAATGCGCTTATTAACCAAAGCATCAAATATAAAAGTATCGTTGGGACAGGGGGAGAAAGCTAGGGTGAGCGTCATTTAAATTTGAAAATTTGGAAATTTGGAAATTTGGAAATGGGATGCTGAAAGCAATTTGTTTGAATCTGTAAATGCAGTTAACTTATTTCAAAAACAAAACTACACTCACAATTCACCATTCACCATTCACTTAATCTTATACAATTTATCCAGGTATTTAATCAGCGTATCATTCAGTGCGTCGAGTGCTTCTTTTATTTTCCAGTTGGATTTGTTTCTTTCGCCTACATAATTTGAAATGGCCCTTATTTGTATAAATGGAATATTGGCTTCTCTGCAGATATAATGCAAAGTAGCGCCTTCCATACTTTCAATGGTGGGCTTATATTTTTTTGTAAGTAATTCAATCCTTTTTTTCGAGGTTGTTATTTCATTAACGGTTATTGCAGCATGTTCCGGTAGTTTTAGCAGGTTGTAAGTACTGAGCCATGGGTTCGGTAATTTTTTCTTCTCGTAAGGATGGTAATTGCTTTTTTCGAGTTTAAGATCAAAAATATCTTTCCATTTTCCTTCTTCTTCCACACCCATATCACCTAATATTTCTTCCTTAATAGCCACCACTTTTCCTAGGGGCAAATTGTTATTAAATGTTCCGGCAATGCCAGCCTGAATGATCAGATCAGGTTTCTCCTCAGTAACCAAACGGGTAAGTGAAACTGAACTGGCCAGCATACCCACACCAGATTGATGAAACCGCACTTTCAAACGCTGACTCTCACCCGTATACAGGTTATTGATGTTTAGAAAGCAGGGCATCCATTCTCCAACTGTTGCCGCAGTAATGATAACACGCATAAGTTCCGATTAAGGATAATAAACAATAAAAGTACAGTTTTTAGACTGTGTGGGGAGTGTAATTGGTAATATGCTACAAGCCTTTGCTGACTGGGGAAAAACAGCTGCTAGCTGCTAGCCTCTAGCTTCTAGCTTTTTTTACCGTGAATTTAACTACCCACTAACTTAAGTGTGCTAATTAAATATTTCTTATAAGTATGGCTTAAAAATAAATCTCAAGCCCTGTCATTTATTCCACTTGTAGCAGAAAGTCAAAAATAAGCACTAATCAAGGCTAGCAGCTAGGAGCTAGAGGCTAGTAGCTGTTTTTCACCGGAAAGCAATGGCTTGAAGCTTGTGGCTCATAACCCATAGGTCACGAAAGATAAAGCCCTTGCAAAACCCCTAACTTTCTTAACTTTGCAAAAATTTTGGTGTTTGCATGGTGTACTTAACGAGGCAGGAGCATTTTAACGCAGCTCATAAACTATATAATCCCCGCTGGAGCAAAGAGCAAAACGATGCTGTTTTCGGGGTTTGTGCCAATGAAAACTGGCATGGGCATAACTATGACCTCTTTGTTACTATTAAAGGGCACCCCGATCCGGATACCGGTTTTTTATATGATGTGAAGAAGCTGAGTATACTCATAAAAGAGCATGTAATCGATAAACTCGACCATAAAAACCTGAATCTGGACGTAGATTTTATGAAAGACCAGCTTTGCAGTACCGAAAATCTGGCTATCGCTATCTGGCAACAATTAGCACCCCATTTACCACAACAGGTTGAATTACATTGTATTAAGTTGTATGAAACTCCCCGTATCTATGTGGAGTACTTCGGGAATTAATTTACTGTTTAAATAATTATTTGTTTTACTTAAACAAAACAACATCGCTTTTGTTATTTAGATCGTATGTACCTTTGTTATCAGGATGTCTGACATTCCTGGAAACAGATCGGGTATAGACATTCAAGCGAAGTTATTAATAAGCAGGCTCACTATCGGTCAGGCCACTTGATCAGCACACTTCTGAAACAGTGCCAGACCATTAATAATTAACTCACTTGATTTTCGGATGATTCTTATTGGATTATTGTAGTTGAAGTGTGCAACGCAAAAGTGTTGACGAATAAAATACTGCCTGGATATTTTTAAACCAGGTGGCAGCAAAACATGGAAAAAGTAGCAGTTTTTAGAAAAGAACATTTTAACGCGGCACATCGTTTGCATAATCCTGCCTGGACGGAAGAAAAGAATAAGCAGGTATTTGGTTTATGTAACAACCCACATTATCATGGACATAATTATGAATTGATTGTGCAGTTAACAGGAGTGCCAGATGAAGAAACAGGTTATGTGTTTGATATGAAATTGTTGAGTGAAATAATTCATGAAGAAATAATTAAAAGATTTGATCATAAAAATTTGAACCTAGATACGGTTGAATTTGCCAACTTAAATCCTACTGCAGAAAATATTGTTGTAGTGATTTACAAGTTACTCAGGGCGAAACTGGATGGGGGATTAGATTTAAAAATTAGACTGTATGAAACAGAACGAAACTTTGTTGAATATCCGGCTTAACGGTGAAGAAATTGCCTTAAGTGAACTGCATATCGACAATATGGGAGATGACCATATAGGTTCTAGTGCAAATACACCATTACGTGAAGATGCATTTGAAAAATCAGATGACGAAAAGATTACCGCAATCGAGGCACATTTTCGTTCTATTATGGAGATACTGGGATTAGACCTTACAGACGATAGTTTAAAAGGCACACCCAAGCGCGTGGCTAAAATGTATGTGAAAGAAATTTTCCAGGGACTTAATCCGGCTAATAAGCCAGCTATGACTTTGTTTGAAAACAATTATAAATACAATGAAATGTTAGTTGAAAAGAACATTTCATTTTACAGTAATTGTGAACACCATTTTGTACCTATCATTGGTAAGGCCCATGTTGCATATATCAGTAATGGGAAAGTAGTTGGATTAAGTAAACTCAACAGACTGGTAGAATATTTTGCCAAACGTCCGCAGGTGCAGGAAAGACTGACCATGCAAATTGGTCAGGAACTGCAAAAAGACCTTGAAACAGAAGATGTGGCTGTTATTATAGATGCCAAACACCTTTGTGTGGCAAGCAGAGGAGTGGAAGATGATACATCATCCACTGTAACAGTTTTTTATGGTGGTAAGTTTAAAGAGGATAAGGTAAAAGATCAGTTACTCAAATTTCTTGAACTGAAAACGGAATTTTAAACAGTCCCTAAAGCAGCATTAGCTGCTTTTTTCATGGAATGAAGGCCAACTGAAATAAAAATTTTGTGATATTGTGTGGAATCAATTTCTTTTGCGTTCCTAAAATTCTCCTACATGAATAAACACGCTTATATATTTCCCGGACAAGGTTCCCAGTTTAGCGGAATGGGTAAAAACCTCTATGAGCAAAATGCCTCCGCCAAACGTTTGTTTGAAAATGCCAATGAGATCCTTGGTTTCAGAATCAGTGATATCATGTTCAATGGAACAGAGGAAGAACTGAAACAAACCAATGTAACCCAACCTGCTGTTTTTTTGCATTCTGTTGTAGCCTACAGAACCATTGAAGGTGCAACACCTCATATGGTAGCCGGGCATTCACTTGGTGAATTTTCTGCGCTGGTTGCTAACAATACACTCAGCTTTGAAGACGCATTACAACTCGTAAGCATTCGTGCAAAAGCTATGCAGAAAGCCTGTGAACTGGTGCCATCTACCATGGCAGCAGTACTTGCATTGGATGATGCTAAAGTAGAAGAAATTTGTGCAGCTGTTCAGGCAGAAACAGGAGAAGTAGTAGTGCCTGCCAATTATAACTGTCCAGGTCAGTTAGTTATCAGTGGCTCAGTGAAAGGAATTGAAATAGCCTGTGAAAGAATGAAAGCTGCTGGCGCAAAAAGAGCATTGGTATTACCAGTTGGCGGAGCATTCCACAGTCCACTAATGGCACCAGCCAGAGAAGAACTGGCAGCAGCCATCGAAGCAACAAGCTTTCACAACCCAACATGCCCGGTTTACCAGAATGTGGTTGCAGCAGCTGTTACAGAACCGGATATGATCAAACAAAACCTCATTAACCAATTAACAGGTGCAGTAAAGTGGACCCAAAGCGTTCAGGCAATGGTAACTGATGGGGCTACTCATTTTACAGAAGCAGGTCCGGGTAAAGTTTTACAAGGACTAGTTCAGAAAATATTTAAGGAAGCAGTTGTGGAAGGAGTTAACTAAATTAAAAATCCCGTCAGTGACGGGATTTTTTTTATCAGGAAAATAAGATCAGCATTTTCCCATCCTGTTGCTGAATAACCGGTCGAATGCCAAATGCTGTTTCAATATTAGATACAGTTAAAACATCCTCTGGTTTACCGGCCGACAAAACCTTTCCCTCGTGCAGTAATATAAGATAGTCGGCAAATTGTGCCGCAAGATTAAGATCATGCACCACGCCAACAATTACCCTTTTTTCACCAGCCAGTTTAACCAAAGTATGCATAAACTGATATTGGTGTTGTATGTCCAGAAAAGTCAAAGGCTCATCCAACAGTAAATAACGATCATACCCTTCTTTGGCGTACCAGGTTTGAGCCATTACACGCGCAAAATGAACACGCTGTTTTTCGCCACCACTCAAGGTTTGATAATTTCTGCCGGTAAGTGGTATCAGATCAAATGCCGCCATTGCTTCAGTGCAGGCCTTATGATCGTTTTCCTGCGGGCGACCCGTAAAATGTGGGTATCTGCCCATCATTACCACTTCTTCGACTGCTAAGGGAAAAGCCAGTTCGATTTGTTGAGATAAAACTGCACGGATACAGGCAAGTTCATTATTGGAAAATTGCGCAAGCGGTTTTTCTCCAAATAATATTTCGCCGTGTTGCGGTTTTAACTGGTTACATAATAATTTTAGAAGCGTAGATTTTCCTGCGCCGTTGGCACCAATGACCAAACTTATTTTTCCTGCCTCAAAACGCAGTGATATATCCTGCAACAAAACTTTATTGCCGATACTGAATTGCAGATGACTTGCTGTTATCATATCAGAAATAATAAGTGTTTTTGCGTAATAATAAAATGAAAATCGGCACACCGATTATGGCTAATACTATTCCGATTGGTAGTTCTGCTGGTCTCAGTACCATACGTGCTGTGAGATCGGCAAGACTTAACAATATACCACCTAGCAATGCACTGTTTCGGATTAACTGTCTGTTATCAGCACCAAAAACCATTCGCAGCAGATGTGGTACAATCAATCCTACAAAACTTATTACTCCAACAAAAGCAGTGCAAGTAGCAACCATGATTACATTTAATGTAAGTATTTGTAGTCTTAACCTGCGTGTATTTACGCCAAGATACTGCGCCTCTTCTTCTCCCAACATAAGACTATTGAGTTGTTTACTATAGCGGAGCGACCATAGGATTACTGAAATTGTAACGATACCACAAATCCACAATGATTTCCAACTGGCACCCGATAAAGTACCCAGGTTCCAGAAAGTAATGGAGCGGGCCTGTGGGTCCCTTGCAGTATAGGATAGAAAGCCGACCCCACTCATAAACAATGCATTCACTGCAATACCTGTAAGTAATAAGGATACAACACTACTTCGGCCCGTGTCTTTAGAAGAGGATAAAACAAAAACCATAGCAGTGGCCATAATAGCACCGACAGTAGCAGCAAGTGGTAGTGTCCATTCGCCCGCATGAAATCCCCAGGTGGCACCCAACACAAAATAAAGCGCCGCACCAAATGCAGCACCACTGGATGTACCAACCAATCCTGGTTCTACAATTGGGTTTCGGAACAAGGCCTGCATCAGCGTGCCTCCTACTGCGAGACTTGCACCTACTATTGCACATAGCAAGGCGCGGGGTAAGCGTATGCCCAGAAATATTCTTTCATTCAAACTCATGTCGGTAATTCCGCTTACATATTTCCGAATTGCCGTAAACATTTCTTCCAATGCAATATTCACGGCGCCGTATCTGGCACTTAGCATAATACATAGCAACAGTAAAACAGCCAGTATGCTGAACCCGTTTTTATGTAAACGCTGTTTAATGACTTTGATCATGGATAAGTTTTTGTAATGCCAATACATTCTTACCGGTACGTGGGCCGAGGTAAACCATATCGTGCTCTTCTACCCGATAGATGCGATTGTTATTAGCGGCCCTTGTTTTTGCGAGTCCAGGCAGCTCTTTTATTTTTTCAATCGATCCCAATTTGTCATAACCGAAATCTGTAAGCAGAATTACATCCGGGTCTGCAGCAGCTATGGCTTCAGGTGACAATTGTTTCATGCCTTTTTCATCTGTAACCGTAATCTTTCCGCCGGCCCAGGCAATCATTTTAGCAGCAGTACTTTTTTGGGTCATAACGAGGTATACATTATTGGCTTGGCCATAATGAATTACCAGTACTTTTACCGAGTCTTTATATTGCTTCGACTGTTCCAGTGCAATACCCATATCGGCATCCAATTGTTTACACAAAGAGTCGGCAACAGCCTGTCTATTAAAATAAACGCCCATTTCGCGGATCAGAGAATCTGTGCCTGCAATATTGTCTTTGTATTTGCCAAATACTTTCATCGGTATCTTGAGGTCTTCCAGTTGTTTTACTACATGTTCCGGTCCGATATTGTTATCGTGTAATATCAAATCTGGTTTTACGGCAAGTATGCCTTCCACGCTTAATGAACGATGGTAGCCGACAGTTGGTAATTGTTTTGCAGCATCGGGATAAGTGCTGGAAAGATCAACTGCTACCAGGTCTTTCTCTGCACCCAGTGCAAAAATGATTTCAGTGTACTGCTTTGCGATCGACAAAACACGCTTCTCGGCTTTGTCATTCTCGTTGTTATTAAACCTGCCGCAACCGCCCAGTATAAAAAGCAGTAAGGCAATGATTGGTATAGATACTTTTTTCATAAAATACAATAAAGGCCGTCCGAAGACGGCCTGTTTTTAGAAGGTATATTTCAGGGATGCGCCGGCAAAATAATTTGCTTTATTCGGTGCTGGTATATAACTATCAGGCATTTGGTTAATGAATACCATGTAATAGTATTGGGTGTTGGTGATATTATTTGCGCCTGCATAAACATCAAGCTCCCATTTATTGAATGCCTTACGATAACCAAGTTTTGCATTCAATAAACCATATGCACTGGTTGTATTAAGTCCATCTGAAGTAAACGGCATACTTCCCCGATGGTGGTAGTTGATATTACCATAAACACCAGCTCCGGTTTCAAAATCTGTTCCAAGGTTAAATACAAATTTCGGCGTACCAGCCACCTGCTTTCCTGTATAGTTTTCAGTAATCAAGCTGTCTTTATTGGTAATATCTTTTCCTACTCGCTGATAAGCATACTTACCGTAATTAAAATCCGAGTAAGTAAAGTTTACAAAAGGTCGCAGACTACGTACAAAACCAGTTGAAGAGGTTACCAGACTGTATTTAGCCAGGAACTCAATACCCTTGTTGTTTAAAGTTCCTGCATTTACGATATAGGTATACAAAGTGGCTGTATTCGCTGGATTAGGCACAGCTACAACGGTAAACTTATTGTTGAATTTAGCCTGAAACAAAGCCAACGTGTAAAACAATTTTCCATTGAATAAATTTCCTTTTGAGCCAATTTCAAACTGATTACCTTTTTCAGGAGTAAGTCCGGTATTAAGCTGACCAGTAGTTGCAATTAGAATATTAGCACTAACAGGCGCTTTATAACCACTACTATAACCCGCATAAACCGATAGGTCTTTACCGATCAGTTTGTTGAAGGCAAAATTTGGTGAAACCAATCCATTATAACTATTCCTGAAAACCTTCTGTTTGGTATTTCCGGCAGTATTATTGGTTAGTCCCCATAAACGGTCTTCCAGTCTCAGGCTTTGATTATTAATACCAATTCCGGCACTAATACTATATCCTTTAGATAAGCCTAATGTCCACTGTGTAAAATAGCTGCTGGTTCCATTACTGGTTGCCTGATCACTGCGCAGACTGGTAATAATATTATAGCCTGTAGGATTGGTATTATCCGTACCCATGCCGTAACCAACCGTGATGGCTTTCATTTTTTGCAGTTCTAATCCTGTTACACCACTAAGTGTAATCCCATCAGAAAGCTTAAAAGAGGTATTGAAAACAGAACGTAAACCATAATTCAAAGGACTTTTGTCTGTCCAGCCACCTGCAGAGCTCTGGTCTGTACTCTGGGCAGTACCAAAGATAGTGGTGGTATTGCTGATGGCATCTGTAAACCGGTAAGTATGGCTAACACCTGCACGGAAAGTAGTTACTGCGGAATGTGCATTGTTCTTTACATAAGCCGGGTTGCCTGAATAATCGAAATTGGCATACTGAGCTTTAGTTAATTCTCCATTGCGGGCATCGTAACTATTGCCATAACCGGCATACACATCCATTGATTGTTTATCATTCAGCGTAAAATTTCCCATAAAGTTTAAAAAATCTTTACGGGCTTCCGTATGCGGCATATATCCATCAAAGTTCTGGTGTCCATAGTTGAGTAAAACAGAACTGTTTTTTCCTCCAATGGCAAGTCGGGTAGTGGTACGAAGCAAACCATAACTTCCGGTCATTATATCCTGGCTAACCGTTGTTTTCCCTTTTGGCGCTTTTTGGGTCTGCAGGTTTATAACACCGGCAATGGCCATACCATATAAAGTGCCTGAGGGGCCTTTAATGATCTCCGCATTTTCCAGTGAAGCATAGTCAATATCATCCAGTACGGTAATTCCTTCTGCATCCGTAATAGGAATACCGTTCAGGTAGGTTTTAGAACCCTGGCTATCAAAATTACCATTCACACCACGAATGCCGATACCATTACCGTATCCGCGGATATTAAATTGTTGTCCGCCTGAATGACTTCTACGTTGCATGGTAATACCGGGCACATTTCCATTAATGGCATCATCCAGAAAAAGTCCGGTTCCGCGTTTTAATTCGGTTTCTCTAAGTTGTACAATTGATGCAGGTTGTTCTAATTGAGATTTTCTTAAGCCAGTGCTAGTTTCAACCGCATCTAATTCATTGAATTGCTCTGTTAAAACCACTTCAATTTTAGCGTTGCAGGATGAATTTGCGGTAGCTGGTTGAAATCCGATATAGGTGATACGTAATGTTGTTTTATTGCCGGTACAGTTAACAGTAAACTGTCCTTGTTCATTGGTTTTGGCCACAGTTTTACCGTTTATCTGAACAGATGCGCCAGCCATAGGCTGCTTCTGTTGATTTAAGACACGACCCTGAATGGTACCTGATTGTCCGATTGCGGCAACAGCAAATAAGCTGCCTATCAGGGGCAGAATAAATTTTCTTTTCACAAATTTAGTTTTAGTAAAGTTTGATCAATAATGCATGCACATGCGATTACAATAAACCAGACCGGCTTATGTAACACAGTTTTGTATATACTTGATCAGACCTGTGGGGGAGGTGTTAGAATCTCTCTTGCTGGAGCGGTTAAATAAACCTTATATCCACTTTCATGAATGAGGTAATAAAGTGGTTGGTTGATATTGGGATAGCTGGCGTTTAAATAGAGGTTGGCACTAATGGCCTTAAGTATTTTTTTTGCTAAGATTCCGCTTCCGCCATTATCCTGGTGATCCATTTGTTGCTGCACTTTCTGATCCAGTTCAGCAAATAACAGGGTTTCTTCCATATCATTAATACAATGATAGGTAATGCTGCTGTCGGTTTTTTGTAAACGAACCACATCATACATCATACCACGGAACCTGAATTCTTTTCCTTTATGTATCCATTTGAGGGAAGGGTCGGTTTCTGAACGAACGGTAATGGTATGAAGTTGATCTTCCGGAATAGAATTTTTTATCCTTCTTTTTATTTCGCGTCGAATCTGTACACGATGGTACTGTGTTACGGGATAATACCAGGCAGTATTTGCCAGCATCACCATAAGCAGTATAAAAGCCATCGGGCGCATAATCAAATGTAAGGCATTGAAAAGAGACTGCTTATCTTTTTAAGAGAATGGGGCAAATGAAGCGGTGAACAGGTGAAAACAACAACTAGTCAGTTGATTAGTTGTTAAAACCAAGCCTGTAAAAGAAATATTTAAGGGGGTAATATGCGAGAAACATAAATAGAACCAAGATTTTCATGATTCTCAAGGTTTATCATGACAGATCTTGAAGATCATGAAAATCTGTGTTCTATCACACCCTAGACATATAGCTCGCTGCTAAATTATTTCGACAGTAATGCTAATAATCGTTTATCTAAAAGTCCAGTATGCCATTTACCCATTCCGGATCAAGAGTGGCATTGTATTTTTTATAAAAATTTATTGCAGGCTCATTCCATTCAAGTACCTGCCAGACCATTCTTGAAAAGCCTTTTTCTTTTGCTTCTTGAATGATACGGTCGAATAAAAGTTTGCCAGCCCCCTTGCCCCTGAGTTTCTCCGTCACAAGAAAATCTTCCAGGTACAAGCACTGTCCCTTCCAGGTGCTATAGCGAATATAATAAAGTGCAAAACCTTCTACTTTCCCGTCAATTTCTGCAACAAATGCCCACCATACCGGTTTTTCACCAAATCCACTTTCTTCAAAATGCGCCAGTGAAACGGTAACTTCCTGGGGCGCTTTTTCATAGTCTGCCAGTTCCTGAATAAGTTCCAGTAATCTTTTGCAATCTGCTTTTTCCGCTCTTCTTATAACAATATTCATAGTAATAACTAAAACTTTATTTTTTTCTTTTCGCAACAAAGTTACCATTTGGCTGCTGGAAAGTAAGTTGGGTTACTTCAGTATCTTTTACTTCAAACTGTACATAATATCCCGGTAAAATTTTTAAACCAAAACGGTCATTGCCCAAGGCAGACAGTTCATATTCTGGCTGTCCAGGAATAAGTACATACAGTGTATTGTTTTTAACTGAAACAGTTACGTCAACACCACCAAGTTCATACTTACCCGCATATTTCTGTAAATCATTTGCGGAGGTCTTTATAGTTCTTGGTGTTCTGTTGAATTTTAATGCATCCAGTGTAGGTTCCAGTTTCAATGAAAGACTGCTGATATCTCCTGCTTCATTCATGAAAAACTGAAAACGCATCGGACTGCTTATGCTCGTATCAATACTTCCATCTTTTGACACATCATAGGGGACAAAAATATCATAATGAAAATGTTTTAACCAGGTAATATCATTACCAGGAAAATGGGCAAATAGTGAATCATTTCTGCTTATCAGTTCGGCACTTCCATATCCGGGATGATTGTAAATGCCTTCGTAATCTTTTAAGGCATGACTGGCTTTGGCATCCTTGTGTTGATTTGAACTTACTGTTTTGCCAGCTTCCTTGGCAGCCTCTTTTGCTTTTTTGGTGGATGATAGTATATCCCTGCTCCAGTCGAAAAAAGGAAGTTTAAGTAAACGATCTGCAATCGTATTTCTAACAATTGATGTGACAGAAGATGCGTTCTGATTGGTCAATACAATAATACCGATACTGTCTGTTGGAAAGAAGGATGTACTGGCCGAAAAACCATCAATATTGCCCCCATGTTCTACCCTGTAATGACCTTTATACGAAGCCAGCGACCATCCAAAGCCATAATTTGAAAAGAATACATCGGGTCTCTCTGAAGTGGGCAAACCGGGTGATGAAACCATTTGTGCGCTCATGGCATTGGCTACATAATTAGCAGGTAATATTTCTTTGCCATTGAATTTTCCTCCATTGATCCAGGTAATTACCCAATTGGCCATTTCAGTTACGCTACTATTGATACTTCCGGCAGGGCCCATTGCATCGATATGGTAATAATCAAGTTTATCTATGATGGAATCTTTTTTAATGCCATATCCCAAAGCCGCATCAGTATCCCTGGTTAATGCTTCAATACTTGTATTGGTTCTTTTCATACCCAATGGAGAAAGCAGGTTGGTTTGTATATTTTCTTCCCAGCTTTTACCGGTAATTTTTTCAGCAATCATACCCTGAGTGAGGAACATGAAATTATTATACTGCCATCTTTCCCTGATACCTGCACTGGGCTCCTGGTAACGGATGCGTTGCAACAAACTATCTCTTGATTTCGATTTAAAAAGATACCAGGAAAAATCATGGCGTGGTAAGCCTGTTCTATGGCTCATCATATCACGAAGCGTGATCATCCGGTTCATATCATCATTATAAAACCGGAGTTCAGGTAAATAATTGATGGCTGGTTTATCAATACTCAGTTTGTTTTCTTTTTGCAACAAACCGATTAAAGAAGCGGTAAATGCTTTGGTGCAACTGCCAATGGCAAAAAGGGTATTAGGTGTTACCGGTAATTTTTTCTCATATTCACGATAACCAAATCCTTTAGCGTAAATAATCTTATCTTTTTCTACTACTGCAACTGCAAAACCTGAAGCCAAATGGTCTTTTAGAATCTGTTCAAAACTGGTATCCAGTCCGGCGAAACGATCGACTGGTTGACTGTTGTTTATTTTCTTTTTTTGTGCGTAGGTGCAAAGCGACAGACAACAGGCTGACACCAATAATAATTTTCTCATGACACAATGTTTTAGCGGTATTTGCAAATTAGTAGCCTATAAGACTAAATTATTACAAGCAGTAATTACTTTAAAGCCTGCTCCAGATCATTCAGAATATCTGCACAGTTCTCAATACCCACACTCATCCTGATTAAACCATCGGTAATGCCGTATTTAATTCTTTCTTCCCTGGGTATTCCAAAATGACTCATACTGGCAGGGTGCGAAACCAGTGTATCCACCGTTCCGAGTGAAATGGCCCGTACACACATCTGTAATTTATTGATAAATTGTTTACCTGCTTCCAATCCACCTTTTAATTCATAACTCATTACGGCACCGGGCAAACGCATTTGTCTGGCACTCAATGCATAATCAGGATGGCTGGGCAATCCGGTAAAATTTACTTTAGCAATAGCGGGATGTTGTTCCAGAAATTCAGCTACTTTCTGCGCATTCTCACAATGTTTTTCCATCCTTAATTCCAGCGTTTTTATGCCTTGAGCGAGGAGAAAGGCATCGAAAGGATTACTATTTCCTCCCAACAACACATGCCATTTCCAAATGCTGGTGCTCATTTTTTCTATGTCTTTTCCTATTAACACACCACCAATGGCGGTTCCATGGCCGTTTAAGAATTTTGTAGTGGAATGAAATACATAATCCACGCCGTATTTAAATGGCTGTTGCAGGTAGGGTGTTGCAAAAGTATTGTCAACGCTTACAATCAGTCCCCTGCTTTTAGCGATACCGGTAACAGCAGCAATATCTACACATTGAATAGTAGGGTTGGCGGGCGTTTCAATATGAATCATTTTAATATGCGGATATTGTTGAAGGGCTTCTTCCACCTTATTTAGATCGCGCATATCAACGATAATCGCTTCAATACCGGTTGCTGCCAATACCTTGGTCATCAGTTCCTGCGTACCGCCATATAATGAATAATGAGACAGAATTGCATCACCCGTTTTCAAGTTACCCAGGAAGAGGGTAGTCATAGCGGCTTGTCCGCTTGCATGTAATAATGCTTTTAACTGAAGTGGTGCACCATTTTCGTCTTTTAAGCCAAATGCTTCGAGTGCAGCAATGGTTATTTCTGCAGCGGTAAATGTGGGATTTCCCCAACGACTATAAACCCTGGTTTTATCTGATCCTGCAAAGCGGTTCATACCATCTTCGGCAGTATCAAAAGTGAAGGTAGAAGTAGCAAATATGGGGGTTAGATGTGCATCTTCTGCGTTTTGGTGACCGCTGGCATGCATGGCAACGGAACTAATACCGCTTAGTTGAAATTTTTCGGACATTATTTGTAAATTGTCTGGATAAATAATTCTTCTTCCTCAAATGTAAGACGAATCATGAAGCAATTACTGATATCCTATACAGCTTATGAAATTTGGGCCAATGAGCAGTTATTACAGCTCACTACCGACTTGTCTCCCGAACAGCAAAATCAGCCTATTGTAAGCAGCTTTCCTTCCGTTCATAAAACATTCCTGCATATGTGGGATGCTGCCAGTGCATGGTGGCAAAGGCTTCAGATGCATGAACAGGTAGTAATGCCCAGTCTAAGCTTTCACCCAAGTATGAAGGATATTGCCAATGGATTATTACACCAAAACCACCAATGGTACTCATTTGTAAAGGAAGCATCAGAAGAAATGCTATTGGCATCATTGCCCTACAAAAATATCCGTGGGGAACATTATACGCAGCCTGTTGCAGAAATCGTGTTACATCTTTCGAATCATGGTACTTATCACCGGGGGCAGATAGTTACTATGCTGCGGCAATTGGGAGTTGAAAGAATTCCGCAGACCGATTATATTTTATTTACCCGGCAAAAATAAATGGGCATTGCCTCTTCACTGATTTTCTGCGAAGGTCATTCTGCTAAATTAGACAGAAATTAAAATCGTATCCAGGACCTTTAAGAACGATGGTCACGCTGTATTATTGTCTATCTTAGCGCAAAAGAGAATGCGATGAAGCGTATTGTTTACTTAGCTACTGTTTTTGTTTTATGGAATTTTAGTCAGTCTGCAAAGGCTCAGTTTATGGATTCGATCATGGACGCACATGCGAGTATCTTTCCCAAAGAAAAAATGCATATTCATTTTGATAAGCAATTATATAATAAAGAAGAAACCATCTTTTATAAACTCTACCTGCTGATGGAACAAATGCCCAGTCCGGCGAGCAGAAATGTTTATGTAGACTGGTACGATGTAAATGGTAAAATGTTGCGTCAAACAGTGGCACCGCTTTTTCAGTCAACCGCGAAAGGGTCTTTTGATATACCCGCCAATTATGCCGGAGAATTCATTCGTGTAAAAGCCTATACGAGATGGATGTTGAATGATGATACCAGTTTTATATACCAAAAAGATATACAGATTAATAATGGTAAACTTCCCGCTAAAAAAGTAACTGTCATACGCACCCGTGTGGAAGTTTTTCCTGAAGGAGGTAACCTGGTGCAGGGTTTAACAGAAAAAGTAGCTTTTAAGGCAACCAATCAGTTTGGTAAACCCATGTTTGTGAAAGGCGCTGTATTGAATGATAAGAATCTGGTACTCGACTCGCTCAGGATCCTGCACGATGGTATGGGCTTTTTTACGCTGAGGGCTTTGCCGGGAGAAAATTACCGTGTTGACTGGCTCGATGAAAATGGCACAAGGGGTAGTACGCCTATCAAGGGTATACAAGAAAAAGGAGTAGCCCTCAGTATTCGTGGCACAAATGATAAAGCCATTATACAGGTGCAACGTTCGGAGCAGGTTCCTGATAACCAGAAAGAATTGTTTTTACTGGTTCACATGAATGAACACCCTATTTATAAGGTGCAACTTAAAATGCCCGAAAAAACCCTGCTCAATACAGCAGTGCCGATTGATGAATTACAAACTGGCATTTTACAATTTTCACTGTTTACGAGCGACTGGCAACCATTGGAAGAAAGAATATTGTTTGTGAACAACCATTTTCATGAGTTTAATGCCAAAGTAAATCCAGGTATTATTAATCTTGAAAAAAGAGGTAAAAATATCCTGGAAATATTTGTTTCAGATACGGCCGAAACAAATATGTCGATATCTATTACAGATGCTGCACTATCCGGACAGGAAACCTTTAATATTTTCTCCGACTTTTTGTTGACTAATCAGTTGAGGGGGTATATACATAACCCTGCTTTTTATATGATCAGCGATGCGGATAGCATCACCAGCAGACTGGATCTTGTTATGTTAACCAATGGATGGAGAAAGTTCGATTGGGATAAAATAAAAGCCGCTAAAGAACCAGTGCTACAATTTCCACCGGAAACAGACTTTATGAAAATTGAAGGAAAAGTGTATGGTCTGGAAAATAGTGGTGGTGCCGGCACACAGCTCAACCTGGTGATGGTTAACAAAGACAGTAGTGTAAGTATGTATTTTGTTCCCGTACAAAAAGACGGCGGGTTTGAAGAAAAAGATGTTTTCTTCTTTGACACGGCTCGGGTTTATTACAATTTAAATGATACCAAAAAACTAGGAGGAAGGGTTACACAGGTTCAGATGAACAATGGACTCTTAAAAAAACAACCAGGCAGCACCACTAAAGTAGATGAACAGTCGGGTTTGCAATTAAGTTCTGACAGCCTGGCTTTGGCACGCATGAATTTGTTTTTACTCGAGGAAGAAAAACTGAGAAAAAGTATGGCTTCTGCAACACTGCAGGAAGTGGTTGTGAAAGCCAAAACAAAAAGCCCCATGCAGATCATGGATGAGAAATATGCATCTGGACTTTTTTCCGGCGGAGATGCTTATAGTTTTGACCTTACACAAGACAGAACCATTGGCGCATTTAATGTGCTGTCTTACCTACAGGGAAAAGTGGCCGGATTACAAATTACCGGCTCGGGCTCAAATATGTCGATGAGCTGGCGCGGTGGTACTCCTTCTTTATACCTGAATGAAACCCCTGCTAACCTCGATTTCATACAGACTTTGCCCATGAGTGATGTTGCCTATATTAAAGTGTTACGCCCCCCGTTTTTTGGATCAGCAGTAGGTGGCGGATCAGGCGCTATTGCTATTTATACTAAAAAAGGAGATGATGCCCGGAAATCAGATCCAAATAAAAAAGGAATGGAATCAACCATATTGGCCGGTTATTCGCGTTTCAAAGAATTTTATCACCCTAATTACGAGCAAGACCAGACCTACGATGCCGACTCAAGGAGCACACTGTACTGGAACCCATACATCCTTACCAATAAAAAATCACCCAGGTTCAGGGTAGAATTTTATAACAACGATTTTTCCAAAAGATTACAGGTTGTACTGGAAGGAATCAATGCAGACGGGAAGATTACACGTACGGTGAGGTATTTGGAGTAAGGGGTAGGTGCTAGGTGCTAGGTACTAGGTACTAGGTGTTAGGTGTTAGGTGTTAGCTGTTAGCCTTTAGGCGCACACTAGTACCTAGTACCTAGCACCTAACACCTAAGCCCTATTCCCCCTTCAACCCTGCTTTCTTAGCAATTATTTCCCAGGGATAGAATTGAAATGTTTTGTCTGTACTCATTGCAACAAATAGTCCACCTTTAAAGCCAGGTAACGTAAAAGAAGTAACATCACTACCATCACTTTGGTCTGTTGAAACAGGTACTGATTTGATCAGCGAATGATTATGGGGCTGATTATTTCTGCCTTCTCTTGCATAAATATTGAATCGATTGGCTGATTGGTCAGATACAAGTATATAACCAGTGCCATCATTGAATTTATAAATGGAGATCCCTTCATTATCTTCCTTAAAATCTCCCTGTCCGAAAACAGCCAGTTCCTCATTTCCTTTTTCAGGATCTGCATAATACTTTCTGATACCAAACTGCTCATCTGAATAATAAACATAACCAAGTTCATTATCTACTGCAATCGACTCTATTTCCTTCTTACCGGAAAATTTACCGAATGTTCTCACGAGGGTTCCTTTTACTACTCCATGTCCATTGTCTGATAGGAGGTACTGCTCAAGATATCCTTCAGCAGGTCCTGATTTACGGCCAACAATGGCAAAGATGGCATTATCTGCAGGGCGCTTATACAAAGCAATACCCATTGGGTGACGCAGGCTGTCTTTTACGAATACTTCAATACCACCGCTGTCTATTGCAGCCATATCGGGCAAACGAAAAATCCTGATGCTGTTTCTGTCTCTTTCTGTGGCTACTGCAATATCTGTCTTTGTTCCATTGAGAATGAGACCATAAGCAATATCAACATTATTCATTCTTTTGAGTCCGGTGACTGACCTGTTTCGGTCGATTTTTCCATCAAGTCCAAATACATATAAACCACCATTTTCTTTGTGCTTATCTGTACCAATGATGATACTATTGGATGGATTGACGCTATCGATCCAGATAGCGGGATCGTCGCTGTCATCAAATACGGTATCTGTTACCACCGTTGGTTTTAGTGCAGCTTCATCATTTTGTGCTGGTTCATTTTTGCAGGCAAAAGCAAATAGTATAACTGCAATGGGGAAGATTTTTTTTTGCATTTGAATCAGTTAAATAAAACCCCGGAATTACCCGGGGTTTATGATAAAATTAAGCGGTATGCGTATTATTTGTAAATATCAAACTTCAATCCAAAGTTAAACCTTGGTCCATAATACTCTAATTGAGCTGTTCTCGACTTATCGCCCTGGTAATAACGCAGCGGCTGGTTGGTAAGGTTATTGGCTTCTGTAAATATCCTTGTCTTAGGCGTAATGGCATAAGATGCATTGAAGTCAAGGAAGAATTGTTTGTCGTAAAAACGATCATTAAACGCATCTGCATTGTATCCTGCATCATCACTGTCATCAACATAAGCCGACGTGAAGTTGGCAGAAAGTCTACCTACGAATTGCTTATTCTCATATGAAACCGATAAGTTGAACATATGTGGTGCCGCACCCGGTAATTTTACATCGTTTCTTACCAGTGCACCCGATCCGTCATAGATACCATCTGCTTTGGAATGGGTATAGGTATAGTTTGCGTACACACCAAATCCTTTCCAGATGCCAGGTAAGAAATCAAGTTGTTTTTGTGCAGCCAGTTCGAAACCAAATAAACTTGCACCGTCGCCATTTCTGCGCTGCGTAAACTGCCAGTTTTCACCTGCACCGATTGGATTGGTTACAGTTGGGAAATCGCGTGAAAATTCAGACTGGGTATATTGCTGATCAAGGAAAGTATAGAAGAAACGGTCGATTTTCTTATAGAATACACCTCCAGAAATCAAACCTACAGATCTGTAATATTTCTCAAACATCAGATCCATATTCCATGATCTTACCGGTTCCATTTTCGGATTACCTGCACTCAACTCCTGGTCATTTGGATTGATGTTGAAGAAGGGTACCAGGTCATAGTATCTCGGACGGGCAATAGAACGGGTGATGGCAGATTTTAAAACGGTGTTATTATCAAACTTGTATTTAAGGTTAAGGTTTGGTAAGAAATCGGTATAGTTGTTTTTCAGGTTTGCAATTCCTTTAAACTGATCACCATCTTCCACAATATTACCGGTATAGTTGATGCTGGTACGTTCGATGCGCAAACCTACATTCGCAAATAAGCGATCGTTGAACTGTTGCTTCAAAGCGATATATCCTGCTGTAATAGTTTCTTTTGCAGTGAAATTACCCGAAAGGTATTCAGACGGTTCATCACTCTCATCAAATCTTGTAGCGTCTTTAAGATTCAGACCGCCAAGAAATCCAGGGGCAACAAATAAACCTGCAGCAAATTTTTCACCTGGATAAAACTCAGAAACTGTTTTATCAACTAGTGGTAATAAGCTGATGTTGGCAAAATTGGCAGTAGAAGCTCCGATAGGAGTATAGGAGAAGAAATTATTGTTCCTAATTTTCTCTTTGGTACGTAAACGGGCACCAAATTTCAGCGAACCATTTTGTCCTTTTACAATAGAAACAGGAATTTCGAAATTCAGTTTTGCGTTGATATCTTTTTCAAACTGATCCTGGAACTGTTCTGTCAGTTCGTTTCTTCTGGTATAAGCTGTTAATGCAGTATTATCTGTGAGATAAGGACGCTGAGGATCGGTTATATCCTGTGTTACAGTGATATTTCTTCTTCCCATAGAAACATAGCGCTCATGTGGCCTTACTTCAGATGCTCTTGCGAATTGCACACTCCAGTCTGTTTTCAACTTACCAAAAAGGTGCTCACCTTTTATGGCGAGTGAACGAACACGCTGATCTTCCAGTCTTCTGTTATCGTTGCGGTTATCGTCAATTCCACCTTTTGTTTGCCTGAGTACTTCACCTACATTATAACCGCTGATATTGCCTGCTCCATCATAAATCAGGTCTGTTGCAGCATTGCCACGAAAACGGTGGCGAAGACGGAAACGATTTTCTTTATCATCGCGCCAGTTATAACTACCAGTTACAAAGATGGTATGTAAGGGACTGATTTTATAATCAACCGTAGCAGTTACACTTCTGCGAACCCTCAATACATCGTATATACGCTGATCATGATCACTTACATAAACTTTGCCATTGGCATCTTTGCTCCATGTAGCTTCAATATTATCTGAACCATAATCATTTCTGTTGAAAGAGCCACTAACTACATAGCCCAGCTTATCTTTTGCAAAGCGGCTTCCGGCAATTAAGTTAACAGTGCCGATGAAAGAAGAGCGAATCGGATTGTATCCTCCGGCAACTGTAGCAGAAAAACGTTTGCCATTTGGAGCAGAACGAGTTACCAGGTTTACAGAACCACCAATGGCATCGGCATCCATATCTGCCGTAAGTGTTTTACTTACTTCAATGGTTTGAATCATATCAGCAGGAATAAGATCGAGTTGAACCCTTCTGTTATCGCCTTCTGCAGAAGGAATTCTTTCTCCGTTCAGCGAAACAGCATTGAATTCAGGACCCATACCTCTTACAATAATATTACGTGCTTCACCCTGATCGTTCTGCATGGTAACACCAGGTACACGTTTGATAGCGTCACCGATATTTGCATCTGGGAAACGACCAATCTGGTCAGCGCTGATGATATTGGTAATATTATCACTGTTTTTTTGCTGGTTAAGTGCTTTGGATTGACCTTTCAAACGATCACCCAGTACAATAACGCCTTTAAGTACGTTAACACCAGACTCAAGTGAAACAGTGAATTCAGACACAGTACCTGTGCTGTTAATTGTTTGCGTATAATCTTTGTAACCCAGATAGCTAATGGTGAGGGTATGTTTACCGGCAGGTATGTTATAGAACACTGCTGTACCGCTGGTATTAGATACTGCATTAAATTTCTTATCGTCGAGTGATACATTGGCTCCGGGTAAATTGAGCTTCTGTTCATCGATCACTTTTACTTTGATAACTCCGTTTTGTGCAAAAATGGTTGATGCCAATAAAAGGCATAACACACTAATGTAGATATTTTTCATATTCAGCGTTTGGTACACAATTTTTAATTGCGTGCAAAACTATCTGCTATGAACAGCCGTATTATTTATACCGGGTTATGAATTTGTAATCTAATTGTTACGGCAATGTGAATTGTCAATGGTGAATAGTCAATAGATCCGGAATTTATATTCCCTTCTATTCACCATTCACCATTGACAATTCACACTAAATCAAAGATCAATACCCCCATTTCACCCAGGTAGCTCCCCAGGTAAAGCCACCACCAAATGCGGCGAGTACTATGTTGTCGCCTTTTTTGAGTTGCTTTTCCCAGTCCCATAAACAGAGCGGAAGGGTGGCGGCGGTTGTGTTGCCGTATTTCTGGATATTGATCATTACTTTTTCTTTGGGCAATCCCATGCGGTTGGCGGTTGCATCTATGATGCGCAGGTTGGCCTGATGTGGTACCAGCCATGCAATATCATCACCGGTGAGTCCATTTCTTTCTAGTAGTTCTGCACTTACGTCGGCCATGCCTTTTACAGCAAATTTGAATACAGCCTGACCTTCCTGGTATGCAAAATGTTCTTTGGCCATTACCGTTTCAACGGTGGCGGGTTTTACTGAACCGCCGGCTTTCATGTGTAGGTAATGACGACCACTTCCATCGCTTCTTAAAATACTGTCCTGAATTCCTGAACCATCATTGGTAGGTTCCAGTAAAACGGCACCGGCTCCGTCACCAAAAATAATACAGGTGGCACGATCGGTATAGTCTATGATGGCGCTCATTTTATCAACGCCTACTACAATTACTTTTTTAAACCTGCCACTTTCAATATACATGGACCCGGTGGTGAGTGCATACAGAAAACCACTGCAAGCAGCACTCATATCATATCCCCAGGCATTGGTGGCACCTATTTTATCGCAGATGATATTTGCTGTTGCAGGAAATACCATATCCGGGGTAACAGTAGCGCATATTACGCAGTCGATGTCGAGTGGATCAAGGTTTTTCTTCCTCAAAATTTCCTGGATGGCGGGAACTGCCATATCGCTGCTGCCCTTACCTGGTTCTTTTAAAATTCGTCTTTCTTCTATACCTGTACGCGTGCGGATCCATTCATCATTCGTGTCTACCATTTTTTCAAGATCAAAATTGGTAAGCTTGTCTTCCGGAACATATCCGCCAACCGCTGTAATGGTTGCTGTGAGTTTATTCATTTATCGTTTGATTAATCGTGTCTAAAAATTCTTTAGGTGTTTGTACGAGTAGTCTTTTTGTTTTGAAAAGTTTTGGGTTTCTGGTTACTATTGTCTGTACGTCTTTTATAGTATATGCGCAAGCTATCTGGATAGCTTCTTCAAAATCGGGGACTGTATTTTCAAGGGCCTTATCAATAATCGCATCGTCAACCCTGACTGTATTCAGTAATTCGCGCATGTCTCTGATTGCCTGGACAGATTTTGCCTTTCCTTTTAATTTTGCCAGAAGGTAAAATAAAGTTGTGTAGCTAGTAGCCGCACAATACAGTTCAATCTGCTTTTCATAAGCCAGTTCTATCATTTCTTCTGCTTCTTTGTCGAAGGGTTGTCTTTCTGCAAAGAAATCAAACAATACATTGGTATCAATAAAAATTTTCCTCATGGATTGTATTTCTCCCAAATAGTTTCGTTCATCAACTCCTGACAAGCCCTTTCATCCTCCATTTTAAAGGCGCCATGCCATCTTTTGAGGTGGGGAGGGAGTTTCGATTTTTGCTTTTTGGAAGGGCTGGTAATGGCTTTCAGGTACGATTCTACCAGTTGAGAAACGCTTCGACCCGTTTTTTGTGCGTACTCTTTTGCGTCTCTAATGACCGATTCGTCAATCGAAAGCGTGAGTTTGGTCGACATACGTATAATTTATAAGCAAAGATACGTATCAATTTTGTTTTTTTAGCCCTATTTTTGAATCCTGCTATGATCGCTTTTGTAAGAGGAAAATTTGCAATCAAAACGCCTGCCCGAGTGGTAGTGGATGTGAATGGGGTTGGCTACGACCTGCAAATCAGTCTGAATACCTATGAAGCCATCAGTAAAGTAGAAAACGGACAATTACACACTTATTTACATATTACCGAAAATGCACAAACATTGTTCGGATTTGCCGATATTGCAGAGAGGGATTTGTTCCTTCAACTGATCAGTGTATCCGGAGTGGGTGCTTCAACGGCCAGGATGATGTTATCCGGGATGAAACCCGATGAAATTATCCGGGCAATTGTTCAGGGCAACACTAAGCAGTTGGAAGGAATCAAGGGTATTGGAAAGAAGTCGGCAGAAAGATTAATTGTTGAACTCAGGGATAAACTGAGTAAACAAACAATCGACCAGCCACTGGGAGGTTTTGCTACGGGAGTAGTAGGAATAGATCAGGATGCGGTTCATGCACTTGTGGCATTGGGTATCGCCAAACCACAGGCAGAAAACGCTATTAAAAAAACGATGTCAAACATACCTGCAGATGCATCACTCGAAATGGTGATCAAGCAGGCACTTAAAAACCTTTAGTCTATCGCATAAATTTCTACTTAACTAAGTGTACTACTTTGCGTTTGCGACTTCTCTTTATTATTATTATAGCCCTGACCTGGCATAACGATCTGCTTGCCCAGCAACGCGACTCATTGCGTTATCCCATCAGTGACAGAAGAGGCGATGCATTATCCAATAAAAGCAGGAATCCTTTTGACCTTCGCGATACAGCCCTTATCAAAAGAACCATAGAATACGATCCTAAAACCAAACAATATGTGATCGTAGAAAAAATTGGTAACCAATACTACCGCACCCCAACAACACTTAGCTTCGAAGAATTCTGGCGCTTGCAGGCAAGAGAACAGGAACGCGATTATTTTAAGAAACGCGCCGACGCTTTAACCCGACTGAATAAAAAAGCAGAACGTCCGCCATTACGGGCATATAACACTTTATTCGACCGCATATTCGGTTTAAATGAACTGGCCAACAGATACGCTGGCGACCTGGGCAATGCAATAGGTGATGTAAAGAATGCCGCAAATGACCTTGCCGCCCAGAACAGGTTGAAGATTGATATTCGTCCAACAGGCGATGTAAATATCATTGCAGGTTACCAGGGACAAAATATCAAAAACCCCACTTTACCCGAACGTGCAAGAAAGAATGGTGGTTTTGATTTCGACATGAATGCCAATCTGAATGTGAATGCGAATATTGGTAACAAACTAAAATTCCCCATCAACTATAACACTTTATCTAACCTGAACTTTGATAACCAGATTAAACTGGATTATAAAGGAATGGATGATGAATTGATCAAAAGTATTGAAGCAGGAAATATTTCTTTTCAATCGCGCGGTACACTGATACCAAGCGCCCAGAATTTGTTCGGTATTAAAACTCAATTACAATTCGGCAAACTATATGTTACAGGTGCATTAGCCAATCAGCGGTCGAGCAGACAATCTGTTGCATTGCAGGGCGGGGCAGCTTCGCAGAATTTCCAGAAAAGTTTAAGCGATTATGAAGAGAATCGTCACTTTTTAATGGGACAGTATTTCTACGACAATTACAACAAAGTAATGCGCAACCTGCCTGTGGTAAACTCACAAGTGCAGATACAGAGAATAGAAGTATGGGTTACCAATCGCACCGGTGCAACTACAGATGCACGTGATATTGTGGGTTTGATGGATCTGGGTGAATCAAGACCCTTCAACCCAGCAGTTACCCCACTCACCAATAATCCATTGCCTGCGAACCAGTCCAATAATTTATATGGGTCCCTTGCGGGTGATCCCAATAGCCGTAACCCTTCATTCATCAACACACTTTTATTATCCAAAGGATTAAGACCGGTTGATGATTACGAAAAAACTTTTGCAAGAAAATTATCTCCTACGGAATATACTTTTAACCCACAAGTAGGTTTTTTATCGATCAATACCCAAATGCAACCCGATGAAGTATTGGCCGTTGCATTCCAATATACTTATAATGGTCGCGTGTATCAGGTGGGTGAATTTTCTCAGGATGTTGCCCTCGATTCTACCAGCGGTGTGCAAAAAGTACTGTTCCTGAAATTGTTGAAAGCTACTTCACAACGCATACAGTTACCTATCTGGGACTGGATGATGAAAAACGTTTATTCGCTTGATGTTTTTGGTGGTATTCAACGCGAAGATTTTAAACTGAATGTGCTATACGAAGAACCTAGCGGCGGATTGAAAAGATACCTGCCTGAAACTTCTTCGGCTGTTGATGGACAACCACTATTACGTATTCTAAATCTCGATAGACTTAACAACCGTAACGATCCACAGCCTGATGGGGTATTTGATTTTATAGATGGGTTTACGGTATTGCCGCAAACAGGTAAAGTGATTTTTCCTGTGCTGGAACCTTTTGGTCGTGATCTCGATACACTTGCTTTTGCCGGACTTCCCTCGTCCGTTAAAAATAAGTATGTGTATTATTCATTGTACGATTCCATCAAGGCAATCGCACAAACCTATGCCAACCTTAACCGTTTTGTAATGCAAGGACAGGTAAAAGGGAATAGCAGCGGCTCAGAAATATTCCTCAATACATTCAATATTCCTCAGGGTTCTGTAACAGTTACCGCTGGCGGACAAATACTGAAAGAGGGAACAGATTATACGGTTGATTATAACCTTGGAACAGTACGTATTTTAAATGCGGGCATATTGAATTCAAATGTACCGGTGAACGTATCATTTGAAAACAATGCTGGATTTGGTATGCAGCAGCGTGGCTTTAGTGGCTTGAGACTTGATTATATCGCCAATAAAAAACTAACACTAGGGGCTACCGCAGTTAAGTTGGGCGAAAGACCATTTTTTACTAAGATGGGTTATGGGGATGATCCGATTAATAACTCCATGTACGGACTTGATTTCAGCTACCAGTCTGAGTTGCCGGGGTTGACAAGGTTCTTAAACAAACTTCCTTTTTATTCAACGAAAGCAAGTTCAGGTATCAATGCATATGGAGAAGCAGCTTTCCTGAAACCGGGGCACCCATCTCAGATAGGTAAGGGTGAACAGGGTTTGATATTCCTGGATGATTTTGAAGGAACAAGAACCAGCATCGATTTACGTTTCCCTTTTGTGGCATGGGCACTTGCATCTACACCGCAAGGCAACCCTAGATTTCCGGAAGCCACTTTAACCGATTCAATTGATTATAATTTCAACAGGGCAAAATTAGCCTGGTATAATATTGAACCAAACCTGCAGGATAAAAACAGTAGTAATAATCCGTTGAGAAGAAACCTGGCTGAGTTGAGTGACCCAAGGGTACGTCAGGTATTTACCAATGAATTGTTCCCGCAACGCACAACTAATATTACGGATGTACAAACCGCAACTTTTGACCTTGCTTTTTATCCCACAGAAAAAGGGCCATATAATTTTGAAACAAGACCTTCGGAATTTACGGCCAATGGACGACTAACCAAACCAGCTAATCGTTGGGGTGGTATTATGCGCGCAATTGATCAAACAGATTTTGAAACAGGCAATATTGAGTTTTTTGAAATCTGGATGCAGAATCCATTTATCCTGAACCCTACCAGCAGAGGTGGTAAACTGTTCCTAAACCTGGGTAATATCAGTGAAGATATTTTAAAGGATGGAAAAAGGTTTTATGAAAACGGCATGAATACACCTAATATTCCTGCATCTGTTGACAGCTCGAATACATGGGGTAAAACACCGGTAAACCCTATTCAGATAACACAGGCATTTAGTAATGACCCCAACGACAGAACCTATCAGGATGTTGGTTTTGATGGATTGGATGATGATGGCGAACGCAGAAAAAAAGGATATGTCTTAAATCGTATTGCACAAAATTTTGGAACAGGCTCTCAGGCATTTATACAGGCGCAGGCCGATCTTGCACGCGATAACTATAAATGGTTCCGAGATAATTCTTTCGACCAGACAGGAACCGGAATTTTAGGTCGTTATAAAAACCACAATAACCCTCAGGGTAATTCACCCATTGCAACAACCGGCGGACAATTTACTCCTGCCGCTACTTTATATCCTGATAATGAAGACCTCAATCGGGATAATACACTCAACGAAACCGAAGCTTATTATGAATATGAAGTAAACCTGCGTCCGGGTATGGATGTAGGCATTACACCTTATATAACTGATAAGAGAAGAATAACGGTGAATGCGGCAGATGGTACCACCAAAACAGAAGACTGGTTTCTTTTCCGTATCCCTATCCGTTCTTTCTCAAATAAAGTAGGCAGCATTGCCGATTTTAAATCTATTCGTTTTGCCAGGTTATACCTTACAGATTTTGAAGATTCGGTAGTGATTAGGATGGCGCGTATGGACCTGGTTCGTAACCAATGGCGTCAGTTTTCTTTTAACCTGGATACTACGGGTTCTTATACACCGGTAAACAACGCAGCAGGTACATCCTTCAATACCCTTGCGGTGAACCTGGAAGAAAACAGCAGCAGAACGCCGGTAAACTATATTATGCCTCCTGGTGTTGAGCGTGTACAATTATTGAGCAATAATGGTGTGAACCTCCAGCAGAACGAACAGGCAATGAGTCTGCAGATAAGGAGTCTAAGTACTGGTGACGCAAGGGCCGTATTTAAAACACTGAACCACGACCTCAGACAATACGGTAACCTCAACATGTTCCTGCATGCTGAATCGGTGCCTGGCCAGCGTCCGGTTGAGAATGATGAATTACAGGCGGTTATCAGAATCGGACAGGATTTCCTGAATAACTATTATGAGATTAAAGTACCGTTGAAAGTTACACTGCCTGGTAATTATCCTAAAGGACAGGAAGAAAAAGTATGGCCATTAGCGAATGAGTTGAATATTAGTTTGAGGGATTTGATTGACCTAAAATTGCGCAGGAATAATTTAGGTGGTACAGTAACAAATATCTATCGCGAGAAATTTGGTGAGAAAACCTATTCGATCAGGGGTAATCCAAACCTCGGTGAAGTAAGGGGCATATTGGTAGGGGTTGAAAATCCTTATCGACCCGATGGTCCATCGCTTAGTGCAGAAGTATGGGTGAATGAATTAAGACTCTCTGATCTTGATGAACGTGGCGGATGGGCCGCATTAGGTCGGGTAGACTTATTACTCGCGGACCTTGGTACGGTATCTGTTTCTGCCAACACACGTTCACAAGGATTTGGTACAATAGAACAACGCGTGAATGAGCGTGCAAGAGATAACCTCATGCAATTTGATGTCGCCGCCAATATTGATGCCGGAAAATTATTGCCCAAAAAAGCAAGGATTTCATTACCGGTTTATGCAAGCATCAACCGCACGGTACTAACACCGGAATATGATCCATTTGATAAGGATGTTAAGTATAAGGAGAAACTGAATAATAGTCCGGCAGATAAAAGAGATTCTATCAGAAAAGCAGCAGTTGATCAAACAACCATCCGTACCCTGAATTTTACCAATGCAAGAATATTGCCGGGTAATAAAACAGGTTTGCTGAGTCTGAGTAATTTTGATTTCAATTATTCCTTCACACAAACAGAACAGAATAGTCCGACAATCGAACAAAATAAAGTTACCAGGCATCGTGGTGGATTTGGATATACCTACAATTCACAAAGTCGTTATATCGAACCATTCAAAAGGTTGATGAAAACAAATTCGCCCTGGTTCGCGCTGGTAAAAGATTTCAACTTTAACCTGAGGCCGTCTTATATTAGTTTCAGGGCAGATATACAAAGACAGTTTGGAGAATTCATACCACGTATTGTAAATACCTTCGATGGTAAGGTAGATCGTGTTGATACCACTTACGATAAATATTTCACTTTCGATCGTTTCTATAACCTGCGTTGGGACCTTAGCCGATCTTTAAACCTCGATTTCTCTGCAACCAATAATGCCCGCGTGGATGAACCATTCGGCAGAATAGATTCAAAAGTTAAACGTGACTCTGTCTGGAAAAACTTATTAAAAGGTGGTAGAAATACCTTGTATACACAGAAAGCGGCACTGACTTATACATTACCACTGAATAAGTTCCCTTTGACAGACTGGATAACGGCACGATACGGATACACTGCATCCTATAACTGGATTGGTGCCAGCAGACTTGCGTATAACCTGGGTAATACATTGGAGAATTCACAAGAGAATAATATCACCGCACAGTTCAACTTTGCGAGTCTTTATGCCAAATCGAGATGGATGCGTGCATTAGACAATATACCTCCGCCACGACAAAAAGGGGATACCACCAAAAAACAAAAATCTCCATCAAACCTGCTTGGTTCTACACTACTGCCTAAGTCAGTGGCATTGCAGGGCTTGGCTGGAAAGGATAGAAAAGATGCCTTGAAAAAATGGCGGGCGCAGCGAAGAGATGAACGTATTGCGCAAAAATTATTAAGGGCAAATCAATTACCTGAACTAAGTGGGTTGGAAAGAACCGGAGGTAAATTGCTTACCATGTTAAAGAATGTATCGTTAACTTATTCAGCTAATTACCGAAGCCGATTGCCAGGCTATATGGATAGCACAAGATTTATAGGTCAGAATTTCAATAGTATGGCACCTGGGCTTGATTATGTATTCGGTAAACAACCTGATACTGCCTGGCTCAATAGAAAAGCAGCACAGGGATTATTATCAAAGGATACAACATTCAACTTTTTATTCCGCCAGAGTTTTGAGCAACAATTCAGGGTTACGGCGCAACTGGAACCAATCAGAGAATTGGTGATCGACCTGAACATAGATAAAACGTTTACCAAAGATTATTCTGAATTATACAAGGATACTTTGGGTAACGGAAAGTTCAGTCACCTTAACCCATTAGCAAGCGGAGGATTCAATGTATCCTATATCTCATTTGGTACTTTGTTTGGAAGCTATAATCCGAATGAAATATCCAAAACCTTTAAAACATTTGAAAATAACCGACTGATTGTATCGCGCAGGGTAGCAGAAGCCAATCCTTATTGGCAGTCGTTACCAGCAGGACAGAAATTTACTGCCGATGGTTTTGCTACGGGTTATGGACGATATGCGCAGGATGTGTTACTGCCATCCTTTCTGGCAGCATATACTGGTAAGGATCCGAATAAAGTGGCATTGGTAAAACAATCGAATCCGAATATATCATCCAATCCATTTAGTGGTATACTTCCTAAGCCAAATTGGAGAATGACTTATACCGGATTGAGTAAGTTAACAGGATTGGAATCCATCTTCAATAATATTACTTTGTCGCATGGGTACAAGGGTAACCTGAGTATGAACAGTTTTAACAGTGCATTATTGTATACTGATCCATTCCGATTAGGAGGCCCGGCATTTATTGATACGGTGAGTGGTAATTTTGTGCCATATTTCCTGGTGCCAAATATTACGATGCAGGAAAGTTTTGAGCCATTGATTGGTTTTGATATAACCACCAATGATCAGATGAACATAAAGTTCTCTTATGCAAAGGGACGCAGACTGAGTTTGAGTCTGATAGATTATCAACTGAGTGAAACACGCAATACCGACTGGGTATTTGGGTTTAGCTGGCGCAAGAGAGGGGTGAACCTGCCATTCAAATTACCTGGTGGTAAGGGTAAGAAACTGGAGAATGACCTTACTTTAAAGATCGATATATCCATGCGTAATGAATCGCTGACAAACAGTAGACTCGATCAATCCAATGCCTATGGAACGGGAGGGCAGAAAGAAGTATTGATACAACCATCAATTGATTACATCATCAACAACAGGGTGAATATCCGTCTCTTCTTCGATCAGCGAAGGGTAACACCATATATTTCGACCTCCGCGCCGAGTGTAAACACAAGGGCTGGGGTTAGTGTGAGGGTTTCGTTGGCACAATAGACTTATCTCTGATGTCGGATGGCTGATGTCGGATTTGGAGCGCTTACTTTTGGAAAGTTTTAAAACTTTCTAAAAGTTTCACTTTAGCAGCACTCAATCAAAAAATAGCAAGTATCCAATCTGTGATGTAGGCATATTATTATTTAGAGGGGAGGATATTTGAATTAAAACAGTTCTTTGGAGACATTTCGGGGAACCTGTTAAAAGCAGTATCGGCTAGTAATAACTTTAAAATATATAATCATGCGACTTATTTTGTTCTTGATTGGGGTTGTGGTCATAACATATTCGTTACCCGTAAAAGCACAAAATAAATTGGATCATTCAACGGGATTAGTATATATAGGGGGAGTTGATTCACTGGATAAGCATCTTTCAAAAAACCTCCGTAATAAGGTTAAGCCTATTTCGGACTGTTTCTTCTTCTTTAAGATATCATTACCTCATAGAGGAGATTTTATAGTTGAGGAGTTATATGGAGAAACCGATCAAATTTCCAGTATTGCCAAAGAAGCAATCCGTGCAACAGCAAATAATTGGATCCGTCCACAAAATGATACGCTTAATGTAGTAGTTCCTTTTTTTCTGATAAATGAAAAAGAAGATCAATCCGGTAAACCAACAGGTTATGCAAACTTTAAGATGAATCGGAACATGGTTTCTTGCATTTTATTTCCTCCAATTGTGTATACATATTATTTATCAAGCCATTAAGCTTAGCAGGAGGATATACTTTTTTGAACACTTACTTTGGAAAGTTCTAAAACTTTCCAAAAGTTTCACATTAGCAGCATCCCGATAAATTCTACATCACCAAAGGGGGCCTTCGGACAGCCATCTGCGTTTTCACAAATGCTAACTATCAATTAAATCTTTAAATTTCAAAACCCTTTAGCGTAAAGTGAAAAATTTACGAAGCTTCAACCTGTCATTTACTTTTTCTAAAAAGTAAATGATATATCCAGCTAAACAAAACACTTGTAACTAAAGCAAGTATAACAATCTTAAGATTTGTATTTCCATAATGGAATAAGTCTGAGTTAATATTTGTAATTTTTAACGCAGTGAACTGAAATAGAACGAAATAAATAAAATTAGTACCTACTTTAAAACTGATTGAATCTTTGGTGGTAAAACTTTTCATTACAAGTTTTACATATTCAAAAAATAATAACCCAAAAAAGAAGAAATAACTATAATAACTAATTGTAAACCAAAAATATCTTGAAAAAAAAGTGGCCCATTGCTTTTTAAAAGTCTCATAATCTGAATTTATTTCCGGAGCCGTATAGAATTCGATGGTACTGGTAAGTAAGCTAAATGCCAGTGGAACAATTAGAAATCCTAGTAAAAGCAACTTTAATAAATATGATATACTTTTCATAAACAGATTTTAGTTACAGGGCGCTGTTAATGGAATACTACATATTGGCATTGTTGATTTGAATACAGCCCATAATAGATTTCAGTTAGATCATACAATCTCTAAGTACCGCTATTCATATTATCTCATTTTGATTTACAAATGTACTCACACTCGATTGAGTAAAAACTTTCCAAAAGTTTCACTTTAGTAGCATCTCTAAAAATCCGACATCAAACCTCCGTCGCTGAAGCTATGGAGGTCGAGGCCTTTAAATAAAAAGCCCTCCGTCGCTAATGCTATGGAGGGCTATGTCGGGAAGACAGGATTCGAACCTGCGACCCCCTGGTCCCAAACCAGGTGCGCTACCGGCCTGCGC
>NZ_CAMLMJ010000034.1 GCF_946481145.1 uncultured Sediminibacterium sp.
TCCGGGGTAGGGAGACGTGAGAATGATTTCTTGTGCTAACATGTGCAACCCCTCCAGGGTAAGGAGAAATAAAATGACATCTTGTGCTAACATGTGTAACCCCTCCGGGGTAGGGAGACGTGAGAATGATTTCTTGTGCTAACATGTGCAACCCCTCCGGGGTAAAGGAATTCCTCCTATTTATGTCATGAACACAAGGTGTTTGTAATTTCAAAAATGCGCTGAATAGTAGTCTAATTCATAAGTTTTTGGCAATTTTTTACTATATACAAATTTCCCCGTTCATCAATGGCTCCACTCTTTACAATCCCTTTCTAAAATTTACTTTGCAGATAGCCATACCGCTATTATATTTGCAGCCCTGAATCAGATTTATCCGCCTTTGGCGGACATCCTTTCCACTGCCCAGGTGGCGAAATTGGTAGACGCACTGTGTTCAGGTCGCAGCGCCTTCACGGGTGTGCTGGTTCGAATCCAGTCCTGGGCACTTTTTTTAGCTTTTTGGTGTTAGGTATTAGGTGCTAGGTATTAGGTCAAAACACAAAAAGCTAATTGCTAAAAGCTAAAGGCTAATAGCCCCTAACGCCTCTTACTCCCCAGGTATTTATCATGAATAATCGTACTCATCGATTTTCCGTAGACTTTACTTTCTACCCATGAAATCACATCGAGGTAAGCGAAGGCCCTGGTTTCGAAGCGACTCTTTTCGTAGTGTTTTATCTTTTTCAGAAAATCTTTCAAGGCTGTTTTCACTTCTTTAGCTGGCATCTGGAAGGAGTTACGCAGGAATCGGAACATTTCTTCTTCTACCACCGTCAGGTTCTCCATTTTGGCCATAAAGCGATAGACAGATTTTATCAGAGAAGTTTCAATCAGTTCAGCATTTCCTAATTCATAGTGTGCAATAAGGTGCAGCAGACGGGCATAACATTGTAAATCGTTGCGGAGGTCTACATGGTCGTTGATGATACGTCGCAAATAATCGATACAGGTATCATAATCGCCACTACCAAAATACAGTGTAGCAATTTTATAGTTAAACACCAATATCCGATGTTGATCTATAAACAGCATATTCTCCGCAATCTGCGCTTCAATCTGAGGAACCAGTTTTAGTCCTTCAGCAAAACTTCCCTGCATCAGGTGCTGATTAAGTTTTGCACTGGTGATATAGATAAAACTATGTACCCGGAAAATATCGTGCTGGTTGGGTAAATCGGTATCGGCGAATGACTCAAATTTTTCCAGTGTTTCTCTGAACTTTTTATAATTGCGAAGATCAAAATGTGCATTCAGCAAATTGTGTAGTCCTTTGATGTAATGCCCTGTCTCAACTTCAATCATAGCCGGTTCTTTTTCGAAAAGATTTAACCATTGTTCGCTGTAGCGATAATACATCAGGAAATCCTGGCGAATAAATGCATACCAGCAATAGCTTTGGTAGAGGTACAGTTTTTCATAGAAGCCATCCATCTGCCATACATCTGGTGGCAACTGTGATTTAAAAAACTCTTTGATACCTTTTTCTTCTGCTTCATTTCTTGCATGTCCATTTTTCACATACCAACTATACAATTGCAAAGCCAGGTTTGATAACTGGGTAATTACCCGTCGTTTTTCATTTACCTGGTTCGCTTCAAGGGTCAGTTGTTCTGCCCTATCCTGCATACTGCGGGTAATATGCAGGGTTTCTATTTTCTTTTCGAGGGAAATGATCTGTATCAAAAAGCTATCCTGATGATACTGATGGGCCATATCTTTTGCCCGGTCGAGTATCTTAAGGCTCTGGTGGTATAAACCCTTATTGTACAGAATACGGGCATAATCGAGCTGTTCATGCAACTGCATATCAATACTCTCGGCACTTTTCAGCAAGCGGAGGCTCGAAAGCAGTTGTTTGTATAAATGGGTCTTCAGATTCGCCAACTGTGGCTTTTCAATGCCTGCCAGTTTTTTGAGGAGTATTTTTTCATCAAACTCAACCATTTTCTCCAATGCATCAAAAAGCTGGATGATTTTAAGGTCGTCTTTGGCCGAATTTCGTTTGATATATAGTTTGAAATGTCGTTTTTCCGATTTCTGGAGCGACTTTATAAGCTGAAACAAAGGATCCTGCGAACGGTTGGGCATCATATCAATTTTAACCGGAAACCCAATAAAATCGAGCATTCCAGACAAGAAAAACCATTTTTAACGTAAAAAAACAAGGTTAAACTTGTCTTTTTTACATTTATTCTTCATGTTACTTTTACATCAGATAAGCAATCGTATTTCATACGGCAAGGCAATCGAAGAGAAAAGACAAACAATCGCAATCAACGCATTAAGCGTTCAAAATACCGGGAATAAAATCCCAAAGAGTTTTCGTATGGCAAGCAATCGTAGAGGTCGTTCCGTTTCCACGGAGGGACCCTTTTTTTTTGCAATATAGGGAATTTTGGGGAAATGGAGCGAGGAGCGAGGTCTGAAGTCCGAAGTCCGAAGTCCGAGGACCGTGGACCATAGACCATAGACCTTATACTATAGACAATATTCAACAGACGATAGACCATGGACTATGGACCATGGACTATGGACCTATTTTTTCCCTGGCCCATTTCAGGGCGATTTCAAGTTGTTCTTCCCGGGTAAGCTCACTATTATCTAATACCACGGCATCTTCGGCCTGTCTGAGTGGACTAAACTCCCGGTTGCTATCCACATAATCCCTCATTTCCAGGTTTCGCTTCACTTCCTCAATGGTTATCGCCGGATTTTTCTCGTAGAGCTCCTTGAACCTCCTTTCTACCCTAACAGCCGGGTCGGCGGTAACGAATATTTTCAGTTCAGCATTGGGGAATACGGTGGTGCCGATATCACGTCCATCCATCACGATCCCCTTTTTGGTACCCATCAGTTGCTGCTGTGCAACACCGAATTCCCGTACTTCTTTCAAAGCGGCCACTTCACTTACCCTTTCACTCACTACCATCTCACGAATAAGCAACTCTACATCTTCATCATTCAAATACATATCACTCTGTCCGGTACGCGGATTATATTCAAATGAGAGGTTTATTTCAGACAATGCCTGCTTCACCTGTTCAGTATTATTGCAATCAATATGCTGCCTGATAAAATACAAAGTGATGGCCCTATACATGGCACCACTGTCGATAAACACATAATTCAGTTCTTTGGCAAGCTGCCTCGCCAATGTGCTTTTACCGCAGGAAGAAAAGCCATCTAATGTGATAATAATTTTTTTCATACCGTAGCGGCAAAGTTGCAATAAATTGGCGGAGTTTCAAATAGAAAAGCAGTTGCAAGCCACAGGCTGCAAGCTGCAAGCTACAAGCCTTGATGGGTGCTTATTTTAAGCTTTCTGCTATATTGGAATTAAAAAAAGGGGGAAACCTAAAGTTAGTTGCTTATAGGAATATTTGGTTGCGGTAAATGCACTACCTGCTATTAATAGAACACAGATCTTCATGATTTTCAAGATCTATCATGATAAATCCTGAAAATCATGAAGATCTGTGTTCCATCATATGCGTGCCTACACATTTATACCATTTATAGCAGAAAGTCTATAATAAGCACCATCTCGCCCAAGACAAGACTAGCAGCTAGAAGCTAAATTTAAGTCCGGATAGAATCCATATTATTGCGCCATCAATACCTTATCAATCACATGAATTATCCCATTCGACTGCTCAATATCTGCAGATTGAATGGTTGCTTTTAAATTTTTACCATCTGATATAATCAACTTTTTACCTTTTTTGGTAACGGTAAGCGGTATTCCTGCAAGTGTTGTAAGCGTGGCGGTTCCGTCGGCATCTTTTACCATCGCTGAAAGACTTGCCGCATCCAAACGGCCCGCAACGATGTGGAAATTCAGTAAGTCTGTAAGCTTCTTTTTATTCTCCGTTTCTGTGAGCGAGCTAATACTAGCTGAGGGAATTTTTGCAAAAGCATCTGAAGATGGCATAAAAACGGTGTAAGGCCCTGGTCCGGATAACTTTTCCGTTAGTCCACCAGACTGTAACAACATTAAAAAATTGGTATTGCTTCCTGATGACGCAATATTTTCAACGATATTTTTCGAGGGCGACATACCCGCAGATCCTCCGTCTTTTGGATTAGCGGTTCTCACTTCCCTCCCACCAACAAGTCCAACTAATTGGGCATCTGCATTTATGAAATAACAGGCGACGATTAATAGCAGGAATAGCTTTCTCATGATACTGGCTTTTTACTAAAATAGTTTTTTCCCAGTATAAGAGCCTGTTTAAAACCTAAAATACCTTAAAATAGGGATGGCTGTATTTTCTTCATTTCTTCCGCAACTTTTTGTGCGTCGCAGTCGCCAGTTTGCAGCTTTTGAATGATTTGTCCGAAACTGTTTTCATCCCTGTTCTGACTCAGCTTAAAAATGGCATCGGCTTTTTCAATTTTAATCTCAAAAGCAACAATAGCTTTCATGAGTCTTTGTAGATATTCCCCTGGTAATTCCTTGTAGAGTGATGGCGAATTGGGATTGTTTTCAAAATGAGCAGTGAGTTCATCCAGCATTGCCGGCAAGGCTTCATCCGGCAGATAGTGCATAACACCTCTGGCATGAACGGTCATATAGTTCCAGGTAGAAGCCTGCTGCTTATTTTCATACCAACTGGCACTTACATAAGTATGAGGTCCATTAAACAAAACCAATGCCTGACTATTTTCCAGAAAAGCTTTGTGATGGTCTGTTTGTTTCATTATATGACCAGTCAAAAATAGTTGCCCATCTCTTTCCTTTACCAATATGGGTATTTGCGTTGCAACAGGTTGTTGCTCTGAAGAAACACCCATTAATGTTGCAAATGGATATTCCCGCATAAATGCTACAATACGTGCCTGGTCTTTTTCCTGGTAGGTAGGAAGATGGTACATCTGCTTGAATTTTTAAGACGCCAAAGCTATTAAAGTAAGGCATTATCAAAGCACCGTTTATACCAAATTCATGTATCCGTTTATTACATTACCTGAACCGGCTTTGTTTGCGGTATGCTGGCATTGCGGATGGCAATATTTCTCACCGCATTGGCCGCAAAACTACGCAATGCTGCCTTGCTCAGTTCATCTGAACCAGCCATGGCTGGAATGCCTGCATCGCCCCCTTCACGGATATTTTGCACCAAAGGAATTTGTCCAAGGAAAGGAAGATCATATTCTTCAGCGAGGTTTTTACCACCATCTTTTCCAAAGAGGTAGTATTTATTATCCGGCAGTTCGGCCGGAGTGAAATAGGCCATATTTTCAACAAGACCAATAATAGGTACATTGATCTGTGCCTGTCCAAACATAGCGATACCTTTTTTGGCATCAGCCAATGCTACATTTTGCGGAGTAGTAACTATTACCACACCTGTAACGGGTACAGTTTGCATGAGGGTAAGATGAATATCACCGGTACCGGGTGGCATATCAATTACGAGATAATCGAGTTCGCCCCAATCTACATCAGTAACAAATTGTCTGATGGCACTGCTGGCCATTGGACCGCGCCATACCACTGCATTTTTTTCATCAACCAGCAATCCGATACTCATTAATTTAATGCCATACTTTTCAAGTGGTACAATCATGCCCTTTCCATTCACCTCTTTCATCATAGGTCTTTCTCCCCTAACACCAAACATAATGGGTACACTTGGACCATAGATATCTGCGTCCATCAATCCAACAGTTGCGCCACCTTCTGCCAATGCAAGTGCGAGGTTGGCGGAAACTGTGCTTTTTCCAACACCACCTTTACCACTTACTACTGCAATGATATTCTTAACACCAGATAAAACCTGCTGGTTATCTTTTCGGGTAGTTGATGTATTTGAAGTGAAATTCACTGTAACATTTGCCTCTTTATTCACCAATAATTTAACGGCATTTTCACTGGCCGTGCGCATCATATCTTTCATGGGGCAGGCAGGTGTTGTGAGTACAATGGTGAAACTTACATTATTATCATTTATCTGAATATCTTTCACCATATTCAGTGTTACTAAATCCTTTCCTAAATCTGGCTCTTGTACATTACTCAGGGCATTCAGAATTGCAGCTTCGGTCATCACGCAAGTTTTTGTTAAAAAAATCAATGAGGATGCAAAGTTAACCGCTCGCTGCCTTACTTTGTCAGAATTCATGTTGTTTTCAGCAATATGAAAAGCCAGTTGTTGTCGATTTTGGGAAAACCCTTTGTATTTTTGTAAAGAAGAAACGCTCATGCAAGATTATCCTCATAAGGATCAGCATCAATTCAGCGTTATATCTGACCAAAAAACAATAAAAATGAACGGATGAAAGTATTGCTACGCATTTCTTTTTGTTGTATTGTCGGATTAATAGCCAGTTATAAAGCCACTGCGCAGCAAACTCCGAATGCATATAGGGATTCTGTAATACAATTATATGGTGTGGTGATGACTGCTGATAGTCTTCGCGCCATTCCATCTGCCAGCATTATTGTAGAAGGAAAAGGAAGGGGTACCATTACCAATCCGGATGGTGTTTTCTCCATTGCAGTGCTCAAAGGCGATAGAATTACTTTTTCCTGTATCGGCTTTAAAAACAGGAGCATAGAAATACCGCTTAATTTAACTGATAATCAATACAGTGTTATCCAGTTACTGGTTAGTGATACGGCCTATCTCCCCGCAACTATCTTAAAACCAAGACCCACAAGGGAACAATTTGAGCGTGATTTTGTGAATAATAAAATACCGGACGACTCTTACGAAATAGCCCGTAAAAATACCGACGAAGCCCAACGCAGAATATTGATCAATAGTTTACCTGCTGATGGAAGAGAAGCCATCAACTACCAATTACGCCAACAGGCCAATAAATACTATTATTCTGGCCAGCTACCTCCCATGAATATCCTGAACCCCGCTGCCTGGGCTGATTTCATTAAAGCCTGGAAAAGAGGTGATTTTAAGCGGAAGAATTAGCGGTTGTTAGCTATTAGCCATTAGGCATTAGGCATTAGGTTTTAGGTGTTAGGTCTTAGGTGTCGGGAGCGTGTTAGTCTTTAAACATCCTACCTAGTACCCAGCACCCAGCACCCCTAATACTAACACCTAACGCCTAACACCTAACCCCTATCTTCCAATTACTAACTTTTTTTAATTTTTCCGGAATAAGTCCCGCCGGGTTTACCTTTGCGTTTCTAAACGATTGATTATGTCTATAAAAAATGTAAGTGTAATTGGTGCAGGCACCATGGGTAATGGTATTGCACATGTATTTGCTCAAAGTGGTTTTACTGTTCAACTCATAGACCTGAATGCCGCTCAACTGGAGAAAGCTTTACAAACGATTGCTAAGAACCTCGACAGACAGGTTAGCAAAGGCGTACTTACAGAGGATCAGAAAACATCTGCCTTATCACTGCTAAAAACTGAAACCGATATTGCAAAAGGTGTGGCTGATGCCGACCTTGTTGTTGAAGCTGCTACTGAAAATGTGGCACTTAAATTAAACATCTTTAAACAACTGGATGCTGCAGCACCTGCGCATGCTATACTTGCTTCTAATACTTCGTCTATTTCTATCACCAAAATTGCTGCTGCTACCAACAGGCCTGAAAAAGTAATCGGCATGCATTTCATGAATCCGGTTCCGGTAATGAAACTGGTAGAAATAATCAATGGCTATGGCACCAGTAAAGAAGTAAGTGATGTAATTGTAGCACTTAGTAAAACACTGGGTAAAGTACCCTGTGTAGTAAATGATTATCCCGGTTTCATCGCCAACAAAATACTGATGCCCATGATCAATGAAGCCATCTGTAGTTTGTATGAAGGCATTGCCGACGTGGAAGCCATCGACACCATCATGAAACTAGGCATGGCTCACCCAATGGGCCCACTGCAACTGGCAGATTTTATTGGACTTGATGTTTGCCTGAGTATTTTACAGGTTCTACACGAAGGATTCGGCAACCCAAAATATGCCCCCTGCCCATTACTCGTAAATATGGTAACCGCCGGCAAACTTGGTGTAAAATCAGGAGAAGGCTTCTATACCTACAGCCAGGGAAGCAAGGAGCTGGTTGTAAGTGAGAGGTTTAGAGAATAAGAAATAAGGAATAAGGAATAAGAAACAGAGAAATAAGAAATAAGGAAGTAGGTATTAGTTATGGGTATTTAAAAAAAATCATTTCTTATTCCTTATTTCTCTGTTTCTTATTCCTTATTTTCCCCCTGCTTATGTTTTTCATCCTATCGAAATTATTATACTTTCTGCTGATTCCATTTACTTGGGTGATGTTGTTATTGGTATGGATTGCTTTTGCTAAATCAGCGATACTGAAAAGGCGATTAATCATTATTACTATTGTAATAACACTGGTGTTTACCAACCCATGGCTTTACAAACAAGCTAACCTGGCCTGGCAGCCTGCTAAAACTGTGCTTAATGCACAGGATACATTTGATGTTGGAATACTCTTAACAGGAATGATTCAATTTGATCATACAGATGAAGGATATTTTGGTACTGCATCAGACAGATTCATACAAACCGCTAATTTATACCATACCGGAAAAATTAAAAAGATATTGGTTACTGGAGGAAGTGGCTCTTTGTTGTATGATTACCCTGCTGAAGCTGTATTCCTTAAAAAAGCATTCCTCGACAATGCCATTCCTGAAAAGGACATCATTATAGAACCAGCATCCAGGAACACTTATGAGAATGCAATTTTCAGTAAAAAAATAATAGACTCGCTCAACCTAAAAGGCCCTTTTCTCCTGATTACCTCTGCACAACATATCCGCAGATCAGCAGCAGTATTTAAAAAAGCGGGAATTCCATTTGTTACATTCCCTGGCGATTTCAGGGTAGTGAAAGATAAATTTTCACCTGATGACATATTAATGCCCAAAGCAGAATTGTTGAAGGAATGGTCCTATTTGCTGAAAGAAATTGTTGGTTTACTTGCGTATAAACTTACCGGGAAAGCTTAGAGCCTGTTTAAAATATAATCTACTAGTTTCTTATGGCTCTTTTCGGCTGCACCTTCGTTGAATTTTTCGCCTTAGGCGTTTAGACTATGGCTGCAAAATTCGCCTTGGTTCGCTCGAAAATAGCTCATAATAAACTAGTAGATTATATCTTAAACAGGCTCTTAGTTTTTGTTACTTCTACTGTATGCAACTCTTTTAGTTTGTACAGGATATCTTCAAGTCTAGCCTTGGGTATTCCTATACGGAGATGACAAAACAATTGCATTTCCTGTAATATCACCGAGCAGTTATATTGCTTAACCAATACCATCACTTCATTCATTCTTGTATAATCGAACTGCAGGTCGTATAATACTTCTATTGGTTTTTGAATAACTGGCACAAGCTGCAATGCCATTGCTGCGGACGATTTATAGGCATTGATTAATCCGGGTACGCCAAGTAATGTACCACCAAAATAACGAACCACTATTATTCCCAGATCGGTAAGTTCTTTACTGTCTATTTGTCCAAGTATAGGTCTACCGGCAGAACCTGCAGGTTCTCCATCATCGCCCACCCTGAACAAATTACCATCAATTCCTATGCGGTAAGCAAAACAATGGTGTACTGCTTTGGGATGTTCTTTCTTCAGGACTTGCATTTGTTGTTTAAAATCATCCACCCCTGATATGGGAAATGCATAAGCCAGGAAACGGCTTCCGCGGTCCTTAAACTCTGCAAAGCCAGGTTTATCAATGGTTTGGTAATAGTCTTGTGTTGTCATAATTGATCTCCAAATGCGATCAGGTAAATTGCCAGTAATGACAATGCTACGCCCAACCAGTTAATCTTTGATAAACGTTCTTTGAATAATACCCATGCAACTACTGCACTGAATAAAACAATCCCCATATTGTTTACCGGTATACTGGAACTTGTTTGCCAGGGACTTTCTTTCAGGTAATGCATGAGGCACCAGATAGAAAAGTAATTGGGTATCCCAATCATCACACCGGCCAACAGGTTCTTCCATTGAAATACTTGTTTCTTCCTGATATACTGAATGCATAAAATTGATGACCCGATGGTGGCTGCTGAGAAAAAGGAGCTCACCAGGTAATCATTATTGTTTGCCTCATTTATATAAGTAATCTGAACATGGTTAATCAGCGCATCAAGCAATCCACTACTCAAAAATAAAATGAGTGGCCATATATATACCATCAAATCCAGACCTGGTTTATTTGCATCATTTTTCTTTTCTGCATAACAGGTAAATACCACTGCGATCAAAGCGAGTATTACGCCAGCAGCTTTCCAGCCGGCAACGGTTTCGTTATACAGATAAACAGATAAAATAACCGGTATGATCAGCGATAGTTTATTGGCAACAGATGCAACAGCCACTCCGTTTTTCTGTGCCGTAAGTGCAACCACATTGAAGATACTTACAAACATTGCCCCCATAATACAGGCCCATTTAAACCAGGGCATAGCAATATTTGCTGCATGAACAGGAAAGGAGCCGTTTACAAAAGAACCTGTTATAACACAGGTGATATAATTAAATACAATGGCCTGGAATACATTCACCCGGAACTGCTCACAAGCTTTGAAGGATAAAGTAAGATAGCTTGTTAATACAATACTGCCAATCAGGTACGCGATCATAATGTAAGCGATTGATCATTGTGATAAAACCTTATTTCATCGTTGCCCATTCGTATAAATTCATTTGAAGTCAATTCTTTTATTTCCGGGGCTTTCAGACCATCTCCTATTGTTAATGCCTGATTGGTAATGGTACGTATTTCATCCCAAACACCTTCTTCCAGGAAAGACTGTAATAAGGAAGCTCCGCCCTCTACTAAAATACTTTGTAGTTTATGTTCATAACAATATGCCAGTATTTGTGACACCCAGGATTTCTCTGTATTCAGTTTTACATAATGAATCTGGTTAACCTTTTCTTCTTTTATTTCATTGAAAACAATCACCGGATGATCATCCTTAAATAGCTTTAAATCCGATCTCAATTTGAGTTGTCGATCGATAACCATACGCATTGGGTGATGGCCATACCAATATCGGTTATTCAGTTCCGGATCATCTTTTGCTGCAGTGCTAGTTCCAACCAGTATTGCCGCTTCTTCTGCGCGCCATTGGTGCACAATCCGGTTGGTATCTGAGTGAGTTATTAAAAGTCTTTTTTCAGAAGCTGCCGCCATGAAACCATCGGCAGTTTGTGCCCATTTCAACAGAACATAGGGTCGCTTCAATAAATGAAAACTGAAAAATCGTTTATTGAGTTTAGTACAAGCTTCTTCAAGCACTGGAACAATCACTTCCACCCCTGCTTTGCGCAATTGTTCTATGCCTTTTCCATTAACTGCTTCAAATGGATCCCTGCATCCTACCACAACCTTTTTAATATTGTTTTCAAGTATCAGGTTTGTACAGGGAGGTGTTTTACCAAAATGAGCACAGGGCTCGAGAGAAACGTATAAAGTAGATAAGGGAATAAGATGACGATCGGCTTCTGCTACATTTTGCAAACAATTTACTTCTGCATGCGGACCACCATATTGCTTATGCCAGCCTTCGCCAATGATCCTGTTCTCATACACAAGCACCGCACCTACCATCGGATTGGGTGCAACAAAGCCTGCACCCAGTTGGGCAAGGGCAATACAGCGATGCATATATACTTCGTGAAGATCGGTCATCTGAATAGACAAAAATAGACAAATGCTGCTTAACATTGCAGCATGACAGTTTCTGAGGCCAAAGACCTTTTGCAGAACACCCTTCAATCACTGTACGACAGCAGGGAGGCAGCACAGATTTGTAATATGGTGCTGGAAAACCTGACAGGCATGAACCGTACCGAAAGAGCTATTGCTAAACAGCAATTATTGAATGACACACAAAAGGCTCAGCTTATTGCTTTTGCAAATGATTTGTCTGAAGGCAAGCCAGTTCAGTATGTATTGGGTGAAGCATGGTTTGCCGGACTTAGGTTCTCAGTAAATGAACATACACTGATACCCCGGCCAGAAACAGAAGAACTAATTGAATGGATCAAAGCAGTGGCTAATTCAGAGCCGCAACGGGTAATTGATATAGGAACAGGATCGGGATGTATACCCATCGTATTAAAAAAGGAATTCCCCCTCTGGCAGGTTGAAGCGATCGATGTAAGCGCCGAAGCCCTCAGTATTGCCCATCAAAATGCCCATGAACTTGATGCAGGCATCACATTTAAACAGGTAGACTTTCTTGATGAAGCTAACTGGTCTGCTTTATCCAATTACGATATCATTGTAAGTAACCCACCTTATATCAAACAATCGGAACAAAGCTCCATGGCGCAGCATGTAGTGAATCACGAACCTCATTTAGCATTATTTGTACCAGATGATGATGCCTTGATATTCTACAAAAAAATTGCAGCATTCGGAAAGCAACACCTCAGCAAAAAAGGCAAAATATTTCTTGAGATAAACCAGGTATTAGGCAAGGAAGTATGCCAACTATTTGAATCATCCGGATATCAAACAAGACTCAGAAAAGACTTGCATGAGAATGATAGGATGGTGATGGTAACTTTTTGAGCTGCAAGCTACAAGCTGCAGGCTGCAAGCTTAGATTGGTGTTTGTTATGGGCTTTCTGCATTTAATGGAAATAAAATGGGGGGGGTGCGAATTAAAAAAATTAAAAGTCAGTTGCTTAAAGAAATATTCGGTTGCTGTAAATGCACTATCTGCTATTTATAGAACACGGATCATCATACGCGACACCAACTACTCGCGGTTAAATTTCCCGGGGATATCTATGGTATTGAATAGCGCCTATTTATTCAATTAATAGCAATAAGCCCATAACAAGCACCAATCTAAGCTTGAAGCCTGTAGCCTGCGGCTTGCAGCTCTCCCCCTATTGCCCCGAATTATCAACCGCCATTACCGGCGTTGCTCCTAGTTTTTTGATGATCTGCATTACTTTGATGGCTGTGCCTAAATGGGAAGTACTGTCGCCATTAATAACTACTGATGGCTTTTCTGTTTCTTTTGAAAGGAATGCTTTTAATTCAGGTTCCAGTTGTTCCAGTGTTGTGCGCTGAGAGCCTATGTAGAGGTTTTGGTCCTTATCAACGGTAACCACCACTGTTTGTTTTGCGCGTGTATCGCTTTTTGCTTTGGGGTTGGAAACCTTGATAACATTGGGGTTTGCAAGTGTAGAAACGATCAGAAAGAACAATAAGAGAATGAACAGGATGTCGTTCAAAGCACCTGTATGCATTTCCGGATGGGTTCTTAATCGCTTTCTGATATTCATATTATCTGTTTAGATAGGTAAGATTAACGGGTAGGTTCCTGGAGTATATCAATGAATTCAGCACTGGCTGCTTCCATTTTATTGGCCGTTTTATCGATTTGTGTACTCAGGAAATTATGACCTACATAGGCAATCAGACCAATAATTAAACCGGTTGCTGAGGTAATCATTTTCGTATAGATACCTCCGGCGATGGTGTTAAGTGTGTATTCACCTGTTGAAGCGATCCCATAAAACAACTGCACCATACCAACAATGGTACCCAGGAACCCGAACATAGGGGCAATACCGGCTATGAGCGACAGGATATTCAGGTTTCTTTCCATCGTGTACATTTCTAGTTTACCCACATTTTCCATGCTCTTCTCAATAGCATCCAGGGGTTTCCCGATACGCTGAATACCTTTATCAATCATCCTGGCAACAGGGTTATTGGTGTTGCGAGCCAGGTTTCTTGCGGCCTGAACATTGCCAGACATAATATTATCACGGATAATATTCATAAAATTCGGCTCTATTCTCGATGCTTTGCGGATAGCCATCAGTCTTTCCACAAATACAAAAATGGCCGCTACAAGCAAGGCATACAAGGGATACATGATCCAGCCACCTTTTTGAAGGAGGCTCCACATAGATATTTTTTCTGCTGTTGCGGCAACACTACCTGCTACCTGTTGTAAAGTGTCTGACTGCAGTAATTGAAACATACCGGGTAATTTGGGTTAGGTTAAAATTAGACCCTAACGCAAAAGAAAGACGTGCATGTGAATAAAATTACCCCAAGCAAGCTTTTTATGAAAGCTTTTGCACATAAGTGACACCAGTGCCCAGATTTTCACGAGGCGTTAACAATGGCAGATCGCAGATGGCAGATGTCAGATTTTTGATTCTTTGATCTTTGATTTGGGAAAGTAGATTACTGATTTGTGATTGTTGATCCTTTTTAATTCGAAAGCTTCCAATAACCAGAAACCAAAGAATCAAAGATCAAAAATCTGCCATCTGACATCTGACATCTGACATCCTATTCAGCTTTTGGTTTTCATCATCGCCATAATCTGTTGCATCGTTCTATCCATGCCCTGGGCGCTGCCATCGAGGAAGATGACATTGCCTTTGCCGTATTCCGCGAAGTTTTTCACGGCTTCTGTCCACATACTGAATAGAATAACATTGGTATCGAGATTGGCTTGTTTCATTTGTTCTGCTGCCTGACTCATACCACGTGCCACTTCTTCGCGGAATAATGCTACTCCCTGTCCACGAAGTCTGGCAGCTTCTCTTTCTGCTTCAGCGGCTATTTTGATGGCATTACCTTCAGCTTCTGCTGCTTTTGTTTTTGTAATGAGCAATGCTTGTCCTTCGTTTTCTGCGGCTGCTTTGAGGTTATTACTAGCCACCACTTTGCTCATACTTTCCATGATACGTGCATCGAAAGTGATATCATTGATTTGCAGATCCTGCAAATGGTAACCCCAGCTTTCTAAGGAGATATCGATTTGTTCTTTTACGAATTCCACTATTTCTCTACGGAGCAATAGTATTTCAGCCTGGCGCTTTGTGGCCACAAAGGAACGGATACTACCTTCTACCGTTCTGATCAATGCCTGCATCAGGTCTCTGTCGCTGATGAATTTGAATGCAACATTTTTAATTGATTCCTCATCCTGGTTAATCACAGAATAAAGCAGCATACTTTTAAAATTCACATTGGCCTGGTCGATGGTAACTGCCTGGAACTCCAATTCGACAGAACGGTTTTGAATACTCACAGTTTTGAACACCTGTTCAAGTACCGGTATTTTGAAGTTAAGACCCGGGCGCAATATCCTGCGGTATTTACCAAACATGGTAATTACGGCAATGGTTCCCTGGTTCACGGTTACAAGTGATAGCAGGAACAATAATACAACAACTAATATCCATCCATAGCTGGCAAGAAAGTTCATGGCTGATTGTTTTAATTTGTAATGCACAATAGATGCACTACCCTAATTTACTAATTAGTAGGTTCCTCAGCCTATTTATTACATTAAAAACGGTGAATTATTTCGAAAAGGAAAGCTCGGCCAGAACGGGAAAGTGGTCTGAGGGGAATTTTCCATTATAGGAATCGGTAAGCACCCCCCATCTTTTTACGGAAAACTGGCTGCTGATGAAAATATGATCAATAATATCGGCTTTGGTAAAATTTCTGCCGAAGTTTTGAAAGCTACCATTATTAACATAAGGATATTTCACATCGCGGTAAGTATCGCGTAAAGTAGTTGAATTGGCAATAAGCTGATACCATTCGCTGCTATAATTGCCATTAAAATCGCCGGTTAAAATTACCGGAGCATTCCCTGCGATGGTTTTAATTTTATCTAATAATAATTTACTGCTCTCTCTTCTTGCTACCATACCCTGGTGATCGTAATGCACATTAAAGCAATAAAAAGTTTTCTTCGATTTCTTTTCTTTCAGCATTACCCAGGAGCAAATGCGGTTGATGCGTGCGTCCCAGCCAAAGCCTGGTTTATCTGGTGTTTCTGAAAGCCAGAAATCACCTCCTTTAATAAAATCAAAGCGGTCTTTTTTATAGAAAATAGCCGAATGTTCTCCTTTTTCCTTTCCATCGTCGCGGCCAATGCCGTAGCGCTCGTATTCTGGCAGTTGCGACTGTATATCATCTAACTGGTTTTTAAATCCTTCCTGCGTACCGAATATATCAAAGCCATGAAAACGAATCAAATTGGCTACATAAACTTTCCTGTCGGTCCAAAGGTTTCCGGTATCTCTGGAAGTTTCCAGTCTCACATTAAATGTGCCCACATTAAGTGTCTGTGCCTGAGTGGTAAAAACTTGCAGGAGGAAAATGATTGCGAAGAATGATTTTATTTTCATGGTTATTATTATGAAAGGAAGGTATTCATTTTTAAGTCTTTTGAAAATTAATAATTTGAGCATTTTCTTGATACGGGCTTAATGTCGCACATGCTTGATTAGCTCATTTAATAAAGAAATGTTTTACTGTTATGATCTTATAACTCAGCGCTGCCCTGGAAAATTAACTGCTAGTTTCCTATCGTGAGAGATGACAAAGATTTTAGAATAATTGATTGCCGTAAATGCAATACCTGTTATTAATAGAACACGGATTTTCATGATCTTCAAGATTTATCATGATTGATCCTGAAAATCAGGAAAATCTGTGTTCCGTCCTACCAGTGGCTTGCGGCTTGTTACCAGCAGCCAAATTTCCCGGACAGCAATACTTTGCAAGTTCTTACTTAACCAGATAAGTTGTTTTATTCTTGTCGCCAATTTTTTTAATAAGGCCATATTTAACGGCACTTGCGAGGTCGCGACTGGCTGTAGCCGAAGAAATAAATTTAAAATAGTTCAAATAATCTTTTCTGGTAAATGTCTTGATACCAGCGTCCAGAAATAGTTGGATTCTTTCATCATAAGAAATAGGGCCTGGCCGGTTATCGAGTAACTCGTCGAGTGATGCATTTATCATTTGTAGCATAAAAGAGATAAACGCGGTGGACTCACCTTTTTTATCACTTGTTGAAAGTGCCTGGTAATACTTTTTTTGGTTTTTACTTATCAGTGTTTCAAAAGGCAGGAATTCAAAAAGTGGATATTGCTGCATTAATAAAAGCGTTTGCCAAAGTCTGCCCATTCTTCCATTTCCATCTGAAAAAGGATGTATAAATTCCATTTCATAATGAAATACACAGCTTTTAATAAGCATTATTTCCTTGCTCTTTTGCACATAGTTAAATAACTCCTTCATTAAAAAAGGGAGATTTCCAGCTGGCGGAGCAATATGGGTGATTTTTGAACCTTTAACTATACCTACGCCTGATTTCCGATATTGTCCGGCATTCTTTATCAAGCCCTGCATCAAAAGTTTATGTGCGGCCATGAAAGATTTTTCCTGAAAGGGATTGAATTTATTAAGCTGATCATATAGAGAAATTGCATTTGTAACCTCAAGAATATCTTTTGCAGGACCAATCACTCTTTTGTTTTCAATAATTGCTGTTACCTGATCTATGGTTAAGGTATTCCCTTCAACTGAAAGCGATGCTTGTATCGTTTTAATCCGATTTTGTTTCCTTAATTCGGGAGATTGTTTGCTAAGAAACAAGGCATTTATTTCTCCAATCTTTCCAGACACTTCGCTTACAAGGGCAAGTATTTCATTATTTAAACTGTAAGGTGGGTTCATTTGATAGTATCATTTGATACTATCAAATATAACCAATATTGACTTATCCGTTAGCAACCCTGTCGATTTTCTTGTGATTTAGGGCTTGGTAGTTTGTCTGGTAATTAGGCGTGATGCATTAAAACTCGAATTGTATAGTTACATTTTGTAAGCTTTGAATAACCATATTTAAAAAGCGGCTGCAAATTATAAACTATCTTTCTTAACCGGTACAATCCGGTAATCATCTGTACCAATTCCTTTTACCCCTCTCCCTTTTTTAGCACCGGAATCCTGAATGGGTGATAAATTTTTTGGGATGATGGATTGGCCGATGGTTATTACCGGTGCAGACTTAGGTAAAGTAGCTTTTTCATTGATAATGCTGATTGTTTCGGTAGACGAGGCAGGAATTTGCGTATCAAAGCTATCGCCCCTGCTATACTGGATGGGCAGATCTGCTTTGTCGGTATACATGCTTTCAGCAGGTTGCACGGCGGATTTTTCTTCCGGGGTTTTGTAAATGTCCTGAACTGGGATACTGATGATATTCGTGTTTGAAGGGGTATGATTTTTTTGACCCTGTTTTGTTGGGCGATAGTTGAGGTAAAAGAGTACACTCACTAACGCAGCCAGGAAAAGGAAAACAATGCCTTTTCCGGGGAACTGAAAACCAGGAAGTGAACTGCTTCCGGTATTGTTGCCGCCATCTTCAAGCGGCATCTCCACATTGAGGCGCTGCTCTATTCTTGCCCAGATGGCATCTGCCATATCAGGAACAGGCAGTTGTTGCAGTTTATCTGCAATCAGTTGCTCGTATGTGGTTAAATTATTCATGGTTTAATAATGCTTGTTGTAATTTTTTTCTGGCTTCACTCAAATGCCATTTCGATGTACCCTCGCTAATCTGTAACTGATCGGCTATTTCTTTATGGGTAAACCCTTCTACCACATACAACACAAAAACAGCATGTGTAGCAGGTGGTAGCTTCTGTACCAGTTTCATTACTTCATCGGCACCCATTTTTTGCAACACTTTATTATCGATTGCAGGCTCTTCGATGGTTTCCAACTCAACATTTTCACTAAAACGTTCGCGTGATTTAATGTGATCCAATCCCTCGTTTACAACAATTCTTTTTATCCATGCATGCAGCGAACCTTTTGCGGGATCGAATTGATGGATATACTTAAACACCCGTACAAATGCACTACTCAATATATCTGCTGCATCAAATTCATCACGCGAATAACGCAAGGCTACTTTCATGGCGAAGGCATAGAACTCCCGATACAACGCTTCCTGCGCCGACCGCTTGTTCGCTATGCATTCCTGCACCATTAATGCTGTATCGTAACCTGTTGTTGTCATTCAATGCTTTTCGTTTGGAGGGGGTGCTAGGTACTGGGTGCTGGGATTAGGGTTTAGAGGTTAGGTATTAGGTATTAGGTTAAAAAATTGGCTAAAGGCTAATGGCTAGTTGCTAACAGCCAATAGCCCTACCCATTACTCCATTCACTATAAACATCTTGTTTTCGTTTCAATAATATTGCTGAGGCCACTGCGGAGAGCACCATTTTTTCTTTTGGATCAAGGTCATTTACGATCCATATTTTATGATCTAGTATGTCTACAACGCCTACCAGTCCGTCATCCCAACGCAATTCATAACCGGTGAGTATTGGTCCACCAACCAATTTACCTTCTTTACCAGATGCGTTTACATGTTTAGAGAGCATCAATGGTTTAATTTCTATCTTCTCCGTTCCATTGGTCACGAATCCAATGTCTTTTGTCTGTGGACGTTCAAATAATTTTTGTTTGGTGGTCTTTGCATCAAACTCATTCACCATGGTGAGTGTCCATACTTCTCCCTTATTAAAATTGAGGGGCACAATGGTTGCTGAGAATGCATATTGGTATTTATCGGTCCGCTTAATTTCATTCAACCAGGCGATATTGGATTTGTACACAATCTGATTTTCAGAAAAGCTTTCCTGCGCCAGCACTTCAGTTACCAGACTCGCATCCTGGATAGAATATTGAAAACGATTCTTTTCATTGTACTTTTCTCTGTCTGAATGAATATTAAACCCACTCAACAATATATCTTCTGGTTTTAAACTGAAGCGACTGAAGCGGCTGCCATTAGAGAAATCCCATCCTCTCTTTACCGAGGAGGTAACGTAAGTGCCAAAACTCAGTTGTTCATTAAATTTCCAGCCATTGATACCTTTTACTTTCATGGCTGTTGCCTGTGTACTGAATTGTTCAGGTACAGCTACTTTTACTGCTGTGCAAGATGCCAGTGTAATGAGGCTTACTGCTATGTTTATTATTGCTTTCATTTTTTTTAGTTGGCGAAATTATCTCTGCTAAGATGAACAGGGAATGAGTTCTCTGTTCATGGGTAATTAATAATGATAAGTGGTTTTTGTGGTGTTTAGGATAGTACCTGTTTGTGCAGACCTGAAGACTTTTACCAGGCTTACCGGATAGCCATCTGCGTCATAGGTATAATTAAATGATACAGGATCAAGCGTCAGGTTTCCGGAAAAATAGCTTTTACCTGTCCAGCTAACATTATTCTTTGAGTTACGCGACATAAGCATATCGGGCCAGTTGAGATGAATATATGGGTTAATATTTGTATCGTATCCGTACTCAGACCATTCATTAACATTATTTGACGCTACTGATGAACGCTTGATCTGATTGCCTTTTTTCATCAGTATATAATGGTCTACCGAACTTTGGCCACCAACATGTTTCAGCAAAGTTTCTACTCCCGCAGCTGTAATATTATAGCTAACTGTTGCATCTGTAGTTGACCCGGCTTTATCTTGTTTCATTGAACGGATCTTACCTTGCTGGTCATAACTGATATAGAGTTTACTTACTTCAACACCTGTTTCATCCTTTCTGGAAGTTTCAACTACTTTTCCTCCCTGGTAAATTAAATCTTCCGATAAGGCAGTATAAATATCTCCATTATTTCTCTTTTTTAATAGTGTTACATTCACCAGTTTGCCCTGTACATCGTATTGGTAGAGGGTTTTACTATCTGCACGATAGGTTCCATTTACCAAAACAGCATTCACTTCATATTGTAACTTTTTTGCTGCCCTGCTTCCACCAAGGGTATAAATTACATCTTCCTGGATATTGTTCCTGTCTAGCGTCATCTCATCAGTCTGGTTCCATTCTTTTACAGCCAATCTATACCTGATATGGTTTGCCGGAATATTAACTTCATTAACTCCTGGTTTTAGTCTAACCATTAACATGTGTGGTTGGTTAGCACTATCATAACTGGTGAGTGTAAAACTGGCGGGTATACTGTCGTATATAATATCTCCAATCTTAATTACAGCCTGTACCTTAATTGTTAATCGAAGAGGTTGGTTCTGTCCACCTCCTGGTTGAGGCGTATTCGGAACAGGATTATTAACAGGCCCTTGATTAACAGGTACAGGTATTTCTTTTTTTGAACAAGAAGCTAATAAAGTTATCACCACAAGTATTAACCAGCTTCCGTTGATCAGTTTGTTTTTCATGCTATTTTGTTTTGTTTGCTTGTTACAATATGAATACCCTCATACAATTGAAAAGCGTTGGGTATCAATTGTAGCATTAACAATATCTTAACATTTATAGATAGAGATCCCCATTTTCCTCCATAAAAAAAGTGCAGCTTTTGCTGCACTTTTTGCCAAAAGAGTATTTAAACTGCCTTTATTGTACCAGTTTCATCCTGGAAAACGGAAAACCATTGCACCCTTTCTTTGGATTTACCCGATCTGTATTATTAGGCCCGAATTCAGCTATTGAATCAGTTGCCGCCTTGTATACACTCAGACAAAATCCCCAGGTATATGGGGCCATACCAGAGAATCGCATATAATCTATACGGGTATACAGACCTGCATCGGATTTATTCTGATGATCATTTTTTGCAATCAGGTATTGCTGATCTTTGTTCCATCGCAAAATATGGTACTTAGTTGAGGGTTCCTGTACCCAAATCTGGTCATTGATGACATACCTGATACCATAATCATCTTCAAATTTAGCAGGTATTATAACCGGGATTGTGTCACACCAGGATCTTTTCAGTTTCTCTCCATCAAATTGATTACCATAGGATAGCGAACCAACTACTACCAGCAACAATAATAAGACCATCTGTTTCATCGTATTTATTTTTGATTATGATCCACAACTGATACATCCATCCTGCATAGAACAACTGCCACCTTGCGACTGAACGGGATCAATTTGTTCTTGCACTGCTTTCACCTCTGCTGCTTGTGTTACAATATTCATTTGTTGCTCTACCGTAAACTGTACAGCCTGAGTTGCTGCCTGAGTCCGCAGATAATACATGCCGGTTTTAAGTCCCTTTTTCCATCCATAAAAATGCATGGATGTGAGTTTGGAAATAGTGGGTGTATCTACGAAAACATTTAGTGATTGAGACTGGCAAATATAAGCCCCGCGATCGGCAGCCATATCAATAATACTGCGTTGTTTTATTTCCCAAACTGTTTTGTACAACTCTTTTATATCTGCCGGAATTTCTGGTATCTGCTGAATAGACCCGTTAGCTGCTATAATTTTTTGCTTCATGGTATTATTCCACAAACCCAATTGTACAAGGTCTTTGAGCAGGTGCTTATTTACAATAATAAATTCCCCGCTTAAAACACGACGCGTATAAATATTTGATGTATATGGCTCAAAGCACTCATTATTACCAAATATCTGTGAAGTTGACGCTGTTGGCATTGGCGCTACCAGCAAGGAATTTCGAACACCAGATTGCATTACTTCTGCACGCAGGTTTTCCCAGTTCCACCTGTCGCTGGGCTGTACATTCCACATATCAAACTGGAATATACCTTTTGAGAGTGGTGATCCGCTAAAGCTTTCGTAGGCGCCCTGTTCCTTTGCCAGATCTTTACTTGCTGTCATGGCAGCAAAATAAATGGTCTCAAAAATATTCTTGTTCAGTAATCGTGCCAGCTCACTTTCAAATGGAAGTCGTAACATTATAAAAACATCTGCCAGCCCCTGCACACCAATTCCAATGGGACGATGTTTTTTGTTAGAATATTCCGCTTCTGGAACAGGATAATAATTTCCATCGATCACCGCGTTCAGGTTCTTAGTAACCTGATAGGTTACTTCATATAATTTCTCGTGATCAAATTTACCCTCTGATACAAAACGCGGAAGCGCCAGTGAAGCAAGGTTACATACGGCCACTTCTTCCGCAGAGGTATATTCCAGTATTTCTGTACAGAGATTACTGCTTTTTATGGTACCCAGGTTTTGCTGGTTGCTTTTGCTATTGGCAGCATCTTTATACAACATATAGGGTGTGCCTGTTTCAATCTGCGATTCCAGTATTTTAAACCACAGGTCCTGGGCTTTTACTGTTTTTCGCGCCTTACCCTGCTGCTCGTAAGCTGTATATAGCGCATCGAATTCAGCACCCCAACACTCACTTAACCCAGGTGCTTCATTCGGACAAAACAGGCTCCAGTCTTCATTTGCTTCTACCCGTTTCATAAATAGATCAGATATCCAAAGTGCGAAGAAAAGATCCCTTGCCCGTAGTTCTTCTTTACCATGATTCTTACGCAGATCGAGAAATTCAAAAATATCTGCATGCCATGGTTCCAGGTAAATAGCAAATGCACCCTTTCTTTTGCCACCCCCCTGGTCTACATATCGCGCTGTATCGTTAAAAACCCGAAGCATCGGTATAATACCATTACTTGTTCCATTCGTTCCACCAATATAACTACCTGTTGCCCTGATATTATGGATGGCCAATCCAATACCACCTGCACTCTGCGAAATTTTTGCCGTTTGCTTTAAAGTATCATAAATACCATCTATGCTGTCGTCTTTCATCGTTAGTAAAAAACAACTGCTCATTTGTGGCTTTGGGGTACCGGCATTAAAAAGAGTTGGTGTTGCGTGCGTAAACCAACGCTCACTCATCAGGTGATATGTTTTAATAACCTCATCTATATTTTGCTTGTGAATGCCTACGGCAACCCTCATATACATATGTTGCGGGCGTTCAGCCACTTTCCCATTGATGCGTAGTAAATAGGACTTTTCAAGTGTTTTAAATCCAAAATAATCGAATGCATAATCACGGTCATAAATAATCGTACTATCCAGTAAATCCGCATTGTCTTCAATAACCTGCATTATATCTTCAGCAATCAGTGGCAATTTCTTTCCGGTTGTAGCATCAGTATACTGGTGCAGTTTTCGCATGGTTCCAGAAAACGATTTAATTGTACTCTTATGAAGGTTACTAACCGCTATACGCGATGCCAGTATTGCATAGTCGGGATGTGTTATGGTTAATGAAGCAGCAGTTTCTGCTGCAAGGTTATCAAGATCTGTGGTAGCAACACCTTCATAAATTCCTTCAATGGTTTTTTTTGCTACGTCAATCACGTTAACCATTGGACTAAGACTGTATGATAATTTTTCAATACGTGCTGTTACCTTATCAAATTTTACGGATTCACGTTTGCCGTTTCGTTTTATTACATACATAAATAGCTATTTAGCGTTATTATTTTATTCTTTTTAAAAATCTTCTTCAGTAGAAAACACTTGTGTGTCTTTATTTCCCATTACCCCTGCTTTCTGGTAATCACCAACCCGTTTTTCGAAGAAATTGGTTTTACCCTGTAATGAAATCATTTCCATAAAGTCGAATGGATTACTGGTATGGTATTTTTTCTGATAGCCCAGCTCATGCAACCAGCGATCGGCGACAAACTCAATATATTGTTGCATTAGCTGCGCATTCATACCAATAAGGTTAACAGGTAATGCTTCTGTAATAAATTGTTTTTCGATACTTACTGCATCTGTAATGATTGCATACACTTCTTCCTGTGATAATTTTTTTTGAAGCATACCATACAATAAACAGGCAAACTCGCAGTGCAGACCTTCATCGCGACTAATCAATTCATTACTAAAAGTTAATCCTGGCATTAGTCCACGTTTTTTAAGCCAGAAAATGGAACAAAAACTTCCGCTAAAGAAAATACCTTCCACTGCTGCAAATGCTACCAGCCTTTCTGCAAAGTTTCCATTCTCAATCCAACGGAGAGCCCATTCTGCCTTCTTTTTAACGGCAGGTATTGTTTCAATTGCATGAAATAGTTTATCCTTTTCAACAGGGTCTTTGATATAGGTATCGATCAGCAACGCATAGGTTTCGCTATGAATATTTTCCATCATTATCTGGAAACCGTAGAAACACCGGGCTTCAGGCAATTGCACTTCACTCATGAAGTTTACTGCAAGATTTTCATTTACTATACCATCACTTGCTGCAAAAAAAGCGAGTACATGACTTATAAAATGTCGCTCTCCGTCATTTAATGATGCCCAGTCTTTCAGGTCGTTACTCAGGTCTATTTCCTCTGCTGTCCAGAAGCTGGCTTCATGTCTTTTGTAATGCTCCCAGATAACGGGATAGTTAATCGGTAGGATCACAAAACGATCCTTGTTCTCCCTTAGGAGAATTTCATTGTTAGGTTCCATAGCATACTTTTTTGTGTATGCTCACGGCAGTGCAAATACTGATAGCTGAAAAAAAGTACACAATGTGCAACAGTCATTTCAGTACCGGCTTTTCCTCCGAAAGCTTACGTTACTAATTAAATTTGATGTTGGCAGGTCTTCTGACTTACTTCCCTGTTGTCTGCCTTCCCGTGCCGTTATATCGGAACAGTGACTTGTAGATGAAACAGGTTAATGAAGCTAACAGCTACGGGGATAGTTCCCGATTTTCACGGGATTCCCTTTTAATCCCGCAGAGCGGGAACCAAATCCGGATGTAAAGTAGTATGCAATAGTTAAAACGAGGGTAACTCTTATACACGGAATGTTGAAAACCTCTGCAATGCCCGAAGTGATTCATCCATAGCTTGTTTTACGATAATTATTCAATCGTACACGCTAATCTTTACAAAAAAATATGCCGGATGATTTCCGGCATATTTTGATTATAATAGTTTTTCGGGTTACTGATAACCTGAATATCGCTAGTTATAATGTTGCTTTACTTTTATTCCTCATGATTACAGCATCGGCTGAAAATCTTCCTCCCCCTGATATAACCAACGAAAGTGCTATACCGATGGCAAGTAGAAAAAATTCATACCCCTCTTGTGGTTGTGTACCAAACCAGTTCATAAAAAAGTATGTATGGAAATTAGTAACGATTATTCCAAACATCACTGTTGCAATAGCAAAACTCCACAACCGGGTTGCTAAACCAAATAAAATAAATAAAGGCCCGAAGCATTCAATAATGATAACCAGAAAACCTATGACAGGTGGAAGTCCGACGGATTCTGTAAAATATTTCATACTGTTTGTAAATCCAAAACCACCATACCACCCCAGTAATTTCTGTGCACCGTGCGGAAATAATGTCCAGGCAAGAAATATTCTGGCCACTATGGGAGCATAAGAATTGTTTGTGCGAAAAAACCATGTTTTCATATATCTATTTTTGAGTTTGAAGAATAGTTTGATTGAATTGTGTGGCTACGTTTATTAGTCTTGCAGCAAATAATTCAGCGGTAAGCTGATCACCAGGATGTAATGGCAAAACTTTATCCATGGCATTTTCAGATTGTGCCATCAGGCCAATATAAGAGCCCATCCTGTTCTGTCCATCCGTTTGTATATCATTGATGTATCGGGGTAGTACACCCAGACTTATCCAATGCATGCTATGCTGGGCTGCAAAAAGAAAAAGGGAATTCAGTGTATTTAGTTTATCTCCATTGGTTGTTGAGGATAGGGTAAATGCTGCTGCAAGTTTATCTTTCCAGGTTTGTTTATACCAGAAGCTGCCTGTTGCTTCCATAAATTTTTTGAATGCTGCCGGAATATTTCCAAAATAGGTTGGACAGCCAAAAACAATAAGATGAGAGCTATGCAGTAACTCGAAATTATTCGTTGCTGCCTGAGCATCCAGCAGGTGTACTGTTGTATAATTCCTTTCGAGTTGTTTCGCAAGAAATGCTGCCAACTGTTTAGTATGGCCACTTTGACTGTGATAAACAACACTGATTATTAGTCGATTCATTTTGTACTTTTTAATTGTACAAAATTGTTTATCAGCGTTGCGACTAACAATCACAAAGGTTAAAAAAAAGCATTACCCTATGGTAATAATTGGTCAGGCTAGCTTTCTTTTCTGCCGGCGCGAATACGACTAAGACTTTGTGGTGTAATACCTAAATAAGAAGCTATTTGATGATCTGGCACACGTTGTTCGATATCCGGATAACGTTCTATAAATTCAGCATACCGTTCCGTGGCAGATTTGATCAGGGAAGAAGTTACGCGTGCGGTAGAAGCGATATAGGCATTTTGTAATAAAATTCGAAAATGTCTTTCCATCTTAGGAACCCTGCTATATAGCGTCTCCAGGTTTTCTTTTGAAATTTGCATCACTTCTGTGTCTTCCAAACAATCAATATTGAACCTGGAAGGCGTTTCAGCAAAAAAACTGTACAAATCACCTACCCACCAACCTTCAGGCCCAAACATTACAATATGTTCATGTCCTTTTTCATCCACTTCATACAAGCGGGTAAGTCCACTTAACACAAAACTATCGAAACGCATTACTTCTCCTTCCTGCAATATATATTGTCGTTTTCTGTATTTCCTGGTATTGAACAGTTCTTCAATAACCGCCAGCTCCTGTTCGGTTAAAGTTACATGTTGCTGTAAACTTTGAATAAAGTTATCCTTCATGTAAGATAGGTTTGATAACCAAATGTAATAAATGAAACAAAAAAGAGGCTGTATTAAGTCAGCCTCTTTGATTTTCAAATTGAATATAAAGCACCACTAACAATTCTGCCAGCTAATACTTTGGTGAATTTACTTCAGCATCAATAATTGCCCGGTATGGTACGTAAGATGGGTTGTTCTGGTTAAAATGATATTTAATTTATTACGATGTGGTTCTTTACTGAAATCCTCTGCAGAAACTGCCGTATGTTTTTCAAACCATTCTTCAGGGGCTACGCTATCCATTTTTTGCTTCAACACTTCGCATTGGTTGGTCCAATAAGCCCTTAGTTCCTGTGCTGAGGGTATATCAGCAATTGCTTTATCGGGAGAACTAAGGAATGGTTCCCGCAAAGCGGGATATAATTTATCTCCTAAGTCTAATAGGGTCAGCATATCATCATGTACTGCAATCATATGCCCTAATAGGTAAATACCTCTGTTTTTACCTGGCGCGATTTCTTGTTGCAATTGTTCATCACTAATTGCATTAAGTGCATCATTCCAGTTTTTCAGGCTACCATACCACCTGTCGAAAATCATTTTTAAGATTGTTTGGTTGTTATTCATTTGATTTATTTTTTAGATTATGATCAGTTCCAGGTACAAATGTATTGTCTAAATATGTTAAGAGTGGTATGTAAAATAGACAATATGAAGGGGCAATCTGACAACTCAGATAATTCAATGAAAGAAAAAAGGCTACAATATATATAGCCTCTTAATGCTTTGGCCGCGTGTCGCTGAAGCTTTAGCGTAGGCGCAACACGCGGACGGTGGACAAGTGGAGAATACCGGATTCGAACCGGTGGCCTTCCCGATGGTACCATCGGGACGC
>NZ_CAMLMJ010000035.1 GCF_946481145.1 uncultured Sediminibacterium sp.
GCGGCTTTTTTTTGCCCAGCCTTCAAAAAATAGTTTGGAATTAAACGATATAACTCCGTTCATGGTTCTGTTCCCTGATATCTCTTACCCTATTTCAAATCGCTCATTGCTACAACCAGTAGAGAGCACATCCCCTGCACAGCCTTAAACAGGGGATGCGCTCCCTACTTATTAACAAAAAAAATATTGTATGCAACCCTCAGAAAATAATTGGAACATGGTAAGTGAAATCGAATTGGTTTACAGATCAAAAATTAAAGCAACACAAAGACCTTTATTAAGATCCTCAAATGATGTTTTTGAATTTTTATTGCAACATTGGAACCATGACAAGATTGAATTGATAGAAAATGCAAAAGCGATTTTCTTAAATACCGCCTGTAATGTTCTCGGACTTCTCGACATTTCAATGGGCGGAACTACCAGCACTATTGTAGACCCCAAGATTGTTTTTCTACCAGCTATTAAACTTAATGCCAATCGCATTATACTTGCCCATAATCACCCATCCGGCAGGGTAAATCCTAGCGCAAATGACCTTTTGTTTACAGAAAATATATGTAAGGCAGGAATGTTGCTTGAGATTAAAATTATGGATCACATGATCATCTCCAAAGACACTTATTACTCTTTTGCAGACGAGGGTAAAATCTGATCCTGTCGATTTCTTATCAACCCCTCCATTGGTATTGAGAGGGGATTGATAAAAAATCTCCATTACATTTTTTTAATTAAAAAACATTTTATGCAAATCACAGGAAGGATCACAGCCGATGCAAAAATCAACACAGTAAAAGGCGACAAAGAAGTCGTCAATTTCTCCATTGCTGTTAATGACCGCTACAAAGTAAAAGGAACAAACGAGGTAAAGGAGTTCGTCACATTCATCAATGTCGCCTGGTGGATGAGTACCGGAATCCTTAAAATATTAAAAAAAGGCGCGATCGTGACAGTTACTGGTCGCTTATCGTGCAATGCTTACATCGACATGAATGGCAATGCAAAGGCAAGTATCAATTTCAACGCGGATAAGATCGATCTGATCCATTCCAAAAAAGCGGAAGCAGTGATTGAAGCGGAGACTTCTTTGATTACTGAACCGGTTGCAGACCTGCCATTTTAATCACCCAAAAACACTTCGCAAATGTCACACGAAATCAATTTTAATGAAAACACTGGAAAGCACAGCTTCTTTTCAGTAAAGGAAACGCCCTGGCATGGATTAGGGCAGGTGATTGAAGATTATCCTACCAGTAAGGAAGCGCTTCAGTTTGCAGGGCTTGACTATAAAGTAGAAAAAAGAGCCCTCTTCACTTACGATAACGAAAACCAGGAGGCAGATGAAGAAACCGGCATTAAGATTCCCGAACTGGAAGTGCCTGATCACCACGCTACCATACGTATAGATACCGAAGAGGTGCTCGGTGTGGTTGGAAAGGATTACGAGGTAGTACAGAATGTTGATGCCTTCTCATTCTTCGATTCGATCATCGGTGGGGATGGTATTCTTTACGAAACCGCAGGCGCATTGGGAAAAGGCGAAAGGATATTTATCACGGCCAAGTTGCCAGGTTACATCAAAGTGGGTAATGATGATTGTATTGAAAAATACATCTTCCTGACCACATCACACGATGGCTATGGAAGCATCATGGCAGCATTTACACCTGTCAGGATCGTTTGTAACAATACCCTTAATGCTGCCTTGTCAAATCAAATCAATTCAGTAAAGATCAGGCACACCGCCAATGCAAAAGACAGGCTGGAACAGGCACACAGGTTGATGGGCATTACAGGTAATATTTCTGAAAAAATGCAGGAGGTATTTAACCAGTGGGCGAAGATCACCGTGTCTGATGCAGAAATGAAACAGTTGATTCAGTTTGCCCTTGTGCCAAACCGTGAAGCGCTTATGGCGCTCCAACAGGGAAGAACGGACGAATGTTCAACTTACTATCAGAATATGTGTGATGCAGCCTTCCAGTATGCCATGGAAAGTGATGCGCAGCAGATGGATACTACCCGTGGAACGCTGTTTGGTCTGTACAATGCCATTACCGGCTATTTTCAGAACGTTCGCAAATACAAGGATAACACCGCTAAGATGAAATCATTGCTTTATGGCGGACTTGCCCAGCAGCGCGGACAAACAACATTTAACCTCTGTACGAGTTTTGCAGCAGGTAAACAGGAGATCAGCTAAGAAACAAAGGGCTGCTTTTAAGAAGGCTACCCTTTTCACTAAAATTATCTAAAAAATAAAGTCATTTAATATGAAACATAATTTCCACGAAAGAAAGGCAAACAGGATTGACCATGCAAAGAAGCAGGCGAAGAAAAATGAAGAGCTTTCTGATTCTTTATTTGAAAAGGCCAGTAAGATGGCTTCTATAGTCCCCATGGGTCAGCCGATACTTGTCGGACACCACAGCGAAAAATCAGACCGGAATTACCGAAACAATATCCACAACACATTTGGCAAAGCATTTGAAGCAGAGGACAAGGCAAAATATTACCACGATAAAGCAGAAACCATAGAGTCGAATGATGCAATTTCATCTGATGATCCTGAAGCACTGGCCAAGTTGAAGGATAAGCTCGCTTCACTTCAAAAGAGCCAGGACTTTATGAAAGCAGCCAATCAGTGCCTGCGAAAAAAAGATAAAGAAGGGTTTCTCAAACTCGAAATGGCCACAGAAGGAATGTGGGGAGAATTAAACTGCCCCAACAACTTCGGATTTCCACATTACAAGTTTTCCAACAATTCTGCGGAGATCAGGAGGATTAAAGATCGCATAGTACAACTTCAAAAGATACAGGCGCTTGAAACAAAAGAAATACGCATTGGCGACTCTACAATCGTCATTAATGTTGAAGCCAACCGTGTGCAGATTTTATTCAATTCTATTCCACCGGAGGAAATGCGAAAAAAACTGAAATTAAATGGGTTCAGATGGTCTCCAACCCAGGGTGTATGGCAGCGGCATATTACCAATTATGCCATCTATATCGCAAAACAATTACTCACCGTTTAATCAATTAATATGCAAACGAATTTCTTTTCCCGGATCAAGCTACTAAATGTAACCGGCAACCTACGAATGAATATCCAGCCACAGGAAAATGGTGAACTGATTGTATCGCTCTTATTGGACACGTCACATATCAAGGATAAATCAGCGAAACTGATTCCGCCACTTGTATTAAAGGGTAGTGATAGTGACCTTGACAACGGATTTTTCCAAGCAATTAGCCAACCGGTTCAGACTACCCAATCACTCCTGGTAAACATGCAGCAGCATGTCGAAGCACTGGATAAAGCCAATAAAGAATCACGTATCGAAAAAGACAAACAGGATACGCAGAAAAAAGACAAGGATGGGAAACGGAAAAAGTTTGACGAACAGATGAAAAAAGTGGATGACTTAGTGAAGTTGAAAAAGATCGGTGAGGCCATCGGGCAGTTACCAGACCTGAAGCAATTCCCTGAATTTGAAACGGAGATCAAGAAGAAAAGCCAGGAACTGCGGGGACAGCATTCATCACTTTCCTTGTTTGCTGATGAAACTGTAATCAAAGGCAGCGAAGAAGATACAACCGAGGAAAACGAAGGCAATACTGATGTAGATGATGATAACAACGAAGACAACGATGAGGAGATCCTCGAAGAGAACGATGACAATTATGAGGATGAATACAACGCATAATTTATATACCGCTAAAACTATTATCCATGTTAATCAGTAATACTTTACCTCGTGTTTTTCTTTACGACCAGCAGGGTTCTAAACTGGTTCTTTCAGATCCTTCGATAACCATGCAACCAGAAGCGGTGCTGAATATGTACGCACAGACTTACCCTGAATTAACCACCGCCAAGATCGAAGGACCGGAAATCAAAAATGACAGGGTGGAATACATCTTCCAGGCAATGCTTGGCACAAAAGGATAACCATGAATAAAAGATGTAAAATAAGATTTGTAAAACCCGTTAAAAATCATTCGTTATGCCAGCAGTTAGCACAGATCGGGCAGTTCGCAGAAAGGTTAAACAAATTGCCGGACTCAGACGCAGTAAAAAAAGCAAAATTGCGTGCGGTACCTGTGGACCAGTTGCCCCTGATTTTTTAAGGCAGCAGTTCTTACCGATAACATTCAATAAGACCTCCAACGCTCAGAATTGGGAAAAGATTGAAAAGATGTTTTTTGCTTCCGTAAAACATTTATGCACCTTGCATAAAATTAATTTTATAAACGACCCTGATCTTTCTTTCCCAATGAACATTGCGGTTGCTTACCGCTTCTTAAAAAAAGAACTGGGAACCATTGATTCTTCGCTATACCTGTTGATCACGGAGAACAGGAATAAGACTACACTTGCCACCATTAAGTCACTGCACAAAGATTACGACCTGTTTTATGTGCCGTTAAACGCACTGGATGAATTGCACCGTGATAAGAACAAAGGCTGCTTTGATCTTGTGCTTTCAGTATTTGGTTATCTCAACCAACATGTCCGGTTGCCTTTGCTATGTGAAAACGATTACCTGAGTGGATGCTATGAGGCAATAACGGAGTGGGCAACCAATGCAGACAATGAACTGGAAGAAGCAGAGTACAACCGCTATCGTACCGATTTAAAAGCTATGCATAAAAAGATCAGCATTCTTGAAAAAGCGGTGCTTAATTCTTCCCATTTGGCTGCATTTAAAAAAAGGCTGAATGCATTTAAACCCTTTGGCAATACTGAAAGAAGATTAAAGGTGGTTGCTCGGAAATTTTATTCGCTTTACCAAGAGTTCCCAAACAGAAGTTTTCACAAAAATATTCATTGTGAACACCTGGAAGAAGAGGAAGGTGAACGAGGATATCCTGATCATTATTTTAGCTTTTTCTGGGACGACCATTGCTGGATCCACGACCACCTGGTGGAATACGTGAATTGCGACTTGCAGGAACGCTTAGAATTTGAAGTACCGGTATCAGTTCAATATTTTGACAGGAAGCAAACTTCGGTTACGCACGCATTTCCATTTGAGAACAAATTACTCACCCTGATGGACGAACTCTGCGCCGTCTTATATCGTTTTAATTATGAAAAACATCACGACTGATTTTACAAACATGCACCATCCTTACAAGGGACTGGTAGTTTACCGATCGGTAGAAGAAGCACCGGATTATTATGTGGAAGCCTATGACTTCAACGATGCTGGAAAGATGGTCAACCCACATCCACTGTCCTTGCAGGAAAGCCGGCAACTGGCGGCCACCTTACAGACTTCGTCAGAATTATCGGATAGTTACCTGCAATGCCGTGAGTTAATGCCTGCTAAACTCTTGTACACGCGTCAGGGTACCAACGGATTTGCAATCTGGTACACGCCTGCCATAACGCATTTTTTAGCATTTACACCGGACTTAAAAATACCGGATGGCGAATACCCGGTACCACCGATGCTATGGAAAGCATCCCGCACCGGTGTAACTGTGTTTGCGCTTACGAAAAATGAAACGCCGACCTTAAAAACTACGCTTTTTAAGGCTCCATTTTTCAATGTACATGACGATGGTAATGTCTGTATGGGAACGGTGGATATCGATATTGACCCACATACCCACTTGGAAGCATTTATGAGCAAATGGGAAGAGTATTTTTTCAATTCCAGGTTCTCCCATGTCCTGGGTGGTAAAAGCCCGGTAAAAGGCAACATCATTCAGCTCTGGCAATCCCTGAAAGATTCGCGCAGAAAATTTCCTGTTAGTTGTCTTCTAAAACATTCACTCACCCTTAAAAAACTGATCGCATGATTGCCCAAAAAACTGTCGTGCATTTTACGGACAACTACCTGCTGAACCCCACTAATCCAGTAACGGTAAATCTTATTGGCGCGGGTGGAACCGGAAGCCAGGTATTGACCGCACTGGCGCGGATGAGTCATTCACTGATCGCACTTGGTCACCCCGGTTTATACGTGCGGTTATTCGATGATGATGTGATAACAAAAGCCAACCTCGGTAGGCAGCTATTTTCTAAGGCTGAATTGGGGATGCACAAGTCCGCAGCTTTGATTGCGAGGGTCAACCGGTTCTTTGGCAGTAACTGGAAAAGTGTAGCCTCCAAATATGATTGGCTACCCAATCTGAAAGAGGAATTGTTTGCCAACATCACCATTTCCTGTGTCGATACAGTGAAGGCAAGGTTTACAATTGCTACTGTATTATCTAAACTGGAAAGGCAGAACAACGGCCCATATAAGCTCATTTACTGGATGGATTTTGGCAATGCGCAACAGACAGGACAGGTTATTTTTTCTACTGTATATCCGGTAAAGCAACCCGCTTCACAGATGTACGAAACAGTAAGCTCTTTGCCTTCTGTAACCAAACTTTTCCGCAAACAATTGAACGACGTGCAAGAAGATGATCAGCCCAGTTGTTCGATGAGCGAAGCACTTGCCAAACAGGATCTGTTTATCAACACCTCTATAAGTGCTTTGGGTTCATCTCTTCTGTGGAATTTATTCAGGGAAGGAATGACATTTTACCGTGGCTTTTTCTTGAATTTAAAACAGTTCTCTTCTAATCCAATTCCCATCACTACTTCCAAAACCTAAGCCATGCAAAACCTATTATTCATGACCATGGAAGTCGATCCGAATGACCCGCCACAAGATGGACCATTTTATGTCATAGAACGGTTCCACGAACCGCAATTTGTTGTGGATGAAAAGGGTAATATAAAGTCCTTTGTTACTTACCCTGAAGCACTCGCAGAAGCAAGAGATTGCCAGAATGGCTATGTGATTGCTTTTTAGATTCTATAAGTTGTATTTAGCTTCACAATCGCCGATCTTTATTTACACTCACTTGCCTAAAATAAAGGCAAGCCGCGCAGGATATTTCTACCCTTTCTACATTTACATTGTAATTCCGATAGAACCTGAAAAAAGGTCGCCGGGTGTTTCCGCATGGTAGCCGACTTATCGCCGGCTGCAAGATGTACAAACGTAATACGTTTGGGATCATTTGACACTCACTCGGAACTCGTTCGTGTTGTGATTGACTGAAAACAAAAGTGATGGACAAGGAAAAACGAATGATTCGAAACAAGATCATTACACTTCGCATGAATGAGGATGAGTTTTCAACCCTGGTCAAAAACCGCCAAAAGACCACTGAGAAAACAAACAGTAATTACTTACGCAAACTTGCCCTTCACAAAGCCGTAACCGTCAAAACCAGAAACACATCAATGGATGAGCTTTCCGCAGAATTGATCATACTGCGAAAAGAAATCAATCACATCGGCCATAATTTGAACCAGGCAGTCCATAAGCTACATACGCTGGATAAAATCCCTGAATTCCGTGTCTGGGTTACAGTTTATGAAAAGACAAGGCAGGATGTTTTATCAGTGACAGTAAAACTTTGTACTGAAATTCAAAAATGGTCAGACCAATGGTTGCAAGGATAACATTCCCGGCTTCAATTAGTGAAACACTGAACTACAATGAACACAAAGTTCAAAAAGGGGTAGCCATCTGCGTTGCAGAAAACAATTTTTTATTACCGATCACAGCCATGAATTTTTACCATAAACTTGATTGGTTCAATCAAAGGAATAAATTGAATGAACGCGCCACTACAAAAACAATGCATGTGTCCCTGAATTTTTCGCCATCTGAAAATTTTCCAGTCGACAAGTTAAATTCAATCGCACAGGATTACATGGAACGAATCGGATTTGGCGACCAACCCTATCTCGTTTACCAGCATAAAGATGCAGGACATCCTCACCTCCATATTGTCGCAACAACAATACGGGGAGATGGTACTCGGATCAATACCCACAACATAGGACGTAATCAATCAGAAATGGCACGCAAACTGGTAGAGGAAAAACATGGGCTCATAAAGGCGGGGACAACGTCAAATGAACTGGCCTTGGCTGCTCCCATTCAAAACAGGTTGGAATATGGCAAATCAGAAACCAAACGAAGTATAGCCAATGTGCTGAAGCAGACCATCAATCTTTATAATTATGTTTCGCTGGCGCAGTTCAACGCGATATTGTCCAAGTTCGGTGTAAAAGCAGATCGTGGCAAGGAAGGGAGCTTTACGCACCGAAAAAATGGCCTTCTGTACCGGATGATCGATAAAGAAGGTCAAGCCATCGGAATACCCATAAAAGCCAGCTCCATTGCAGGCAAACCTACCCTCGCCTATCTGGAGAATCGTTTTACCCTCAATGAAACCAATCGGGATGTTTTAAAACTGCAGCTCAAAAACAGCCTTGACCATTGCCTGATGCAGAGACCTACATCCCTTGACAAAATGACCCAATTCCTAAGCGACCAATCCATCCAAACAGTTCTGCGACAAAATGCAGAAGGAAGAATCTATGGTATCACATTTGTCGACCATAACAACAGAAGCGCTTTCAATGGATCAGAATTAGGCAAAGAATATAGTATAGCAGGCTTGACTAAAAAACTGAAAACAGAGAAACAAAAAGTCATAAAGTTGATCCATGCTGAACAAAAAAATGCAGAGAAAAACGCGCAACAAATGGAAGGCTTGGCCAATGATCTACTGCAGACGGAACCTGAAACTCAACATATACCCTTCCAACTAAAGAAAAAGAAACGAAAAAAACAAAGAGGCATATAAGTAAATCTATTGAGCAATGGGAACAGGTGAGAATGAACAGGGGTTGCGAAAAATTGTAGACTTAAGCAGGTGGCTTTCCGTTGGTCTTCTGCTGCTGCATTTCTACTACAGTTGTTACGCTGTCTTTGCAAATTGTGGTGTGCGTTCTTCTTTATCAGACCGCATGTTGCAGTCCATCGCTAAAACAGGTGTGTTCGAAAGCACGCTGAAAATGAAGTCTCTCGTTCTGGCACTTTTAATCATTTCTTTTCTGGGAGCAAAAGGTAAAAAAGACCAGGAGTTCAAGTTAAGTGCAGTGATCAGTTGGATCATCTGTGGAATACTATTATTCTTTCTCAGCAGCTTTCTTCTTGTATCAAATTTGAGTATGGTTACTATTGCCGCCTCTTACATCCTTGCCTGTAGCGCCGGATTTATATTATTGGTATTTACAGGTGCCCGGTTGAGCCGGCTGCTCTTTGACAATTTGAAGCAGGATATTTTCAATGAAGAAAATGAAACATTTCCGCAGGAAGAGGTTCCGCATGTCAATGAATATTCAATCAACTTCGCTGCACAATACCGGTTAAAAAATAAGGTTCGTAAATCCACTATATCCTTCCCCAATCCTTTCCGTGGACTTTTGGTAACAGGTAGCCCTGGTGCAGGTAAATCATGGTTTGTGATCCTTCCCATGATTCGCCAGTTGATCTCGAAGGGATACACCATGTTCATTTACGACTTTAAATATGATGACTTGTCAAAAGCTGCCTATAATTGGTTGTTGCAAAACACCTCCGCGTATAAAACACCACCTGCATTCTACGCCATTAATTTTGACAACCTCGCCTGCTCGCACAGATGCAACCCATTAGATCCAGATTCCATGTTTGATATCACCGATGCCACGGAATCAGCCAGAACAATTTTACTAGGCCTCAATACCCAATGGATTAAAAAACAGGGAGATTTCTTTGTAGAATCTCCGATCAACTTTGTAACAGCCATTATCTGGTTTTTAAGAAAGTATGAAGACGGGGTATATTGTACCCTACCCCATGTGATTGAATTAATGCAGGTAGAATACGATACCCTATTCCCAGTTTTAGACTCGGAACCGGAAATTGAAGTATTTGTCAATCCCTTTATCACGGCATTCCAAAACGATGCAATGGAACAATTAGAAGGTCAGGTAGCTTCCGCCAAAATAGGGATGGCGCGACTGGCCTCCCCCCAACTTTACTGGGTGCTCTCTGGTAATGACTTCACCCTCGACATCAATTCGCCCTGGCAACCAAAAATTGTCTGCGTGGGCAACAACCCCGACAAGCGTTCTATATATGGAGCCGTCCTCTCCCTCTACGCCTCCCGCCTGATTAAGATCGTAAACAGAAAGGATAAGCTCAAAAGTGCTTTGGTTTTTGACGAATTCCCAACCATCTTTTTCAACGACATCGACGGGCATATTGCAACTGCCAGAAGCAACAAAGTTGCAACCATACTTGCCGCTCAGGATTTTTCACAGCTAAAAAAGGATTATGGAAAGGATCAGGCTGATGTAATCACGAATATTTGCGGAAATATTATTTCAGGTCAGGTAACAGGAGAAACCGCCCGATTGCTATCAGAAAGGTTCGGTAAGATTGTACAGTTGCGACAAAGTATGAGTATCAATAGTAATGATACCAGTATTAGCAAATCCTGGCAGATGGACAATGCCATACCCGCATCCAAAATTGCCGCTCTCTCCTCTGGCGAGTTTGTTGGAATGGTAGCAGATAATCCTGATGATAAGATTAAATTGAAAATGTTTCACGCAGAAATCCTGCAGGATACCGAGGCAATCAACAGGGAGATGAGAGACTTTAAGGAAATCCCGCCTGTTTATAGTATTTCACAACAGGATATTCAGGATAATTTCTACCAGATCAAACTTGATATCAGGCGATTAATTGAAAATGTTGTTGCGAAACTTGAAAATGAGTCTAAAACTCGTTAAAACATAGCCGGGAGTAGATACTTTGGAGATACATTTTCCTTGTCAAACCCCTCCGGTTGGTAAGGGGTATTGTCAAGAAAAATACAAGGATTAGATACATTTTTGACTTGTCTATTATTGTAGCTTATTCATCTTGGCGCAGCATCCTAAAGCTGCTACCCAATACAAGTAAAATAATATCTAATCTTATCATGTATGAGATGTAATATCTGCCATTAGCATTACATCTCATACGGATCGGCGCAAAAATCCTCAAACGCTTGTCACGAAATCCAATCCGGTTTCAGAAAAGAAATGATTTAATAATCGTTTTGTTCAATTCTTACCCCTCTTTTCGACGACCTGTGCCCGCAGTCGGAAGGTGGTCACCACAATGTCCAACAACAATTAATTTCCTTTCATGATCAGGTATATAGTGAATACGAAGACTTTTTCCTCCTCGATCAATTTTTGTATGAGGTGAAAATATCCGCTCAGTTCCGTCATATATGCGTTTTCTATGAGCCATTAATTTATTATCGCTATTTGTAGCGCTTCCTTCTTTTAAGGTAACATCAAATCCATGATTCTTAAAATCGCCTTCAATATCTCCTGAGGTTTCAGTAAAATACAAGCTGTGTAACTTCGTCCCCATTGCGAACAACAATGCATATGCCTCATTTGGATGCTGGAATTTAGCTATAGAAGCAGATTCGTGCGCTTCTTCGAGCACCACAATTGTGTTTTTAAAGAGTTTTTCAATTACTCTCAACACCTCTCCTAATGTCTTTGGCAGAGTGCTAACACATTCTAGAATATTTGTCTGAGATACCAATGTTTGCTTGTATTGACCTTCTAGTTTTCCAATACTTTCGAACTGATGCTGAATCTTATTAAGCCGTTCTTTCAACTCGACCCCCTCCATCTGAAGATACAGTGAATTTTCCTCCTCTTTGTTTAAGCTGTCTTGCAATTGTCTTGCTTTAGCTGACATTTCAATATTCTCTTTTTCTAGGGCATCAATATAATCCTGTTCCTCTGCACTTCGAGGCTTTTTCTCAGCCGCTTCGCGAAGTTTAATTAATCGCTTTTTTTGCTGATGTATATACAAACTTTCGAAATTTGTGACTACATCCTCATCAACATTCCTTGAACTGATACGAAATACACTTTGACTAAGAATATCAATTAACCGTGCAGATGTGTCAAGATATTGGGATAATCGAAAATATCTGTGTCTAAGATTGTCGTATTCATCATCAACTCTCACGTTAGGAACATATACCCTAATTGTATCAGGTGGGCACTGATATCGATCAGCTTCAGAGCCCCAATCATAATTTAATTCTGAGTGTACATCGGCGCTATCATACCAATAAACTATACCACTCCCTAAAATAAGTTTTTGTAACCCATCAGGATTAATTAAATCCTTTTGTGATCTTATATTTATTAAGATTACAGGAACTACTCGACTTGAATCAACTACAAATCGATACATATCTCGCCCATCCCCTGGCTGCAAATAATTTGCGATTTGATTCATTCGCTTCTGCCCGATATTGCAGTAAAGAGATCTGTCATCCAAAATATCTGTAACCAGCCTTGGAACCGATGAAGGTGGCAGCAGTGGTGTTTCACCGAAATAATTTTTTGCTAAAAACCAGGTAACGGTTATGCTAAATTCTGCATTTTCAGTGTCTAAGCAGTGTAATGAAATATCTGTTCTCCATTTCCGCATTTTGTATTTGGAGTCTGTATGTTCAAAACGCATTACCCAATAATCAGCAGCTTTTGTTTCGTTATCATAACCATCGGTCCGAACACTAATCCAAAGATCACCATCTCGCAATGCATTTTGGCTTCCATGAAATAACCAAGACTTTGAAATTTCATCTGACAAATGCTTTGTACGTGAATGAAACTTAAGCCATTTTCTAGTGTGAATAACAACAGCCTGAAAAACATGGTTAAAATCCGATACCGAAGATTTTTTGATACTGAATAGCGTTCTGTAATGAACCTGAGGATTATACATATTGGGCAGTTAGGTTGAATTACTAATATACGTTAACGCAACAAATATTAAATAAAAACCATACAACTTTGGTATAATTAATCTGGCAACAGTTGTTGCATTTTTATAATGTATATCAGCCACTTTAAAAGAAATTTTTAGATTATCCTTTCGAGAAACGTGTTTTAGGCTGTAGCGATTATAAAATTTGATGGTTTCCAATAATACAATTACTCTGTTCCAAGTTCATTACTGCTAGTAGCATGATATCCAAGACAATTCGGTTCAGAAATTCCCAACCTCGGGTTCACGAAAGGATCACAATTAAAAATTAAAACCTTGAAAATCAATATAATTCGAGTTTCAAGGTCTATTTTTTGCCTATCGTTTTTAAACTGTACTTAACCTTACACATCGTGACTCTAGTTTAGTTAAGTTTACACAACAGCCACGATTTTAACGATCAAATTGAAAATTTTCGGAACCCGTCTGGTTTTAAATTTTAAAACCAGTTAAGTCGTATTTCAACTATTGAGTCGACTGCATTTTTCATATTTCTCTACTGCAAAAGAGACCGGCACTCTTGTTATTCTAGGTAATAAGGGAGGGAAGAATATGATTCAGAAATGTTGTTTAAAATTTCCTTTGTATCTTAGGATTCCCCATGTATTGCGACTGGCTATCTTCGAACGGTTCTTTTATAGCCTTTATAAAAGTCTCAATTGCAAAAGTTTGAGATTAAAATCAATCATCTTTTCCCTTCTGTATGAGATAAAATTATATTTAAAACTATAATACAGACGCAGTAAGCGTTATTAAAATAAACCAAATGGAAATTATCGACTGGTCTAAAAAGCATATAATAAAGACAAGTACCGAGCTAATGAGTATCGATGATGCTCCAGACGCTAAGATTTGGCGCCCAAAAATAGAACCTTGGTTAAGTGCTATTTTTCAATCAGAACATTTTTCACTTCTTATTGGGTCTGGATTAACGAATGCGATATCACACATTTCGAAAATAGCTGCTCAAGGCATGGGACGTTTGGAATTAACAAGGGGTGACTATACAGATAAAATTAAAGACCATGCTGCTAAGTCAGCATCAGCAATGGAGCGAGGCGAAGCAAATTTAGAAGACGATTTCAGGGTTGCATTAGAATTATTGAAAGGCTATGAAATCCTTGGTGATGCAAACTATTCAAATTTAAAAAAGGAGCTTAATACACAACTAAATACTTTTATAAAATCCATTTTAGCTACAGAGCGCTCATTTAAAAATCAGTTAAACTCATCTACCCAAGTCAACAAGGACACAGCAATCACTGCATTTGGTTATCTCCAAGCTTTCCTATTGAGTTTTTCCAGTAGAGCTGCATCGAGAGAAAGATTAAATATCTTTACAACCAACTACGATAGGTTTCTTGAATATGGGTGTGATGAAATTGGGGTTATTCTTTTAGACCGGTTTAAAGGTAAAATACAACCCATATTCAGAAACACGCGCTTGGAATTAGATTATCATTATAATCCGCCTGGTATAAGAGGCGAACCGAGATATGTAGAAGGTGTTGCAAGAATTACAAAGTTGCACGGTTCAATAGACTGGAATTTTGAAGGTCACGGGAGAATTATAAGAGCACTACTGCCATTCGGGGCAGTAGACACTCATCCCGATATTCCAGCGGATGCAGCGGATCATGTTGTTATTTATCCTAATTCTGCAAAAGATATTGAAACAGCCTATTATCCTTATTCTGAATTATTCCGTGATTTTTCTACAGCAATATGTCGCCCAAATTCTGCTATTGTTACCTATGGGTATGGTTTTGGAGATTCGCATATAAACCGGATCATTTCAGATATGTTTACAATCCCATCTACACATTTGGTAATCATTGCCTATAGTGATACTGGCGATAGAATTCAAAAATTTCTACTCGATAAAAATAAAGCACAATATACTTTGTTGCTTGGCAGCCATTTTGGAGATCTAGAGACTTTGGTAGATAATTATTTACCAAAGTCAGCGATTGATAGACTAACAATCAAAATGCGAGACCTTATTGGCAAACGAGATCCCAGTGCGCATACTCCAAAAATCGATTCTACAACGGGTAGTCTAAAAGGAGATAACGATGACAAATAGCCATTTTAATTTTGATCAATTAAGAAATCTTAGCATCGGAACTGTTGACTATGTAACACCAAATGAAATCAAAGTTCTATTAGAAACAGATGCTCCCCAAAATACAGCCTTGAATACAGGAGTGCCAAGCTTGTTTCCGAGAATAAATGGTTTTGTTCTTATCCCTAACGAAGTAGGGGCATTAGTAGGAATAATCAGTTGGCTTGGCGTTGAACACTCTCAATATCCCAAAAGAAAAGGGTTTAAAGACTACGATCTTATTGATCTCCCTTTTCCATTAAGAAAAATGGCAATCAATCCGATTGGGACTTTGAAGACCGAAATAAAAAACAAAGAAACCATTTATAAACTTGAACGTGGCATTTACTCATTCCCTTCAATTGGCGATACAGTAATACTTCCAAAAGACGAGCAATTGAAATCAATCATTGAAAATGATGATGAACAAGCGTTTGTAAAAATTGGAATAGCTCCTGTTGCCGGCAATGCTAATGTTAAAATAAACCCTAATAAATTATTTGGAAGACATATCGCTGTGTTGGGAAATACGGGGAGTGGAAAATCATGTTCCGCCGCTGGCATTATCCGCTGGTCACTTGATGAAGCATCAAAAGCGAAGAAAGATTCAAAGAAAAAACTCAACGCAAGGTTCATTATATTAGATCCCAATGGCGAGTATGCCAATTGTTTTGACGACCTAGACATTGATATTAAAAGATTTAAAATAGAATTATCAGTCAGTGAAAAAGAAAAATTTCAACAGTTACGCGTGCCTGCCTGGTTTTGGAATAGCTACGAATGGAGTTCTTTTACATTAGCTACAGGCAAAACACAAAGGCCAATATTAAGAAGAGCTTTACGAGAATTAAAAGGGGGAATAACCAAAGACCCTTCCGATATATCACCTGAGGTGAGGAATTATTTTTCAAGCTGTGCAATGTCTCTAAAAGCAGACAATAACAATGGTGCAAATACATTTAAAACCGGGAAAACAGAATTCGGCAAGAAGATCCAAAGTTTTGCAAATGATGCAATGTTTTATGCTGGCAAAGCAAAAGATCAGCTTAAATCCGATTTAGAGGCATTATCAGCAACACTACAGGGGGTCGCTAAAAAAAGGTTTAAAACATTTACAAAGGATGGTGAAGTTATTGAATATTACGAAGCTTTTGAAGCTTCGGAAGGCTCAGCAGCATTAGATGCTGTACTTCTCTTATTAGAAGGTGTTGGTGGAATTTCTATTAACGAAGGACCAAATGAAGATATGCCAGTAGAATTCAATGTAAATCAATTGGCAAATCATATTGAAATAATTTCAGAAGAGCAAGGAGTTTTACAATTCTTAGACTTCTTGATAATGCGGATACGAAGTTTGCTTGCAGATGTAAGAATGAAAAATACGATTGGCAATGATCCTACATTAACATTAGAGGAATGGCTTGAATCTTACATCTCCGGTATGACGATTATTGATCTCTCTTTAATTCCTGCAGAAATTATTCACATAATCGTTGCAGCTATATCCAGGATTACCTTTGAAGCAATTCAAAGATATAGGCGCTTTAAGGGCAGCGTACTTCCAACAGTATTGATGTTAGAAGAGGCACATAATTTTATCCGGAAACACACATTGATGAGTGATGAAACGACCCCTCTTGAAATATGCAGTCAAACATTTGAAAAGATAGCAAAAGAGGGGCGAAAATTTGGATTAAGTTTACTCATTTCATCCCAACGCCCATCTGAGTTATCTGATACAGTTTTGTCCCAGTGTAATACTTTCTTACTGCATCGGTTGGTCAATGACCGCGATCAAGATTTAGTCAAACGACTCGTACCCGATAATATCGGCGGGCTATTGAATGAGCTTCCAATGCTGCCAACCAGGAAAGCAATTCTATTAGGATGGGCATCCCCCATTCCTATTTTGGTCGAGATGAATGATCTTGAAAAGAAATACCGGCCCAAATCTGATGATCCTGATTTTTGGGAAGTTTGGACTAGGGATAGAGAAAGGGATGAAGATTGGAAAAAAGTCTCAGAAGAATGGCAAAACCAAAGCGCAGAATCAGCAGAAATTAAAGATGAAAAAAAAGATGAAACAGATCCTGATCCTCCAAAATCGTCTCCAGAGGAAGATTTTAAACCGTTGGGTGATCTATCGGTTTAAGACAACAGCCAAAAATTGATGAAATGAATTTTTAAAATACTAATTATTTTAGTATTTTAGTGTTGAGATATTTTGTTTTTTAGGGTTATCGATTTGAACTTAGGTTTTAAATAAAGTTACCTTAGTTTGCACGTCAATACCCTATAAAATAAATGAAAAAATATCATATGATTGCAGACAATACTGATATAAACTTACTTAGCAAAGAGCAGGTCACGCATCTAGCTAAGCATTATGATACACTTGACTATGCCCCTTCCCTTCGATCTTTATTGACAACAGCATTTGTCAATATGGATTTTTCAGGCCATTCCAAGATGATGCTTCATAAATATTTGAATGATATACTGCTTTCCAAATATAGTGGCGAAGCTGCATTGAAATATCAATTGTTTAAACGTGCTGCAAAACAAAAGCTTGTAGCCGCTTTTGAAATGAAGGTTCAGAGTAGTCGCGTTGATTTTTTAACGGTCAATGGTGTTTCTACCAGTTACGAAATCAAAAGTAGTTTGGATAATCTAGATAAACTAGCCAAACAGGCCGCAGATTATCTACAGGCTTTTGAATTCAATTATGTCGTAGTCGATAATCGCCACCTGCTTAACGCCATAAAAATGTTACCAGATTCATTTGGTGTGTTAAGTTTTACAGCAAATAAAAAAATTATTCATCGCATTGCATCTCCCAATACTATCATTGATCCGCGCATCCAGCTTAATATGCTTACAAAAAAAGAACTTTTAAAAGCATTTCCTGGGCGGTCAGCTATTAGTGAAATCTGCAATCGGTTTTCAAACGAAGTGATCAACAGCAACTTTAAAGAAACCTTGAAAGCACGATATCGTAATCGTTGGAATTTCCTTGTCCAAAACAAAGATGAAATTCTTCCAATCGATCTTCAATTTTTCTTTAATCGAAATATCCAACCTGAGTTGATCTATCAATATGGCTAATCAAATTCTTTACCGTCAATCATATATTTGACACAATGAATATAGTGTTCCATGGAGACTCTTTTCAAATCGCCTGGAGTTGCAGTATTTTCATCATTCAAAAGACGCCATCCTTTGTTTTCCATTGATAGATAACCTTCCTTTTTTAACCTTTCACTTACCTCTGATGTTATGATTTGTGGTATTACATCTCGTTTCAATGCTTCATAACCTGGTGAACCTGCTTTGAAACCGAAATATTTATTCGATGTAGCATCATAATAAATGAATCCAAATACAATGTTCTTTCCACCGCCAGCTTTGGTAAGCATATCTTTCTTAATTCCTACATAATCCCCAAATGCACTTGCATTCATCTGCTTGTACTGAAACATCAATCTATTATCGGTATCATCGATTACGCTTCCATTTTCCATACTCTTATAAGTAATAGAGTTTGGAATCGCACTGCGTATTACAATAACGGGGCATGTCTTAAACTTTGTCAACTGTTCTATAACAATTTTGATATCTTCATTTTGAGGATTAATGGGGTCTTCATCAAAATCTACAATCAAATAATCAGCAGCAGTTATTAGTGGTTCTGCCTGATTGAATTCAGATTCAAAGCCAGGATCTTTTCCTGTTACCCTGAAAGCAAGTCGTGGGAAATCCTTTCGAAGACCATTTACCTGTTGATTAACGGAGCCTGTAATACCAGTGATGGCATGATATGATGAAATAACAGGCACCATCTTTGGCATTGGGCTTAATTGCTTCAATGCGTTAATTCTGGTGTCAATATCAGACATAGGCCTAAGAAACTTTATTACCTCGGGATTTGTATTTCCAGCAATCTTAAAATGAATAGGGATATCAACAAAAACCGTATCACTTTTTATGGCAGTTAGCAATATACGATGGAAATGGCCGTAAGTCATTTTCTTAGGCCTATCTTTCTCTTTTACAATCTCGATATATGGATATATCCGTTTACCGAATTCAAAAGTTGAAAGCAATTCAATTTCTTTAGACTTTACACGAAACACGGGCATGTAAACGAGAGAATTCTCCATTCTTATTTAATTTGATGTTACATATCTCCAGTTTTTTTTGTTACTGTATATTCATCAAGATTAATCTTAACTAACAGATTTGTTCCAAAATGATATGCAATTTTATCCATCCGCCGAAGCCGTCCTAACACGATCGCTGGATGCGTTTCGTAAGTGCGAGCAACTTTTCGTATGTCTTCTTCTGTAATTTTTTCTTTAGGAAGATCATTAATAAATGTTGCTGGCAAAAGTTGATTAGCAGCATAAGCGTCGGCTTCACGTTCTTTTTCTTTATCACCTTCATATCCTTCAAATGATTCAATAAACACTTCCTTTTTGCCGTGTAACATTATGTGGCCGGCCTCATGAAAAAAGGTAAACCAAAAATGATCATTTGTTTTATTCCTATCAGTTAGCTGTATCAGAGGATTCCCCCCTACCCATCTTACTGCTCCACTAACAGGAGCTTTGGGTAGGCAGGCCGTATAAACAACTGCAACACCAACTTTAAAACAAATGTCACGAAGACGCTCAGCAAAATTTTCGGGATGTTTACGAACCAGCGGACGGATTTCAATCAAAGCAGATTTAAAACTATCCTTGTCAAATTCAGGAAGATCCATTTTTTGTCGCTCAATTTCTCCAATACGTAGCCAGGCCGAAATTGATCCTAGTTCTGTTTGATGAGCGTCGCTTTTTCGAAATTGTGCTGACGTATATTTTTGAACATATACCTGATCCCATTGTTTTAAAGAACCGATTCCATAAAAACTCAGCATTTCGCTAACCATACTTGCGTCAGGTTTTGATGATTTTAAATATCCGCATTCATGGAGTTGTTTAAGAGGTTGTAATTTTAACCAGTCGATACAGGTTTCTAATTGCTCCTCTTCTTCAATCCTGGCAAGTTTTTCCCGGTAAAGTGTCTCCCGGTTAATCCAGAACCGAGCATCAATACTCAATACTTTTTCCAATAACAACGCAGTAGTCATCGTAATAGGCTCTTTAGAACTTATTATATCATTTATCTTGGATGGAGTTTTACCCATACGCTCCGCAAGCTCAGCTTGACTCATTTTCAAATGCTCAAGCGTCTCAAGGATAGTCTCCCCAGGTTTACTTAACAATTCACGTTCATCCTTTGTATGCTGGCTCATATAGTTTACTCCATTAACTCTAATGATAATCTTCAGTTCCGGTTATGACGATATCGGTAATGACGATTGTATTGATCAATCCATTATCGTCAACCGGAACCGGATAATGATCGATTTTAAAAATCATTCGGTGATTAACCGAAATACTGACTGCCCATTCTCCGGCTCGATCAGCTTTTAATGGATGGCAACCTGCTTGTGGCAACTGCATTAATACTGCCAAATTGGGTGCAGCCCGAATATCATCCAGCCTAGCGGATACTTTCCTAGCCATGAGACCAAACGCCGATTTAATCGCCGTTGCAGTGCCCAATTGCTTAGTAAGTTTGTTAGAACCGAAACGTACATTCATTGCAAATATAATTTTTATTACCGAAAAAGGGTAATATTTTTCAAAATTAGGAATTTATGGTTGATTATCACAAAAGAACTAATCTTCACTAGTTTCTGCGTGGATATAGAAACTAATACGGGGGAAATGTAATTTATTCAATTTTTACATATAAGTTAATTTTCCGTTTCGATGTTTTATGTCTTATCCAAAAATCATTTTTTCAAATGGCTGTGCCTGAGCCTGAGCCTGTTTAGCCCTGCTCTCCCATATCTCCTTAATTTTCCCAGCCGCCTCTTCCAGTGTAATACGTATATACCTGTAAAAATTCTTGAGGCTTTTATACCTGCTAATCTTCATAATCAACTCTGCCGTCATTCCTACCAGAAATTCATTAGTACAAGAAGAGTGCTTACAGGTATACGATGCGCTCCATTCATACTTAGGTCATGTTTGTACGATTCTCTGATTTCCTTTCTTACATGAATGTGTAATAGGTTGTTTAATACCGATCAATTTCGAAATTGTTTTAATATGGCTGTTAAGTTGGTGCATTTTCCGGCTGAGTCTTATCATGTTCCCAACTCATACCAGCCAAAAGCATTATATCTGAAACAAAGCGGTTCGAAAATTCCCAACTTCGGTTCACTAGCCTCACAATTTTGTGGGGCTTTTTATTAGTGGTAGCTCAGATGGATAGAGCATCCCGATGCTAATCGGGAAGGTCATTGGTTCCCCTTCCGATGTCAGGGCAATCCGGTTCACTAATCCTCACTCTATTGTGATGCTTTTTTGTAGCTCAGGTAACAAATAATTTTCTACTAATGATCAATCAGAAATTAGCCACAGATTCACAGATTAATTGTATATAATCTCAAGCTTACTATTTGATAGTGATTTTGTTGAATTGAGTATGCATTTAGTTTTTTATTACAATTTTCTTTCGATTGAATACTAAAGCCAAATCCTAATCCAAAAGCACCAATTACTAAATAAACATTTTTAAGGAATTATATTTATACAGCTTTGTTTTAAATATTATGTCATGAAAAAGACTTTTGCTTATTTACTGGGTTGCTTATATTTCGCCAATATTTATGCCCAACCAATTACTGACACCGCCATAAAACTGAACCATTACAACGAATGGACAAAAATCATGGAAACAGATCCATCTGATATATGGTTAAGGTATGCTCCTAATAAAACTTTTCAGGTATTTGAGAAATTAACTCCGAAATACCAACCTGGGAGCAACACTTCTGGATCTGTTGTCGGTTTCTATGGTAATGCAACTTTAAGCTGGTTGAATGGACAGGAATTTTTAGAATTGGCAGCTACAGGCATTACAAAAGCAAATGCCGATTCCTTTTTATATCATGTAGTAATCAACGATAGCATTGAACTCGTTTCATGGCAACATCCAACTATTTTTAAAACAAATAAAAAAGGTGCTTACGCCTACCTGGGTAAATTTAATTCGAAACATAAACTCATCAAGTTCGAACTATACCATATCGCACACTATTACGATAAAAGAACCATTTACTTCAATAATTTATATACGCCAACCCCATCTATAGCACAGGCAAGAGTATTTTACAATGATGCCAACCTTTTCCAGCCTTTAAAACAACATTATATACCTGCTTCAAAACAATTAAAGATCGGAGGATATGAGATTAAACCCTCGGAAAATAAAAAGAATCCACTTGCTACTGTACTAAATGAAATACAAAATCGATCCTTTGAATGGAACGATAGCATCAACCATATTGCCCTTTCGATAAAACCAACAATTCTCAATGAAATGTATTTTGTGTACCTGCGTCATTATAGTAACACCCATTCCGATACCAGCTTAATATCGAATAAATGGAATATTTCCTACTATAGTAAAAACCCTGAACTGCAAATCAATGCTGCCTATTTTAAGAAACCGGGTAACTATGAAATCATCATTACGCCAAAACTACCAGAGGAATTCAAAAGATCAACCAATATCCCAAAGGCAAGTCTTTTCTTTTCAGTAAAACCATCTTCCATCGTTCTATTCAATTCAAAACAAGCCATTCTTTACACTGCATTTCTGGCACTAATCGGAAGCACTGGCTTCTTATTCTACAGGGGTAAAAGCAGAGCAATGCTTGCCAAGAAAAACCAGGAAAAACAGGTAGTTTCATTACAATTAAAAGCAGTAAGATCACAACTAAACCCTCATTTCATGTTTAATGCCCTCGCTGGCATCCAAAATCTGGTGAACAAAAATGAAACCGGCAAAGCCAGCAATTATCTGTCAAAATTTGCTCGAATTACAGGGCATATTTTAAATGAAACAGATGATGATAAAACAACCATTGAAGAAGAAGTCAAACTATTAAATGATTACCTTTCAATGGAACAGCTTCGTTTTGGGTTTCAGTACAAAGTTGTTATCGACGATAATATCGATCAAATACATACCGCTATCCCTTCAATGCTACTGCAACCTCTGGTTGAAAATGCAGTAAAGCATGGCGTTTCCGGACTTTCAGAAAGAGGCATGATCTCCATTAACTTTATGAAGCAAGCTGAGGAGCTCATTATTCAGGTTATTGATAATGGACCGGGATTTTCTCCTGATGCAGTCAAGGAAGGATTCGGACTAAAACTAATCAGGGAAAGAATTGAATTACTCAATAAATTGTATAGCCAATCAACCGTTCATTTTGATGTATTGTCTGTAGATGGCCATACTGCCTGTCAGCTAACACTTAATCACTGGTCATGAACATTCCATGTTATATAGTAGATGATGAATTACACAATATTGAAAACCTGTCATTTTTACTGCAAACCCATTGCCCCGAAATAACGGTAGTGGGTTCTGCCAGCAATGTAGAAACTGCGCTAAAAGGTATTCAGGCCAGTAAACCTGCATTATTGTTTCTTGATATCAAGCTGCATAAAGAAACAGGATTTGATCTTTTGCAACAATTATCCAACACTGAAATCGAAGTAGTTTTTGTAACCGCCTATGATCAATTTGGAATACAGGCCATCAAATATGCCGCTCTCGACTATCTGCTTAAACCAATAAATTCCGAAGAACTGGCAATCGCAGTAAAAAGGGCCATTGAAAAAATAGGCACGAAAAAGAAGAATGAACAATTACGCTTCCTATTAGAGGAAATCAATACTCAACAACCCAGAAGAATTGCATTACCTCATCAACAAGAAATCAGGTATGTTGATATTACCTCAATTATCAGATGCGAAGCAAGTAATAATTACACTTATATATACCTCGATTCAAATGAAAAAATATTGGTGGCCAAAACCCTGAAAGAATATATAACCCTATTGCCTTCCAACGAATTTATACGACCGCATCAGTCGCACCTTGTTAACCGCAATTATATCAAAAGCTGGATTCAAGATGACGGCCCAAAACTATTACTGCTCGATAAAACAAAAATCCCTGTCTCCCGCCTGAATCGTGAACGTATCAAACAATTACTCCATAGACCATAGTCCATGGTCCATGGTCTATGGTCTATGGACTTCTCTCTATGCAAAACCTACCGCATATCCGATTTTTTTGGCATATATAGAAATAATGCATAATTTTCATTTTACCCTGATCTCCTTTCTAAAACCTGTATTTAATCCTATCCATGCAACCCGGAAACGGACTTTATTGTCTTTTTCAGATACCCGTGTAATTGATCATTATGAAAGGAAACTACAGATTTTCGATTTATAGCCACACCTTAAAGTGGGGCGTTCTGTTGTTCCTATTTGCCTGCATTAACTTTACTTCGGCTTTTTCCCAATGCCCTCCCAATATTGGCTTCGAAAGAGGCAATTTCGATAATTGGGAAAGCCTGAAAGGACAAATATCCCGCGATGGAGTTATTTCACTCACTCCTGTTTCTCCGGACCCCTCTAATCACCGAATTTTAGATGCAAATATTAATGGTAAGGAAACAGACCAATATGGCGGGTTTCCGGTGGTTTGTCCAAACGGCAGCGGTTACTCCGTTAAACTGGGTATGGAACAAGGTGGTTCTGATGCCCATGGCTTGAATTATACTTTTACCGTGCCAGCAACCAGTGGTGATTATAGTATTATCTACAATTATGCAGTGGTACTGGAAAACCCGAAACATGAATCATTTGAGCAACCCCAATTGGCTGTAAAGATTTTTAATGTCACTGACAACAAATATGAAGACTGTGGCTCTTTCCAGTTTATCGCTTCCGCAGATCTGCCAGGGTTTAAACGTTCCACCGACCCAAGACCCGATGTGTTTTATAAAGACTGGGCCCCGATTACCCTGAAACTCCAAAACTATGCCGGTAAAACACTTAGACTCGAGTTTACGGTAAATGACTGTGCTTTAGGCGGACATTTTGGCTATGCTTATATCGATATAAACGAAAACTGTACAACCCCTGTTACCGGCAACGTATTATGTAACGGATTACCACAGCTAACCTTAACTGCACCCTATGGATTTATGGCCTATAAATGGTTTACAGAAGATTTTTCACAAACACTGGGCATCAACAATACACTTAAACTAAACCCTGCGCCCGCCCCTGGTACCCGGCTAGCTTTAGAAATTGTTCCTTACCCTAACCAGGGCTGCCTGGATACCTTGTATACAACGGTAACAAAATCGGATGACCCGTTCGACTTTATTTTAAAGCCTTCCGTTGAAGCCTGTGAAACACCTGGTATCGATATATCATCCCCAACACTTATTCAGGGCAGCACACCAGGAATGGTGTATAGTTATTTTGCCGATTTTAATGAATCGGAATTTGTATCAAACCCCAAAAAAATTATTAAAACAGGTACTTATTACATCAAAGCAGTTAACACCGCAGGATGTACAGATACCAAGCCTTTCAATGCAATAGTCTGGAAAAACCCTGTTGTAAAAGTAAAAGCAGAACTCCCGGAATGTATCCCAAATACAGTTGATCTAACTACGAACGATATTATACAAGGCAGTGAAAGCGGACTTACATACAGTTATTGGAACGATGAACTTGCTACAAAAATTTTAAGTTCTCCAAAAGCTATCAATAAATCCGGCACCTACTATATCAAAGGAACTACCGACAAAGGATGTACTGTTATTAAACCGGTTGATGTTTCCATTACAGCACCGCCAGTCTTAATTTCCAACGATTTTGCCGCCTGTGGCGAATTGCTGCTTTCTACGGTTAATCCGGTGGCAGGAAGTGATCCTACTGCCACACCTAGCTATTGGTCCGACGCCGCATTTACTTCAAGATTACCGGATGATCATGTATTTACTAAAACCACCAATTATTATATCCGTTTAAGATCTGCAGCGGGGTGCGCCGTAAGCAAATCAGCGAAAGTAACCATTAACCCTATTCCTGAATTTACAGTTACAAACCCCGTAACTGTTCGAATACCACAAACCATCAACCTGATTAATTCAGTGCCTTTTAGCACAGACTGGACCTACTCCTATTGGCAAGACAGTGCAACTACCAAACCTCAGTTAAACCCTGAGCGAATTTTAAAATCGGGGACTTATTATGCAAAGAGTACAAATGTTTTTGGATGTACAGCCACCAACCCTATTGTAGTAAATATTGAAGATGCCCTCATTGCTCCATCCAATATATTTTCTCCGAATGGAGATGGCATCAATGATACCTGGAAGATTCCACTCATTGAATATTATCCTGAATCAAGGATCGAAATTTTTACCCGAAACGGACAACTAATTTATAAATCCAAAGGGTATCTACCTGTTTGGGATGGACGCTCGAATAATGGCAGCATAGTTCCGGTAGGTGTTTATTACTACCTCATCAAACAAAATGATAAACAAAAACCGGTTACAGGAACTGTGACGGTTGTGTATTAGGTATGGCCATTAGCTGTTAGCCATTAGCTATTAGCCTTTTACGTTTATTATTTATGAGTTTATAATATGACAGGTGACTTTTTATCAGCCTCTAAAACCTAAGTCCTTAAAGCTAATAGCTAAAAGCCATTACTGTCCGGGGAAATTTAACCGCGAGCTGTAGGTGTTGCGTATGATGGAACACAGATCTTCATGATTTTCAGGATTTA
>NZ_CAMLMJ010000036.1 GCF_946481145.1 uncultured Sediminibacterium sp.
TGAATTTTGAATTTTGAATTTTGAATTTTGAATTTTGAATTTTGAATTTTGAATTCCCTCCAATCACCCCATAATTCACCCATGACCAACGACCCACGATACCCCATCGGCAAGTACCAGCCACAACCTTATTCGGAACAACAGAAAAAAGAATGGCTGGCTGATATTCAGTTTTTACCTGAAGAAGTAGAAAGAGCTATACTTAACCTCGATGCGGCGCAACTTCAGACACCTTATAGGGATGGTGGCTGGACCGTTCAGCAACTTGTTCATCATATTGCGGATAGTCATATGAATGCTTATATCCGATTCAGGTTGGGATTAACGGAAGATAATCCGACAATTAAACCCTATGATGAAAATGCCTGGGTGAAACTAGCCGATATCGAAACAGTTCCCATAAATGTATCACTGACTATTTTGCATGGAGTACACCAAAGAATGCTAGCTACCATTAAAGACCTTTCACCGGAACAGTGGGAGCGAAAAGTGGTGCATCCGGAACATGGAAGGGAAATGTCGCTCTGGTTTTTACTCGGTCTCTATGCATGGCACGGTAAACACCATACCGCACATATTACTACCTTACGTGATAATAAAGGATGGTAAATCATGAGAGACCTTCGTTGGGAAAAAATTAGTTCTCGTAAAGTTTACGGTGACAGATGGCTCAATCTGCGTGCAGATTCCTGCCGGTTTCCGGATGGACGCATCATTGAACCTTATTATATTGTTGAATTACCCGACTGGGCCAATATTGTAGCAGTTACCCCGGATGAACAAGTGATACTTGTACGTCAATATCGCTACCCCGTTGATCAAATAACGTTCGAATTACCGGGAGGGGTAATCGATAATGGCGAAGATCCCATGCAAGCCGCCATACGTGAATTGCAGGAAGAAACAGGCTACCATTCAACAGAAGTTGAATTCTTATGCAAGCTTGCACCCAATCCTGCCATTAACGACAATACCGCCTATTTCTACCTGGCTAAAAATGCTATCCCCGGAGAAAAGAAAAATTTTGACGCATTTGAAGACATCGATGTAATGCTTTTCTCAAAAACAGACTTTCTTCAGTTAATCAAAGAAAACAAAATACAACACGGTGTTCAACTCGGACCAATTTATCAGGCAATAATGAGGTTGGGATGGTTGAACACAGATGTATGATGGCTGATGTCGGATTTGGGATGTCAGATTTTTTTTTGGGGTGCAATAAATAAAATTGATAAGTTGTTTTTCCTAGAACCTAGAACCTAGAACCTAGAACCTAGAAGCCATTATTTACCTCTCCAACGAGGAATACACTTCCGCAGATGAGGATAAGGTCGTCTTTGTTGGCGGATGATAGTACGGCTTTAAGGGTGGTATTTACATCGGGATATGTCTTTCCGGTTAGGCCAAATTTTGCGGCATTTTCCTGGAGACTTTCAGCATCTAAAGCCCTGGGAATCTGGGCTTGTGTGAAATGGTAAGAAGCATGTTTAGGGAGTAATGCCAATACTGCATCAATATCTTTATCCTTTACCATACCAATAATGATATGCAAGTGTTTGTAATTGCAATGTTCTAATTGCTCTTGAATGGCTTTTATACCATCAACATTATGTCCTACGTCGAGTATTACTGAAGGATGTTCGTGAATTAGTTCCCATCTGCCATGGAGACCTGTGGTTTTCTTCACTTCCTTTAGTGCTGATTTTATAATGGCTGTGTTACAGTTCCATCCCATTTTTTGTAATTCATGGGTCGCTGCAAGTACGGTTATTAGATTCTTAAGCTGATAAATGCCCGTAAGATCAAGCTGGTAGTGAGTTCTGTTGTCTGTGTGATGTTGTGCTACTTCTATTTCAAGTAAATGATGATTGTAACGCCAATCGCTTATCCAATAGGTGTCGGAAGCAAATACAAAGGAAGGAGGGTTTGCTGATCCGCTGTTCACAGTGCCATAACGCGCTTCAAACACTGGTTTTGTTTCAGGCAACCATTCTCCAATAATCACCGGAATATCTTTTTTAATGATGCCTGCTTTTTCACCGGCAATTTCCGGCAAACTATTACCAAGCATATTCATATGATCCCAACCGATATTGGTAATAATGCTGATTTCCGGTTGAATAATATTGGTGCTGTCAAGTCTTCCTCCCAATCCGGTTTCTATTACTGCAACATCAACCTGCTGTTCTGCAAACCAGGCAAAAGCCATGGCTACTGTTATTTCAAAGAAGGATGGTTCCAATGTTTCGATAAGGGGCTGAATTTGTTGCGTAAATCGAACCACAAATTCCTCTGAACACATATGGCCATCTATCTTTATCCGCTCGCGAAAATCTTTTAAATGGGGAGAAGTGTATAAACCGGTTTTGTAACCTCCTTTTTGAAAAATAGCAGCAAGCATATGGCTGGTAGATCCCTTGCCATTTGTACCTGCAATATGAATAGATTTGAATTTTTCCTGTGGATTACCCAATGCTTCACATAAACGAATCGTATTCGTAAGATCCTTTTTATAAGCCGCAGCCCCCAATCGGCTAAACATAGGAAGACGGGTAAATAAATAATCAAGGGTTTCTGTGTAGGTCATAATAACTGACTAACAAAGGTAGGATAACAGATGAACAGAGAAATGTCCAATATCCAATATCGAAATATTTACCTGAACATTGGATATTGGACATTTCTCTGTTCATCTGTTATCTAGCCTCTCAGCTTAAAGCTGAACACCAATGTCCCGGTTTGTTCTTCGGCGGTGCCGGCATTTAGTTTTAAGGAGCGGGCTTTTCTGAGAGCAATGCTCCTGATATTTTGATTGGTAGTGGTAGTGCCGCGTGGATTTACAACTGCTACGGTAACATTGCCTGATTTATCAACTGTAATATCTACGGCCACTTTTGCATTTTCGTTGAAGTCGTCTTCGAAAGAAGGTAATTTGGTAATGCGACGTCCATCTAGTCCATTCCGGATACTTACTCCGCCATTACCACCAGCACCGCCATTACCGCTTGCTGCATTACCGGTGTAGCTATCTGAATTCGGATTACCATTGGGTTTGCCCTGGTCACCTTTTCCGCCTGCGATACCCTGGTCTTTAATGCCATTATAACTATCTGCACGATTTCCACCTGTTCCTGCTGTGGTGCCACCGTTGAAAACAGCTTTTGGCTTAGGTGCAGGAGGAGTTGGGGTGGTATTGTTGGTAGTAGGTTTTGTGACTGGCGTTTTTACATTGCTAACCGGTTTATTTACGGGCTTGGTTACTGTTTTATTTACTACCGGGGCATCATCGGCTTCATTCTCATCACCAGTGATATTGGTCTGGTCATTTTGGGTATTTGCTGCTACAGGACTTGTCTTCACATCTTCAGTGGCTGCTGGTTCTCCGGGAATTTGAGGGGCAATATCACCCAACCCGGTTTCGCTATTGCCAAGGTTCACTTCAATACCTTCTCCAAAATCCGGCTGAGGAATCTGAGGCAAACTCCATTGCAAAAAGAAAAACAGCAGGAACAATAGGCCACATATTGCCACAGTAATGGCAGAAGCCTTGATATTCTTCTCTTTTTCAAAATTAATGGTCATGTTAGCGTAATTACTCATAAATGTACAACTATGACAAGCGTTGGTGAATAATGTTGAAAATTACATCCATTACCATGCAGTAATCCACTTTTTGGGTATAAAGAAAGGTTAATTGTGGGGGGAGGGGTTAGGAGTTAGGTATTAGGTATTAGGTACTGGTGTCAAGTCCTAACCCCTAACTTCTAACTAACTATCTGCTAAAAAACACATCATACCCAAATCTTAACAATGTTGCTACAACAACCAGGAGGAAGAAGACACGAATGAATTGATTGCCTTTTCTTACAGCGAGGCGGGCTCCGAATATGCCGCCTATTGCATTGCTGATGGCCATGGGAATGGCTACTGTCCAGAGGATACTTCCTTTTAACAAAAACAAAACAATTGAACCGAGGTTGGTTGAAAGATTAACAATTTTAGCATTGGCACTGGCATGCATAAAATCGAAGCCAAGTATGGCAATAAATGCAAGCACAAGAAAACTGCCCGCACCTGGTCCGATAAAACCATCATAAAAACCAATTACAAGGCTTATCAGCAAACTAAGCCAGATTGTTTTTTGTTTTGAGTGTTGTTTATGTACCTGCTGACCAAAATTCTTTTTACTGTAAGTATAGATGGCGACCAGTATGAGCACAATAAAAATAACTGGCTTCATAAACCGATTACTTACAATGGTTAGCAGTTGCGAACCTGCAAAAGCTGCAATAAATGCAGTGATACACATGAGCAGTGTAATACGCCAGTTTAGTACAACACGTTTCAGGTATTGTTGTGCCGCAAAGAAAGTGCCACTGAAAGAAGGAATTTTAATGGTTCCTATAACAGTTGATACAGCCATATTGGGTAATAATACCAGGGCCGCAGGTGTTTGAATTAAACCACCACCGCCAACTACGGCATCAACAAACCCGGCACTAAATGCCGCAATACAAAGTAGAATAATCGTGAAGCTGTCCATCAGATGGCAAGATAATTGATAAATGAATCAAGCATTTATTGCTTTTTTGTTCAATAAGCTGCGCATGCTGATAAGTCCGAACAGAGGGCCGATGGCCAATAGCATATAATAAATGGTTGTATTTGATGGTAAAATGGATGAATGGGCGAATGGTTTTGTAATCAGGTAGTTCATCAGTTCAATACTGAAGATGGTAATGGCAAATCCGATGGAAGTGGTTAGTGTAAGTGCTGTTCCTTTCTGATTACTATCTGCTGTTTGCGAAACAAGCGCAGAAAATTGCGGTGAATCTGCAATAACAAAACAACTCCAGATAAGCAAAGCTGTTATAAAGAGTGCCGGAGGTAAATAAAAGAATAAGGGAGCCAGTAAGCAACAAATACCTGATGCCGATAAACTAATGAAAGCAACACGGGCACTACCAATACCTCTTGATAAATATCCGCCTGCAATACAACTGAATGCACCAATGCCAATAATAAAGAATGACCAGGTTGAAACTTTGAGTTGCAGACCGTTTTGCAGGTTATAAGTGCTTAGCATTACCGGCACAAAAGCCCAGAATGTATACAACTCCCACATGTGGCCGAAATAACCCCATGCTGCTGCTTTGAATTTTTTTTCTTTAAAAAGAGAACTGATTTTTCGAAAGGAGATAGCTTTTCCTTTACTTCTGTGCGGCCCGTTCTTTAATAAAAATCCGACTAGTAGTCCGCCGGTAGCTGCAAAGCAGGATGTGGCAATCATAACCTGTTTCCACCTATCAACATCGTTCAGTCCTTTTAATAAGTGAGGCAGGGCCTTGCCTGCCACTAATGCACCAACCAGAAATCCAAGTGCTTTTCCCAACCCTTGTGCGTACCAGTCTGCCGCAATTTTCATTCCTACCGGATATACACCTGCTAAAAAGAATCCGGTTAAAAAACGCAGGAAAAGTAAAAAGCCGGTATCTCCGTTGGTATAAATAACCAAAAGGTTAAACAATGCAGCGAGTAAGGCTGAAAGCATAAAAACTTTTACGGGAGAAAATCTGTCTGCAATAGTAAGTAAAGCAAAAAGCAAGGTTCCTGAAATGAAACCCAGTTGCACGGCAGTAGTAATATTGCCAACCATATTGGCAGGTAAATGATAAACTGATTGAAGAGCGGGTAATATAGCGTTACCGGCAAACCATACAGAACTGCCTGCAAACTGCGAAAGAACAATCACCGGTAAAATAAACCAGGGTATTTTGGTTGTGGAGGCAGCAGTCATACTGCAAATTAATCATTAGTTTTTTTACGCTGCATGGTATTGGCCAATACAAGGCCCCCGATAACGAGTAGGCCGCTTATGATATGGATGTTGGTAATTTGTTCACCCAACAGCCATACTGCTTCCAGTGTACTAAAGAGTGGTATCAGGTTGCCGAATAATACAGTGGTGCCGGTACCTAATTTCTGTAAGGCCGCATTCCAGCATAAAAAAGAAATAACAGAAGTGCCGAGTCCGAGGTAAATGATCACCCCAATTCTATTTGCGTTCCATTCAACTGCGGGGGTCAGATTAAGTTCAATCAGGTAGGCTGGCAATAATAAGAGTGTACCAAAACAAAAAACGACAAACAAAAAGTTGATGGATGAAATGCCCACAGGTTTTTTTCTTACCAGAATATTATACACTGCAAATGCCATGGCACCTGCAAGTATCCAAAGGTCACCTGTAGAGAATTTGAAGGACGCTAGTTTTTCCCAACTTCCCTGTGATAATAGTAATACAATGCCGACTATACATATAAGCATACCCGCTACCCTGAAACGATTCAATCTTTCCTTCAAAAAAATAATGGCCAATACGGTTGCAAAAATGGGAGAGGAAGTAGTGCCAATTAATGCCATATTGATGGCCGATGTGTAATGCCCCGAAACATAAACAAATGTGTTAAACAAAGTAATGCCACTCAACGATACCCAGAACAGGTATTTCCAGTTTTTGAAAACGATGGATTGTTCCGCCCTGAATTTTTTGAAAGCCAGTGGTGCAATAAGTATGGTTGCAAGTGCCCAACGGTAAAAGGCAAGACTAACAGGCGGGATATGCTGATTTACAGCGCGGGAAATCACAAAATTGCCCGACCATATCATTGTTGCAATGACTGCCAGTAGAATACCAGTGTAATAATCTTTTTTTACAGCTTGCATGCCTGCACTTATGCTATTGATATAATTCAGCACCTGCAAAATGCTGATCGTAGTTGCCTTTTATTCTTTCCATTGGAGGATTAAAATAGCCAAATTTCAGATTAGGGAACTCTTCACGAATCAGATCCATCAACTGCTTTACGCCCATGATTTCTCCTGTTTCATGCACGCCGATTTTCCCCATATACCAATCCGGATCAATATTGAAATTACGCCATTGAATCATTGACAGGTCCGTGTCGATGATAAGCTTACGCAATGCTTCATATTCTTCAACACTGTCTGTCATGCCTGGGAAAACAAAATAATTGATGCTGGCCCATCCGCCGAAACTTCGTACAACCTTCAAACTTTCAATGATATCTTCAAACTGGTAATTGTTTGGTCGATAATAAGGCTCATAAATATGTTTGCGTGCAGAATTGGTACTTACCCGAATACTGTTTAGTCCGGCTTCACACAAAGCACGCACTGCATCTGGCTTAGAGCCGTTGGTGTTGATATTGATATTACCTCTGTCTGTATGTTTTCTTATTTCAATGATCGCCTGTCTGATGGTTTCCCACATTAATAATGGTTCGCCTTCGCAGCCTTGTCCAAAACTCACAATGGGGAAGGGGGCATTCATTAAATGCGGAACCGTAAACTCCACGATTTCCTCTGCCATTGGTTTGAAGGTAAGACGGTCCTGTGTTGATACAATGGTTTCTTCTTCAGGCTGAAAAGAAATACAACCTACACAGTTTGCATTACATGCAGGCGAAGTAGGTACGGGGCATTCCCAACGAGATAAAGAAAAGTTTCTTGCTGCCGGACAGTTGTAAGTCATGCAACAATTTTCCATCAGGTGTTTTACGAGTCTGTTTTCCGGATAATGTTCGAGTAATTGTTGTGTGCCTGTTTTTATTTTTTTATCGTCATAACCAGCACATTCCTGACGAATATCTTTTTCAATTCTTACGGCTGGGACATAGGTTTTATTATCTAGCCATCCTACTGCAGTATAGCAGAACAATGGAAGGGTAGGAGCATCTGGTAAAGTCTCATAAGCGGCTATATAGAGCCCTGTATGAGCTGGTGGAATAAATGCAGCCACGGCCCATCCTTTTTCGCACAAACGCATTTCACCGGTAGTAACATCAATCCCAATTCCCCTTCTGCCAGGCAACTCATAAAGATTGCCTCCGTCTGGTAATTCAATCCACTCTTCCGTTGGTATAGGAAACGCATCCCATCCTGCACGGCCTGCTGCATAAAGACTGGTGTCTTCAAAAATATTTCCGTTTCCGTCGGAGTAGAGAATATATGGTGATTGGGGTAGCATTGTGAATGGTGAATTGTGAATGGTGAATATTTAGGTGTGAATTGTCAATTGTGAATGATGAGTATATAGAGGTTGAAATTCACTATTCACAATTGACAATTCACACCGTCCCTTGTATTCTGCTCTTACAGAAAGTATTGAAATCCTGCTCCAGTTGGGGGGCTACTTGGGAATCAATTTCTTTTTGTATGAGTTTATTATTTTTAAAATCTATTGTTATTAATCCATCTTTCAGTACAACATTGGTGAACTCGCTCCAATGGTAATGGCTTCTGGGGAAAGTATTGAATACTACTTCTTCCTCATCGAAAGCAATTTCGCGCGGAAACTTTACCTGTTTTTCAATCACTGCTGCAATAACATAAACGGCAGTAAGCCATGTATAAGGCATGGGTAATGTCATCATTAATCCCCATGCAGCAAACAACATTCCGATTCTGAAATAAGCTGTTTTACCATTTCTTTTTTTAACGAATGTAAATGCGATCCAGCCAATAATTAATGCCACTACTGAAATAGGGAATACCGATGCTTCTGAAAAGGGTGTGAGGGCAGATTCAAGCAATACCACTATGGCCAGGAATAACATCATCAGGGTAATATTATCCACCAGCTTGAAATCACGCTGTTTTAATACAACTACATAATCATAGGTCCTTGCTGCCATAAATCTTTAGTTTTTAACCATCAGGTTGCAAAGTCTCCACAAAAGGCGTGCTCCCACGTTGCTGTCCCAATCTGTTTGTCCAACGCCAATTTCAACAAGATCGAATCCGATGATTTCTCTGCCGGTTTCTTTTATTTTTTTGAAAAGATACAATACTTCCTCTGTTTCAAATCCACCCTGAACCGGTGTGCCTGTATTCGGGCAATATTTCCGATCAAGTCCATCAATGTCAAAACTGATATAAACTTTTTCCGGAAGGTGGTTAATGATTTCCTCTGCGATATGTTTCCAGCTTTCTCCTTCGAACTGGCGTTCTTTGATATTTTTATCGAAATACGTAATTACCCTGAACTGACTGTTGCAGATAAAATCCCATTCTTCTTCACAAAGGTCACGTATGCCGGCCTGAACAAGTTTCTGAATTTGTGGTATTTCACTCAGCGCATTGTACATGATGGATGCATGTGAATACAAAAAGTTTTCATATCCTTTTCTTAGGTCGCAATGTGCATCAATTTGTAAAACACCGAATGATCCATGCTTTTCCGCGAGGGCTTTCATAAAACCAAGCGGGGTGCTATGATCGCCGCCTAACAAACCAACAATTTTTCCTTTATCGAGTAATGCTTTTGTTTCATCATAAACCCACTGGTTCAGGAATAATCCACCTTCATTAATCTCCTTAAGACTTTTACACATGAACTTATTCTTCTCTACTTCATCACCCTTGGAAATATAGTCTATGTATAGCTCCGCTTCTTTGCGTAAGTAGTCGCTTTTAAGTAAGATCTTTTTATTGGTCTCACGCATATAAAATCCCTCTCTCCAGCCATTGGGTACATCTATATCAAATAAATCTACCTGAATACTTGCTTTTAAAATATGCTCGGCGGCGCGGGCGGTTCCTGCACCATAACTTACCGTAACTTCCCATGGAACAGGAAGTAATACCACGCGGGCATCATCTTCTGTAAAAGGTAATCCGAAAATGTTATTGTTGGGGTTGCCAACGGCATTGGGGTTAAACTGCGATAAATCGGCCATGATCTTTCTTAGATTGCAAACAGGGCGCAAATTGCACCAATTTTCTGAATTATGGGATTAAATCACCCTAAAACCCTTATTTGGGCTCAAACCTTTCTTCGAAACTTACAAACACTCGTTCCCAGGGGATAAAAGCAGTGATCAAAAGCGTATAAACCGGAAGGGCCGTGATCGACAAGCCAATCAATGGAGCAGTAATCAAAAAGGAGAGAATCATAAACCTGCTGGTCCATTTCCAGGCATTTCTGAATTCGGCTGGATTAAACAGAAAAGGGAGGTAAATCAATGGGAAAAGAGTCAATTTAAGTGCCTGATTACGATCATGATAACTCAATAATAGAAATACCATCGAAAGAAGGCATAAAAATCCAAGTTTTCGGGACGGAACGATCATAAATAAGATGGCCAATGTAGACGGAACAAGGCTTGCAGATTGGCTCATTAGCTGGCCTGTAATAAAGGCATTGCTCCCTGCATGTTGTTGATGGGGTAATTGCCCCATGATCCAAAGGGCTATAAACATCAATATCAGCCATAATCCGATAGTCCTGCTCATAAAGGTTATAAAACCTTGTTCATTGAAGAAAACTGACTGGCGGATGGGGTTCATGCTTAAAATTGTGGAAAGATTCTGGTTTTAACAACTATGCCTGACAAACATCAGCATTTGCTTGTTCATTTTGGGCTACTTTTGCAGCGTAAAAGAGAAGAGATGAAAAAAACGCATATTATCATCCTTGTACTGATTGCTGCTGCTATAGTAGTGCTTATTAGTTATACTGGTGATCTTACTACTTATGAAACCATTGCTTCGGCCCGTCAGAAAGAAGGAAAGTTTGTAAACCTGATCGCAAAACTGGATACTTCTCAACCATTGGAATACGATGCGGTAAAAAACCCTAACTACCTCAGTTTTACTGCTGTAGATACATTAGGCAATAGAGTGAAAGTGGTGTACCATAATAATAAACCCACTGATATGGAGAAAAGTGAGCGACTTGTACTAAAAGGCAAAATGCAGGGAGATCATTTTGAATGCAAAGATATTCTGTTGAAATGCCCCTCTAAATATAAAGATGATCCGAAGGCGCAGCAAAATATACCTGTTGTAGCAACAGAACCTGCCCGTTAAGTGCAGCATAACCTTATTTCCTTTAGAACCAACTACTCATGCAATATTTAGGAGAACATCTATTCCCAGGTCAGGCAGGGCATTTTTTTGCCGTTTTATCACTTGTAGCATCTCTAATAGCCACTGTAGCTTATTTCAAAGCCAGTAAAACATCGCTTGATTCATCAAAGGCAAGCTGGATCCGTATGGCGAGGGTGGCTTTCTTCGTAGAAACCATCAGTGTGCTGGCAATGTTTGGCATTCTCTACTACATTATTTCTAACCACTACTTTGAATACAGATATGCCTATAACCATAGCGATAGAAGTCTGCAGGTTGAATACCTGTTGAGTTGTTTCTGGGAAGGACAAGAAGGTAGTTTTATGCTCTGGAGTTTCTGGCATTGTGTGCTGGGTTGGGTATTAATATGGCGTGCCAAAACCTGGGAAGCTGGGGTTATGACAGTCATCAGCTTCGCCCAGTTTGCACTGGCAACTATGTTGCTTGGCGTATATGTGTTTGGAGTAAAGATTGGCAGCAGTCCATTTGTATTATTACGCAATGAAGTTGAAGGACCTATATTCTCAAGACCTGATTACCTGAATCTGCTTAAAGATGGTACAGGACTCAACACCCTTTTACAGAACTACTGGATGGTGATACACCCTCCTGTATTGTTCCTCGGTTTTGCGTCTACTATTGTGCCTTTTGCTTATGCCATTGCTGGATTGATGAGTAAGAAGCATGAGTGGGTTAAACCATCCTTGCCTTGGGCTTCCTTTTCAGCCGCAGTTTTAGGTGTAGGAATTATGATGGGAGCTGCATGGGCCTATGAAAGCCTCTCATTTGGTGGATACTGGGCCTGGGATCCTGTGGAGAATGCATCCTTGGTGCCATGGTTAACCCTTATTGCAGGGTTGCATACCAACCTGATTTATAGAAACAGTGGATACTCTTTACGACCTACTTATTTCTTTTATATCATCACATTTTCGCTTATTCTTTATTCTACCTTCCTAACAAGAAGTGGCATATTAGGTGATACATCTGTTCATGCATTCACCGACCTCGGTATGAACACACAATTATTGTTGTTTGTGTTGGTGTTTTTTGTGCCGGCTTTGGTGTTGTATTTCAGGCAATACAAAGCTATCCCAAGCATACAGAAAGAAGAGAACACATATAGCCGTGAATTCTGGATGTTTATCGGTTCACTGGTATTCTTTCTGGCAGGAATGGTCATCATTGCCAAAACATCTACGCCTGTTTTCAATAAATTATTCGGAACAAATATTGCGCCTCCGGAGGACCCGGAATATGCACATAACCAGATTCAGGTTTTTGTTGCTGTGATTATTGGGTTCCTCACGGCAATTACCCAGTATCTAAAATACAAAGATACGCCGAAAGCATTTTTTGGAAAGAAAATATGGATACCTACTATTATCGCCGTATTGATAAGTCTGAGTATCAGTGCGTTCGGAGAAGTGGGATATGACAAAAAAGGACCTGGATTTTTGTTTGCCATTCACCTCGCCATTTTCAGTGCGGTTTATGCTGTTGTTGCAAATGCAGCCTATATCTGGCTGGGTTTAAAAGGCAAACTTAAAGCAGCAGGTGCCTCGGTTGCGCATATTGGTTTTGGTATGGTGCTGGTTGGTATTTTGATTTCATCTGCCAAGAAAACGGTATTGAGTTGGAATACTACAGGTGTTACCCCTTTGCGCCAGGAAGATGCAAAGGATAGGGGTAATCCTGCCGGTAACCCGGCTGAAAATATTACCCTCTTCAAGGGGGTGGCAACCGATATGGGGAGGTATATGGTAACTTATACAAAAGATACCATCAATGAGCGTGACAGGAAACGTTATTTTGAAATCACCTTCAAAGCGAAAAACGGATCAGAAACATTTAGTCTTTACCCGGATGTAATTAAGAATAATAAGGGCATGGAAGGCTTTGCTGCCAACCCGGCTGCTAAGCATTACTGGCATAAAGACATCTTTGCCTACATCACTTCTTTCCAGGAAAATAATGGTAGTGATACTACCCAATTTGTAAACCGTGATATTAAAGTAGGGGATACCCTGTTTTATAGTAATGGTTTGATTGTACTGAATAAGGCAAACGTAAATCCGCCGGAACAGGCTGGAAAATATGGAAAGGATGAAACCGGATTATTCCTTGATATAAGTGTATTGTCGAAAGACGGACGCAGGTATGCAGCCAACCCAGGTATAGTGATTAGCGGTACAGATTTTAAACCTATACCAGATACAGTTACATCTCAAAGTCTTATACTTCAATTCAATAAAGTAAAAGACGATAAAAAGGGTCTGCTTGAAATCGGTATCAAAGAAAGCGGTGCAATAACCGACCTTATTACCCTGAAAGTGTATGAGTTTCCGATGATTAATATTTTGTGGTTAGGTATATTAATTATGACAACCGGCCTCGTTATGTCGATTGTTCAGCGAAACAGACAAGCAAAGAATAAATTGAAGCCAGTCTCCTGATTGCGGCATCAGACAATAGTCCATAGACCATAGTCCATGGTCCATGGTCTATGGTCTATCCTTCCAATGAATTGTTAAAAGCGAACAAGCCACCGGGTTACTTTTTCACCAAGGCAGCATTAATTAGCAGAACTAGTTCTATATTTAAGTAGTGCAATTCCCTGGCAAACATATCATCATCTTCCTGGTATTAGCCTGTGCTTTATGTTTCACTAAAGCCGTAAATGCCCAAACCCGCGGGCTTTATGATACCGTAAAAGTATATGCATTTATTACGCCTGAGGGTGATACGATTCCTGAGAGCATTCTTCCTCCTGTAGAAGTAATCGGCAAATTAACTGGTAAATGGAAACGTCACTGGGAAGAGTGGACAAGGTTACGCAATGCCGTATATGTTACCTACCCATACGCCATTGCTGCCAGTCGCGTGATGAATGAAATAAATGTAAAACTGGAAAATGTAACCGATAAAAAAGCAAGAAGGGCAATTATCAAGTCGAGGGAAAAAGACCTGAAAAAAGAGTTTGCCGATAAGCTTACAAAACTATCTGTTTACCAGGGCAAAGTATTGATGAAATTGATCTACCGTCAAACCGGTAATAACTGTTACGAAATAATACAGGAATATAAAGGAGGTTTTAATGCGGCTTTCTGGCAAACCATTGCCGTAATTTTCGGCAGCAACCTCAAACAAAACTATGACCCTTCCGGCAAAGATTTCGACATGGAAAGAATTGTACGTGATGTGCAGTTGATGTATGGGTATAGGAGTTAGATTTTTGATCTTTGATTCAAAATTCAAAATTTAAAATTCAAAATTCAAAAAATCAATGATCATAAAATCAAAGATCAAAGATTTTCTTCAAGCATTTTCGTAAACTGCTTTCTCGGGATCATTTTTGCGCCGAGGCTTTCGAGGTGCGTTGTGTGTACCTGGCAATCGATGAGTATTACGCCTTCTCTTTTTAATTGTTGGACATACTGGATAAACGCAAATTTGCTGGCATTGCTTTCTTTGCTGAACATGCTCTCGCCAAAGAAGAAAGGTCCCATTCTGATGCCGTACAGACCGCCTACTAATTCATTGTTCATCCAGGTTTCAGCGGAATGCGCAATCCCCATTTTATGCAGTTGAATAAAAGAAGATTCCAGTTCGTCGGTGATCCATGTGCCTTCCTGTCCCTTGCGTTGTAATGACTTGCAGGAACGGATAACTGCTGCAAAATTACTGTTGGTGCGAAAATTAAAATGTCCTTTCCGTATTACCTGCATCATGCTTTTGCTGACTTTCAATTCTTCGGGCTCAAGAACAAATCTCGGATCTGGACTCCACCACAACGGAATACTGCTGTCATCATACCAGGGAAAAATGCCTTTGCGATAAGCCAGCAATAACCGCTCAACAGAAACATCTCCGCCTATCGCCAGTAAGCCATCTTCCATTGCTTCAGTAACAGGGGGAAACCAGATGCGGGAGTCGAGGGCGTGTAAAGACATAAGGGAAGAAATAAGAAATAAGGAATAAGAAATATGGAATCAGAAAGGGGAGTGGAAAATACTTTCACATTCCGCTGTTTCTTATTCCTTATTTTTCTGTTTCAATCGTCGCTCCGATGCCACGATCGGTAATCGCATCGCACATGGGTTTTAGTGTATCGTAGTCGCCGGTTTTAACAGTAGATTTTCCTTTGAAATGTATGATGATAGCCGATTGTTCGGCCTGTTCGTGTGAGTGTCCACAAACTTCCATCAGTGTTTCAATAACCCATTCAAAAGTGTTCACTTCATCGTTCCAAACAATAAGGTTGAAAGGAGTGGTCTGATCCACCGCAATATCTTCTTCCTGCGATTCCCAGGGTCGTGAGGCCTCATTGTTTTCAAAAAAACTCATGGGATAAAGATAATTTTTACTTGATAAAGGTGGTATACCAGTTAACTAAAAAAGACCTACAACATGGTTGTAAGTCTTTTTTCTCTGTGGGAGCACACGGGTTCGAACCGCGGACCCTCTGCTTGTAAGGCAGATGCTCTAAACCAACTGAGCTATGCTCCCGTTTTGTTGGGAGTGCAAAAATAGGGTCTGAAACATTACTGCCAAAAAAAGTTTCTATTTTTTTATAAATTAATTCAGTTGAGGGGCGGGTAAACGATAATGCTGGCTATCATAAACATATAATTCTTCGATATGGTATGTCCAATACCGATATATCGGCGATTTTGCCAATATTTTATCTGTTTCCTCTTTTGAATCAGTATTTAACGTGATCCAGCAGGTCTGACTTTCCATACTCACCGCATAACTATCGATAATGCCCTTATTAAACAGGTAATTTACGTAAGTCCGGTGCGGTGGCAGCAGTGTCATAAATTCATCATCCAACTGAAATTTTATTATTGCCTGATACTTTTTCATACACACTATTTACTGGGTTAATGAGTACAATATCCGTGCTGCTTTAATTTTGTGTGGCATTCTGGCAATCAAACCTTAATTTTTCCTGCTGATATTGCAGGTATGACTGTCAAACTACAATTGAAACTTATATGTTAAGAACCATTTTATTATTGCTGGCATCTAATGTCTTTATGACTTTTGCCTGGTACGGACATCTCAAACACCAGGGTGTACCATTATGGAAAGCCATTGCCATTAGCTGGGGCATCGCTTTTTTTGAATATTGTTTAATGGTGCCGGCCAACAGGGCAGGATATGCCAATGGCTTTAGTGGCTTTCAATTAAAGATTACCCAGGAAATTATAACGCTGCTTGTATTTACGGTTTTTGCTGTTTTTTATCTTAAAGAACCGTTTCAAACAAAATACCTGTTAAGCTTTATCTGTATTCTTGGCGCTGTTTATTTTGCGTTTAAAAAATAAGGGGTGCCATTATAGCACCCCTTCCATCTATCCATACCTTATTCCGTATCTTTTTTCACTTCTCTGATCCGGCGTCTGAATGCCTTTTTCTGTTGAGGTGATAAACTGTCGGCACGCTGTTTCATCTTTTCCTTTACCAGTGCTTTTTGCTCTGGCGTCATATTATCCATTCGCTTGCGTAATTGCTCACGCTGTTGCTTTTTTTGTTCTGGGGAAAGACTGTCGTAACGGGCTTTTAATTCTTTTCTTTTTTCGGGCGACATACGCTGACCACGTTCTTTCCTGAATTCAGCAAGTTTTGCTTTTTGTTCCGGACTTAAACTATCACCGCGATGTTTGAGTTTTTGTTTTGCGCTGGGTACGTCTTGTGCAATTGATTCCTGTTGAAACACTGCTATGCTAAATAATGCGCTAGTGCAAATGAGGATGGCTTTTTTCATGTTTAAGTGGTTTAATTAAACATAAGACCTCCATCTTTTAAACGGGTTTAAAAGTTTTTGCGCATTATTGTTTTTTTAACTTTTAAGGAAGTATAAGTCTGGCTATTCGTCCACCGCCGCCAGCCATAAAAATGGCATTGCCATTTCTTGCTTTCTGTACCACATGAAAACTCTCCTTCGAAATCAATTGCCAGTTATTGCCGCCATCATTAGATATATCAATGCCGGAAGTGCCACATGCTACAAGTTTATTAGCATTCAGGTATACAACGCAAGACCTGTATCCATGAGGCATAGTAGTTGGTAATGAATAAACAGGGCGTCCTGATTTGAATGAAACAAGCACGCAATTTTCTCTGCCAATACTATCTTTGGCAAAATCTCCTCCAACAATAACCGCAGTTTTTTCTGCATCATACGTTGCAATTGAGTTTGCTCCGGTTGATGTACCACCTTGCATCATGGGTAATGAATCGTTGAAATTATTTGTCAAAAGATCTTTTAACCTTGCTTTTGATCCACCGGTAACCAATAATATCGGAGCATAATCGCCCCAGTCTGCCAGTTTTACATTGGTGCCGCTGGATGCAAACATGGCTTCTGTATCCGGTACATAGCGCACATCATCATTGCCACTTGGTTGAGGCATTACATTCCAACTATCACCTGCATCAAATGAAAGTGCCACAAATAATTTTCCCTGTATTGGATCACCTACTACAATCAGCGTATGCGTTGTATTGGGGAATCGGGTAGGAGAGGCCGTTGTATTAAGTTTATCGACAGGCGCTTTATTATTTTTTTTGGCCTGCTCATTTAATTTTATTTGAGCAGAATCTATATGCATATCCATAGCATCGAGAAACATACCTTTTGTTGTGTCCTCAAAAACTTTGTTCCAGCTTTTCCCCCCATCTTTTGTTTTAAGTATAACGGCAGGCTCTGCGATACCAATTATAACAGCGGTTTCTGCATCAATGGCTTCTATATCCCTGAAATCCCTTTTCTCATAACCGGGAACAGTGATCCATTCTAGTGTTTTACCTCCGTCTAATGATCTTACAACCGTACCGTTGCTTCCACTGGCCCAAAATACCTGGTCATTCACCACGCTTAAGCCACGAAAACTAACCCTTTTGCCTGAGGCTAATATATTTACCTGTGGTGTTTGGGTAGATGCCTCAAAAAACGATAAGAGCAAGAAAACCAGCACAAATATTTTATTTAACCGCATAGGAACTACATTTTTGTATTCAGACAGTAAGATAAGCAAATCGAAATCAAAGATCACCAAATCAAATAATCAAACATGATTCCATATTGGATGAGCCGTACCCAACTCTTATTGGGTGATGAACCAATCGAAAAACTACGAACCAAAAATGTGTTGGTAGTGGGATTGGGTGGTGTGGGAGGCATTTGTGCAGAAATGATAGCCCGGGCAGGGGTAGGTAAAATGACCATCGTGGATGCTGATACCGTTGACCTGAGTAACTGTAACAGACAAATACCCGCACTTCATTCCGTGGCTGGTAAACTGAAAGCTGAAGTGATGGCAGCAAGACTAAAAGATATTAACCCAGATCTGGATCTAACGGTACTCACAGAATTTATTCGTGATGAACGTACCAATGAAATACTCGACCAGGGAAATTTTGATTATGCAGTGGATTGTATTGATACACTTTCACCCAAAGTATATTTTATCAAAGCTTGCAAAGACAGGAATATCCCCATCGTTTCTTCCTTGGGTGCTGGAGGTAAAGTAGATCCCTCTCAGGTAGTCGTTACAGATATATCCAAAACCCACCAATGTAATCTTGCCAGGTATGTGCGTAAACGTTTACACGAACTGGGTATTTATAAAGGACTTAAAGTGGTTTTCAGCGCGGAAAAAGTAGACCAGTCCAGAATCATTGAAACAGAAAAAGCCTATCCCAAAAAATCTATCATCGGAACCATCAGCTATATGCCCGCAATATTCGGCTGTGTAGCAGCAAGTGTGGTGGTGAGGGATTTGTGTGAGGTGTGAGGTGTTAGGTGTTAGGTGTTAGGTGTTAGGTATTAGGTATTAGGTGTTAGGTATTAGGTGCTAGGTATTAATTAATAACTAGTTTTAAAATTAATATTTCTTTCTCCTAATCCCTAATCCCTAACACCTAACCCCTAACCCCTCATCGCTAGTACAATAAATACTCCCTAACCTCCTCTTCCCATTCTTTGCAACGACAGTATTTAGTGATGGCTGCAATGAAGGCAGGGATGGGCAGGTCGAATATGGCTTCGCTGTTTGAAATGCCGAGTAATTTATCGAGATGTCCTTTCCCGGTTGGGTTAACGCTTGTTGGATAAGTGGCCCATTGAAACTGAGAAGGGTGTAAACTTTTGATGAGCTTAATCAAGATCATTCCTGTCATTACAGCATTAAAGCATGATTGGTCATCTACTTCTAAATGAACCCCCTTACACAACTGATCCTTAAACTTGCTGTGTTCGGGTGTGAATTGAATAGGGGTAGCATTCATTTCACCCCCAGACATATTATTGAGCATATCTGCCAGTACATCTGCCTGTAACCATGGAGTGCCTGCTGCTTCAAAACTAAAAGGAGTTCCCCGACCTTCACTGATGTTGGTGGCTTCCAACAGACAAAGTCCCGGATATAAAAGCATCGACTGAAAACTTTGAATGGCAGGAGAAGTAGGTACAAAAGGAATACCCCATGCTGGTTGAAACATTTCTCTTTGCCAGCCTTTACAACCGATCACTTCAATATCAGCATGAATGTTTCTGCTTGTATTAAAATACAGCGCCAGTTCACCCATTGTACAGCTATGTCTTACAGGCATTGGCCATCTTCCGATAAAGGAGCTGTTGTCTTCCGTAAGCATTGGTCCTTCACAAAGCTGCATAATACCCGATACCGGATTGGGTCGATCGAGTATAACTAATTTTTTATGAGCAGTTGCACAGGTCTCAATAATATGAGAAAGGGTCCACAGGTAAGTATAAAACCGGCTTCCGATATCAGGAACATCAAATAATAAAATATCTATTTCTGCAAGATGAGATGGTTCAGGTGCAAGTCGTTCTCCATATAAACTGATCACCGGTAGTCCTGTTAAAGCATCATTTCCGTCTTTAACCGGATGCCCATCTGCTCCCCGCACATCAAGCCCATGTTCAGGCGCAAATAAAACTTTTATATTAAAACCAGCATTAATCAATGCCTGTCTGGAAGGCTCCAGTAATCTGGTAGTAGCCGCTTCATTGGTAACCATACCAATACGCTGGTTCTTCCAGGAAGGGCTTGCTGTTAGTAGTATATCAATTCCGAATAAAAACATAAATTAGATGGTAGATGTCAGATGTCAGATGGCAGATTTCGGATGTCTGATGTCTGATAGCTGATGTCTGATTTGTTATTTTACTTTTCTTATTTCTTATTCCCCTTCGACAAGCTCAGGGCAAGCTTTATTTCTTATTTCCTATTTCTTCCAAAGATGCATTAAATGTCAGAATCTTAAACTCAATTAAAAAGTCGCCAAAAAATAAAGGATTAAAATCCCATTCTATAAATCTGACATCTGCGATCTGCCATCCGCCATAAAAAATCCGATATCTGCGATCTTACATCTGCCATCTGACATCCCCAAAGGGGTCCTTCGGACTGCCATCAAAAATCTGACATCTGCGATCTGACATCATCCATTTTCTTCATTTCTTCTATCACATTAAAAATTATCGGGCAGCGGCCGTAGTGCATGAGGGTGGTGAATATTCTTTTGCTGAAGCCGGGTATATGCATGGCAGGAAATTCGCGGCACCCTTCGAAGCGAGATTCATAAACCGTGCATTTGTTATCCTGAAGGAAGGAGCAGGGGATGGCATTCATCAACATCATTCCATTACTTCCTTTTTCCATGTATTGTTCATCGAAATTGCTTCTGTTAATGTTGAGGTGGATAGATAATCGATCTGCTTCCTTATCGGTTACATTTATCATCAGCGTTTTACAACAATTTCCACAACTGGTACAATCAATCGCTGGAGCAATCTTTTCATTGAGCTGGTTAACCCAACTATCTACCATAGCAGGGTCTAGTTGCCTTACCTTTTCCATAAAAAGGTCGTTTTCCGCACCCCGTTCAATGCTTAATGCGGCAATTTGTTCGAGATCGGTTAAAAGTTGTTTTTCTGGCATCTTAAGGTGGTAAAGGTAGGTTTCCGGGACAGAAAACACGATAAATCAACATTTTTTAATCATTTATCCACATCAAAAGGGTTATTGTAGAAAAGTAAAATTGTACCGGGAGTTGAGGTGGTTAGATTTGCGGGTTGGGAAACAGGCTTTCTTTTGGAAAGACTGGTTTGATAAAATTGAAGAACATGGCTGAACAGAAGCAATTGAACGAGTATAATGAAGATTCCATACGGTCGCTCGACTGGCGCGAGCATATTCGCCTCAGGCCGGGGATGTATATAGGTAAACTAGGTGATGGATCTGCCACAGACGATGGTATTTATGTATTGATTAAAGAAGTGATCGATAACTGTATCGATGAACATACCATGGGCTATGGTAAACAGGTTGAAATATCCATCGATGGTAAACAGGTAACCATCCGCGATTATGGCCGTGGCATTCCCCTGGGTAAAGTGGTTGATGTGGTCAGCAAAATAAATACGGGCGCCAAATACGATAGTAAAGCATTCCAGAAAAGTGTGGGGTTGAATGGGGTTGGTACAAAAGCCGTAAATGCATTGAGTCAGTATTTTAAAGTTACCTCTCACCGCGACGGAAAAGAAAAAACAGCAGAGTTTGAACGGGGAGTTTTGGTTAAAGACCATAAAGAACAAAAGACCACCGAAGCGAATGGTACTTTGGTAACTTTTATTCCGGATGAATCGGTATTCCGCAATTTTCATTTCATACACGAATACCTCGATAGCCAGTTATGGAATTATTGTTACCTGAATGCAGGACTTTCCATTCATTTTAATGGCAAAAAATATGTCAGCAAAAATGGATTGCTCGATTTGCTGGAGCGTAAAACAAATGCCGACGAACTTCGGTATCCCATCATCCACCTTAAAGGGGAAGATATTGAAGTGGCCATTTCGCATAACAATGATTATGGAGAAGATATTTTTTCTTTTGTAAATGGTCAGTACACCACGCAGGGAGGTACCCATCAACAGGCATTCAGAGAAGCCTATATCAAAGTGATTCGTGATTTTTATAAAAAAGATTACGATGCTGCAGATATCCGGGGTAGTATAGTAGCAGCCATTTCCGTTCGCGTTCAGGAACCCGTATTTGAAAGCCAGACAAAAACCAAATTAGGTTCTCAAAATGTGTACGAAGGCGGTCCTTCCATGAAAAAATTCGTGGAAGAATTCCTGGCCAAAGAACTGGATAACTATCTGCACAGAAATCCAACCATTGCTGATGCTTTACGCAAAAGAATTGAACAAAGTGAACGGGAAAGAAAAGAACTGGCAGGTATCAAAAAACTGGCCAATGAAAGGGCGAAAAAAGCCAACCTTCATAACAAAAAATTACGCGATTGCCGTGTTCACCTGAATGATGATCTGCCGGCAAAAAACAAAGAAGAGTTTATCGCACTCCAAAAAAACAGTACCATTTTCATCACCGAGGGTGATAGCGCAAGCGGAAGTATTACCAAATCAAGAAATGTAGATACACAAGCTGTATTCAGTCTGCGTGGTAAACCGCTTAACGCATATGGACTAACGAAAAAAGTAGTGTATGAAAATGAAGAATTTAACCTGCTTCAACATGCGTTGAATATTGAAGAAGGTATGGAAGGACTTCGCTATAACAATATTGTAATAGCCACAGATGCCGATGTGGATGGAATGCATATCCGCTTGCTGATGATGACTTTCTTCCTGCAATTCTTTCCCGATCTGGTGAAAAGAGGTCATGTGTATATTCTTGAAACACCATTGTTCAGGGTTAGGAACAAACAGGAAACAATTTACTGCTACGATGAAACCGAGAAACAGGCTGCTGTAGCTAAGCTGGGCAGTAAACCTGAGATTACCCGTTTCAAAGGATTGGGTGAAATTTCACCGGAAGAATTTGGCAGGTTTATCGGTGTTGAAATGCGCGTACAGCCTGTTATTCTGGAACAAGGCGATCATATTCAGCAGTTACTGGAATATTATATGGGCAAGAATACGATGGACAGACAGGAATTTATTATCAATAACCTGAAAGTTGAACTTGACCTGGTTGACTAATTATTTGATTGACGAAAAAAGAAAAGATGATTCATATTGTATTTGATACAGCTAATGTTAGTGCCCTTCAGCAGGCCATTGAATTGGATGAGAGCCTGCAGGGGAATATTGTAGAGATCAAGGATGATTACGCCGTTGGCCCGCTGGGCAATATTTATGAAACAGATGGCTACCAGGCAAGACGTGATTGGTGGAAAAATCTTTTGGAGTTTTCTCCCTATACCGAGCAACTGAATATTGTTGATGATAAATTAACGGTACATCAATTGCTAAAACAATTAGATGAAGAACCCGAAACAGAAGTATGGATTTGGATGGCGCAGAATGCACATGATGTTTGCGGGTATTACTGGTTAATGAGCCAGCTTAAAGACTACCAGGGGCGTGTACAGGTATTGTATCTCAACAACCTTCCTTTTATTAATGAAAAAGGACAGATATTTTATCCTTCTTATTTACATGAAATACAACCGAAGGAGTTTTTAAAGGCGAAGAAACTTGCTCGTCCAATTACACTCAGTGAGTTTGAAGTAGATCCGGATGAGTGGAAAAAACTTTGTTTCGATGAATCATTGGTTCGCTTTCTGGAAGGTGGCAAGAAAATTATGGGGAAAGGAGTGGACTTTTTCGATAAAGATATTTTAGCACATATTTCTGGTGATGCACAGAAATTGAACAAAGTGATTACCAACACGCTTTCCAAAATGAAAGTAAAAACAGGCGATGTTTTCCTTGTCTGGCGAATAAGAGAATTGGTTGAAGCCGGAAAACTTGAAACGAGTGGTGACTGGAACAAGGGATGGAAAGAGATTACGGTAAAAACAGCGGGCGGCTCACAAGCAGCAAGTCCTGAAAATGAATAATATGATGGTAGAAGTAATCCCGGTAAATAAAGTAGCCGAAGATGAAAGGGGTGCAACGCATTTTTTTGATACCGACAGAACAGGTCAGTTTATCATTGCTTACAGAAAAGCCGGAAGTGCGAGTGGACGACATTATCATAAAGGAACAGCCATTCATAAAAACCCTGAGCAGATCATTATTATGCAAGGAGAGGCAACGGTGAATTGGATGGATGTAAGAACAAATGAAAAGGGTAGTATTAAAGTAAAAGCGCCTGTCATGGTAAAAATTAAACCATGGGCATGGCATGAAGTAATAGCAGATACTGATATTATCGTGTTTGAACTGAATGGTCTGGAAGATGCCAAAGACGACACTTTCAGGCTAGCGATGTAAGGAAGATCACAAACGAAGTAGACATGGCGAAAGAAAAACAACCGAACAGGGTATTTGAAAATGAAACTGGTGTGCAAGGCCAATACCGCACCTGGTTTCTGGATTATGCATCATACGTTATACTTGAACGTGCGATACCGGCAATAGAAGACGGTTTAAAACCCGTTCAACGCAGAATATTGCATGCCATGAAAGAAATGGATGATGGCCGCTTCAACAAAGTGGCAAACATCAT
>NZ_CAMLMJ010000037.1 GCF_946481145.1 uncultured Sediminibacterium sp.
CCATCAAAGCTTGTAGCTTGCGGCTTGAAGCTTGAAGCCAATTTTCTCCGGACAGCAATGGCTTGAAGCCTGCAGCTTTCCATTATGTGAATAACTAATTACCAGCCGGGCAAGCCTAAACCCCGGCGGAGTGGTACATTTGTTGTGTCATAGCATTACTAAAGACCGTATTGACCATGAAATACACGCAAACTACTTTAGACAAACTGGAAGATATTCTCGGAGAATCAGGATATGTAGTAAGATATGAAAGAGGTACTTTTCAAAGTGGCTGGTGCCTGCTGGAGGCAAAGCGCATAGTAGTACTGAATAAATTCTTAAACATAGAAGGTCGCATTAACACCCTGATGGAAATTATACCACAGTTAACCATCGATTACGACAAGCTAACACTTGAGTCTCAGAAACTTTATGAAGAAGTGGTGAAAAAATCGGCCACTGCAGCCTGATTTTTTGCGGGAAATACGCAGTCTCATCTCCCCATATTTACATAGATTTGGGCCGTGACCATTCCAAAGCTTACAATAACATTTTTAGGAACTGGCACCAGCAGTGGTGTGCCCATGATCGGATGCGATTGTACGGTTTGTACTTCTCCTGATAAAAAAGACAAACGTCTGCGTAGCAGTATATTGGTGGAATCACCAACGACTACTATTGTAGTGGATACAACACCCGATTTTCGTTACCAGATGCTACGCATCAATAATAGAAAACTTGATGCGGTTTTATATACCCATCCGCATAAAGATCATCTCGCCGGACTGGATGATATCAGGGCTTACAATTATTTTACGAGAAAGCCCATGGATATTTATGCAAATACACTCACCGAAGAAGCATTAAGGCGCGATTATTATTATGCATTTTCAGATACCCGTTATCCTGGTGTGCCAGAACTAAACCTTATCAACATTGATTTACAGGCATTTCAGGTTGGTGATATTCCGGTATTGCCGATAGAAGTGATGCACTATAAAATGCCGGTATTGGGCTTTCGATTTGGCGATTTTACCTATATCACAGATGCAAACAGGATTGAAGAAAGAGAGAAGGAAAAAATACGCGGAAGCAAGGTGCTGGTGTTAAATGCTTTGCGAAATGAACCACATATCTCACATTTTACTTTACAGGAAGCCATCGACCTGGCCAATGAACTTAAAGTGCCTGAAGTTTACTTTACACATATCAGCCATCAGTTAGGAACACATGAATCCGTTAACACAACATTGCCATCGCACATGAAACTTGCTCATGACGGATTACAGGTTAGTTTATAACGTGCATCAAAGCAAGTAATATTCTGGCGGCAAGTGTTGAGAGGTATAGGTGCATAAATGCTAATAGCTAACACCTAACAGCTATACATAAATTATTATTCAGGAAGAAGGGCATACAGTGAACCATTGTATGAAAAATAAAATACGCCCTTACTTCAGCTTTAGTAAAAAAGAAAGAACCGGTATCCTGGTACTGGTAATACTTTGTTTGATTTTATCTGTACTTCCTTATTTCATTCCTACAAAACCTTTAGAGGTAACCATTGGAGAAAGTATGGTGATTAGCCATGGACAAGAAAAGGAAAAAGATACTGTAGAAATAAAAGCATCTTTGTTTTCCTTCAATCCCAATACAATTGACCTTAAAACCTGGATGAAGCTGGGCTTAAGTGAAAAACTGGCACAGCGTATCATCAATTACAGAAATAAAGGGGGTAGATTCAGACAGGCTGCTGATCTGAGAAAAATATGGGGACTATTACCGGAACAAGCAGAAGCATTAATTCCCTTTGTAGTACTACCCGCAGAAAAGCCAATCAGTTACCCTAAACCTCTCATAATTGCCATCGATATCAATAAAGCTGACCAGCAGGCATGGGAGGCGCTCCCCGGAATAGGTGAAAAACTGGCACAACGCATTATTCGTTACCGGAAACAGGTTGGTGGATTTGCGATGCTTAGTGAATTGCAAAATGTCTATGGACTTAAAGACAGTCTTTTGGTAAAACTGACCCCCTACCTTTTCCTCAACAATTCCAGCATTCCGAAGCTATCACTCAACCGGGCTTCTGCCTTTCAATTGGTTCAGAAAACGGGTATTTCGATCGAGATTGCCCGATTAATTGTTAAATGGCGCATGGACAACGGACCTTTTACAAGTTGGGGTGAATTAGAAAAAATAGCTGGTTTTGATAGAAAAATAGAAGAAGCCCTCAGAAAAGCCTTTCAATTGGACTAAAAAACTGTTAAGCATGTAAGCTTTTTTGGTTCGTATTGAGAAATGACATTCTTTTGCATTGAAAACTAACAAACGGTCGTTTGTTTTCAGAAGGTTGCCTTGATAACGATTGTTTAGTAAGGCAACCTTCGTCTATTTAAAACTATAGCAATGGATTTCAGGCAGACAGAACTTACAGAACAGGTAGCGCAAACAGCAAGGGATTTCGCCCAACAATATATTCGTCCCCACTTAATGGACTGGGATGAAAGTCAGGAATTTCCCGTGTCTGTTTTTAAAGAAATGGGAAAATTGGGGTTGATGGGAGTGTTGGTACCCGAAACTTATGGAGGAGCAGGACTAGGATATTTTGAATACAATGTGATTATTCAGGAGATTGCCAAAGTTTGCGGATCTATAGGCCTTAGCCTGGCTGCGCATAATTCACTTTGTACCAATCATATATTGACATTTGGATCAGCGGAACAAAAAAAGAAATGGCTGCCATTACTGGCAACCGCAGAGTGGATAGGTGCCTGGGGATTAACAGAACCAAATACTGGCAGTGATGCGGGAAATATGAAAACAGTGGCTGTTAAGGAGGGAGATAACTGGGTGTTGAATGGCACCAAGAGCTGGATTACCCATGGAAAGAGTGGAGATATTGCGGTAGTGATCTGCAGAACAGGAGAACCCAGAACCAGTGGTAATTCAACAGCATTTGTTGTAGAACGAGGTACACCAGGCTTTTCAGCCGGTAAAAAAGAGAATAAATTAGGTATGAGGGCCAGTGAAACGGCAGAAATGATATTTGAAAATTGCCGTATTCCAGATGCCAACAGACTGGGAGAGGTAGGTGATGGCTTTCGTCAGGCAATGAAAATACTGGATGGAGGAAGGATTTCCATCGCTGCACTTTCACTGGGTATAGCTAAAGGCGCTTATGAAGCAGCTATTCAATATTCAAAAGAGCGTCACCAATTTGATCAGCCAATCTGTAATTTCCAGGGTATCAGTTTTAAACTGGCAGATATGGCCACAGAAATAATGGCGGCTGAACTATTGATATGGCAGGCTTGTGACCTTAAAAACCGTGGACAAAAAGTAACCAAACAGGGGGCCATGGCAAAATACTATGCCAGTGAGGTGGCCGTAAAAACTGCGACTGAAGCTGTTCAGATTTTCGGGGGTTATGGATACACAAAAGATTTTCCTGTAGAAAAGTTCTATCGTGACGCAAAATTGTGTACTATTGGTGAAGGAACTTCCGAGATACAGAAACTTGTTATATCACGTGAAGTATTACACGGTTAGTCTCTTTTCGATTGCTTGCTTATATCAAAGTCCCGCTAGAAAGCGGGACTTTTTTTAAAACCACCCCCAAGAAAACTAAGTTGTAACCACACGGGTTGAATCAGGAACTGTTTGATACCAGTTAATTTTTCTGCTGGCATACATTACCGCAGCCAATATGATGAACAATCCAATACTGCCAAGTAGTAATGCGGTATCTTCTAAACGCAGCAGGATATAAATGAATCCATATAATGTCGAAAGCAAAATAGTAAACCAGGCAGCAGTACCTGCTTTCTTAAAATGACTGTGTACATAAACAGTAATCAGTAAAATGGTAGCTGAGGCAGCAACAAAATAAGCGAAGTTGAAACTAGCTATTTCACTGATCGACAACAATAAGGTGTAGAATATAATCAGGGCAATTCCTACCAATACATATTGAACAGGATGTACTGGTTTGTTTTGCATTATTTCCATGATAAAGAAAAGTGCAAAGCTTAAACCTATTAAGAGGATAGCATATTTACTGCTACGGTCTGTTTGGGCATATTGATTGGCAGGTTGTAATAAACTAACACCAAATGCAAGCGATTGGTTAATACCCTTGGTATCTGTTACAAGGGTAGTGAAGGGTAGGTTTGCTTTGTTGAATGTCCAACTTGCATTAAACCCTGTCCTGCCAACTTTTCTATTTGATGGAATGGTATTTCCATCGAATGAAGGACTGGGCCATTTTGAGTGAATATTATAGGTGCTTGATCCTGCAAGCGGCATAAAATGTAATTGACCACTTCCCCTAACTGCAAGCTTTGTACTAAAATCAATAATAGTACCAAGGTCGGCCGCGCTTAGTGGTACATTAACAGAAAGACCATTCGAATCGATTTCAGAAGAAGGTAAACCGGGAAGCAGGTTAAATTCAGTGCCTTTGAAATTAGCCATAATCTCCTTTTCAATACCTTTAAAATCACTGATGCCAATGCAAAGTTTTATGTCGTTCCATTGTACTTCATCCTCTCTAACATCTTTTGGAAGTTGGAGTTGAAATTTACCCGAACCAGCTAACTGAGTTTTATATAATAGTACTTTATAAATGGAACGTCTTCTTTCTTCTGTATCAATGTTCCCAGTGAAGGAAACTTGCTCGGGTAACATAAAAAAATCACCATAGGTAATAACGGTTTTGCCTTTTTCGTCTTTGGTTATTTTTTGATAGGGAACATATAAGTATGGTCCCGATAATCTTTGAGGCGATGCCCATTTTTCGCTCACGTCTTTTTCAACGGTTTTCCGTCTTTGTTCTCTTTCCTTTACCAGATTAGAGACAAAGATCATCGGAATAAGCATCACCAGGATGAGAATGCCAGTAACAATGCCTTTGTATAAAATTTTATTGTGCCCTGTATTGCTTAGTGCAGTACTGTTTGTTGTGTCCATAGTAGATAGGTTTGAATATGAAATAAAAAAATGGTTTACCAGTAATGATTTTTGGTTTAATAAAGCAAGCAAGCTGGATGCGGATAATCCCAGAAAGAAAATGACTGCATCAATTATATTATCTGTGTGCAATCCATGCGATAGTTTCAGAAATAGTACGGTATATAGTAGCGCAATGGTTACATTGGTTATTGCGATGCAGAGAAATTTGATTTTAGTAGTTCTCTTTAATCTGTTAATGGGTGGTAATACAAGTAAATAAAAAAGAAATACAGGGAAACTGAATAGTAAACTACCCAAGAAAATTAGGAATATACGGAGGAGGATATCTCCAAAGCTGTTTGAAGCAATATCATCCAGTATGAAATAAATATTTGCTCCTAATGTGAACAACAATATAGTGTTGAACCATAATTTGAAGCTTGATTTAAAAATGTGCATCATTTAAAAGTGCTTTGAATTTCAAAGTGAAAGGGTAAAAAAAATTACTTAATGCCTTTGATCATTTTTTCCAATGCTTCGAGATGGCTTTTAAATGCTTTTTCTCCAGCTTTGGTAACAGCGTAAGTAGTATTTGTTTTACGTCCGATAAATCCTTTGTTTACTTTTATATAATTATTTTCTTCCAGTGTTTTCAAATGGCTGGCCAGGTTACCATCGGTAACTTCAATTAATTCTTTCAGTTCATTAAAGTTTACTTCAGCATTTACCATCACAGCACTCATGATGCCGAGCCGGATTCGACTGTCGAAAACTTTATTCAGGTGTTCAATCGGGTTGTTCATACGCGTTCATATTTCCACCACATCATAGCGCCATACAAAATATGTAATATGCCAAAACCAATGGCCCAGGCAATTAGACCGTAACCAATAAACCATAAATTAATCAGTCCCAGTATAATCTCAGAAATTCCCAGCCACCTGATTTCTGAAACGGTGTATTTGCTGCCATTCAGCAATGCAAGACCGTAAAAGATAAGGCATGCCGGTGCAATTAGTCCAAACAATTCAAACTGAAGTAACCGAAGAATAACAAAGCCACCTGTCAGCAATGGAATAGCAGTATTGATCATTAGTCTTTTTGCGGAACTTCCCATCAGAGAACTATTGGTTTTCTTGGTTCTGAGCCAGGTAAACAAAAAAGCAAGGGCAAGTGCTGCAACAAAAGTGATGATGCCAGTAGCTAAAAGATTTACCTGTAGCACAGTATAAGTATAACCAGGCAACTGCTCATTATTTTCCCTTGGAATTTTGTTGGTAAAACTTAACCATGCTGGCCAAATATAGATGGTTGCAGCCAGCGCGCATAGTCCGGCAGCTATGCCACTCAATCCACTTAAACTGATGAAACGGCTACTCCTGTTCATCATGTCTTTAATGTCCTGAAGGGCCTCAAGTTGTTTTTGCTCCTGATTCATAAAAGCACTTTGAAATTCAAAGTAAGTAATCAATTTGCATATTTCCAAGTCTTTAAGGAAAAAAAATGTTAATGTGTATTTGATTCAGATGATTCTTCAGGTAACCTCGGGTGTCTTAGTTCCACTGGTTTACGATGTGCTTTTCGCATGCGCATATTCAGCAGTTCTACAATAAAAGAAAATGCCATGGCGAAATACACATAATTCTTCAAGTGTAATTGATGTGCATTTACACTATCCCAACCCTCTACAATTAATACAAAACCAATCATCACCAGAAAGGAGAGCGCCAGCATTTTTAGTGTAGGGTGTTTATGGATAAAATGAGCAATATTGGCACTGAACAAAAACATCACCACCATAGCAACTACCACTGCGGCGATCATAATCTCAATATGCTTTGCTGTACCTCCGGCAGTAATGATACTGTCGAAACTGAACACCATATCAATCAGCATAATCTGAAATATAGCATTCCCAAAACCTAGTCGTTTACTGGTAATTCCATGCTCCTCTTCTGCTTCGCCTTCCAATTTATGGTGTATTTCACGAACCGTTTTATAAAGCAGGAAAAGTCCACCTGCCAGCATTACAAGACTGGCAAGATCGAAATCTTTGCCCATTGCGCTGATCACTGGTTTGCCTTTTTGTGAAAGAAGCCATCCTAAACCAAATAATAAAATGATACGGGTAATCATTCCCATAACCATCCACAATACACGGGCTTTCTTCTGGTGCCTTTTTTCCATACGGTTCATGATGATGCTCACGAAGATTACATTATCAATTCCCAAAACAATTTCAAGTACTACCAGGATAAAAAAACTGATAAGACTTTCAGAAGTAAATAAGTGTTCCATTTTGTGTACTTAAACTTGTGATATGTGTTTACAAATATTTTTTACAATCGACGGTCCTTCATAAATAAAACCCGTCCAAACTTGAATAAGCGTAGCACCAGCAGCTAATTTTTCCGCCGCATCAGCACCAGTAAAAATACCCCCGCTGGCAATGATGGGAATTTTTCCATCCGTGCCTTTTGAAAGATATTGTACAACTTCTGTTGACCTTTGTTTTACCGGTTTACCGCTCAAGCCCCCAGCGCCAATTGCTGAAATTTTTGCTGCAGGAGTAAGCAAACTTTCACGGCTGATGGTGGTATTAGTGGCAACAAGTCCATCCAGTTGAACTTCAAATGAAAGTGCAATAATATCATCCAACTGCTCCTGTGTAAGGTCTGGTGCAATTTTCAGCAAAATAGGTTTGGGCTTAGCTTTAGACTGATTGCTGTTTTGGAGAACAGAAAAAATTTGTTTGAGAGAATCTTTTTCCTGTAGAGCCCTCAACCCTGGTGTATTTGGAGAACTAACGTTCACAACAAAATAATCTACAAAATCGAAAAGGGTCTCAAAACAAATGCTGTAATCTTTCCAGGCATCTTCATTAGCAGTCACTTTATTTTTACCAATATTCCCCCCCACAATTAACTTCGAACCCTGGTCTTTTCGGGTGGCAAGTCTTGCAGCAACTGCCTTTACGCCATTGTTATTAAATCCCATCCTGTTAATCAAAGCCTTATCAGCCGGTAACCTGAATAATCGGGGTTGCTCATTTCCTGGTTGCGGTAATGGGGTTACGGTTCCTATTTCCACAAACCCAAACCCAAGGGCCTCAAGCTCATTCAGGTAAACTGCATTTTTGTCGAAACCAGCCCCTAAACCAACCGGGTTCGAAAAACGGAGCCCAAAGACTTCTTTCTCCAGATCAGTTTTATGATAAGCAAAACGGCTGCTAATCAATTTTTTAACTGGTGAAAAAGCAGCGACAGAACGCATCAGGTCCATCGAAAAATAGTGCACATCTTCCGGAGGAAAACAAAAAAGCAGTTGTCTGATAAGGGGGTAAATCATGGTGTTGCGAAGATAAGGTGCATTTATATACCCGAATAAACCCACTGTACCATAACCAATGCGTTAAATTTGGTTGCATAAACAACTTTTTTTAAAAAAAACCTTACATTTGATAGGAAAAATCAAGTTTATGCAGGAAGCATATATTGTTGCAGGATATAGAACAGCAGTAACAAAAAGCAAACGTGGCGGGTTTCGTTTTTTTCGTCCCGATGACCTTGCTGTTGAAGTGATCAAAGGATTGATGGCCAGTGTGCCTCAACTCGAAGGTAAAAGGGTAGATGATGTGATCGTTGGAAATGCAGTACCTGAGGCAGAACAGGGTTTACAATTCGGAAGAATTATATCAGCGCGTGCACTCGGCATTGATGTGGCAGGTTTTACCATAAACAGGTATTGTGCCAGTGGACTGGAGAGTATTGCGCTTGCGACAGCAAAAATACGCACAGGCATGGCCGACTGTATTATTGCAGGAGGAACAGAAAGTATGAGCCTGGTGCCAACCGCAGGTTGGAAAACGGTTCCGGCCTATTCTATAGCGAAGGAAGAACCTGACTATTACCTTAGTATGGGACTTACCGCTGAAGCAGTAGCCAAAGAGTTTAATGTAAGTCGTGAAGACCAGGATCAATTCGCTTTTCAATCGCATCAAAAAGCAATGAAAGCAATTGAAAATGGTTATTTCAAACCGGGAATACTTCCTATTACGGTTGAAGAAACTTACCTGAATGAAAAAGGTAAAAAAGCTGTTCGCAGTTATGTTGTAGATACTGATGAAGGCGTTAGGGCTGATACAAATATTGAAGCATTGGCAAAATTGAAACCTGCATTTGCCCTTGGTGGATCAGTAACCGCAGGTAACTCTTCTCAAACAAGTGATGGAGCTGCATTTGTAATAGTAATGAGTGAAAAAATGGTGGTTGAACTTGGCTTAAAACCCATTGGCCGATTGGTAAATTGTGCATCAGCAGGTGTACATCCGCGTATAATGGGAATTGGTCCGGTAGCAGCAATTCCAAAAGTGTTGAAGCAGGCATCCATGAGTTTAAATGATATAGACCTCATAGAATTAAATGAAGCATTTGCTTCACAATCGCTGGCAGTAATTCGTGAACTTGGTTTAAACCCTGATATCGTAAACATTAATGGCGGGGCCATTGCATTAGGTCATCCATTGGGTTGTACGGGTTGTAAATTAACCGTTCAATTATTAAGCGACATGAATCGACTCAATAAAAAATATGGGATGGTAACAGCCTGTGTGGGTGGCGGACAAGGTATTGCGGGTATTATTGAACGGATGTAAGAGAATGGCTTTCGGATAATTTGCCACAAGCTGTAAGCCGCAAGCTACAAGCCTTGATGGGTGCTTATTTTAGACCTTTTGCTTTTAATGGAATTAGAGAGGGGGATAAAATATAAAGTCAGTTGCTAAAAGAAATATTTGGTTGCCGTAAATGCACTATCTGCTATTAATAGAACACGGATTTTCATGATCTTCAAGATCAATCATGATAAATCCTGAAGATCATGAAGATCTGTGTTCCATCATACGCAATTTATAGTTCAGGGTTAAAAGTCCTCGGACAGCAATGGCTATGATCCAATAACTATTTACTTCCTTCAACAAATTCAGCCCGGCCATTCACAAAACCCTTTCTTTCACGAAATAGTCCGGATAGGTTACTGGCATTCCTGTTGGCCATTGCGGCAATGTCTTTTTTATTGGCTTCATAACCGGGCCCTCTGGCAAGTAGTCCGCTAAAAACTGATCGTTTTGAGTGATGTCTGCTAGCCATAATTCTTTTGCGGTATAACTGGTCGCCCTGAATAACGGTGATGTCTGTATTGAAGAATACTGAATAATAGGCAGTTTTATCGGTGCCACCATTGTCATTTTTGGTGCGTACCACTTCATCCTGCGAAAAACCTCCTTCATAATTTTGAATCAATATGAAAATATTTGCCTGATACTTCGTAGCTAGTTTTAATCTTACTCTATCATCATTTTGCAGTAAGCGGCTTTTTTCATCATCGGTTAATATGGTGTCTCTGAAAACGGTTACCTGTAGATCTTTTTTCAGCACATCAGGCAGATTAGAGAAGTATGCATTTTTAATACTGGTTACAACCGCTTCTCTTTTCTTTGTAATGGCTAGTCCTGGTGTATAAACATCACCTGCATCAATTAGAACAATCGATTTTGAAAAATCGCTAATGGGAATCTCTGGCGGTATCGTTTTGTGGGTGAATGACAAACTTTTACATCCCGTTGTGCCAGAACCTATGAATAGTATGGTTGCCAGGATTAGAGAACTGATTTTCATGAATTTTAATTTCAACGCAAAGATATTCAGCTACATACGTGCGAATGGGTGATTTATATGTGATGAACAGTTTTTAAGATAAATGGCTATTAGCGAGGATTATTGCACATAAACTGATTAAAAGCAACCCATACCCTGACCAATGTCATTTTTTTCGCGCACGGTTCTTGATAGTTTTACTACATAAACATGTGATATGAAAAAGATACTCGTTCCCACTGATTTCTCTGCAACCGCAAAGAATGCGGCATTGTATGCTTTTAAGCTGGCAGACCAGTTAAAAGCAACGGAAGTTATACTTTACCATGCTTATGCCGCACCAGTTAATATTGATCCAATGGTGCCAACAGTGGTTATGCCAGATATAGATACCCTGAAAGAGAGCAGTGAAGTTGCTTTGCAGAAGTTTAAATCTGTTGTTTGTCCTTTCTGTACCCCTGAAATTAAAGTATCTACTTTGGCGCGATATGATTATCTCGGTAAAGGATTAGATGAAATATGTGCCGATACAGGAGCAAGTCTGATAGTAATGGGTGTAACAGGAGCTTCTATGCTTGAAGAAAAACTTATTGGATCAAATGCATTGAGTGTAGCTAAAAATGGAACAGTGCCTGTTATTATCGTGCCTCCCAAAGCCGTATTTACTAAAATAGAAGAAGTAATGCTGGCCTGTGATTTTAATAAAGTGGTGGAAACAACACCTGTTGCGCCTATTAAAGAAATACTGGATGCTACATCTGCCAAACTCTACGTATTACATGTAGACCATGAAAACAGAAGCTGGTCTGCAGATACTCCTTTTGAAAGCTTGATGTTAGATACCTTACTGCAGGGATATAATCCACAATATCAGTTTGAAAACAACAATAATTTTGTGGAAGCAGTAAATATTGTGGCGCAAGAAAAAATGGTAGACCTTATTATTACCATTCCAAAGAAACACGGTTTATTTGAAGGGTTATTTCATTCAAGTGCAACAAAGCGATTGGCCTACCATAGCCATGTACCGATTATGGTGATTCATGAATAAAATTTGGTATCAGCTCATTGCAAAATGAGTGACTATAATGATCATCTGTGAGAAAAGGTGGTGTATTTTGTTTAACATGATTATCGGGTTGGGGTTTAATGATAAAATTAACCCAACCTTTTTAATATTTCCAATCCTTCGTCCCAGTTGGTATAACCAGATGCAACATTTATATGTCCTGCATCACCCAGGTTGATAAAACCGCTACCCCAGCTATTGGCAAAGAATTGAGCTCTTTCCAGACTAACCCAGTTGTCATTTGCGCTGGCTACAACAATGGTGGGAAATGGTAATTTATTAAGTGGTATCGGTGCAAATCCTGTTGCAGGGAAGGTGTACTGTGGCGCTTCCAAATCACTTGGTGCAACCAGTAATGCTCCTTTTATTTGTCTTTTATATTTTTCAAACCAATGTGCAATAGTAGCACAACCGAGACTATGTGCAATTAATACAACATTGGATATGTCGAAATTTTTTAGTGTATCATCAATGGTTTTTATCCAGTCTTCACAATGTGGGGAGTCCCAGTTATCCTGTTCTATCCTGGAAAAATTATCTCCAAATCTTTCGAAATAACTCTGCCAATGTTCCTGACCAGAATTACCTAAGCCAGGAACGATGAAATAAGTGGTCATTGCGATTAGGTATGTTTGTTTATAAAATGATTAATTCGGTTGAATACGCTAACTATATCTAAAAAGCAAGTATGTAAACCGTTCCACTCGCAAAAAAAATCAGTTGAGCCCCACCAGCCACGTGTAACAGTTTTTTATATTGAATTCGGGTCTTAAACAATGTATTTAAGGCAAATAAGTATTTCTATTACCGACTAATTATAAATTTCTAATCCGCAGTCCCATACATTTATTCCAATAAAAGCAGAAAGCCTATAATAAGCACCCATCAAGGCTTGCAGCTTGCAGCCTGCAGCTTGAAGCCATAATTCCAGACCGCAATGATTATAAACGATTAATTAAGGTATTTACCTACAATCGGCACCCTTCTACCAACCCCAAATGCTTTGGGTGAAATTCGGATGATTGGACAAAACTGGTTGCGTTTATATTCATTGTTGTTTACCATCTTTAGTGTTCTGTCTACCAGTGCAGCTTCATATCCCATTGATTTAATCTCACCAGGTCCCATTCTTTTTTCTATATACTGATAGAGTACCTGATCGAGCAGGCTGTAATCAGGTAAACTGTCGCTGTCTTTCTGATTGGGTCTTAATTCGGCACTAGGTGCTTTGGTAATAATATTTTCCGGAATGATTTCGCTGTTTCTGTTTATGTATTTAGCCAGTTCATACACTTGTAATTTATAACAATCGCCAAGTACGCCGAGTCCACCAGCCATATCGCCATACAATGTGCCATAACCAGTAGCAAGTTCACTTTTATTGGAAGTGTTTAAAAGGATATAGCCGAATTTATTAGCAATGGCCATCAATAAGTTGCCTCTTGATCTGCTTTGTATATTTTCTTCCGCAAGTGAAAAAGGCAAGCCATTAAACACGGGTTCGAGGGTTTTTGTAAAGGCATTGTATACATCATCAATCCGGATGATGTCGTAAGGATTACCCAGATTCTTACTAAGTGCTACTGCATCATTAACAGAATGGTCGGTTGAGTAAGGCGATGGCATCAATATAGCTCTTACATTCTCAGCGCCAAGTGCATCACAGGCAAGGGCCAATGTAACAGCCGAATCAATTCCTCCGGAAGAACCCAGTATGGCTTTGGTAAAACCCATTTTAGAAAAATAATCACGAATGCCTAAAGTAAGTGCATCATATACCTGATGTATATTCAATGCAGGTTCCAGTGTAGCGGGATTCAATTCTTTATCTGGTACCCTGCTGGCAGGTTCGAGAATCGGTGCATTAATGCTACCATCTTCATTAAGTTCAATGGTTACCATGGCTTCTTCAAACATGGGTAAAGCAGCACAAAGATTTGCGTCTTTATCAAATACAAGGGATGCGCCATCGAACACAATTTCTGTTTGACTTCCTACTGCATTGCAATAGAACATGGGTAATTTGTATTTCTGAACATTGGCCTTGATCACAGATTTCCTGTCTTCATCATGGGTGTAATCAAATGGGGAGGCGCTGATATTAAGCATTATATCTGGCGACTGTTCCATTAACTGATCCATCGGACAAATGCGGTATAAAGGGTTGTCGCCCATGTTCCAGATGTCTTCACAAATGGTGATGGCCAGTTTTTTTCCTTTGAAAGGAACTATTTTCCATTCATAAGCTGGTTCGAAGTAACGGTATTCATCGAACACATCATAGGTAGGTAAAAGTGTTTTATGAATCTCGGCTTTCACTTCTTTTTCATATAAAAAGAAAGCCGCATTAAAAAGATCTTTCCCTTTCAGGATACTGTTACGGGCCGGAGAGCCAATCAGTACGCCAATGGTGTCTGCGTGTTCACGGATCTGATCAATTGCATCATAACATTTATTGATAAAATCGTTGAATTCTACAAAATCCCTGGCAGGATAACCACATATGCTCATTTCGCTGAACATTACCAGATCTGCCCCTTCAGCTTTCGCTGCTTTAATTGCATCAATTATGCGGGAGGTGTTCAACTCGAAATTTCCGATATGATAATTCTGTTGTGCAATGCTAATCTTCATACAATTACCTGTTAATTGAGCTCAGGTACAAAGTTCCGTAACTTTTGCATAGGTTTTACAAGGTTCTTTGATTTGATCAAGCCCATTTATCAGCATCTTTGCACAAACCGGATAATTATGAATCGCTGGCTTTGGATATTTTTTGCCCTGATTATTGTTTCCTGTGGTAATAAAAGGAAAGTGCCGGATGTTTCCGCAATCAAGGCGCCAGTATCGCTTCTCCGTTTTGAACGGTCTTTTTTTACCATGGATACCCTTCATTTTGAAACAGCTTTGCAGGATCTCACTACTGAATACCATGGTTTTACCCAGGATTTTCTCTTTAATATACTCGGTAGTTCAAGCAGCTCATTTACAACTGATGTACCTGCTTTTATTCGCAGTTATCAGGGGATGGCGAAAGATATTGCTGGTTTATATCCCGACCTTACCAAAGAGGTAAATGAGATCCAGGAAGGAATGAAATTTGTAAAACATTATTTTCCCGATTATAGGCTGCCTGAAAAAATCATCACATTTATTGGCCCCCTAAATAGTTATGGTAGTATTATTACTACTGATGCATTGGCCATTGGACTTCAACTTTACCTCGGCACGAATCACCCGCTATACCTTAGTGAAGAAGGGCAGCAATTGTATCCGCGTTATATATCACGCAGATTCAGTAGGGAGTATATTGCGGTTAACTCAATTAAAAATATCATAGATGACCTTTATCCACCGGCTTATGCGAATCAGCCCTTATTTGCCCAGATGGTAGAAGCGGGTAAAAGGCTTTATTTGCTTGATCAATTAATGCCTTATGCTGCGGATACCCTGAAAACAGGGTATACCCAAAAGCAGTTAGATGGTTGCTATGAAAACGAAAAAAATATCTGGAGCTTTTTCATTCAGAATAACCTCTTATTTATCAGCGATCCGGAAATTATTCGCGATTATATGAGTGATGCGCCTAACACACCCACATTAGGAGAAGCTTCACCGGGTTTTATCGGACAATTTGTGGGATGGCAGATAGTGAAAAAATGGATGTCGGGGCAAAAAGAAAAAGACAATCTGAAATTACTGATGGAAACCAATCCGGTAAAGATATTCGAGCAGGCTAAGTACAAACCCTGATAAAGACCAGTTTAAAACTGTTCCGGATTTAATGAAATAATCAATTCATTTTTGAAGGAACAATCATATCAAAAGCAGGAATATTCACTTCGAATGGAAGCTTTGTGTGTTGATTTTCCATCTGGTAAGTGCCATACATTTTACCCATTTCAGTTCTGAGGTTACATCCGCTTACGTACTGATAATGTTCACCAGGTTGCAGTACAGGTTGGATGCCAACCACACCTTCTCCTTCTACTTCTCTATGCTCGCCATTACTGTCGAAAATATGCCAGTGACGGCGCAGTAATTTGATAGTAAAATTGTTGTGATTCTCAATGGTAATCCGATAGGCAAACATGTATTCGCCATTCAGGGGGTTGCTATAATCAGACTGGAAAAAAGTCTCCACACTGATTTCTACACCTTCTGAAATTTTGGATACCATACGGTTGATTTGAATATAGTAAAAATACAAAAAAAAGGTGAATAGCTGATAGCGATTCGAATGTATAGTTTATTGATGGTTAGTCCATGGTCCATGGTCGATGGTCCATGGGCTCCAGCCCTAAGACAAACGCCTTATTTTTAACACGAAAAATACCTTCCAGGCCTTACCTTCGCAGCACTTTAAAAAAGAGAAAAACATGACCAGGATTGCCGTTGCAAAAGGGGATGGAATAGGCCCGGAAATTATGGATGCGGTTCTATCGATTTTTACCGCAGCCAAAGTGTCTTTAGAGTACGATTTTGTAGATATGGGTAAATGGGTATTCGACAAAGGATACAGTAATGGGATGACCCCGGAAGCGCAGCAAACTATTGAAAGTCTGGGTATTCTGTTTAAAGGCCCGATGGAAACACCCAAAGGGAAAGGGGTAAAAAGTGTGAATGTTACCGCACGTAAAACCTGGAATACCTATGCCAATAAGCGTACTTTCCAGACTTTACATGGGGTAGATACTGTATTCAGTAAAGCTGGTATTCCCATCGATATTACGATTGTTAGGGAAAATATTGAAGATACTTATGGCGGTATTGAACATATGTTAACCCATGATGTGGCATTGAGCCGCCGCTTTATTACCCGCCCGGGAAGTATGCAGGTGATAAAATATGCCTTTGAAATGGCCAAAAAGAAAGGTGCAAGACGCATTACCTGCGGCCACAAGGCAAATATTATGAAAATCACAGATGGGTTATTTCTGGAGGTATTTTATGAAGTGGCTAAAGAATATCCGGAATTAAAGGCTGATGATGTAATTGTGGATGATCTATGTATGAAGCTGGTTAGTAAGCCAGATTTATTCGATGTGGTAGTACTTACCAATTTACAGGGAGATATTGTGAGTGATCTTTGTGCCGGATTAGTTGGTGGACTAGGTTTCGCTCCTTCTGCAAATATCGGTGATCATATTTCCATTTTTGAAGCGGTTCATGGCACGGCCCCGGATATTGCGGGTAAAAATATTGCGAACCCTACTGCATTGTTGTTAAGCGGTATTGGCATGCTCCGTCACCTCGGATTGATGGAATCAGCCGCAATGATTGAAAATGCACTACTCTTTACGCTGGAAAGTGGCATTCACACAGGTGATTTTGGTGATAAAGCTATACCAGCAGTTAATACTACCCAGTTTACGGAAGCAATTATTGCCAATTTTGGCAAACTGCCGGCGCATAACCCAAGACCATTGCTCGCCGACCTTCCTGTAACACCTACTGTATTTAAACTGGAAAAAAATCCGATGCTCGAAACCATCGAGTCGAATGCAGAAAAAATTGTGGGCGTTGATATGTTTATTGAAAGCAATGAACAGCCTCAATTGGTAGCAGAAAAATGTCTGAAACATACGCTTGACCTGTTCAAACTGGTAACCATCAGTAATCGTGGTACCCAGGTATGGCCCAAAGGATCAGTATTTACCAACCTTGTAAATCAATACAGGTGCCGCTTTGAAAGTGTGGAAGAAATTGCCTTAACACAGGTTGATGTGCTGGAACTGTACAAGAGATTATCAGCAGATTTTAAGATTTGCTCAACAGAATTATTGAATGCCTGGGGCGACAAAAAGGCTTATAGCCTGGCCCAGGGGCAATAATTGGATAAAAGGCCATTTTTCACCAAAAAAGCGGCTTGCAGCATGAATCTGGTAGCTTGCAGCTTTTTTCCTAATTTCACGGCTTCAAACAAAAGCGCAATCGAAACTATATGGCAGAAGTGATTTTAATGCCCCGACTGAGTGATACGATGACAGAAGGTGTTATTGCCGCCTGGCATAAGAATGTGGGCGATGCAGTAAAGAAAGGAGACCTCCTTGCAGAAATAGAAACAGACAAAGCCACTATGGAACTGGAAAGTTACCAAGATGGTATTTTGTTGCATATTGGTACGCCAAAGGGAGGAAAATTACAAGTAAACGACCTTCTGGCCATTTTTGGTAAGGCAGGAGAAGATATTTCAGCCCTGCTTGCACAACATGCAGGCGGTGCAGCTCCGGCCCAAGCCACGGAAGCTCCGGCACCAGCCCCAGCGGCACCTGCAGCACCTGCAACGACGAGTTCTGTTGATGCAGCAAATATGGAAGAAGTAGTATTAATGCCTCGCTTAAGCGATACCATGACAGAAGGTGTTATTGCAGGATGGCATAAAAATGTGGGTGATACAGTTAAGAAAGGTGAAGTGCTGGCAGATATCGAAACCGATAAGGCCACCATGGAACTTGAAAGTTATAAAGATGGTGTTTTATTATACCAGGGCGCAAAAGCAGGTGAGAAAATCCTGGTGAACGACCTTTTATGTATTATCGGTAAACCCGGTCTTGATGTTGATGGAATTGTAGCATCCGTTAAAAACGGCGCTTCATCAGCAGCAACTCCTGCACCGGCCCCAACTGCAGCACCAGCGCCTATTGCAACACCTGCTTCTACTCAAACTCAGGAAGTGGTAAATGAAGGAAGAATTTTCGCCTCACCACTGGCTAAGAAAATAGCCGGTGAAAAAGGAATAGACCTGCGTTATGTAAAAGGAACGGGTGATAATGGACGCATCACCAAGAATGATGTAGATGCTTATGTGCCATCAGCAACTCCGGCCGCAGCACCTGCTGCTAAAGCAACTGCAAATACAATTGCAAATGCCGCTCCTGCCGGACAAATTAGCTTTGAAGATGTGCCTGTTTCACAAATGCGTAAAACAATTGCACGTCGTTTAAGTGAAAGTCTGTTTACCGCACCGCATTTCTATCTGACCATGTCAATTGACATGGATGCAGCCGTTGCTGCCCGTGGTAAGATTAATGAAACTGCACCGATAAAAATCAGCTTTAATGATATGGTGCTTAAAGCAACTGCTCTTGCTTTAAAACAACATCCTAAAGTAAATAGTAGCTGGCTCGGTGATACTATTCGCTTTAACCATCATATAAATATTGGTGTAGCAGTTGCAGTAGAAGATGGATTATTGGTTCCGGTTGTTCGCTTTGCAGATACTAAATCTTTAAGTCAGATTGGAGCTGAAGTAAAAGAATACGCACAGAAAGCAAAAGATAAAAAATTGCAGCCCGCAGATTGGGAAGGAAGCACCTTTACCATTTCAAACCTGGGTATGTATGGTATTGATCAGTTCACTGCCATTATTAATCCGCCAGACTCCTGCATACTAGCTGTAGGTGGTATTTCACAAGTGCCTGTGGTGAAAAACGGACAGGTTGTTCCAGGTAATGTGATGAAAGTTACACTTAGCTGTGACCACCGTTCTGTTGATGGTGCAACGGGGGCTGCTTTCCTGCAAACCCTGAAATCTTTACTAGAAGAACCTTTGAGAATGTTGGTGTAAATTGTTTAGTGTGAATTGTCAATGGTGAATTGTCAATAAAAAAGCCTCCGTTAAGTACTTAACGGAGGCTTTTTTATTGGTGGGGATCTTTTGTATTACTTCGAATTCACCATTCACAATTGACAATTCACAATTCACATCACCACTCACAACCAATTGGTGCTCCTGGCGCTATATCGCGGTGTTGGGGGAGTTCTATATCTTTTGGTTTCTCTATTCTCTCAACAGCATACAGGTAATGTGCACGCATGGCACTATTAACAGCAGCTTGTTGTTTTGCATAGGCTTTTAAAGAATTGAGTCTGTCAAAACAAATAGATTTAACCATATAATTGGCCGTTTTATCCTGACTAAGTCCCAATAACCAGGTGAGCACCATTTGCTGTGTTTGTGCCTGTACCTGGGCTTTGAGACCATCTGCTTTTTTACCCATCCATGTTTTTTTGATGATGGCATCTAATACATCGCTCCATCCAATTGTGCCGGCCTGGGCCTTAAATTGTTCAAGACGATTGGCCCTTTCAGGACTAAATAAAAAGCCCAGTTCAAAATCTGCCAAAGCTTCTGCTGCGGCCATGGGGTCGAAACTCATGCCAGTTCGTTTTGCAAAAGTTTCACCGATTCCATAATACATTGGTGGGCGTGGGGGAATAAGCATGCTGATACGGTCGGGTAGGGTAAGCACTTCCGGCTTTAAACATTCAAGAGCAGCCAGTAATGCTTTTTGTTGAATTGCATTATCAAGTACCTGGGGTTTTTGTTGCGCATCGCCTCTAACATTATAACTATAATTCATGCCCCCGATTAATTTGCACACAGCTTCAACCTGGTAGCGATGATAGTTGTAAACAGGAACCAGTACATCTTCCAATTTTGACATAGGGATAGATTCCTGGATAGCTTTTTCAGAAAACTGATCCAATGCTTTTTGACGAACCTGCATTACATTTTTCAGTTCATCCGCAACATCTTTTCCATTATCCCATAAATGCGCATAGGGGTGAAGACCGCTTGCTGCACGGGCATCTGCATCTGCTATAAATAAAAGCCCGCGCTGGGTATTTTCTTCCAATATTTTATTCAGGGCAATAGCTTCATTCGTTCCTGAAGGGAAATCCTGGTAACCAAATAGGATAGCTCTTTTGTCCCAATCACCAATTTCATTGGTATACACTTTACTGAAATCTATTTCTCCCTTGCTGTTTACAAAAACATTAGGGTGCGGGTAATCCATCACTGAGCCACGGTTATTAAAGCTGGAAGCGTAATTGTGTTGTAATCCAAGCGTATGTCCGATTTCGTGGGCCGACAATTGACGAAGACGCTGTAAAGCTGCTTCCCGCATTGTTGCTGGTACTGGCTTCCCTGTTTCATAAGGAGATAATAAACCGGTGAAAATTAGGTAGTCCTGACGCACACGCAGTGAGCCTAAGGTAACCTGTCCTTTAATGATCTCACCGGTACGAGGATCTGTTACGGAAGCTCCATAACTCCAGCCACGGGTAGAGCGGTGAACCCAGTTGATCATATTATACCGTATATCCATCGGGTCTGCATCATCGGGTAATACTTTTACAATGAATGCATTTCGATAACCTGCCGCTTCAAATGCCTGGTTCCACCAACGTCCGCCTTCAAGCAGGGCAGAACGGATGGGCTCAGGGGTGCCATTATCTAAATAGTAAACAATAGGTTTTACAGGGTCGCTTATTGTAGCCGTGGGATCTTTCTTTTCGAGTCTGTGGCGGGAAATAAACATTTGCTCAATTTGCTCCGAAAAAGGGCTGCTGAAATCATAGTAGGATATACCAAAATAACCACTGCGGATATCGTGTTTACGGGGTTTGTATTTATCGTCTGGAAGCTGTACAAAAGAGTGGTGCATGCGTACGGTAATGGCTTCGCTCGATGGGGTTACAGCATTTACATAACGACCAGCATCATTTCCGCCCACAAAAGTAATACTGGCTTCAAATTCAGAATTGAGGGGGAAATTACGCGTATTGGGTAAATAGATGGCAGAGCGCGATTCATTAAATGCATAAGTGCCCTGACGCATACTCCGGATTTTATCAGCTACACCATGCGCATCCCTTAAGAAAAAGGAAGTAGCGTCTACCAATACTTTATCACCTTCATCTTCATCAATGGTAAAACCGGCAATGGTAGATTGTGCGAATGATTCCTGTACTGCTTCTCTTTCTTTTTCATCATTGGAAAGTGCTCTGTAGCGATAATTGGGTTGAACCATCAGGAGTTTTTTGCCAACTTTTTGGAAATAAACAATCCTTGTTCCTCCCAATTGCCCACGATCGAGTCCAATATCATTGGATCCTAATCCGGCAGGTAATGAATTTACGTAAAGAAATTCTTGGTTGAGTTTGTCAACCTGCAGCCAGATTTTCCCGGTATTGCCATCCCACCAGAAAGTGAAATAGCCATCATACCTTTTCATGTTTTTTGTTTTGTCTGCAATTTTAGAGCTGCTGTTTTGAGCCTGTATACTGCCGAAAAGTAAACAGGTGAGAGCCAATAACCAGTTACGCATGAATGAAAGTTTTGGTGAGTGGAATTAAATTGAGCGTCTATAAAGATATTTTAAAAGGATGTTACTGCTTCAGTTTCGGGGAATAAAAAAATCCTGTTATCAGGAGATAACAGGATTAATATGGATTGTTTACAACTATATTAAGCAGTAAATGGAATCTCAGGATTGCTTGGAGCCGGAGCTTCTACCGGTGCTGGTGCAGGAGCTGCAACTGGCGCTGGTGCTGGTTTTGGAGCTGTTTTCTTTTTAGGAGCGGCCTTTTTCTTTGGCGCTGCTTTTTTAGCTGCAGGCTTCTTAGCTACTGGCTTTTTAGCTGCTGCTTTTTTTGCCGCCGGTTTTTTAGCTGCTACTTTTTTCTTAGGAGCCGCTTTCTTTTTAGGGGCTGCTTTTTTTGCTGCTGCTTTTTTAACCGCTTTTTTTACGGCTGTTTTTTTCTTTGGAGCTGCTTTTTTAGCTGCTGCCTTTTTCTTAGGGGCTGCTTTTTTAGCTGCGGGTTTTTTTGCGGCTTTTTTTACTGCTTTTTTAGCAGGCTTTTTAGCAACTTTTTTTGGAGCTGCTTTTTTTGCGGCTTTCTTTTTAGCTTTTGCCATGATGGTATTAGTTTGTTGTTGTAAATGATGAGGAATGAAAGTTAGAAAATTATTTGTGAATAAAAATCAATACCTGCTTTAAAAAGTTTTCACGGTCAATGCACATTTTAATCGGCAACTTCCAAAAGGGTTACTTTTCCGTCCATGGTTGCGGCCAGTATTCTGTTTCCACTGAGCATGTTTACGGTGTTTACCATTGAGTTGTCGATCTTATGCACCCATTTAATCACCTGCTTAACCGGATCAAAACTATATATCCTGCCGCTTTTTGTACCAAATGCTACTGTCTGTTCTTTTTCAATCAGCATGGAAGGTACATGTTCGTATCCAAAGCCACAGTTGATTTTCCATGCAACAGACTGTTTTTCACGAGAAGTAGCAAATGCTACAACAAAATCGTTCATAGTTTTACTATAAATCCAACGACCATCCGCTGAAATACCAATTGATTCCCGAACAGTCGCTTCATTATTTCGCCATAAAGTAGTGCCTGTCTTGATATCTAAGGCAGTCAGGTATCTGTCTGGGGCTACTATGTATACTACATCATCTTTAACAACCGGTATACAAGCTGCCGGAGAAAAATTACGCACGCTGGAGCCATTGTTCCATTTCCAGTTGAGGGAACCTGTTTTTATATCCAGTGCATACAGATTGCGGTCCCAGGCACCAAAAATTACCTGATTGCCTTCAACTACCGGCTTACTCATTACGGGCCCATCCAGCCCGGAAAAACGCCAGATTTCTTTTCCTGAGTTTACTGAAATCGCGCGGAAGCAATGATCGCTGGCTCCAATGTACACAATACCGTCTTTGATTAGTGGCGAACCTAAAATGGCAGCATCAGCCTTGTATTTCCAGACAATCCGGCCCTTGGCAGCATCAAAGCAATACAAATAACCATCTCCCGATCCTACAATTACTTTTTGCCCATCTACCGCCGGAGAAGAAAATACAGCACCACCGGTTTGATAATTCCAGCGTTTCCTGCCAGATTTAATATCTAATGCGGAAAAGTTTCCCAGGCTATTCCCAAAGAATACCAGTTTTCCATCAGTTGCGGGTGTGGCAATAACATTGGCCTCATCACTAAATTTCCACCTCACTTTTACTTTAGGAAAACTGTCATTTACCGTATAGGAAGGACGCAAGTCAGCAGAGGTTTTTTGGTAAGCATGTTTTTCAATCTTCAAACCTGTCCAGGATGAAAGGGTTTTCTGACCAGGTCTTCTTTCAGAAAACAGCAGAGAATCTTCCCTTACATCCACCAGATTATATCCCCCAATTTCAGCTTTGGCGCGAAGGTTTGAACGCCCCATTACCGCGGGGATACCCTCAAAATTCATCGCCTTGTTGGTATGTCCATGACCACATAAGGCCGCGATGGTATTTTTTTGTTTTAACCGGTCAATTGCTTCATACCAGTTATCAAGCCCATTGTCTAAAGGATAATGGTTCAAAAAAATTACCGGTAAATCATCAGGGGTATCAGCAAGTAACTTATCAAGCCAGTTAACGGCATCTCTGGGTATATGCCCATCGCTCATCCTTACATAGGGCCCGGAAGCGCAGCCAATAAATCGAATACCATTATAGGTGAAAACAAACTTATCATATCCGAATACCTGTCCAAATGCAACACCACCACTTTCACTCCAACCAGTATCATGATTGCCGGGTATAATGTAATAAGGTACTTTCAATTCATCCAAAATCTCTCTCGCTTTTTTTATCTCCTCTGTTGTTCCCAATTCAGTTATATCACCTGTTAATACAACAAAAGCGATATCAGTCATCTGATTAATATCAGCAACCGTTCTCCTAAGGTCTTCCTCAGCACCTCCATTTGGGGAACCGATATGGGTATCTGATATAAAAGCAAACCTAAATGGCTTGATCTGAGCGTTTGTCTGAAGCATCAAAGTAACAAACAATAAAGAAAACAGGTATTTCATGGGCGAAAGTTACTGACAATATGAAAGTAAAACGAAGTTATATCGTTTAATTCCAAACTATTTTTTGAAGGCTGGGCAAAAAAAAGCCGC
>NZ_CAMLMJ010000038.1 GCF_946481145.1 uncultured Sediminibacterium sp.
TAAAACCTTACGGGATCTTCAGCCTGGAGATTATGTAACACATATCGATCATGGTGTGGGGACATATAGTGGATTGCAGAAACTTGAAGTGAATGGAAAACTACAGGAGGCGGTAAGGATTATTTATAAAGACAGTGATATACTTTATGTAAACATCAATTCACTTCATAAAATATCAAAGTATACCGGTAAGGAAGGAACGGTTCCGAAGATCAATAAACTGGGTAGTGATGTTTGGGCAAGATTAAAAGAGAAAACAAAAACAAAAGTCAAAGAAATCGCCTTTGACCTGATTAAACTTTACGCACAAAGAAAAGCACAGGAAGGCTTTGCACATACGCCGGATACTTATCTTCAAACAGAACTGGAAGCATCTTTTATTTATGAAGATACCCCGGATCAAAGTAAGGCAACAGCAGATGTGAAAAAGGATATGGAAAGTCCTTCACCGATGGACCGACTTGTTTGCGGTGATGTAGGATTCGGTAAAACCGAGATCGCGGTGCGTGCTGCTTTTAAATCGGTAGTAGATGGTAAACAGGCTGCCGTACTTGTGCCAACTACTATTCTTGCATTCCAGCATTTTAAAACATTCAAAGAAAGACTGAAAGATTTCCCTGTTACTGTTGATTATATCAACCGGTTTAAATCGGCTAAAGAGAAAAAAGAAACGCTGAAAAAAGTAGAAGAAGGTAAGGTTGATATAATAGTGGGAACACATGGTTTATTGGGGAAAGAAGTGAAATTCAAAGACCTTGGTGTGATGATCATTGATGAGGAACAGAAGTTTGGTGTTGCGCACAAAGAGAAATTGAAAACATTAAAAACCAATGTTGACTGTTTAACACTCACTGCAACACCCATACCACGTACACTGCAATTTAGTTTAATGGGTGCACGTGACCTCAGCATCATAAATACGCCACCACCTAACAGACAGCCTATACAGACAGAAGTGCAGGTGTTTAATGATGATTTTATACGTGAAGCTATTTATTACGAAACAGAGCGCGGTGGTCAGGTATTCTTCATACATAATCGTGTAGTAGGATTATCGGAAATGAGTGCCATGTTGCAGGGGTTATGTCCGGATTTAAGTATTGGGTTTGCTCACGGGCAATTAGAAGGACATGAACTGGAAGAAAGGATCATGGATTTTATTGACAAGAAGTATGATGTACTTGTTTGTACCAATATTGTGGAGAGTGGGGTTGATATACCGAATGTAAATACCATCATCGTTAATAATGCCCACCAGTTTGGATTAAGTGATCTTCACCAGTTACGTGGGCGGGTAGGGAGGAGTAATAAGAAAGCTTTCTGTTATTTACTTGCTCCTCCAATGAGTACTTTACCTACAGATTCGAGGAAACGATTACAAACCCTGGAGCAGTTCAGTGATTTGGGAAGTGGTTTCCAGATTGCCATGCGCGACCTGGATATTCGTGGTGCAGGAAATCTGTTGGGAGGGGAGCAGAGTGGATTTATGGCTGAGATAGGTTTTGAGATGTACCAGAAAATCCTGGAGGAAGCGATCAGAGAACTGAAGCGTACTTCTTTCAAAGATTTGTTTAAAGAAGAGATCAGCAAGCAGGATGATTATGTGAGTGATTGTACCATCGATACCGATCTGGAAATACTCATACCTGATAGTTATGTTGAAAGTATTGCTGAGCGTTTATCGCTTTATTCGAGATTGGATAATTGTGAGAAAGAAGAAGAATTACAGGCTTTCCACCATGAAATGTTAGATCGTTTCGGCCCGATGCCATCTTCTGTAACAGATTTGTTTACCACTGTAAGATGTCGCTGGAGGGCAGTAGAAATAGGCTTTGAAAAAATGACACTGAAGCAGGATACGCTTCGTTGTTATTTTATCAACCGACCCGACTCTCCTTATTTTGAATCGGCATTATTTAAAAATGTGCTTGCTTATTTACAAACAGGAACTAATAAGGCAAGATTGAAACAGGCGGGTAAAAATTTCTTACTGGTAGTAGATGATATCAAAGATATGGATGCCATGTTGCGATTCCTGGATGGTATGCATAAAGGAGTTATTCAGCAACCTGCTGCTAATTAGCTATAAAAAAAGCCGCTCATTTGAGCGGCCTTGAATAAGTTTTTAAGGCAAGTCTTATTAAAATCCTTTTTTAGCAACGCCATCAGCAATTGCCTGTAAGGCTTTGGCTTCTCCAAGTATGGCCGCCATTTTATTTCCTTTTCCATCATGTCCGGCAGCCATATAACCGCCGCGTGCAGTTTTAGTAATCACTGCATCCTGCATGGGAACATTTTTTTCCTTGGTTTTCAGACAGTATGCCTTGATCATTTTTGAAGTGTCCATTTTTTAGCATTTAATGTGTTAGTAAATAAACTAGGGTTATGTTTCCACAACTTAGTCTTTTTTATTGAAAATCAAAAGCAATGGGAAAAATAGTAATCCACAGGGTGGCGGTCAATTGTCAATTGTGAATTGTCAATTTTTAAAACTATTGACAATTCACAATTGACAATTCACATCCCTTACACATCTATCTTGGCATACTTCGCATGGCTCTCGATAAACTCGCGGCGTGGGGCTACTTCGTCGCCCATCAGCATGCTGAAGATGCGATCGGCTTCTGCTGCGCTTTCGATGGTTACCTGTTTCAGTGTGCGACGAGCAGGGTCCATAGTGGTTTCCCATAACTGGTCTGCGTTCATTTCACCCAAACCTTTGTATCGCTGAATGGTAACGCTGTCGTCTTTTCCGCCACCTAATTTTTCGATCCACATTTTCCTTTGCTCTTCATTATAGGCGTATTGTTGATCCTTTCCTTTTTTTACCAGATAAAGTGGTGGTTGTGCTATGTATACATAACCTTGTTCTACCATTTCTTTCATGTAGCGGAAAATAAAGGTAAGGATCAGTGTAGCGATATGCGATCCATCCACATCGGCATCCGTCATGATGATGAGTTTGTGGTAGCGCAGTTTGGTAATATTTAAAGCTTTTGGATCATCAGGTGTACCAACTGTTACGCCAAGGGCAGTGTACATATTCCGGATCTCCTCATTTTCATAAATCTTATGTTCCATCGCTTTCTCTACGTTCAGGATTTTACCCCTGAGTGGAAGAATCGCCTGATAGCTTCTGTCGCGTCCCTGCTTTGCAGTTCCACCTGCCGAGTCTCCCTCAACAAGATAAAGTTCACATTTCTGAGGATCACGTTCACTGCAGTCTGCAAGTTTACCTGGCAAACCACCACCGGTAAGTACAGTTTTACGCTGTACCATATCACGGGCTTTTTTTGCAGCAACCCTCGCCTGTGCAGCTAATACGATTTTAGAGATAACATGTTTGGCTTCTTTTGGATTTTCTTCCAGGTAAGCTTCAAGTACGCGTGCAACGGTGGTCTGCACTACGCCACTTACTTCACTGTTACCCAATTTTGTTTTAGTCTGACCCTCAAACTGAGGTTCTGGTACTTTTACAGAAATGATGGCGCTTAGTCCTTCACGAAAATCATCTCCTTCCACCTGCACTTTTGCTTTTTCAAAAAGCCCTTCTTTATCACCATAACTTTTGAAAACCCTGGTGAGTGCCTGACGGAATCCGGTTACGTGTGTACCACCTTCGATGGTATTGATATTATTTACGTAAGAGAAAATATGCTCTTTAAAATCATCATTATAGGTTAGTGCTACTTCAACCGCCACATTGGTGGTTTCATCATGTCCTTCCACATAAAGCGGATTAGCAATGATAGGGGAGCGGTGTCCGTTCTTGTCGAGCATCTCAACAAACTCTACGATACCGCCTTCGCTGTAAAAATTTTTTGAGTAAACATTTCCTTCCTCATCTTTTTCACGCAGATCAGTTAGTGTGATACTGATGCGTTTATTCAGGTAGCTAAGCTCCCGCAAACGACCTTCCAGTATATCTTTCTTGTAAACTGTTTCCTGGAAAATAGTTGCATCCGGCCAGAAACGAACATGGGTACCAGTTATACTACTTTCACCGATTTCCCTCACAGGATACTGGGGAACACCAATTTTATATTCCTGTTCGAATATTTTTCCTTCGCGGTGAACGGTTACATGTAAAGTGGTACTGAGTGCATTCACGCAACTTACCCCTACACCGTGCAAACCTCCGGATACTTTATAGGTGTTCTTATCGAATTTACCCCCTGCATGAAGTACCGTCATTACAACTTCCAGGGCACTCTTTTTTTCTTTGCTATGCATGGCTGTAGGGATACCACGACCATCATCCTGTACACTGATAGAGTTATCCTCATGAATGGTTACGCTGATGTTTTTACAATAGCCGGCCAATGCCTCATCAATAGAGTTGTCCACTACTTCATAAACCAGGTGGTGAAGACCTTTTACACCCACATCGCCAATATACATGGCGGGTCTTTTTCTAACGGCTTCTAATCCCTCTAAAACCTGTATACTGTCGGCACCATAATTCTTATTCTGGGCCTCGTTACTGTTCAATTGTTCTTGATCCATAAATGCTTGTGAATCCTGTGTTTAAGTGAATTTTCGCAGGTCGACAAAGCTAACGAAAATAACCCTCTTTTTATGCTAAAAAACAGGCTGGTTTTCCACATTTTACAGGCTATAAAACGGCTTTTTGCGACCTGCTTTTTTACAGTGTTATGACATCCCCAGGGTCTTATTTTACGTTAATTTGATGTTTATACATTAATTTTGTAGACTGATGGTAGAAGTAATGGACATATTGAGGGTAGCGCATAAAGGTGGGATTGAGCCAACCATGGATCTTTTATACCAGAAACAGCAACATATTCCTGGTTCAATTCAATACAATATCAAGAGATATTATGCCCAGCACCCCTGGGTAGCTGACGATACAGGAATGATGGTTTACCACTATAATAGCCGTAAACCCGAGGAGAACTATCTGGAACTTCGGTATTGTACCACAGGAAACCGCTACTGCGCCGAAAAAAGTTGCGCACAATGCACCGAACTTCCTACCAATAATTGCAGCGGAAAACACCAGACAGTAGATGTATTCACTTTCCATTTTACTGCTACTTTTTTGCACCAGTTTGTACATAATGTAAAACTGAGTAACCGGAAAGACGAAGTACTCGCGTTCAAACATCCTTATGCTTTTACCAAAGTATTTCCACTTTGTAGCAAGAAAAGAAATGCACTGGATGCATTACTAAACCATAGTTATTCCGGCGCACTTGAGAACATTTTTGTAAATGCCAAAGTGCATGAACTGCTTTTATATAGTCTCGATTGCCTTGTAGATGAAAAAGAAGAAGGCTTTACCTGTAAATTCCTCGCCGATGAAAGTGGACGCGATCGTATTTATCAAGCCCGTGAAATTTTATTGCAACATATCGGCGATCCTATCACTATCAAGGAACTAAGCCGTAAAGTCGCCATGAACGAATGTTATCTTAAAAAAGGATTCAAAGAAGTTTTTGGTACTACAATTTTCGACTTCTACCAGCAACAAAGAATGGAACATGCCAAATACCTCCTTTATGAAAAAGGACTTAGCGTTACAGATGTTTCAGCGCTATTAGGCTATTCTTCTATCTCGCATTTTTCAGCCGCTTTCAAAAAACATACCGGCTTAAAACCCTGCGACCTGCTGCGATAATTATTACCGTTAAATAGCGGAACAAAACCTGAGAAAGATACTTCAAGGCTTCACAAGGGATCTCCATAGACCATAGTCCATAGTTGCAAACCATCCTTGATTCGCATTAATAGATTTATTACCTTCCTTTTCCCAAAGCCATTAAAACTATGAGAAACTATCTCCTTATTGCCTTGCTATTTCTATTAGGTGCCTGCAACAACCACAAAGTTGATACCATCATTCATAACGCTGTGATCTATACGGTAGATAGTGCATTCACTACTGCAGAAGCAATGGTTATTGAAGATGGATTAATTGTTGCTACCGGTACAAATAAAGAGATCATGGAATCCTATCAGGCCGATGAACTGATAGATGCTGGAGGACAAGCCATTTATCCCGGTTTAATTGATGCACACGCACATTTTGTTGGATATGGACGATCATTGTTTCAGGTAGATTTATTTGGTGCCACTACCTGGGAAGAAACCGTGGCAAGGGTAAAAGCATTTGCCGATCAATATCCCGATATATATTGGATACAAGGAAGAGGGTGGGATCAAAACCGCTGGCCCGGTAAAAGTTTTCCTACTAATGAAGCACTGAACCAATTATTTCCGGACAAACCTGTGGTGCTTACCAGGGTTGATGGACATGCTTCCATCGCCAATCAAAAAGCATTGGACCTGGCTGGTATCCAGGCCGGACAAACAGTAGTTGGTGGGTCAATTGAAGTGAAAAACGGACAACTTACCGGAGTACTGATTGATAATGCCGACAATAAAGTATATGCCCAAATACCCGCACCAAATAAAGCTACTTATACCCAATGGCTCCAGGCGGCTGAGAAAAATTGTTTTGCACAAGGTCTCACTACCATCACCGATTGCGGATTACATTATACGGATGTTGAAGCAATAGATACCCTTCAAAGAGAAGGAAAATTAAACATGCGTTTGTATGTTATGCTTAGCGATGATGAATCGAATTATGAAAAATTTCTTACAAAAGGTCCTTATAAAACAGATCGTCTTTTCGTAAAAGGTATTAAAGTATATGCAGACGGAGCTTTAGGAAGCCGCGGAGCCTGTTTATTAAAACCATATTCTGACAGAAAAGATTGGTCCGGATTTCTATTACGTAATAAAAACCATTACGATTCTTTAGCCGCTGTTTTATCAAAAACAGATTTTCAAATGTGTACACATGCAATTGGTGATAGTGCAAACAGAGAAATGCTCAATATCTATAATAAATACCTGGGTGGCAAAAACGATAAACGCTGGCGCATAGAACATGCACAAGTAATACATCCTAACGATTTTAATCTCTTTGCCAGTGCAAGTATAATTCCGTCTGTACAACCTACTCATGGCACCAGCGATATGTATTGGGCGGAAGAAAGACTAGGCCCAGAAAGGGTGAAAGGTGCTTATGCTTTCAAACAATTATTGCTGCAAAATGGATGGATACCCCTCGGCACAGATTTTCCTGTAGAAGATATTTCTCCTTTCAAAACTTTTCTGGCTGCAGTGGTAAGAAAAGATGCAAAAGGATTTCCTGAAGGGGGTTTTCAAATGGAAAATGCACTAAGCAGAGAAGAAACCATCCGCGGTATGACCATCTGGGCCGCTAAAGCAAGCTTCCTCGAAAATGAAGTAGGTAGTCTCGAAAAGGGAAAGAAAGCAGATTTTATTATCCTTGATCAGGATCTAATGAAAGTTGCACCCGAGAAAATATTGTCTACAAAAGTAAAAGCAACTTACTCTGGCGGAAAAAAAGTACATGGGGAATAAAAATAGCCACAGATTCACAGATTAATTCGCTATAATCTGTGAATCTGTGGCTAAATAAAATCCTATGCATTTAGCTAATGAGAGTCAACTTAGCAACTAAATCTCCCCCACCATATCCCCAGGAATAACCCATGCATCAAACTCTTCCGGAGTAAGATATCCCAGCTTCACGGCCATCTCTTTTAAGGTAGTTCCTTCTTTATGTGCTTTTTGCGCAATTTCGGCTGCTTTGTAATAACCGATTTTAGTATTAAGTGCAGTTACCAGCATCAGGCTATTGTCAACATGTTTTTTGATATTGGCTTCCAAAGGTTCAATACCTACCGCACATTTATCATTGAAGCTTACACATCCATCACCGATCAGTCTTGCACTGTGCAGGAAATTATAAATCATTACCGGCTTAAATACATTGAGTTCAAAGTGACCTGTTGCACCGCCTATATTTATCGCAACATCATTTCCTAATACCTGTGCAGCAATCATGGTAAGTGCTTCACACTGGGTAGGATTTACTTTGCCTGGCATAATCGATGAACCTGGCTCATTATCTGGGATAAAAATTTCACCAATACCGCTTCTTGGTCCAGAACTCAGCATACGGATATCGTTGGCAATTTTCATCAGGCTAACTGCAACAGTCTTCAATGCACCATGGGCTTCAACAATGGCATCATGCGCAGCCAGTGCTTCAAATTTATTCTCAGCAGTTACAAATGGTAAGCCAGTAAGATTGGCAATATGTTTGGCAACATTTTCTGCATATCCTTTAGGGGTATTAATACCTGTTCCAACTGCTGTGCCACCCAAAGCAAGTTCACTCAGGTGGGCGAGTGTATTATTGATGGCTTTCAAACCATGGTCTAACTGACTAACATAACCACTGATTTCTTGCCCCAGGGTTAATGGCGTAGCATCCATAAAATGCGTACGACCAATTTTCACCACATGCATAAAAGCTTTGCTTTTAGCAGCCAGTGTATCCCTCAGTTTCTTAATGCCTGGAATGGTTACTTCCAACAATATTTTATAAGCTGCAATATGCATCGCTGTTGGAAAAGTATCATTGGATGATTGTGATTTATTTACATCATCATTTGGATGAAGGAATTTGTCTTTGTCGTTAAGATTACCACCCTTCATAACATGACCACGATAAGCAACAACTTCATTAACGTTCATGTTGCTCTGGGTACCAGAACCAGTTTGCCAAACTACGAGAGGAAATTGATCGTCTAGTTTGCCGGAAAGTATTTCATCACAAACTTCTCCAATCAAAGTAGCTTTTTCTTCTGCTAAAACGCCCGCATCAAAATTGGTAAGAGCGGCAGCTTTTTTCAGGTAAGCAAAAGCCTGGATAATTTCTTTAGGCATTCTGTTGATATCCTGCGCAATGCGGAAATTCTCAATACTGCGCTGAGTCTGGGCGCCCCAGTAAACATGAGCAGGTACTTTAACCTCACCCATCGTGTCTTTTTCAATACGAAATTCCATGTTCCGGATTTTAAATGATCAGGTATAATGAATTGCGGTGCAAAGTTACTAAGAAGGAGAGGTAAATTGGGAAAAAACATTCCTTTTAGCTTGCGGCTGCAGGCCGCAAGCTAAAAGCCTTGATGGGTGCTTATTATAGAAATTCTGCTTTTAATGGTATTAAAGAGGGGGAGAAAATTTAAAGTCAGTTACTTAAAGAAATATTTGGTTGCCGTAAATGCATTATCTGTTATTAATAGAACACGGATTTTCATGATTTTCAGGATTTTTCATGATAGATCTTGACAATCATGAAGATCTGTGTGCCATCCTAAGTGGGACTCGCAGCAAATTTCCCTGTTGCTTTGTATTTACGTTAAATAACGGATAAATACGATGGTTTTGCGTATTTTTCGTTCTTCTAAAATGATTTGATATGTATAAAATCCTTTTATCCCTTTGTTTAATCCTCAGTATTTCCAGCCAGGCACAACAAACGGAAAATATCATTATCATAACCACCGATGGCTTTCGTTGGCAGGAATTATTTAAGGGAATGGATGAATCCCTGGCAAAAGATAAGCGGTTTAACCAGGACGATAGCGCTGGAATTTTTAAGCAATTCGGGGCAGCTACCGAGGAAGAAAAGAGAAGAAAACTGATGCCATTTTTCTGGAATACCATTGCCAAAAATGGACAAATATTCGGTAACAGAACCTTGGGGAGTAAAGTAAATGTTTCAAACAGATATTGGTTCTCATATCCGGGGTATAACGAGATATTATCGGGTTATGCGGATGACAGGATTGATGCGAATGATTATCCAGCTAATCCTAATATCACCATTACAGAATTTTTCAATCAACAACCGGCATTAAAGGGAAAAGTAGGTGCGTTCGGTGCATGGGAGGCTTTTAACAGAATATTGAACGAGAATAGAAGCGGCGTACCAGTAGTTGCCGCTTATGATACCTGTGGTGGTGCATCACCTAACGCCAATGAATTAATGATCAATAAATTACTCAGGGATTCCCAAAAGCATTGGGGGGAAGAATGTTTCGATGTGTTTACCCATCATGCAGCTATGGAATACCTAAAAAAGGAAGCGCCTAAAGTTATGTACATAGCTTATGGCGAAACGGATGAATGGGCACATGGATGGAAATACAAATATTACCTACAGGCTGCACAGCAGGTAGATAAATGGATACAGGAAATTTGGAACTATATTCAATCTACCCCTGGTTATAAGGATAAAACAACTTTGTTTATTACCACCGATCACGGCAGGGGAGATAAGGATAAATCAAAGTGGACCAGCCATGGCAGCGATATTGAAGGGGCCGATGAAATATGGTTTGCAGTTATGGGGCCTGATACAAAAGCTGCAGGTGAATCAAAAAGAGAAGGGCAATATTTTCAGAAACAATTCGCTCAAACCATTGCCCGTTTAATGGGGTATGAGTTTAAAGCTGATCAGCCCATTGCAGAAGCAATAGATCCGCTATTCAGAAAATAAAAAATATCCGGAGATTTATTATTTTCCTGAAGCACTTAAATGCAATTGGCAATTGGCAATTGGCTTTTAGCTATTAGCCATTAGCAATTAACGCGAATTAAAGATTGAAGTATGCATTAAAGCTTATAGCGTATAATTGTTCATTATTGTCTCCAGGAAAGTTGGAATGCGATCTTTAGGTGTCACGTATGATGGAACACAGATTATCATGATTTTCAAGATTTATCATGATAGATCCTGAAAATCATGATAATCTGCGTTCTATCAATAACAAGGAGTGCACAAACAGCAATCAAATATTTCTTTAACCAGCTCATTTTAAATCATCTAATTCGCTTGCCCTGTCATTTATTCGATTAAGAGCAGATAGCCTACAATTACCGCAAATCCTGGCTAACAGCTAAATGCTAAAAGCTGTTTTCCCCCACTCCTCGTTCAACCCTTGATTCGTATTATTAGCCAAATCATTTCCCCTTGAATATCGCTTTTCTTTTTTCAAGAAATGCAGTGGTTCCTTCTTTCATATCTTCTGTACCAAAACAGTCACCGAAGGCATTTACTTCAACAGCAAAACCATTTTTAGTTTCATCAAAAACAGCATTTGCAGCTTCAATACATTTTGCCACAGCGATAGGTGCTTTGGTATTGATTAATGATAATATAACCGTGGCTTTAGCAATCAATTCTTCCTGTGGTACCACATAGTTTACCAGTCCGAGCTGAAGCGCTGTATTAGCATCAATCATGCCGGCACTCATCAATAATTCCAATGCCCTTCCTTTGCCTATTAGTTGCACCAATCTTTGTGTTCCGCCATAACCCGGAATTAAACCCAGGTTCACTTCTGGCTGTCCAAATTTCGCGTTATCCGATGCCAGTCTGAAATGGCAACTCATCGCCAACTCACAACCTCCGCCCAAAGCAAATCCATTAACACATGCTACAACAGGTTTTGGTGAATGTTCTATTTTAAAGAAAATATCCTGTCCCCTTTTGGCGAGTGCCTTGCCTTCTTCTACCGATGCGCCACTGAATTCGCTAATATCGGCACCTGCAACAAATGCTTTTGGACCAGCTCCGGTTATAATAACGGACTTAATAGCCTCATTGCTATATACTTCATTCATTACTGCATCCAGATCGGCCATTACCTGCTGATTTAGTGCATTAAGTTTATCGGGACGATTTATGGTAATAATAAATATTCCATTTTCTAAACTGGTAACCAAAGTTTGATACATGGCAATTTGTTTTCACAAAAATACGATTGCAGACGGGTTCTTTTGTATTTTGTAATATGAATCTGATTGAGGGAATACTCTATACCGGGATTTTTGTTTTTGCTGCAACAGGAGCACTCAAGGCACGTACACATCAAATGGATATATTTGGTGCAACGGTTGTTGCTTTTGCTACCGCTTATGGTGGCGGTACTATAAGAGATTTACTGATTGGTATTCGACCTGTAAACTGGATGAACGATTATTTTGCATTAGGCCTGGTTGTTTCTGCAGTTTTAATTATTTCTCTCCTCAAAACCAATCCTGCACGTTTTCGTAGAACGCTTTTTTTTACAGATGCAATCGGATTGGGCATGTTTACTGCGGGTGGCATTGAAAGAAGCCTGGCTTATGGTGTAAATGAAGGTTATGCCGTAATTATGGGTGTAATGTCTGCCACATTTGGCGGATTAATTGCCGATATGATATGCGGGGAAGTTCCTAATCTGTTGAAGAAAGGAGAGCTATATGCTACTGCCTGTGCAATAGGAGGTGCGATATATATTTTATTGAAGAATACAGGACTGGCCTATAATCCTGGTTTATTTATTTGCGTGGTTATCATAGTTGGCATTCGCATTTTATCGAAAAGAAAAAGATTAAGGCTGCCGGAAATATAGTATAGGCAATTAGCATTTAGCCATTAGCTTTTAACTGGATGTATACAGAATGGTGTTTAGAATAAAGGCCAAAGTGTCTGCTAACAGCTAAAGGCTAATTGCTAATGGCTAATTTAAAAGGTAACTCTTTAAAAAATCCAGCGTTCTTTTCTTCGCAAGTAAATTGGCCTTAGCATCTTCACTTGTTCCTGTACTTCCGTCGAAACTGTGTGCTGCATTATCATACACATGGAGAGACATAGGCGCCGATAAATTAGATTGCTGTGCTTTTAATATCAGTCCATCATACGCGCTGATATTTGTGTTATTGTCGCTATTACTATACAAGGTTGTATATAGCGGATCCTTTCCTGCTGCATGTATCATAATCGGCGCATAAGGAATATATTTTCCATTACTCGGTGTACCCGGGCGACCATAATAACTAAACATAGCAGCTCCGGGATAATAAGATACTGCCGCAACAAAACCACCTTCAGCGGGGCGCTGTGCTGGTGCAAGAACGCCATTTGTATAGGTAACACCTCCACTTATGAGTGACCATGTGGGTTTACTTACAGCTTGTGCATCAACCATGGTGCTCAATACACTGGTACCTCCATGTGAAAAGCCGAGCAAAGCAATTTTATTTGATTTAATCCTGCTCAGTGTTCTCAGGTAACTAAGTCCTGCATAAGCATCTCTGGGACGGATGAATTCTGCGGCAAGGAAAATGTTTTCCGGTGGAGCTTTATCATGAAAATCTTTCACACCCCTGGCAGAGTAGCTGTCGACAAAAAGTGCAGCAATTTTATTAACCCTGAAGGAGTCGATCCAAATACTGAACTGACTGGCTAATTGTGTATTGGTCAGGTCCGAACTACTCCATAAACCACCACTTCCATGTTGTACTACCACTGCAGGTACACTTACTGAAGAAGCTGGTATAAACAGAATGGCTTTTAATGGGTCGCCACCGGTTGGATTGGTTAAACTGATCGTTTGAATTATTTCAGGCTGAGTATTATTGCCACCTGTAGGCGTTGTGTTTTGAGGTGTTTCAACGGCTTTTTTGCCGCAGGAAATCATGGTGAAAACCATGAAAAATCCGATGATTCCTTTGTGTAATATTTGTTTCATAAACATTGCTCCGGGTAAATGGGCTGCAAAGGTCCACATTGGAAATCTGTAAATGAAATTATATTGGTTCGGTCGGAGGAATAACAGGGTGAACGGTTGCTATAAACGGATGAATTACATAAAACCTTATTGTCGTAGAATCTTTTCCATCGCTTTCCCCTTCGCTAACTCATCAATGAGTTTATCCATATAGCGAATTTTTTGCATGAGAGGGTCCTGGATTTCTTCTACCCTATACCCGCATATAACACCGGTAATTTTTGAAACATTGGGATGCAACTGCGGGGCTTCCGCAAAGAAAGTTTCCAAACTTACTTTCTTGTCTATCTGCTTCTGGTAAGCTTTTTCTGTATAACCCGTTAACCAGCAGATAATGGTATCCACTTCTTCTTTTGTACGCCCCTTTTTTGTTGCCTTGGTAATATAATGGGGGTACACACTTGCGAAAGACATTTTAAATACCCTAGTGTTATCCATAGTGTTATTTATTGACATATACTTAGAGAATCCATTATATTATTCAACTTCACCCAATCTAATCCCAATATTATGGTTTGAGTATACGAGCTGTATTATCACGCCTGCCATCCCAAACTGATAAAACAAAGATTGACTTAGGGGTGATATGATAGAAAATCAGGTATTCACGAACTGTCTTTACTCGCACATCAACAATTTCGGTTTTCCTGCCTATAAAAGGGTTCTTACTAACGTCTTTTAAAGCAGCTATAATAAGTTTATTCAGTTTTATACTAAAGGTTTTTGATTTATTCCTTTCTATCCAGTAAGCTAAAATTTCACGACGCTCTGTTTGAGCTGAATCAGTCCAAATTATTTTTCGAGCCATTCACTTATTTCTTTATTAGCCGATGATTCTGTCAGGTATTTCTTTTGTTTTATTTCTTGCTTAGCGTTTGAGATTCGTTTTTTTTGAGCAGTTGTAAGTTTGAAAACACCTTCATTTAATTCAAAGTCAATAAGCCGCTGTAATTCCTTAATTACGGTAGTTTCTTTGATTTGAGTGATTTTATTGATTAACTCAATTTTTAAATTCGCAGTATTCATTTGTATAATGTTATATTATAAAGATACATAATTGCTATTGAATGGGATACTGGTATCAAATGTGTGTATAATTTAGTATAGCTTAGGTTAAGGTTATGTAAGTTGTTATTACAGAATCATTCCTGTTCCTGGAAATTTGATTGCGAACTATAGGAGTTGTGTATGATGGAACACAGATAGTGCATTTGACGCAACCAAAATATTTCTTATTTTTTCCAGCTAGTTCTAAATTATCTAATTCGAAAGCCTCTCTTTTATTCCATTAAAAGCAGAAAGTCTATAATAAGCACCCATCAAGGCTTGTAGCTTGCAGCTAGCAGCTTGAAGCCTAAGTGCTGCGCATTAACTAAAACCCTCTGTTTTCCCGCACCCATTCAGTAATATAACTAGCTATCTCACCTGTTGCTGTGCCTGGTGCAAATAGTTTTCCTACGCCCATATCGTTAAGCGTTTTCATGTCGTCTTCTGGAATAATACCGCCACCAGTAAGTAAAACATCGTTCATTCCTTTTTCTTTCAGTAATTGAATTACTTTAGGGAATACCGTTAAATGGGCGCCACTGAGTATACTGATGCCAATTGCATCAACGTCTTCCTGTAAGGCAGCATTTACCACCATTTCCGGAGTTTGGCGCAGACCGGTATAAATAACTTCCATACCTGCATCCCTCAACGCGGTGGCTATTACTTTGGCACCACGATCGTGACCATCAAGTCCAACTTTAGCTACCAGTACACGTACCGGGCGATTAGAATTACTCATGCAATCGTTTTATCCTGCAAAAATACGAATCATTTCCTTTGAAAGCGAGCTTTCAGTGCGGCTACACTTCTTTCGGTAATTGCTTTTAGCGAGTCATTGCCATTTTCAAATAAGATGATTTTAGTGCCGGTTTCACGGAATAATGGATAATCGATAACATCCTTAACTGTGTGTTTTTCAAATTGCTGAAAAACGATATCATCCTGGTCGGGCATATTTTTACCAATCAGGATGAGATGTTTGAAATTAAAATGGTCTGGCATCCAAAACAGGAATGATGCATTATCACTGTAAACGGTGGGCAGTCCTACTGTTTTACTGTAATAATTTAATGCGCCGGCTGTATAATAACCACGACAATAAATCATGGTTCTTTTTTGTTGACTATCCGGCAAACTTTTATACAATGCCGCTGTTTTCTCAGCAAGTAATTTCCATCCAATCATATCAGCATAATCCTGTGGGAGAGGATGGTATTGCTGGTCTTCCCATTTAAAACTTCCGGTCTTATTTAATCCTCTTTTTTCATACCATGCTGCCAGAGTTTCTGGTTTTTGAATGGGAAGTAATAATCGAAGAATAAAGAAGCCCAAAATGATCGGAATAAAAACAAACACATAGCGCAGCGCGCGGGCCTTAACGACAGTTAATTTTTCCAGGTAAAAACCGCCGAAAGCAAATAGCATAGGATAAACACCGGCAGCATAATAACTTTTACCATTCATATAGGTAAGTAATGCTATTACAAAAAGATAGGATAACCCGATACTGCGATAAGGTTTTCCGGCACTGGTAAACAAAGTGAAATACAAACCTGCTATCCAGATAAATACACAAGGAAGAAACATCATAAACTGATCTGTGAGGAAGTCTAATGGGTTTATAAACTGTAGCTGTTCTTCCTTCAGTTCTGCCATATGTGAAATAATAGGAAAATTATGGTTGTATTGCCACAATATATTAGGTAACATAATGATTAGGGCTAGCGCTGCAGCATAATATAGATGCTTATTGAGTAATACACTTCTTTGTTTTGTCAGTAGCAAACCTGCCAGCAGACTTGCCGTATAAAATGCAACGGAATATTTACTCAGCATGCCAAGTCCAACACTTATACCAAACACATAAAGCCAGGTGTTTTTCGATGTTTGGAAATATCGTATTAAGGCAAAAGCATTAAGGGTCCAGAAAAAAACATCGAGAAAGTTGGGATGGAAATAATAAAACAAACGAATATACCCAGTGCTGATAAATGGAACAAAAGCAAGCAGTATAGCAAATGAGCGACCGCCCAATGCAATTATGATCCTGCCCATCATTATAAAAGTAAAAGATCCTAATAATGCCGGCCACAATTTCACCCAAAAAATGGATGCCCCGAACGCATTACTTATCCAGGCCATGAATGATAGCATTGGCGGAACTTCCAAGAATCCAGCTGCGAGGTGTTTTCCTTCCGCGAGGTAGAGATATTCATCTCTGTGCAATTCATAAAATGGGTGAACTAGAAGAAAGGGGACTATGAATCGAATAATTGCCAGTACATAGAGAAGCCTTACAGGATTTTTCATGCAGCTTGTTTGGAGGAAGATACAAATGATCCTGTTAATAAGTGTATTGATTGCCACTGAAGGCACAGAAAGACACTGAAAATTTCTGTGCTCTCTGTGCCTTCAGTGGCAATTATCTTTCCTTAAGCTAGCAAAGAAAGCGTATGCTTAATCCTTCCCACTGTATCTTCTTTCCCAATCAATGCCGCAATATCAAAAACCCCCGGACCAAATTTGCCTCCAACCAGCATGATGCGAAAAGGAAGCATTAGCTCGCCTGGTTTTAATTGATTGGCCGCTGAGAGTTCTTTGAATTCTTTTTCAAGATCAGCTGTTTCCCAAAGTGTACTTAGTTCGTAGGCGCGAATAAGCTCAGTGAAAAATAAATTTTTCTTTTCATCCCATTTAGGTTTGATTGAGTCCAAATCTACTTGTTTAGGCGCCTCAAAAAAGAAAAGAGTTTGCGCAGCAAAATCAGGTAATAATGTACAACGCTCTTTTACAAGATCAATTACTTTATGTAAAAAAGTAGGGGTGGTTATGGTAATATTTTGGTCTTCCAGCAAAGACTGTACTGCAGGAGCGAGTTTGTCTGCATCTGTTTTTTTTATCCATTCATGATTGTACCATTTGGCTTTTTCGTAATCAAATTTCGCACCTCCTTTATGAACACGATCCATAGAAAACTTTTGGATCAGTTCGTCCAATGTAAAAATTTCCTGATCAGTACCATCGTTCCACCCCAGCATTGCGAGGAGGTTAACAAAAGCCTCTGGTAAAAATCCTCTTTCTTTAAATCCAATGGTTGTTTCATTTGTTTTTGGATCCGTCCAGTCCATGGCAAATACAGGGAAACCCAGTCTGTCGCCATCACGTTTGCTTAGTTTGCCATTTCCATCAGGCTTTAATATGAGTGGAAGGTGTGCCCATTGTGGCATGCAGTCGATCCAGCCAAGGTATTTCCATAATAATAAATGAACGGGGGCGGAGGGTAGCCATTCTTCACCGCGGAAAGCGTGCGATATTTGCATCAGGTAATCATCCACTACTACTGCAAGATGGTAGGTAGGCATGCCATCTGCTTTTAATAATACTTTATCATCCACCTGTGAAGTTTGAAAACTTACTTCACCTCGAATCATATCCGTAAAACTAACGGTTTCATTTTCAGGCATTTTAATACGAACCACATAAGGCATTCCCTCACTGATCAACCTGGTTACTTCATCATCACCCAGTGTAAGTGAGTTACGCATTTTGGTACGTATCTGCTGGTTGTATTGAGGCGAAGGATTTTCAGGTGTTTTAAAGTCATTGCGCATTGCCTCTAATTCTTCCGGTGTATCGAATGCGTAATAGGCATAACCATCTTTAACCAGTTGTTCGGCGTATTGACGATAATTTTCTTTCCTTTCACTCTGTCTGTAAGGTGCAAACGGACCTCCGTGCTTTGGACTTTCATCAGGGGTTAGTCCGCACCATTCCAGTGTTTGAAAAATATAATCTTCCGCACCGGGTACAAACCTGGTTTGGTCGGTGTCTTCAATTCTAACGATAAAGTCTCCACCATTTTGTTTGGCAAAAAGGTAATTAAATAAAACGGTCCTGACTCCTCCGAGATGAAGTCCACCAGTAGGAGACGGCGCAAAACGTACACGTACTTTTCTGTTCATACTGCAAAGATAGCGGATAGAATACAGACCATGGTCAATGGTCCATAGTCCATAGTCCATGGTCAATGGTTAATGGTTAATGGGGAAAGACCAATAGATTTAGTTTGTAATATTGTTCCTATCCAAATACTATGGTCAATGGTCCATGGACTAAAGCCTATCTTTGAAAAATGTATTTAGTCAAAACCCCTTGGTGGCTTAGTGCGCTATATCCTTCCTTGGAATGGCGGGTTCCAACTAAGGAAAAAAAGATCTATTTAACTTTTGATGATGGCCCAAATCCCTTGGCCACCCCTTTTGTGTTAGATCAACTGGCTAAGTATGGTGCAAAAGCCAGTTTTTTTTGTATTGGTAAGAACGTTCAGGCAGAGCCGGCTATTTTTCAGCGGATATTGTCTGAAGGACATTCAATAGGTAACCATACTGATCATCATTTGAATGGTTGGAATACTGCAGATGCCACTTATCTGGAAGATGTTTATAATGCGGATAGATATATTCAGTCAAACTTATTCAGGCCTCCATATGGACGCATTAAGCGATCGCAGATTGCTGCCCTGAAAAATAAATTCCGGATAATTATGTGGGATGTATTGAGTGCTGATTTTGATACAAGATTAACACCACAGGCAAGTTTAGCTTATGTGATTTATCATACTAAGCCAGGTTCTATTGTATTGTTTCACGATAGTGAAAAAGCCTGGGATCGTATGTCTTTTGCATTACCTGCTGTGCTGAAACATTTTTCGGGAGAAGGCTATGTTTTCGAGTCTTTATAATGTGGGGCAGAGATTAATGCTTTTAGGTGTTAGGTATTAGGTATTAGGATTAGCTAAGAAAATATTAAAGCACTAATAATACCTGGCGTCAGGCATCAAGCATCAATCCCTAACCCCTAATACCTAACACCTAACCCCTAACCCAGACGGGGGGAAAGGCAAAAAAATAGCCAGAGTAGACACTCCGGCTTTACATTTTAATCCGTACCCTATGAAAACAATCTTCTATCAGCCTGGAGCTGATACTTAATCTTTTGATCGCCTGTTGACCTTATTTCAAGGTACGCTGATATATAACGAGGGTTTTTGTCTTTTTATTTTTCAGCCGCTAAAAAAATCTACAAAAGCATCTTCTTGCATGCTGGAGATTTATTGTGAACTTTGCCTTATGATATTGATTGATACCCATTGTCACCTGTATTCTACCGAATTTGGTACCGAAAGCCAGGAAATCATTAACAGGGCCAAATCTGTTGGCATTGAAAAATTTTACCTGCCAGCCATTGATAGTGAAGTAATAGATGCAATGTTAGGCCTGGAGGCAGCTAATCCTGGTGTTTGTTTTGCGATGATGGGCTTGCATCCTTGCTCAGTGAATGAAAGGGTGGAGCAGGAGCTTCAAATAGTAGCAGAATGGCTGGCCAAAAGGCCATTTGTTGCAGTTGGAGAAATTGGGTTGGATTTTTACTGGGATAAAACCTTTGCAGAGCAGCAAAGGGTTGCATTTGTGCAACAAATGGAATGGGCCCTCGAAAGGCGAATGCCCATCGTTATTCATACGCGGAATGCAATGCAGGAAACAATTGATATGGTAAAACCTTTTGCTGCCAAAGGATTAAAAGGAATTTTTCATTGTTTCAGTGGAAGTTATGAGTCTGCCAAACAAATTGTGTCGATGGATTTTATGTTGGGTATAGGTGGGGTGCTTACCTATAAGAATGCCGGACTGCCGGAAGCGCTTGAAAACATTGGTATAGAGCACATGGTGTTAGAAACCGATGCACCCTATTTAAGTCCAGTTCCATACCGGGGAAAAAGAAATGAAAGCAGTTATATGCTGGAAGTAGCCAAAAAGCTGGCTGAGGTAAAAAAACTTCCCCTGGAAGATATAGCCGCCATTACAACAGCTAATGCCCAAAAAATATTCGGAAACTGAGTGGTTTAGCGCTATTTTTGCCATCCTTTAAAATTAAGGGGAGTTCCGCCTGAGGCGGATTGAAGGAGCAAGTCTTTCATTTCTCTTAAACAAAATAATACAGAGAGGTGTCCGAGTGGTTGAAGGAGCACGCCTGGAAAGTGTGTATACGGGAAACCGTAT
>NZ_CAMLMJ010000039.1 GCF_946481145.1 uncultured Sediminibacterium sp.
TGATCCCCCTGTATTAGCATTTAATGTTACTGAACCACCAGCACAAAATGTTGTAACACCACTTGGGGTGATCGTAGCAGCAGGTAAGGCATTTACCGTTACTGTTGTAACCGTGGATGTAGCAAAACAGCCAGTACTAGTATTCGTAACCGTTACACTATAGGTACCTGAGTTTGTAATATTAGAAATAGAAGAGCCAGTTGACGCATCGCTCCACAGATAACTTAATGATCCCCCCGTATTAGCGTTTAATGTTACTGAACCACCAGCACAAAATGTTGTAGCACTAAATGGTGTAATGGTAGCAGTGGGTAAATCATTTACCGTTACCGTTACTGATGCATTCTGAGCATTTATACAATTTGTAACACTACTTTCAACAGATACAAGTTGATAAACAATAGTTGCCGCCGTGCTTGTCGGCACTGATAGGGTAGCAACACCTGATAAATTTGTAACTGTTGTAAGATTGCTTACTGTTACTCCATTTGTGGTAACATTATAGGTAACGGTATAAGGTGAAGTTGCCCCTGATGCTGTAATAGTGATGGTTGGTAGTGTAGATTCATTTAAACATACCGACAAGGTTGAAGCGGCTATAATCGCAGTAGGTAATGGGTTAATTGTTACAGAGCTGGAATTTTCCAGAAAACAGCCAGTAGAAGAATTCAATAACCTGAGTGTTCCATTATAAGTTGTTCCAGCAGTTACGGTTCCTGGTACGTTTACCGTAATAGTGTTTGTTCCTGTATTATAAGTCTGAAATCCATCATTGGTAAACCCTGCTCCCGTTGCAGTTCCATCCCAAACAATCCTGTACTGATCCGGACCACCGGTTACACCTGAAAAAGTAACATTAAAATTGCTCGTGCCATAACAAATAGCAGGTATAGCCGGATTAACACCTGTTACATCGGGATTTACATTTGTTACGATTGTAACAGACGATGTTTGGGCATTTATACAAGCTGTAGCACTACTTTCCTGAACAGAAACAAGCTCATAATTTCTCGTAGCCGCGGAGCTTACCGTTGCTGAAAAAGTAGCAACTCCCGCCAGATTTGATACAATGGTTTGGTTAGAACCAGGAGTTCCATTGGTAATTTCCCTATAGGTAAAAGTGTAAGGTGCAGTACCCCCTAAACCTGTTATTGTTATAACAGGGGCCGTACTATTTACGCATGATGTTAGTGTATTTGCCGTTATGGTTGCAGTTGGTAATGCAGAAACTGTTATTGTAGCATCACTGCTAATACTGGTATTTGTACATGTTTCCGATAAAGAGTTTGCATCAACAACAGATGTTAAACTATAAGTAAATACACCTGCAACATTAGTAGGAGCAGAAATAGTAACGGTACCAGTCATTGTACCAGCACCTGTTGTAGTAGTTATCGGTGTTTGTGCTACGCCGTTAAGATTATAAGTAATTGTGTATGGTGCAATACCACCAACAGCAGTTATCGTTAGTGTTGGATTTGAAGCATTTTCGCAGACTGTTAGTGTGCCTGTGATTGAGACGCTGGGCATCATTACAATTGTCACAATATTGCTGTATGCTGTATTGCCATTATTGTCCACCCTCCTTCTATAGTACCATGTTCCTGTTAAATCTGTTGCATCAAGTAATTGAAATGTATTCCCACCAACGGTTGTAAAGGTTGTAAATGAAATATCCTGAGTTCTTTCCCAAGTATAAGTAATTGAGAAAAAACCATCTTCTCCTGTAATTGGTGCTGTTTGTAGAATTACATGGTTTGCATCCCAAACTTGACATTTTGTTGTAGAAATTGTCCCACCAGTTAATTGTGCTAAAGAAATTGAAGGAATAATAACTAAAAGAAATAGTAGAAATAGAATAGGCTTATTGTATACACAGCCTCCCTGCACCCAATGCACAGGCATACCGATATTGGACAATATTTTCCTAAAGCAGTTCACGGGGGGATATTGAACTTTGTTTTAAAGTTATAGTATTATGATATTCAACGCATTACTGATTCTAAATTTTATAGACTTTTAATATTAGTATATACGCAGATTTCCTTGTTTTGGTATACCGCCATTCGATTTTTTTCTACTAAAACTTTCCTTCAGGATAAAAACCACCATTTAATGCGAATCAAGGGTTGAATTTGCATAAGAGCGGGAAATGGAACGCAGATTTATCATGATACTCATGATAGATCTTGATAAATCCGTGTTCTATCTAAGCAGCCAAATAAGATTAGGGGCTATTACTTCTTATGAGCCTGCTTTAATGACATCAAAGACTCCTCTATGGATGTTTTTCTCATTTTTGGCAGATTTCAACTTTTGATTCGCATTTTTACGATTGAAGCCCAGTAAAAATCAGCCATTAGCTACCTGCCAATGCTATGCGGAAAAAATTCTAAGTGGTTTGGTTTTAATCCATAAAACACGAAACTCTAATTCGCACATTATCAATGATTTATACGAAGCATCAACACACCATCAACACAGCAACAACACATCACAACACATATTAATGTTTTGAAGTGCTGAAATACTGTTATTACCCTGTAGATATATTGGAGAAGACTCTAATGAAATATAAGCCTGCATTACATATACCCGCACTTGTAAATGTTATTATCCTACTTTATGCGGGACCCCTCCGGGGTAAGAAGCATTGATGTCCAGGGGAAACAGCTGCTCCACAGGAGTTCTTCGGGCAAGCCTTGATTTGTGTTTGTATTCGGCTTTCTGCTATTATTAGAATAAATGGGCTTGCGAATTTGTTTTGTAAAAATCCTACTTAAAAGAAATATTTAATTATCACGCTTATGGATGGTTGAATTCATCGTAAAAAAAGCTAGCAGCTAGTCCGAATGACTCGCTTGGAGAAGCCATTTCTCCAGACTGCAATGACTTCAAGCCATAAGCAAAACGCCCCTACTTCAACCATTATTCACCAGACACCATATACTCACGAGTTTATTGAATACGATCATGTCTAATATTTACGCCATTCATCCATATTTATACCCATGAATTGCAGAAAAAAAAGATATTTTTGTTTTGCCCTCGGTATAATTCAACCAAGGGATACGTCTACGAATACTTTTTTTATGAACTACTAAGTCGGGATTGCAACGATTTTGCTGCATCCCTAATCATCCCGCTGAATTTTATTTATACGCCTTTTGCGTATACTATTCTCTATTTAACCTATTCAACCAATGACGAATATTCAACCAACAAATACGCCCAAAAAGGGTTTCTTTAGTTATTTCCGTGAATCACTGAACAGCGAACACCAGGACTTTACACAAGGCAGCATACGCAAAGCCGTATTCATGCTGGCCATTCCTATGATACTGGAAATGTGTATGGAATCGGTATTTGCCGTTGTAGACATATTTTTTGTAAGTAAACTGGGGGCAGGAGCAGCAGCTACTGTAGGGCTTACCGAATCCTTCCTTACACTTATTTATTCCATCGCAATCGGTCTTAGCATGGCCGCAACAGCCATGGTGGCCCGTAGGGTGGGTGAAAAAAATCCGGAAGAAGCCGCCCATGCAGGTGCACAGGCATTATTACTCTGTATCGGCGTTTCAATACTGGTAAGTGTTATCGGTCTCTTCTTTGCCGCAGACGTGTTGACCCTCATGGGGGCGGATGCGAAAGTGGTAGAAATGGGTACCAATTACACGCGTATCATGTTAACCGGTAACATAGTTATCATGCTCCTTTTTCTCATCAATGGTATTTTCAGAGGAGCTGGCGATGCTGCTATGGCCATGAAAAGTTTATGGCTGGCTAATATCTGCAATATCATTCTCTGCCCCATTCTCATTAACCAGTTTGGTTTAACCGGTGCAGCAATGGCTACTACTACAGGTCGCGGTATTGGTGTGCTTTACCAGCTTTACCACTTGTTCAGGGGAAAGAGTATTATCCGCATCCTGAAAAAGCATTTTATACCTGTGCCGGCTATATTGAAGTCAATCGCCAATATCGCCTCCACCGGTACACTTCAATTCATCATTGCATCTGCCAGTTGGATCGTAATGGCCCGTATCATCACCGGATTTGGTAGTGATGCAGTAGCAGGATACACAATTGCCATCCGCTTACTCATCTTTTTCCTGATGCCGGCATGGGGACTCAGCAATGCAGCGGCTACACTTGTTGGACAAAACCTCGGTGCTAAACAACCAGACCGTGCGGAGCAATCTGTTTGGAAAACTGCCCGGTATAATGCCGTATTTATGGCTATAGTGTCTGTACTTTTTGTGGTAGGAGCAGAGTTCTTTGTTGGACTTATTACCCAGGATGCAAACGTAACCGTAACAGCCGTTTCGGCCCTGCGTATCGTAAGTATCGGGTATATCTTCTACGGTGTAGGTATGGTAATGATCAATGCTTTCAATGGTGCGGGTGATAGTCGCACCCCAACCTGGATACACTTATTCTGGTTCTGGATATTCCAGATTCCTTTCGCATTACTGCTATCCAAAACCCTCAACTTCGGCACCACCGGCGTTTTCATCGCCATCGTAGTAACCGAAACCTGTATCAGCATTACCAGCGTAATACTGTTTAAGAGAGGGAAGTGGAAATTGGTGAAAGTGTAGGAAAAAAACAGAGAAACAGAGAAATAAGAAATAAGGAATAAGAAAGGAGTTAAAGATTTGATCTTCACTTTCTCATTCCTTATTCCTTATTTCTTATTTCTCTGTTCTCAAAACCACCCTCTCCTTTTAAACAACACCAGCATCCATATTGGTATGGCCAGCATTAGGCCTACGGCGATGAAGAAGCCGTAGTGGTGGTGGAGATAGGGGATGCGGTCGAAGTTCATGCCGAAGATGCCGCCTATTACTGTGGCTGGAGCCAGTAGGCAGGTTACGATTGCCATCACCTTCATTACCTCATTGGTTTTTAGGTTTACATTGCTGAGGTAGAGATCTTGCAGGTTCATCATCATATCGCGGTAGTTCTCTGCGAGATCATTCGCCTGTAGTATATGGTCGTAAATGTCTTTGAAATATTTAGTTGTGCGTTCTTCCAATAAATCACTTTCACTGCGGATAAATCCATTGATCAGGTCTCTTACCGGACTCACATTTCGTTTCAATACGATCAGCTCTTTTCGCAAACTATTTATTACAGCTAGTGTACGGGTATTACTACCTCTTATGATTTTTTCTTCCAGCTGTTCTATCCTGTCGCCTAATTTCTCCATCACGAGATAGTAATTATCTACTATCATATCCAACAAGGCATAACATAGATAATCAGCACCACTCGACCGAAGTTTACTGGTTGTTAAACGAAGTTTATCGCGTATCGGATTAAATACATCTCTTCCTGCATCTTCCTGAAACGATAGTACAAAGCCTTTTCCTAAAACAATACTTATCTGCTCAGTTTCTACCGCTCCTGTTTGTTCATTGAAGTATAACATATTGAGCAAACAGAATAAAACATTTTCCATCTCATCCATCTTCGGACGCTGGCTAACACTCATAATGTCTTCTACTATAAGTGAGTGGATACCAAAATGGTTACAGGTAGCTTCAACATCTGCTTTACGTATGCCGTCTACATTAATCCAGGTTGTATGAACATTATCACGATAATTAAAACATTCTTTAACGTCTGTTAAGGTAGTTTCTGAAAAAGTCGTTGCTGAATAATCGTATACCTTAACCTTGATTTCACTTGCCTCAATACGCTCAGGTATTACAGTAGGGTTTACATGAAAGATATCACGCGTCCGCTTTGTATCAAATAGCGTAAGCGGGTTCAGGTATTTGAGGTATTTGGCGCCGGTCATAGGGTGAAGTTAAGAAAACAGAGGAACAGAGAAATATCCAATATCCAATTTCGAAGTTGGATATTTCTCTGTTCTTCTGTTCATCCCCCTTTCTCCAGATAAAAAGCAAACTCACTTCCCTTACCATATTCCGAAACCAGCTCCATTCTGCCGCCCTGGGCTTCAATAAATTCTTTGCTGATACTGAGTCCGAGACCCGTACCTTCTTTTTTGGTTCCGGGAATACGGAAATAGCGATCGAAAACACGATCGATATAACGTGGTTCAATACCCTGCCCGGTATCGGTTACACTAAAACGAATCTGATCCTTTTCTTCTTTCGCAGTTATATACACCGTGGCATTTTCATAACTATAACGGATGGCATTTGACACAAGGTTATTGAGTACCCAGGCTGTTTTGTCTTTATCGGCCAGCACCAATGAAATATGTTCTGGCACTTCTATTGAAAGGCTGATTTTTTTATCCTCTGCCGCTACCTTATTGGTGTTGATTGCGTATTCCATAATTTCCTGCACAGATGCGGGTTGCACGGTCATTTGAATGGAACCTGTTTCCACCTGCGTCATGTTCAGCAGTTCGCCCGTTATTTTCAACAGCCTTGCAGTATCTTCTTTAATACTTTCTACCATATTTTTCTGCTCACTGTTTAGTTCGCCTAGCTGTTTGTTTTCAAGCAGGTCTAGACTCATGCGGATAGATGAAATAGGTGTTTTGAGTTCATGAGATACCGTAGCAATAAAATTGGTTTTGGCAAAATCCAGTTCTTTATAAGGCGTAATATTTTGTAGCAGTATTACATTGCCAATCAGTTTTTCTATTTGTTCGCCTGTTGGAATAATCTTGATAGGAATAATTTCCTTTTCAAAATAACTCTCTTTATTATCGGCATATATTTTTACCGGCAACTTTGCAGTTGTTGATGGTGAACCATTATTGTACAGGTCCTGTACCAGCGAGCGTATCAGGTCGTTGTTAAGCGCCAGTTCTTCAGCGGTTTTCCCTGTAACTTGTTCTGTTTTAAGCCCCGAAATTTTTAGGGCCATATTGTTCATGAACAATATCCTTTTATTTTCATCCAGTCCAATAACAGGATCGTTCATGTTATTAATCAGTGTTTCAATTCTTTTCTTCTCCATCAGTAATTTCTGAACGCTGCTGGCCTGGTATTCTTCCAGTTTTTCTGCCATAGTATTAAAAGATGCCGCAAGTTCCCCAAACTCATCTTTTTTATTAAAATGTAGTCTCCGCGAATAATTTCTTTCTGCAATTTCCTTAATACTGTCTGTTAACTCTTTTATGGGATTGGCAATATTCCCAGGCAGGTTAAACAGCAGGGTAAAAGCGATGATAAAACAAATGGTTCCTATAATACTGATCCAGAAAATAGAATTATCTGATGTAGTTTCTGCCACTTTATTCTTGCGCTGTATAGCCTGCATATTCAGCAGCATGATATTGGAAATATCTCTGCGGATATTTTTTACCAGTTGCGAATCGCTTAAATTCTGTTGTAACAAACTAAAATGTGTTGCCAGTCTGCTGGTAAGTTCAGCCTCTCCTGCTTCGGTAATATTTTTCTGCTGTAATGCCAGGTTTTCAGAAAAGAGTAGCTGGTTTTCAGGTAACTGGATATTATTATCCAGCGCCATCTGCATTTTTCGCGAATAATCAAGCGTATTATAATTGGCCACCAATATATTTTTGGTGTCATTACTCAGTCTGTTGATGTAAAACACACTGATTGATGCCAATAATAATATCATGGCAAAGAGCAGCCCCATACCTAATTGCAGTTTCTGTTTAATTTTCATCAGCTTAAAATTACAAGGTCAATATCGCTACTCGACAATTTTTTCAGCAACTCATTAAATACATTGGTAGCCAGTATAAGGCGAAACAGGCTTAAGTGTGGTTTGCCTATACAAATGGTGGTAATCTGTCTTTCGTCGCACTGTTCCATAATAGCTTTGGCAATATTAGGGCTTTCCGCTTTGATGATTTCGGCTCCCAGTTCTGTGGCTAGTTTAAAATTGTTGATCAGGTGTCTTTGCTTATCCAGCGCAATTTTATCGGTGGCTTCATCGGGTGTTTGTACATACAGTACATACCATTTGCTGTTATAGTAATTGGCCAATCGCGCCGTTTTACGAATCACTGTTTTGGCTGTTTTGTCATTGGAGCTGATACAAGCCAGAAATTTTTCGTGTTTAATAGCATTCGCTTTCGTAATTTCTGTCTCCACTTTTCGCTCTACCTGCGATGCCACTTCTTTCAGTGCCAGTTCGCGCAGTTGAAGAATATGTTCACTCTTAAAGAAATTACTAAGTGCTGTTTCAATTTTTTCCTGTTCATAAATCTTCCCTTCCTTTAAACGGGTCACCAGTTCATCGGCAGTTAGGTCTATATTCACCACTTCATCGGCCTGTGCCAGCACACTATCCGGTACCCTTTCTTTTACCTCTACACCTGTTATCTGTTTTACTTCTTCATTAAGGCTTTCAATATGCTGAATGTTTACCGCACTGATGACATTGATGCCCGCATCAATTATTTCGAGTACATCCTGCCATCGTTTTTCATTTTTACTTCCCTCAATATTGGTATGTGCGAGTTCATCTACAATAACCACTTCAGGCCGTAAGTTAATTACGGCCTGAACATCTAATTCCTCCAGTTCCTTCCCCTTATAAAAAAGTTTACGTCGGGGTATTACTGGCAAACCATGCAACAGTTCATGCGTTTCTTTCCTGTTGTGGGTTTCAATATACCCGATCTTAACATCGATGCCATTTCTTAATAATGCATGCGCTTCCTGTAACATGCGATACGTTTTACCTACACCGGCACTCATACCTATGTAGATTTTAAACTTCCCCCTTTTCGATTTTTTAATCAGGTTCAGGAAATGCTGTACTGTCTGGTCTTTATCTGGCATTAGAATGAAATGGCTAGTGCAGTGGAAATAAAGAAATTATTGTTTGCGATATTGCCGTTCTTCTCAAAAACCCTGTCTTTCGATGAAAATCCTCTTGCTTCTATGCGCCAAATGGCCTGGTTGCTGATAGCATGATCATAATTCAAAGAATACCCCCATGTTTTAAAACCATTGGGTGTAGCAGTGGCAATGATTACTCCATTAGCATCATTATAATATTCGAGCCTGGCTGTAAAACTGTTCTTTGCATCTGCATTTATTTTTGTCATTACGATAGGTGTATACCAGGTATTGTATTTGCTGCTTCCTTTTTGTTTTTGTTCAAAACCAATATCAAATCCAGTAGTGATGGCTAAAGCATCAGACAACTGAAATATGCCATATAAATTATGGAAATAGCGCATCTGCTTAACGCTATCTGGTTTATCGTTACCAATAAATGAGCTGCTGTTCAACGTGATTTTTGCATTGGGTTTATAGGTTAACTGGTGACCAATTCCAATGGTACTATTACCCGGCACTCGCTGAATACGCTGCCAGCCATTGAGCAACAATCCACCCATGGTCCATTTTTCGTTGGGTGATGTATAAGTGAGTTTTACACCAGATTCATAATAAGGAGAGTTATCTGCCAGTATTCCTCTGGTGAGTGCCCAGCAATCTTTACCTATAGCACTTTCAAAACCAATATGTGAAGCAAAAATGCCTGCATCGATCCAGAGATTGGATGTCTTCGATATTTTAACACCTGCATTTGCTTCAAAAATATTTTTCAATACCCCGGGTTCTGCAGCGAGGTTGGCGTTCATATATGTTCCCGCAGCAAGGGCGAGGTTGGCCCTCACACCATTTTGCTGATAAGCAGCTTTTACCATACCAAGGTTGAGGTTGAACTCGTTGTGTCTGTTATGCGAATACACAAAAGAGGGCCTGTTTTGCATAGCTGGTTTCCCGAAATCATAGCTGTAATACGTTTCGAGGTAACCACTAAAACTAAGTGGACTGGTTTCGTTTTTTTCCTGCGCCTTTGCTGATAACAATGCACAAAAAACTATAATCGTCAAAAACTCCCTTTTCATCTTGTTGTTAATTTAATTGATCTAATGCAATATTTAATTGTAAAACGTTAATTGTTTTTGGGCCCACTGCCGGTTGCTCTGTGTAAGTACGTACCAATTCACGCAGATTGGCCTCTGGTATGTTGCGGATATTTGAAATTCGCTTTATCTGTACCTCGGCCGCCGCCACTGAAATATGCGGATCAAGTCCGCTACCGCTGGCTGTAACCAAATCAACGGGGATATCTTTTTTATCGATACCGGGATTATGCACTAGAAAACTATCAACCCTTGCCTCAACCGTTGCGAGGTAATCAGGATTGGATGGACCTTTATTACTGCCTGCAGAACCTGCTGCATTATAATTTACTGCCGATGGTCGGCTATTGAAATACTTATCATCTGTAAATGACTGCCCAATATTGCTGTAATATTTTTTACCGTTGGCTTCAATCAATTCACCCTTTCCTTTCTGTGGTGTGAGTTTAGCAACGCCCCATATTGTAAGTGGATAGATACCTGATAATACAACCAGTAATACAATGGTTAATTTGATGGCTGGAAAAAAATGTGTTTTCATAAATAATTTTTCCTCTGCGTAACCTCTGTTTTCTCTTGTTCTCTGCGGTGAAAATTCACCGCAGAGAAAGGGGGGTGCGGAGTTTACGCAGAGAGTGATTAATAGAATAAGGATACGACGATGTCAATTAGTTTAATACCTATGAAGGGAACGATGATACCTCCCAATCCATAGATAAAAAGGTTACGCCTAAGCAATGCACTGGCTCCAATGGGTTTATAGGCTACTCCTTTTAATGCCAGCGGAATGAGTAACGGAATAATGATGGCATTGAAAATAACTGCGGAGAGTATGGCTGTTTCCGGGCTGGTGAGTTTCATAATGTTAAGCGCCTGCAATGCCGGAATAGCACCTACAAATAAGGCGGGTACAATGGCAAAATATTTCGCCACATCGTTGGCAATACTGAATGTGGTGAGTGTTCCTCTTGTCATGAGCAATTGTTTTCCGATCTCTACAATTTCAATCAGTTTGGTAGGGTCATTGTCGAGATCAACCATATTACCTGCTTCTTTGGCGGCCTGTGTTCCACTGTTCATGGCCACTCCTACATCGGCTTGTGCCAGAGCGGGTGCATCATTGGTACCGTCGCCCATCATTGCCACCAATCTTCCTTCCGATTGTTCCCTACGGATATAGTTCATTTTATCTTCCGGCTTGGCTTCTGCGATAAAATCATCTACTCCTGCTTTTTCTGCAATGTATTTTGCTGTTAAAGGATTATCACCTGTTACCATTACCGTTTTAATACCCATTTTACGCAGGCGTTCAAAACGTTCCTGTATACCGGGCTTAATAATATCCTGTAATTCAATTACACCAAGTACCTGTTCATTTTCTGCAACTACCAATGGCGTTCCACCATTTCCGGATATCTGCCTGATACGCTGGTCAATGATATCCGGAAAAACATTTCCTCTTTTCTCACAGAGTGTACGAATGGCATCTGCGGCTCCTTTGCGAATTCGTGTTTCTTCAAAATCAATACCCGAACTCCTGGTTTCTGCTGTGAATTTGATAAAACGTGGTTGTATTATCGAATAAGATGAGGGCTGTATGCCTGCCAGTTCAATGATGGATTTTCCTTCGGGTGTATCATCAGCCATTGAACTGAGTACCACTGCTTTCATAAATCTTTTTTCATCAACACCTTCTATCGGATAAAAATGCGTGGCTTTTCTGTTTCCGATGGTGATGGTTCCTGTTTTATCGAGCAGTAACACATCTATATCACCGGCTGTTTCCACCGCTTTACCACTCTTGGTAATTACGTTAGCTCTTAATGCCCTGTCCATACCCGCAATACCAATGGCTGAAAGCAATCCACCAATAGTGGTAGGAATTAAGCAAACAAACAAAGAGATAAATGCTGCTATAGTTATAGGCGCTTGTGCGTAGTCGGCAAAGGGTTTCAATGTTACGGTTACAATAATAAATACCAGTGTAAATCCTGCCAGCAAAATAGTGAGTGCTATTTCATTGGGTGTTTTTTGTCTGGATGCACCTTCTACGAGTGCAATCATTTTATCAAGAAAACTTTCCCCTTGTTCGGTAGTTACTTTTACAACGATTCGATCGCTCAATACTTTTGTTCCACCTGTTACACTACTTTTATCGCCACCTGCTTCACGTATTACAGGTGCGCTTTCGCCGGTAATAGCACTTTCATCTATGGTGGCTAATCCTTCCACTATTTCGCCATCAGATGGAATAATATCTCCTGCTTCACAAACAAACAGGTTCCCTTTTTGTAATTGAGCGGAGGAAACGATTTTTATTTCGCCCACAAATATTTCACCAACAGGTTGTATGAGTTTAGCCGGTGTTTCTTCTCTTGTTTTACGTAAGCTGTTGGCCTGCGCTTTTCCCCTTGCTTCCGCAATAGCTTCGGCAAAGTTGGCGAAGAGGAGGGTGATAAAAAGAATAGCCGTTACAATAATATTGTACACAAGACCTCCCTGACTTTGTTCGCCCGCAGCTACCCATATACTTACGCCCGCCATTACCAATGTACCTATCCAAACCATAAACATTACCGGGTTGTGAAACATTTTTGCCGGACTGAGTTTTACAAAAGACGCTTTTAAGGCTTCTGCTACCAGTTGTTTTTGAAATAATGTATTGGAATTTGTTTTTTTCATCTTACGTGTTTTAAATCATGGAAAAAAATTCAGCTATCGGACCGAGTGCCAGTGATGGGAAGAAGGAGAGTGCAGTTACAATAAGTATTACCGCAAAAATCATGATACCGAATGTGAATGTATCTGTCTTGAGTGTACCGGCACTTTCGGGAATATGTTTTTTTGATGCCAGTAATCCGGCAATGGCAACAGGACCAATAATGGGTAAGAAGCGACCAAGTATCAGTACAATACCTGTGCTGATGTTCCACCATAAATTATTATCGCCCAATCCTTCAAAACCACTTCCATTGTTGGCTGATGCAGATGTAAACTCATACAACATTTCACTGAAGCCATGATAACCCGGATTGTTTAGCCAGCCCCCATAGGCTTCAGGATTGTGGACCAGCATATAACTTGATAATGCCGTACCCGCAAGTATTAGAAATGGATGCAGCAGCGCAATAATCATCGCAATTTTTATTTCTCTTGCCTCAATTTTCTTTCCCATGAATTCCGGTGTGCGACCTACCATTAAACCACTGATAAATACAGCGAGAATAATAAAAATGAAAAAGTTAAGCAGCCCTACTCCACAGCCTCCATAAAAACTATTCACCATTATGGCCAGCATTTCGTTCATACCGCTGAGAGGCATAGTGCTGTCGTGCATGGCATTTACAGAACCTGTAGATATAACGGTAGTTACAATACTCCAGAATCCCGAAGCCGCCGCACCAAAACGAACTTCTTTTCCTTCCATAGCACCAGAACTGTTATTGATGCCCATTTTAGCGATGGCCGGATTGCCATTTATTTCCTGGATAATATTAGGAATAGCTAACAGGAGAAAACCCACTGTCATCACACCAAAAATCATCCATGCCAGTTTTTTTCTTTTGATGAAATAACCAAAGGCGAAAATCATAGAAAATGGAATGATCAACTGTGCGATCATTTGAATGATATTGGTGAAGTAGGATGGATTTTCTAGTGGATGTGAACTATTGGCTCCAAAAAATCCTCCTCCGTTGGTACCCAAATGTTTTATTGGAACAAATGCTGCCACAGGGCCCCTTGATACCTGAACAGTATCGCCTTGTAAACTGGTATAACTATCTTTCCCTTCAAAACCCATGGGCATTCCATTCAGCAAAAACAGTATCGCTACTATAATAGAGAGTGGCAATAAAACCCGGGTAATGGATTTTACAAAATACAGATAGAAGTTACCCAACTGATTGGTGGCTTTTTCTCTAAATGCTTTGAATAATATTACCGCGACTGCTATACCTGTTGCGGCACTTACAAACTGTAAAAACATCAGGTATAACTGTCCCAGATAACTCAATCCGGTTTCACCTGAATAGTGTTGAAGATTACAATTCACTACGAATGAAATAGTAGTGTTGAAGGCCAGGTCGGCACTCATATCGGGGTTTGCATCCGGATTGAGTGGCAACCAATGCTGGTTCATCAATACAAACATGCCCAGTAAAAACCAGACCAGGTTAATGAACAACATAGCACTCATGTGCTGTTTCCAGTTCATTTCCTGTGAAGCATTGATGCCGCTTATCCGGAAAAATAATTTTTCAACCGGCCCCATCACCCTGTCGAGTATGGTGCGGTTTCCTGCAAACACATTGGCTATGTATTTACCCAATGGAACAGCAAACAATAAACTTGCACCGAACATGATAACGATGCCTGTAATTTCTGAATACATAATGGACGATTAATTTTTGAAACAAATCACTACCTCTAGTTCAGGAGTGTGTTAGAATTTTTCTGGTTTTACCAGCACATAACACATATAACAGAATACAGCAATGGCAATGATGAATAAATACAGCATAGCTTAAAATTTTTCGAAGTAATTAATTGATCTGAAGAGGAGCAGAAAACAGGCAAGGCCTGCCACTGTAAGAATGGCTGTAAGCATAGATTAGTTTTTAAAAGTTCTATAAATGAGTCCGGCAATAACAATAATGGAATAAAAGCCCGCTACCAGGTGCCAGAACTGTAATATGATCTTGGGTTTCATGTTGCATCTATTGTTGATGCCAGAATGAGGCAATTCAAATGCCTGAATGGGCAGGAATGGATATAATGCAATAACAGTAAGGGTTTCAGGATTAAGGAAGAGGTGATGACAATAAAAAACCCTTTCATTTTGAAAGGGTTAAGACTATCGTTTTGAAAGGGATTAACCAATCTTATATTCATCCAGCTTACGGTATAATGTAGTGAGTGCAATATTCAGGAGTCTGGCTGCTTCTGTTTTATTGCCCTTTGTATAACGTAAAACTTTCTGTATATGTATTTTTTCGGCAGTCGCCAGATCAAAAGCGGAAAGCGGGTTATGGTCTGTAACGCCCTGCTGAAAATCGGCTGGAAGGCTGTCTGGTGTTAGCTGCTGGGCATTGGTAAGGATCATGCTTCTTTCAATCACATTTTTCAGTTCTCTGATATTCCCTTTCCATGGATGAGCTTCTAAAGCCGATAAATACTCTTTTGATATTTGCATCTGCTTTTTATTGAGTTTATCGGCAAAACGAGTTACAAAATAAAGTGCAAGCTCTTCTATATCTGTTATACGCTCACGTAATGATGGTAAGTATATTTGAAAAACAGATAAGCGATAAAATAGGTCTTCACGAAAATGTCCTTCCTTAATTTCTTCCTGCAGGTTTCGGTTGGTCGCCGCAATAATTCGTAGGTTAACCTGTGTGGCTTTACTGTCGCCTACTTTTAAAAACTGGCCCGTTTCCAGTACACGTAATAGTTTGGCCTGTAAATCGATGGGCATTTCTCCAATCTCATCAAGAAAAACGGTTCCGCCATTGGCTTCTTCCAAAATACCTTTGGTATCTTTTATTGCACCAGTAAAAGCTCCTGCTTTATGACCAAATAATTCATTTTCCAATAGCTCTTTACTGAAAGCGGCACAATTCACCGCAATGAATGGTTGTTTGCTTCTGTTGCTGTTATTGTGAATGGCCTGTGCAAAAACCTCCTTACCTGTACCGGTTTCACCGTTTAATAGTACAGTGGCATCGGTTACAGAAACCCTTTCCGCTGCATCAATTGCCAGCTTTATTATTTTTGATTTACCGATAATACTGTTAAAAGAATATTTATTACCCAATCTTTTCTCAAGTTGTGCCAGACGCTTTGATAAAGCCGCTTTCTCCATGGCTTTATATAAAAGCGGAATTATTCGATCGTTATCATCACCTTTGGTGATATAATCGAAAGCGCCATTCTTAATGGCCTGTACACTATCGGCAATATTGCCAAAAGCGGTTAAAAGAATCACTTCTATTAGCGGATACTTTGTTCTTATCTGTGCTGAAAGTTCCACACCATTGGCATCAGGCAGCTTAACATCGCAAAGTACCACATCAATTTCCTGCTGTTCCAGTTTTTTGAGTGCCAGTTTTGCATTACCTGCCTGCACCACTTCAAACCCTTCCAATGAAATGATCCTGGACAATAATGTCCGCAGTTTTTCTTCGTCGTCAATAATAAGGATCGTGTTCAACAGCAATATTTATGTAATGACAAAGATAGCAGGAAGAGAAACAGAAGAGCAATAAACAGAGGAATAAGAAATAAGGAACAGAGAAATCAGAAAGTGAACGGCAAATTACTTTCAGATTTCTTATTTCATGTTCCTTATTTCTCTGTTCTCACACAATCCGCAGCTTCGCATAATTCAACATAATCTTCTTCTCACCGTTTTTTTCAAACTGAATAGTAGCCACGGGGTTGTGTGCCGAGCCTTCCACACTTGATACGGTTCCAAAGCCAAATTTCTGGTGTTCCACTTTTTGTCCGGCCTGTAATTGTGAGGTATCGCTTGCTACAAAATCAGCCGATGGTACATGTGCCACTACTTTAGGTGTTACCGGCTGTATGGGAAGGTATTCTGGTTTTGATGATGGTTTACGACTTGGTGGTGGACCATATTTTCTCTCTGCCGCTGCAGCATTTCCGTTTCCGTAACCAAAGCCACGTTGCATCCTTTCAAATGCACTGCCCATATCGCTGCCCGCATTGTTTCTTGCACCTCCGCCTGCATAGGTTTTGTCGATATATTGTTCGGGCATTTCTTCAATAAACCTGCTTGGTTCATTCTGTACCAACTGGCCAAAACGATACCGCGCATTGGCATATGTGAGCCAAAGTTTTTGTTTAGCCCGGGTAACAGCTACATAAAATAATCTTCGTTCTTCTTCCAGTTCTTCGCGTGTATTGATCGACATACCACTGGGAAATAATGTTTCCTCCACCCCACCTACATACACACATTCAAATTCTAGTCCTTTAGCAGCATGTATCGTCATCATTTTTACCGCATCCTGTTCACCTTTGTCGTCATCTGCATCCGTAAGCAGGGTAATTTGTTGCAGGTATGAGCCCAGTGATTTATCGCCCAATTCACCATCTTCATTACTCGGACTTTCGGTCCATTCTTTAATGGAGTTCAGTAATTCCTGGATGTTTTCGTAGCGTGCTAATCCTTCGGTTGTTTTATCGTTAAAGAGTTCCTTTACCAGGTTTGTATGTTTCCCTACCTGTACAGCCACTTCATAAGCATTTGTACTGGTTAGCATACTTTGGAAATAGCGAATCATGGTGGTGAAATTCTGCAGTGCTTCAAGTGTGCCTGCTTTAAAACCAAATTCACCGGCTCTTGACACCACTTCATACATGGAGATATTCTGTTCATTGGCAGCTATCACGCATTTTTCAATCGTTGTTTTCCCGATGCCACGAACAGGATAGTTGATGATGCGCTTTAGTGCTTCTTCATCTCTTGTATTGGCAATTACGCGCAGGTATGCAATGAAATCTTTTACTTCCTTTCGCTGGTAGAAACTTACACCTCCGTAAATGCGATAGGGAATACCCATTCGGCGAAGGCTTTCTTCAAAAGAACGGCTTTGCGCGTTGGTGCGATATAAAATGGCGAAATCTTTATTGTAAAAATGGTAACGTAACTTTTGTTCCTGTATACAGTCTGCCACAAAACGACCTTCGTCGTTATCTGTCATGGTACGCACCAATACAATTTTGTCTCCCTCTTTATTTTCGGTCCAAAGATTTTTAGGTATTTGTCCCTTATTATTTTTGATGACTTCGTTGGCTACATGTATGATATTCTGACTGCTACGATAATTTTGTTCGAGCTTAACCACTTTTACATCGTCATAATCTTTCTGGAACTGTAAGATATTTTCGATAGTAGCTCCCCTGAAGCTGTAAATGCTTTGGGCATCATCGCCCACCACACAAATATTTTCATGAACTGCTGCCAGCAGTTTGGTAATCTGGTACTGCACCGGGTTTGTATCCTGGTACTCATCGATTAATATGTATTTAAATTTGTGCTGGTATTTATGTAATACTTCCGGGAAGTTTTTCAGCAATTCATACATCTTAAGGAGCAGGTCATCAAAGTCCATTGCGCCATTTTTAAAACAGCGGTTGGCATAAGCGGCGTATATCTGTGCTATTGCCGGACGATTGGCCCGCATATCTTCCTGTTGAATATAATAATCGGTGGCATATTCTGCAGGACCAACCAATGCGTTTTTAGCGGATGAAATGCGGTTACCTACCACATTGGGTTTATAATGTTTGTCGTCGAGGTTTAGTTCATTAACAACAGTTTTTATCACCGAGCGGCTATCGTCGGTATCATAGATGGTAAAGCTGTTGGGATATCCTATTCTGTGTGCTTCGGCCCTAAGGATGCGTGCAAATACGCTATGGAATGTTCCGATATATAAATTCCTGGCTTCTGCATTTCCGAGTATACGTTCAATACGCTCTTTCATTTCCGCAGCGGCCTTATTGGTAAAGGTGAGGGCGAGAATATTGAAAGCATCCACTCCCTGATTCATCAGGTGGGCAATACGTGTAGTAAGCACTTTTGTTTTCCCGCTACCAGCTCCTGCCACAATCATAAGTGGCCCTTTAATATGGGTTACCGCTTCTCGCTGGGGTTCGTTCAGTCCATTCAGGTAATCTTGCATGGGCGCAAGTTAATCAGTTGAGCGGGTATGATAAGCTATGGTGAATAAGTTAACCCGTTTTTGGAATAGCTTGTTAAACTAAATACGCTTATCGCTGTTTTTAGAGGGTGTAGTCTTAGAAAGCTTTGCTTTTTGATTAATGGCTATATCTCTGGCGATTGAGTACAACATTTTATGCCATACTTTTTTAGAAATTCGGGTCGATTTTACAGGTATATGTATCGTAGACATAGTTATAATAGAAATTCTACTATAAAGTTACAAAGAAATTTAACACCGGCATACGATCATACGCCAGATAAATTCTCAATTCAATTGACCTTGTTCGCGCATGGACAGGGATATATTATTGGTATCTTTTGGTAAACACCTTACACAAATAAGGAAGGATAAAGGGCTGAGTATTCATCAGCTTGCCCTGGCATGCGACATGGAATACAGTCATTTACAGCGCATTGAGAAAGGAAAAGTAAATATTGCCTTCACTACTTTATGCAGTATTGCCCGTGGACTTGAACTTAATCCTGAAGAACTATTACATAAGTTTAAGCTTCCAAAATAAGCAGATACCTGGCATTATTTCCTGCTAAAAAAGAGTAGATACCACCATATTTAGAGTAATTACCACATTAGTTGGGTGCATTAGCTGCATTTATTTCACATTGTCTTAATGCAGCCTTATGGAACGCAACAAAATTAAAGTGGTGATTGCCGATGATCACCTTATTTTCCGAAAGGGATTAAGAAAGATCCTGGATGAAGTTCGTTCACTTAATATTGTTGGTGAAGCATGCAATGGATCGGAGCTGGTTACCATCGCAACCAAACTTAAACCTGATATAATTATTGTAGATGTATGCATGCCCATTATGGATGGGGTTATGGCTGTTAAGGAAATCTGCAAAAGGAAAATTACCAAGCGCATCATTGCGCTTTCTGTATTCAGTCATGAAACCCATATCATGGAAATGCTAGAAGCCGGCGCCATCGGCTACCTTACCAAAAGCGTTGGCAAGAAAGAAATACTGGAAGCCATAGAAGCCGTATATGATTACCGCCCTTATTTCTGTCCTGAAAGCAGTAAACAGGTGAATGACCTAATTACCAAATACAATTCTGACTTTCGCGAACACCTGGTCGTTTTTACAGAAAGAGAAAAAGACATCATCACCCTTATCTGCGAAGGCTCTACCAGCAAAGATGTTGCCCGCCTCCTCCATATAAGTCAACGCACCGTTGAAGGCCACCGAACCCGCATCATGCATAAAATGAAAGTAAAAAGCATCGCCGGACTTGTTGCATACGCCTGTGAGAAAGGTTTGTATCTGGCAGGGTGAAGCAAGCAGTGTGCTTTAAGCCATTGCTGTCCGGGAAAAAACAGCTTCTAGCCACTAGCTGCTCGCTACTAGCTTTTTTTTGCTATTAATATAGCCATCCACAAGCGTAGATATGGTAATTATATATTTAATTTAAGTAGTTTTTTTTCAAAACAAATTCGCAAGCCCCGTCATTTATTCAAATAATAGCAGAAAACCTAAATCAAGCACCAATCAAGGCTAGCAGCTAGAGGCTAGAAGCTCGCAGCCTATTTTCCCCGAACAGTACTGGCTTGAAGCTTCTCTCCCATGGGTTACTTTTACCATCATTTGGTATTAAGGGCAAGCAAACCAACCAA
>NZ_CAMLMJ010000040.1 GCF_946481145.1 uncultured Sediminibacterium sp.
GACATCTGACATCTGACATCTGACATCTGACATCTGACATCTGACATCTGACATCATGACCATCGACTATCTCATCATCGGACAAGGCATTTGCGGAACAATGTTGAGTTGGAATCTTTTGCGTGCGGGGAAGACGGTGATGGTGGTAGATGAAGACAAACCATACACTGCATCGAAAGTAGCGAGCGGTGTGATCAATCCGGTTACGGGTAGAAGGATTGTGCGTACCTGGGAGATTGATACTATCATGCCCTTTGCTGTGGCTGCTTACCAGGAATTGGAAAAGGAACTTGGAGCTTCACTGATTCGCCAGTGTAATATCCTAGACTTCCATCCTACCCCTCAAATGATGCTGGCTTTTAAGGAGCGGTTACCGGAAGAAACGACCTATTTGCGTATACCTGAACAGTTAGATGAACTTTCCCGGTTATTTAATTTCAGTTTTGGTGCGGGTGAAATCAATCCATGCTGGCTTATCGACCTGCATACATTGATGCACGGATGGCGAAAACGTTTGAAAGAAGAAAATGCCTTGATGGAAGATACCTTCGATTGGAATGATTGTATTGTTTCTGAAAGAGGAATAACTTTCAAAGGCATTAAGGCCGATGCCATTATTTGTTGCGAAGGGGCTGCAGGATTTCAGAATCCTTATTTCCAAATGTTACCCTATGCCCCCAATAAGGGACAGGCAATTATAGCAGAGATCAATGATTTACCTGCAACCAATATTTACAAGCAAGGCATTAACCTTGTTCCCTGGAAAGACAATTTATGGTGGATTGGCTCTACTTATGAATGGGATTTTACGGATACCAATCCATCCCCCGATTTCAGACAAAAAGTTGATATGCAATTGCAGCACTGGCTAAAACTACCCTACAATATTGTAGATCATATTGCTTCTGAAAGACCCGCCAATATGGAGCGAAGACCGTTTGTGGGTATGCATCCTGTACATACTACAGTGGGGGTATTCAATGGAATGGGTACAAAAGGCTGTTCACTGGCGCCCTATTTTGCACATCAATTTTCCAATTACCTGGCACAAAACAAACCTATCATGCCCGCGGCAGATGTTCAGCGTTTCCGTAAAATTTTAAGTCGGGAAAAAAGTTAATATTGTGGTTGGAGAAGCTATTAGGGGTTAGGTATTAGGTGTTAGGTATTAGGAAGAATAAAGTCGAAAGTGTTTTCGATTTTACCTTCACAATCCAATATACATAACCTAATTGCTAACAGCTAAAGGCTAACCCCTAATACCTAACACCTAACACTCACTCATGTCAGCCAAACCTAATCCACAGTACAGTATTCCATTGAAATATCGGAAAATGGAAAACCTGCATATTGTTTTTTGGTTATTCAAAGATATTGCCTGGTGCCTCGGATTTAAAGTGCTTGGTATTACGATGATTGTACCTACGCTAACTATTGCCATTGTGATTAGTTGGCGTACCAGAAAAATGGTCTCTGAACTTTGTCATAATCTGGCCATAGCTGTTTGGATCAGCGCGAATTCATATTGGATGATTAGTGAATTCCTTGGATTTGATGAATTGATTTTCTGGAATAATTATACGTATAAACACCTTGCTTTGATCCCTTTTGGGATTGGTGTAATCATACTAGGATTCTACTACCTGATCTGGCGACCTAAACATAGGGAAGAAAATGAAACTATGTAGCAAATAAACCGCTGAACAAGCTATATTGCCGCCAACGCACTCATTTTGCCGTTCATAACAGGTACTTTACCGCTTGTGAAAGTCCTGATACCGTTTATCCCGGTTAATATTCCTGCATATTTAGCCTCCATATATCTTTACTGTATCAAAGTAAATGGAGCCTCGCTCCCATGTAATATGAACCACCACACTGAATTTCTGTTTGCCCGTTTCCGTCAGCGCGTGAAACCACCAGAAGTTCTCATCTTCTAAACTTTCCCGTTCACCATTTCCGGAAAAGAACACTGATGAATCTAATGTAAGCATTAGCTACAGCTATACGCTTATACATGATGATCAGTACCCAATGGTGCCGTCAGCGACGGTAAGGGAGTCTTGTATCCATTTAAAAAAACTATACAACCATAACTAAGATGAAACCTTTTGTAGTGGCGATTGCCGGTGCAGCATTATTATTAATTTGTTTTAACAATCCTAAGCAACAGAAAAAGCAATCGACTTTATCCTTGAATAAAAAAACAATCACCTTGTCGGTTGCGGGTATGGTGAGGAGATAGAAGGAGCAGCTGCCAGCTGCCAGCTTCTAGCTGCTAGTGAATTGAAGATTTGAGTATTTTCAATAAATGTCAAATCCCATTTTCTGGCACCATCAGCTAGAAGCCAGAAGCTAACAGCTAGCGGCTATACCCTCCTAAACGTATACCTCGTAATATATCTTCCATCATAACTCGTTGCAACAATTCTATTGCTGTACACGGCTATATCATCAAAGTACATGTCAACAGATGCACCAGTATATCTATCGTACACATTTACTTCCCATATATCATGTGAACGATCGTAGTAATTGCCGTATTGATCGTAATAACCTCCAATTACCGTGCGGATATGCCATGATCCACGCATCAGGTTATAACCATCATCGTATTCGGCACTACCATCACGGTAAAAATCGAATACTCCCTCTTCTAAGCCAGAGCGGAAATACTGCCAGCCATATCCATCGCTGCGTGCAGCATCTGTTACTACCCATGTACCGGAGATGGTTCTTGGACTAATATCAACAACCGATTTGGTACAACTGGTGAAAAAAACAATAAGTGTAGTTAAGAGTAGCAGTTTTTTCATACAAAATCATTTTCAGGGTGAATGAATTGCTTACACTACAGCTAATTCAATTCTTTTACCAGAATTTGATTTTGTCTGTTTTTTATCGGCTTTTACATTTTAATTAACGTTCCCATTTCATAACCGTTGCGGTAATAGTTGTGGAAAATCCGATAATTGCAATGATGGTAAAAGACCATCTTAGCCCAGCTAGTTCAGCAATAAAACCTATCAGGGGGGGACCTATCAAAAAACCCAGAAAGCCAATGGTAGAAACTGCTGCCAGTGCAACGCCCGGCGCCATAGTTTTAGATTTACCCGCAGTGCTATATACCAGAGGTACAACGGAAGATACACCTAGTCCAACCAGAAAAAAACCAGTAGTTGCGAATACAATTGTGGGAAATAATACGGCTACCGCCAGACCACTACTAATCACAATACCACTAACCTGCAACATCCTTTGAATTCCAAAACGGGTTACCAGTCTATCGCCAAGGAAACGACCCGTTGCCATTGTAGCCATAAAAACGGTATAGCCGAGGGTAACCATTTCTTTTGGCGCTTCTACTACTTTCTGAAAGTATACACCACTCCAATCAAACATGGTTCCTTCACATACCAGACACCCAAATGCTATCAGACCAAGTTTAAGAATTGTAGCATCTGGTCGGGCAAAAATGGGTTGTTTATTTTCAGGTTTGGTATCATTTGGCAGAATATATCTCTGTGCAATAAGCACTACTATCAATGAGGAAATACAGATTATGATGAAATGATACAAAGGATTAATGCCTTGGGCAATCAGGAATGTACCGATAGCTGCACCTGAAAAACCAGCCAGGCTCCAGATTCCGTGGAAAGTTGCCATGATAGATCGTTGGTATAAAAACTCTACCCCAACTGCCTGTGTATTGGCCGAAATATTATACATGTTGCCAAAAACACCGAAACAAAATAATACCGCGGCGAGCTGCCAACTGGAGGTTACTGCACCTATCAGTATCAGCATAAGCGGATAAAGAACTGCAGCAATCGTTATCATGGTTTTACTGCTAAAGCGGGTTACTGCCCAACCCGATAAAGGCAAACTCAGCATAAGACCGGAAGGCAAGGCTAGTAATACTGCTCCTAAACCAGCATCACTCAGCCCCAATTTAAGTTTGATATCGGGTATCCGACTGGCCCAACTGGCGAAACATAAACCTGCCATAAAAAAGAAAATAGCCACCGCTATCCGGTGGGCCGTACGTGTTCTGGTTGCCTGCATGCAACAAAGATGAGATAAAACCGCTGTTTTTTCAAGACTTCCATATGCGCGGCTTCCCCCTTTTAAAGTATATTTGCGACCTTGTTCAGTGAATGATTCTGTTTGAGCCAGTAGAAAAAGAATGCCTTACAACGCATTTTGCAAATCACAGATCATCAAATCAAAAAATCAAAGATTTCTTATGTTCCGTACACACACATGTGGAGAGTTAAGGGCCGGTGACGCAGGGAAAAATGTTACCCTTGCCGGTTGGGTACAAACCGTTCGAAAATTTGGCGCAATTACTTTTGTTGACCTTCGTGACCGCTATGGTATTACGCAGTTATTATTTGGAGAAGAATTGAATGCAGAACTTGATGCACAACCATTAGGCCGCGAATTCGTTCTGCAGGCTGTAGGTGTTGTTGCTGAACGTAGCAATAAGAATCCGAATATTCCTACCGGTGATATTGAAATTAATATCAGCAGTTTTACCATATTGAATAAATCTGCCGTACCACCATTTACCATACAGGATGATACCGACGGTGGCGACGATCTTCGCATGAAATACCGCTTCCTGGATCTGCGCAGGAATGCCATTAAGAAAAACCTGGAACTGCGTTATGCAGTAAACCGTTCTGCAAGAAATTATTTGCATGAAAATAATTTCATGGATATCGAAACTCCTTTCCTGATTAAATCTACCCCGGAAGGTGCAAGAGATTTTGTGGTTCCTTCCAGAATGAATCCAGGACAGTTTTATGCCCTACCTCAATCACCACAAACCTTTAAACAATTGTTGATGGTAAGTGGATACGACCGTTATTACCAGGTGGTAAAATGTTTCAGGGATGAAGACCTTCGTGCTGATCGTCAGCCAGAGTTTACTCAGATAGACTGTGAAATGGCTTTTGTAGAACAGGAAGATATCTTGAACATGTTTGAAGGAATGGTGAAACGTATATTCAAGGATGTAAAAAATATCGACTATACAGAAAAAGTAGAACGCATGAGCTGGGAAGATGCCATGTGGATCTATGGTAATGATAAACCAGATATCCGTTTTGGCATGCAGATCGCCAACCTGAAATCTGCTTTCCTGAAAGGTGGTAAAATAAATGCTACCGGAGAACTGATCAATGGCGCAGGTTTTGGGGTATTTGATAATGCAGAAACCGTATTGGCTATTGCAGCACCAGGCTGTAGTGAATATACCCGTAAACAAACCGATGAGCTAACCGAATGGGTAAAAAGACCACAGATTGGTATGCAGGGATTGGTATACATCAAATGCAATGCAGACGGTACTTATAAAAGCAGTGTAGACAAATTTTATACCGAAGATAAACTCAAAGCCATTGCAGATGCCGCCGGTGCTAAAGCAGGCGATCTGGTATTGATTCTCGCAGGAAGAGAAGAAAGAACCAGGAAAGCTACCAGTGAATTACGCCTTGAAATGGGTAGAAGACTGGGCATGCGCAAAGACGATGAGTTTAAATTATTATGGGTGCTCGATTTCCCTTTATTTGAATACGATGAAGAAGGAAACAGATGGGTAGCTCGTCACCATCCATTCACTTCTCCTAAGCCTGATCAGATTGCTACGATGATCAATAACAATCCTGTTATTGAAAATGCAGATAAATACCTTGAACACCCCTATTCCAATATCAAAGCTAATGCCTATGATATGGTGTTGAATGGTAATGAAATTGGTGGTGGTTCTATCCGTATTTATCAGCGTGAGTTACAGGAGAAAATGTTTGCAGCACTGGGTATGAGTGAAGAAGAAGCACAACATAAATTCGGTTTCTTACTGGGTGCATTTGAATACGGAGCTCCACCTCATGGTGGTATTGCTTATGGCTTCGATCGCCTTTGTGCCATCTTAGGTGGAAGTGAAAGCATCCGAGACTTTATCGCTTTCCCTAAAAATAACAGTGGCAGAGATGTGATGTTAGATGCGCCAAGCACTATTGATGCACAACAATTCGATGAACTACAAATAAAACTGGATCTGAAAAATTAAGGTTGATTTTATTAAGCCACAGATTATAAACGATTAATCTGTGAATCTGTGGCTTAATAAATCTCACCCCGCTAAACTCAAACTTTTTGAAGGTTTAAGAACTTTCCAAAAGTACCAACATCAAATCTGACATCTGCCATCTGACATCCAAAAATCACAATCTGTGAATCTGCGCTTATTTTATTGTGCAAACACAGCGGGATATTGCTTTTTTGCAGTATCATTTACATGAACCAACATTTCTTTACGCACTAACATTGAGATGGTATAGATAATGAATATCAGCATCACAAAATAATAATCATATATATGCACAACCTCCTTATCGATAAAATATAAAAATCCTTTCTCATTAGCTCTTATAAACATGTGCATCATAAAATAGAAAGGGAAAAAACTATACTCAAAAAATTGGGTATCGGTCATCATTAATTTTTTCAGCCGCTGTTTCCTGTATTTACGTTTGGCAAATTCGAACCAGAAAATATAAAAAACCATTATCAATCCTATTACCAATACCATATAAGGTAAAACAGTTTCAGGTAATAACCGTTCTATGCTAATTGCTACAACTACAAGAAAAACAGTAAATATAATTTTGGGCATAGTAAAATAAGACCAGAAAAGTTTTCTACTCATTTTTCCATATTGCTTGTGCATTGCATTTGTTTTCTCCTCTACCATTTCCCTCAGGCCAAAAATACCAAAGGAGCGATGCACTTCTTCCAAAGCTTCTTTAAATGAGATGGAAGGGTCATTACTCATTTTTTCCTCTATTGCATTGGCAACATGGTCTACTATCTCTACCTGTAAATCATAATACACAATTCTCTTTCGCTCACAATAAGCGTATAGCTCTTTTATATGCTCGTCAGACAACATCATTATACAGTTTTAGGTTGAAAAATCAAGGTCAGGTTATCTAAAAAAGATTGTAACTCTGATTGAACCTGCACCGTTTGTTTTTTGCCCGCTTTTGTCAATGAATAATATTTACGCATTCTATTTCCTACCGATTCTATTTCCGTTTCAAGTAAGCCCTCTTCTTCTAACCTATGTAATAGCGGATACAAAGCCCCTTCAGTTATCGATAAATGTCCCTTGGTTATCTCCTTGGCCTGCTGGGTAATCTGGTATCCATACATTCTCCCATTTTCTTTAAGCATTTGCAGGATAATCGGTTCAAGGCAACCCTTATACAGTGCGGTCTTATTCATAGAATAAAAATACAACAATTTGGAATATACCTAAGAAAGTTATGTATCTGTTTTTTAGACCCTAATTTGAACCCTGTGTGATGCCAGACGCCAAGCAGCATTGATGTACCACAATTTGACGAGTTACAAATTAAACTGGATCTGAAAAATTAAGGTTGATTTATATAAGCCACAGATTCACAGATTATAAATGATTAATCTGTGAATCTGTGGCTAAACAAACGCCACCGGAGCAACTAACTAAATTGTGAACCCGCCTAAACTCAAACTTTTGGAAAGTTCTAAAACTTTCCAAAAGTGCCCTCCTCAAATCCGACATCGGACATCAGACATTAATCCCCTCGCTTTTGGAGACCCCATTTTATTTCTGTATCTTCAACTAGGTTGCTTCCCCATTGTAGGGAATGCAACTTTTTTTGTTTATACCTGACAAATAACTGCCTATGCATGAAGACTTATTCAAGCAATACCAAACCAGACCGGGATCCTGGGATGAGATGAAGGAAATGGATGCCGTACGACTACCTTATCACTCAATTTGCCATGAAATCAGCAGCTTAAGCTTAACCGAACTCGAGCAAAAAGATAAAATGGCCGCTGAACTTTTTATGAGTCAGGGTATTACGTTTACCGTATACAGCGACAATGAGGGTATCGAAAGAATCTTTCCTTATGATATCATCCCAAGAGTAATCACCAATAAAGAATGGGAGCAAATTGAAACAGGTATAAAACAGCGCTTAAAGGCACTCAATTTATTCCTGAAAGATATTTACCATGAACAGCAGATATTAAAAGATGGTATCATCCCTGCATCGCTTATTGCTTCCTGTCCCCATTTTACCAGAGAAGTTTTTGGCATTAATGTACCACATGATATCTATGTGCATATAGCCGGCATTGACCTGATTCGCGGAGCAGATGGTAGTTTTTATATCCTGGAAGATAACCTGCGTACGCCTTCAGGTGTTTCTTATATGCTTGAAAACAGGGAAGTCACCAAAAGATTATTCCCCGATTTACTGGCGCAGAGTAATGTTCGGATGATTAATAATTACCCCCTTTTGCTGCATGACAACCTGATTGCCATGTCGCCCAGAAAAGTAGACAACCCTATGGTTGTATTACTTACACCCGGGGTTTTTAACTCCGCCTATTTTGAACATACATTCCTGGCCCGACAAATGGGCATTCAATTAGTAGAGGGAAGGGACCTGCTGGTCGATAACCACAAGGTTTATATGAAAACTACCGGAGGACTCCGACAGGTTGATGTCATTTACCGGAGAATTGATGATGAATACCTTGATCCACTTGTATTCAGGCCAGACAGTGCATTGGGAGTACCCGGGTTGATGAGTGCTTACAGGAAAGGCAATGTAGCGATCGTGAATGCCCTGGGTAATGGCGTCGCTGATGATAAAGCAGTTTATGCCTATGTGCCTGCTATGATACGTTATTACCTGAATGAAGAACCCATCATACCTAATGTACCTACCTATCAATTAAAAAATGAAGAGGAAAGACAATATGTTTTCGCGAACATGGATCAAATGGTCATTAAGGAAACCAACCAATCGGGCGGTTATGGTATGGTTATGGGTAATAAAGCAAGTGAAGCTGAACTTGAAAAAGCAAAAGCCGCTATACTGCTTAACCCAAGAAATTTTATTGCACAGCCCATCATACAATTATCTACCGTACCCTGTTTGATTGACGGTAAATTACGCGCAAGACATGTTGATCTTCGTCCTTATGCATTGTGTTCTCCTAACGGCATAGAAATAGTCGCTGGTGGACTTACCCGCGTTGCGCTTCGTGAAGGATCACTGGTGGTCAATTCTTCGCAGGGAGGTGGTAGTAAAGATACCTGGGTAGTAGATATACCCGAAAATGATTAGGTCGTGATAAAATTATTTATAAAGTCAATTTTGAAATAAAATGCTTAGTAGAATAGCAGATTCTTTATACTGGTTCCACAGATATATGGAAAGAGCAGATGGCTTGCTTCGACTGCTTAAAACCAGTTATATCCTTTCATTCGATAAAGTTCAAACAAGTGCGATAACATGGCAACCAGCATTAGAAATATTTACCAGTTTACCTCCCGATGAAATCAATATCTTAAAAAAAGACAATGCCGCTGCACTAAAATATTTACTGCTCGACACCAGTAACCAGAATTCCCTAAAAGTGATCCTTACCCGTGCACGCGAAAATGCAAGAGGCGTGCAGGATCAGATTACCAAAGAAGTTTGGGAACAAATCAACTTGATATACCACCTGATCAACCATCCTTCCACACAGGAAAAACTGAAGGGTAAAGATGCAATACTCGTAATAGATTCCTTTATTAACCAAAGTGATCAGTTTTGTGGCATCACAGACAGCACCATGCCCAGGGGGCAGGGATGGAACTATATGAACCTCGGTAAATACACAGAAAGATGTTTGTTAACGGTTGAATTCACCTATAATTTCTTCAAAAAAACAAACTATAATTTACAGCAGGAAGAGGATATTCTTTTCTGGCGTGGATTATTACTCGCCTTATCCGGCTACGAACATCACCTGAAAAATTACAGCAACCAACACCATAATTATAATGTTGCCAAACAGGTTTTATTCGACAAACATTTTCCGAGGTCTTTATATTATGCTTTAGAACGTGCGCATAAATATTTATCGGATATTGCGATCTCAAATCCAATTGAAGGGAGTGCTGCCATTACACGATCTTTTGGAAGAACTAATAGTTACGTTAGGTATTCTGATCTGGAGGCTGTAGCAGAAGCAGGACTTGACAATTTTCTGTTACAGGTAAGGCAACATTTAAATGAGTTTACCAGACAGTTTGGTCAGCTCTATTTTTCGTACGCATAAAGTAATTTATTCATGCCCATTTTCACGATTCAACATATCACCAAATACCAATACGACAGGCCTGTAAAAGAGAGTGTGAATGAAATCAAGATATATCCTTATGTTGATGCGCACCAGGAAATATTACAACACGATATTTTTATCACCGGCAATCCCGAAGTTTTTATTTCCTATGATTACTGGAACAACAAGAAAGGAAGTTTTAACCTGCTACCCCCACATAAAGAGTTGATCATCGACAGCAGGTTAAAAATCAAAACGGCTGATTGGATAACAAAAGCAATTCCTGGCAGTTTACCAGACAGTTTACCTACTGTTGCCGAACAGGATATGCACTTATTATCACTAAGCACTGCAACGCCCATTCTTGCTGAAGCGGAAATACAACGTTATGCTGCTGCTATTTTTCATCAGGACAAGCAGGTAGCAATGATCATCAAAGATTGTTGCGAGTTTGTGTATACTCATTTCACCTATATAAAAGGTATTACTACGATTGAATCTAGTGTGGATGAGATTTTGGAGAAAAAAGCAGGTGTTTGTCAGGATTTCGCCCATGTAATGCTGGAGATATTGCGAAGAATGAATATACCAGCCCGGTATGTCAGCGGATATATCTGCCCCAATAAAAATGGCATGCGCGGTGAAGGTGCAACCCATGCCTGGGTAGAAGCCTATGTACCCGCATATGGCTGGCTGGGTGTTGACCCAACAAATAATGTAGTGGTTACACAGCATCACGTAAAGCTTGCCGTAGGTCGCAATTTTAATGATTGCAGCCCGGTAAAAGGCACTTTTAAAGGACCGGCCCAACAATCTTTATCTGTATATGTTTCCGTAGGTTATGAAGACGGAGCCAAATTTGAAGAGTTGAATGATGTTTATTTAGAACAACAAAATACACAGGTACCAGCCATTATAATTGATACATTTGCGGGGCAACAACAATAACGCTATGCTGGCTCTTAAAATATTTCGAATACTCACTTATGTACTGGTTCCGATTGCCTGCTTTTTTGGATTGCTGGATTTACTGCTGCTTATTCCGGCTATGGCTAATCCAGCCATGTGGTTAATGCTGTTTCTGTTTGCGGGTATTGTAATCTATACTTTTTCATCCCTGAAATTTCTAAGATCAGGCATCGAACGTAATGCAAGGTGTAAGCCCTCACTTAAAGATTGGGTTAAAGTAAATGCATATGTTAGTCTGGCATTGGGTTCAATGTTTTTGGTGAACTCAATAGGCATATTATCCCTTGGTCCGGTAGCTTTAAACGATCTTGTTACTCAAATGATCGATTCTCAGCCTAATTTGCCAAAAGGTATGGATCCGGATTTACTGGTTTCCATGCTGAAAGGTGTAGCAGGTTTTATGCTTGTAACAAGTGTGATTATACTAACCCATGTGATACTTGGATTGAGTATGTTAAAAAAATTCGCACACTTGTTTATGCCTCCCGCACAACAATAGCCTCATTTCTTTTTCGTAATTTTCAATAGTGAATACGGCAGCTCCATTAGCAGAAAGAATGCGTCCGGTAGTATTGGACGACCTTGTTGGACAGGAACACCTGACAGGCAAAGGAAGTATTTTGAGAACTTCCATTGAAAATGGAAGGATACCCTCCATGCTTTTGTGGGGCCCGCCAGGTGTTGGTAAAACGACTATCGCCAATATTATAGCCCATACTCTAGCTGCTCCCTATTTTCAACTCAGTGCCATCAGCAGTGGAGTAAAAGATGTAAGGGAAGTTATTGAAGAAGCGAAACATCGTCCGGGTGCTGTATTATTCATAGATGAAATTCATCGCTTCAACAAAGGCCAGCAGGACGCACTATTAGGCGCTGTTGAAAAAGGAATCATTACACTTATTGGAGCAACTACTGAAAACCCGTCTTTTGAAGTTAACAGTGCCTTATTAAGCAGGTGTCAGGTATATGTGTTGAAAGCTTTACAAGATGCGGATCTCATCAGGTTGTTACAGGAGGTTGCCTCCAAAGACAGCTTGTTACAAGCTTATAAAATTGAACTGGCAGAAACTGCCGCCCTGATCAATATTTCCGGAGGTGATGCCAGAAAATTATTGAACTTATTTGAGCTTGTGGTACAAACAGCCAGCCTCAAACAAAACACAAAAGATATTCGTATAACCGATTCACTGGTAATGGAAGTAGCGCAAAAGAAAGTTGCGCTTTACGATAAACAGGGTGAGCAGCATTACGATATTATATCTGCCTTTATCAAAAGTATGCGTGGCAGTGATCCCAACGGTGCAGTTTATTGGCTCGCAAGGATGATTGAAGGAGGAGAGGATGTGAAATTTATAGCTCGAAGAATGGTGATCTTTGCGAGTGAAGATATTGGTAATGCTAATCCTAATGCACTACTATTGGCCAATGCCAGTTTTGATGCGGTAAATAAAATTGGTTACCCGGAAAGCCGGATCATTCTTTCACAATGCGCCACCTATCTCGCTTCTTCCCCTAAAAGTAATGCAGCTTATGTTGCAATTGATATGGCCATTGCTACAGTTCAAAAGCAGGGGGATCTGCCTGTTCCCATGCATATTCGCAATGCCCCTACCCAACTCATGAAAAACATGAATTATGGAAAAGGGTATCAATACTCACATATGGGAGAAGGTAATTTTATTCCGCAGGAATATTTACCCGATAAAATAGCCGGAACCAAGTTTTATGAGCCGGGCAATAACGCGAGAGAACAGGAACTCCGCAAATTCCTCAAAGAAAGATGGAAGGATAAATACAATTACTAACTCCTCTGCGTAAACGCTGTTATCTCTTGTTCTCTGCGGTGCCTTTCCTTCTTCAAGGTAACGATAGGAAAGGCACCGCAGAGAACAAGAGGACAGGGAGTTTACGCAGAGATATGTTTAAGACATTTTCACCCTAACGAACACCTCTTTTACCGACTCATCCACTAAACAAATGGTAATGAGCCATGTTATTCATAGATTTAATACCCAATTCTGCATTATGAAAAATATATTACGCTTATTTATTGTTACTGGTTTTGTAGCCCTTACAACTACTACACAGGCTCAAACCATTATACAACGTGACCCTGAGATTGAGAAAATGGTGAAAGAAGTAAATGCCGATTCACTGAAATCCTATATCTACAAACTTGTAAGTTTCGGTACCAGAAATACCCTGAGTACACAATCAGACCCTAACAGGGGTATTGGTGCAGCAAGAAACTGGGTACTGCAAAAGTTTAATGAATTCGCTAAAAAATCGAATGGCAGGTTAACCGCTTATATTGATACTACTACTCTTCAGAAAGGCGGCAGGGTTGATACCACCATTCTGTTAGGTAATGTAATGGCCATTCTGAAAGGAACCGATACGGCTGATAAAAGAATTTTTGTGATTAGTGGTCACCTCGACAATATGCGCTCCAGTGTTCTGGATCGTGTAGGTGATGCACCTGGTGCTAATGATGATGGCAGCGGAACTGCCGCCGTTATTGAAAGTGCAAGGGTTATGAGCCAGCGCAGTTTTCCGGCAACGATCATCTTTGTAGCCGTGAGTGGCGAAGAACAAGGTTTATTAGGTGCAAAATTCATGGCTACCAAAGCAAAAACCGAGGGCTGGAATATTGAAGCGGTGCTGAATAATGATATCATGGGTAGTAATAATACCAGTGAAACAAATATTATTGATAATACCCGTATACGTGTTTTTAGTGAAGGAATTCCTGCTTATGAAACAGAAAAGAATATTCGTAATATCCGTCAATTAGGTTTAGAGAATGATGGAAAAGCACGTCAACTGGCACGATATGCAAAAGAGATTGGCGAACGTTATGTGGACAATCTGGAAGTAGTAATGATTTATAGAAATGACCGTTTCCTTCGTGGTGGTGACCATACTTCATTTATTGAACAGGGGTATGCTGCAGTTCGTTTTACAGAAATGAATGAAAATTATTATCATCAGCACCAGAATGTTCGTGTTGAAAATGGTATCCAGTACGGCGACCTTCCTGAGTTTATGGATTTTGAATACCTGCGTAAGAATACTGCCATGAATCTCAGTAACCTTGCCAACTTATCAAAAGCACCAGCAATGCCAGAAGATGTTAAGATCCAAGCTGGAAGACTTACCAACTACAGTTCGATCAGTTGGAAAGCTCCGAAAACGGGTAAAACAAAAGGATATTATGTGCTTGTAAGAGAAACAACCAGTCCGGTTTGGCAAAAGAAGTTTTTTACTACTGATACCAGTTATAATTTACCTTTCTCCAAAGACAACTATTTCTATGCCGTTCAATCGGTTAACGAAACAGGAAATGAGAGTCTGGCAGTAGTGCCTGGGGTTGCAAGATAGTTATACCAATGCTAGAATAAAATTTATACCATCAATCAACAATTCTAATACTGGCAAACCATAAAGATCGGTGTTGAATTAAATACGAGAAGCCATCTGCAAATACAGATGGCTTTTTTTATTGACCGGCTTTTAGTAATATATTAATCAATAAAAAATCAGAACTTTAATCAAATTGCAGGCTACCAACATGAGAAAAAACTGCCCTAGATTTTTACCCTTCTTTATTTTTTTCCTACTGCTCATCTGTACCACTAATTCAGTTAATGCTCAATTAAAGAAATATGTTTTTGAAGCCGAGAAGATGGGATCTCCCCTACGCATTATAATGATGTGTGACGATTCTGCAAAAGCAGCTAAGCTGGCAAAACAAGCATATGCACTAACGGATAGCATTAATGCCATCATCAGCGATTACGATACAAGCAGTGAGCTTAGCAGATTAAACAGTTCATCGGGTTCAGCAGAGCCAATCACTGTGTCTCCACTCCTACTCAGACTCATGTGGCATGCTGGAATGGCAAATCACCATAGCAGGGGTGCTTTTGATGCCAGTATCGGACCATTGAGTAAGCTATGGCGTAAAGCAAGGAAAGAAAATATATTTCCAACTACAGAGATTGAAGAAAAGAAAAAGCTGGTGAATTTTGGACTTGTTTATATAGATAGAGTAAAAAGTACTGTATGGATAAAAAAAACGGGTATGTCGATCGACTTTGGCGGAATTGGTAAAGGATTCATGGCGAATCAGCTACTCGAATTCTTTTATTCAAAAGGTATCAGACAGGTAATGATTGATGCCGGCGGAGATATAGCAGTTGGCGAAGCTCCTGAAGGAACAAAGGGCTGGCAAATAGGAATTGTGCTACCAGAGACTACCGATCAATTATTTCAAAAAAAACTTACGCTGGAATACAAGGCCATTGCAACATCAGGAAGCATCTATCAATATTTTGAGCATGAAGGGAAAAAATACTCCCACATCATAGATCCGCGGACTGGCTATGGCATACAAACCCCAAGAAATGTAACGGTGATAGCTGGTTCAGGAGAGGATGCAGACTGGCTGGCTACCGCATGCAGTATCTTATCAATAAAGGAAGCCTTAAAGCTGGTTAAATTTATGAAAGCGGCTATTTTAATCACAGAAGTATCGAATGGGCGGGTAATCACCCACGCTTCTAAAAATTTTTACCGTTACTGGAAATAAATTCACCCAAAAATGTCTGGCTCTTTTGATAAAAAATTATCTTCCCTATCCTAAATAATGTATTGCGCGTGAAAAAAATTGGCTTGTTGATTGTTGTATCGATCCTAACTTCTTCCTTGATAGGACAACCAGCTTTCAACACATACGAGCAGGAAATTCCGGGTAGTGCTTTCCGGTTTAAAATGGTTCCTGTTAAAGCGGGTGATTTTATCATTGGAAGCCAGCCATCCGATAAGAGCAGCAATACAAATGAAGGTCCCCAACAAAAAATTCATATTTCAGCATTCTGGATGTCTGCCTATGAAGTAACCCGGGATGAATTTGATGTTTTCCTGAAAGATGAAAAAACTAGCCAAAACTCAGATGTAGATGCAATAACACGTCCAAGTCCACAGTACATTGATTTCAGTTGGGGCATGGGAAAAGAAGGCGGATATCCTGCCAATAGTATGTCGCAACATGCTGCCCTGATGTATTGCAGATGGTTATATCAGCAAACTGGTATCTTTTATCGATTACCAACTGAGGCAGAATGGGAATATGCCTGCAGGGCAGGTACCACAACAAGGTATTATTTCGGGGACGATAGTTCACAAATAGAGAACTATGCCTGGTATGAAAAAAACAGTGGCGACAAGTTTCATAAGGTTGGAGAAAAAAAGCCCAATGCCTGGGGTTTATATGATATGCTTGGCAATGTTTTAGAATGGACATTAGATCACTATGAAGAAAAGCGGTATGAAACCATACAAAAAAAAGATCCGGTGGTTGCGCCTAACAGCAGTCGCTATCCAAAGGTTTTGCGTGGCGGTGGTTTTACTGAATCTGCTACTGACTTAAGTATTACAAGGCGGTATCAATCAGCTCCGTCCTGGAACAGAAGGGATCCTCAAATTCCTAAAAGTAAATGGTGGCTTACGGATGCAAGAACCGTAGGGTTCCGAATTGTAAGACCATTAAAACAACCCTCAGCGGAAGAAATCAATCAATTTTTCACTTCCTATCTTGGTATATAATCCTTAAAACTACTCACCATGAACAACGATGCCAGTCAAAAATCCCGCAGGGATTTCATGAAACAATCCTCTTTACTTGCAGGTGGATTAATTGCTGCTCCTCTATTATCCAAAGCCAATTATTTTTCCGGCGCAGATGATGTAATTAAAGTAGCATTGATTGGTTGCGGTGGTCGCGGCACTGGTGCAGCCATGCAGGCATTAATGAGTAAACAAAACGTTAAGCTGGTTGCTATGGCCGATGCGTTTAAGGACAATGTAGACAAGTGTTACCAAAATCTTATGTCTGATGAATTAACAGAAGAAGCCAAAAAAAGAATTGATGTACCGGAAGAAAGAAGGTTTGCTGGTTTCGATGCTTATGCTAAAGCTATCCCATTAGCGGATGTAGTTATTCTAACAACTCCTCCTGGTTTCCGTCCTATACATTTTGAAGAAGCCATTAAGCAGAACAAACACGTGTTCATGGAAAAACCGGTAGCGACAGATCCTGCCGGGGTTCAGAAAGTGCTGGCAAGCGCTGCCATCGCAAAACAAAAGAAATTGAATGTAGTGGTTGGATTACAAAGACGTTACCAAAACTCTTACCGTGAATTGTTTTCCCGAAAAGATATGATTGGTGATATTACTTCCGCCCAAGCATGGTGGAACAATGATGGTGTATGGGTAAGACCTCGTAAAGCCGGACAAACAGAAATGGAATACCAAATGCGTAACTGGTATTATTTTGTATGGCTTTGTGGCGATCATATTGCCGAGCAACATATACATAACCTGGATGTGATTAACTGGTTCAAGGATGGCTACCCTGTTAAAGCACAGGGAATGGGTGGCAGACAGGTGCGCAAAGGAAAAGACCATGGTGAAATCTTCGACCACCATTTTGTAGAATTTGAATATGCTGACGGAACCATACTAAATAGCCAGTGCAGACATATTCCTGGCACTATGAGTCGTGTTGATGAATTATTAATCGGCACAAAAGGAAGGATCGCATTTGGTAAAGCGAATATTACCGATGGCAAAGGAAAAGTATTGTATGAGTTTGATAAAAAAACGGAGAATAATCCATACCAGACCGAACATGATGAACTATTTGCTGCCATCGCTAAAGGTGAATACAAATTCCATGATGCAGAAAACGGTGCTAAAAGCACCATGACTTCCATTCTTGGTCGTATGGCTACTTATAGTGGTCAGGTAATTACCTGGGACAAGGCCATTAATTCAGGATTGAATTTATCACCTCAAACTTATGCATGGGATGCCATGCCTCCTGTAGTACCTAATGCAGATGGATTTTATCCTATCGCTACTCCGGGGGTAACTAGATATTAGCTTCAGGCTGCAAGCCGCAAGCTACAAGCCTTGATGGGTGCTTGTTTCGAGTATACTGCTATTAACTTAATAGAACACGGATTTTCATGATTTTCAAGATCT
>NZ_CAMLMJ010000041.1 GCF_946481145.1 uncultured Sediminibacterium sp.
ATTGCCTAATTAATTGGGTACATAAAAAAATCCCCTTGCATTTGCAAAGGGATTTTTTTTATGTGTATCAGTAAAAACTGATGAACTTTTGAATTAGTAACCCATACCACCCATGTCAGGTGCACCTGCATGACTATGCGGAGCTTCTGGTTTTGGTTTGTCTGCAATTACGCATTCTGTAGTCAGTAACATTGCTGCAATAGAAGCTGCATTTTCAAGTGCTACACGACTAACTTTGGTAGGATCAATAACACCTGCTTTGAACAGGTTTTCGAATACTTCTGTACGTGCGTTGAAACCGAAGTCAGCTTTTCCTTCTTTGATTTTTTGAACCACGATAGAACCTTCGATACCGCTGTTAGCAACGATTTGACGGAGAGGCTCTTCAATAGCTCTTTTTACAATCTGGATACCAGTTGCTTCGTCTTCGTTAGCACCTTTCAGTTTTTCCAGCGATTCTACAGCACGGATGTAAGCAACACCACCACCTGGTACAATACCTTCTTCAACTGCCGCACGTGTTGCGTGTAATGCATCATCTACACGATCTTTTTTCTCTTTCATTTCTACTTCTGTAGCAGCACCAACGTATAATACTGCAACACCACCGCTTAATTTAGCAAGACGTTCCTGTAATTTTTCGCGGTCGTAATCAGAAGTGGTATTTTCAATTTGCGCTTTGATTTGGTTCACACGCGCAACGATATCAGCTTTTTTACCTTTACCTCCAACAACAGTTGTGTTGTCTTTGTCGATGGTAACAGAAGCAGCCTGACCTAAATAAGACAGGTCAGCATTTTCCAGTTTGAAACCTTGTTCTTCACTTACAACAGTACCTGCAGTAAGAATTGCGATATCTGTAAGCATTTCTTTCCTACGGTCACCAAAGCCCGGAGCTTTAACAGCAGCTACTTTAAGGGTACCACGTAATTTATTCACCACCAGTGTAGCCAGTGCTTCACCTTCAAGGTCTTCAGCGATGATTAACAATGGACGGCCGCTTTGTGCTACTTTCTCCAGGATGTGGAGGATATCTTTCATAGCGCTGATCTTCTTATCGTAGATCAGGATGTATGGATTCTGTAATTCAGCTTCCATTTTTTCGCTATTGGTAACAAAATATGGAGAGATATATCCACGATCGAATTGCATACCTTCTACTACATCAACAGTAGTATCAGTACCTTTTGCTTCTTCAACAGTGATAACACCTTCTTTACCAACTTTGCCCATTGCAGTAGCAATCAGTTTCCCAATTTCATTATCGCTGTTGGCAGAAATAGTAGCAACCTGCTCAATTTTTTTAGAATCGTTACCAACGGTTTGAGACTGTGCTTTCAGGTTTTCAACCACTTTAGCAACAGCTTTGTCGATACCGCGTTTCAGGTCCATTGGATTAGCACCTGCAGCAACGTTTTTCAAACCTTCGCCAATAATTGCTTGTGCTAATACAGTAGCTGTAGTAGTACCATCACCAGCAATATCTGCAGTTTTAGAAGCAACCTCTTTCACCATCTGAGCGCCCATGTTTTCGATAGCGTCTTCAAGTTCAATTTCTTTAGCTACAGTAACACCATCTTTTGTTACAGAAGGTGCACCGAATTTTTTCTCAATAACCACGTTACGGCCTTTTGGTCCGAGGGTTACTTTAACTGCATTAGCAAGGGTATCAACACCCTTTTTCATTTTATTTCTTGCTTCGATATCGAAGAATATTTGTTTTGCCATTTTTTGTCAATTTGAAAATTTGAAAATTTGGAAATTTGAAAATGTAGGTCTTACTTTTTAGTTGAAAATTTGAAATTGAAGCATATTCATTTTCAAATTTTCATATTACCACATTTTCAAATTAGACGATCGCCAGTAAATCGCTTTCACGCATAATGAGAAGGTCTTGTCCTTCGATCTGAATCTCAGTACCTGCGTATTTTCCGTACAGGACATTGTCGCCCACTTTTACGGTCATTGGTTCGTCTTTTTTACCAGTACCTGCGGCTACGATGGTACCTCGCTGTGGTTTTTCTTTCGCTGTGTCAGGGATGATGATTCCGCCGGCAGTTTTTTCTTCAGCAGCGGCCGGCTTAACAATTACTCTGTCATGGAGGGGAGTAACGTTGAGTTTCTTAGCCATACGTTATTGGTTTTTAATTTATTAAGGTTAAAAATCTTTTTGCCATTCATCGATAATTGTGCCACCCGGGGCGAACAGGTCAAAATTGCAGATTTCCTGCTCCGGAATGCCCTGGACAAGCTTTTGTACTGTCAGAACGGGCGGCAAAGATGCAGTAAGTTTCTGGTTTATAGTGTCAAATTTTCATTTGCCTCCCCCTGATAAAATTTCTGATTACCCCAATCCAAGTTTAAACGAATGCCGTATCTGTATAAAATGCAATAACATGAAACTACTCAAAAGGATATTAAAAGGGGTGGGAATACTGGTGCTCGTATTGTTTGCAGGTTTGTTTATATATGCAAATAAGACAAAACCATCACTTGGTGAGCGGGTTTATATGGAAAACCCTACACAGATCGTGGTTATGCAGTTTCCTGAAAGCTTTTCCAGTAAAGATTCCACTGAAATGGAAGCCTATTTTATGCAGCAAAAAGGTGTTTATTCTAATATTATCAGTTTAAAGAGTCAAACCCTTTGTGTTACCATCGACCCCCGCAAAACCAACAGGTCGGCCATTCTTGATCTGGCGAAGGGGTATCACCCCGGTCTGGTAGAAAGACAACCGCTTCAATCAAGGGCAGAATGTCCGGTAAATATGTATGCTTTCCGGAAACTTACTTATGCATTAAATATCCGTAAATAATCATTCAAAATACAATCACCATTAAATTAAAAAACCATGAAAAAAACATTTTTAGGGGTTACAGCAATCGCCCTAGTGGTTGCGATAAGTTTTACAGCCTGTAAAAAAGATGATGCAATGCCTGTAAACAGTGGCAGTGATCTATACAAAAGACTTGGAAGTAACGCTGGAATAAAGAAAGTAGTTGATGATTTTATTGGAATTGTGGTGGCTGATAATGTGATTAATGGCTTTTTTGCCAATACGGCAAAATCCCAGGAACGTGTTGATGACCTGAAAATGAATCTGGTTAATCAGATCGGTCAGGCAGTGGGAGGACCAGAAAAGTATACTGGATTATCCATGAAGGCAGCACACGTTGGTATGGGTATCAAAGACGTACATTTCAATGCTCTGGTTAATGATCTGGTAGCTGCCCTGAAAAAGAACAATGTTAGTGATGCTGATGTGAATACTATTGGCGGAGCACTAGTTCCTTTAAAAGGCGATATCGTAGAACCTTAATCCGGAAAGGGTTATGTATAGGTTGTATCAAGGTTAAACCTGTCCGTTCCCGGACGGGTTTTTTCATTTTGACATGCATCCTGAAATTAATACCTTTGCAACTTTCCATTAAGTTCTTACCAGATGATCAGTAGAAGAAATATCCGTGTTAAAGTAATGCAGCTCCTTTACATGATTGAGGCTGCAGATACCAGCGTAACACGTCAGAAGCCTGAAATTGAATTGAAGAAGCAATTTGATCAGACAACTTCCCTGTTTGTATACCTGCTTTATTTTTTAACTGAAATTGCCCGTTATGCCGAAACCAATGCGGTTAAGCGTGCATCCAGAAACCTTCCCACCAGTGCCGATTTAAATGTAAATACCAAAATCGCTGGTAATGAGTTTTTATGGCAGATTTTAGAGTCGGCAACTTTTCAGAAGGCTAAAGAAGCCCATTTTCCAGAGAAAATACTCGATAAAGACCTGGTCTATAAGATTTACCGACAGTTAACCGAACTTCCCCAATATCAGGAATATATAGCGGTTCCGGGTAGAGATAAGGTAAAGGAAAAGGAAATCATTAAAATCATCTTTACTCATCTGATGTTACCAAATGAGTCGTTTATCAGTCATTTGGAAGAGCATTTCAATAACTGGGATGATGATGCTGAAATGATGGAGCAACTAATGCTCAATTATATTCAAAAGCCAACGAGTTATAATCTCCAGGAAATGATTAGTCAGGAAAAATGGCAATTTGCCAAAAGCCTGCTAATTACCAGCATTGAAAAGAAAGAACTGGCCACAGATCTAATCAAACCAAAATTGAAAAACTGGGATGCCGAAAGAATCGCCTTATTAGATATGATCCTTATGCGCATGGGAGTATGCGAGTTGTTATATTTCGAAACGATTCCCACCAAAGTTACTATTAACGAATACATAGACCTGGCCAAGGAATACAGCACCCAGCAAAGCGGACAGTTTGTAAATGGTATTCTGGATAATATTCATAAAGAGCTTACAGATGCCGGTAAAATCCAGAAAATAGGCTATAAGAAATAGCAAATACGAAATAAGGAATAAGAAATATATAATTTATGGGGTTTGTTTTCATAAAACGGATTGTCTTGGGGTGTGTTATCGGGGGTTGGATAATAGCTTGTGCAGGACCTGATAAAAAATCTCCCCTTACTAATCCAAAATTGATCGATACGGCAAATTATACAACCATACAGTGGCTTGATTCACTGGTAGATTTTGGAACTATAACCCAAGGAGAGAAAATTCAACTTAAATTCAGGTTCAGGAATACAGGAAATAAGCCATTATTTATAACAGATGTAAGGGCTGGCTGTGGTTGCACGGTTCCTGATTATACAAAAGAAGCCGTAGTTCCCGGGGGAGAAGGGGCCGTAACAGCGGCATTTGATACCAATAAAGCCATGACGGGAGATACCAGAAAAACAGTACTGGTATTTACAAATACTTTTAATGGTAGCGAACACACCCTTATCTTTACAGGCCATGTTAAGGGTGTCAAAAATTAATTAGTCATTTTTCATTTAAACAAATAACAATGTTTTATCTCAATTCAGTATTACTTGCCGCTGGTGGTCAGCAAGGTGGTGGAATGGTTCAATTGGTAATGATGGGTGCTATCATCCTTGTTTTTTGGTTGTTTATGATTCGTCCACAAGCCAAAAAAGCCAAAGAGCAAAAGAAATTCGTAGAAAATATGCAAAAAGGTGATAAAATCGTTACCATCGCTGGTATCCATGGTATCATCAATAAAATCAATGAAGACAATACTATCCAATTGGAAGTAAGTCCGGGCAGCTACCTGAAAATCGAAAAATCATCCGTTAGTATGGAATGGAGTGCTGCTATTAATAAGTCTGCGGACAAAAAATAAATCAACCTTCAACAGGTGGAAAATAAAGGTCCGGGAATGCAGTTTCCGGACCTTCTTGTTTTATCTTTAGTCTATGTTGAAAATCGGACTCACAGGTGGTATTGGTAGCGGCAAATCTACCGTTGCAGGAATTTTTCAGGTACTGGGTATTCCGGTATTTGATGCTGATGCGAATACCAAAATAATTATGGAGTCAGATGCAACTCTTCAGGCTGGTATAAAGTCTTTATTTGGAATTGATTCATTTATTGGAGGTCGGTTAAACAGAAAATTAATCGCCGATATTGTTTTCAAAGATCCTTTGCAATTAGAAAAATTGAATGCCCTTGTTCACCCAGCGGCTATTCGTGCAGCGGAAGAATGGGCGGATAAGCAGAAGGCGGCATATGTTATAAAGGAGGCGGCTCTGTTTTTTGAAGCTGGGTCTGCTGAAGGGATGGATTATATCATTGGGGTATATGCTCCGAAACATATCAGGATTAAACGGGTTATGGACAGAGATGCTTTGTCAAGAGAAGCGGTACTCGACCGAATGAATAAACAAATTCAGGAAGAAATTAAAATGCGTTTATGCGATTATGTTATTCTGAATGATGATCAACACTTACTTATTCCGCAGGTATTACAATTGCATGAACAGTTTTTAAAAGAAGTTAACGATTCTTCAGATGAATAAAATAAATGTGTTAGAAGCCTTTAATCAGGTTGATGGTTACTGGAATCCTTTAGTAGCCGGATCTTTAAACGGTCAGGAAGTAAAATTGGTTAAATTCAAAGGACCATTTACCTGGCACCATCATGACCATGAAGACGAGTTGTTTTATGTTGTGAAAGGTTCTTTTGTCATGGAGTTTAGGGATAAAGATGTTTTACTTGAAACAGGAGATTTCCTCATTGTTCCCAAAGGAGTAGAGCACAGACCCAATGCAAATGAGGAAGTATGGGTAATGTTATTCGAACCAGCTACTACGTTAAACACAGGTAATGTTCAAAATGAATTCACTAAAACAAATCTTAATAGAATATGATCGCTGAAACTCCAGCACCTCCGTATTACGCAGTAATATTTACGAATGGACTTACAGAAAATACAGAAGGTTACGAAGCAATGGCAGATAAAATGTGTGAAATGGCTTTGCAGTCACCCGGATGTCTGGGTTTTGAATCGGTAAGGAATGGGATGGGTATAACGATTTCTTACTGGAAAGACCTTGAAGCTATAAAAAACTGGAAAGCCAATATTGAGCATATAGAAGCACAAAAAAAAGGGCGGGATATTTGGTATCAATACTTTAAAACCAGAATTTGCAAGGTAGAACGTGATTATGGCTTCGATCGGTCAGTTAATCAACTTTAATACCTGTAAAATTAAAAAATGAAACCGGCAGAAAATCCAAATAATGAACAGGATCGTTTGCGGGAATTACTTCGCTATGAAGTACTTCATACACAGTATGAAGAAGATTTTGACCAGATAGTGCAACTGGCCTCATCTATCTGTAAAACACCGATCTCTACTATAACCTTACTGGACATTCACCAGCAATGGTTCAAAGCAAAAATAGGTATTGATAAAGCAAGTGACGATCGGAGTATTTCATTTTGTGGTCATGCCATCCATCAGACGGATATCATGGAAGTAGAAGATGCACTGAATGACATTCGTTTCTTTGATAATCCACTTGTATTAGGTGATCCGAATATTAGATTTTATGCAGGTTACCCATTGATAAGTCCATCTGGCTATCCCTTAGGTACTCTTTGTGTTATTGATAAAATTCCCCGAACACTTACTGAAGAACAGAAATTTGCATTGAGGACTTTGGGAAACCAGACCATGAAAATGTTTGAACTCAGGCTGAAAAACAAAGAAGAAGTATTAAGGAATCAGGTAATTGAAGAGCAAAAGAAAAAACTTGAAATCTCAAAAGCAATACAGAATAAAATTATATCCATTATTGCACACGATGTACGCGGGCCGGTAGCATCTGTTAAAAGTATGATCGAATTGAGTAACGATCAAGAACTTGCGAAACAGGATCAGGAAGAGTTGTTAAGATTGCTGGATAAACAGATGGATGCTACGTTGGATATGCTGACTAATCTGGTAGAGTGGGGTAGTATACTTATTCAAAAAGATAAGCCACAGACCCAGGTTCTTGATTTGAGAAAAATTGTTCAAAATATAGTGACCAATCTTCAGCCGTTTGCAAGTATTAAAAATAATACAATCGTCAATGATATTGAACCAGCCTGTATTGTTCACTCCGACGAAAATTCGCTAAGGTTTATTTTTCGCAATATTATCAGCAATGCCAATAAGTTCACCAGTTCCGGAACAATTCGTTTAACCAGTGAACGGTTGGGCGCCAATAAAGTTAAAATAGCCATTACTGATACCGGGTGTGGTATGACGGAAGATATGTTAAAGCAATTATTTAATCCGGGAATACGTAATAGCAGGGAAGGTACCAATAAAGAAAAGGGGAGTGGCTTGGGTTTAATTTTAGCCAAGGAGTTTGCTGAAGCATTGGGAATTGAAATGGAAGTTACCAGTACACCTGAAGTTGGAACGACATTTAATCTTTTATTTAAGCTTGTATCATAATATTTAAAGAAACTATAAGAAAGCATAGTTTGCTTTAAATCGGGTTTTAAAGCATGTTATTTCTCGAAAAAACATGTCTGTTATCTATAAGCCAGTTTTACACGACATTTTCTACAATACACCTATTTAATTTCATATCCGATCAACTGTTGATTTGAAGAGATAACTGTTGACAGTTTAAAAGAAATAAGGGTATGATTAGCTTTAGGAATGCAACTTCCAGTGATAGCAATATAATATTGGATATTAAATTAAATTCTACAAAACAACTCACTGAGCCAGTTTGGGGGTGGGATCCGGTAATACAGATTGCGTACCATGCAAAACATTTTCGTCCTGAAACCTATCAATTAATTATCGTCGATGAAATGATTGTTGGATATTTTTCAGTGTACCAAACTGCATCCAATCTGTTATTCCTGGAAGCAATAGTCATTATAGATGATTTTCAGGGTAAAGGAATTGGCAGTATAATTCTAAATAATTTAAGAAAAATAGCGAGCCAGGATTCATTAGAGATTGAGCTGCATGTCCAGAAGAATAATCTAATGGGTAAAAAATTCTTTCTTAAAAAAGGATTTAGTGTATCTACTCATTCTGTAACGCATTATAAAATGAAATACGTCCCGGAAAAATCAGTTAATTATGAATTATAAACCCATCCCTATTCGCTTAATAATCCCCATGTTATTATTCATTTGCTTTCTTCCCACAACAGACTTAAATGCACAAACTGGCTTTATAGGTAATAGAAAAATTGATTCAATGCGTTTACATTACCTGAATGAACAATATATCCAGTCATGGATCAGGTCAGATACCATTACCTATAACCATTTGTTGTGGGACAAAAATTTTGTTCATCTAAGCGCAAGTAAGGGACGGCTTATACCTCGTGTGGAATTAGCGCCCATTTTTGGTGAAAAACGATTTGGTGCAATCAGACTATTTTATGCTGACAGTGTGGAGATTCGGTTTATTAGTGATACTATCGCATTTGTATATGCAGTAACGCCTTATGCGGATTTTGACGCAGAAACAATTTCCTATAGCAGGTATAATGATGTGTATTTAAAAAGTGGAGAAGGGTGGAAATGTATTGCAGCCAATACTGCTAATATAGCCCTGGATAATTACATCCTTTCTGAAATTACTAGTGTGCCTGTGCTGCTAAAGCCAGCTATAGCCACATCCCAAAACCAATATGAGGAAGAGTCAAACGTAATGAAATTAAACAGAAAATGGGTAAATGCATTTGCGCTTAATGATATTGCTTTAATGAAAAATGATACTTCAGCCGAAATCTGGATATCTTATCCTGATGGAAGTTTGCATAAAGGGGGGCTTACAATTTTTAAATCCTTGCAGACAATCAAATGTAAACACGACATTATTAATGAGGTTGTCTTCTTTCCGCGTAAAGATTTTGCTGTAAGCTGGAGTGTGATCAAATTAACTAAAGCAAATGCAAGAATAAGTGCCTTGCAATTGTGTAATTATTATTTCTATGAGCAAGGCCAATGGAAACTAGTTTCGTTTAATGCTGTGGCGATACAAGATTAAATTCATGCAATAGTCGGTCCTGTTATGATATCTGCATAAATGATTCGACCTGTTTCTTATAAGACCTGCCAATAGGTATCTGGTGTTCGTTAAGGTGAATTTTGCCATGTTGTATATACTTTATACGGTTCTTGGCAACAATAAAGGATTTATGAACCCGAATAAATAAATCTTCAGGCAATTTTGATTCAATGATTTTCATATAGCCGAGAATTACATGCTTTTGATTGCCTGCATAAACGATTGCATAGTCTTTGAGTCCTTGCACATGTGTAATATCATTGATGTTTACCCTGGTATATTTAGTGCCTGATTTTATAGTAATTATTTCAGTTTCTATTTTGGAAGGTTGTTCAATCGTTTGGGCACCAGCGTGAATCAGGTCTAGTAGTTCTTTCGCCCGATTGCAAGCCTGCTCAAATCTTGGAAGTTTTATTGGTTTCAGCAGATAGTCAATAACACCGGCATCAAATCCATCAAGTGCATATTGTCTGTATGCCGTTGTTATAATTGTAATAGGCTTGTTTTCAAGCGATCTTAAGAAATCGAGTCCATTAATTGTAGGCATTTCTATGTCTAAAAAAAGAATGTCTGGTTTTTCATTCTCAATTTCTTTTTTAGCATCAGATGGATTAAGATGTTTGCTATGAAGTTGTAATAAATTTGATTTGTGGATATAATTCTCTATTACTTCCATAGCCAAAGGTTCATCATCTAATATGATACATTTATACTTTCTCATAATTCAATAGATAATTGAATGGAATAAATGTCAGCATTTTTCTCCTGTGTAAATTGGTGTTTATCTGGATAATATAATGCCAACCTTCTCCTCAGGTTTATCAGGCCCATTTGTTTGCCGGGTTTCTGAATTGAAGCCGAATAACTGTTTTCGCAATGAAATAATAATATATTTTCATTTAGTCGGCAGCTTATTTGAATGAAACTCTTTTTATGATCCGCTGCATGCACATACTTAAACGCATTTTCAACGATTGATAATAAAAGCATTGGTGCAATTTTGAATGATTTTTTGGGTATTTCATCAATCCTGTATTGTATATCGTATTCACTAATGTCTTTGCGGAGTTTTTCAAATTCTATGTAGTTAACCAGGTTATTTATATCGGCTTCAAGTGGAACAGTATTTTCGTCCGTTTCATAAAGCATATACTCCATCATATCTGATAACTTAAGTATGAGTTCAGGTGTTTTCGCTGAATTCTTTAAAGACAATGCATAAAGGTTATTTAATGTATTGAAGAGAAAATGAGGGTTGATCTGAGCTTTGAGCAGGGTTAGTTCTGTAGATAAATAATCAATACGCATGGCATTAATTTGCTCTTTTTGTCTGAATTGTTCTTTTAGGTAATAAAACAAAGAAGAAATCAGGATATATCTTAAAGCGAGAAAATAGTTGTTCCAGAATTGGATCGGGTTTGATTTATAGGTAATAAACATTTCTGATAAACTCCTGTAGTCGGCCTGATAACAAAAGGCAAATCCAGTCATTAAAAGCAAGTGTATCAGGCAGTATTCAATATATTTCTTTTTTACGTAGAATTGAGGTATCAGGTACCAAAGATTGATATAGGTAATACATGCCAATAAAAAAACACGGTAGAATAGTGAAAAGAAAAATACAAAAGGGTATTCGGGCAATAACCCGATTACATCAAAGATGAAAGAGCAAAACATCGTAATCCAAAACAATACATGGTAAATGATCCATGATTTTTTTTGCTTTTTTTGCATCTTTTACGGGGTTTGTATTAGTGCAAAGGTACTCGATCATTAGTCTTGCAACGCGCTCAAAAAACCCTTGGTAGTCGTTTTTGATCGAATTCTAAAGTTGTTTATCGGTAATGTTTAGGAGTCGAAATTTGCCATTAATAATATTGAAGTTCAATACCCTTCAATATGACGATCAAAAAACTACTGGTATTTCTAGGTATTTTCCTCCAAATTAAGGTTTCTGGTCAAACAATTACCCTGACACAGCCACCCAATGGCGGTAATCAAAAATCAGCCGTCTCACAATGGATGGGGATTGGGTTTGTTACCGTTACCTACCGGGGGCCAGATGTTCATGATAACAATGGAAATGATCGCAGGGGAAAAATATGGGGAAACCTGGTTCATAATGGGTTCGCGGATTTAGGTTTTGGACCATCTATGGCTTCTCCCTGGAGAGCAGGCTCCAATGAAATTACAACGATTCAGTTCTCACATGCTATGAAAGTAAACGGCAAATCAATTTTACCGGGTACTTATGGGTTGATGCTGGCTTTAGACTCCCTGAATGCATGGACCTGGATATTTTCCTCTGTTTCCACAAGTTGGGGTACGTATTATTATAATGAAGAAGACGATGTTCAGCGCATCCCGGCAAATCCGGAGAATGCACCATATTCAGAATGGTTAACGTATACATTTGAGCAAAGAAATGCTGCATCCTGTCAATTGTGGTTGAATTGGGAAGATAAACGGATAGGTTTTCGAATTGAACTTCCCAATGCCAATGATTTATATGTTGCCAAAATGAAAGAAGAATTGGTAGGATATGCTGGGTTTGATAGCCGGAATTGGATTCGTGCGGCTAAATTTTGTTTAGATAGCATGGTTCAAATGGAAAAAGGACTATGGTTCATTGACCGAGCACTTGATACAGCTCGCATGAATGGAATTATAGATGCGAATTCACTACGTATAAAATATGAACTTTTACTACAATTAAATAGGGGAGAGAAAGCGAAGTTGGTATTTGATCAGTTGGTCGGACTGAAAGAGCTCCTGGTAACAGATCTTTATTTGCTTGGAAGAAATGTACTCAAAAAAGGATATTTAAAAGAAGCATCCTCAATTTTTATTTCCAATAAAGAGAAATTCCCGATGGACAAATATTGGACAAATATGGGATTGGCATTATCTCTCACTGCTGAAGGAAAAAATACTGAAGCTATTGCATGCTGGGAACGAGTGATTGAAAATTCTCCACCAGATCGTATTGCCAGTATTCCTGAATATGAGGCACAAATAAAAAAATTAAAGGAGGAAAAATGAAACAACAAGGTGTTCCTCTATTTAACTGGTTCTTACTCTTATTTACTAACAACACTAAGAAAACTTTTATTTTTTTGCATACTCAAATTGCAAAGTTGATATGATATAAATAGGTATAAGAAACATCGTTATTAAGCAAACAGGTTACCTGACCGACAAAGTTTATCCCACTCTTGTTAACTCCCCAAGCTTATCAAAAGCGTAATGGTAACCTTTAATGAGAACAGGCAAGGTTTAGATTTCTCATGTGTGTAATTCGCATAGGGTACGCACATCGGCCTGTATTTCTATACGGGCCCATTTTCATTCATTGGTTTTATCCGCATGATGGGTTGAATTCAACAATTATTGTTTTCTATTTATAGAAACAGGTAGGTCGTTTTTTTATATAATGTATGATACATAAAAAGGGTTAATTTATGCAGACAATTACAATAACCGCAGCAGATGGTTACAAGTTAAGCGCACTTTATAGCAAGCCCGTAGGCCAAAATATTGGCTATATAGTTTTAAGTTCTGCCACAGGGATAAAAAAGGAATTCTATATAAATTTTGCCCGATATCTGGTTCAAAATGGTTACGCTGTTTTATTGTATGATTATAGAGGTATCGGCAAATCAGCTCCTGTAAACCTACGGAAATGCGCATCTTTTATGCATGAGTGGGGTACTCTAGATATGAATGCTGTTTTAGATTATATGGTAACCGAAAAAAAAGCGACCGATATTATTTGGGTTGGACATAGTGTTGGAGCACAATTGGTTGGATTTCTAAAACATAAAGAACATATCCGGAAAGTAATAGCTATTAGTGCAGCATTTGGCTACTGGAAATATTTTCCTTCCCCCATAAAATGGAAAATATGGGGGCTCTGGTTTTTTATAGGCCCACTTATGGTGTCTTTGTTTGGATATGGTGCGATGAAAAGAATTGGTTGGGGTGAAAATTTGCCGCGTAATATGATGAAAGAATGGAGAGAGTGGTGTTTAAGTAAAACCTACTTTACCTCAATGCTGAACAGGAAAATACATGCCGATAAATTTTATGGATTTGACATTCCGATCACTTCTGTATATATGAGTGATGATCCACTGGCAAATGATACTACAGCTCCTAAGATGCTATCTTTTTTCCCAGATGCTAAATATGAATTATTAAAACTTTATGTAGATGAATACACCCATTGTCCTGTTGGACATGTTGGTATCTTTCGGAAGAAATTTCAAAACAATCTCTGGCCATTGCTGGTAGAGATTATCGAAGGGAGTCATTATATGAAGAAAATTCAGCGATTATAATAAAACAAGCCTTGAATATGCATTAGAAATGCATATTCAAGGCTTGTTTTAGGTTAGCTTACCTAACGGCCTCCAGCTACTTCGCTGATTACTTTACCAACTGCGCCATTAGGCATTTGGATACTCAACATTGCCGCAACTGTTACAGCAATATCAGTCATATAGTGTTCTTTATAAGTTTTGCCCGGATTTACTTTCCATCCATACCATACTAAAGGTATATGAGAATCATAGGGGTTCCAAACGCTATGGTCTGTGCCTTTGGAATTATCTTTAAACCAGGCTGGTTTTGGAATTATTTGAAGCTCGCCGCTTCTATATGGAAAATATCCGTTGATTAATCTTTCACGAATGGTATGCTGAAGATTAGATTCCCCAAGTGTTGCTTTATCAACAACCCTGTAAATACCTTCTTCTTTTTCCATCATGTTAATAATGAATGATTTGATTTCAGTAAGATTTAGTTTTAATGAATCAATATCCTTCAAATTCAATGCAAGATTATAATAGGTTGAATTGATGATGCCATTCTTTAATTTGTATTTGGCCAACAGTTCGGCATTTATTTTTCGAACGATTGAGCCTAGTGGAATAGATCCACCCGGAAGATTGTGCTCCTTTAAAAATGCAGGAACATGCGCTGCACCATGGTCTGCAGTTAGAAACAATAAATAATTACCCTTTCCCACTTGCTGATCCAGAAAGTTCAGGAATTGCTCAACGTCTTTGTCAAGGCGCAGGTAAGTATCTTCCAGTTCTACAGCATTTGGACCATAAGTATGTCCAGCATAATCTGGCGATGATATACTAACTGCCAGGAAATCAGTTTCCTTTCCCTTACCCATCTTTTCATTGATTGCAGCCGCTTTGGCCATTTCAAATGTATACGTGGCTGCTTGGGGAATATGAGGAAGTTTATAGTAGTCTTTTCCTACATAGCCAGACAGGTCATAAGGGAAACTGGTTTTAGCTACTAATTCAGAACGTTCATAATCTTTTACATCTTCTGAACTCTGTGTATAGGTGTCAATTGGATAAAGCGTTTTCCAACCTTCTTTATAGTAGGTGTCTGGCAGTTTTTTGTTATTGAAGTCATTTACCCATTGAGGTAATTCTTTCATGTAATAAGTGCTTGAAATGAAAAGGCCCTTTGATTCGTCATACCAATAAGCAGCATTGGCCGAATGACCAGCCGGAAATATGGCACCGCGGTCTTTAATTGAAATGCCTATCACTTTACTCCTGAAATTTGTCGCAAGTCTTAATTCATCGGTTACTGTATTAGATACCATGTTGGCCGGGCTCATTTCACCATCCTTACTGTCAGAACCCACTGTTTTAACAGTTTTATCTTCTGCACAGTAAACGGTTCTTTGCATTTTAGTATCCCACCAATTGTTGCCGGTAATACCATTGATGGCAGGTACCGAACCTGTATAAACGCATGAATGACCGCAACCGGTTGCAGTAGGAGTATAGGGAATAAACGTGTTCTCACAACTAAATCCCTGATTCAACAAGCGGTTAAATCCACCCTTGCCATAGCGATTTTGGTAGCGGTAGAGGTAGTCCCAACGCATTTGATCAACCATGAGTCCAACCACCAGTTTTGGTCTTGAAACGCCATTTGTGGCTGGTGCAGGGGCTTTCTGAGCGTGTCCGGCTGTTGTTATAACCAGGAGGCTTGCAATAAACAGAATTCTTTTCATGAGATTGAGTTTTCCTTTGTAGAAGCTTAAAACGGGGTGAAGATACGATACTGTTTATAAATCAGCTTGCCCCATAGTCTTAAAAAGATTAGTTTTGCGGCAATTTCGAACCAAAGTAATAATTTAATAATATGGCAGACATTTTTGAGAAACTGGTTAAGAACTATGGTCCAATTGGTCAGCACCGTGAGCGTGCGCATGGTTATTTCGCTTTTCCAAAACTGGAAGGTGAAATTGGAAGCAGGATGATTTTTCGTGGAAAGGAAATGATTGTCTGGAGCCTGAATAACTACCTGGGTCTTGCTAATCACCCGGAAGTTCGTAAAACCGACGCAGAAGCTTCTCAGCAGTTTGGTCTTGCATTACCTATGGGAGCAAGGATGATGAGCGGAAACAGTAATTACCACGAGCAGTTAGAGCAGGAACTGGCCGCTTTCGAATCAAAAGAAGATGCTATCCTGATGAATTTTGGTTATCAGGGTATCATGAGTGCTATAGATGCAATTTGTGGCAGACATGATGTGATTGTTTATGATGCAGAAAGTCATGCTTGTATAATTGATGGATTACGTTTGCACCCCGGACATCGTTATGTATTCAAGCATAATGATATGGAGGATTGTGAAAAGCAATTACAACGTGCAACCGCTTTAATTGAAAAACAAAAAACCGGTGGCATCCTTGTAATTACCGAAGGTGTATTCGGAATGGCCGGTGATCAGGGTAAATTAAAAGAAATAGCCGCATTAAAAGATAAATATGAATTTCGTCTGCTGGTAGATGATGCACATGGTTTTGGTACACTTGGTGAAACTGGAGCAGGTGCAGGTGAAGCACAGGGTTGTCAGGATGCAATAGATCTTTATTTCTCCACTTTTGCAAAATCAATGGCATCAATCGGTGCATTTATGGCCGGACCAAAAATCATCATCGATTTTATTCGTTATAATATCCGCTCTCAAATCTTTGCCAAAAGCTTACCGATGCCTATTGTAATTGGTAACCTAAAAAGATTGGATATGTTGCGCACCATGCCTGAGTTAAAAGAAAAACTCTGGAGCAATGCCATGAAATTGCAGAATGGACTAAAAGAAAGAGGTTTTGATATTGGTAAAACCGATACTCCTGTTACACCTGTTTATATGAAAGGTGGGGTAGAAGAAGCTACTGCAATGGTAATGGACCTCCGCGAAAACTATCATATTTTCTGTTCTATTGTTGTGTATCCGGTAATTCCTAAAGGACATATCATCTATAGATTGATTCCTACAGCCGCACATACGGATCAGGATATTGAAGAAACATTGAAAGCTTTCAGTGAAACCAAAGCTAAACTGGATGCCGGAGCTTATAAGGTAGAAGCGATTCCTGATATGGCGGAAGTGAAATAAACAGAGGAACAGAGGAACAGAGGAATGATAAATTTCGAAGTTTGAATCGTCCGTAAATAAGTTGACAGATTAAAAAATAGTCCCGGTTGCCTCAG
>NZ_CAMLMJ010000042.1 GCF_946481145.1 uncultured Sediminibacterium sp.
ACATCAGACATCAGACATCAGACATCAGACATCAGACATCAGACATCAGACATCATGAAAGTTCCTCGTTGGTTAAAAATTATCGTTTTGGTTTATGCACTGATTGGAATTTTATTTTATTCCTTTCAGCGGCGTGTTTTATTTCAGCCTGTAGTAGTGGCTCAGGATAGCGTTTATCAATTCGAACAACCTTATGAAGAAGTCTGGATTCCGGTAGATCAAACTGCAAGAACCAATTTGATTCATTTTACTGTTCCCGATAGCCTTCGTAAAGGAGTGGTATTGTATTTTCATGGGAACAGGGGAAATGTAAGGAGGTATCGACGATTTGTTAATCGCTTTTTATCAAACGGCTATGCGGTATGGATGCCTGATTACCCTGGGTTTGGAAAATCAACCGGTGTGTTAAGCGAGACTGCTATGTACGATCAGGCATTGCAGGTTTATAAAAGAGCAAGACAGTTTTATAAGCCCAATGAAATAATTATTTATGGTAAATCAATGGGAACAGGCGTAGCAGCTCAGTTAGCATCTGTAAGAGATTGCAAACGGCTTATACTGGAAACGCCTTATAATAGCATGCGTTCTTTGGTAGGAATTTATTTATGGATGTACCCGCTAAAATCAATCCTTAAATACCAATTTCCGACAGATGAATACATGGGTAAAATTACTGCACCAATTAGTATTTTTCATGGCACCGATGATGGTGTGATACCATACAGCAATGCAAACAAACTCAAAAAATATTTAAAGTCCACCGATGAATTTATTACCATTGAAAAAGGCTCACACCGCGACCTTAACAGCTTTTCGCTGATGCAGGAAAAATTAGATAGTTTATTGAAAGAATAATGTGAGTGTTAGGTACTAGGTACTAGGTATTAGGTATTAGGTGTTAGGTGTTAGGTTAATTGCTAATGGCTAATGGCTAATAGCTAACACCTACATTTCCTTAAGTGTAACCACTTTATTTCCTACTACCAATTCATGTTTAACTCCTACTTTCAGCGGGTAGTTTTCTGTGGCATGACTAACCGGAAAACCGAAACAAACAGGAAAACTATATTTTGCAATGCGCTCTTGAATAATTTCTTCCACAGTTGCCCCAAAAGGAACAAGGGTATCTTTCATTTCCGTAAAACCGCCGATGATTAGTCCGGCAAGTTGATTAAACATGCCGCTTCTTTCTAACTGAATCAGCATTCGATCAATATTGTAGATGTATTCACCCACATCTTCCAGGAATAATATTTTTCCTTTTGTCTGATAAGCCGATGCCGACCCAATCATATGTGCAACAAGTGAAAGATTTCCACCAATCAATTCTCCACTTGCTTTTCCGGGTCGGTTAAAGCTATGGCCTGATGATTTGTAGGAAAAACGATTTCCTTTTAAACCCTTTCTTAGTGTTTGAATATACTCATTGGCGTATTCACCGTCGTTAAATGCGGCAGCCATTGGGGAATGAAAAGAGGCAATATTAAACTTTGTATATAAATGAGCATGCAATAAAGTGATATCACTATAACCAATGATCCATTTGGGTGATTTCCTGAATTTAGTAAAATTCAAGCTGTCAATAATTCTGCTCATTCCATACCCTCCCCTGCCACAAAGAATCGCTTTTATTTCTGGGTTGTCGAGCATTTCCTGCAAGTCTTGCCTTCTTTCTTCATCTGTTCCAGCAAAATAATGAAATTGATTGCCTAGTGTTTTTCCAACTTTTACCTTATAGCCCCATTCTTTCAGTACACGGATGCAGGTTGTTGCTTTATCGGCTTGCATGAAACCTGATGGACAAACTATACCGATTGTATCCCCCTTGCTCAGGTAGTCTGGAATTTTACTCATCGTAGTTGGTAAAAGCTTTTACTTTTTAATTTTTTGTTTTCCACTTGGGCCACAGGGTTCCTTTTTCCTGCCGGCTTCTTTAAGTGCTTTGTCAAGTAACATTTCAATTTGTCCGTTCACACTACGAAATTCATCTGCCGCCCATTTCTCCAATGCGGCATAAGCCTGTTCATCCATTCTTAGTACAAATGATTTCTTACTCACGTTATGCTAATTGATGGTAAAGATACTATTGATATAAACTTCCTGTATTCAATACAGGCGATGCTGCTTTATCGCCACAAAGCACCACCATCAGATTACTCACCATTGCAGCTTTCTTTTCATCATCGAGTTGAACAATCTCTTTTTCAGAAAGCATATCCAGAGCCATCTCAACCATTCCTACTGCACCTTCCACAATTTTACTTCTTGCGGCTACAATGGCTGTTGCCTGCTGCCTTTGTAACATAGCTCCGGCTATTTCGGGTGCATAAGCGAGGTGACTGATTCTTGCTTCTGTAATAACGATACCTGCTTTTGCGAGACGCTCGTTCAGTTCCGCTTCCAGCAATTCAAATACCTTTTCTCCCCCATCACGCAATGTGATATTTGCATATTCATCTTCAATACTATCGTAAGGGTAGCTAGAAGCCAGGTGGCGTATGGCTGCCTCACTCTGGTTTGTCATATACTCGTTAAAATTCACCACTTCAAATACAGCCTTGTAAGTATCTTGCACCTGCCACAGAATCACAGCGGCAATTTCTATCGGATTGCCCATCTTATCATTCACTTTCAATTTTGCACTTTCCAAACTTTTTGAACGAAGGGATACTTTCAGTTTTACAAAAAGAGGGTTTACAAAAGAAAGACCATTCTCTTTTAGTGTGCCCACATATTTACCAAAAAAAGTGAGTGTAATGCCATAGTTCGGTTGCACGATTACCAATCCTTTCAGGATAAAAACGGTTGCCACAAAACAAATAATCATGGTAACAATCATTGCTCCATCCGGACTAGCCGAGCCTGCTACATGCTCAATAAGGATATAAATACCAGTTACCAGCAAAATCAGGGCTGCGAATAATGCCGCGAAGCCTGAGAAACCTTTGTATGTTTTTTCCATAAAATTCAATTTGATATTAAAATGATATCAAAAATATACTATTCTCTTGGGACCGCCAAAATTCTGCCGGAAAATCGCTTTTAACTGCTTTAGCGCTCATTCTGTATTTTTGCAACCCGGATTACCGGAATAAGGAGCAGAAAGCATGAATCAACCGAAAAGATACCTGATAACAGCGGCCCTTCCCTACGCGAATGGTCAAAAACATATTGGTCACCTGGCAGGCGCCTATTTACCTGCAGATATATACGTGCGTTACCTGAAAGCAAGGAAAACAGATGTTGTATTTGTATGTGGAAGCGATGAGCACGGCACGGCAATACCTATTCAGGCAACAAAAGAAGGCACTACCCCAAGGGCTATAATTGATAAGTACCATCCTTTAATGGAACAAAATTTCAAGGACCTTGGTATTGCCTTTGATATTTATCATCGCACCAGTGACCCTTTGCACCATGAAACCGCACAGGAGTTCTTTACAAAGTTGAACAATGATGGTGCATTGGAAATCAAAGAATCTGAACAATACTACGACGAAGAAGCAAAAACTTTTCTCGCCGACCGTTATATAAAGGGTACTTGTCCGAATTGTAGTTTCGATAGCGCCTATGGCGATCAATGCGAACGATGCGGTAAAAGTTTAAGTCCGGATGAACTGATTAATCCGGTTAGCACACTTAGCGGCAAAACCCCAATTAAGAAAAGCACCAGACACTGGTACCTTCCGCTTGATAAACATGAAGCTTTTCTGCGTGAATGGATTCTTGGGGAACATGCCAATGACTGGAGAGCCAATGTACTGGGTCAGTGTAAAAGCTGGATCGACGGCGGTTTGCAGCCCCGGGCAGTTACCCGCGATCTTGACTGGGGAGTGAAAGTTCCTTTGGATGATGCACCCGGTAAAGTATTATACGTTTGGTTCGATGCACCAATTGGTTATATCAGTGCCACCAAGCAGTGGGCCATCAATACTGGTAATGATTGGAGACCCTATTGGGAAGACAAGGACACCAAGTTGGTTCATTTCATTGGAAAAGACAATATTGTATTTCACTGTATCATTTTTCCGGTGATGTTGAAATTGCATGGTAATATTTTACCAGACAATGTTCCTTCCAATGAATTCATGAACCTCGAGGGTGATAAAATGAGTACCAGTCGTAACTGGAAACTCGATATGCAGGATTATATCAACGACTTTATCAATAAAGAGAATGGCGGTAGCCAGATGGCAGATGTGCTTCGCTATTACCTTACACAGATTGCCCCTGAAACAAAAGACAGTGAATTTATGTGGAAGGGTTTCCAGGATGCTAACAACAGTGAACTGGTAAGCATTTTCGGAAATTTTGTGAACAGAACTTTTGTACTGATGCACAAGCTTTGCGGAGGCAAAGTACCCGTGTTCCATGCAGATATAGCTGATGAACTGGACCAGTCTACCATTGCTGAAATTAAGTCAACAGCTGAAAAAGTTACTTCATTACTTGAAGAATATAAATTCAGGGAAGCTTTATTCGAAGTAATCAATCTTGCCAGAACGGGTAACCAGTACATGCAGAAAAAAGAACCATGGATTGTGGCAAAAACGCTGCCGGAAAATGCTGATGCCCAAAAAAGTATCGATAATTGCCTGCATATCTGTTTGCAATTAACAGCTAACCTGGCCATACTTATAAATCCCTTCCTGCCATTTACTGCAAAGAAAATGTGCTCAATGATGAAAGTGGTAGACAAAATGCTGGAATGGGAAAATGCTGGAAGTATGAAGCTTTTGAGTGTAGGCTACACACTTCGTGCCCCAGAACTTTTATTCAGAAAAATTGAAGACAGTGAAATTATGGAACAGGTAGAAAAATTAAATGCAGCAAGTGTGAAGAAAGAGAGTGAGCAGTCAGTAGTGAGTAGTGAGTCTACTCCAATCAGCGTTAAACCGGAAATTGTTTTTGATGATTTCGCCAAAATTGATTTGAAGGTGGGCACTATTGTTACAGCGGAAAAAGTGGAGAAAGCAGATAAGCTATTGAAGCTTCAGGTTGATCTTGGTTTTGAAACCCGCACTATTGTTTCAGGTATTGCCATGCATTTTAAACCAGAAGATATTGTAGGTAAGCAGGTGACGGTTGTTACCAATCTGGCTCCACGCAAAATGAGAGGCATTGAAAGTAATGGAATGATTCTGATGGCAGAAGACAATGGTAAATTACACTTCATTAATCCGGAAGATAAAATTAATCCGGGTAGCGGCGTAAGTTAAGTACTGCCTTTACAACAATTAATAAAAAGAAGAACAGCAGAATTTCCAACTTCGAAGTTGGAAATTCTGCTGTTTCTCTGTTCATCTGTTTTTCCCCTTAGCTATAACTAGCACATTCCTTCAATTCTCTTTCAGAATAAGCCATTTTATATTGTTGTAAAACATCTTCAGGTACCCCGTTCCATTGATTTGGGACATTCCCACGATAATCAAGGTCTTTTACGCCCATTTCGGAAGTATAGAAGCCTGTTAAAGTTAAATCGCGCATCAGGTTAAAGAAGGCTACTCCTTGTGCCATTTCAGGTTTTGCTTTTTCAGGATAAGCAATCTGATCAACTATTGCAATTCTTTGCTCTGCGGAACAATCCACAAAAGATTTTTCAAATTGCTTGAAGCATTGCATATCAAGCCAACGTAATCCTCCACGTAATGGCGTTTGATGCGATGGCATATCTTTTACAATAAACTCCAGGAATTCCGGCACTTTGGCTTCGGTAGCACTGCCGCTTACTTCATCTTTAGGCACTATAATATCTGCAAGAATTGCAATGGTTGCCATTTCATGTTTTGAAAAAAACACGGCTTCTTTGGAAAGCTTTTCGAGATAAGCTTTCTCTTCCGCCATTCTGTCTTCAACATTGAAACCAGCAATAGTATCAGTGCTTTCTTTTTTCTCACCTGGTTTACAAGCTTCAACTATTACGCCAGTTGCAACCGTTCCAACAACCAACGCTTTTATGGATTTTCTTCTGTCCATGGTAGTATATTTTTTCTCATCTCATTTTAAAAAGACGAGATTGGATTTACAGATTTTGTTTTTTCATTTCATCAATAATGTACTCCGAAGCACGCATAGAAAGGGCCAGTATTGTCCAGGTGATGTTTTTATCAGCCTGAGAAGTAAACTGACTACCATCTACACAAAAAAGCGTTTTACAATCATGTGCCTGACTCCATTTATTGAGTGCTGATGATTTTTTATCGCTACCCATCCTTACCGTTCCGGCTTCATGGATAATATTGCCTGGATTAGACAGACCATAATTATTTGATGCATCATCATCTCCACCCCAGGTAATAATAGCACCCATTTCGTGCATAATTTCCTTGAAGGTTTCTTTCATGTGCTTAGCCTGTTTGATTTCATACTCAGAGTGTTTTGTATGAAAACGCAGTACCGGTATACCGTATTTATCCACCACTTTTGGATCAATTTCACAGTAATTATCGATACGCGGAACAGCTTCTCCTCTACCTGCCATACCAACACCTGCTCCATAGAAATAACGCACATCTTCTTTCAGGGAAGCACCGTAACCACCGGCTTCTTTTTTAACACCATTCACAGCATACTTTCCATTCATACCCTGCATGCCAAAGCCAAATCCATAAGCAGGCTGCCCCATACCGCCCCAATATTCAATGTGGTATCCACGAGGGAAGTCGAGTTTTTTATTATCAAGCCACCAAGGTGTATAAACGTGCATGCCTCCTACTCCATCTTCGTTATAACGTTTACGTCCGAAGAGTTCAGGTAATACACCACCTAATGCAGCACCCGTTGAATCGTGTAGGTATTTACCCACTACATTACTGCTATTGGCAAGTCCATTAGGATGACGCTGTGATTTTGAATTCAGCAATAAGCGGGCAGTTTCGCAGGCACTTGCTGCGAGTATCACTACTTTGCCATTTACCTGGTATTCCATCATATCGGTCTTGTCGACATAAGATATACCTTTAGCAAGTCCTTCTTTATCAGTAATTACTTCCCTTGCCATTGCCTGTGTAATCACATCAACATTACCCGTTCTAACTGCTGGTTGCACCAATGCAGAGGATGAAGAGAAATCTGCGGCGGCCTTACAACTACGACCACATTGTGCGCAATAAAAACACTCGCCTCTTTCGTTGTTGATTTTTTTGGTGAGAATCGACAGCCTTGAAGGAATTACCGGAACACCTATACCTGTTGCTGCTTTTTTAATCATCAGCTCATGTAAACGAGGTTTAGGGGGTGGAAGGAAAATACCATCCGGATCATTCTCCAATCCTTCTACTGAGCCAAATACACCCAATAACTTATCAATTTTATCGTAATAAGGTTTTACATCTTCGTAACTGATTGGCCAGTCATCGCCCAAGCCATCAACGCTTCGCCTTTTAAAATCTTTAGGGCCAAAGCGAAGCGATATTCTCCCCCAGTGATTTGTACGACCGCCAATCATACGGGCACGCCACCAATCCCACTTATCACTTCCTTCTGCCATGGTATAAGGCTCCCCATCTATTTCCCAACCCCAGAAACAACCGTCGAAATCACCAAAAGGACGATACTTGGTACTAGCTCCTCTGCGGGGTGAATCCCAAGGGTTTTTCAGTTGAGAAGAATGTTTGGCAGGATCGTAATCGGCACCCGCTTCAAGTAAACAAACTTTAAGACCGGCATTTGCCAGCACATAGGCAGCCATTCCGCCGCCTGCACCTGAACCTACGATGACTGCATCGTATTGTTTGGGTTGTTTTTTAATCTGAAGATCTCCCATATAGTAATTTGAAAATTTAGCAATTTGAAAATATAAGAGTTTTGGCTTGTTATCTTATTACTGATTTAGAGTTTCACCGCGTGTGATGAGTTCGTTTTTTATCTTTTTGAGATTTACGATATTCAAAACAAAGAGTGGTAAGAATGCAAATGGAAGTATGGAAACTGCTCCAAAACCTTTCGATAAAGTTATATATACACCAGAACCCACCATGATGACCAGAAAAACAGACAGAATAATAATAACCATCTTCATGGTTTTATAGTTTTTCTTTAGCACTTCGGTGTTCATTTCAGAAATGGACGGTGATTTCATCGGTAGCAATTTGGTGTGTCGAATATAGTTTTTTTAATAGAGAACACCAGTTAAAAACAGAGAAATACATAACAATTAATAAGAACCCCCTAAATGAATCAGGTTTTAGTTTCATGTAAATTATTATTTCAGGCTTTTCCGCTTTTATCACACTTAATATCATTCCGATATGAAGATTTCATTTTTGTTTGCAGGAATCCTTTGTTATTGCTCTTTACAGGCTCAAAAAAGCCAGTCCGCAGAGATGATAAAAAGCAGCGATGCTGTTAAACATGATGTTTCAAAGCCACTCTTTACCATCCATAAAGAAGCAGAAGCCGCATCAGCAGAAATTGATCGGCTATCCAATAACCAAAAGCCTTTTTCCATTAAAAAAACACCCGATTTCAAATCATTTACTGTAGAACAAACAAGGTTTGGCAGTAAAGCGTCTCCAATTTTGGTTAGCAGTTTCGAAGGGTTGGGTGAAAGTTTTAGTGGTCCACAGGGAAAAGCTGTTTTACGAAATCCTTCAGACAATTCACTGGCAGTGGGGCTGGATCATATTGTTCAAACGGTAAACTCCCGGATGGCCATATTTACCAAAAAAGGCAAAAAATATCCGGAATCAGGAGAAGTATTGTATGGTCCGGTGGAAACCAAAAATGTTTTCCGTGGATTTGGTGGCCCATGCGAACAAATGAATAATGGTGATGCTGTGGTACGATACGATCAACTAGCCAACAGATGGCTGATTGTAATGCCTACTTTCAGAAAAGGTATTTCAAGGAATATAGATACAGCTACCGGAACTAAAAAAGTATTACCTCAACCGGGGGCAGCGGTACAACTCTATCAACCACCAGCAACAATACAGAATAATAACACAGCACCTCCTCCAAGACCCGCCGGACAAAGACCTCCTGATAAAGGAACTTATTGTATGTGTTATGCCATTAGCACTTCTGCCGATCCATTGGGATCCTATTACCGTTATGAATTTGAAAGAGAGTTGTTTCCGGATTATCCAAGACCCACTGTTTGGCCTGATGGTTATTATACCACCACCAGTACTGGTGATGACGTAATTGAAAGACACGCTTATGTGGTTGACCGAAATAAAATGCTAAAGGGTGAAGATGCGAAGGAACAATCGTTTATTATTAAGGAGGTGAATTTTATCATAAATGCAGACCTCGATGGAAAACAGTTGCCACCCCCTGGCTCTCCGAGTATTATGCTTGCTGCCGGAGGGTCTCAACTAAATAAAGTGCTAGGAGATGATGGTCTTTATGTATGGAAATTTTATGTTGATTGGAAAGACCATTCTAAAACAAGACTCGAAGGGCCTGTTAAAATAGATGTTGCACCTTATGAATACCTTGGTGGCGGACAACTCACCAAAACAGTTCCCCAACCTGAAACCGATACGCGGCTTGATTCACAGGGTGATAAACTAATGGCACGATTGGTTTACAGAAGAATCGGTAACCGCGAATCGATCGTTGCTGTTCATTCTGTTAATACTTCTGCTGGAGGCGGTGGCGTTCGCTGGTATGAATTATTGGTTAATAAGGACCGCAGTTTAAAACTATACCAGCAGGGAACTTATGCCCCAGATTCCAATTATCGGTGGATGGCAAGTCCGGCAATTGATGGCAAAGGAAATATTGGTATCGGATATTCATTCGGTGGTAAAAATGATTATCCTGGTCAACGATTTGCAGGCAGGCATTATGGAGATCCGCTTGGACAATTAACCCTCAATGAAGTAATACTCGTTAAGGGAGAAGCCCCTCAAACCAATACTTTACGTTGGGAAGATTATACCCAAACAGCCATTGACCCAAGTGATGATGAAACGATTTGGTATGTTGGTGATTATTTAAGAAAGGGCGACAAAACTTATTCTTCCAGAATTGGCGCTTTTAAACTTACCAAAGCAAGTAAAAAATAACCCGTTAAAATTGCCCCGTACTTAATAAAACAAGGGTACAGGCTTCCAAAGGTTCTATACCTTTTTCTTTTGCCAAACGCTCCAATTCATCATTCTCTGTACCAGGATTGAAAATGATTCTTTTGGGTTTTAGTGAAAAGATATAATCGTAATACTGCTGTTGTAATGTAGGATTTAAATAGAGCGTTACCGTATCTACTCCTTCTTCGGAAGGGTGATCGGTGGTAATGACTGTATCGCCAATTTTACCTGGCTTATTTCCAATTGCAATTACCGGATGGTCGTTTGCACGTAATTTATTAACCGCGAGAAAACTATATCTGGAGGGGTTTTCAGAAGCACCCAACACTACTGTTTTTTTAGCCATTGTTCAATTGTTTATAATATTTCCTGATGTATAACCAGTATCGGATTGCAGCAATATCAATTACCAGGAAATAACCCGACACTACATAATTGTAATACTCCTTAGTCAGCGGCAAGGGTACTTTAAAATGATCCGTATAAGCCCAGAAAAAAAATAATAATCCTAGTCCCAAACCAGTAAAAACATTATTCCGGAAGAATTTTTGTCCTTTCTGCTCTGCATATAAAAGATTAACAAGGGAACTAACCATTTGCCATACACCAAGAATTAATAAACCCAAACCATGTACCAGTAATACAATATACAATTCACTTGCTACAAACAAAGAGGAAAAGGCATAGATGAACGGGAATACCGACAGTGCCCAAACGAGTACCTGTCCATAGATATCTGCATCCTGCCATATTGACTTTTTCATATTATTTCCTCCTGAAAATTTCCAGATAACAAACGATCAGGTAATAAAATGCAAATAGAGGGGTAATAAACAGATAGAAATATAATACCCAAATCATCAAAGGAGCATATAAGAGGCTCAACAGAAAAATAACTACCAATGCCAATAAACCGATCTGGTAAATACGTCTGCCCAAAAAATGCTGGTTCCATTTTAAGATCAAATGCGTAACCATGCTCAATAATTGCCATCCCCCAATCCCAATAAAAAAGCTGGTTATAGCAAGATCTTCATTAAAAAACCAGATTGCTCCAATCGTAACAAAAGCCAAAGACTGAATAATGATATCTGCTTTCTTAAAGATTTCCTGATTATCCGCCATGAATCAAATTTAAGCATTCTAAGCGAATCAAGGGTTGATGAGGGGAGACCATAGACCATGGACTATGGACTATGGTCTATGGACCGAAATAGCAGTATTGCTCAGAACAAAATAATTCATCCATGCAACACTTGTATGTTTGTCTTCTAATAACAAATGTGTAAACAAGACATGGTGGAAAAGGA
>NZ_CAMLMJ010000043.1 GCF_946481145.1 uncultured Sediminibacterium sp.
TAAAAAAAGAGTTAACTATTTAGTAGTTAACTCTTTCTTCTGGGTGACCTCGTCAGGATTCAAACCTGAAACCTTCTGATCCGTAGTCAGATGCTCTATTCAGTTGAGCTACGAGGCCATTTCCTTATTCAGGGCTGCAAATATAAGACTGCAACCAATAACTAACAAACTATAAGTAGTTTTTTCTGGTTAATCCAGCTCATAAATACTGGCAGCGGTTTTTTCCGCCAGCTTTTTGGGAAATAACCATACAAGAAACGCACCCAGTTGATTTATAAATCCGGTAATTACCTCGGCTTTTCTTGCATACATGGCTTTTACGGCAATGCGTGCTACTGCTTCCGGTGTCATATTTACCTTCTCGGCTGCTTTTAATCCCTTTGCGCCTACCTTGGCCCTGGTCGCGAAACCAGTGTCGGTAGAACCCGGACTAACAGCCGTCACAGAGACTCCCTTATTTCTCAGTTCATACCGGAGACCACGGCTAAAACTTAACAGAAACGATTTGCTGGCTGCATAGGTGGTCAAGCCTGGTACAGACTGGTAGGCTGCAGAGCTTACTATATTCAGGATATAAGATGGCTGATTTGCTTTTAACTGGGGTAATAGAGTGCTGGTTAAAGCTACAGGTACCTGCATATTAACCTGCATCATTGTGGAATGCTCTTCGAGGGTATAATCTGTAAAAGCGCCACTTAAACCATAGCCGGCATTATTCACCAGGATATTTATACGGTATAGATTTGTTTCTATCCAGGTATGTAAGGTTTGTACAGCATTGGGTTGTGATAAATCAAGCCCCAAAAACTGCACATCAACCTGGTATGCTTTTTTTAGGGTAGCACTAAGCTGTTCCAACGAGGAAACATCCCTGGCAACCAATAAAAGGTTTACACCTCTTGAAGCAAGTTCTATGGCTATCGCCTTCCCAATTCCCTTACTCGCGCCTGTAACTAATGCATACATGATGCTGAATTATTTTGAATGAAAAAGGTCAACCCAAAGTTGACCTTTTATAATAAAATTTTCTATTTAATTAGTGGTGTACTTTGCCAGTGAAGCGATGATAAAACGGTGTTTTACTGTTTTCATCTTTTGGTTTGTATTTACCAGTAACAATTGGCACATACATAACCCTTCTACGGCTTTCTTCACCAAATTTTGGTGATTGTTTCACACGATGCCATAAACGACCATCATGTACAGATAAATCACCAGAGAAAATATCAAACCCAACTTCTCTTGGGTCATCATTATTATCAATGAAATATTTCTTGCCAAATAATAATTTGAACATACCCTGTTTGTGGGTACCTGGTAAAACGCGTAATCCACCATTTTCAAAAGGACAGGTATCAAGGTGTATACCTACGTTCAACATTGGCATAATTTTCTGTCCCATGAATAAATCTCTTGGACTATCTGTATGCCATCCCATTTGGGTAAATGTACTGTTGGGGGTATTGATGTAATTATTGATTACAAGACCATCCTTTTCGTTTTCTGCAATGCGACCTTCATAAGGTTGCAGAAATGCCGTTAAAGCTTTGAGTCTTTCGTCTCCCAAAAGATCGTGAAGCGCATTGCTGTAAAGTGAACTGAAGCAAAGGCGTTGAATAGTAGTATTACCCTGATCGTCTTTTCCAAACTTCAGAGGTATACCATTGATCTTATCCTTTTTTTCATCAAGCCACTGTTTTTCCAGTCTTTGTAACTCACTAATATAAGTGGTTACTTTTTCTTTGTCCAGGAAATTGCGAAACACGATTACACCATGCTTGTCAAAAAAATCCAATTGCTCGGGGGTTACCGTATCGCCAAGCTTAAAATGACTTTCCCATTTTTTCATTCGAATCCGGTTCGTTTAGTATATAACTGTAATGTTAATTATTTATTACAAAATTGTAAAGCACCAAGGTCTGTAAAACAAACAAAAATAAGCAAATTATAGCTAGATTTCTCATTATAATGGTATCAACGGCTTATTTTGCATTTATATGACACCTATTATCAGGCAATTATGGTTATCAGCATTGGTTTTGACCTGTTTTTCCACAGTAGGGGCACAAGATTCCACCCATAAAAAACCCAAACTCGTCGTTTTCCCAGCCATGACCCGATCCGTCGAAACAAGTTGGGCATTTGGAGGAGCTGCTTCTTATACATTCCGGGCTTCAAAAACTGATTCTATATCGCGCACTTCGAGTCTGCAATTTGGCGCTTTGTATTCATTAAGAAAGCAACTGGTATCGTCTTTTAGAGGTACACAATACCTCCATAATGAAAAATGGATATTTAACGAACAGGTTTCCTTTAGTTCATTTCCCGATAAATTCTGGGGATTGGGTAAAAATACACTGGACGGTAAGTCAGAAGACTATTCATTCAAACAGATGTACGTATACCTGCATTTTATGAAAAAAATTGCCCCAAGGCTTTTTGGAGGGTTATTATACGAGTACCAAAGAGTATGGGATATAAAATACCAGCCTGGAGGTTTATTCGACCAGCAACAGATAGATGGAAGGTATAATTACCATGTTTCCGGTCTTGGACTTAGCCTCACATATGACAGCCGAAACCATGCTTTTTATCCTACAAAGGGATTTTTTGCACAGGGGTATTTTAACCATTTTAGTAAGGTTACCGGTTCTCAATTTCCCTATACCAATTTCGTACTTGATTTCCGCAAGTTTATGCCTGCTGGCAGGGAAGGTGTTTTTGCGGCGCAGGCCTGGTTATTTGGTAATATTGGCAAATCGGTGCCTTTGAGAAGTCAGGCTGCTTTTGGAGGAGATAATACCATGCGTGGCTACTATCAGGGCCGCTTTAGAGATCTACAGCAATTTGTGCTTCAGGGTGAATACCGGAGACATTTATATAAAAAAATCGGCATTGTCGCTTTTGCCAGTTGCGGCAATGTAGCACATGATATTAATGCCTTAAATTTTCAAAACCTGAAATACTCATTTGGTGGGGGACTACGCTATGCGCTGAATGCCTCTGAAAAACTAAACCTTAGGATTGATTACGGAATTGGAAAAGGTCAGAACAGCGGGTTCTATTTTCAACTGGCAGAAGCATTTTAATAGGTGCTTGTTCGTATACTTACCCTGTATATTACATAAGTGAAAAGAAATGCAGCCAATACATCAATCGTATAATGTACATGCTGCACGAGTACAAGAATGCCAACTATAATGGTTGCAATTAATGCCAGGTATTTATCCATTTTTTTCGGCAGACAAAGGCACATCAGGAACATATTTGAAGTATGTCCAGAAAAGAAGAGGTCTTTGGTTATGAATTTATCTTTCCCCCCATAAATCATACTGGTCAACGGATCTTTAAGTTTGATTAGTCCATCAGGCGGGTTTAGCGGTACCATCGTAATACTAACAATTCGTGCAATACAAAGCAGGGTGAATGATGATAACATGAGTAAGGCAAATCCCGGGTCTTTAATCATTCTTACAATAACTAACCCGCTGATCCCCCAAATAATCAGAAAAGTAGGTAAGGATACATCCGTTGCTGGGATGGCCTGTAAAACAAGATCGTGCATATAGGCGCCTTCTCTTTGCTCTATGTATTGAAAGAAGGGCGGTAAGCAAAGGATAATAATGAAAAGAATAATACCAGTTATGGTAAGCTTTCTCCTGAAAACCATGTTTTGCCATGCTTCAGGCCAATTTGACTGAATAGAAAGCTGGTTATGTCCTTTATCCTGCATCCGGCAAATATAAAACCTCCGTTTTGTTTTATAACGGAGGTTTTATAGGAATGGTTTTGCTAATTAATAATGCCAGCGAACAAATGCTTCCATTGCGGCATATTTTGTCATGCCCAATGCTGCATAAAGATTGGCTGTATTTGCATTTCTGTCTTCTGCTCTTTGCCAGAATTCGCGGCTATCACTTCCCTGAAAAGGTACCATGTCTTTTTGCGACTGGTGTATGAAGATGCCGAAACGCTTTTTCATTACCTGATCCGGACTCATAGGGATTGCCATTTCAATTTCAGCGATATCCCATTCCTGCCAGGCGCCTTTATACAACCATACCCAGCAATCTTTTACCCAGCTATCTCCGGCGGCTTTAATTCTGCGAAGACTTTCAAAAACAATATCTAAGCAAACTTTATGTGTTCCATGCGGATCAGCGAGGTCGCCGGCACAATAAATTTGTTGTGGTTGCAATTTGCGTAATAGGGCAATGGTAATTTCAATATCTGCTTCACTCATCGGTTTTTTGTCGATGGTGCCTGTTTCGTAAAATGGCAGGTTCATAAAATGCCAGCGGTCATCAGGCAACCCTACATACCTGCAGGTTGCTTTAGCTTCACATCTTCTTATCAAACCCTTAATAGCCCTGATTTCATTGGTATCGGTCTGATTTTTTTGTTTTGATGCAATGAAATTACTCGCAGATTTGAGGATATGTTGACTCTTCTCATTGTCTATGCCGAATAAATCCTCAAATCCAACGGCAAAATCAAGGAAACGTGTTACAAATTCGTCAGTGACAGCAATATTTCCACTTGTCTGATAGGCCACATGTACTTCATGCCCCTGATCATGCAGTCGCATAAAAGTGCCGCCCATGCTGATGATATCATCATCCGGGTGAGGAGAGAAGATCAGGCATTTTTTTGGATATGGGCTACTCCTTTCAGGGTGTGCAGGTATTACTGCGTTGGCTTTGCCACCGGGCCATCCTGTTAAGCTATCTCGCAGCATGTAGAAAACCTGCAGATTTATTTCGTAAGCTTCTCCTTTTTCTACAATTAAATCGGATAAACCATTCTCGTTGTAATCAAGTTCAGTAAGACTCAAAATGGATTTATTCAATTTCAAAGCCAGGTTTATGACCGCACGTTTAATCATTTTAGGCGTCCACTCACATTCTCCCGTTAACCATGGCGATTTAATCCTGGTTAATTCAGCGGATGCAGCTTCGTCAATAACAAAAGTGCAATCATTGTGTTGTTGAAGAATACTAGCTGGCACTTGTTCTGTTACATCTCCTTCCACAGATCGTGCAACAATTTTCCCTTTCATTCCCCAACCCATCAGCAATATTCTCTTGGCTCTCATAATTACCTGAATTCCCATTGTAACTGCCAGACGAGGCACTTTCGAAATATTTTGGAATTCGTATGCGTTGGCAATTCTGGTAGTATTATCGAGGTTTACAAGTCTTGTGGTAGAATGAATACTGGAGCCCGGTTCGTTAAAACCAATATGTCCATTATTACCAATTCCCAGAATTTGTAAATCAATGCCACCCAAATCTTCTATTAACTTATCATATTCACTACAATGCTTTTTAATCGAATCTTTTGGCCAGTCACCTCCCGGGATATGAATGTTTTTGGGATCTATATCTACATGATTGAAAAGGTGTCTATGCATAAAACTCCAATAACTCTGATAGGCATCTTTTTCAATAGGATAATATTCATCGAGGTTAAAACTGATTACATTGGAAAAGCTAAGTCCTTCTTCTTTATGCATACGCACTAACTCAGCATACATACTGATAGGAGTAGATCCCGTTGCAAGCCCCAGAATGCAGGGTTGTCCGGCTTGCTGTTTTTCCCTTATCAGGGCCGCAATCTCCGCTGCTACATATTTTGATCCATCCTTAGAGCTAGGGTAAATTTTAACCGGAATCTTTTCAAAAGAGTCAACCATGTTTGTCATGACTTTAGTTTTACGAAAATACAGCGATTTCTCGAAAAACGCAAAAACCTGCATATATGACCTTTTTTATGCGGACTATTTAGCCTGTTTTTGCGTTTTAATGCACGTATTTCTGATTAATTATATTGAAAATAACCTGATAATCAACCCAATGTATGAAGTAACAAAATAAAAAAAGATTCCCACCGGGGAATCTTTTTGTGCAATTAAATTATGAAAGGCACTAAATAACCTTAGTGAGTTTGATAATATTGGTTGGAAGATGCTGATCTACAGGAGTTGAACCTGTGTTTACAACCACATCTCCGGCTTTTACAAATCCGCGTTCTTTAAGGATATTAATCTGGTCGAAAATAATATCATCCAAACTATCTTCTTCAGCATAATAAAATGCGCGCACACCCCAACTCAGACTTAACTGATTTACCAGTGTTTTTTCTTTTGTGAAAATGTAAAGTGGGGAAGATGGACGGTAACTGCTCAGCATAAATGCAGTATAACCGCTTTGTGTCATACCAACTAATGCTGTTGCTGCAACATCTTCAGAAATCTTACATGCGTTATAGCAAATAGCATCACTATGGAAAGATGGTGAGTGTGGTTGAGGTTTTAGGTCTTCAGATCTGTTATACCTGTATTCTTTTTTCTCTACCTCCAGGATAATTTTACGCATGGTTTCAACTACCAATGCCGGATGGTTACCTGCAGCAGTTTCACCACTCAGCATTACAGCATCTGCACCTTCAAGTACAGCATTAGCTACGTCTGTAATTTCACTTCTGTTTGGTTTTACCCTGTCTATCATACTTTCCATCATCTGGGTAGCTACGATAACTGGTTTTGCCCGGTGTATACATTTACGGATCAGTTCTTTCTGGATCAAAGGTATTTGTTCAACAGGAAGTTCAACACCCAGGTCGCCACGAGCAACCATGATACCATCACTTTCAATAATGATATCACGAATATTTACCAATGCTTCCGGTTTTTCGATTTTTGCAATGATCTTCGTCTTGCTTTTCTTTTCAGTAAGCTTGCTTCTGAGAATAACGATGTCTTTTACACTACGCACAAAACTCAGGGCTACCCAATCAAGTTGTTGTTCAATGATAAAATCAAGGTCAATCAAATCCTTTTCTGTTAATGCAGGCAAGGAAATTTTGGTATCCGGCAGGTTGATTCCTTTCTTGGATGAGAGTATGCCACCAAGTGTTACCACTACTCTAACGTCACCATTTTTTTCAATGCTGACTACTTTTACTTCAATCTTGCCATCATCAATCATGATGATATTTCCAATAACCACATCGCCTGCAAGATTAGGGTAGGAGACATATATTTTTTCAAGATTGCCAATACATTTTTCATTGGTAAAAGTGAGTATATCGCCCACTTTTACATCTAATGCATTGTTCTCAATTTCACCCACACGCAGTTTCGGTCCTTGTAAATCGCCAAGAATGGAAATATTATAAGGTTGTGTTTTATTGATATTGCGAATATGTTCAATGATGCGTTGTTTGTCTTCATGACTTCCATGTGAAAAGTTCAGTCGGAACACATTTACACCCGCTTTCACCAATGCCAGTAATTGCTCATAGCTATCACATGCAGGTCCAACAGTTGCAACAATCTTTGTCTTATGATTTACGTGTTCAAGTCCTGCTTGTTTGTCCATATTCTTGTGCAGGTACTTGTCTAGGTTCTTTGACATTGTGGAGGGTATGTTTATTGGTTTACGATCCTTTCTCTGTTTGCTTGATATTAACTGGCTAGAATCTTAACGATTTTCATCCAGTCGTCTGAAATTTTTTGTTTTGCTTTAATGGCATTGTCAAGTGGGATATAGTTCATTTTATTATTGAGGATGCCCACCATTACATTATACTTACCATGGATTAAATTTTCAACGGCATGGTAACCCATTCTGCTGGCGATTAATCGGTCGAGACAGGTAGGAGAGCCACCTCGCTGAATATGTCCAAGTATACAAACCCTGGTATCAGCATTAGGTAAACGTTTTTTTATGATTTCTGCTACTTCATTCCCACCACCGAATTCATCACCTTCAGCAACCACAATCAGGTTAACCAGTTTTTTTCTTTTTTCTTTTTCAGTGAGTGAGCTGATTAGTTCTTCGATATCCGTTTTAGTTTCCGGGATAAGGATGTTTTCTGCACCGGTAGCAATGCCACTATGCAAAGCAATATATCCAGCATCGCGCCCCATTACTTCAACAATAAATAATCTGTCATGGGCATCTGCCGTGTCACGAATTTTATCGATGGCTTCAACGGCGGTATTTACTGCTGTATCAAAACCAATGGTAAAATCACTACCGGCAATATCTTTATCAATGGTGCCAGGTAAACCTATGCAGGGGATATCAAATTCATTACTGAATTTTTGTGCTCCCCGAAAGCTACCATCTCCGCCTATTATTACCAATCCGTTAATGCCTCTTTTTTTGAGGTTTTCATAGGCTTTGGCGCGGCCTTCAGGCTCAAAGAAATCTTTACTCCGGGCCGTTTTTAATATGGTGCCTCCTCTTTGGATAATATTAGCAACTGAGCGGGAATCCATCTGGAAGATATCGTCTTCTATCATGCCACTGTAACCTCGCATGATGCCATATACTTCCAAACCGTGATATATTCCAGTTCTAACGACAGCCCTTATTGCGGCATTCATACCAGGAGCATCGCCACCCGATGTAAGTACGCCTATTTTGGTTACTTTTTTAGCAGACATTTCTTTTGACAATTCTTCTTTCTTGATGCAATGGGTATTTCTCTATAATTGTATGTGTATCAGCTACACAGAGTTTCAAAAATAAGCAATTGGTATTAAATGCCAACAATAGCATCTAATTACATTTTAGTAAACTTGCCGAATGAAAATCTTAGTAACCGGTGCTAATGGCTTTACCGGACAGCATTTATGTATAACACTTGCTAATAACGGGTTTGATGTGCATGCTACCGGACGTGGTCCGCAAAGGATTGCTGTTCATAAACAAATTACTTATCATACTATGGAACTAACAAGTGTTCGTTCTGTATTGCGTATTTTTTCGAAAGTAGCGCCGGATGTGGTTATACATACTGCCGCCATGAGTAAGCCGGATGAATGCGATCAAAACAGGGATGCCTGTATGTTAAATAATGTGACGGCAACCAATTATCTTTTAGAAGCCAGCAGACATTATCCGGTTCATTTTATTCATCTCTCTACAGATTTTATTTTTGGAGAAAATGGTCCCCATAGCGAAGATGACATACCTGATCCCCTGAATTTTTATGGACAAAGTAAATTAATGGCCGAAAAGCTGGTGCAAGACAGCGGTATACTTTATACAATTATTCGACCCGTTTTTATTTATGGCCCGGTATTTCCCGGAATGAGACCAAGCTTTGTACAATGGGTTAAACAGAAGTTAGCAGCAGGGGAAAATATTAAAGTAGTAAATGATCAATTGCGTACACCTACCTATGTTTATGATTTGTGTAAGGGTATTGAACAGGTATTAATGTTTAAAAAGAATGGCGTTTATCATTTAGCAGGTAGTGAAATTCTTTCACCATATGATATGGCTATTGCTGTTGCTGACCATATAGGAGCAGATAAAAATCTAATCGAACCTGTTAATGCATCAATTTTCCCGGAACCCGTCAGAAGAGCAAAGAAATCAGGTTTAAAAATTGATAAAGCAATTTCGTCATTAGGGTATCAGCCATTGAGTTTTAAAGATGCTTTAGGGATGTGTTTATAGTAACAATCTGTCGAAGTGATTTTTGTCTGGGGGATTTGGCTTCTCCAGAGGAGTCCTTTGGACAAGCTTCAGGCTACAAGCTTTGATATGTGGTCATTTTGGGGTTTCTGCCTTTAAAATGCGATTATGTGAACACGGATCTTCATGATTTTCAATATCTATCATGACAAATCTTGAAAATCATGAAAATCTGTGTTCCATATTGCGTTTTAGTTGTAGCTATTACCAAAGTTATATAGACAGCATTGGTTCAAATACCCTACTTATTTCTTGAAGAAAAAATACCCATAACTTTAATTACCACAACCTGCCTTATGAAGCGAAAACAATCTTTGATTGCTGTATTTATACTACTATTGATTGCACACCTTCTTTGTATCTATTCAGAACTGGAATTATGGAGGGCGGTAACAAAGCTATTATTAGTGCCATTGTTAATAACCTATCTGTTATTATCGCAAGACAAATTTAACTGGAAGATAAAACCTGTTTATGCTTTGTTCTTTTCTTTTCTCGGAGATGCGTTATTGATAGGGAAGGGACCTGTATTTTTTCTTTCCGGGATGATTTCCTTTGTGATGGCACACTTGAATTACAGTTATTATTTCATTCAATTAAACCCTGTACAGAAAAGCACAAAACAGCTATTTATTTTACCCTTGATCCTTATGTTGGTTTTTAGTGCAACGGTGTACACGTTTCTGGAAAACTATCTCGGGGCATACCAGTTGCCCGTGGTTTTTTATATGCTATTCATCAGCCTGATGGCTTCTTTGGCAATCCATACTTTCTCTAATCCAACAATCAAACAAATAGCTATTAAATATTTTGCCCCTGGTGCTATTTTATTTGTTTTGAGCGATGCAATACTAGCCTTAAACCTTTTTCGTTTTCATGAACCATTGTTAGATTTAGCGGTAATGCTCACTTATGGGCTCGCCCAATGCTTGTTAACGATCGGTTTTACTAAGACCTCAGCAATTGTTGTATCCCCGGAAAATTAAAGAACAAAAAGTAGCT
>NZ_CAMLMJ010000044.1 GCF_946481145.1 uncultured Sediminibacterium sp.
TTGGATCGGTAGTTCAGTTGGTTAGAATGCCGCCCTGTCACGGCGGAGGTCGCGGGTTCGAGTCCCGTCCGGTCCGCAGAAAGTCTCAGCTACAAATAGCTGGGACTTTTTTGTTTATGGCATATTATGTTTATATCATTCAAAGTTTGAATGATGGTAGCTATTACAAGGGGTTTACAGAAAATCCTTTGCAAAGACTTGTGCAGCACAATACTAAGGAATCGCATTACACATCAGGGAAAACACCTCGGAAGCTGGTTTATGTAGAAGAGATGAATTCGAAAAAAGAAGCATTGATTCGTGAGAAAAACCTGAAAAAGGCGACAATCGAAAGAATAGGGGCTTTAATTAAGCATCCTAAAAATATTGTTGCTCAGTTCAAATAAAAGAATGCTGCCCTGTCATCCCCACAGTACTGTGGGGACGGGTTCGAGTCCCGTCCGGTCCGCAGAAAGCCTCACAGAAATGTGGGGCTTTGTTGTTAATAACCGTTTGTTTAGTTTGTACAAATCAAAATCCCTGCACCGGATTAATATCCGGTGCAGGGATTTTTTGTATCTTTTCCTCAAACCCTTCCAATGACCAATAACCTCACTGCCGAAAAATGGAGAATCTCTTCCATTGATATACTCCGTGGATTAGTTATGATCATCATGGCGCTCGACCATGTGCGAGATTTCTTTCATATTTCTGCAATGGTGGATGATCCTACCAACCTCAATACCACAACCCCGGCTCTTTTCTTTACCCGATGGATCACACATTATTGTGCACCCGTCTTTGTATTTCTGTCTGGTACTTCTGCATTTTTATCCGGACAAAAGAAAACCAAAAAAGAACTGGCCGTTTTTCTTTTTAAACGCGGACTTTTTTTAGTCGTACTGGAAGTAGTAGTCGTTAATTTCCTGATTGTATTCGATCCGCTATACCGCTTTATTGGGTTACAGGTAATTTGGGCAATTGGTATATCGATGATGATTTTAGCACTCTTAATCAGTCTCCCTTTACGCATATTGTTTATTATAGGAATTGTAATGGTTGTCGGACATAATATGCTGGATGGATTTAATTATAAGAGCCAGGAAGAATTACCTGTTTGGTATGCCTTGTTACACCAGCAATTATTCATGAATTATGGTAATGGAAGATTCTTCGCTGTACTATATCCAATTATTCCCTGGCCCGGTGTTATGATACTAGGGTACTGTATGGGTGCATGGTACGTGAAAAGCTTTGACACAGCTAAACGAAGAAAATTATTAATAAGCACGGGCTTAATTGCAGTACTGGCCTTTTTTGTGATCAGATGGATCAATGTGTATGGCGACCTTGTACCCTGGACTGAACAAAAAGATGGAATGACTACCATATTGTCTTTTTTCAATGTCACCAAATACCCGCCTTCCTTATTGTATTTATGTATGACCATTGGACCTGCACTTTTAATGCTGGCCTGGCTTGAAAAAGTAAAGGCTGGTTGGACAAATATCGTGGGTGTATATGGACGTGTTCCGATGTTTTATTATCTCTTACATTTCTTTACCATCCATGTGCTTTGTATCATATTATTTTTCGCCACTGGCAGACCTATAAGTGATATCGCCGCCGGTAATTTCGCTTTCCGGCCAAATGATTTCGGCTTTTCATTACCAATCGTTTACCTGATTTGGATTGCCGTAGTAGCAGGATTGTATCCACTCTGCAGAAAATACGATCATTTCAAGCAGCATAATAAACGGTGGTGGACGGGGTATTTGTAGTGAGTGGTGATTATGCCAGTGAATTGTGAATGGTGAATTGTGAGTTATTCACCATTCACAATTCACCATTCACACCTCACACCTCACACCTCACTATTTCAGCTTCTCCTTAATCTCATTCAGCTTCATCAATGCTTCTACAGGGGTGAGGCGGTTGATATCTATTTCATTCAGGGCTTTGCGGATATCGTTGAAGGTTTCGGAATGCGCATCAAAAATGGAAAGCTGCATTTTAGGCCCACTGATATTCTTAACAGCCTCCTGCATTCTCTCTTTCGGACTTTCCGACTTTCCGACTTTCGGACTATCTTCACCAACATGCTTCTCCTCCAGTTGAGCTAAAATTTCATTGGCCCTTTGTATGAGTTCAGGTGGCATACCCGCCATCTTGGCCACATGAATACCAAAACTGTGTGTACTGCCGCCGGCAGCTAGTTTGCGGAGGAAAATGATCTTATTACCTACTTCTTTATTGGTAACATGAAAATTTTTAACCCTCGGTAGTTTTTCTTCCAGTTCATTTAACTCATGGTAGTGTGTAGCAAAAAAAGTTTTTGGGGCATGTTTGGAACTATGCAGGAATTCAACAATACTCCATGCAATCGAAATACCATCATAAGTAGATGTTCCTCTACCGATTTCATCGAGTAAAACCAAACTTCTATCAGAAATATTGTTGATGATACTGGCCGTTTCATTCATCTCAACCATAAAAGTTGATTCCCCACCACTTAAGTTATCACTGGCACCAACACGCGTAAAAATTTTATCCGTTAACGGAACCCTTGCCTGGGATGCGGGTACAAAACTTCCGATATGGGTCATCAGGGTAATCAATGCTGTTTGTCTCAATATGGCACTTTTACCACTCATATTCGGCCCCGTAAGAATGATGATCTGCTGAGATGCGGGGTCTAAGAAAATATCGTTTGTAATATAAGTCTCTCCGGGTGGCAGGTTTTTTTCAATCACCGGATGACGACTGTCTTTCAATTCAAGTACCTGTCCTTCGTGTAGCTGAGGTTTTTTATACTGATTGAGTAAAGCGGTTTCAGCGAATGAAGTCAGACAATCTAATTGTGCAAGCAAATGTGCATTTTGTTGGATTGCGGCTATATGTGGTTGTAATTCCTGCAAAAGCTGGTCGTATAATTCCAGTTCAATCGCAAGTATTTTATCTTCAGCCCCAATAATTTTCTCTTCGTATTCTTTCAGTTCCGGCGTAATATATCTTTCCGCATTGGCAAGAGTTTGTTTTCTTATCCAGTCGGCCGGTACTTTGTTTTTATGCGAATTGGTTACTTCCAGGTAATAACCGAATACATTGTTGAAACTTATTTTTAAAGAAGATATCCCGGTTCTTTCCGCTTCTCTTTGTTGAATATTGATCAGGAATTCTTTACCACCTGTTGCAATATTTCTCAACTCATCTAATTCCTTGTGTACACCTGCACGAAATACTTCACCTTTATTTGCAGCTACCGGTGGGTTGTCGGTAAGAGAACCGGTAATTCGGTTGATTAATGCGTGACATGGGTTTAAGTGTTGCGATGCATGTAATAGTAAAGGATCTGTAACATGTGCACAAAGTTCTTTTATTAATACTATCTGTTGCAATCCCCTAGATAGTTGGAGAACTTCACGCGGATTAATTTTCTTATTGGGCACTTTACTTACCAGCCGCTCAATATCACCACATTGTTCTATTGCCTGTATTAATTGTTTACGTGTATCAGTTTGCAATACACAATATTCAACGGTGTTTAGTCGCTCCCTGATTTTTCCCGCATCTTTTAATGGAAATATCAGCCACCTGCGCAGTAGGCGGGCACCCATCGGGCTAACGGTATGGTCAATTACTTTTAATAAGCTGTTACCCTGATCGGTTCCGGTATGCAGTATTTCCAGGTTGCGAATGGTGAACCGATCCATCCATAGAAAATCATCTTTCTCTATTCTTTGAATAGAACTGATATGTTGAAGATTAGGATGTTCTGTTTCTTTAAGATAGTATAGAATAGCTCCTGCAGCCACTATTCCGTTTGTAAGGTGTTCTATCCCATAACCTTTTAAGGTATGGGTTTGAAAATGTTTAAGCAAGCTTTCAACAGCAAATGCTTCATCAAATATCCAGCTCTCCATGGTATAGGTATAGAACCGGTTACCATGCGTTTCTTTGAATGTTTTTTGATAATTACGTTGAAAGATAACTTCTGCAGGTTTCAGGCCTTGCAATAGGTTATCAATATATTCAGCATTCCCCTCTGCAATAAAAAATTCCCCCGTTGAAATATCCAGGAATGCAATGCCCGCACCTGTGTCCGTAAAATGTATGGCAGCGAGAAAATTATTGTTTCCTTGGTCAAGTAGTTTGTCGTTGGTAGCAACACCAGGTGTAACCATTTCAGTAACACCTCTTTTTACGATGCCCTTAACTGTTTTTGGGTCTTCAAGTTGATCGCAAATGGCTACTCTATGTCCAGCTTTTACCAGTTTATGCAGGTAAGTATCTAAAGCATGGTGAGGGAAGCCGGCCAGTTCACTGGAAGAAGCTGCTCCGTTATTTCTCTTTGTTAAAGTAATACCTAAAACACGGGAAGCTATAATCGCATCTTCTCCAAATGTTTCATAAAAATCACCCACCCGAAAAAGCAAAATCGCATCCGGATATTTTTGCTTAATAGCCCGGTGTTGTTGCATTAAAGGAGTATCTGCCGCGGATTTTGCCATAGTGGCAAATATATAATTTGAAAATTAGATAATTTGAAAATTTGAAAATGAAAAAGGGGAGGGGGTGCTTCGCACCCTGCTCCCCTTATATGTTTGTAGCAGCTTTGTTCCCCAAAGGCGGATTTCATCGCCTTAATTTCTTCAGCCGAAGGCGGTTGAAATTGAAGTATTGCCTCAATTTAATCTGCCGAAGGTGGACTTCATCAATTTAATTTCTTCAGCCGAAGGCTGACTTCATTACCTTAATTTCTTCAGCCGAAGGCGGAAGAAATTAAGGCACTGCTTCATTTTCAAATTTTCAAATTTTCAAATTTCCAAATTAATTCCTCGGTTTCGGCATCGGTTTCCGTGGCAGTTTCGCATCGCGTTGTGCGGTGTTGTAGGTGAAAGCTGCTACGATAGTGGCAATTTGTTTCAGATCGTCTGCAATCAGGTGATCGTAAACATCCATATTGCTGTGGTGTGTACGGGTATCGTATTCAATAGGGTCCTGGATAAACTGGAAGCCTGGTAATCCTACTGCATCAAAAGCCTGGTGATCGGTACCGCCGGTATTGCTGATGGTAACAGTATTTGCGCCGAGGTCTTTAAATGGCTCTAACCATGCACTGAAGATATCTTTCACACCTGTATTACCCTGTAAATAAATACCGCGAATTTTTCCGGTACCATTATCGATATTGTAGTAAGCGGAGAATTTCTCATGAGCGGCCATTGGCTGCATATTGGCAGGGTCAGCAAAAGTTTTTTTCACATATCCTCTTGAACCCAATAAACCTTGTTCTTCGCCGCTCCATAAACCGATACGGATGGTTCTTTTTGGTTGTACGCCTAATGCTTTCATGATGCGCATTACTTCCAGCATTACAGCAGAACCAGATGCGTTATCTGTTGCACCTGTTCCAGACTGCCATGAATCGAGGTGTGCACCAATCATTACAATTTCATCTTTAAGTGCAGGATCGGTACCAGGAATTTCAGCGATTACATTGTATCCCTGTAAATCCTTTGTCTGGAATTTTGTTTTTACATCTACATCCATTTTTACCGGAGTACCAGATTTCGCAAGACGTAAAATCGTATTATAATCTTCAATACCTAAAGCCATGTCAAGAAAGTTCTCCGGATCACTGCCTTTGTAGGCACCGCCACCCTGGGCGAAAATGGTACCATCGTGGTTGCGGGTAGCAGAAGTGAATATTCCAATTGCACCCTCTTTCATGGCCATAGCCTTTAATAAATTCAGGGCACGCGCCGCAACATTAAGTGAGCCACGGATAGCGGGTCTGGCACCTGGTCCGTCAGGGTTAGGTGGTGCCGGGGTTACTGCGGCCATTTTGGCCAGTTGTTCATCCGTAAAGCGATATGCATCGGCTTTAAAACTGTGTTTGTATTCACTCAACTGATCAATGATCAATATCTTGTTTTTTAATTTGCCGCTATAAGCCTGTATTGCTAATGTGTCTTTTGCTTCTACAACGAGAATTTCGGCATTTTTCAAGCCCTTGGTTCCGGCAGTCCAGGTTTTGGGCCATGCCAGAATAGGTTTGTAATAAGGAGCGGTGATTGCCAGATACATTTTTTCAAGATCCCAGCCTTTGCCAAACTCACCCCATGGGTCGAGTGTTGCATTTGAAACACCCCAACTGGTAAGCGCTTCTTTGGCATAGTTGGCGGCACGTGCATAACCGGCAGAGTTGGTAAGACGGTTACCGCTTTTATCGGTTAAATTGAAGGCAATATCCATTACCTGAGAACGCTGTAATCCTTCTTCGCGGATTTTTTTCATCATTTCCAGGTCAACTTTCTCCTGGGCCATGGCAGTCATGGGCATACTTAGCGCCAATAACCAGGCATAACGGTTTAATTTTCTCATTTTAGTTGGTTTGGGTTTGGACCATGGACTATGGTTCATAGACCATGGTCAGAAAGCTACCAATTTAAAGAATTTGCTTTTAACCCCCACATGCTTTATTTGAGTGGTTGAGTTTACCTTTGCACCATGCGAAAGTTAAGCATGGAAGAACTTGGCCGGAAAACAGTCACGCAGTTTAAAGAAGCCGCAAAAAACAAGGTAGTGCTGGTGCTGGATAATATCCGTAGCATGCATAATGTAGGCAGCGTATTTCGCTCAGCAGATGCATTTCTGGTGGAAGGTATTTGCTTATGCGGCTATACACCCGTTCCTCCTCACCGCGATATTCATAAAACGGCTTTAGGTGCCACAGAAACCATTGACTGGATACATGTGCCCACCACCCTGGACGCAGTTAAGCAACTAAAAGAAAAAGGATACAAAGTATTTGCCCTCGAACAGGCAGAAGGTAGTATTTTACTAAACCAGCTATCTGAGCAGGATTTATACCCCCTCGCAATAGTGCTAGGCAATGAAGTAGAAGGCGTTGATTCAGAGGTATTGAAAATTTGTGATGGCTGTATTGAAATACCCCAATACGGCATGAAACACTCACTGAATGTTTCGGTTGCGGCCGGAATTGTTTTGTGGGAAATCGTTAGAAGCAAGTGAGAAGAGGGCTGATTTTTTGAATTTTGATTTTTTGATTTTTGAATTTTGATTTTTGAATTTTAATTGCTTGTTATGAGTGTTCTTAGGAATTACCTGAGTCTGGTTAAGTTTTCTCATACCATTTTTGCATTACCCTTTGCAATGATTGGATTGGTGCTTGGGTTTAAAGATGCGGAGCAGGGAAAAATGAGCTGGCTTCAGGAGCAACTGTCACCATCCATACATCCTTATGTAATTAGTTTTGTGTTGGTGCTGCTTTGTATGGTTACAGCAAGAAGTGCAGCAATGGGTTTTAACAGATATCTTGACAGACAATTCGATGCAAAAAATCCCAGAACAGCTATTAGAGAAATACCCAGTGGTATTATTTCTCCTGATAGCGCTTTAAGATTTGTAATTGTAAACTGTCTGCTGTTTATTGTCACAACATGGTTTATCAATCCTATTTGTTTTTATCTTTCACCGGTAGCATTGTTTGTTATACTATTCTATAGTTATACCAAAAGGTTTACTATGCTTTGCCATCTTGTTTTAGGACTTGGCTTATCTCTCGCACCAATCGGTGCATACCTTGCCGTTACAGGAGTATTTGCAATTTTACCCATACTATTTTCTCTGGCTGTAATTTTTTGGGTTAGTGGCTTTGATATTATTTATGCGATGCAGGATGTAGCTTTTGACCAATCACAAAAATTACATTCTATTCCATCCATGTTGGGAGAGAAAAATGCATTGAATGTTTCAAAATTTTTACACTTATTGAGCGCACTATGTATCCTTATCGCTGGCAGGTATGGAACATTTCACTGGATATACTGGATTGGTTTTTTTGTATTTACCGGTATGCTCTTTTACCAACATTCTCTCGTAAAACCCAATGACCTAAGTAAAGTAAACATCGCCTTCATGACTGCCAACGGTATCGCCAGCGTGGTATTTGGAGTGATTGTGATTGGGGCGGTGGTGTTGTAGAGGGAGTCCGGGAGTCCGAAAGTCCGGGGTCCGGAGGGGATGTGAGTAGTGGGCAGTCAGTAGGGTTAGAAGCTTTTTAAAATTCAAAATTCAAAAGTCAAAATTCAAAAACCCCATCTGCTCTCCTTTTCCTATTTTCGCTCCACGGACTTCCGGACTTTCGGACTTCCGGTCTTCTCAATGGCAAGAATACTCTGCATAGATTATGGCGGTAAAAGAACAGGAATCGCGGTTACTGATCCTCTGCAGATCATTGCCAGTGCATTAACTACCATTTCTTCCCATGAATTGATTCCTTTTCTAAAGCAGTACATGCAGCATGAAGAGGTTGAATTGATTTTGATTGGCGAGCCACTAGACCTCAACGATAAGCCAACCCATGCCACTCCATTGGTCAAAAAAGCCATTCAATTGTTAAAAAAGTCATTCCCTTCCATCCCCATCACCACAGTTGATGAACGCTATACGTCAAAAATGGCCAGTCGCGCCATGATCGATATGGGCATGAAGAAAAAAGACCGACAGGTAAAAGGCAATATAGATCAGATTGCTGCGACGATTATGTTGCAGGAGTATCTTGCAAATAGGGGGCTATGAGCTGCTAGCTACTAGCTTCTAGCTTCCAGCAGATGTTGCTGGGAGTAGGCTTAGGCATTTATGGGAATGATTTAACCCATGAAAAATACTGGCAGCTGGTAGCTAGCAGCTAGAAGCCCTTTTTTGGCTCTTGCCCGAATTCGGGGTATTTTTGCGGATTAATATCTAACAGAACAGTCAATGATACTACCTATTGTAGCTTATGGGGCTCAGGTGCTCAGGAAGAAAGGAGCAGAAATTTCCGCCGATTATCCGGATCTGGCAAAACTGATTGAAGATATGTGGGAAACCATGTATGCAAGTAATGGGGTAGGATTAGCAGCGCCGCAAATCAATAAAGATATCCGATTGTTTGTGGTGGATAGTGCACAGATTTTTGAGCACCAGGAGGCGGAAGATAAAGGCAAATATCCCGACGAACCCGGAATTAAACGGGTATTCATCAATGCCCATATTAAATCATTGGCTGGAGAAGAGTGGCCATACAATGAAGGATGCCTGAGTATTCCTAATATACGTGAAGATGTTTTCAGGGCCGCTGAAGTAGAACTGGAGTATATGGACGAACAGTTTCAGCCTAAAACAGAAATATTCAAAGGTATTACCGCACGTGTAATTTTACATGAGTACGATCATATTGAAGGTAAATTGTTTATCGATTACCTGAAACCCCTGAGGAAAAAAATGCTGCAAGGAAAACTCAATGATATCAGCAAAGGAAAAACAAGGGTTGATTACAAAATGATCTTTATTAAATGATGCGACTCAAACTGGTTACCATTAGTTTTTTATTTTTTTCTGCAAAAGCAATATCGCAGGACACAGCCGTATTGGTAGACAACCAGCCATTTACCCTTTCTGAAGTGGTGGTGCGTAATAATTTTGATTACAAACGACTATTAACCCAGATAAAAGAAGATACTACTTTTTATAAAGCATTCAGGAACCTGCGCATACTTGGGTTTACTTCTTACAACGACATAAAAATGCTCGATAAAAAAGGAGGTGTAAAAGCTTCTCTTTTTAGTAAAACAAGACAGAACAGGGCTGATGGATGCAGAACAATGGATGTGCTGGAAGAAAAAACAACCGGTGATTTTTACAACAGTAAAAAAGAATATAACTACAGAACGCCGGAACTCTATGCAGGCTTATTCTTTACCACCGGTAAAGTCTGTGGGGAAAATAATATCGTTAAAGGTCATGTAAGCAGCACAAGCAATAAAAAGGGAATGGATAAACATAAAGAGCAATTAAAAATGCTGTTCTTTAATCCCGGAAAGAAAATTCCCGGTATTCCTTTTATTGGAAATAAGCTCGATCTGTATGACGATAACGCCCATAAATTATACGATTACAGACTTGATATCGAAGAATATAAAGGACAACTCTGTTATGTTTTCTCTATTACTCCCAAAGAAAACCTGGGCTTTTTGAGAACGGTTGTTGTTGATCAGATGACCACCTGGTTCGACCAGAAAACACTGGAAGTCATGGGCCGTAATTATTCCCTCAGCTATAATGCCGGGGCCTATGATTTTGATGTACAGATGGAAGTTGAAATGGGTAAGTTTGAAGGACTCACCGTACCTAAAATACTCCGATATAAAGGCAACTGGGATGTCATGTTCAAGAAAAGAGAACGCGCAATTTTTACGGCTACATTGTTTGATTTTAGGAGATAAGCTTTTAGCTTTTAGCCATTGGCCTTTAGCCTTTAGCCTTTAGTTGTTATTTGCCAACCCAAAATAGAAAGTAATTATTGCCTGCCTATATGGGCAATTGCTAAAGGCTAATGGCTAATAGCTATTGCTGTCCGGGGAAAATTTGCTAGCATCTTCTGAGCCACAGGCTACATGCCAC
>NZ_CAMLMJ010000045.1 GCF_946481145.1 uncultured Sediminibacterium sp.
AAACGGAAGATATTATCAACGAAGAACAGGATATCTTTTCCTTTACCGGTACCATCTCCATCACGGAAATATTCAGCGATGGTCAGACCAGATAATGCCACACGTGCACGAGCTCCTGGAGGTTCATTCATCTGACCGAATACGAAAGTTGCTTTTGAATCTTTCAATCCTTCCATATCCACTTTACTCAGATCCCATCCACCTTCTTCCATGCTATGTTTAAAGGCATCACCATATTTCATGATACCCGCTTCAATCATTTCACGCAGCAGGTCATTTCCCTCACGGGTACGCTCACCCACACCGGCAAATACAGACAAACCACCATAACCTTTTGCGATATTATTAATCAACTCCTGGATCAATACGGTTTTACCTACACCCGCACCACCAAACAAACCGATTTTACCACCTTTTGCATAAGGCTCAATCAGGTCAATTACTTTGATACCTGTAAACAGTACTTCAGTAGCGGTACTCAGGTTCTCAAACAATGGGGGCTTATTGTGAATAGGACGACCATTTGCCTTGCTTACCTGCGGCAGACCATCAATTGCATCACCTGTTACATTGAACAGACGACCATTGATACCGTCGCCGGTAGGCATAGCGATCGCTTTACCAGTATCGATCACATCCATTCCACGAACCAGACCCTCTGTACCGTCCATTGCGATGGTACGAACACTGTCTTCACCAAGGTGCTGCTGCACTTCAAGAACCAGTTTTTCACCACTTTCTTTGGAAATCTCAAGTGCATTGTAGATTTCAGGCAAAGTTTTATCAGGAAAATGAACGTCAACCACCGCACCGATGATCTGTTTGATCTTACCTTTTGTAGCCATATCAGGAGATATAATTAGGTTTTATAAATGTACCCTTTCGGGCCGGAAAACAGGTTTTCCGATTTGGCGGCAAAGGTAAGGGGATGTGCCTTAAAAAATGGCAAATTCGCCAACTAAATTTTAGCTGTTGAAAAAGATGGTGTCCATGGACCATAGACCATAGTCCATGGTCCAAAGGACATAAGCTACAAACCCTTATTGGCAGTTATTTTAGGCTATCTGCTAATAATAGAACACAGATTTTCATGATTTTCAAGATCTATCATGATAAATCCTGAAAATCATGAAAATCCGTGTTCAATCCTACCCTACACTTGCAGCTTGCGACTTGCAGCTTGCGGCTCTCAGTACGCTTTCCCCAGGAAATCACTGATAATTCAGTATTTTACTACTAAAAGCAATATTATATTATAATTTAGCTCTATGCAAAATACCCCTGACCATAAGGTTAATCGTTATATTTTTCTTGGATTCATTCTTTTGATTGCCATTTTCCTGATTTACAGCCTTATGGCATTTTTTACCGCTTTTCTTGGGGCCATCATGTTTTATGTGTTGAGCAAAAAACCAGTTGAATGGTTGATTAAACAAAAAAACTGGCGTAAATCATGGACCGCAATACTTGTGATCCTGGTATCCTTTTTTATCATCCTGCTTCCCATCACCATGCTCGGTACTATGATGTACCAGGAAATTTCGATGGCTACAAAGGATTTCCCTTCCGTTATTGACCCCCTCGCCCAAATCGACGCCTATTTACAAAAAGAATTTCAGTTCAGTATTCTCTCCCCTGAAAACATCAACAAACTCCAATCATACGTAACCAACTTTGTTTCTTCTGCACTAACACAAGGCGTTAACCTATTCAGTTCTATCATCATGATGTATTTCTTTTTGTACTTCATGATCACCAATGGAAGCAGAATGGAAGCTTCACTCTATCTGTTCTTGCCGTTTAAGAGAAGCCAGATTGCCTTATTTGGAAAAGAACTCAGGGCACAAACACTCAGCAATGCATTAGGACTTCCACTGATTGCAGTGGTGCAGGGATTGATGGCCTACTTCGCATTTTTGATTACAGGCATGAAAGATCCGGGTTTCTGGGCACTCATTACCGGCTTTGCATCTGTAATACCAATTGTTGGAACAGGCCTGGTTTGGATACCGGCAGGAATTTATCTCCTCATTACAGGTAATAACTGGCAGGGAATATTTATGCTCCTTTGGGGTGCGATTGTATTAAGCAGCATGGATAATATTGTTCGCTTTCTGCTCGCTAAAAAAATGGCTGATGTTCATCCGGTTATTACCGTACTCGGTATTATTGTAGGCTTAAATTATTTCGGTATCACCGGACTTATTTTCGGTCCTCTCTTAATTTCTTATTTCATTATCCTGCTACGCATTTATTACAACGAATACCAAAAACCTACCAGACTAAGAAAACCCAAAGCCTCTCAGTCTGGCTATTTAAGCCTGCCTTTTATGCGGTCTGGGGGGAAGAAAGGGGGTAGCCATTAGCTGTTAGCAATTAGCATTTAGCCGGTTGCTGCTGGCTTATTAAATAATTTTGAAAAAGGGGTAGAATTAATATACGAAGGCTTGATGGAACACTGATTTATCATGATGATCATGATAATCATGATAAATCTGCGTTCCATTTACCGCATAAATAGAATTTCAATACTTAGTTCGATTAATTTGCTAATGGCTAACAGCTAAAGGCTAATAACCAAATACACCCATGCTGCCAGCGAGCCGCCAAGCAATGGCCCCAATACCGGGATCCAGCTATACGACCAATCACTATTTCCTTTGTTTTTAATTGGCAATAAGGCATGCATGATTCTCGGTCCCAAATCACGAGCCGGATTAATTGCCCAGCCTGTCGGACCACCCAGTCCAAGGCCAATTGCCATTACCAGTAATGCTACAGGTAAAGCATCTAATGCACCAAGACTATGTTCCGCTCTAGTGATAAAAAGTACACCTATAATAAATACAAATGTGGCAATGGTTTCTGTAAACAGATTCTGTATAGGATTACGAATAGAAGGTCCTGTTGAAAAACAAGCCAGTTTAGCAGATGCGTTATCTTCCATATCAAAATGTTGGCGGTAGGTGGCCCATACTGCTAATGCTCCCAACATTGCACCAAGTAATTGAGCAGCTAAATACATCGGCACATCAGCCCAGGAAAACTTACCGGCAAATGCCAGGGCAAAAGTTACTGCCGGATTGAGATGCGCTCCGCTACTGGATGCAGTAACATATACACCAATAAATACGGCTAGTCCCCAACCAAAACAGATAGATAATAATCCTCCGTTATTTCCTTTTGTTTTAGGCAATACCACATTTGCTACTACGCCATTACCTATTATGATGAGTATTGCAGTGCCAATTAATTCGCTGAGGAATGTTGTCATATAGATGGATTCAATCGGATATAAATATATAGCATTAAAGGTATCCTTTCGCAAGCTCGTGAAAGTTCTCGCGCTGCTGATTTACCCAGGTTTCAGATTCATTCAGACATTCCCGCATTAATGACAACACAGTATCCAATGAGGTTATTGCTGCACTTGCGTTCAGGAAAAGAATCCTTGTTCTTCTTGCAAGCACATCTTCTGCAGTAATAGCCATTTCATGATTAACTGCATAAACAACATCTACCCATTTATAGGTAAATTCAGGATGCAGGTATTGATCAAGTTCCGGCCTTTCTTTAATCAGGACCTCTTTTTTATGCTTCACCGCAATCGGGTCTCCTATGGGCAGGTTTTTTGTAATGCAAAGGCGCTTGTCTTGTTTGGAAATAAATACCGCATTGTCAACAGCATCTTCAGCCATCTTACGATAGGTGGTCCATTTACCACCGGTAATAGTAACCAATCCACTTGTAGAAACCATAAGTACATGGTCTCTGGATAATAAGGCAGTACTTGTATTCTCCTTCGATTTAACCAACGGTCTTAAACCAGCAAATACAGATAAGATGTCTGTTCGATCAATCGCAGGCTTTACATAACGGTTAATATGTGCGAGGATATAATCTACTTCGTCTTCTAAAACCAATGGCTCTTCTGTTATTTCATCTACGGGTGTGTCTGTAGTACCAATAACAATTTTATTCAGCCAGGGAACCGCGAACAATACCCTTTTATCATCGGTCTTAGGAATCATCAATGCATGATGTCCGGGGAAACATTTTTTATCGACTACCAGGTGTATACCCTGTGAAGGTTCTACCAGGTTCTCAGCATCGGGATCGTCCATTTTCAGGATATGATCTGTGAAAACACCTGTTGCATTGATCACAGATTTTGTGTGAATAGTAAACTCCTCTCCTGTTTGGGTTAATTGAATTTGAAGTCCCGTGATTTTTTTCTTCTCTTTTATCAGATCCGTAACCTTACAATAGTTAACCAGGGTAGCCCCATGTAATACTGCAGTGGCTGCCAGATCGATGCATAGACGGCTATCATCAAACTGTCCATCATAATATAAAATACCTCCTTTCACTCTCGCAGGATCAAGGGCAGGTAATAAATCGAGTGTTTGTTTTTTGGAGAGAAAAGCTGTTTTTCCCAGTGAAAGTTTTCCTGATAAAAAATCGTACATACGTAATCCGATACCGTAATAAAACTTCTGAAAAAAACTCTTTACCGGAATAATAAATGGTTGTACAGAAGTTAGGTGCGGGGCATTTTTAAGTAGCCATCCACGTTCCCGTAATGCCTCTTTTACCAATTTCAGATTACCATGTTCCAGGTATCGAACACCACCATGAACCAGTTTGGTTGACCTGCTGGAAGTTCCTTTCCCAAAATCATACTGCTCAACCAATAATATCTTATACCCCCTGGAAGCCGCATCCACCGCAATCCCCAGCCCCGTCGCCCCTCCGCCAATTACCACCATATCCCAAATTTTTTCAGCACTGAGCCTTTCTATATGCAGAGATCTATTCATAAAGGAAAGTTAGGAAACAGGAGCTAGAAATAGGAAATGAAAAAAAGAAAAGGGTGGCTACCTACTTCATTTACCCCCCCCCTTTCTCATTCCTTATTCCTTATTTCTTATTCCTTATTTCCCATCCCTACCGTCTCGGCTTAAGCCATTGCTCCGGGTTAAACAGTGTGCCTTTGTCGTTGTTGATCATGAAAATGATGGCGCCTTCGCCGTCGATGCTCTTGCCTGATCTGCCAATTACAGAGCCGGCTTTTACTTGTTGCCCAACTGCAACTGAAATTGATGATAATTGCGTATAGGTAGTAAAATATTTTCCATGACGTACAAATACCACCAGGTCTCCATTTACTTCACTGGCGTATGCCACTTCCCCATCTGCTACACTTTTTACGGAAGAGCCTTCTGGTAAAGCGATCTGTATGCCATCACTTTTCTGTGTAATTTTTGTTCCGGGTACGGTAGAGATACCAAATGGCACGTATACATTTCCTTTATCAACGGGCCAGGGAAGGCGACCTTTATTTTGTTCAAATTGAATAGATATCTCTCTTCCTTCGGGTGTGGTTTCAAAAACGGTATATGGCCTGTCTGCTACTACTTTTGTTTCTAGCGGTTCATTTACGGCCGGATTTTTAGCTGTGGTAGTATTACCGGTGGCTGGTTTAGCCGTTCCGTCTGCTGGTTTGGTATTATTAGCAGCGGCTTTTTTAGCATCTTCTGCAGCTTTTAGCTTTGCCTTTCTCGCAGCTTCATCGGCTTCTCTTCTGATGATGGCCATCAATGCCTGCTGCATCTTCTGGCGTTGTCTTTCTTTATTCTGGATTTGGGTCGACAGTTCCTTTTCTTTTCCTTTTAGTTGTGCGACTACCTGGTCCTGCACTTTTTTATCATCCTGTAATACCTTGAGTTGTTCACTTTGTTTTTCCAGGGTGGTTACGCGTTCTTTTTTATTGCTGCTCAGGAGTTCAATTTTTGATTTGAGCAATTGCTCCGACTGTATAATTGCATCTGCCTGTGTTTCCCTGTTCTGGCGATAACTCTTGAGATAGGTTATTCTTTTGATGGCATCATTAAAACTTTTGGAAGAGAAGATGAAATTGAGGTATTCATAGCTGCTCCTGTTCTTGTAGGCAAACACAATGCTCTTCGCATATTTCACCCGAAGTGTATCCAGTTCACGTCTAAGGCGGTAAATATCTCTTTCATTCAGGTAAATGGTATTGTCGAGGTCTCTGATTTGTCTGTTGATAGAGTTTACCAATTGCTCGCGCATGGTTACTTTCCGCTTTATGATGGCCAGTTGACTAAGCGATAGCTTTTTGTTTTTCTGGGTTTGGGAAAGTAACTGGTTAAGTTCGGCCAGTTCTTTTTTAATATCCTGTTCCTGCTTTTGTAGTTCTTCACGGGTTTGTTGGGCATAAGTAGTTATAACCAATAAAGAAGCTATCAGAAAACAAAAAAGCGGTTTGAACATGATGAAAATTTTAACCCTCGGGAGGATGATCAGTTATACAACGAATAAATTAGTCGTAAATTACTTACGCTTGTAGTTTTTTGGTGGTTCGAAGTTGTATTTTAACGGATCATTTAACGTAAACTCCTTAAAATCAAGGTAAATATCCAATTTTGACTTCTCCGCCATCGAAATTTTCCGGTTCGCTGCAAAGAGATAGTCTCCCATTGGCTGATAGTTGCCGAAAGTTATATCACAGGTTCTGTTTCTTTGTACATCCACATCATCCAATTTGCTGTAGAGCACCCTGTTATCTGTTTTATCCAGGTTAATCAGGTGTTTGAAGAGATCGCCCACCATTAGTACCAGTAATTGGGTATTACTGTTTTTATAAGAAATCAGGTTATTACTCATGAAAATAGGGTTACCAATGAGCATATCCTGTAGTGTGGCAAAATCGAAAGGTATTTGTGTTACTTCCTGTAAATAGCTGATAGAACGGTTCATCACATATTTCTCCCCCACTTTTCGTACTAGCGTCAAACTGTCTCTATTGATTTTGAGTTGAAGCCCTTCAGCAGAAATCCCCAAAAAAGACCCTTTTACCCTAATGATAATAATACTATCCTTACGCATACTCAGGTACACCGTATAATTATCGTTCTTTTCCGGCCCCTCATAATCCACTTTAATCTTGGCATTGAAGGTGTTGAAGTCGATCTTATTCTTAGCTACTTTACTCATGATATCTGCTACAATTGCTGCAGAATCAACTGCCGGCGACTCTTTAATCACCACCACCTGAGCCGTATCTTTCTTGGTAATCGCTTCCTGGATCTGCTCTACTTTTTTAACGGTCTTGCAGGAGAACAGGCTGCAAGCTACAAGCGGCAAGCTACAAAGAAGCAGCAATGAGCGATGAGCTATGAGCTGCGAGCTGCGAGCTACCAGAACCTTGTTTACGATTGCTACCCTCGATCTAATTAATGCTATACTTCTCAATTGAACTACTATTTAAAACGATTAAAAGCTATTAGCTATTAGCTGTTAGCTGTTAGCCATTAGCAAAAGCTGACGGTTAATTACACGCTACTCTCAAAAATAATTTATACCTACCCCATACACCCAAATCTGAAATCTGCTATCTGACATCTAAATCCCTCTCAAATCCGACATCCGCCATCCGACATCAGCCATAAAATCTGCCATCTGCCATCTGCCATCCTCAAGTCTTCCCCGTGCTTCCAAACCCACCTGTTCCTCTATCCGTCTCATCCAGTGTTTCTGTGGGCTGCCACTCAATTCTTTCAACTTTCTGCAACACCATTTGGGCAATCCGATCACCGGGCTGAATGGTTTGCTCCTCTGCAGAAAGATTGATCAGTATTACTTTTATTTCACCACGGTAGTCTGCATCAATCGTGCCAGGTGTATTTAAACAAGTGATTCCTTGCTTAATGGCCAGTCCGCTTCGCGGGCGGATCTGGATTTCATAGCCTTCTGGGATTGATACAAAAAGTCCGGTGGGCAACAAAGCCCGCTGCATCGGTTGCAATACAACCTGCTCATCAATAGCCGCTCTGATATCCATTCCCGACGCACCCGTTGTGGCATACTCGGGACAACTGTTAGATGACTTATTTACGATGCGAATTTCAATTCCCATATCCGGCAAAGGTAAGGGCTCACTACTTTAGTAGCTGTACTTTCCTGCATGAATTAACAAAGAGAGAGGGGAAAATAGGCTGCAAGGTTCTAGCCATTGCTGTCCGGGGAAATTTAATCGTGAGCTGTAGGTGTTGCGTATGATGGAACACAGATCTTCATGATTTTCAGGAT
>NZ_CAMLMJ010000046.1 GCF_946481145.1 uncultured Sediminibacterium sp.
CTGTAACACCAACCAGGGGTTGCCCTGTTTTTTGGTCTGTTACTTTACCTGTAACAGTTCTGTTTTGCGCCCAAACCTGTATTGCCGTAAGCAATAGAAGGGCGAAAAAAGCGAATTTTCTTTTCATAAGCAGTTTTTAAATAAAATTTAAAAACTGAAGACACAATGTTTATTTGTTTTTCGAGAGTGTGTGCATCCGAATTCATAAAAAATAGGTCTGGATTAATGAAAAGACTGTCTAAACAACAAATAACAATGCAGCAAACAAATGCAAAAAAGTATCGCTATGTTTTCTATGACCAGTAATTAATAAAAGGCCAGCTTAATTAAATGATCGTAACGAAATATTTCATGGAGTGGTGCGTAATAAAAAACTAATGTGTAAAATACTCATTAGTTGGTCAAATGATTTTTTTTGGAAAACTGTTTCATATAAGTGAAAAATTAATATTTACTTAATTGACTATTTATTGCTTTAACATTTCATTAGTATTTCTGTTTTGTTGTATCTTGGGCTTACAGAAGATTTAATAGCAGGTAAAATTGTGAATTAAATTCTGTTATCTAAAACCCCTACTCTGAGCAGTTAAATTGTATTATTTAACATGGCTATACCTATTGTCATCATCAGCTCAGATGAGTCTAAAGTAACGTTCATTAGTGAATATTTACAGACCCTCACTGATTATTATGTTGCAGGCAGCTTTACTGATTTTTTAGATCCGATCAATCAAAATGAAGTTAGTCTATTGCATACTTTGGTTATCTGCGATACTGATGCGATTAATGCAATCAAACATCAAAAAATATTTTCAGCAATTACAGATGTCCCCATCATTCTTATATCCAATTCACTACAGCAGGAGGATCGTGATGGGTTGAATAATTATATTGATGTTTTATCTGTTCCATTAAATGAATCGGAAATAGAGCGGGCGCTGGATAAGTTTGAAAAAATTAAATCCTTTGTTGAGCGAACGATTCTTCCTGAAAAGAATGCAGCCGATACACAAGATAGTTCTCCTTTAAAAAAAAGAATCCTGTTAAAACGAACAAAAGAGTATCTGCCGGTCTTACTGACAGATATTGTATTTTTTTATGTTCAAAACAAAATAACTTTTGCTGTAGATAAATATGCAAAAAAGTTTTTTGTACAGAAGAATATCGGGGAGTTGGAGAGTGATTTGTGTAAGAAGTATTTTTTCAGGGTAAACAGACAACAAATCATCAATATTGAATTTATCTCGTCCTTCAAGCAGATTGATAAAGTAAGGATTATGATCAAAATGAAAATAGATACAGATCCTATTATCATTGCACAAACCAAAGTTCATGAATTCAGGAATTGGATTGAATCTGTGTAGCTGTGGCGTTGAGTCATAAGCTTCAAGCCATTGCTATTCGAGGAGCAGCTTCTAGCTACGGGCTTCTAGCTTCTAGCTTTTTTTACTATGAATTCAATTATCCATAAGCGTAAGTGTGGTAATTAAATATTTATTTTGAGTAGGATTTTTACAAAACAAATTCGCAAACCCTGTCATTTATTCCAAGAATTGCAGAAAGCCTAAAATAAGCACCCATCAAGGCTTGTAGTTTGTGGCTTGCAGCTTGCAGCCAATTTCCCCTGACAGTGATGGCTACCGTCTCAAAGCTGATTTTACCGTTCAGTAAAAGTATTAAACGCGCAATTTGCATTCTTCTACATTAATCACTTGTGCTCAAATATTTTTATACTTAATAAGGGTAATGTTTTCTTCTTCTTTGTATGCTGTTTTTTAATTCGATTGTGATAATTCCTAAGTGAGTATCAATAAATCGTGATTCAGGTAGTATGTAAGATGGGCTATGCTTACAAACATTAGATTTACTATCTAAATCTCATATGCACAGTTTTTAAATAATGCATTGCGAGCGCCTATTCTTAGGCGCTCTATATTTTTAAGGAAGAAGCCGGGATAAATGAGTGATTTTAAGACTTGTTAATTGATTAATTAAACAGGGGTGATCATTTTTACTATGATTGATCATATTTCTTTCTAAATAGCCAGATCCTAAGTTTGGTGCGTCTGCCAATTTCGCCACATCCGCTTATTTATTAAAACAAGGAACAAAAATTGCAATAATATTTAAAGATGAAAAAGTAGAAAACAGGCGCTTACTGTAAATAAATGTTTACTTGCTTACGGATAAAGTTTTTTACCTCATCCCATGTTTGCCCTTTAAGGCTAATAGGTTCAGGACTTTGTTCCGCATCTTCAAAATAAACGAGTGCTTGTGGTATGGTAATCATTAATTGCTGTGAAGGAAATTTACGAGAATGGTAGTCGATCAATTGTTCAATTGAATAATGCTGCAGCAATTCATAAATGTCCCAGAAATCCTTTTTTACCCCTCTGCCCAATATTGCATTAATCTTCATGGCAATAATATCTTTGGTATTGTACATCCTTATCCCGTCTATCAATTCTTTTTCCTCGATCATAGGGTGAGTGTAGTGAACTATATCTACTTTGATATCATGAATAAATCCGAAAATCGCCCAGTTAGTGATCTTTCCATCATAAACAAAGTCTTTTCCGAAAAAGCTTTGGAGATCGTTCAGAATTGTGTCCCGCTCAAAACCCTGCTCGCAAAACAAATCAATATCTACAGATATCCGGTGTCCGTATTTGAGTGAAAGAGCGGTCCCGCCAACTAGTGAAAATTTGGCGAGGGCTGGAATATCCATCAATTGTTTTAATAAGGCAAATGTGCCTGGTTCGACTGTCTGAGTTTGTAACATCTGAATTCTTCAATATTTCTTTCGGTCACGGCAGCTGCTAGGTAGAGGGTCTGCAAAGGCATAAACTTGATATTCAATAATGCGTTTGTAATAATCTCTTTGCTATAATACCTCCGGCACTCTCTGATATCAGCTACGTCACCACGTTCAAATACTCTTTCTATAACAAAAACGGCGTTTGATTCAAAGTCAATAGATTCAATATCTACATCCCAAAATATACGCTTATTGAAATTAGGTTTGGGCATGTTTTTAGTTGTTCAATAAAGGTATTACTTTTTCAAGGATAAGCAGGGTATGCATTTTCAAATTTCCGAAAGCTTAATTTAAACATCCGGTCATAGAAAAATACTGATTTTAAATGCTGCTAGATAGATGCAGATGGGTATAATTTTCATGGTATGTTATATTCATGCATAATTAAGATCATAATCCGCATTTTTTAAAACTTTTTACTATGACATACATGGATTGGTAAGAATAGGGGTATAAAAACAAGAAATCCGCCGAAGCGGATTTCTGTAACCAATCTTGGTTAAAGTGTGCGGATGATAGGAGTCGAACCTACACGCCTCGCGGCGCCAGATCCTAAGTCTGGTGCGTCTGCCAATTTCGCCACATCCGCTTTTCTTAGAACAGGGTGGCAAAAGTAGGGGTTTTACTTAAAAAAATATGACTAGTATCCTGATTTATTTAACAGGTAATGATTCAATGATTTTTCCAATCACGGCATCCTGCGAGCGGCCGTCGATCCACCGGATAACAGCCACCAAATCATGCTCAGGGTCTACATAAATCAGGTTATTTCCATTTCCTACATGGGTAAAAGCGGTTTCCGGGGCACTTGGCAACATTTTCTTACCCGTATTTAAGAACCAGTTCATATAGCCATAATCGGTTTTGGGAGCTGTTGGTGTTAAGGACTGTTGTACCCATGTTTCACTCAATAACTGCTGCCCATTCCATTTGCCACGGTTCAACGTAAGCCATCCAAAACGGGCCATATCCCAGGCATTAATAAACATACCCCCGCCCCAGTGCCCGCCACCGCTTACAGACTGCACAGGCTGACCATCCAATACAATCCAGGCATTACGATAGCCTGTCCAACGCCAGGTATTCGATGCGCCAATGGGATCCATAATATATTGTTTAAGCGCCTGCGGTAGTGGTTTTCTCCAAACACTGGTGGCGGCCAGCGCCAGTGCATTTACCCTTACATCATTATATTCATAACTGGTACCCGGCTTGTTCCTTGGGCGGTTCAGCCATTTATTGGGATCTGCATCGGGTCTGTCTGCCCAATCAGGCTTACCCCAAAGTGTGCCTTCCCAATCACTTGTTTGCCGTAGCATATCCTCCCATGTAATGGTTTGGTTATGTGTACCAGCAAAAGGAGAAATCAGTTGAGGTTTGCCAATATCTTCTGCAGGCCTGTTTACAGGCTCTTGTGGTTGATAAAGTTCAATAGGAGGAATATATCGAGCTACAGTATCTTTTACTGAACCAATCATGCCTTTATCAACTGCCACACCTACAATGGCCGATAAAAAACTCTTGGTAACACTATGTGTCATGTCACAACGATCGGGTTCGCCCCACAGCGCCACCACATAGCCTTTGTAAACGATGATACCTGTTGCTTCACCCCGATCTGCAAATGGACCAATGCCTTCTCCAAAAGGTTCTTTACCGAATGTGCGGTAATGATTGATCTCCATGCTACGCGGATTTTTTGATTCTCCCGCTTTCGCCAATGCAATGGCATCCTGTAAAATAGTTGGGTTAATGCCCATCATTTGCGGAACACGTTGTTCCCATTTTCCCGCAGGCGGAAAATATTGGGCTGATGGTTTTTGCGCAACCGAAATAGATTGCCATAATACCAGTATAAAAAGAAAAAAGCTATTTCGCATTTTCATTTTACTAAAATAGCGAAATAGCTTTGTATAAATAGGAGGTGGGTTTACCAGTCTCTTTTCTGACGTTGTTGACCATTCGTAGCATATCTCCTTGGATCGCCACCTCTGAATGATCGGCGCTGACCCTGGTTTCCATGAGCTGTTCTCTGCTGCGGTTGTTTAGGCGCAGGTTTGAAATTGGTCAGTGAAATATCGCTCATCACATACGGGTGATCATTTACTTGCGGAACTGGTATGCCAATAAGTTTCTGGATATCTTTCAGGTACGCTTTTTCTTCTGCATCGCAAAAGGATATGGCAATACCCGAAGCACCTGCTCTACCTGTTCTGCCGATACGGTGAACATAGGTTTCAGGAACATTGGGTAGTTCGTAGTTGATTACATGCGATAATTGTTCCACATCAATACCTCTTGCCGCAATATCTGTTGCAACCAGCACACGCAGGTTACCCGATTTAAAATCTGTAAGGGCACGCTGACGAGCGTTTTGTGATTTATTACCGTGAATTGCAGCGGCACCAATTCCAGCTTTATGCAGGTCTTTTACTACTTTATCTGCACCATGCTTAGTACGGGTAAATACGAGTACGGTTTCAATTTGTTTGTCTTGTAATAAATGTTGCAGTAAAGCACGTTTGTCTTGTTTCTCCACAAAATAAACCGACTGCTCAATTTTTTCAGCAGTAGAGGAAACAGGTGTTACTTCTACTTTAACCGGGTTGTTTAAAATACTACCTGCTAAACCTGCAATTTCAGGCGGCATAGTAGCAGAGAAAAACAGTGTTTGTCGCTTTGCAGGAATCTTAGCAATTACTTTTTTCACGTCGTGGATAAAACCCATATCGAGCATACGATCGGCCTCATCTAAAACGAATAATTGTAATTGTTGTAAGCTGATATAACCTTGTTGCATCAGGTCAAGTAAACGACCAGGTGTAGCAATCAAAACATCTACACCTCTTTTCAATGCCTGTGTTTGTGGTAACTGTGAAACACCACCAAAAATCACTGCATGCCTAATATTGGTATGACGACCATATGCAGCAAAGCTTTCATCAATTTGAATAGCCAGTTCTCTGGTTGGTGTTAATATCAACGCCTTAATACCGGGTGTATTATTTTTTTGTTGAAAGAGTAATTGTAAAACCGGAATTGCAAAAGCGGCAGTTTTACCTGTGCCAGTTTGCGCACAACCTAATAAATCACGTCCTTCAAGCACTACCGGAATAGATTGTTGTTGAATAGGAGTTGGATTTGTGTAACCTTCTGTCTGGAGCGCACGTAAAATGGGCTCGATCAGATTCAATGAATCAAATGTCAATGGAATAAATTTTAAATAAAATACAACTGAATTCGCTCAGTTGTTATATAACCTTCCTACGGTGGATGCTTATAGCTACCTGTTTAAAGACTGATGAACTTTGTCACGGAAGGAAATCGGTCGTGTAGAGAGAGTATATTGATAATACAAAGATATGGAAAATTTTTGAGTTTTTGATCTTTGATCTTTGATCTTTGATTTGAGTTAATATCGAAATTCAAAGATCAGAGATCAAAGATTCACTAGTCCAACTATCTGCTCAAGGTATTTTTGATCGGTTTCATCGAACTGGTCTAATTCACTGGCGTCTACATCAAGTACGCCCAGCACTACGCCGTTTTTGATAACAGGCACTACTATTTCTGATTTTGAAAGACTGCTACAGGCTATATGTCCAGGGAACTTTTCTACGTCAGGCACAATCAAAGTTTTTGCTTCTGCCCAACTGGTTCCGCAAACACCTCTTCCTTTTCTGATACGGGTACAAGCAACCGGACCCTGAAATGGACCCAATACCAACTCGTCGTTTTTAACCCAGTAAAATCCTACCCAGAACCAACCAAATTGTTCCTTTAATGCCGCCGCAATATTAGCCAGGTTCGCGACCAGATCGTTTTCTCCTTCTACCAGCGCTCTAATCTGTGGTATCAGTGATTCATACTGTGTTTGCTTATTACCTTTAATGATGCTTAAGTCTTCTGCCATATTGCAAAGATAAAAAACTTAAGTTTGGTGATGCGCGATTCGGGTTTATACATTCAGGAAATAACGGAAACAAAGGATATAAAGCTATTCATCCAATTGCCCGCAAAACTGTATGCGAATGATAGCCGATGGGTTCCTCCATTGTTTGTGGATGAATACCAGTTTCATGATCCGCAAAAGAATCCGGCTTTTCAAGTTGCCACTGTTCAACGTTGGATAGCTTATAAAAATGGCCATGCAGCAGGACGCATAATGGGCATCATACATCATGCATACAATGATCGTCAAAAGGAAAAAACAGCGCGCTTCTTTCAGTTTGACTGCATCAATGATATCGAAATTGCTTCCATACTTATTCAAGCAGTAGAAACATGGGCGAAGAAAAATGGCATGGAACAAATAATCGGACCTTTCGGTTTTTCCGATAAGGATCCACAGGGGTTTCAGGTTGAAGGACTGGAACACCTCCCGGTAATTGCCACACCAGCACATCCGGCTTATATGCCTGAATTAATCCGATCGCTGGGGTATGATAAGTATTTAGATTGCGTTTCTTATCGCATTCCCATTCCTGATCATTTGCCTGCATTATATGAACGTATATTGGACAGAATTGGCCGCAACCAAAAACTTAAACTGCTGGAGTTTAACAGTAGAAAAGCGCTTAAGCCCTACATAGTACCTGTATTTCAGTTGATAAATGAAACATATACCCCTTTGTTTGGCTTTGTTCCAATGTCGGATGCTGAAATACATAAAATGGCCAAACAGTATTTACCGATACTGAACCCTGCTTTTGTAAAAGCTATTGCAGACGAGAAAGGTAAATTGTTGTCATTTGTAGTAGCAATGCCCGACCTGAGTATCGGATTGCAAAAAGCAAAAGGAAAACTTTTTCCATTCGGATTGTTTCATATTTTCTCGGCCATGCGAAAAAGTAAACAACTAAATCTTTTATTGGGGGCAGTTAAAGAAGGTTACAGAGGAAAAGGACTTGATGTATATATGGCAATGGCACTTATTCAAACAGCTTCTTCAAAAGGCATGACGCATATGGATAGTCATCTGATTCTTGAAACAAATCATACTATGCGGGCAGAATGTGAAAAATTGGGTGGCGAATTGTATAAGCGATTCCGTGTCTTCGTAAAGCAAGTCAAAAAATAATCCCTGCGGCTTCCTCTGTTATCTCATGTTCCCTGCGGTAACGAGTAAACTCACCGCAGGGAACATGAGATAAC
>NZ_CAMLMJ010000047.1 GCF_946481145.1 uncultured Sediminibacterium sp.
GTAACGAGTAAACTCACCGCAGGGAACATGAGATAACAGAGGAAGCCGCAGAGGTGTACTCGGGTTATTTGATGTATTTACCAATTACAGGCATTTTTTGAAACTCTTTTCGCTCCACCAATAAAATAAACCAGGCAAACACAGCTAATAAAATCAGTCCAAATAAAGTTCCTGCCCATAAAGCATCAACAAAGTATACAAAGAGTTGGTGAATTAAAAAAAGGAGGGTAACAATTGTGAGATAAGCGAGTAACTTTTTAGTTGCATAGGGAATACGGTAATATTTTTGCCCGAGCTTATAACTAATGACCATCATAAATGCATAACAGGCAAATGTTGCCCATGCACTTCCGTTATACCCGAATAAAGGAATCCACCAGATATTGAGGAGAATGGTAATCGCCGCCCCGGCCAGGGTAATCCAGGCACCGGTAAGCGTTTTATTAGTAAGCTTGTACCATACACTCAGGTTATAGTAAATACCCAGGAGCACAGAACCCATTCCCAGTATGGGAACAATGCCAAGACCTTCACCATATTCAGCCGCATGAGAGCCGTACGACAAATATTTTATCAAAGGAAGGTTTACCATAATAGCCAGCCACATAAATGCACAGGTAATCACGAAAAACTTCATCACCCTTGCATAAGTGCGCTGTGCATTATCTTCTTTTGCCTGGTTAAAAAAGAAAGGCTCTGCACCCATACGAAATACCTGTATGAAGATGGTAATGAGTACGGCTACTTTATAATTGGCACCGAAAATACCCAACTGTCTCAATTCTTCTTCACGAGGTAAATTAAGTACCCTGGTGTAAACAAGTCTGCTCAACATTTCATTGATCATGCCGCCAAGTCCTACAATGATCAATGGGTAAGAATAATTCATTACACGCTTCCACAAATTGAAGTCGAACGAGAACCGGAAACTGATAAGTTCTTTGGTGAGCAAGAGTAAGGTAACGATAGCAGAGATAACATTGGCAATGATATAATAACCAATATCAATGCTTGGGTCATAAAAAAATAACCAGGCGCTTTGTGGATCTTCTTTGTAGAGTTTTGGGCAAAACCCAATAAAAAATAATACCAACAATACATTCACTGCAATACTGAATACCTTAATAAATGCAAACATCCTTGGTCTGCCCTCTTGCCTAAGTTTGGCAAAGGGGATGATAGAAATAGTATCAAAAAAAAGGATCCAGGCCATCCACCTGATGTATTCCGGATGGTCAGCGAAATCAATCAGTTTAGCAATAGCCGGTGACTGCCATAAAAGAAGGCCAGTGAAAATAATGGTGCTTACAAGAATAGATATGGTGAGTGTATTAAACACTTTTGTTTTATCATTATCCTGAATGAACCTGAAATAGCTTGTTTCAAGTCCATAGGTAAATAAAATATTAAAGAAAGGAATTAACGCATATATCTGCGTAATGCTCGCTGTACTGCTTGGTTCATACCACCAGAATAACAGAATATTCAGTGCATACCCCAAAAAGCGACTGGCAATGGTGGGAACACCGTACCATAATGTTTGTCCTGCTAATTTTTTGATACTACTCAATGCAATTTTTTTAGTCCGAAAGTCCGGAGTCCGAAAGATAAGAATCAGCTGTTTTCGGACTTTCGGACTTCCGGTCTCTCGGACTCTTTCCACAAACATCGTATTTCTTCCCATTAAATTCAAGAATAGCCCGGAACATTCATTAATTATTATGAATATCTGCCGGAGCGGTGGTACTGATTCCTTTGCCTGGTTGGGCAAGGTTTGGGTTATTGAGAAAGCTTGTATCGGTAAGTGTGTATAGAAATGCAGTGATTTGTCCTATTTCAAAATTGGATAGAGGAAGCCTGGTTTTTAGCAAGCTGTCGGTGGTTGACCCGATCACCATATTTTTCCTGTAATGATCCATTACACTTATGATGGAAAAAAAGCGACCATCGTGCCCATAAGGAAAAGTGCGCATTACATTTCTCAAACTGGGTACACGGAACTTCAGTGAATCACTGCTTTCATTGGTAATTTTCATGCGACCAAGGTCTTTAAGAAAAGGATCAAGAGGCATACCAATATTACGGTAACTGTAATCGGTAAATAAGGGTTCGGTATGACAACTAACACATTTCTGCTTAAAGATTTCGTATCCCAATTTTTCCGGGAGAATAAAAGTGTCAAGTCCTCTTTGCACCCGATCATATTTGCTATTGCTACTTACAAAAGTGAGCAGGAACTGGCTGAGTGCTTTGGTAATACGTTGTGTACTGATGGTTTCGTCGCCAAAAGCAGCTTTAAATAATTGCCTGTATGCTTTTTCTGCCTGTAGCTTTTTAATGAGGTTCACGAGGTTCTCTGCCATTTCATTTTCTGCAGTAATAGGTGCCAATGGCTGAAGATCCAGATGGTTTATACCGCCATCCCACATGAATTCTTTTTGCCAGGCGAGGTTAAATAATCCAGGTGCATTGCGGGTGGTGAGAGAATTATTAAAACCATGACTCAGGTTGTGATCATAAGTATTGAATGCACCAAATTGCTGGTGACAGGTACCGCATGAGATAGATCCGTCTTTGCTCAATCGTGTATCATAAAATAGCTGTCTGCCAAGTTCAATACCTTCTTTGGTAAGTGGGTTCGATTTAAAATCATATACCGGTTTAGGCCAACCCTTCGGAACTATAAAAGAAACAGGTGTTGGTTTAATAATGTTGTTGAGTGTGATCCATGAAATAGACAACGAAGCAAGAATGGCAATGGTTATTATGGTTCTTGAATACCTCATGGTTGCTGGTTGATCGAGAACATGGTGCTGTAATTATTGGCAAAACGAATGGCCAGTGCACCGGGGCTATGACAAATAGGCGTTTTGGCAATATCAATGTCTTTGAACCAGACAGAAGCATCTGCAACAATGGATATTGAATGGGTAAATACAGGACTCTTTAATTCAATATTTCTTGTGGTATTCTGGTTGTTGCGAAATCCTCCAATATGATAGGTAAACTGTTTACCCGCAATCATCGAACTACTGGCTGTTCCTTCTAGTTTGGCCATGATATAACCGGTGTTCCAGGTCCAGAACATACCCTGCAATGGATCCAATGCACCTGTTTGAACGCCGGATACATTGCGGATACTATCAACACCTAATAAAAAACCAATGCCAACATAATCATCTTCCGGAACGCTTAGTGTTAACCGGGTAGTTTTTTCATCAGCAATATCTATCAGGAAATATTCATTGGCTAGTGTGAAAATTTTGCCCTTGCTGTTGGTGAGTTTAATATGCGAAACATAATATTTGAAACGATTTACAACCAGTGTATCCTTACCCAGGTAATAGGTTTGTTCTGGTATTAGCGGGTCGGTACCGAATCGATTAACGAATTGTATGGTTAGTGGCCGAACTTTTTGGGCCCTTGCTTCAGCAAAAAAACAGGTTATGAGATATAAGAGGCAGAATATTTTTTTCACAATTCAGAGATAATCGTTCTTGTTGATTTTTTTTCTTTGCGCTTTATTACGGGTATGCATTTTCTTTGACTCCAATCTTTTCTCCTTCGCTGCTTTACTGGGTTTTGTGGGCTTGCGAATTTTCCTTTTAATAAGGGAAGTAGTGATAAGCTGGGTGATTTTACGGATCACTTCCTCCTTATTGCCCAATTGCGATCTTTCAGATTGTGATTTTACCAGCAGATAACCATCATCTGTAATCCGATTGCTTAGTCGATCTATGATCATGGCTTTTTCTTCATCGGTAAAAAATACAGAGTCTGCCACTTTCCAGCGGCCTTCTACCATGGTTTCCACTTTGTTCACATTTTGACCGCCTTTGCCGCCACTGCGTGCAGTCTGGAATTGTATTTCGGTTCTAATATCTATCTTCATTACAAAATAAAGTTCGTACAAAAAGCGGAATCAATTATGAGAATTGTGATTCAAAGGGTAAGTGAAGCAAGTGTTCAGGTTGATGGGCACATCACAGGAAGTATACAACATGGTTTACTGGTACTTGTGGGTATTGAAGACATTGATACCAAAGAAGATATAGAATGGTTAAGTAATAAAATCGTAAACATTCGATTATTCAACGATGCCGATGGGGTGATGAATTTATCGGTAAAAGATGTCGATGGTGAAATTTTACTGGTAAGCCAGTTTACCCTGCATGCCAGTACTAAAAAAGGCAACAGGCCTTCTTATATACGTGCATCCAAACCTGATATTGCCATTCCCATGTATGAGGAAATGATTAAACAGTTATCTGGTGATCTGGGTAAGCCGGTGCAAACTGGTATTTTTGGTGCCGATATGAAAGTGCGTTTACTGAACGATGGTCCGGTAACCATTGTGATGGATTCAAAAAACAAAGAGTAATGGACATTCAAAGTCGGGCAGATATTGAAACACTCATGCGTGCCTTTTATCAGAAAGCCATTCCTGATGCTGTTATCGGGCATTATTTTACTTCTGTAATGCAAATGGATCTGGAAAAGCACCTACCTGTTATTATAGATTTCTGGGAAACGGTGTTGTTTGGTGTGGCGCGATACAAAGCAAATGCGATTGCGGCACATAAACACCTGCATGAAAAGTCGCCTTTTACAGACGCTCATTTCAATCAGTGGGTAACTTTATTCCAGGCAACAGTAGATGAATTATTCAGTGGCGATAAAGCCGAGCTTGCTAAACAACGGGCTTATTCAATAGCAACAGTGATGAAAATAAAAACCATTCATGCTGATGCCCCCATCAACCATCAAAACAAATCATTATGACCATAGCAGCAGCTCAGGAACAGGTAGACCAATGGATTAATACCACTGGTGTGCGTTATTTCAATGAATTAACCAATCTCGGCATTTTAATGGAAGAAGTCGGAGAGTTAAGCAGACTGATGGTGAGAAAATACGGGGAACAGTCGTTCAAAGAATCCGACAAAGGCAAAGAACTCAGCGATGAAATGGCCGATGTATTATGGGTATTAATTTGTCTGGCCAACCAAACAGGCGTAAATCTGACAGAGGCACTGGAGAAGAATTTTGAAAAGAAAAATATCCGCGACGCGGAGAGACATAAAAATAATCCGAAACTGTAGAAGAGAGATGAAACAGAAAAATAAGAAATAAGGAATAAGAAATCAGAAAGGGAAAAACAAATCCTACTTCCTGATTTCTTATTCCATGTTCCTTATTTCTTATTTATCAAATATGCTTTTCTGCTTTGCCATCTTCTCTATTTCTGCAACCGAGCGTGGTGAGCCGGCAGAGAGGTTACGATGTCCGTCTTTGGTGATCAGGATATCATCCTCTATACGAACACCAATACTCCACCATTTTTTGTCGCATTTGCTTCCAGGAGGAATATAAATACCAGGTTCCACAGTAATGTAAACACCTTCCTGTAAAATACGTGGACCCATATCATGTACATCTAACCCAAGGTGGTGCGATGTGCCATGTGGAAAGTACTGACGTGCTTCCTGTTCATTGGCAGCAATGCCCAGCTTGATTAAGCCACGGTTAACTACACGACGTGCGGCAGCATCTACATCTCCAAATGGTGCGCCTGGTTTACAGGCTGCAAAACCAGAATCCTGCGCTTCTAATACCAGTTCATAAATCAATTTCTGTTCCGGGGTGAATTTGCCATTAACCGGAATGGTTCTAGTAACATCGGCGGTATAACCATGGTATTCAGCTGCACAGTCACTCAACAACAAATCACCGTCATTCATTTTACGCAGGTTGGTAATATAGTGAAGCACACAAGCGTTTTCAGATGAACCGTTGATGCTTGGATAGCCAGGATATTCAGAGCCATTTTTCTTGAAATTATATTCCATAATAGCCTGAGCCTGGTATTCTGTCATGCCAGGTTTTACAGCGCGGATCACATCATTGTGACCTTCAACACTATAAGCTGCAGCTTTCTCCAGCAGCTTAATTTCTTCCGGCTGTTTAATCCCCCGTAATGACGACATGATCATACGTGTAGAGCGATCGCCAAGTGGTTTTTTTGATTCGGTGATGAAGTTGTCTACAATAGCCGCCATACGTGATAACTGGTCGCGGTTGCTGTATTTCGATAGAATATCTTCTCCTTTATATAAACTCAATATGGTATCTACCGTATTAAAATCGAAAGTACTGGCAGTGAATTTATCGTTGGTGAATACGTTCGCTATTTTGTATTTATTCTTAACGCCATCCACACCCAAAATTTTACCTGTCCACATTTCTTGTTGTGGATTGCGGTTCTGTACAAAAATGAACTCTGTTCCGGTGGCACCAAGGATGGTTACTGGTTTTTTGAAGAGCAGAAGAAGTGAATTGGGTTCTTCAAGTCCCGTTAAATAGTAAAAATTTTTGCTTTGTGCATATTGGTAATCAACATCATTGTTTCTTACCCTTACCTGCGAAGCGAAAAATACACCTACGGAATTATCCGGCATCATTTCCCTGAATGCAGCTCTGCGGCCAGCATGGAATTCGGGACTAAGGTAATCGTTAGGATACTCGGTAGTTTGCTGCGCCATAGTGATGGCTGGCATCAACAAACAAAGCAGCCTGAAGCAAGTTTTTCTAAGCATGTTGTATTTTTTTGAGCGCACTAAAACTATAGGTTTTCAGTGAGTCGGGCGAAAAAAAATGAAGAATGGAACTGAACCTGGCATCCTGCGATAACCCCTGCACCATGAGCTATACGACAAATGTCCTCTCATAAGTGGGTATAAAACAAGTCTTAAAATAGCAGGTTCAATTAAGAGATTTGTATAACATGAATAAAAATCATCATAAACATCCTTCAAATTCCTATATCCAATCTTTATATAAAGGAGGGACTTTGATCGGGGGTTGATGGGGATCGGATGGGGATGAGATGGGTAGATATTTGCTTGTTGAACCAATGTGTCCGGGGAAAAATAGCTCCTGGCTGTAGGTCAAGGGTAGGATAGAACACGGATTATCATGATTTTCAAGATTTATCATGATAGATCTTGAAAATC
>NZ_CAMLMJ010000048.1 GCF_946481145.1 uncultured Sediminibacterium sp.
ACATCAGACATCAGACATCAGACATCAGACATCAGACATCAGACATCAGACATCAGACATCAGACATCAGACATCAGACATCAGACATCAGACATCAGACATCCGCACCTTCGGTGCTAGATATGGGTAAGTACCATCAATAAAAGAGGTAAGAAAGTACGGACGGCAGTACGTAAGTGGCGTAGGGCTTTGTTAAGTTGGTTTTCTACTGTTTTAGGAGAAATATGCATCACTTTGGCTATCTGTTTTACAGACATGCCTTCATTTCGGCTGTATTGGAAGATGATGCGACATTTTTCGGGGAGCTTTTCTACTTCGGTTTTAACTTTCAGTAGAATTCGTTTGTAATGAAGACTGCTTTCGACAGGCATTTCAACGACCATGGCAGTATCAACTGATTCACGGTATTTTCTTTCCCGAAGCTTTGATTTAATTCGACCAAGGACTATGTATTTAGTTGCAACAGCCAGATAATTTTCTAATTGCTGTATTTGCTGGGTATGCCGATTTTGCCAAAGACTTATAAATACATCGTGAACGATATCTTCTGCTTCCTGACTATTTTCCAGGCGATTATTTGCGATGGTGAATATTTTCTGCCAGTACCGCTGGTATAGGGTCATAAAAGCCTGTTCATCACTTTGGGCAAGCTGACTAAGTAAAAATTGGTTGTCGTATGACGCATTTTCCACCATATCTCGCAAACGATAGCATAAAAGTAGGGAAACTATTGCTTCCGTGCGTTAAGGTGGAAAATTGGGGATTAGCTTTTTTGAGGGAGTATTTTTTTCGCTAATTCATGAGACTAAATTTATTACCCCTTTCACAGAGGGGAATTGAACGCGGATAATCATGATTAAGCTGATATATCAGGATGACCGGTTTACTATTTATAATACGAAATGTAAAAAGGAGGCCAGATAATTAGTCTCCTTTTTACATTTCGTATCATCGTCTGTTATTGAAGTCTTACATCAAGGTACACTGAGTGGCGACCATAGGTTTCATAAAAAGGTTTGAAGACAACATCATCAATGGTAAACTGCAATTGTGTGGGGTCGCCTTTTATTGACTTGCTTATATCATTGGCATCCAGGGTAATTTTTCGCCATTCTTTCCTTGCTTCAGTTTCCTGGGCAGCAAGCAATATCGGCCCATAAAATAAGCTGGCAATATTCTGCTGGTCCATCACCGGATCCAGGTGAAACTGGAATGGCATTTTCAATTCTACTAAATCTCCATCTTTCCAGTTACGCTCTATTTTGAGGTATGAGCCAGGTACTGGTGCAACTTTATGTTGCTTACCATTAATCTTTACATAAAAGCCCTTGGTTGCCCATCCTGGCACGCGCACATTTAATGCAAATTTGCCATTACCTTTTATTTTTAAACTGGTCTGGTCCTCTTTAGGGAAACTGGTTATTTGTTCAATGGAAATATTTCTTTCTGTCCAGTTTAAAGTTGAGGGCACGAAGAGGTTTACATATAATGACTGGTTATTTATGCTATGAAAATAAATGCTGTTCTGTAGTTTGGTACTACTTTCAATAGCTGTTCCGTTGCAACAGGTAAATCCAGTCATGTTAGGATTCCCGAATTGTTTTATAGAACCGGGCTTTAGGGGCACATGGTATGTATTGGCTGGTGTATTCTCAGCTACGGATGCCAGTATATGATTATACAAACTACGTTCATAATAATCCATGTATTCAGGTTTCTGATCAAACATGAAAAGGTTTCCGGTTAGTTTCAACATGTTATAGGTTGCGCAGGTTTCATTTTGTCCACCGGAAGCAAACCCATTTTCATACAGCGTACCGGGTTGCGCAATAAAGCATTCAGCATTTGCCGGATTACGGGCTCCTGCTACCCCACCAATACTATACATATAATCGTTCACCATTTTATACCAGAAATTATCTGCTATATGATAGTATTCGGGGTTATTGGTAGCCAGGTATGTTTCCACACTACCTACTATTTGAGGTATATGCTGGTTAGCATGCAAGCCCCTGAAAAGGTCTACGTTTTTAGCGAGTCCATGCGAATGTTGTGTATCTCCAAAAAACACCCTGATATTATCGAACAGTTGTGCAGTTTTGAGATGATTGGGTTGTTTGGTGATGATGTATAACCTGGCCATTGATTCATTCATTCCCCCAAATTCACCGGCGATATAGGTATTCCACATTTTAATCAATGTGTCCGTAGGCACCTGACTTAATCGTGCATATACCCAATCACCCATATTGGAAGCTATTTCAAGTGCTTTTTTATTCCCGCTCACTTCATATATATCTGTTAAGCCTGCAAGTATTTTATGCAGGGTATAATACGGTGCCCAAACCTGGTTTTTCTGTCCGCCATATTTAGCACCTTTCTCCAGCATAATGAATTGATCGGGCGGATAGGCACTGATAAACCCTTTACCCCAGTTCCAGTAATCGTTACGGATAGCCGTATCACTCAAGTCTGAATCATACTCTTTTTTACCTGGTCCCATCGGAACTTTAGTCGGATCGGTAACAAATGGACCTCCCGGCTGTTTTGGCTTACCCGACAATTGTGATAAATCGTACAGGGTATTCACCATATATTCCATTTTCTGGGCAAAGTTTGCCTGTAGTGTTTTATCATAACCAGTGCCTGCATAAGCCTGGGCTATAGCGGTGAGGTAATGGCCCGTTGCGTGGCCTCTTAATTTTGTATCGCGGCTATCCCAAACACCTAAGGCTTTTGCGCCCTCCGGTTGTTTTTGTCCGAATGCATGACGGAACATATACAGGAACGAATTAGGATCTGTTTTAGCAAGTGTATAAATGAATTTATCACGGTTCTCTATAAACTTTGATTTATTGCCTTGCTGATCATTTTGCAATACCACCTGTTTTAATTCGAAGGGTTTTAATTTAGCAATAGGTTGTGTTTGTTTATTGCTGTTTTTTACGGTAACAATTGCTTTGGGCTGAAAGTTTGTTCCGGCAACACGTCCGGTAATAGTATAGGTACCTGGTTTGAGCACCGCGCTATTGTCTGTATCTGCCGGCCAGACCACCCTTACTTTCGGGCCCTTGAATCCATCTTTATAAGTACCATTTATATAACTGGGTAATCTTGGCAGGTTACCTGTTTCTGTTGTCACTTTTACATCTGCTACACTTACGAGGTAAGAATTATACAGTTGTGGCTCTGTTGGCGCAAATTTGGGGAGGTCTTCTTCTACCCTTCTGGTATTTACCCCGCCCTGGTTAATGCCTCTCCTTGAATTATTAAATACACTGGTTAACTGTGTCATATTCAATGGCACGCGATAAATACGAAAATCACGAATCATTGCATCCAGGTATGGATTACCTGCTGTTAATGATTTACCGATAAAGAGTTTTTTATCTGCGTTTTGTTGACCAAATACATCACTGAGTTCTTTTGGAATTTCTTTTGATTCTCCCGCTAATTTTCCATCGATATAGGTAAGCAATGTTTTAGAGGGAATATCAATAACTATAGTAACATGTACCCATCTGTTTAATTCAATAGCAGGTGCAGATACCATTTTTTTGCCAGTCACATCTGTTACCAGCGCTGTCTGAAAGCCCTCCTGATTGTTGATTCCAGCCGGGGCTACAAAGAAATGTTTGTTTGCACTTTGACCAAAGTCAAAAAAATGCTGACCCGATTTTGCTGATCTGAGGTTCACCCATGCCGTAATACTGAGCGATTCAAGATCGGTAAGTGCCTCGGAAGGTAAACTGATATATGAACTGGTATCTCCTGAAAGCGATAATACTTTTCCAAAACGGGGATCTTCTGCAAATTTCACTTGTGTACCCGGACGACCATGCAGGTTATTCCTCGACCAATCTCTGGTATCACCATTAAAAAGATAACGGGCTATTAAACCTGTTTCACCAATACCATCAAGAATCTGGTCGCCACCTTGGGCGTAAGATGTACTGATACCTTGTAACAGGACGAAAAAAGAGAAGCAAAAACGCAAGCAAAATTTGTTGATTTTCATATCGTAAGCATTTTCTTGATAACCCGGAAAGGCAGGTTATTGTACAAATAATTGTTCTTTTGACAATTAACCATAAAACTAAAAAGAAACAGTGTGTGGATAGTAAGTCTATTTTAACTAATACTTATTTGATATTAACAGGTATATCCTAGAGGGCAGCATTGGCTACTGTTAAATTTACGACTTGACTCTTGAATATGCTGCTGATAAGCAATTTCAATAAAATTGCTGGTCTACTGATTTTGTTATTGACGATTTTACATTACCCGTATGTTCAGTGGTTTTAGATTCAATAAGTATTATTAAACATTCCTTTTCTGAAGAAACTCTATGCATTTTCCCTTTATTTACTACAAACAGGTCACCTTTTTTTAAATGTAAGATTGGCTGATTTTCAATTTCCATTAAAAGCGTCCCTTTTACAATGTAGAATAATTCATCTTCATTTTCGTGCATATGCCAAGGCACTTCCTGACCTTTTATTTTTACAACTTTAATATATTGGTCGTTTACTTCGCCTATAATCTTTGGCGAGAAATATTTTTCAAGAGATAAAAACGCATTTTTTAAATTCATCTTTTAAACAATCTGCCTTTGACAATTCTGCCTTCTTTTTTTGCAAGACAATAAAGTACAATTCCGATAAATAAGAGAAAAGCTTGCGTGATAATTGAATTCTCAATTCCAAAAACGCCCCCTGTTAATAGCTCGGGACCGCTGAATGTTGATTGAATGATACTGCCCATACCATTTAATCCAGAGAGATTTGAACCATAAAATGGTTGAGAAAAATTCCAGCCTAAATGAAAGAAAAATGGCAGCCAAATTCTTTTAGTATAAATAAACATCATGCCCATCGTAAAACCCCAAATTAAGTATAAAAGAAAACTAAAGAGGTTGGAATTGGGATTGAAAAAGTGTTGTTGAAGTTCTACTAACATTGCAATAACGAGGGTCAGATTAGTTCCTAGCCAATTTTCACAAACACGAACTATTAACCCTCTATGAAATAAGTCTTCAACAATCGCCGCAAACATTAAAAACGTAAAAAATTTTATTGGATAGTAAGCCGTTGTAATACTATTAGCTTGATAATACCCTAATACGTATAAAATGAAAACACATAATGAAATTGTAATAAAGCCAAAGAAAAACCCTCCAAACATTTCTTTGAACAAATATTTTGTAGATAGCTCTGTGATTTTACTTTTATCATAAAACCGAAATAAGTAGTAATACGCAGCTAACAACACCAGTAAAGAAATAATATGAATAATCGGGTTGGCAATATTTTTTTCCTGAATAATGCTATAAAAAACCGGTTTTAATACAAAGTTTTGCACTAATACAAATAGAGAAAAACAGACTACGATACCGATGATAATTTTTGTAATGGGGAAATGAAATACTCTTTTGATAAACACGCTCATTGCAATTTTGATTTATTGTAGTTAATTTTTTTTCAAAGAAAACTACTTAATACCTTTACAGAAAGTACATACAATTAAGTATCCTACATACCAAAACGGTAGTATTATTGATTATCAATATTTTAAATTTTGAATTAAATGAAGAATAATATTAAAAAAGCGCATTGTGCAGTTGACTATGCTTTCCAACGCATAGGCGGAAAGTACAAGGGTCGAATTTTATGGATATTGAGAGATGGAATTTTGAGGTATGGGGAATTAAAAAAAGCAGTGGTGGGCATCACACCAAAAATGCTAACCCAAACACTTAAAGAACTGGAAGCTGACAAATTAATTAAGCGAAAAGTTTATTATGAAGTTCCACCAAAAGTTGAATATTCACTTACCGAAACTGGAAAAGAATTAATTCCTGTTATTAGCCAAATGAGAAGTTGGGGTGAAAAGCAAATAGCAGCAAATTGAATCTTACACTTCCTTCTCTGCAGGGTATGCTTTTTTTAGCGCCCCCTATTCATTGAAGAACGAGACTCTATGGTCTCGACCAGACGACAATCCTGCATAAAAGAAGAGGTCAAGTTATCACTCAAACTCTTCTTTTGTCGGGACGACTGGATTCGAATGCCGACGTTTTTGTCGGCATCGAGACTTTAACGTCTCGACCAGATGACTGTCTTGCATAAAAAAAAGAGGTTAAGTAATCACTCAACCTCTTCTTCTGTCGGGACGACTGGATTCGAATGCCGACGTTTTTGTCGGCAT